>PBYI01000060.1 GCA_002729525.1 Nocardioides sp.
AAATTATAAAAATTCTTTTTAATCTACGAATGAAATGAAGCCCATCTTAGAAGCATCACCAACTCTGCCGTCAGCAAGCTTAATGATTCTTGTATAACCACCATTTCTTTCTTTAAACTTAGGACCAACTTCAGCAAAAAGCTTAGTCACTGCATCTTTGTTGTTTAATTTAGAAAAAGCCTGTCTTCTATTGTGAACAGTATCTTCTTTCGCTAGAGTTACTAGTTTTTCAACATAACCCTTCAATGCTTTTGCCTTTGTCTGAGTTGTCTTAATTTTTCCATGGTCAATCATAGAAATTGCAAGGTTTCTCATTAAAGACTTTCTGTGAGATGGCGTTACGCCTAATTTGTATTTGTGCTTAGAGTGTCTCATTACTTTCCCCTGATTTACTGATTGTCTTTAGCATTCTGAACTTGTTTCATTATGCTATCAACTTTCATACCTAAACCTAGACCCATTTGAGTCAAAATTTCTTTAATCTCGTTCAACGACTTACGGCCAAAGTTCTTTGTTCTCAACATTTCACCTTCGGTCTTAGAAACGAGTTCGTAAATATACTTAATATTAGCATTTTGCAAGCAGTTTGCAGATCTTACAGAAAGTTCCAATTCAGATACAGGCTTAAGCAGTGCTTCATTCGTAGGAGATGAAGTCGTTGTCGCCTGGGCAGTCTTAATCTCAACTGGAGTCTCTTCATCCTCAAAGTTCAAGAAAACAGCAAGCTGGTCTCTTAGAATTTTAGCAGAGAAAGCTACGGCATCATGTGGATCAATACCTGCATTTGTCCATACTTCAAGAGTTAGTTTGTCATAGTCAGTTCTCTTTCCAACCCTAGCGTTAGTTACAGTATAGTTAACTCTGTTTACAGGGGAAAAAAGAGTGTCTAGGAACATCCAACCAATAGGTAGGTCAAACTTCTCTTTATTATCAAGTGCCGAAACATATCCTTTACCACGAGCAACCTTGATTTCCATCCTGATTGAACCACCAGAAGAAATATTACAAATTGTGTGCTCAGGGTTAAGAACTTCAACATTTGCATTTTCTGCAATATCAGAAGCCTTCACTGCACCCTCAGAGTTTTTCTCAAGGATTAGATTAACCTCTTCTTTATCGATAATTTTAAACTTAACTTCTTTTAGGTTAAGAATAATTTCTGAAACTTCTTCTTTTACATTGTTTATGGTACCAAACTCATGCTCTACGCCATCAATTTTGACAGCAACAATACCAGCACCTTGCAGGGAAGAAAGTAGGACTCTTCTTAGAGAATTCCCCAATGTTAAACCATACCCTCTCTCTAGAGGTTTCGCGACAAACTTTCCGTAATTAGGCGTCAAAGCGTCCTTATCAACTTCAAGTGCTGTCGGACGGATCATATCGATCCAGTTTTTGGCGGAGAATGTGTTATTAATTGACATTGAATCAACTCCCTTAATTAAATATTAAACTCTTCTTCTTTTTGGTGCTCTACAGCCATTATGTGGCATAGGAGACTTATCTGCAACAGAAGTTATTTTAAGGCCAACAGACAATAAAGCTCTAATAGCGTTTTCTCTACCAGCTCCTGGACCTTTCACTTTTACGTCAACAGACGAAACACCGTGCTCCATCGCTTTTTTTGCAGCCTCCTGAGATGCCACCTGAGCAGCAAAAGGAGTTGATTTTTTTGATCCTCTGAAACCTAACCCACCAGCTGACGCCCATGCTAAAGCATTGCCTGCAGGGTCAGTGAAGGTAACAATTGTATTGTTAAAAGAAGCCTGGATGCTACATACAGCATGTGGAACGTTCTTTTTAGTTTTTTTCTTACCAGTTTTACCAGATTGCTTAGCCATAAAATTTTCCTGTTATTTCATTTGCCTGATTGATTTTTTACCTGCGATAGCCACAGACTTGCCTTTTCTAGTTCTAGCATTAGTGTGGGTTCTTTGACCTCTACACGGAAGACTTTTTCTATGTCTAATACCTCTGTAGCAGCCTAGGTCTTTCAATCTTTTAATATTTAAACCAACTTCTCTTCTCAGATCGCCTTCAACAGTATAATCATCTAGAGCTTGCCTAATATTATTCACTTGCTCCTCACTCAACTCAGTTGAGTTAAGATCACCATCAACACCAGCCTTCTCTAAAACCTCAAGACCGATTTTCGGCCCAACACCATAGAGTGATCTGATTGCGATTTTCATTTTCTTATTTCTTGGTAAATCTACACCTAATATCCTAGCCATTACGCTCTCCTACTAACCTTGTCTTTGCTTGTGTCTTGGGTTTGCCTTGCAAATGATCCTCAAAACACCTTTTCTTTTTATTACTTTGCAGTCTTTACAGATTTTCTTTACACTTGCCCTTACTTTCATTTTATTTACCCTTTGCTTCTATATATAATCCTTCCCTTGCTCAAGTCGTACTTACTAATTTCAACAAGCACCTTGTCCCCAGGAAGAATTTTTATAAAGTTCATTCTCATTTTACCGCTTATATGTGCCAAAATTACATGTCCATTTGGCAGCTTCACTCTAAACTTTGTGTTCGGCAAAAGCTCAAGAACCTCGCCTTCTACCTCTAGAATGTCACCTTTAACTTCTGCCATTAATTCACCTATGATTTGAACACCCTTGTATATACAAAATGTATAACAATGGCAATAAACAAATTTGGTTATTGTTCTATTTTCTTAATTATTGCGTCATAAACTACTTGCATTGATTGATCAGCATCAACCTTAACAAGTTTATTCGCCTCTGAATAGTATTCAAGAACCTCATTCATGGTCGAATTGAATACTTCCATTCTACTTCTAACAACCGCTTCCGTATCATCTTTTCTCTGAACCAACTCTTCACCTGTCACATCACAGATACCAGGTTGCTTAGGAGGATTTGTTTTAAGATTGTAAATATACTTACCGTCCTTCGTCGTTCGGCGATTTGTTAGCCTCTCAACCATTTTTTCGGTATCAATCTTAAAATAGACTGCTAAATACGGAAAACCACTCAAAATGTCCTCAAGGGTTTTTGCCTGATCAATATTTCTTGGATAACCATCAAATATGTAGGCTTTGCTCTCAAGGTTTAAATTAGTTTTTAATAATTCAACAACCAACTCGTCAGAGACTAGTTGGCCGTTTGCCATAACTTCTTTTACTGTCTTTCCAAGTTCTGATTCTTTTTGAATTTCGGCACGTAGAAGGTTCCCTGTCGAAACATGCTCATAGCCTTTGGATTCAACTAGTTTAGCTGACTGCGTTCCTTTCCCGGAACCGGGTGCACCAAGGAATATCAAGTTTTGCTTCATTAGAACCTTCTAGCTCCACTGTACTTGCCACGAGATTTATACGCAGTATCATACCTTTGTGAAATCATAAAGCTCTCTGCCTGTGCCATTGTATCAATTGCAACACCCACCAGAATTAAAAGGGATGTACCGCCAAAATAAAATGGAACCTTAGCTACATTAAAAAGGATCGCAGGCATAATACAAATAATGGAAATATAAACCCCACCAACAAGCGTAAGCCTATTTACGACATTATCTAAAAATTCAGCCGTTTTTTCTCCAGGTCTAATACCTGGAATAAAACCACCGTTCTTCTTAAGTGACTCAGAAATATCTTTAGTCTTAAATTGAATTTGAGCATAAAAATAGCAGAAGAAGATAATGAGGGCCACAAACACTACATTATAAAGTGTCTTCCCAGGATAAAGCGATTGCTGAATCGTATCAAAATACATTTTCATTCCACTTCCTTCTGGAATGAATTGGGAGACAGTAGTTGGGAAGCCAAGGAGTGCTGAAGCAAAAATAGGAGGCATCACTCCAGATATATTAATTTTCACAGGAAGATGCGAGCTCTGCCCACCAAATACTCGATTGTTGACAACCCTTTTTGCATACTGAACAGGTATCTTTCTAAATGCTTTCTCTGTATAGATTATGATCCAAAACGAAACAAACATGATAGCTGCAACAAGACCAAGATTAAGTCCTGACAGTTCACCGTTTTGAAAAAGATTTAATGTGTCTCTAATACCACTTGGTATTCCAGCCGCAATACCAGCAAAGATAATCAAAGAGATACCATTACCAATACCTCTTTCGGTAATTTGTTCGCCTAGCCACATAACAAACATTGTTCCTGCAGTAAGAGATATAACCGTTAAACCTCTAAATCCCATACCGGGTTCAAGCACAATTGGCATACCGCTTGGACTTTTTAGAGCCTCTAACCCAACAGCAAGGCCATAGCCCTGTATAACACATAGTAGTACTGTAGCGTAACGAGTCCACTGCTGAATCTTCTTATGTCCATCTGGTTCTTTTTGAATCTCACCCAGTGCCGGAAAAGAAACCGTTAAAAGGCTAAAAATAATTGAGGAGGTAATATAAGGCATAATCCCAAGGGCAAGAACAGAAAAGCGCTCTAGAGCACCACCGGTGAAGTTATTAAACACACCAAATACGGAGCCCTGCATCCCCTCAAAAAAGGAGGTTAATGCAGAACTATCTACACCAGGAGTGGGTACCTGTGTTGCAATCCTAAATACGCCTAAGATAAAAAGGGTAAATAATACCCTTTTTCTAAGCTCTTCAAGTTTTCCCTGAGCTCCAGCCATTACTTGCTTTCCTTGTTCTCTTGAACTTCTATCTTTCCACCAGCATTAGTGATCATTTCTTCAGCATTCTTAGAGAACTTAGCAATTCCCTTGAAAGTTAAAGCTTTCGTAAGCTCTCCCTTACCCAATACCTTAATCGGTAAAGACTTAAATCTACCACTTAGCAAGCCTTTTTCTACCAAAAGCTCTCTTGTAACATCACCTTCAGAAAATTTCTCAGCGATACGACCAAGGTTTAAAACTGCGTATTCAGTCTTAAAAGGAGCATTTGAGAAGCCACGCTTAGGAAGTCTTCTGTAGATTGGCATTTGCCCGCCTTCGAATCCAAGCTTAACGCCACCACCAGATCTTGCTTTTTGACCCTTGTGTCCTTTACCAGCCTGAGTACCCCAGCCAGAACCCTGACCACGGCCGATTCTTTTAATATTCTTGTGTGCACCTTTAGGGCTCTTCAAGTTATTTAGAGTTAACATTTTCTACCTCAAATAATTTTTTTATTTTTCTTCAACAATTTCCACCATATGAATGATTTTTTTAATCATTCCTCTAACTGATGGCGTGTTTTCCAATGTTTTAACTGATCCAATTTTTCTAAGTCCAAGACCTCTAACATTCGCTTTTTGCTTTTCAGTGCAAGAAATCGGACTTTTTTTCAATTTAACTGTTATAGTGCTCATAATTCCTCTGAGATTTTATTATCTTGTTCTACTAATACGTAGACCCTTGGTCTCAACGCCTCTAGCCTTAGCAATTTCCTCTACAGACCTCAAACCTTTAAGGGCAGCAAAAGTAGCCTTTACAACATTGTGTGGGTTAGAGCCTCTTAGGGACTTGGTCAAAACATCCTTTACACCCGCAAGCTCAAGAATTGTACGACAAGCACCTGCAGCTTTAATACCTGTACCTTCAGCAGCTGGGTGAAAAAGAATTTTTCCAGCGTCAAATTCGCCAAGTATTGTGTGTGGTATCGTTCCTTTTTCAATTGGAATATATACCATTTTCTTAGCAGCCTCTTGGCTAGCTTTTCTGATTGCATCAGGAACTTCTTTAGCCTTTCCAAGGCCAAATCCGACTCTTCCTTTCATATCGCCCACAATTACAAGAGCAGAAAAAGAAAAACGTCTACCACCTTTAACAACTTTAGCAACGCGGTTAACGGCAACAACTCTTTCCTCAACATCAGCAACAACTTCTGTGCTTTTCTTTGGAGCTGGCTTAGAACCTTTTCTCCCTCTTGGAGCTTTCTTTTCAGAAGGTTTAGCTTCTTTAGTTTCAGTATTATCAGTCATTTATTACCCCTATTAAATCTGAATTCCGTTTTCTCTGATTGAATCGGCAAGAGCTGCTATTACGCCTGTATACTTTCTTCCGTTTCTATCAAAAACCGCATTCTTAATATTTTTACCAGAAAGTGCTTTTGCGACATCCGCTCCAACAGCCTTCGCACCCTCAACATTTGCACGACCTTCGCTTGCTTGCTTACCAAAAGTCTGTACAGAAACAATAGTTTCACCTTTTGTGTCGTCGATAACCTGAACATAAAGGTTTTTATTTGTTTTCGTAGCACAAATCCTTGGTCTCTCAGTTGTACCTGTAATCTTGTTACGAATTGAAAGCTTTCTTCTATAGATTTTAGCCTTAGAAGCATTTTTAATTTTCTTATATGTTTTTCTCATAATTCACCTACTTCTTGGCACCTGCTTTACCAGCCTTTCTTATGATTGTTTCATCTGCATACTTAATACCTTTACCTTTGTAAGGCTCAGGCGGTCTAAAAGAACGAATCTTTGCAGCAGTAAACCCAACTAACTCTTTATTAGCTCCAGAAATGTCAATGACGTTTCTTGTAACTTTAGCAGTTACACCTTCTGGAAGATCATAATCAATTGGATGTGAGTAACCCAAATTTAAAGTCAACTTACTACCTGATACAGCAGCTTTATAACCAACACCATTAAATTCAAGTGACTTCGTGAATCCGTTTGTCACACCTTCAACCATATTTGATAGAAGGGTTCTTGTTAGCCCCCACAAAGCTCTACTTTTATTCGAGCTATCAATTGGAGTAACAACCAAAGTGTTTTCTTTCTGAGCAACTTCTACTTCAGGATTGTGAGTGTAAGTTAAAACACCATTTGGGCCCTTAACCTCAACCAATCTTTCTTTTATTGTAACGTTAACCTTCTCAGGTACTTCAACTGGTTTCTTACCTATTCTTGACATGTTTAACTCCTACCAAACATTGCAGAGAACTTCTCCACCAAGCTTCATTGCTTTAGCTTTACGTGAAGAAACAACACCTGCAGACGTTGAAACTACAGAAATCCCTAGTCCACTTAGAACACGTGGCATTTCTCTGTATCCTTTATAAACGCGAAGACCCGGCTTAGAAACTCTTTGAAGACCTACTAAAGCACCTTCTTTAAGAGCTACACGAATCGTTACTGTGTTGTCTTTCGCTACAATTTTAAAATTTTTAATAAAGCCTTCTTCTTTAAGAACTTTACAAACGTTAGCTTTCATTTTGCTAGCAGGGATATCTACTTTTGCATGGCCAGCTCTCATCCCATTTCTAATTCTAGTAAGCATATCTGCCAATGGATCAGTCATCATAATTTATTTCTCCTACCAACTAGACTTTGTAACACCCGGAATCATACCTTGGTGTGCAAGTTCTCTAAACTTTATTCTTGAAAGTCTGAAGTCACGATAAACACCTCTCGGTCTTCCTGTGAGCTCACATCTATTTCTTACTCTAATCCGACTAGTGTCACGAGGAAGCTTTTGAAGCCTCTTTTGAAGCTCTAGTCTCTCAGCATCACCAGTTTCAGGGTCACTGATTTTAGCTCTTAGTTCAGCTCTCTTAGCTTCACCTTTTTCAGCCATTTCTCTTCTTCTATTATTTTTTGCAATTGCACTTATCTTTGCCATGCTTACTTCCTTATTTTTCCTTGAACGGCATGCCGAACATTTTTAAAAGATCTCTACCTTCCTCATTAGAGTTTGCAGTAGTTATGAAAGAGATCCCCATCCCTCTGATTTTATCTATTTTGTCATAGTTAATTTCAGGGAACATAATTTGTTCTTTAACACCAAGAGTGTAATTCCCCTTGCCATCAAATGCTTTTGGGTTAAGACCTCTAAAGTCTTTTACTCTCGGAAGAGAAAAGGAAATGAGTCTATCTAGGAATTCGTACATTCTGTCACCTCTAAGTGTAACAGAAGCACCCAAAGCTTGACCTTCTCTCAATTTAAAAGATGCGATTGAATTCTTAGCTCTAGCAATAACAGGCTTTTGCCCGGAAATAGCCGCCAAGTCGGAAACGATGCTTTCTACAACCTTTCCATTTGTTACAGCGTCACGAGTAACACTATTAAGTACAATTTTTTCCAGTTTTGGAATTTGATGAACGTTTTTATAACTGTACTTGTCCATCATTTTCTTTTTTACCTCTGATGTATACAGAGTTCTTAGTCTACTTGCCATGGACAACCTCTACTATTTTAACTCAGAGCCACATTTAGTCGCGACTCTAACTTTTTTTCCATCTTTGTTTTCAATTCTTACTCTAGTTGGGCCACCAGTCTTTGGTGAAACTACAGCAACATTGCTCACATGAACGCCCTTCTCAACATCAGCAAAACCGCCATTTGGATTTTCTTGAGTTGGCTTTACAGCTTTCTTAAATATGTTAACGCCCTCAACCATAACTAGTTTCTTCTTAGCGTTGATCTTCTTAACTTTTCCTTTTTTGCCAGCATCTTTTCCTGCCAAAATAATTACTTCGTCATTTACTTTTAATTTTTGCATAAATCACCTATTAATTTAAAGAACTTCTGGAGCAAGGGAGCAGATCTTAGTATAGTTTTTATTTCTAAGTTCTCTAGCAACTGGTCCAAAGATACGAGTCCCCACAGGATCTTGTCCCTGTGTTCCCAAGATAACAACACTGTTGTTATCAAATTGGATATATGAACCGTCTTCCCTTCTCACTGGATATTTTGTTCTAACGATTACAGCTTTCTTAACGTCGCCTTTTTTAATCTTTCCACCAGGCAAAGCCTGTTGAACTGCGACCACCACAACATCGCCTAGTTTAGCTGACATTCTTTTAGAGCCGCCAAGTACCTTTACACACTTCACTACTCTAGCGCCAGAATTGTCCGCCACTTCTAATTTTGATTGCATTTGTATCATCGGAATTCTCCCAAATAAACTTTTCTATTTTGAAGAGAACAATTCCCACTTCTTTGTCTTAGAATGTGGTCTTGACTCTATAATTGTTACAAGGTCACCAATTTTAGCTTGGTTTTGCTCGTCATGAGCATGGTATTTTTTTGTCTTATTAACAAACTTACTATAGATAGGGTGCTTAAACCTTCTCTGAACTCTTACAACAATAGTCTTATCAGCTTTGTCGCTAACAACAGTTCCTCTAAGCTTTCTTTTAAATCTTTTTGATGAATCACTCATAATTATTTACTCTCTTTACTGTTTAAAGCAGTTAAAAGTCTAGCGATATCTTTTCTTACGCTTTTTAGTTCGTGTGACTTTTCTACGCTTGTTGTCACTTTCTGCAACTTAAGCTCAAAAAGTTTCTTTCTTAACTCTGAAACCTGACCTTTTATTGCTGAAGCGTCCAATTTATTAACTTCGCTCATTTTTAGCATGATTTTTACCTCTAAAATTTATTGGCCGTATATATAATACTTCGCCTAATAATTCCACTATTCTTTAGTTATAATCTTAGTTTTTATAGGGAGTTTGTAAGTCGCAAGTCTTAATGCTTCTTTTGCGAGTTCACCTTCTACGCCCCCAACTTCAAACATAACTCTTCCAGGCTTAACAATTGCAACCCAACTGTCAGGAGAACCCTTACCTTTACCCATCCTAACCTCAGCAGGTTTACGAGTAAGAGACTTATCAGGGAAAATTTTAATCCAAATATTACCACCCCTTTTAGTTTTTCTCGATATTGCAATACGGGCAGATTCAATTTGTCTATTTGTAATATATCCTGGCTCAAGAGCTTGAATGGCGAACTCACCAAAAGTGATCGTATTGCCTCTATGTGCGGCACCCTTCATTCTACCTTTCTGCTGCTTTCTCCACTTTACTTTTTTAGGACTTAACATTTTTTACCTCTTTTCCAAGTAATGGGCCTTAGGCCCTTAATCTGTTTGTTCTGCGAACAACCAAAATCCAACACTGGGTTTATTTGTAAATTTCACCTTTATAAACCCAAACCTTAACCCCAATTTTTCCATAGGTAGTTAAAGCTTCAGAAGTGTCATAATCAATATCAGCACGAAGAGTGTGAAGAGGAACTTTTCTTTCAGAGTAGCCCTCATTTCTTGCCATCTCAGCACCACCAAGTCTGCCGCTACACTTCACTTTAATTCCTTTAACGCCAGAACGGAAAGCTTGCGTCATAACTTTTTTCATAGCTCTTCTAAAAGCAACTCTTTTTTCAAGTTGGCTGGCGATATTATCTGCAATCAACTTTGCCTCAGCATCCGGTCTTTTTACTTCTGCAATATTAAAGAAAAGAGTTCCAGCTGTTATTTTCTTTAGATCGTTTCTGATTTTATCGATTCCAGCACCTTTCTTACCAATTGCAACGCCTGGTTTCGCAGAATATACAGTGACTTTAACTTGGTCCGATGTTCTGGTTATCTCAGTTTTTGCAATAGCAGCGTTAGAAAGATTCTTTTCAATATATTTTCTAATCTTTAAGTCCTCTTGAAGAGTGGCACCGTAGTTATCTTTAGAGTACCAATTAGAATGCCAATCCTTAATATAGCCTAATCTAAAACCGTATGGATGTACTTTTTGTCCCATTATTTACTTCCTTATGCTTCTTTAAGAGCCACTGTTACGTAACTTGTTCTTTTTCTGATTCTGAAAGCTCTACCTTGGGCACGAGGCTGAATCCTCTTCAAAGTAGGTCCTTCGTTAACCTCAATAGTTTCAACAATTAAGTTATCAAGATCGTACTTTTCGCTGTCTGATGCGATTTGAAGACCACTGTTAAGTAGCTTCGTAAGCATGATTGAAATTTCTTTCTTGTCGTTGAAACGAAGGATTCTTAGGGCCTCTTCAACTTTCTTTCTTCTAATTAGGTCAGAAACTTGTCTAACCTTTCTAGCAGATTTGCTAACACTATTATTTTTTACAACTATCATATTGACCTACCTATTTTTTACCTTTCTTATCAGCACCATGGCCGTAGTAAGTTCTGGTCAAAGAAAATTCACCAAGCTTGTGACCAACCATATTGTCAGTAACGTAAACAGGGATAAATTTCTTACCATTGTGTACAGCAAAAGTTAGACCAATAAAATCAGGAATAATTGTTGATCTTCTGGACCACGTTTTAATAACTTTGTTTGCCTTTCCTTCTGCCTTTGCCTCATCAGCTTTTTTAAGAAGATGGTAGTCAACAAAGAAACCTTTTTTAATCGAACGAGCCATTTATATTCTCCTAAATTACTTTCTTCTCTTAACGATGAACTTGTTAGTTCGTTTATTTTTTCTAGTCTTAGCACCTTTAGTTGGCTTACCCCATGGTGTAACAGGGTGTCTACCACCAGATGTTCGACCTTCACCACCACCATGTGGGTGATCTACTGGGTTCATTGCAACCCCACGAACCTTAGGTCTTCTACCTCTAAGTCTATTTTTACCGGCCTTACCAATGTTCTCTTGCTCATGCTCAAGATTACCAACTTGGCCGATTGTTGCACGACAATTACTTTTTACTTTTCTAAGCTCACCTGAAGGTAATCTTAAAAGAGCCTCTTTTCCTTCTTTAGCCATTAGCTGTGCATACGCACCAGCAGATCTGGCCATTTGACCACCACTTTTTGGGTGAAGTTCTACGTTGTGGACCAATGTTCCAACAGGTATGTCTTTTAGAAGTTTAGAGTTTCCAACTTTAATATCTGCACTTTCAGATGAGATTACTGTATCACCTACAGTAAGACCATTTGGAGCCAAAATATATGCTTTCTCACCATCGGCATAAGCCAATAATGCGATATTACATGTTCTATTTGGATCGTAGTGGATAGCCTTAACAGTTGCAGGGATATCAGTTTTCTGTCTTTTGAAATCGATAATTCTGTACTTCTGCTTATGTCCACCACCTCTTCTTCTTGAAGTGATTCTACCAAAAGCGTTTCTACCAGCTGTTTTGGTTTTTTTGGCCATAAACCTCTTCAATGGTTCAACTGTTTTAGTTAAACCATCAGAGCTTAAGACTGCCATTTTCCTTAACGATGGAGATGTAGGTTTAAATCTTTTAATGCCCATAATAGCCTCTTATATACCTTTAAATAGTTCTAGTTTTTGACCTTCAGCAATTTGAACATAAGCCTTCTTATAAGATTGAGACTTTTTTGTATGACGGCCTGCCCTTTTTACCTTTCCAGGTAAAACTGCTGTTTTAACGTTCATTACTTTCACATCGAACAATTGCTCCACAGCACTTTTAATGTGGTTTTTGCTTGCCTTTGGTTGAACCAAAAACGCATATCTGTTAGTCGTTTCAGTTTCAAGTGAGGTCTTCTCTGTAAGTAATGGTTTAATTAATACTTGTTCTAAATGCATAATTACCCCAACCTGCTTAATAGTTTTTCTAAAGCCGCTTTTTCAATGATCAAGTTTTCAAACTTCACTGCTTCATAAACACTGAATCCTTCAACTGCCATAGCTTTCGCGTTTCTTATATTTCTAGCTGCCAAAATCGCCTTACTGTCTTTTTGTTCAGTAACAACCAATCCTGGAAGTAAGTTCTTCTCTGTAAGAGTTTTGAACATTTCTTTAGTCTTACCGTTAGAATCAAAAGACTCTACAACAGTTAGCTTTCCGGCCTGCATCTTGTCTGCAAGAATTGATTGAATAGCTTTATTCATCATTTTCTTGTTAACTTTTTGAGCAAAATCACGTGGAGTTGGACCAAATACAGTTCCCCCACCAACCATTATTGGTGATCTAGATGAACCCTGACGTGCTCGACCTGTTCCCTTTTGCTTGAAAGGCTTAGATCCACCGCCTCTTACTTTTGCTCTATTTTTTGTACAAGCATTACCTTGTCTTCTACCCGCCAAAGTAGCTTTAACTACTTGGTGAACAGCTGGTGCACTTATTTGTTCAGGATCAAGAGAAACATTTGTTTCAAGGGAACCTGACTTTTCAAATTTTGAATTTACTAATGTTATTTCAGCCATAATTTACCCCTACTTTTTAAGCGCCTTTGCGATTTTCACAAAACCATTCTTGGAGCCAGGTAAAGAGCCTTTAATTAGCATGTAACCTTGCTCTTCATTGACTTCAACAACTTGAAGGTTTTGGATAGTTTTTGTTTCAACACCCATGTGACCAGGCATTTTCTTTTGAGGGAAAACACGACCAGGAGTAGCTCTGTTACCGATTGAACCAGTTCTTCTGTGAAACTTAGAACCGTGTGCAGCAGGACCACCTTGAAAGTTATGTCTTTTCATCGCACCAGCAAAGCCCTTACCCTTTGAAGTACCAGTAACATCAACAAATGTGTTAGGAGTGAAAACTTCTAGGGACAACTCTTTGCCCAAGTTTTCTTCACTAACTTCCTCAGATCTGACTTCTGCAAATCTATGAAATGCCTTGTCAACGCCAGCCTTCTTAAGGTGACCTTTTAGGGGGTTACTTACAAGCTTTTCTCTTTTTTCAAAATAGGCCAACTGGTAAGCGTTATAGCCGTCTTTCTCTAGAGTTTTAACTTGGGATACTACATTTGGAATTAATTGAACGACAGTCACTGGAATGTGCTTGCCTGATTCATCGAAGATACGTGTCATACCAGCTTTCTTTCCATAAAGAGCTGGCAAGCTTATTTTAGTTGCTTCTGACATTTTGCCTCCACAGCATCACCCACTTATTGGGATGCATTCATGGTTAATATTTAACTAAACAAACAAAGTTTGCTTCTTATACTAGTATTTGATCTCTACGTCAACACCCGCTGAAAGATCTAACTTCATTAGGCTATCAACTGTTTGTTGAGTAGGGTCAATAATATCTACAAGTCTTTTGTGCGTTCTCATCTCGAACTGCTCTCTAGACTTTTTATTTACGTGCGGACCTCTAAGAACAGTGTACTTATTAATTTCAGTCGGCATAGGGATCGGACCTGCCACCTTAGCACCTGTATTCTTAGCAGTTTGAACAATCTCTTGAACCGAAGTATCAAGAATATTGTAATCGTAAGCTCTAAGCTTAATTCTTAACCTATTTGCTTTCATTTGTACTCCAATATCGAAATGAAGCTCTTTTTAAAACAGGGAATAAGCCTTGTCAAGCAAATTCCCTGTATATAAAAAATTACTCAATAATTTC
>PBYI01000061.1 GCA_002729525.1 Nocardioides sp.
ACGTTCATCCCCAACAGCCCCGAGACATGCCGCAGCGCGGCCGTCTCGTGCGGGTGCTCGGAGCGAACCTCGGCGACCATCCGGACCGCCCGCTCACGCCTCTCGTTCGTGTCCCTGGCCATCGTTCCCATCCTGACTCATCAAGCGGAACCAAACCCAGCGCGATTCAGGGGTCGGTGGTGGTCGAAATTCGTCGGGGTCGAGGTGTCCGATCCGGATCGGTCGAGGTTGCTTCTTGCTTGTGAAGGGGTCGCGGTGGGTTTCCGTGACGTGACGATCAAGGGAGAGGTGGTCCCCGATGGGGAAGGCGACGCAGGCATTGGCGGGTCGCGATCGGGCTCGGGATGCCCGACTGAAGGCGGCGCGGGAGCGAAGGCTGAAGTTGGACCCGGACCAGCTGGCCCGGGAACGGCGCATCGATGAGGCGTCGGTCGACGTGGAGGTCGCCTGGGAAGAGAGGTCGCAGGCCGAGCAGGCGGTCACGGATGCGGAGATCGCGGCCGCGGCCGCGATCGAGCGACTCCTTGCGGAGCGGCTCGCGGTCAAGGATGTCATGCGGCTGACCGGACTCGACCAGGCGACGGTACGTCGACTGCGCCAGCTCGAAACCGACTCCAACGACGACGCCGGCAGCACTGGTGAGGGTGCCGACGTCGAGGTGGCGTGATGGCGAGCCAGCCGACCATCGTGACCGGTCGCAGGCGGCAGCACGAGCTGCTGCGGTCGTGGTCGGGCTGGCCGCTGACCTCGATCCTGATCGACCCTGCCGAGGTCGCCCACGCCCGGGAGGCCGGCTGGTCGGGCACCCATCACCTCGACCCGGAGAAGAGGGGGGGGGGATCGTCGGCACGGCTGGCGGGCTCGGGTTCGGCGTCGACGGCGGCTGGCACAACCCGGTCGAGGTGATCCCGTGGACAGAAGTCGAAGCGATCGCGCGGGCGGTGCCTGATGAGGTCCGTCCAGCAGTTGGTGGAGCTCCGGGAGAGGTGGCGCGACCACCAGCTCGCCTACCCGCGGTTCGTCGCGAGCGCGGACGCGATCGGGTGTGGCCCGATCGTTCCCGTGCAGCCACCTACGCCACGCCAGAAGGCCTACGTGTGCGAGCACGAGGCCTTCAAGGCCAGCGGCGTGCTGCCGGCCTGGGAGCAGAAGCGGGCCGTCCTCGACGCGGAGCGGCTGGGCCTGCACGCCCGGGCACTCTCCGTGGACGCCGATTCGGAGGCCGGCGACCTCCTCGAGCTGCTCGACGACCAGAAGGTCGACGGGAGCGCGGAGAAGCTGGGAACCGCGGCCGCGGCCGGGCCGCCATCGTCGACGGATCGACCGGCGCTGCGACCACCCCCACCCGGCACTACCCCTGCGGCGCGGGCAGCAGGATCGTCGAGCCCGATCGCGTCAACCACGGGAGGAGTGGGCCGATGAGCGCGAGCAAGCCGGCCCGGCTCCTGTCGCTGGCGATCGTGGCACTGGTGGTCCTCGTCGGCGTACGGGGCATCGTCGGCGGCACCGGGTCCAGCGGCGACCTGTTCGATGGCGCGGGCGCCCACTCCGTGGCCGCCGGCAAGCGGTGAACCGCACTGGGTTGGTTGGAGTCTCCATCGTTTGGAAACGAGGATGGACTCATGCCGAAGGACACCACCCCGGGGAAGCCGACCACGCGTCGCTACAGCCCGGATGAGAAGGCCGCTGCGGTGCGGATGGTCAGGACGTTGCGTGCCGAGTTGGGCACCGAGCACGGCACGATCCAGCGGGTCGCGGCGCAGCTGGGGTACGGCATCGAGTCGGTGCGGTCCTGGGTGCGTCAGGCCGACGTCGACGAGGGCCACGTCGCGGGGGTCAGCACGAGTGATGCAGCGAAGATGAAAGCGCTCGAGCAGGAGATCCGGGAGCTCAAGAGGGCCAACGAGATTTTGAAGAGGGCAGCCAGTTTCTTCGGGGCGGAGCTCGACCGCCAGCACAAGAAGTAGCCGCGTTCATCGACGCCAACCGTGACGACGTCGTCGCGGGCCGGCGCCTGGGGGTCGAGCTCATCTGCAGTGTGCTGCAGGTGGCCCCGAGCAGCTACTACGAGGTCAATGCCCGCCAGCGACGGGCACCATCGGCCAGGGCCCAGCGCGACGCCGTGCTGGGACCCGTCGTGAAACAGCTGTGGGAGGACAACTACCGGGTCTATGGCGCGAGGAAGATCTGGAAGGCCGCCAGACGCGTCGGTCACGACGTAGGGCGCGACCAGGTCGCCCGGCTGATGCGCACCGCCGGCATCGAAGGTGTCCGCAGGACCAAGCTGGTCCGCACCACCCGGCCCGAGCCCGGCGTTCCGCGACATCCCGACCTCGTGGGCCGCGACTTCACCGCCACGGCTCCGAACCAGCTGTGGGTCACCGACCTGACGTTCGTGCTCGGTGAGCCGCAGCCGGAGAGCGCGCCGGTCCTCGGCGTCGGGTTCGCGCGCGACCAGGCCTGCCTGCTCCAAGGAGGCGACCTGTCGGCTGATGGTCGAGGCATCCAGATGGAAGTGCGCTGCCAGGTCACTGGGCCGCAGCGGGCCGGTGTCATGGAGCCACGCGAGGATCCCGTAGGCGGCCCTCTCCACGACCTGCTCGCTAGGGCCACCGCGCAAGTGCACTTTCTGGGCACGACGGACCAACAACGTCAGCTCCTGCTCGATGCCCTCCACCGAGACGCGGTCGGCCCTCGGCCGCACTGATTGCATGTACCAACCATAACGGCGGGTCGCGAGCGTACCAACCCGCCATGTCCCCGTGGAGAGTTGCGGGCATGACCAGGTGCCCGTCGGGTACACGCTGGGCGTGGACACGGATACAGGAGCGCCAAGGCCTCCGCGGATGCCTTCGAAGGCCTCGGGTCTGCTCTACGGTCTTGGATTCGGCGGGTTCATCGACGGCATCGTGCTGCACCAGATGCTTCAGTGGCATCACATGGTCAGCCACGTCGAGGACTATCCGACGAACACTGTGGCGGGCCTGGAGGTGAACACCTTGGCTGACGGCTTCTTCCATGTGGCGACGTGGGTCTTGGTCCTGGCTGGCTCCATCACGGCAATCAAGGCTTGGCGCGAAGGCCGTTTCGCTCCGAGTTGGTCCTTCCACTTCGGCCTGGTTCTTGCGGGCTGGGGGATATTCAACCTGGTGGAGGGCGTCGTGGATCACCACCTCCTCGGTGTTCACCACGTGCGCGACGACGTCGGTTCCCCGCTGTCGTGGGACCTCGGGTTCCTAGCGTTCGGTGCGCTGCTGGTCGTCGCCGGGTGGCTGCTGCACAGGCGCGGTTTGGCGGCGATGGAGCGTCGAGCACGAGCAATGGGAGAGAGTGCCTCGGTCGGCCGCTGACGGGCTGATCCTGTGGCTGCCGCTTGCGCCGAGTTGAGCTATTCCAGGGGCAGGGACACGTAGCCGCGGATGGGGCCGGAGCGGAGTCGAACGGCCGAGTCCAGGTCGACGTCCCAGTCCGGCTGGCGGGCGAGGAGTGTCTGCAGTGCGATGCGTGCTTCGATCCGCGCCAGCGCCGCGCCGAGACAGAAGTGGATCCCGCGTCCGAACGCGACCTGTCGTTCGGGTGCGCGATGGAGGTCGAAGTGATCGGCCTGGGCGAAGGCTTGCTCGTCGCGGTTGGCGGAGCCGAAGAGAAGCAGCACGGTCTGGCCAGTCGCCATGTGTTGTCCGTGCAGGTCGACCGGGCGGGTCAGGGTGCGCGAGAGGCCCTGGACTGGGGAGTCGTAGCGGAGCAGTTCTTCGACGGCGCCGGGGACGAGGTCTGGGCGGTCCGCCAGCTGCCGGCGGCTATCGGGATGCTGAGCGAGCACGACCGCGCTGTTGGAGAGCAGGTTCGTGGTGGTCTCGTGTCCGGCCACGAGTAGGAGCAGGCAGAAGCCGAGGAGTTCCTCCTCGCTGAGGCGTTCGCCGTCGGCGTCGGCCTGAACCAGCGCGCTCATGAGGTCGTCCTGCGGGCGCGCGCGTCTTTCCGCGAGAAACCCTGAGAAGTACTCGTAGAGCGACGCCGCGGCGTCCAGGCCGGGGCCGAACTCGCCACGGGTTGGGTTGGACTGGATCAGGGTGGTGGACCAGGTGCGGAACCGGTCACGGTCTGCGCGTGGCACGCCGAGCATGTCGGCGATCACGATGGCGGGGAGGGGGCCGGCGAACCCGGAGACGAAGTCCCACCCGCCCGAGTCTGGAGAGTCGTTGAGAAGGTCGTCGACGATGGTGTGGATGTGCGGCTCGAGTTCGGCGATTCGCCGGGGGGTGAACGCCTTGGTGACGATCTTGCGCAACGCGGTGTGCCGCGGTGGATCGGTCATGATCAGCATGGGCAGGAACAACTGGGTCATGTCCACCCCCGGAGGGGTCGGGAAGATCCCGGACGCAGACGAGTACGTCGCCGGGTCGGCGAGAGCTGCGCAGACGTCGTCGTAGCGGCTGAGCACCCACGTGTTCGCCTGCACCGACCAGTAGGCGGGTGCTTGATCGCGAAGCTCCCGGTAGACCGGGTAGGGGTCGACGATGATGTCGGGATCGAACGGGCTGTAGGTCAGCTGTTGGTTGTTCATCGGCACTCTCCGGGTTGGTGTTCATGGCGCCCTCGTTAGGAGGCGCCCGTCCACGCCGCTGCACTCCTGTCGGGGATCTGGCGCACCTCGCCTGAGGCGTCCCGCGAGGGCGCTGACCGGAGGTGTGGTGCTCCCATCAGGTTTGAGGAACCCAGAGGTACCTCTCGTTTCAACGACGGGTTTGTACTCCGAGTACAACACGCCAGACAGCTCAGGGCAAGACCTTTGGGGGAGTCGAGGGTCGTCCGCCGCCCTGGCTCAGAGCGACGACCGAATGGGTCCGGCGGGTCGTGGCGTGCCGCCGACGGTGGGCCGTCACGTTCGCCGCGCGGCTCGTCTCATGATGAGACCGAGAGCCGCTGTGGCGGCGATCAGGTCTTGGCTCAGCAGTGCGGCCGGCATGCCTAGGATCCGCTGGGGGATGCGGTGCTGGTCGTAGGGCGAGGTGCCGGGTATGAGCAGGGTCAGGTTGAACGGCGCCCACCGGGCGACCGGCAGCAGTGCTGCGGCGGTGACCAATCGCTCTGAGGAGGGGTCGTGCAGCCGGCGGCTGCGCAGCAGCCAGAGCGCCACAAGTCCTTCCGTTGTCGCGCTGACGACCTCCGACGTGCCGTGCCAGCGGGCGTGTGGCCCGTACTCGGGACCGAAGGTATGGCGGCGGTTCCAGTCTGCGAGCCACGGAAGCGTGGCCGAGGCGACAATGGAACCAGCAATCAAACGCAGGCCCAACCTGGCTACCCCGGCGTGGGCCTCAGGGGCCGGCAACGCCTCGGTCACAATGCCCTCCTTGTGTCATCGGAGTTGCCCTTGGCTCAGCTCGAGACTCGGTCGGCTCGGGTACCGCGCCGACGCCAGTCGGCAGCCATGCGACTGATGGTGCCCAGAACCGTACTCCTCATGCCCCCGGCCGCCGGCCGCCGGTGCCGCCCGTCGTCCGGGACCGCTTCCGTGACGAGTGCCGGCCGGTCCGCTGGGACCAGAACAGGGGTGAACGTGCACGATGGGCAATCTTGCCTGTTCGGCACGTTGCCTGGGAGGCTGATGCCGTGATCGAAGGCCTGAGGGAGACGAAGCGCGCGGCGACCGCGCAGGCGCTTGCCGAGGCTGCCTTCCACCTGGCGAAGGAACGCGGTCTGGACGGGTTCGTGATCGACGAGGTCGCGGAGATGGCTGGGTACTCGCGCCGTACGTTCGCGAACCACTACCCCTGCAAGGAGGCGGCGGTGGCATCGGTCGCCTACGCCGGTATCGAGGCTGCCGCCGACGCACTCGAGGAAGTGTCGGAGGGTCGGCCGTTGCTGGATGCGGTCGAGGTCGTGCTGCGGCTGCAGTTGACGACGACGGGGCTGTCCCGGATGCGGGAGGTCTTGACGTTGGCGCGCGCGTATCCCTCGTTGGAGCCACACGTCTACTACGTCCAGCACCAGATGCGGTTGGAGGTCGAGGAGCGGATGGTCGCCGTGGCGGCCGGACACTACCCGGCTTCCTATCTCACTCTGCTGGTCGGCGCCGTCTACGGCATGGTCTCATCCGCGCTCGAGGGGCTCGTCGACGTCCGTCTTCCTGGCGATCTGCCGATTCGCGGCGCCGTGGAGTTCGACGAGTTCTTGACCGAGGTCTTCAAGCACCTCCGTACCGGCTTCTGACCCGCACATCACTCGCTGAGGAGCAGCCCCATGTCCACGTTCTTGTACCGCCTCGGGCGCGGCTGCTACGGCAGACCCTGGCCATTCATCGTCGGGTGGCTGCTGGTGCTTGTTGCGGTGGTGGCTGCCTTGATCCTCAACGGGGTGAAGGTGACCTCGGACATGAAGATCGACAATACCGAGGCCCAGCAGGTTCTGGACCGGGTCTCTCGGGAGCTACCGGCGGCCTCCGGAGGCCAGGCCAGTGTGGTGTTCACCGTCTTGGACGGCGACCGGTTGGATACCCCGGAGCGGTTGGCTGCGATCGCGCGCACGGTCCAGCAGGTCTACGAGCTGGAGCAGGTCGTCAATCCAGCCGAATTGACGCAGGGTCAGGGGCGGCCGTCGGGAGGACCGGAAGCAGCCGCCCAACCCGGCAGCGGGGGCGTTCCGGAGTCGCAACCTCAGCAGCCCGGTGGGTCGAACACGACGTCGCCGCCGTACCGGCCGCTGGTCGTCGACGGGACGCCGGTGCCCGGTGTGCTCGTCTCGACCCGGGCTCCGGTGGCGCTGTTCCAGTTCCAGTTCACGGTGCCGTCCACGTCGCTGACCGACGAGCAGGTCTCCGCGGTACTGGAGGTGGTCGAGGGCGCCGAGCAGGGAACCGGTCTGCGGGTCCTGCCGAGTGATTCGCTGAAGGCGATCGAGATCCCGGTTGGCGCGGCTGAGGTGGTGGGTCTCGCGGTCGCGGCCGTGGTCCTCGTCCTCACACTCGGCTCGCTCGTCGCCGCCGGTCTTCCATTGATCACCGCCCTGGTCGGGGTCGGGGTGGGCGTGGGCGCGGCGTTCGCGCTGTCGACGTCGGTGGAGATGAACACCGCCACCCCGGTGCTGGCGTTGATGATCGGCCTCGCGGTGGGGATTGATTATGCGTTGTTCGTGGTGAACCGGCAGCGGCGACTGATCATCGACCGGGGCCTGGACGCCCGTGAAGCAGCTGGCCGGGCGGTTGGGACCGCGGGCAGCGCGGTGCTCTTCGCTGGTCTCACGGTGATCGTGGCGCTGGTCGCGCTGACCGTCATCGGGATCTCGATGCTCAGCACGATGGCCCTGGTCGCCGCGGCCACGGTGCTGCTTGCCGTCCTCATCGCCCTGACCCTGTTGCCGGCCCTGCTCGGACTGATCGGAGAGCGGATCGTCTCGGCCAAGACCCGGCAGAAGGGACACAACCAACGAGACGGCCAGGGCAGCCACAGTGTGGCCGACCGGTGGGTCAAGGCGGTGCTGCGGTTCCGCTGGCCGGTGATCCTCGGTGTGGTGGCGCTCCTGGGCGTGGGAGCTGCTCCCGCGACGAGCATGGACCTGGGGTTGCCGACGGGCGCGACCGCGAACACCGACACGGCCGCCCGGCAGAGCTACGAGTTGGTGACCCAGGGGTTCGGCGAGGGGTTCAACGGGCCGCTGCTGGTGACCGTGGAGTCGTCCGGGGGCGCTGCTGTGGACGCCCAGACTCTCGGCGCGGTGACCCAGCAGCTCCAGCAGCGTGATGAGGTGGTGGCCGCGGTGGCTGTGGGCACCAGTCAGGACGGGCAGATGGCGGTCCTCAGCGTCATCCCCACCTCCGGTCCGGACGACGACGCCACCGCCGACCTCGTCGAGGCGCTGCGTGCGCGGGACTCGGCGCTCGCGCAGGAGTACGACGTCGAGGTCGGCGTCACCGGCTTCACCGCGATCGGCATCGACATGTCCGACCGGCTCGCCGAGATCGTCCCGCTTTACCTGGCCATCATCGTCGGATTGTCGCTGCTGATTTTGCTGGTGGTCTTCCGGTCACTCGTCGTACCGATCCAAGCCACGCTCGGGTTCCTGCTCAGCATCCTGGCGACCTTCGGGGTGACCACCGCGGTGTTCTCGTGGGGCTGGCTCGGCTGGCTGGTGGGGATCGACACCGGGGGGCCGTTGTTCAGCTTCGTCCCGGTCATCGTCACCGGGATCCTCTACGGGCTGGCGATGGACTACCAGGTCTTCCTGGTCTCCTCGATGCGCGAGTCCCACGTCCACGGCCACCACGGCGAGGCCGGCGTGGTGCACGGCTTCGACCAGGCCAGCCGGGTCGTCGTCGCCGCCGCGGTGATCATGGTCTCGGTGTTCGCCGGCTTCATTTTCAGCCACGACGTGATGATCAAGCAGATCGGGTTCGCGCTCGCGACCGGCATCCTCATCGACGCCTTCTTGGTGCGCATGACCTTGACTCCGGCGCTGATGGCGTTGTTCGGCGACAAGGCTTGGTGGTTGCCGCGCTGGCTCGACCGGATGCTGCCCGACCTCGACGTGGAGGGTGACCGGCTCCTGCGCATGCTCACCGAACGTCAGGACAGCGAGCAGACGCCTCGTCCCGAGGCCATCGGCAAGAGGTAGCCCGCCGTCCCCAACCGCGCGTACGGAGAGGTTGAGCTACGGGAGTACGCCGGCAGGGGAGGCGTGCTGGGTTCGCGCCATCGGCAGCCGCCTCAAGCGCCGAACTCCGCCACCCAGCACGGGCTCTACTTCGGCCCGGTGTGAGGAGAGCGCGAGCGGCCGCGTCGGGCAGGGCACTCGCTGCGGGGTGTCGGACTCAGCCCGCTCGCACGTCTACCTATGTGGCCGCGGTCGGCGGTGGCCGCGGGGCACCTTTGGCCGCTTCTCCCCGTGAAGTCCGCTCACCGGCGCAGGGCACTGGAGTCGTAGGAACTCCTCGACCTCGCGCAGGCCGCGCGCGACGTCTCTGTCGATCCGGCTCGCTCGTCGCTCCTCTCGCCGCTGAAGCCAGTCACGATCCCATTCCTGCCAGGCGCGGTAGCCGCCGTACCCGATCCACCAGCAGCTCCCGAAGGCGACCATTCCGCCATAGAGCCACCACACGGCATGCCACACCACGTCGCAGAGCAGGTCCGCCAGTCGCTGCCAGACAGGCCCGAAGTACATGGGTCACCCCCGCCGGACGCGGACGGGAAGAGAGGAGCGTCCGGATCCCGACAGGCTACATGCCGTCGCGCATGTATTGAAGTCTTCGACGGCTTGAGGTAGCCCTCGCCAAGGGCGAGGGCGGGGACAGTCTGGGGTGGCGCCCGCCGGCGAGTTTCTGAGCACAGTATGGGGCTGGTGGGGTGTGGCGCGTGGGTGTGGCGGGCGCGGCCGGGGGGCGCGGGGCCGCGTCCGGCTCACCTGAGGTTCGGGCCGGTCTTCTCGTCGAGATTGCGGACGTGCCGGGCGACGCGGATGAGGGTTCGCTGGAGTCGGTCGAAGTATCCGGGTAGCTGCTCGAGCACGGCGGTGCTCCGGTTGAGGCGGTCCAGGCTCTCGGGGAGTGGCCCGGTGGTGTCTGCAAGGGTCCGCAGCGGCTTCCTCACCTCGGCCAGTGGCTCGACGAGGTCGCGATCGAGGGCGGCGAGCCGGCCGTCGAGCCGGCGTAGCGAAGCCTGGAGGCCTTCGAGCTGCCCGGAGAGAGCAGCGATCTTGGGGGCCGCCTCGCCGAGCGGCTTGGAGGTCCGTTGCAGGGCCGCCAGGTCATCCAAGAGCTGGTTAATCTGGCCGGCGAGGGTCTCGATGTGCGGCGCGACCGCGGAGAGGTCCTTGGTCGCGGCGGCCACCGGCGGAGTGAGACTTTCGACGTTGCGGTCGATCCTTTCCACCTGGTCAAGGGTGTCCGGCGCTCGGTCGACCACTTCGAGCGCCGCGGGCATGTCGGCGGCCGCCCGGGCCAGCCGGGGGATGTGCGGCAGCAGCACTGCAACCGCAACGGTGAGGACAAGCACGGCGAGTGCGAGGACAGCGGCCAGTACGCGGACCGCCCAGATCGGCAGGGCCTTGGCAAGCACGTCGTGAAACCGTCCTTTCTCTGGCGGGGCCGGGGGCCGTCGGGTGGGTGGGTCGAGGTCGGAGGGTCAGCGCGGCCGCAGGCCGTCGAGGACCAGGGTCGTCACCGCGCTCGCGAGGCGCTCTTGGTCCAGGGCCTGGTCGGTGACGAGGTAGGACAGGGCGCTGATGGTGACCGCACCGAAGACTGCCATGGCGACCGAACCCGGATCGGATAGCTGCCGCAGGGATCCATCGGCCACGCCGTCCTCCAACAGCGCCTGCACCGGCTCGTAGTAGGCCGCGTGGATCATCGCTGCGATCTCCGGGATACGGCCGGCGCGGCCTAGCTCACCCACCAAGGCCCGGCAGACCGCCGGTTGCTCGGCCATCACCCGCAACTGGGCCCGAATCACCTCGGCGAGCCGGGCCGCAGCGGAACCCTCCGACTCGACGGCGATGGCCACTTCGTCCGCAACGCGGTTCAAGGCGTCGCGGAACAGAAACGCGAGGATCTCCTCCTTGCCGGCGAAGTAGTAGTACAGCGTCGCCTTGGGGATCCCAGTGGCAGCCGCGATGTCCTCCATCTTCGTCTGCTCGACACCGTGCTCGGCAAACAGCTCGGCCGCGGCACTCAGCTTGACCGCCGTGTGACTGGGAACAGTTCGCATGGAAGTCCTCCAGAGGACGTTGGACTGAGAGTCTAAACCGAGGGTCGGCCGTGGGCAACTTGGGTGCCTGCGGGAGCCGGGACACTTCTTGGCCGCCGGCCGACGACGGGGTGCCTGAGTGGCGGCCACGCCGATGCTCGGGGGTACTGCCCGGCACAGTGGTTCATGGCGAGAACCTGCCGGGCAGCATTGACGAGTTAGTCGCTAAGGACGCCAGGTGGGCTGCCCTGAGCGAAGTGCTCCGCGCCCACTTTCACGAACACGGCCGTCGAAGTGATGACGGCGCGACCGTCCGGTCCGGCCGCACTGGCGGCGACGAACAGCTTGCGTCCGTCGCGTCGGGCCACGTCAGCCCGGAGGCGGTACGTCGTTCCGATCAGCACCGGCGCCAGGTAATCGATCGTCAGCTGGCGGGTGACGGCCGGCCCTCCCTCGAGGAAGAGCAAGCAACCGTAAAGGTCATCGACAACGGTGGCGACCGCGCCGCCATGGACGATGCCCGGTGCGCCCACGTGACGGTCGTCGAACGCGTGCCAAGCCTCCACGCCGTCGCCTTGGCGGACGGCCCGGAGGTGATGCCCGTGCGGGTTGTGCGGCCCGCACCCCAGGCAGTGGTCGTGGTGGGCTGGCAGGTCGGAGCCGTCCGGGTAGCCAACGAACTTCTCCGACCACATGGCTAGCAGCGTTTGCATGTCAGCCACGAGGACCGCCTTGTAGACGCCGCGCCCAAGCAGTGAGGACCTCGGTTTGACGTTGGCGGGGATGGGGAGTCAACAGCCCGCTGACTCCTCTTCCGAGGAGTAGGTCGAGGGTGAGCCGGATCTCGATGGGGTCTGCGGTGACGTAGGTGCGGCAGGTCTTTGCGAGCTCGGCGTTGACGCGGTCTTCGGCGGGAACGAGCTGGGCCCGCAGGGCATCATGAGCGCGAGCGGCTACCCACAACTCCAGGCTCGCGGCGTACAGGGGGCCGGAGAGCGCCTCGGCCAGTAACCGCAGCGCCGTCTCGCGCTGTTCCGCGCCCCCCGCACTTCCGGCTCCGACGTTAGGGGGTCCAAGCAGCTCCATCTGCTCTCGGACGCGGCACAGGCGCTCCTGCGCCAAGTGCTCGACGGCCGAGACGACCAACTGGTCCCGGGTGCCGAAGTGGTGCAACTGTGCGCCACGCGAAAGGCCTGCCCGTGCCGCGACCGCGGCGCTGGTCGTCCCCGCATATCCGAGCTCGGCAAGGCAGGACACCGTGGCATCGAGCAGCGCCCGCCGTGTTGTGGCCGAGCGCTCCTCTTGTCTTCTCGCTTGGACAGGCACGGTGAGAGACTACATGCATGCACGAACGCACGTTGCTGCGCCGGATGGCGTGGCCAGACTTACGCGAAGGGCGCGCGAAACGGCCGGTGGGCGCTACGGGCGCCCACCCACCAAGGTGCTGGGAACGATCCGCGGCATGGGTTTGGCGTTTTGACGCTCAGGCACGCGTCTGATGGACGCTCTAAGCCGTTACCCGGCACGCGACAGACGCCCCGGCGCCCGTCGCCACCAGCGGGCCGTCGCTACTGTCCCATGACAGGTGTCGGGAGAGACCGGGCGATGATCTCCTTCATGATCTCGGTGGTGCCGGCGTAGATCTGACTGATCCGCAGGTCGGTCCATGCGCGCGCGATCGGATACTCCTCCATGTAGCCGTAGCCGCCGTGGAGCTGCAGGCACGTGTCAGCGACCTGCTGAGCGCGTTCCGACGACCAGTACTTCGCCATCGCGGCGGTGGGGATGTCCAGTTCGCCCTTGACGTGCAGGTCGAGACACTCGTCGATGAAGGCGCGGGTGACGCGGGCTTCGGTGGCGACCTCGGCGAGCTTGAACTTGGTGTTCTGGAATCCGAAGATGGGTTTGCCGAACGCCTCGCGCGTGAGTGTGTACTCGTGTGTCAGGTCCAGCATCAAGTCCATCGACGCGGCGCAGCTGACGGCGACGATGAGCCGCTCCTGCGGCAGCTGCATCATGAGCTGGATGAAGCCCTGGCCCTCCTCAGTGCCGAGCAGGTTGCCGGCAGGCACGCGTACGTCATCGAAGAACAGCTCGCAGGTGTCCTGGCCCTTGAGCCCGATCTTGTCCAGGACCCGACCGCGCCGAAAGCCATCGGAGCTGCTCGGCACGATGACCAGTGAGACGCCTGCAGCAGCCTGATCGGGGCTGGTCTTGCAGGCGACCAGCACCATGTCTGCGTGGTAGCCGTTGGTGATGAAGGTCTTGGCGCCGTTGATGACGTAGTCGTCGCCTTCTCGGACTGCCTTGGTCTTGATTCCCTGGAGGTCGGAACCGGTCCCCGGCTCGGTCATCGCAATGGCAGTCACGACCTCGCCGGAGGCCATCTTGGGGAGCCACTCCTGCTTCTGCTCCTCGGTGCCGTAGTGCAACAGGTAGTGCGCGACAATGCCGCTGTGCAGCGCTGCTCCCCAGCTGCTGTCACCGATGCGAGCCTGCTCCTCGATCAGGATCGCCTCGTGGAAGAACGTGCCACCGCCCCCGCCGTACTCCTCCGGGATGGACGCACACAACACGCCCAGCTCGCCGGCGCGGGTCCACAGCTCGCGGTCGACGCGCTTCTGGTCGATGAACCGCTCGATGTTGGGCTTGATCTCCTTCTCGCAGAACGTGCGGGCGAGCTGGCGGAAGTCGTCGAGATCCTCGGTCATCCAGGGCGAACGGCGGCCGGGCATGGTTCCTCCAAGGCGGGTAGCGGTGCCGGGTACAACCTGTACCTATAGGCTACGGGTACGCCCTGTACCACGCCAGTCCCTTTCGGGTTAGATTGTGGTCGTGGATCTCGCAAAGTGGGTGGACACAGCCGTGGTGCGCCGGTCGACGGCACACGAATCGCACCGCTCCCCACGACGGCAACAGATCGTGGTCGCCGCGGCTGGGGCGATCGAGGAGGACGGCCCCGGGGTCGGCACTGCTCAGATCGCGGAACGGGCGGGGGTGGCACGGCCCCATGTCTATCGCCACTTCGACAGCAAAGAAGATCTCGAGCGCGAAGTGCTGCGATTCGCGGCCGATCAGCTCATCGACACCGTGCGTCCCGCCATGCGGGTGAGCGGCACAGCTCCTGCCATCATCGAGGGCGTGATAGGCGTTGCCGTCGGATGGGCTGCCGAGCACCCGAACCTCTATCGCTTCATGGCAGCACGCCAGCAGAACAAGGAGACGCATCGGGCCAGGTTGGGGCGCACACGGTTCCTGGGGGAGGTAGTGGCCGCAGCGTCGGCGTACTTGCGCACCCCCGAGGTCAAGGTCGACCTTCCGGACGGGGTCATGGCCGGGCTGATGGGTATGGTCGACGCCGGGATCATCTGGTGGCTCGACCACCACGACGAGTCCCAGGATGAGGTCGTTGCCCGGATCGCGCACCAGGTCTGGTTGATCCTGCGCGATCTCGCTGAGATCGTGGGGCTCGGCATCGACGACGACAGCTACTTGAGCGTCCGATGAGGACTGCACCAGCGTGTACGGCGCGCACCGTGCGCAGCCGCGTGGGTAGAGGAGGCGGACGCATGGACGTCGGAGTCGGGAATGCCGGGCGACGACCACCTGGCGGCGGCGATGACGCCGACGGCGGGACCGCACCTCGAGGCGACCTTCTTCCTCGATCACGACAGCGGTGCGGTGCGCGACTTCACGCAGCACGCGATCGCCGGCGCGTCGAGCCCGCGTGAGCGGGCGAGCCTGCTCTTCGCTGCGGTTCGGGACAGGGTCTGGTACGACCCCTACTCGGTGTCCCGAGATCCTGAGCACTACCGGGCCAGCTACGTGCTCGAGGCGGGCCGCGCCTACTGCGTGCCCAAGGCGGTGGTGCTGGTCGCGGTGCTGCGGGCCGCAGGCATCCCTGCGCGGCTGGGCTTCGCCGACGTGCGGAACCACCTGCAGACCGACACCCTGCGGGCCGTCATGGGTGGCACGGACCTGTTCGTGTATCACGGCTACTGCAGCGTCCACCTCGACGGACGATGGTTGAAGGCGACGCCGGCCTTCAATGTCGAACTGTGCGAGCGCTTCGACGTGCCCCCGGTTGACTTCGACGGACAGAGCGACGCACTCATGCACGCCGTCACCTCCGACGGCACTCGGCACATGGAGTACGTGCGGGACCACGGCAGCTTCGACGACCTCCCGCTGGACCGGATCCTGACGGCCCTCGACCAGACCTACGGCCGCATGGCCGCCGACGCCGGGGTTGCGGACGACGCCTTCATTGCTCCTGCCAGCACCGGCGAGGCCACCGAGCATGCACCCGTGGACCGGTCAGGGAGCTCCGCCTGAGCACTCTCGCCTCAATGGTGCTCGTGCTCCCGTCGGAAGTGGCTCGGTGAGCTGCCGGTCCATCTCTTGAAGGCGTGCGAGAAGTTGGTGAGATCGCTGTAGCCGAGCTCGGTGGCGACCTCGGTGACCGACCTGGAGGGGTCGAGCAGCCGCATCCTGGCGCGGTTGACCAGCGACTCCTGGAGCAGCTCGCGGAAACTGGTCCCCTCAGCGGTGAGGCGCCGTTTCAGGGTGCTCGAGGACATCGAGAACTCGTCCGCGACGGACTGGATCGTCGTCATCCCATGGCTCTCGTCCAACGACGCCCGCACTCTGCGAGTGAACTCCGGGGTGTCGGCTCGGCGCGCGAGCGCCTGCTGGAGCTGGGTGATGGAAAGTCCGTAGGTGATCGGGTCGGGGAAGCGGCAGGCAGCGTGAAGCGTCTTCGAAGGCATGTGCAGGTAGGAGAAGTGGGCGTCGAAGACGAGCCGGGACACGCTCCCGGTCTCTCGGGGTAGCAAGCTCGGCTCCGGCCAGCGGCTGTGCATGGTCGCCTCGGACGCCTCGCCGACCAGCAGGTCGATCAACCGCATGAGCGCCAGTCCGCAGTAGATGACGACCAGACAGTCGAGATCGGGGTCTCCTGCGTTTCCCGACAGCCGGATCGTCAGGTCGTTCTGCTGCGGATGGAACTGAGTGGTGACTGCTTTGGTGATCAAGGGCAGATAGGTCAGCAGCTGCACGACCTCTGCGACGGTGCACGCGCTGACCAACGGGACACTCAACGGTCCGAAGGACGTGAGGTGTGCCTGTTCTGCGCAGGCGATCCCGAGCCGGGTGGCCTGCTCCACATCGAGTTCGGGGTAGACCTCGCGGAACCACCGCAGCGGCGCCTGGGCTTCGGTCTGGATGAGAGCCAGCTCTTCGGTTCCCTCCCGCGCCATGATGGCGCGAAAGCGCTTCACGGCGTCCTCTTCAATCGCTGGACTGCTCAGCAGTTGCACGAAGGCGAGCGACGGGACGCCTGGTTCCTCTTTCCACACAGCGACCCCCAACGTGATCCCAATTCACAACATCCTGCCACGGTACGACATGGCCTTAAGGGTGGTCGACGACCACCATCAGGGGAGGCGTCATTCGCGGGCGATGAGGAGAGTTGTAGATGGCAGTGGTCACCTTCATGTCGTACGACGGCGATGAGCACGAGGCGCCCCTCGAGGAGGGCAGCTCGCTGATGCAGGTGGCGACGAACAACGCCATTCCGGGCATCGATGCTGACTGCGGCGGCGAGGCTGCCTGCGGCCCCTGCCACGTGATCGTCGATCCCGCCTGGGCCGACAAGGTCGGCCGGTCCGGCCCCGAGGAGGAGGAGATGCTGTCGATGAACCCCGACCGACAGCCGACGTCTCGACTGTCGTGCCAAGTCAAGGCCTCCGAGTCGTGGGACGGCTTGACCGTGCAGTTGCCCGAGTCCCAGTGGTAGCAGGAGGTTCGACGAGATGAAGATCCCCGAGGCAGTGAAGACGAAGGTCGAGGCGGCCATCCCGCTGGATCGACAGGTCCAGGGCGCGCACCTGTACGACAAGGGTCGACGGTGGCTCACCGGCACGAACGGCAAGAAGATGTTCGTCGAACGCCCGATCCCGCCCGTCGAGGACGTCGCGCTGGCTGACATTGACCTAAGCAACCCCTTCCTCTACCGGCAGGGGCTCTGGGCCTCCTACTTCGAGCGGCTGCGCAACGAGGCCCCGGTGCACTACCAGCCCAACAGTCCCTTCGGGCCGTTCTGGTCAGTAACGCGTCACGCCGACATCATCGCGGTGGACAAGAATCACGAGGTCTTCTCTGCAGAACCTTTCATCATCATCGGCGAACCGCCGCGATTCATGGACATCGCCATGTTCATCGCCATGGACCCGCCCAAGCACGACGTGCGACGGCGCGCCGTCCAAGGTGTCGTCGCTCCGAAGAACCTCCGCGAGATGGAAGGCCTCATCCGGGAGCGCGTCAGGGACGTTCTGGACAACCTGCCCGTCAATGAACCGTTCGACTGGGTGAGCACGGTGTCGATCGAGCTCACCGCGCGGATGCTGGCAACGCTGCTGGATTTCCCATTCGAGGAGCGCCACAAGCTCGTGGAGTGGTCGGACTTGGCGACCTCGATGGAGCAGGCCAATGGCGGACCATCGGACAACGACGAGCTGTTCCGCGGCATGGTGGGCATGGCGCGGGGCCTCAGCGCGCTGTGGCACGACAAGGCCGCCCGGCTCGCGGCCGGCGAAGAGCCCGGGTTCGACCTGATCACGATGCTGCAGAGCGACGAGAGCACCAAGGACCTGATCAAGCGTCCTATGGAGTTCGCGGGCAACCTGATCCTGCTCATCGTCGGCGGCAACGACACCACGCGCAACTCGATGAGTGGGGGCGTTCTCGCGCTCAACCAGTTCCCCGACCAGTTCGAGAAGCTCAAGGCCAACCCGGAGCTGATCCCGAACATGGTCTCGGAGATCATCCGCTGGCAGACTCCCCTTGCCTACATGCGCCGGGTCGCGAAGACCGATACGGTGCTCAATGGCCAGTTCATTCGCAAGGGTGACAAGGTGGTCATGTGGTACGCCTCCGGCAACCGTGATGAGACCGTGTTCGAGCGACCCGACGAGCTGATCATCGACCGCCGCAACGCTCGGAATCACATCGCTTTCGGGTTCGGCGTGCACCGGTGCATGGGCAACCGGCTGGCCGAATTGCAGCTACGGATCCTCTGGGAGGAGCTGCTCCCGCGCTTCGAGAGGATAGACGTCGTCGGAGAGCCGGAATACGTACAGTCCAACTTCGTCCGAGGCATCAGCAAGCTGATGGTCGAGCTCACCCCCAAGCGCGCCGGATGAGCTCAGCGCGCGCGGTGGTCGTCGGGGCCAGCCACGCCGGCGCGCAGCTGGTCACCAGCCTTCGCCAGGGAGGCTGGCCCGGCGAGATCCTGCTCGTCGGAGACGAACCGGTGCTGCCGTACCAGCGACCTCCCTTGTCCAAGGCGTACCTCGCTGGCAAGCTCGGGCTGACGGAGTTGGCCCTCCGTTCGGAGGACTTCTACATCAAGCAGGACATCAAGCGCGTGGCCGCCACCGTGGAGGAGATTGACCGGTCGGCGGGCGAGCTCGTGCTCGGCACCGGTGACCGGTTGACGTATGACGCTCTTGCCCTCTGCACGGGAGCACGCCCCCGACGTCTCCGCGCGAAGGGTGCCGATCTCGACGGGGTGTACTACCTGCGTCGGTCGTCGGACGTGGAGGGGATTCGCGAGGACGCGATCCCGGGGCGGAACGCCGTCATCGTCGGGGGCGGGTACATCGGTCTGGAGACCGCCGCGTCGCTGCGCGCCCTGGGCCTCCACGTCACGGTCCTGGAGGCCGCAGACCGGGTCCTCGAGCGAGTCACCGCTCCTAAGGTGTCGGCGTTCTTCACGCGGGTTCACCAAAGTGAGGGTGTCGACGTGAGGACGAACGCCTTGGTCGAGGCCCTTGTCGGCGACAGCCGTGTGCGGGAGGTCGTGCTGGCCAGTGGCGAGTCCGTCGTGGCCGACCTCGTGATCGTCGGGATCGGGATCGAGCCGACCACGGAGCTGGCCGAGGCAGCCGGCCTGGTGGTGGACGACGGAATCCTGATCGACGCCCACGCACGCACGAGTGATCCCACCATTGTGGCGGCAGGAGACTGCACGTCGCAGGACATGCCCCGCTACGGCCGCCGGATCCGTCTGGAGTCGGTTCCGAGTGCGGTGGAGCAGGCCAAGGTGGCAGCGGCGACCATCTGTGGCAAGGACAAGGAGATCGGGGCACTCCCGTGGTTCTGGTCCGATCAGTACGACCTCAAACTCAAGATCGCGGGACTCAACACCGGCTACGACGACATCGTCTTGAACGGTGATCCGCTCAGTGACCGCGACTTCACCTGCTACTACCTGCGAGGCGGTGAGCTGCTAGCCGCTGACTGCGTCAACCGCCCACGGGATTTCGTGACCAGCAAGCGCATGATCGCCCAGGGAGACCGGGTCGACCCCGGTGCGCTCGAGCGGACGGTCGAGTCAAGGGGGACGTCGTGACGGACCGGGAAGTCTTTACCCACGTGGTGGTTGGGGCCGGGAGTGCCGGCGCGGTGGTCGCGGCGCGATTGACCGAGGACCCGTCGGTCTCGGTCCTGCTGCTTGAGGCCGGAGGTCCCGCCGACGCCGACGAGGTGAGCATCCCCGCGGCGTTCGCCAACCTCTTCAAGACCCGGTGGGACTGGAACTACCAGACAGCCGAGCAGAAGCAGCTGCAGAGCCGCCGCACCTACTGGCCGCGGATGAAGGCGCTCGGCGGCTGTTCATCGATGAACGCGATGATCTATATCCGCGGCAACCGCGCGGACTACGACACCTGGCGCGACGCCTACGGTGCGACGGGGTGGGGGTTCGACGACGTGTTGCCGGCGTTCGTCCGATCTGAGGGCAATACCCGGCTGGGCGGGCCGTTTCACGGGCACGACGGACCGCTGCACGTCGAAGACCGCCGCTACACCCACCCGCTCACAACCGCCTGGGTCGAGTCGGCCGTCACCGCGGGGTTCAAGCCGACCGACGACTTCAACGGCGCCGAGCAGGAGGGTGCCGGGCTGTACCAGGTGACCTGCCGCAAGGGCCGCCGCTGGTCGACCGCGAAGGCCTATCTCGAGCCGGCGGGCGGGCGGCCGAACCTCACGGTCCGGACCGGCGCGCTCGTCGAGCGGGTCGTCGTCGAGGGGGGCCGGGCCGTGGGCGTCGCTTACCAGCACGGGCGCAGCACTTACACGGCGTACGTCGACGGGGAGGTGGTGCTCGCTGGAGGGACGGTCAACTCCCCGCAGTTGCTGATGCTCTCCGGCATCGGACCGGCTGCCCACCTGCGCGAGGTGGGCGTCGAGGTGGTCGTCGACCTGCCTGGCGTAGGGCAGAACCTCCACGACCACCCGGTCGTGCCGCTGGTGTTCCGCACCCGGGGGACGACCGACCTGATGGACCACAACAACCTGGTGCAGTTCGCCCGGGCCAAGGCGACCGGCACCGGCCCGTTGGTCTCGAACGTCGCCGAGGGCGGCGGCTTTTGGCGCAGCCGGGACGACCTCCCGGCGCCCGACCTGCAGGTGCACGTGGCGCCGACCGGCTTTTGGGACAACGGCCTGCACGAGGCCACCGCACGGAAGGTGACCGTCGCACCGACCCTCGTTTCGGTCGCCAGCCGCGGATCGCTGCGGCTGCGCTCCACCGACCCGCGCTGGCACCCCGAGATCGATCCCGGCTACTACGACGACCCGGCCGACCTCGACGCGATGACCGCCGGCGTGCGCCGGATGCTCGAGACGCTCGCGACGGGTCCGCTCGCCGAGCACGTCGCGGGTCCCGGCCTGCCGACGATGGAGGCCTGGGGCGACGACCCGACCGACGCGCAGGTGGTCGAGCACCTCCGCGCCTACACCCAGACCCTCTACCACCCCGTCGGCACCTGCGCGATGGGTGCCGACGAGCGCGCGGTGGTCGACCCCCAGCTGCGGGTCCGCGGCGTCGAGGGCCTTCGGGTCGCGGACGCCAGCGTGATGCCGATGGTGACCCGCGGCAACACCAACGCCCCCACGATCATGATCGGCGAGCGTGCCGCCGACCTTCTGCGCGGAAAGGCCTGAAATGACCACGACCACGACGCCCGCGGACAGCGCGTCCGAGCGCCGCGGGTTCGAGTCGGTCAATCCCGCCACCGGCGACGTGGTGGGTGTGCACGCCGTCCACGAGGAGGCCGACGTGCGGGCGGCGGTCGCCCGGGCACGCGCCTCGGCGGACTGGTGGGCCGGGCTTGGCTTCGACGGCCGCAAGCAGGTGCTGACCCAATGGCGCGGCGTCATCACCCGCCGGCTCGCGCAGCTGTGCGACCTCGTCCACCAGGAGACCGGAAAGCCGCACGGCGACGCCCAGCTCGAGTGCGCCCTGGCGATCGACCACCTCGCCTGGGCCGGCTCGCACGCCGAGAAGGTGCTCGGCCGCCGGCGAGTTTCGTCAGGCCTGCTGCTGGCCAACCAGGCCGCATCAGTGGAGTACCTCCCCCTGGGCGTCGTCGGTGTCATCGGCCCCTGGAACTACCCGGTCTTCACGCCGATGGGCTCGATCGCCTACGCTCTGGCTGCCGGGAACACTGTCATCTTCAAGCCGAGCGAGCTGACGCCCGCGGTCGGTACCTGGCTCGCCGACAGCTTGCGCGAGGTCGTGCCCGACCACGCCGTGCTGCAGGTCGTGACCGGGTACGGCGAGACCGGCGCGGCGCTGTGCAGGGCCGGCGTGGACAAGATCGCCTTCACCGGCTCGACCGCCACCGGCAAGCGGGTGATGGCCGCCTGCGCCGAAACGCTGACCCCGGTTGTCATCGAAGCCGGGGGCAAGGACGCACTTCTCGTCGACGAGGACGCCGACCTCGAGGCCGCGGCAGACGCGGCCGCGTGGGGAGCGTTCGCCAACGCTGGCCAGACGTGCGCCGGGGTCGAGCGGGTCTACGTCCACGAGCGGGTGCACGACCGGTTCGTCGAACTGCTCGCCGAGCGCGCACGCGCCGTGCACGCCGGCACCGACGTCGACGCGAAGATCGGCCCGATGACGATGCCCCGCCAGCTCGACGTCGTACGCCGTCATGTTGCCGACGCGCTCGCCCGCGGCGGGCAGGCAGTCGTAGGCGGCGCCGAAGCGGTGGGGGACCGGTTCGCGCAGCCGACCGTGCTCGTCGACGTGCCCGAGGACAGTGAGGCGGTCACAGAGGAGACGTTCGGGCCGACGGTGACCGTCCGCAAGGTGCGCGACATGGACGAGGCAGTCGAGCTGACCAACGGCAGCAAGTACGGCCTGGGCTCGGCGATCTTCACGGCCAAGCGCGGCGACGACCTCGCGCGCCGACTGCGCACCGGAATGACCTCGATCAACTCGGTGATCTCGTTCGCGGGCGTGCCGTCGCTCCCCTTCGGCGGGGTGGGCGATTCGGGTTTCGGGCGGATCCATGGACCCGACGGGCTGCGGGAGTTCACCTACGCCAAGGCCGTCACCCGAGCCCGGTTCAAAGCGCCGCTGAACCTCACCACCTTCGACCGCACCCCGGCCCAGGACTCGACGGTGGCCACCGTCCTCCTCGCCCTGCACGGGCGCGCCTCCCAGCTACCGAAGCTCCCGCGCAGGCCGCTCGAGACGATCCGCGGCCGCCGCGCAGACTGACCCCCGAGGGCTCGTGATGGCAAGCGCGCTTCGCCGACTGGAAATCTCGCGGGCACACACGAGTGGAACGTGCTCCCAGCCCATAGCGGTCGTGGCAGGAGCTCGGTAAACCCGGGGCGAGGACACCGCAGTTGCAGTTGGCTGGGAAGGTGTGAAAGTGCTCGATCCATTGCCGTCGAGATCCTCGCGACACCTCGTCGGCTTGGGCGCTGGGCCACCGGTCGCGGGACGAGATCCCAAAGAGCGGTGGTGAGGGCTGTCAGGGGGACGCCCGGCGCTCTGCCCGGGAGCGCTCCAGGCCACTTTCGGGGCGGCGGAGGGGACGGGGCGCTTCGATGGACCACCGAAGGGCACATACGTGCATGAACGAATGTAGAGTCGCAGGACCGCCCCCCGCCCGAGTAACCGGCATTCGCGCAAAGTGCTGCGACGCCCGATTCAGGAGTTGTCATGTCAGCTGAAGTCCTGCCCCGACAGCCAGAGCCGCGACGGGTCTTGCTGGACTATCCCCACCGTAAGGCAGGTCATTGCGGTTCCGGAGCGCTGAGAGACCTCTTGGAGTGGGCTGGTCTGGGCTGGGAGGAGGTGCCGGGCGAAGGTCTGGTCTTCGGAATGGGCGGCGGTCTCGGCTTCACCTACCTCCGGGTACCCGGGCTCGCCCCGCCGATCTACATTGTCGGGCGTAGCAGCGACCTTGAGGTCGACCTTCTTGCGAGGCTAGGTGCAGAGGTCGACGTTCGTGGCACCGACGATCCGATGACCGGTTGGGATTGGGTTCGCCGCGAGCTCCAGCAAGGGCGCCCCGTCCTGTTGTGGGCGGACATCGCCGAGCTGCCCTACCTCAATGTCCGCCTCCAGATGAGTCGGCACGACATCGTCGCGATCGGCTACGACGACGACACCGAGACGGCGTTCGTCGTGGACAACGACCGAGCTGACGTGCAAGAAGTTCCCTACCAGGCGCTTGCGCGGGCGCGCGCATCACGGTCCTTTCCCGTCCCCACGAGGCATACGACGTACTTCGTGAACTGGCCTCAGATCTTGCCCGACCTGCGCTCCACCGCGGCTGCGGCCCTCGTCGCCTCGGTCGAGAACATGCAGGCGGCGGCGACCGCGATCATCCCGGACACGTCGGCGCTGCCGCCGGATGCTGTTGCTGCTGCTGGGACCAGCGGGGTCGCGGTCTTCGCCGAGGATGTCGACCGGTGGCGGGGATTCATGCCCGAACCGGAACTGGACGTCGCGCTGCGTTCTCTCCACGCCTTTGTGGAGAAGGCAGGGACCGGCGGCGGCCTGTTCCGCCGGTTGCAGGCACAGTTCTGTGCCGACGTGGCGCGGCTAACGGGGTCCGCTGAGATGGCGAAGGCCGGAACCGCGCTCCTGCGCTGCGCGGACACGTGGTCGGCTCTGGCTGCGGCCGGCCGTAGCGACGGATCGACGCTCGATCGCTGGCGGCGGGTCAATGAGCTCGCCGCGACGCTCCCCACCCACGAGGACCATGCCGTCTCTCAGATGCGCATGGCGGCAGCGGAACTGGCGATGGGTGGCGACCGGTAGGACAGGGAGCGGGCGCCGACCGCGCGCGTCCAACCGCCGCGGTGTCCGCGCTTCTCGGAACCAAGCATGCCCGGCCGGCTGACGGTTCACCTTGGTATGTCGACCGAGCGGCTGGACTACGCTGGCCTTCCGGCTATTGAAGTGGGGTCAACTGGATACTGCTGGTGCACCCCTGGGGTGCACCCCCCGAGGAAACGGGAGGCAACCGGAGGTAACGGGACGCCGGTTTCACGCTCAGGACGGCGGTGCGGGCGTGATTGAGCGTCATCGTCTTACGGTTCAACTCCCCCCTCGCGCACGTGTGTGGCGGGCCCCGGGTCCCTGATCCGGGGCTTCGTCCATTTCTGGGCGAACTCCGTGCGGCCGGCGGCTTCGAGTGCCTCGCGATGTTCGGGTGTCGCCGTTGCTGCGGGTGACCAAGGCGCCCAAGGACCTGGAGTCCCACTTCCGTTGGCACGGCACCGCGTTCACCGACGGGCAGGTCATCGACACCATCAGCCCACGCGACCAACGCGGCACCGCGGTGAAGAGCAGCGACCCGAAGCGTCGAGCCGAGCCCGTCTGGGACCCGGCCGTGCATGCGAAGTCGTGGCGCGCGGTGTGGGCATACTCGCGGAAGCGGGCGGTGCGCGACAGCACGACCCTGACCCTGCAGGAGAACAAGGCCCGTGCCGTCGTGGCCGGGGAGAAGGCCGCCAGGGCGCCACGGTTCGTCAAGACCCGCAACGGCGCCAACGAGCTCGACGAGACCTCACTGGCCAGGGCACGCGAACTCGTGGGGTTGAAGGGCTACGTCACCAACATCGAGGCCGGCCTGATGTCAGCGGGTGAGGTCATCGCGAGCTACCACGACCTGTGGCACGTCGAGCAGTCCTTCAGGATGTCCAAGACCGACCTGGCTGCCAGGCCGATGTTCCACCACACCCGCGAGGCGATCGAGGCCCACCTCACCATCGTGTTCGCAGCGCTCGCGATCGCGCGCCACCTGCAAGACGTCACCGGGCTGAGCATCAAGAAGATCGTCCAGGCCCCTGCGACCGATCCTGGAGATCACCGTCCGCATCGCCGGCCACGAACACGTCGCGGAGGACTCGATCACGCCTGTCGCCGAGGCGATCCTCGACACCCCCTCGGGATCAGCGCTCAGTGACACACCCCGGTGGCACGAGTCAGGTCCGATGCAGGCAGCCCTCAACCCAGCAAGGGAAATCAGCGATCCAGCAGAAGACCAGATCGCTCTATGTCAGGAGCCCTGGGCTCGCCGGGGTTACCCCTTCGCGGCCCCATCCCGCAGTAGCCGTGTCTTGTCATGGGGTTGACCTCTCGATCTGACCAACGGTAGGTTTATCGACCAGCGTTCGAAAGCGTTCAGCTTCGCCCTCGGTCGGCGCGGTGTTGCTTATGGCCGCGGTGTTGCTTATGGGACCGGTGTTTTGGGGACTCCACTACGGAAGGAAAGTGCCTTGTCGATTTCGACCTACGAGCCAGGCGGAGAAACACTGGCGGACCGATTGGCCGCTGCGCGGGTTCACAATCCCGAACGGGAAGCACTCGTCTGTTATCAGGACGACGGCACGCGCGTGACGCGCCTGACCTACGAGGAGCTCTACCAACAGGCCTTGGCCATCGCCAAGGGGTTGAGCGCGCGAGGTGTCGGCCACGGAGACCACGTCGCCGTCTGGCTTCCGAACGGCCCCGAGTGGGTGCTGTTCCAGCATGCGACCGCGATGCTCGGCGCCGTTCTCGTCCCGGCCAACTCCTTCTACCGGGAGGCCGAGTTCGAGTACCTGCTGCGCCAGTCCGACTCGGCGGTCCTGGTGTACACCCCCCGGTTCCTCAATCTGGACTACGAGCAGGCGCTGAGGAACCTCCTCCCTGAGTTGGAAAGCGGCGGAGCAGACCGGTTCGACCGGTTCCCCGTGCTGCGCGACGTGGTGTGTGTCGGGGAGGAGCCCGGCCTGCCGGGCGCTCTGAGCCTCCAAGCCTTGGTGGATGGCGGGCGAGGGATGGCTGATGAGGATCTGTTCGCGATCACCGCGGACGTCAAGCCCGACGACCCCCTCATGATCATGTACACCTCCGGCACCACAGGTGACCCGAAGGGGTGCCTCCTGTCACATTCGAACCTCCTGACGAACTCCATGCACTTCAGTGAGTCCCTGGAGCTCGACGATGACAGCAGGTACCTCATTCCCATTCCGTTCTTCCACAATGGTGGTTGCGTCCTGGGCCTGCTGAGCGCCCTTCAGCGGGGATCGACCCTCATCTCCATGGACAGGTTCGTTCCCGCACTGGCCCTCCGCATCCTGGCCGAGGAGAAGTGCACGCACACTGGTGGGGTCCCCACCATCTACATCGCCATGTTGCATGAGCCGAGCCTGCCGGAGCATGACTACAGCACCATGAGGATGGCGTTCATGGCGGGGGCGCCGTGCCCGGTCGAGGTCAGCAGGTCTGTCGAGGAGACGTTCGGCCTGACGATCATCATCGGTCTCGGCATGACCGAGAGTTCGCCGCTCATCACGATCTCGCGCAAGGAGGACCCCTTCGAACAGCGAGTGGGATCGGTGGGCCGCCCGAAAGGCTGCGAGGCCAAGATCATTGACCCGGTCACCGGACAAGAGGTTGGCCCCCGAGTCGACGGGGAGCTGCTCACCCGCGGGCCCAACGTCATGCAGGGCTACTACAAGATGCCCGAGCAGACCGCGCAGGTTCTCGACGAGGACGGCTGGCTGCACACCGGCGACATGGTCAGGTGCGACGAGGACGGGTTCTTCTACGTCACCGGACGCCTCAAGGACCTGTACATCGTGGGGGGCGAGAACGTCGCCCCCGCCGAGGTGGAGGCATTCATGCGTACCCACCCGGCCGTTCAGGACGCCTATCTCGTCGGCGTCCCGGACGAGAAGTACGGCGAGGTCGGGCTTGCGGTCGTGCAGTTGAAGGCAGGTCACGAGGCGACGGAGGCCGAGCTCATCGACTACTGTCGCGGAAAGCTCGCCAGCTTCAAGGTTCCTCGATACGTCCAGTTCGTCACTGAGTACCCGCTGACGCCGGCCGGAAAGGTGAAGAAGTTCATCTTGAAGGACGAGTACTCAAAGTCCATGGACCTTAAGGGCTATGGTCCCACGGCCTGAACTCGCTGCAGACTCGGTTCCAGGTACCGGCGCGTGGAGAGACATCGAGAACGTCTCGTCGTCCTCCCGAGTGGCCTTCATCGAAGGTGACGAGCCGCGGATGCTGCGTGCAGCGGCCCTCGCGGTGGAAGCCGGGCTCTGTCGACCGGTGCTCCTCGGGAAGCGGCCGGAGATCCAGCGTGCCTCCCGAGACTATGGCATTGACGCGGGCGCAATCGACACGCTCGATGTCAGCGACCCCGCAGTTCGCGAACAGCTGGTCCGCGACTTCGAGCGTCAGGCGGGGCCGGCGACCGACCTTCGCAGCGAGACCTTGTCGAACCGCGCCTCCTGGGCTGCGGCGCTGGTCCGGTGCGGATGGGTGGACGCAGCGATAGGAGGAACGCGCACAACCAGTGCGGACATGCTCCGCGCCGGACTCTCATGCATCGGGCTCGCATCGGAACGATCCACTGTCAGTGGAGCGATCTTTCTCGACACTCAGCGAGCGGACGTCGGATCCGCAGGCACACTCGCCTTCGCGGACGCTGTGGTGACCCCCATGCCCACCGTCGAGCAGCTCGCCGACATCGCGGCGGCCACGGCCCGATCCTGGCGAGCCTTGATGAGGACCGAGCCGCGTATCGGTTTTCTGTCCTTCTCCACGAGGGGCAGTTCCGCGTCCGCCCACGTCCAGCGCGTCCGGGAGGCCGTCACTCTCTACCGACGGCGGTTTCCCGAGGAGACCGTCGACGGCGAACTGCAGTTCGACGCAGCCGTCTCCAAGGCTGTGGCGGAACGCAAGCACGCGACCGGCGCAGTTGCGGGCGCGGCCAATGTTCTTGTCTTCCCCAGCCTCGACTCGGCCAACATCGCCTACAAGGTGGCGGAGCAACTGGGGGGCGCACGGGCACGGGCCTACCTGCAAGGCCTCGCGAGGCCATTTGCGGACGTATCGCGAGGGTGCAGCGTCGACGACATCGTCACCACCCTTCGAATGCTGCTCTACGACACTCTGCAAAGACCTGAGCCGGAGAGCAATCTACGAGGAGGAGTTCTGAGTTGAAAACGGTAAGGATTGCGAACGGACAGGCCTTCTGGGGTGACAGTCCCGCTGCGCCAATAGCCCAGGTACGCGGTGGCGACATCGACTACCTGACCTTGGACTACCTGGCCGAGATCACCATGTCAGTGCTGCGCAAGCAGTACGAGCGAGACCCCGATGCCGGTTACGCGAGGGATTTCGTCGATCTCATGTCGGAGATCATGCAGGAGTGCATAGAGCGCGACATCAAGGTGATTGCCAATGCCGGAGGAGTCAATCCCCAGGGTTGTGCCCAGGCTCTGCTCGATGTAGCAGCGAGCAAAGGGATCAGCGGGCTGCGCGTCGGCGTCGTCACCGGCGATGACATCATGGCGCAGTTGGACGGCATGGTCGGTGAAGGGGTGCCGTTGCAGAACCTGGATACCGGCCAGTCTTTTGAAGAGGTCAGAGACCGCATCGCCAGTGCAAACGCGCACCTAGGCGCTGAACCGATCACACGCGCTCTGGCCGATGGTGCGAACGTCGTGATAACCGGACGCTGCACTGATCCCGGATTGGTTCTGGGTCCTCTCGTGCACGAGTTTGGCTGGCGGTGGGATGACTGGGACTTGCTTGCGGCGGGCACGGTGGCCGGGCACACGATTGAGTGTGGCGCCCAGGCCAGCGGTGGCAATTTCCAGGGTGGATGGCGGGAGATGGGCGATCTCGCGCATGTTGGGTACCCCATCGTTGAGGTTAGCGCCGACGGCACCTTCGTCGTCACTAAGCACCCGGGGACGGGGGGCGCGGTGACGACCGCTACCGTGACGGAGCAATTGCTGTACGAGCTCGGTGATCCGGCGACATACCTGTCGCCCGAGGTGACGGCCGACTTCACCGCCCTGGAGGTGCAGGAGGTCGGCCGCGACCGAGTCGAAGTCACGGGAGCGCGGGGCAGACCACCGACGGACTCGCTGAAGGTGTCCATGGCCTACTCGGACGGGTTCCAAGGCTCGGCCATGATCACGTATGCGTGGCCTGACGCGCTAGCCAAGGCCGAGCTGGCGGACTCCATCCTGCGAACGCGACTGGAGGGCCTTGACCTGCGCCTGCGAGCGATCCGCACCGATCTCGTCGGATACGACTCCGTTCACGGCCCCGTCATTCCCTCAGAGGGCTCGGACCCGGCCGAGGTCGTGCTGCGGGTCTCGATCTGGGCAGACGACCCGGGCACCGTGAGCAGGTTCGCAGCCGAGATCGCCCCTCTGGTGATGGGCCCGCCGGGCTTCACCGGTCTGCTGGCTGGGGGACGGATGAGGCCAAGCCGTGTCATGGCCTACTGGCCGACCCTGATCCCCAAGAGTGTGGTTGACCCTCAAGTGATTGTGAGAGATGGCGTATGAGACTCATCGATGTTGCGCACGCAAGGTCTGGGGACAAGGGCGACTCCGTCAACATAGGACTCATTGCACGTGACCGCTCGGACTACCCCTTGCTGGTCAGAGAGGTAACGGCGGAACGGGTTGCCCATCACTTCGCTGGAGTCTGCCTCGGCGAGGTGAAGCGGTACGAGCTGCCGAACCTGGGGGCGCTCAACTTCATCTTGAGCTCCGCTTTGGGCGGCGGAGGAACGACCTCGCTTCGGGTGGACGCTCAAGGCAAGGCCATGGGCGAGGCGCTCCTGTTCATGGAGATCGATGTCTGAGCAAGCCAATGCACACGCGTCGGAGGCCCCGGAGTACGCGGCCGGCGCAGAAGCGCCGGCCAAGAGACGCAGGGAGCTGCGTCAGACCCGGCGGCGTGTGGAGATTCTCGAGGCGGCGGCCGAGGAGTTCGCGATCCGCGGCTATCACGATGCGAGCCTGCAGAGGATCGGCGACAAGGTCGGGTTGTCGAAGGCCAGCCTGTACTACTACGTATCGTCCAAGAGCGACCTGCTCGCCGAGCTCTTGATCGCTGCGGTCGACTCCCAACCGGCCGAGGTGAGCGAAGGGGAACCCGCGGAACGGCTGCGGGAGTTCATGCACACGCACGTGAGTCGTGTCTGCACGACAGTAGAGGGCCAGGCTCTAGCCGACAACAGCGACGTGCTCATGTCGAAGACGGCGCCTGCGAACCTGGCGGCGGCTCGACGACGGTACGAGGACGTTCTCGCCTCCATCCTGAGGTCGGGCATCGCCTCGGGAGAATTCCGGGACGTCCCTGTGCGTCCCGTGGTCAAATTCATTTTCGCAGGCCTCAACTCGGTTCCACAGTGGTACCAGCCCAGCGGTGAGTTCCCATTGGAGCGCGTGGTGGACGACGTCATGGGGATCCTTCTCGCCGGGGTCCTTGCCGATGGCCGCTCGTCGAGCCTCGAACCAGACCCATTCGACAGAACACGTACTGAGAAGTAAGGGAGAACCGTGCAGGTACTGCCCGATCGAGTAGACACCTCCTCCATCGAGTTTCAGCAAAACTTGGACCAGATGCGGTTGAGCCTCGACGAGGTCGCAGAGGTTCGCTCGGCGACACTCCTCGGCGGAGGCGAGAAGTCCGTCGCACGCCTACGCGCTCGCGGAAAGATGCTCGCGCGCGAACGCATCGAATGGCTGTTGGATGAGGACTCCCCGTTCCTGGAACTGATGCCCTTTGCGGCGTGGGGCACCGAGTTCACGGTGGGCGCCAGCGTGGTGACCGGCATCGGCGTCATCGAGGACGTCGAGGTCATGCTCATCGCCCACGACCCCACCGTGCGCGGCGGGACACTCAACCCCCATAGCTTCAAGAAGGTCTTCCGTGCCATGGAGATCGCGAAGGAGAACCGGCTGCCGGTCATCACGCTCGTGGAGTCGGGCGGAGCCGACCTGCCGACGCAGGCCGAAGTGGCCATTCCAGGCGGGCGGATGTTCCGGGACCTGACTGATCACTCCGCCGCCGGGCTACCCACGATCGCGCTCGTCTTCGGCAACGCGACAGCTGGCGGTGCCTACATGCCCGGCATGTCCGACTACGTGGTGATGGTCCGCGAGAGAGCCAAGGTCTTCCTCGGGGGACCGCCCCTGGTGAAGATGGCCACCGGAGAGGAGTCGGACGACGAGTCGCTCGGAGGCGCGGAGATGCACGCCCGGACCTCCGGACTCGCCGACTATCTGGCCGAGGATGAACTCGACGCGATCCGCATCGGTCGCGAGATCGTGCGCCGTCTGAACTGGCGCAGGCTGGGCTCGACTCCGACCGAGCCGCCCGACGAGCCCCTCTACCCGGCCGAACAGCTCCTCGGCATCCCCTCCTCGGACCCCAAGGTGCCGTTCGACCCTCGCGACGTCCTCGCCCGGGTCGTCGACGGCTCCAGGTTCGATGAGTTCAAGCCGCTCTACGGCACCTCCCTTGTCACGGGATGGGCATCCATCCACGGATACCCGGTGGGTGTGCTGGCCAACGCGCGAGGCGTGCTCCTCAACGAGGAGGCTGAGAAGGCCGCTCAGTTCATTCAACTCGCCAACCAGATCGACACCCCACTGCTGTTCCTCCAGAACACCACGGGCTACATGGTCGGCAAGACCTACGAGCAAGCCGGAATCATCAAGGACGGGGCCAAGATGATCAACGCGGTGACCAACAGTCGCGTGCCGCATCTCACCGTCAACATAGGAGTCTCCTACGGAGCCGGGAACTACGGCATGGCCGGGCGAGCCTTCGGCCCCCGCTTCCTCTTCTCCTGGGTCAACTCCAGGACCGCCGTCATGGGACCTCAACAACTCGCGGGCGTTATGTCCATCGTCGCAAGGGAGTCGGCAGCCGACAGGGGGCTCCCGTTCGACGAGGCTGCCGACGCCGTCATGCGCGAGACCGTTCAGTCGCAGATCGAGAGCGAGCAGACTGCGTTGGCGAACAGCTCAAGGGTTTACGACGACGGCGTCATCGACCCGCGTGATACGCGGTCTGTCCTCGGCATCTGCCTGTCCGTGATCCACAACAACGAAGTCCGTGGCCAGCGCGGCTACGGCGTATTCAGGATGTGAGCCTGTGCCTTCGATAAGCATGGTCCTGGTCGCGAATCGCGGTGAGATCGCGCGGCGGATCTTCCGTACCTGTCGCGACATGGGCATCAGCACGGCCGCCGTCTACTCCGACGCCGACGTGGACGCGCCCCACGTGGCCGAGGCGGACGTAGCCGTACGGCTGCCAGGGGTGAGCCCGGCGGAGACCTACCTGCGTCCCGATCTCCTGGTGGATGCCGCCCTCAGGGTGAACGCCGACGCCGTTCATCCTGGCTACGGGTTCCTATCCGAGAACGCCGGCTTCGCCCGTCTCTGCGCCGAGAACCGACTCACGTTCGTGGGGCCCCCGCCGGACGCGATCGAGGCGATGGGTTCCAAACTCGCCGCCAAGGCGATCATGGCCGGTGCCGGCGTCCCTACGTTGCCATGGGCCGACGTGACCGACCTGGACACGAACACGGTCCGTCAGGCGGCTGAAGACCTCGGCTATCCGCTACTGGTCAAGGCGTCCTCGGGTGGTGGCGGGCGTGGCATGCGCGCGGTGCTTGAGCCCGGCGACCTGCTCGATGCCGTCGCGGCCGCCAAGCGGGAGGCCGCTGCTGCCTTCAGCGACGCGACCGTGTTCCTGGAACGACTCGTGGTATCTCCTCGCCACGTGGAGGTGCAGGTGCTGGCCGACACATATGGCGACGTTGCGCACTTGTTCGAGCGCGAGTGCTCGATCCAGCGTAGATATCAGAAGATCATCGAGGAGAGCCCTTCATCCGCGGTGGACGAAGACCTGCGCGAGCGTATGGGCCGGGACGCTGTGGCGGCGGCCAAAGCCGTTGGCTACGTCGGTGCTGGGACCGTGGAGTTCGTGATGGACGCTCGGGGGGAGTACTACTTCCTCGAGATGAACACCCGGCTCCAGGTCGAACATCCGGTCACCGAGCTCGTCACCGGGCTCGACCTGGTCCGCCTGCAGCTCATGGTCGCCCAGGACGAACCGCTTCCCGCCGAGGTGTCGGATGCTGCCATCATCGGCCATGCGGTCGAGGCAAGGCTCTACGCCGAGAACCCGCTGCAGCAGTTCCTGCCACAGACCGGAACGGTCGACACCTTCGACCTCGGGCAGGTTCCGGGGGTCCGGATCGACAGTGGAGTGGAAGCCGGGTCGTCGATCAGTCAGTACTACGACCCCATGGTGGCCAAGGTCATTGCCTGGGCGCCGGACCGGCAGGAGGCGATACGCAAGCTCAGTGCGGCACTCGCCGCCGCCCGCATCCATGGCTTGGTCACGAACCGGGATCTCCTGGTCCGCATCTTGCGGCATCCCGAGTTCGTGGCCGGTCAAACTGACACCGGATTCTTGACCCGGCACCCCGCCGTCGAGCTCGGCCGACCACTGGCCGGACGCGATGCACAGCGCCTGCACGCGGTCGTGGCGAGCCTGGCTCTGGTTGAGCGGAAGCGGGCGGCGGCGTCGGTACAGCGCACCGTCCCCGCCGGATGGCGGAACAACCGGTCGCAGCCGCAGACCATCAGCTTCGAGGCCGGAGAGGCACAGTACCGGGTCGCCTATGTGCTGGACCACGGAACTGTTCGCGCACACGTCAACGATGACGGCCTACCTGAACTGGCCGTCAGTGTGCTCACGCCCCAACGCGTCGTTCTCGAGGTTGACGGTCTCCGCGAGACCTTCCACGTGGAGATCTCCGGTGACGGGGACTCACCGACCGTCCATGTGGACGGCCGCCTCGGCCACACCGCCTTCAGACGAGTGCCGCGGTTCCCCTCCACCGCCTCAGCAGCCCCCGGCGGCTCCCTCATGGCGCCGATGCCGGGCACCGTCGCGCGGGTCCTCGTTGCTATCGGCGACGACGTCGCTGCTGGTGAGCCGCTGTTGGTCCTTGAGGCCATGAAGATGGAGCACACCATGACGAGCCCGCATCGAGGCGTCGTGCGGGAAGTCACGGTTGAGCAGGGGTCAGCAGTGCGTGACGGCGAGGTGCTCGTGGTGATCGAGGAGAACGAGAACTAGGCGGCCTGGCGCAGCTGGGCGCTTCCGGCACCCACCAACCAACCCAAGTAAGGAGCACCAGATGGACTTGCGTGAAACCGATGAGCAGAGCGCTCTGCGGGAGGCCGTGGCGAAGCTCGGACGGTCGTTCGGGCACCAGTACTTCGTCGAAAACTCGAAGTCCGGGGCCAAGAGTACCGAGCTCTGGAAGGCGGCAGGACAGCACGGCTTCTTGGGAGTGAACCTGGCAGAGGAGTACGGCGGCGGGGGCGCCGGCGTCTACGAGCTGCAGATCGTGGCCGAGGAGTTGGCGGCCGCCGGCTGCCCGCTCCTCATGATGGTGGCGTCTCCTGCGATCTGCGGGTCGGTGATCCAGACTTTCGGCACGGAGGAGCAGAAGGAGCGGTGGCTCCGGCGTCTGGCCACCGGTGAGTCGATCATGGCGTTCGCCATCACCGAACCCGACGCAGGCTCGAACTCGCACAACATCTCGACATTCGCTCGGCGCGACGGTACCGACTACGTGCTGTCCGGCACCAAGTACTACATCTCCGGTGTGGACGAGGCTGACGCCATCCTCGTCGTCGCCCGAACGGGCACGGACGACAGGGGCCGCGGCAAGCTGAGCCTCCTGGTGGTGCCCACCGATGCCGCCGGCCTCACGAAGACGGTCATTCCAGTGGAGATGACGGCACCGGACAAGCAGTTCACCCTCTTCTTCGACGATGTCCGCGTTCCTGCTGAGAGCCTGATCGGGGAAGAGGGCGACGGTCTGCGCCAGGTCTTCCAGGGTCTGAACCCAGAGCGGATTATGGGGGCAGCCATGGGCAACGGCATCGCTCGATATGCAATTGCCAAGGCGGCGGAGTACGCCCAAGGACGCCAGGTGTGGGGCGTTCCGATCGGTACACACCAGGGCGTGGCGCACCCTCTGGCGCAGGCGAAGATCAACGCCGATCTTGCCCGCCTGATGACGCAGCGGGCCGCATGGCTGCACGACGAGGGAGACCCCCTGGCCGGGGAGGCCGCCAACATGGCGAAGTTTGCCGCTGCCGAAGCAGGCATGGCCGCCTTGGACCAAGCCATCCAGACCCACGGCGGGAACGGGCTGTCGACGGAGTACGGGCTGGCCACCCTGTGGGGCTCGATGAGACTCATGCGGACCGCGCCGATTAGCCGGGAAATGATCCTCAACTATGTCGCCAGGCACAGTCTCGGCCTGCCGACCTCCTACTAGGGGGTACACGATGACCACACTGCACGATGACGCGGTCACCTATGAAGTCGTCAACGGAGCCGCCTGGGTGACGCTGAACCGCCCAGAGGCAAGAAACGCCATCAACTCCGCTATCCGCGCTGGCCTGTTCGAGGCCGTCGACCGTTTCAACTCCGACGTTGAAGCGAAGGTCATGATCCTCACCGGAGCAGGCGACGCGGCCTTCTGCGCCGGAGGGGACCTCAAGGAGATGGCCGAGCAGAGGCTGGGGCCGCCTCCACCGGACTTCATTCCATACTTCGGCCGCACCGTCGCTGTCGACAAACCGACGATCGCGGCCGTCAACGGGGTGGCCTACGCAGGCGGCTTCCTCATGGCGCAGATGTGCGACCTGGTAGTCGCCGCCGCGCACGCCCGCTTCGCCGTGACGGAGGTAAAGGTCGGCCGCGGGTCGCCCTGGGCGGCTCCCTTGCCGTGGCTGATCCCACCCCGCGTGGCTATGCAGCTTCTGATCACGGGCGATCCCATCGACGCTGCGAGAGCGCGGGAGGCCGGGCTGGTCAACGAGGTGGTCCCTGCCGCACAGCTGCGCGAGGCGGCTCAGGAGCTGGCCGAGCGAATTGCGGCCAACGCCCCGCTGTCCGTCGCTGCATCGAAGGCTATGGTTTATGCATCAGCAGACCGCGGTTGGCATGACGCACTCGACGAGGCGGACCGGATTTGGGAGCCTGTCTACCTCAGCGCTGATGCACAGGAAGGTCCAAGGGCGTTCCGCGAGAAGCGCCCACCGCAATGGCAGGGCCGATGAACACGGGCGACCCGAGCATCGGTGGTATCGGCGACAAAGGCGTGCAGCTCGAGCTGCTGCTGCGTGATGTCGCCGCGGAAACGGGCTGCTTGATGAGCCTGCTGCTGCCTCTGCCCGTCGCCGCCTGGGAGAAGGCGACGCCCGCGGAAGGGTGGACAGTTCGAGATCAGGTGAGCCACCTGACGTTCTCAGACAACGCTGCCTATCTCGCACTCACCGACCGGGCCGCGTTCAACCGATTGCTCGCGGAGGCACAGCCGGACCCGGTCGCGTTCGTCGACCGAGCAAACATCCCCGGGCAGGGCATCGGCGTCCCTCAGCTCCTCGGCGGCTTCGTGCAGACGCGGGTGCAGATGGTGCAGGCACTTCGTTCGGTCGTCCCGCAGACCCGGGTCCCCTGGTTCGGGCCGTCGATGGGCGTGCTCTCCTTCGTCACCGCTCGGCTGATGGAGACATGGGCCCATGGGCAAGACATCCGCGACGCCTTAGATGCGGACATGGTCGCGACGGATAGGCTCAGACATATTGTGGACCTCGGGGTTCGAACCCTGCCGAACAGCTTCCGGGCGCACGGGCGACCGATCCCGGCGGCGCCTGTCCGGGTGGAGGTTACCGGCCCTACTGGAGAGTTATGGGTATGGGGTGACGAGGGAGCGGCGAACCGCGTCACCGGGTCAGCGCTCGATTTCTGTCTCGTCATTACGCAGCGGCGTCATCCGCAGGACACCGACGTGATTACGAGCGGCCCGGTGGCGGCGGAGTGGATAGCGATAGCACAAGCTTTTGCGGGCCCGCCGGGGCCCGGCCGACGTGCGGGCCAATTTTAATCAGGCGCATCGCGAAGAATATCCCCACCCGCCACCGCCCAGGGGTAAGCGGCTTTGGCTGATGAAATTAGAGGATCACGTCAGCCGGTGGCTAACTCGAAACCACCGGCCCAGCAAAACCATTGAAAGTGGCGGAGGACGCGTGCCCCAGGACCTTGTTCAAAGCTCAGGACCGGACCGCAAGCTGGTGAGTTTTCCGTGCGGCGACGTAGTGCTCCGCGGTGAACAGTGGGCCGGTCTGCGGCCGGGGCGTGAGGTTCTCTTTCTTCACGGCGCGGGACAGACCAGACACTCCTGGAGCAAGGCTGCGGAGGAGATGGCTTGCTCAGGATGGACCTCCACCACTGTGGACCTGCGCGGGCATGGCGAGAGCGACTGGTCTCAGGATGCGGATTACAGGCTCAACGCGTACGCTTCCGATGTCCAGAGCGTAGTCAGCCGGTTGGGCTCGCGGCCCGTGCTGGTTGGCGCGTCTCTGGGGGGCCTGAGCGCACTGACCGCACAAGCCTCCGATCCGGATCTCGCACGCGCTCTAGTTCTGGTCGACATCGTACCCAGGGTATCGGCGGCCGGCTTTCATCGCATTCGGGACTTCATGACAGCTCACCTGCATGGGTTCAACTCCCTTCAGGAAGCCGCCAACGCGGTATCTGGGTACACTGGCAGAAAGCGGAGGCTCAACCTCGCGGGATTGCAGAGAAACGTCCGACTGCGTGAGGACGGCCGCTGGTACTGGCACTGGGATCCTCGCATCCTCCCTGGTGAAGACATGGACAGCGAGTCGACGAAGCTTGTCGAGCATCTGCTGAGTGTTGCGCGAACAGTCACCATCCCCGTGCTGATCGTCAGGGGAGAGCACTCGGACGTCGTAACGGACGAGGGCGTGCAGGAATTGGATCACCTGCTGACCAACAGCTCGGTCGTCGAGGTCAGCGGTGCTGGCCATATGGTGACAGGACAAGATAACGATGTCTTCACGGCTGCAATCCTCGAATTCATTGCCAGACTGTCCACCTAACCTCGATCTTTGTATGGCCCTTGTGTCAGCCGTCGAGATGGGCCCAACGCCCACAGGTTGACCCACCGGCCCAGCGTCTGTTCCTTGACGCCAAGCTCACGAGCCACCACGGCGACCGGACGACCGGTGTTGATCACCAACTTCACGGCCTCGTCCTTGTATTCAGGAGTGAACCCCCGACGCTGTCTTCCCATGGTGGAGATCCTCTCTTGCGGGGTGTCCACCGGACGGGGTCAAGGCCACCGAGATCATGGTCCGTCTGGGAGCGGTGCCGGGGCTGGCTGCGCAAGCTCGCCCGCCGCGGTCCGCGCGGTGCACTACGCCTTCGTCAACGTGCACGGTGGTGGTGGGTGCCGGGCACGGAGAGACATGCGGACGCCCCTGTGCCAGCAACGGAGCAGGCGGTGGCGTGAGTCCTTCGGGGACACTTGCAAAATCGCGCGGGTTGGTCACTCATTGGTCACGGATTGAGTGAGAACCAGTGAAAGCGCGTGACGACACGTGAGCAGCGTATGCCCAGGTCAGGGGGCACTTCTGCCAGTTCGTGCAAGTGCTTGAAAGGACTGGTGTTAAACGGAGGGTTGTTGGTTCGAGTCACCGCTCCTGTTCGATTCCACGAGGAGGCGAGTTGATGGCGCTTGCCGAAATTCCCCAGTGATGCTCATCGAAAGTCCCCACCCTGGGCGGTGGTCACTGTAGTGGTCGGCGGGTGCCGGTCGCGGTGGATCTGAGGGCGTCGTTCCTGGCGTGGTGGTCGCGGAGTCGGTAGGACTCGCCGTCGAGGTTGAGCACCCCGCTGCGGTGCAGGAGGCGGTCGAGCATGGCGGCGGCGACGGTGGTGTCGCCGAGGACCTCGCCCCAGCCCGCGACGCCGCGGTTGGTGGTCAGGATGATGCTGGTCTTCAGGTAGCGCTGGGAGACGACCTGGAAGAGCGCGGACGCGGCTTCGCCGGGCAGCGGGAGGTAGCCCAGTTCATCGATGACCAGCAGCGTGGGCCCGGCGAAGAACCGCATGGTGGTGGCCCAGCGGCCTTCGATCGCGGCGCGGTGGCAGCGGGCGGCGAGGTCGGCGGCGGTGGTGAATAGGTCCGGTAGCCGGCTTCGGCTGCAGCCCTTCCGAGCCCGACCGCGAGGTGTGTCTTCCCGACCCCTGGTGGTCCGATGAGGAGCACGTTGGTGGCGGTGTCGAGGTAGCGGCAGGTCGCGAGCTCGTCGATGATCTTGCGGTCGATGCCGGGGGCGGCGTCGAAGTCGAAGTCCGCCAACGTGGCCGGGGTCGGCAAGGACGCGAACCGCAGCCTGCCGGCGAGCTTGCGGGCTTCGGTTGCCTCGACCTCGCGGGCCAGCAGATACTCCAGGGTCGCGGTCATCGACCACTTCTCTTCCTCGGCTTGGGCGAGCACGCTGGGCAGGTGCTCGGCCGCCGCAGACAGCTTCAACGTCGCGAGGTGGCCACGCAGCTGCTGGTAGAGGCTGGCTTGGCTCCCGGTCATCGGTGAGCTCATCGGCACGTCGATCTTGGTGTCGGTCACGTGAGGGTGTTCCTTCCGGTTGCTGCTCGGTCGTACTTGGACAGGTCGATCACCACGTCGTCGTTGACGGCGGTGGCCTCGGGTTGTTGGCGGGCGCGTAGTTGCTCGGCGGCTGCGCGGGCTGCGGGCCCGGGCGGGATGCGTTCCTTGCGCCGGTGTGGCTGCTGGTGTCGTGGCCGGCCAGGACCAGCTACTCGAGAGCGATCACGTGGCCGTGGTCGCGGACCATCACTCCGGCACCGTCGGGTGCGAACTCGTGGCGGGCGATCACGATCCCGCCCGCCGTGGCAATGTCGACGTGCTGCTCGCCGAGCCGCTGCGACACGACGACCTGGGCGCGAGCCAGCTCGGGCGGGACGGAGTAGAAGTTCCCCCGCCACGCGACCAGCGCCTGGGCGGACACAGTCCGTTCCTCGGTGATGGTCGTGGGGAACGGCGTGGTCGGCACCGAAGCGAGTGGCTCGGCTTCAGCGATGGTGAGCACACTTGCCTTGCCATGCGGCCCGGCGGCACGCAGCCGGGCGTCACCACGCAGGGCGCACCACTTGTCCAGCGATGCTTGGGCTTCCTCGACCGTAACGTCGTCGGGCAGGGTGCGCCACCAGCGTTGCGCGGCGGTGTGGTTGGACTTCTCCACCACGCCCTTGCGGTTGCCGCGTCGCGGTGGGCAGATCGCGACCTGGACGCCGTAGTGCTTGGCGACCGCCGCGAAGGTCGCGGTCACCTTCCCTGACTCGGGGTGACACACCGTGGTCATCCGGTCGAAGCGCCACTTCTTCGTCAGCCCGCCAAGCTTCCGCATGGTCTTGTCCAGGGCGTCGATGAGCTGGGCCTGGTCTTCGGCGGCCGCGAGGGTGCCGCGTCAGCGACTGGAGTGCGCAAGCGCCCCGACGAGCAGGTGCGCGTTCTTGCCCCATCCCCAGTGCTCGGGCGGGTCGGGCAGCTCGACCCAGTCCCACTGGGTCTCCTCACCCGGCGGATGCTCGATCGGCGCATTCGCCCGACCCTTGGTCGCCGAACAAGGCTCGCAGTGCGGTCGCAATTCCCGGGTGCGAATCTGGCGAGTGAACGTCGGATACGACCTGTCGTACCCGAGCCCGACGACCTCGTCGAACAACGTCACCGCCCACAGGTGCGGATCCTCCTTGAGGCGCTCGCTGACGTAGCCGGTGAACGGCTCGAACGGATCGTCGCCGGCTGGCTTCCGTTCGCCGGCGACCCGGTCGCCGTCGAGGTAGGCACGGATGGTCTTGCGGTCCCGGCCCAGGTGCCGGGCGATCGCAGAGATCGTCCAGCCCTGCCGGCGCAACGCGTGAGCGTCGATGTCTTCCTCCCGTGTCAGCATGGAAAGCGAGGGCTCCTTCGATAGACGGCGTGTGGTCAGAGACCGCCATCTTCGAAGGAGCCCCACCCGCTTCCGGATGGGGCCACAGGGTGGGGAATTTCAGTGAGCAGAACTGGGGAGATTCAGCTGAGCGCCATCAGAGTTGCGTCGCGTCGGCGAGAGCGTGAGCTTCGACGCCACCCTCGACGAAATCGTCCAGGCGCTCCTCACGACGGGCGCCATACTACTGGCGACGCGACGCGTTGTCAGTGGGCGTGGTGGCCGCTGACTTTTGGACTTCTTCGTTGGGGTTTGTTGCGGTTCCCGTGGAGCGCAGGGATTTGAAGGTCGAACGAGGTTTCCGCCCACGCGTCGGGGCCTGCCTACGCAGGGCCGGAGACTTGAAGGTGGGCGGAAAGTGGGCGGATTTGACGGCAAATCGAGTCAGCCGACGTCAAGCGGTGAAGTCGTGCGTGTGGCGTTTGCGCAGGTCAGCCGCCAGAACCGTCAAACAGTGTCAAGCGACGGCAGGCGCTCAGCGCACTACGGGTGTATCCCAGAGGTCGCAGGTTCAAATCCTGCCCCCGCTACGAATTTCAGGCTCGGAGATCGTGGATCTCCGAGCCTGAAAGCATTTGAGATTTGATCCGACAGCCAGAAACCGGCCTTAGCGTCCCCAACTCCGAGCGGCCCGCCCGTGCCGCGGCATGGATCGGTAGGACGAGGCCCATGACTCTCGCACTCGTCACGTCCTACGACACCCCGCTCGCTCCCGCCGCTGCTGTGCCCAGCACCCGCCTCTTCGGCTGGGGTGAGACGCCACCAGAGGGTTTGACCAGCCAGGACCTCGACCGGATCACCGAAGCCGTCGCCGCCGGCCGCGCCAGATCAACGCGCCGCACCTACGCCTGGCAGTGGGGACGATTCGAGGACTGGTGCGCAGGCCGCGGCGTCCCCTCGATGCCCGCGACCCCGGCCACCGTCTGCGCCTCCCTCACCGACTTCGCCGCCCAGGGCGTCGCCGCCGGCACCATCGAATGCGCCTGCGCCGCCATCCGCGCGGCCCACGAGACTGAGGGCGAGCAGAACCCGATCGAGGACCTGTCGGTCAAGGTCGTCCGGCGCGGCCTGCGCCGCATGATCGGCACCGCGCCCCGACGTCAGACCCGACCCCTTAGCACCGACGAGATCCGCCGCATGGTGACCCAGATCGACCGCACCACTGCCCGCGGCACCCGCGACGCCGCCATCATCCTGCTCGGCTTCGCCTCGGCACTTCGCCGCTCCGAGGTCGCCGGCCTCGCTCTCGCCGACATCGAGCTCAAACCCGACGGACTGCTCATCCGGGTCCGCAAGTCCAAGACCGACCCCGAAGCGCGGGGACAACTGGTCGGTGTCGCCCACGGCCAGCACGTCGAGACCGACCCCGTCACCGCGCTGCACGGTTGGCTCGCGCACCGCGGCACCCGACCCGGCCAGCTCTTCACCGGGTTCCACCACGACCGGATCGGCACCCGGCCCTTCACCGGCAGTGGCCTGGCCCGCATGCTGAAAGAACGCGCAGCCGCCGCCGGCATCCCCTCCGAACGCATCAGCGGCCACTCCCTGCGCGCCGGGCACGCCACCACCGCCGCCATGGCCGGCGTCGGCCTCGACCGCATCGCCGCCCAGACCCGGCACACCCGGATCTCCACCCTCGTCGAGCACTACATCCGCCCGCTCGACGCCATGCAGGTCACCTCCAGCCGCGACCTCGGTCTGTAGGCGCGTCACCTCTGGGAGGGCCTGTGCCCGGGTAGAGTGGTGATCGAACATAAGTTCGATGTTCGGGAGAGTCAATGTTCGGTTCTGGGCCTCGGTTGGAGGACTACCTACGTGGTCGGCTGCGACGTGCGCTTGACGAGTTGAACAGTCTCAACCCCGACGTGATCCTGAGCGAGAACCAGGATGTGCTGGTTGCAGCACTACTCACCAAGCACATGCCCGAGGAGATCGCCGTCGACTGGGACGGCGCGACTCGCACGCCCGTCTCAGAGGTCACGACCCAGGTCCACGACCAGTTCGAGCGCGACCGGGTGTTCACTGTCCCGGCAAGCCGCGTGGTCGTCTCGTTTCCGGTCTCCGGCACGTCCGAGATGCTCGACCACCAAGCATCGACCTTCAGCCTCAGCGGCAAGTACGGCAACATCAAGAACGGCAGCGTCGTTGTCGAGATCATCGAACGCACTCTCGACGCCCACGCGGTCCGGCGCCAGGTAGACCGGGTCAAGCAGGACATCGACAAGCGCATCGGCTGGGCCAACACAGACGTCGCCCAGTTTCGAGCGACGGCAGAACGAGACCTTCGCACAAGTCTTGACGCCCGCAAGCAACGCATCCTCAACGATCGAGCAGTCGAGGACGCCCTCGGGATCCCGGTGCGCACATCCTCGACCCCACGGCCTCCGGTCCCCGCCCGCCGCACGCACGTATCTCTCCAGACCCGAACCGCGCAGTCAGGATTCGTGCCGGAGCCCGTCCTGGAAGAAGCGATCTACCAGGACGTCCTCCAAGCCGTCAGAGCGTGGGGCACGTCGCTTGAGCGGACACCCGGCACCGCGGCGAAGCTGGATGAAGAGGAACTGCGTGACCTGCTGCTGGGCAACTTGAACACGTACTGGCAGGGCGCGGCCGGCGGCGAACTCTTCAACGGCAGCGGAAAGACCGACATCCTGATCCGTCACGGAGGCCGCAACGCCTTCATCGCAGAGTGCAAGATCTGGCACGGGCCCAAAGGCGTGTCCGATGCGCTCGACCAGCTCCTGGGCTACCTCGTGTGGCGCGACTCCAAGGCCGCACTCGTCATGTTCATCAGGACCAAGGACCCAGCCGGGACGATCGAGAAACTGCAAGCCGCAGTCGAAGCTCACGCCAGCTACGCCATGACCAAAGACGCCACTAGCCCGAGCAGTCGGATCGACTTCATCATCACCGCTGATGATGAAGGACGACGCGTCTCGCTGGCCGTGTTCCCAGTCGTGATCCGCGTTGCCGAGGCCTGAGCGCGCCTTCGGTCACAGGCTTCAGTTCCATCCCCAATGACGTCGTTGCGCGTCAATGGCCCAAGCGCTGATTCGGTCGAGGTCGGCCGTGTGGGGAAGGGGTGAACGATCCTCGTCGAGGATTGTCCGCACAGCGTCCTCCATGCGGGAGATTTCGGCCGAGACCTCGCCGCGGCCGACCTCGCCGCGCTTCACGGCCAGAACACGTGCACGCTCGCGATCCGGCAGCGGCAGGCTGAGGCTCCCGGTGCTTGCGATCTCGAAACCCTGGTAGGCAAGGCGGAGCGCGTGGCTGCCGTACTTCACGTCCCAGCCGTATTTCTCGATCAACTCCGGTCGGTTGGGCACGTTGCGCTTCGACTGGCCGAGCATTCGCTCGTGCTGGGAGCCCATGTACCCCAGGAAGCGTTCGACGGCGAGGCGGGACATGAAGGCCGCCCGCATGGCGCGCAACTCCTCGCCCAGGGGAGTGACGACGACGAGCGAGTCCTCTGGAGCGAACAGCGGCAGCATGACGGTCGGGTTGCCCTTGATCGCCAGACGCAGGTACTTCCGCAGCGAATAGAGCACCAGATCGGTGTCGCCGTGGCCGCTGCGCACGCCCTCGGGCTGGGTGCGCCAGATGTAGTCCTCACGTTGCCGTTCCACCCCGAGAACCCATTCGGGCGGCTCGATGTAGACGCCCATCTCGTCGTGGTCGTCGGTGCCCTCAATGGCGATTCCGTGCACGCCGCTGCCGACGACCGAGCGCAGGATCTCGTTCGGGAGAGCCACGCCACGGTCGCCGTACTCGACGTTCGGCACTTCGGACATGGCGGCACGGTATCGACCTGCCGAGGGTCCGCGAAAACCATTTGGCGAAGCTGCCATGCACTCTCCACACTTGGTCACCGCGGCATCCGCCGTGAGAGAAGTCGAGGAGTCCTGATGACGCGCAAGGCGCAGCTGACGTGGTTGGCCGACAGGCCCGCGGCCAGTTCGCCATGCCCGCATCAGGGTCGATTCGAGAACGAGCCCCCGGGGTCTCTCATGTAGTGCATCCGTGCATCGCATGAGAGCCGCCCGCTGCTGTCGCAGCTGGCGGCTCTCGTCGTTCCGGGACCCCGGGGCCACCACAACTGAAGACGTCGCAACGCGAGCAGTGCCGGTGCGAAGGCGAGGGTTACTTCCTGTCACGAATGGATCGATGGGTTGCGGGTTCAAGTCCCGTCACTCGGTTCGGCCGGGTGTAGCTCAATGGCAGAGCAATCGACAGCACCTTCGTCGACCTGTGTTCTCGGCACGGCCCGCGTTGCACCCGGTGTCCGGTGCGCCGACAACGGCTACTTCTGGTCACTAAGGGTTCGACTCCCATCACCGCCTCGATACAGACCTGAGGCGGGGCCGTCGTCACCTTGTCCTCGGACACCACCCCCTCCACCAACAACCCACCCTCGGAAGGAGGGACACGAGAATGAGCAAGTTCAACCTGCGGGGTCTGCTCCGCACCGGCGCCAGCGCCGCCGTCACCGACGAGCGCCCCAGCGGAGCCACCTACGAGGGCGCTCCGGGCTACGCCCGGGACGGCAAGAGCGAGCTGTTCCTGCTCGCAGTCACCTCCTTCGTCGCCGAGGACACCTTCTACGAGGCCGCAGCCGAGCGCGACGCCCGGCTGCGCGATCTCGTGGCGCGGGTCGCGGTCGAGGACAGCGACTGGACGCTGCGGCTCGTCCGCTGGCTGCGCACCGGCGTGCACCTCCGGTCGGTGGCCCTCGTGGTCGCCGCGGAGGCAGTCCGGGCTCGACTCGGCGCCGGAATCGCGGGCGGCAACCGGGCGATCGTGGACGCTGCGTTCGACCGGGCGGACGAGCCCGGCGAGTTCCTGGCCTACTGGGCCGGGCGCTACGGCCGGGCGTACCCGAAGCCGGTCAAGCGTGGCGTGGCCGATGGCGCGGTTCGCCTGTACTCGGAGCGCTCGCTGGTCAAGTACGACGGGCAGGCGCGTGGCTTCCGGTTCGCCGACGTCCTGGAGCTGACCCACCCGACGCCTCGTGACGAGCGGCAGAGCGCGCTGTTCCGGCACGCGCTCGACCGTCGCCACGACCGGGCCGACTCGGTGCCCGAGCAGCTCGCCGTGCTTCAGGCTCGGCAGCAGCTGCTGGCCGTGCCGGTGGAGCAGCGCCGTGCACTGCTCGCCGAGGGTGAGCGGATCCTCCGGCCGGCTGGGATGACCTGGGAGCAGGTCGCAGGCTGGCTGCAGGGTCCGCTCGACGCTGCTGCGTGGGAGGCGCTCATCCCGTCGATGGGCTACATGGCCCTGATGCGCAACCTGCGCAACTTCGACGAGGCGGGTGTCTCCGATGAGGGCGGGACCCAAGTTGCGGCCCGGCTGGCTGATCCGGACGAGGTGGCTCGGTCGCGGCAGCTGCCGCTGCGGTTCCTCTCGGCGTACCGGACGGCTCCGTCGCTGCGCTGGGCGTGGGCGCTGGAGCGGGCACTTCAGGCCAGCCTCGCGGGGGTTCCGTCCCTGACCGGCCGAACGCTGGTGCTGGTCGACCGGTCCGGGTCGATGTTCACCCGACTGTCGCGGCGCTCCGTGCTGACTCGCGCGGACGGCGCGGCGGTGTTCGGTGCTGCGCTGGCGGCACGGGCAGCCGCGGCCGACCTGGTCGAGTTCGGCACCCACAGCGCTCCGGTGCGGTTCCGCCGGGGCGACTCGGTGCTGAAGGTGGCCGAGCGGATGGGCAACCTCGGTGGCACCAACACCGCCGACGCGGTGCGGCGTCACTACCGCGGACACGACCGGGTCGTGATCGTCACCGACGAGCAGGCATGGGCGGGATGGCGAGGCGCGGACCCCACCAAGGTCGTCCCGGCGAGCGTGCCGGTCTACACCTTCAACCTGGCGGGCTACCAGTACGGCCACGGCCCGTCGGGTGTGGGAAACCGGCACACCTTCGGTGGCCTGAGCGATCAGGGCTTCGCCGCGATCCCGCTCCTGGAGGCGGGCCGCGACCGGCGCTGGCCGTTCTGAACGGTGCGGCGGGTCCCTGCGACATGCAGGGGCTCGCCGTACCGCCCGTACGTCACTAACCCAGAAGGGAGCTGCCCACTCGGGCAGACTGAGCGCGTGCTGCTGACCGTCTCGACCACCCACCAGCCGGCGACCGACCTCGGCTACCTCCTGCACAAGCACCCCGACCGCGTGCAGGAGTTCAAGCAGTCCTTCGGCAGCGTCACCGTCTTCTACCCCGAAGCCACCGACGAGCGGTGCACGGTCGCGCTGATGCTGAACGTCGACCCGGTCCGGCTGGCGCGGTCCCGGGCGAAGAACGCTCCCGACTTCTCCCTGGCGCAGTACGTCAACGACCGTTCCTACGCCGCATCGTCACTGCTGGGCGTGGCGATGGCCGACGTGTTCAGCACCGCGCGCAGCGGACGCTGCAACGCGAACCAGGAGCTCGCCGACTCCGCGATCCCGCTCGAGATCGTCATCCCGGTGCTCCCCTGCCGCGGCGGAGCCGAGATCGCTCATCGGCTCTTCGAGCCCTTGGGCTGGACTGTCGAGGCTGAGCCGATCCCACTCGATGACGACTTCGCCGAGTGGGGCGACTCCCGTTACGTCCGCCTCAAGCTGACGGGCGTGGTCCGGCTGGCCGACGCCCTCAACCAGCTTCACGTCCTCCTGCCGGTGCTTGACGAGTCCAAGCACTACTGGCAGGGCCCCGACGAGGTCGACAAGCTCCTCCGCTCCGGTGAGGGCTGGCTCGCGACCCACCCCGACGCCAACCTCATCACCCGCCGCTACCTCGGCCGCCGCAGCGGCCTGACCCGCACCGCACTGGCCCGGCTCGCCGAGCTCGGCGACGAGGTCGAAGAGGCCATCGAGCCGGCCGAGGAGGAGGATATCCTCCAGCCCGAGGAGAAGCGGGTCCCGCTCAACACCCAGCGTCACGACGCCGTCTACCAGACGCTGCTCGACCTCGGGGCACGCTCGGTCATCGACCTCGGCTGCGGACCCGGCCAGTTCCTCGACCGGCTGGTCAAGACCCCGGCGTTCACCCGCGTCGCCGGCAGCGACGTCTCGACCCGTTCACTCCAGTACGCCGCGCGACGGCTGCGCGTCGAGCGGATGAGCGAGCGGCAGTCCGAGCGTGTGGACCTCTTCCAGAGCGCCCTGACCTACGAGGACGACCGGTTCGCCGGTTTCGACGCCGCCGTACTCATGGAAGTCGTCGAGCACGTCGACCCGCCTCGGCTCGAAGCCCTCGAACGGGTCGTGTTCGGCGCCGCCAAGCCGGGTGCCGTCATCGTGACGACCCCTAACTGCGAGTACAACGAGCTCTACGAAGGGCTCGTCGGCATGCGGCACCCCGACCACCGGTTCGAGTGGAACCGCCAAGAGTTCGCCGACTGGTCCGACCACGTCGCCTCGACCTACGGCTATGTGGTCGAGCGCCGCGGCATCGGCGACCTCGACGACACGCTCGGCACCCCGACCCAGATGGCGATCTTCACCCGGAAGGAGGGAAGCGATGACTGAATCATCCACTGAGACGCATCAGGTCACCGTTCCCGCGATGGGCCTCGTCGTCCTGGTCGGCATCTCGGGCAGCGGCAAGTCCACGTTCGCCCGCACCCACTTCAAGTCCACCGAAGTCGTCTCCAGCGATTTCTGCCGTGGCCTGGTCGCCGACGACGAGAACGACCAGTCCGCCACTCCCGATGCGTTCGACGTCCTCCACTACATCGTCGGCACCCGGCTGCGGCGGGGGCTGCTGACTGTCGTCGACGCCACTAACGTCCAGCAGCAGGCGCGAGCCTCGCTCATCAAGCTGGCCAAGAGCCACGACGTGCTCGTCGACGCGATCGTCATCGACGTCCCTGACACCGTCGCGATCGAGCGGAACAAGCAGCGGCCCGACCGGGACTTCGGAACCCACGTGGTCTCCCGACAGCACCGCGACCTCAAGCGGTCGTTCCGGCGACTCAGCAAGGAGGGATTCCGACGGGTCCACGTCCTGCGCGGCACCGACCAGATCGACGCGGTCGAGATCGTCCGCGAGCGGCCCTGGAACGACCGCAAGGACATCCACGGTCCCTTCGACATCATCGGCGACATCCACGGATGCGCCTCCGAACTGCGCACCCTGCTCACCGAGCTCGGCTGGAAGCTCCAGTACGACGGCACGACCGCGATCGACGCCACCCACCCCGACGGACGCCAGGCGGTCTTCGTCGGCGACCTCGTCGACCGCGGCCCCGACACCCCGGGAGTTCTGCGCCTGGTCATGGGCATGGTCGCCTCCGGCAACGCCCTGTGCGTCTCCGGCAACCACGAAGCCAAGCTCGTCCGCGCCCTCAAGGGCTCCAAGGTGACCGTCTCCCACGGGCTTGCGGAGTCGCTGGCGCAGATGGGTGCCGAGTCCGAGGACTTCGGCAAGCAGGCACTCGACTTCATGGACGGCCTGATCAGCCACTACGTCCTCGACGACGGCAAGTTGGTCGTCGCCCACGCCGGACTCAAGCAGTCCTACCACGGCCGGTCGTCGGGTCGAGTGCGGTCGTTCGCCCTCTACGGCGACACCACCGGAGAGACCGACGAGTACGGCCTACCAGTGCGGTACCCGTGGGCTCAGGAGTACCGCGGCCAGGCCATGGTCGTCTACGGCCACACCCCGGTCCCGAAGGCTGAGTGGATCAACAACACGATCTGTCTCGACACCGGCGTCGTCTTCGGGGGTGAGCTCACCGCGTTGCGCTACCCCGAGCGCGAGCTCGTCTCGGTTCCGGCCGAACAGCAGTGGTACGAGCCGGTCCGTCCGCTCGCTCCGGCGGCCGGCGACCGCGAGGCCTCGGTCCTCAAGATCGGCGATGTCGCGGGCACCCGCTGGCTGGAGACCACCCACGCCGGCAAGGTCAAGATCCCTGAGGAGAATGCCGCCGCCGCGCTGGAGATCATGAGCCGCTTCGCGGTCGACCCACGGTGGCTGATCTACCTCCCGCCCACCATGTCACCGGTCGCAACCTCGAAGGTCGACGGGTTCCTGGAGCACCCCGAGCAGGCCTTCGACGAATACGCCGGGTGGGGCGTCACGCGCGTGGTGTGCGAGGAGAAGCACATGGGCTCGCGTGCCATCGCCGTGATCACCAAGGATGCCGACGCCGCCGAACGACGCTTCGGCATCGGCGACGGCACCACCGGGGTCGTCTACACCCGCACGGGGCGACCGTTCTTCGACGACACCACCGAACTCGTCAACCGACTTCGTATCGCGGCCGACCCGCTCTTCGAATCGCTCGACACCGACTGGCTCGCCCTCGACTGCGAGCTGCTGCCCTGGTCAGCAAAGGCCATCGACCTCATCAAGGCCCAGTACGCATCTGTCGGCGCTGCCGCACTCAACGTGCTTCCCGAGGCACTCGCCGTGCTGGAACAGGCTGCCGCACGCGGCCTCGACGTCGGTGACATCACGGCCAGGTCGCGGCGGCGGCTCACGAACGCCGAGGCGTTCCGCGACGCCTATGCGGCGTACGTGCACCCGACCAACGGACTCGACGGCGTGACGCTCGCTCCGTTCCAGATCCTGGCCTCTGAAGGCAGGGCGCTCGCGCTGACCGAGTCGCACGAGTGGCACCTGGCCGAGCTGGCCAAGCTGGAAGGAGACCTGATCACGCCCACGCGGCACCGGTTCGTCGACCTCGCGTCGAGGGACGAGCGCGACGCGGCAACCCAGTGGTGGCTCGATCTCACCGCGTCGGGAGGTGAGGGGGTGGTCGTCAAGCCCGCTCATCTCACGGAGGGACGGATCCAGCCGGGCATCAAGGTTCGCGGTCGCGAGTACCTGCGGATCATCTACGGCCCCGACTACACCGACTCTCTCGACGTACTGCGCGACCGGTTCCTCGGCAAGAAGCGCCAACTCGCGCAACGCGAGCACGGTCTCGGCATCGAGGCACTTGCCGCCTTCGTGGACCACGAGCCTCTCTGGAAGATCCACCAGTCAGTCTTCGCCGTACTCGCCCTGGAGTCGGAGCCTGTCGATCCGCGCTTGTAGGGGATTCGAGCGGACCGCCAGATTCCGGCCACTTACAGTCGGTCAGATTCCCGAGCGGTTCCACTACACTCCACAAGTGACCGTGAGGTCCTCCCGTGTAAACCCGAGGAGATCCACGATCGTCCTAGCCCGTCCGTAGCGTCCGATCTTGTCCAGAGGTCGCAGGTTCAAATCCTGCCCCCGCTACACAGTGCGACAGCAGAAGAAAGCCGCTCCCGGAGTCATCCGGGAGCGGCTTTCTTTATGCCCCGGACAACCCGACCTCATCGTCGAGGGCCGCGTGGGTCGCGAGGTGGTGCGGCCGCATGAGTCGCGCTCGCGAACAGCTGGCTCCCAAGTCACGACCACGTTCACTGCCCCACTGTCAGCGGCTGTGGTGGGATGGTCCGGTGAGTGACGAGGTGCCTCGGCGGCGGGTGCGCAACCCGGAGCGCACGCGGCAGGTGATCATCGGCGCCGTGCTCGAGTCGCTCGACCGCGGCGAGCTGAGCCCGACCAGCCGCGTCATCGCCGAGCGGGCCGGGGTCTCCGAGCGCAGCGTCTTCACGCACTTCAAGGACTTGACCGAGCTCCGTGAGGCCGCTGCCGTTGAGCAGACCCTGCGTATCGCTGCGTTGGTCGAGCCGATCAGTGCCGATGGCACGCTCCGCGAGCGCGTCGACGCCGTGCTAACCCAGGCCGAGCGCATCTACCCCGTGCAGGTCGGCGTCCGGACCGTCGAGGCCTCTCTCGAGGTCGTGACCTCACCGATCGTCGAGGCCTCCCGTCGCGTGCGCGCCATGTTTCGGGAGTACGTCAAGGGGATCTTCGAGCCCGAGCTCGCCGCCGCCGACGATGTCGAGCAGCTCGTCGAGCTGCTCGACGCGACGTTCGACTGGTCGATGCGACACCAGCTCGTGACGCGCCAGCAACTCGGCCAGAAGGAGGCCTCGGCGGTCGTGCGGCGCATCGTCCTCGCGGTGCTCGCGCCCGACGGACCACTATTGCAGTAGCACTGCATTAGTGGCTAGGCTCGTCAGCATGACCTCGATGTCCTACCGCGCCGCCACCCATGGGCACTCAGGGAAGCCAGGCGCGAGATGAGTCGGGGACGAGTCGTGCTGGCATGGGGACTGGTGGCGGCGCTTGGTGCCGCGCTGGGGGTTGGCTCGGCGCTATGGATCCTCGTCGGACGAGGCCCCACCGGCGGCACCCGCGTCGGCGTCTGGTCGATCGACCTCGACGTGGGTGGCGATCAAGGCGGCCGCTACGTGCGGGCGGTCACCGCCACACAGGGCCTGCTCGCGATGGCCCAGCGCGAGGCGGTCTACTTCGTGGCGGATGCCGACGGGGAGGGGCGCGCCCTCGACGCGGACTGCGCCTACGAGATCGCCGGCGCTGACTTCCCGGCGTACTGGTGGTCGATCACCGCCTACGACGGCTCCTACCTCGCCGACAACACCGACGACCGCGCCTCGGTCGACGCTACGAGCGTCGTGCGCTCCGACGACGGCAGTTGGCGCGCTCGGCTGGCACGGCGTGATGACTCCGCCGCGAACTGGATCTCCCTGGACGCCAGTGCCTCGCCCAACCTCCTGCTGCGCCTCTACGTCCCCGAGAGGTCCGTGCTCGACGACCCAGCCAGTGTGCCGGTGCCGACGATCCGTCGCCTCAGCTGTGAAGGTGACACATGAGACCACGTCGCGTGGGCGGCGCCGCGCTGGTGGTCGCCGTGGTCGCCTTGGTCGCGCACGTCGGAACGGTCGTCGCCTCCCCGCGCGTGGTGATGGCCGTCGCTGAGAAACGCCTGGCCGACCAGGCGGGGGGACGCAACACGTGGCTGCACGCCCCACGGGCGACGCCGCAGAACCAGCAGGTCGTGCGGACCTCTCCGGACCTCGCCTACTCCGCCTGCGTGTGGGACCTCTCGGACGGTCCCGCGCGCATCACGTTGCCCGGGTGGGACGAGTACTTCTCGCTCAGCCTCTATCAGGCCCGCACCGACAACTTCTTCGTCGCCAGCGACCGGACCTCGCCGGACGGCGTCGACATCCTGCTCGCCACCGAGCAGCAGGCCGCGGCGACCACCGCGCCCGACGACGTCCAGCTCGTCGTCGCGCCCTCGACCACCGGCGTGGCGCTGCTGCGCTATCTCGCGCCCACTCCCGCGGCCTTCGTAGCCGTTGACCGGGTACGACGTGAGGCCCGGTGCGGCGGAGCGTGAGCACCGGGGAAGCCGCCCCGAACGGCGGCTGCGGGCGCGATGCGCGACGAACTGCTGCGTTGGACCGACGCGCTGAAGGAGTTCTGGTCCGACGCCGTGGGGCGTGCGGCCGCCTCTGGACCTGCCGCTAGCGCGCCGGGGTTGTCGGGTCGAGGGCTACGGGCTCAACCGCGCGGAGCCGTCGGCAGTAGCCCGATATGACCAGATGCTCGGCCGGTCGGCCCTTTCCTCGGCTGGGGAGTGTCGAGGTGGCCTGCTGCGCACCATGCTGGTGGGGTGGCCATCCCCATGACTCCGGGCCGCACGGTCGACGTGCTGTTTCAGTTCATCGCGGAGGCGGCTGCGAAGGTCTCGGGATTCCAGGTCGCCGTGCTCAACGTGGTCCGTGGCGACTACTACGAGGTGGTGGCGGTCGCGGGCTCGGCAGAGAGTGAGGCGGCGCTGCTCGGCACGACCAGCACTCTCACCAACCTCGGGCGGTGGGAGAGCTTCGGAGTCGACTGGGGGAGCTGGCGGTTCATCGAGGCCGGCTCCTACTCCTTCGCGGCGGACGAGCCGGTCTGGATCCCCTCGGAGGTGCCCCCGCCGCGGAGCAAAGACGAGTGGCATCCCCTCGACATGCTGACCGATCCCGAGCAGCCACCGAGCCCGAGCACAAGGGCGACGGTGGAGATGACGAGAGCAGCAGGGCCCGGGGCGGGTCGTGGTGAACGCGTCTAGATACCGGCTCAACGCTCACAAGCTCGAACAGGCCGTGAACGAGGCCGGGAAGCCGGCAACCGGACCTGTCACCCTCGACCGAATTCGAGCCCGCGAGCCGGTGTGGGCCCACTGCCGAAACCACGCGAACTCGTTCCTTGAGGCACTCGAAGAGCTAGGCGCGCACCCCGACGATGCTCCCATCACTAGCGACGGGCAAGAGTTGGCTGCTGCAATCGGCGAGGTTGAGGACTGGGAGACAGCTGACGTCGAGAAGCTCGTCGCGCTCAGCGCCCCTGACGTCGCCGTCGACGTGGGAGAACACATTCCCACCGACAGATGGCCGGTGCTCGCCGCCCAGAACCGGCTCAGCCTTACCGTTGAGAATTTCGCGGAGTACGCCGAGCAGTGGGGTGTCGACGAGCCGCTGAGCACCATCCTGAAGGGCCGTCTCGCGGGGCTCCCCGGAGACAGCCCTCTGCTTTCCCGCAGAGACGTCTACGCAGACCAGGAACAGGAAGGCGCACCGGACACAGATGCCAAGATCGTGAACCTGGCGGTGGCTGTCGTGAACGCCGCACGGAAACTGCCGAACGCCCGGGAGCGGGCCTGACCTGCCCCACCGCTTGGGTTCCAGATTCAGTGGCTAACTGACTGCGGTGTTGGCGTTGTGTTCGGACAGTAGTTCGTACTCGATTGGCGTGCGGTA
>PBYI01000062.1 GCA_002729525.1 Nocardioides sp.
ATTGATCCCGAGCTGCTCGCCAACCCGACGCAGAGCGCCGGGCCGGGTGGCCGGGTCACGCCGCAGATCGACCGCCATCCGGATCGCCCGCTCCCGAAGGTCCTCCGGGTACTTCCTCGGTGCTGCCATGACTCTCATCCTTCCGTGGAATGAGAGCCTCCATCAGACCCGGCACGCGACACACCTGCCCGCACGGGCACGACATGACGGACCCGGACAACGTGCTGAGGGAGAAGAACAGGCACGGCTCGACGTCCCGCAGGTGTCGCGAGTGCCGCAGGGAGTCCCAGCGCAGGTACCAGGCGAAGCAGCCGTCCAAGGCGAAGTTCCCTCGCCCGACCGGAGACGGCTGCACCGTCGAGGGCTGCACACGGAAGCGCCACGAGTCAGGCGGCGTGCGCTCGCGGTACTGCTCGGCCCACCGGCGCCGCGTCGAGAAGCTGGGTGACCTGTACGAGGACATCCCGCCGAGCGCCGTGAAGGGCCGCACGTCGCTGGCCAAGCAGAGGGCGGCACAGCAGTCCACCTAGGCATCCCTCCGTGGCAGCGGAGTGGGACTGCGACCACGGACGGCGGACAGCACGTCGGCCAGGTGCTCCGGTGGCAGGGCACGCAGGGCGGCCATGCGGAAGCGGTGACGCAGGGTGGCTCGGTAGGCCGCGAGGGCAGCCAGAACTAGCGAGCCGACGACGGCGAAGTAGTAAGGCACGGGACCTCCAGGGCAGGCGATGAAACGTCCACGGAGATCCCTCCTTCCTTGTCGTAATAATGATGATGAGTTGTGCGCTGTCAGTGGCGAGTGTGCAGGTGTGCGTTGGGCTCTCTCGTGTACCCACCAAGGTAGCAGCGGGCACCGACGCCGACAGGCACGACGCGCCGAGCACGGACCTGGGGAGTGGACCCCGAGCACGACCGCAAACCACCCTCCCCGCAGGCTTGGGGGCAGACTTACTCGCGGTCCCTAATTGATGTAGATCGCAACAACGGCGCTGAGCACTGGGCTGACGATCAGCAGGCCGACAAGTGAGGCAATCGCCCCGATGCGCTGGCCTCCTAGGCTCCGCTCGCCTGGCGGAAGCACCTCGAACGCTGGCAGCACGAAGCGCATGAGACCGGGTCCCACGAGCCCCAAGAGGAGGCTGATGGCGAGGATTGCTGCCATCGCGGACCACTCGGTTGCCCAGTCGAGCTCGTCTCCGATGAAGGTACGAGAAAGCGCTACCGACATCGGACCCCAGATCATGACGACGGCTAGGAACCCCGTGAACACCGAGCGGAGCCACCACCACGCGGGCCGGTTCTTCAGGAGACGTTCGCGGATTGCGTCCGCGACGCCGGAAGCCCAGACCTGATCGGGACCCGAGACTGTGACGCTGACCGCTTGGAATGAAGGTTTGGCCGACTCGAAAGACACTTCGACGTGGTGCTCTCCATGCGGGGTTGATCTCGCGTTGCCGAGGGTGACTGTGGCGATTTCGTCCAAGTGCACAGAGTTGAGGATCTTGCGGAGGTCGCCTTGCTCTGTCCACCTGGAGTGCTTTCCAGTCACGGTCACATATAGGCGATAGGCGTTGCGCAGGTTCTCCCACCTGTACTTTGACGCGAAGTCGGGTAGGTCGGGGTCCGGTTCGGGCAGCCCAGCAGCCTGTTGTTCGTAGGCGGCACGCAGAACCTCCTCGACCTGGTCCTGGACGGCGATGAGCGCGTCTTTCGAGCCGACCCAGGTATGCACCTTGAACGGACGCTTCTGGGTGACGGTGTGACTGTCCGCGATGCGAGCGAAGTCGGCTCCGCTCTGCTCGGGCGTCTCGGGGCTGCTTGACACAGTTGAACTCTATTCGCCGATACCGACGTTTGTGGGCGCTGGACCGAAGACCGGGGCATCGAAGAAGGCCCTCGTGGAGCACGGGCTCCCGAGCGAGGGCGGCGAGCGCGTGGCGGCGTGGATCGAGAAGTTCGTCAGGGTGCCGAAGGGCGTGGGCGCCGGGGAGCCGTTCAAGCTGCGCCCGTGGCAGCGCGAGCTGATCTGCTCGGCGTTCGACGGGCCTCGTCCGCGCCTGGGCCTGTGGTCGATCCCGCGTGGCAACGGGAAGACGGGCCTGTCGGCGGCGCTGGCCCTGTACGCGCTGCACGGGGACGGGGTGTTCGGGGCGCGGGTGTACGCGGTGGCGCGAGACGAGCGGCAGGCGCGGCACGTGTTCGACGCGGCGCAGTCGATGACGAAGCTGAGCCCGCTGCTGGCCAAGCGGTCGTACCTGCACGTCGACAAGATCACGGTGCCGGGGTCGGACTCGATGATGCAGGTGCTGCCGGCGGAGCCGAAGTCCCTCGAAGGTCTGGACCCGTCGTTCCTGGTGGTGGACGAGATCGGCGTGGTGGACCGGCGCACGTTCGAGGTGTGCCTGGACGCGATGGGCAAGCGGCCGACGTCGCTGATGCTGTGCATCGGGACGCCCGCCGAGAACCGCGACTCGGTGATGTGGGACCTGCGCGCCGACATGCTGGCGAACCCGGACGATCCGCTGACGACGTTCACGGAGTTCGCCGCCCCGGAGGGCTGCGAGCTGGACGACGAGGAGGCGTGGGCGCTGGCGAACCCGGCGCTGGGTGACTTCCTGTTCGCGGACGCGATCCGGGCGGGGCTGCCGCCCAAGACCCGTGAGCCGCGCTTCCGGCGGATGCGGCTGGGTCAGTGGGCGGAGGGGTCGTCGGACCAGTGGATGGAGCCCGCCCTGTGGGGCACGCGGTCGACGGGGCTGGCGATCCCAGACGGGTCGGAGGTGTGCCTGGCGTTGGACGGGTCGTTCTCGCAGGACTCCACGGCGCTGGTCGCGGCGACGGTGAGCACGACGCCTCACCTCGACGTCGTAGGTCACTGGGCGAATCCCGGCGACAAGGAGTGGCGGGTCGACGTGCTGGCCGTGGAGGAGGCGATCCGGCAGGCGTGCAAGCGGTTCCGGGTCCGCGAGATGTGCGCCGACCCGTACCGCTGGCAGCGGTCGCTGCAGGTGCTGGCGAGGGAGCGCCTGCCGGTGACGGAGTTCCCGCAGTCGGCGGCGCGCATGACTCCGGCGACGACGGGCCTGCACGAGGCGATCACGAACGGCCAGGCGACGCACTCGGGTGACAAGCGGCTGACCGAGCACGTGCTGAACGCGGTCGTGACCGAGGACTCCCGGGGCACGCGCATCCACAAGCCGTCGAAGCACAGCACCCGCCGGATCGACCTGGCGGTGTGCGCGCTGATGGCGCACTCGCGGGCGACTTTCTACGCGAGCCGATCCAGGTCACGAAGGGTGGTGTCCTGGTGACGGTCAAGGTTCTCGAAGCGCTCTCGCGCAAGCTGGACGAGGCGGAGGCGCCGCTGCGCGACCTGGACGCGGTGTACGCCGGGGAGCAGCCGCTGTCGTTCCTGAGCCCGGAGGCCCGCGAGGCCCTGGGCAACCGGCTGCGGGTGCTGGTGGCGAACTACCCGCGCCTGGTCGTGGACTCGCTCTCGGAGCGGCTGAGGGTCACCGGCTTCACCGTCGACGGCCGCCCGCTGGACGAGGTGTGGCAGGCGTGGCAGGACGCGGAGTTCGATGACGCCCACCAGGTCGCGCACACCGAGGCGCTGACACTGGGACGGTCCTACGTGACGGTGTGGGCCGACTCGACCGGGGCACCGTCGCTGACGGTGGAGTCTCCGCACGAGGTGGCGGTCTCGCGTGACCCGGTGACCCGCGAGGTCACGGCGGCGGCGAAGCGGTGGCGCGAGGACGGCAGGGCGCGGGCGATGCTGTTCCTGCCGGACCGGCTGTTCGAGTACGTCTCCTCGGCCCGCGTCCCAGAGGGCGGCGTGATCCCTCCCGAGGGCTGGCAGCACATGAGGAACCGTCCGAACCCGCTGGGCGTGGTGCCGGTGGTGCCGTTCGTGAACCGTGGGCGGCTGCTGGACGTTGAGGGCGTCTCGGAGATGGTCGGCGTCTCGGACCTGACCGACGCGATCTCGAAGCTGCTGGCCGACCTGATGGTCTCCTCGGAGTTCGGCTCCCGCCCCCGGCGCTGGGTGACCGGCCTCGAGGTGAAGGAGGAGCCGCGTCGAGACGACCAGGGCAACGTCGTGACCGACGAGGACGGCGAGCCGCTGATGGTGGCTGTGAACCCGTTCGGCAACGAGGCCCGCCGCGTGTGGCAGAGCGAAGACCCGGACACCGAGTTCGGGCAGTTCCCGTCCGCCGACCTGACCGGCTACGAATCGGCTGTCGGGATGATCCTGCAGGCGATCAGCTCGGTGTCGGGCCTGCCCGCGCACTACCTCGGAGTGCACGGCGACCAGCCCGCATCGGCCGACGCGATCCGCTCGGCAGAGGCGTCCCTGGTGGCCCGCTGCCACGCACGGATGCGCACGTTCGGCCCGTCGTGGGCCAGGGTCGCGACGCTGACCGCAGCGGTGGCGAACGGCTCCCGCCCGCGCCGCGTCGAGACGGTGTGGGCCAACCCGGAGACCCGCACGGTGGCGCAGGAGGCCGACGCGGTCACGAAGCTGGTGCAGGCGGGCATCCTCCCGAACGAGGAGGCGCTGGCCCGGCTGGGCTACGGCCCCGACCAGATCGAGACCATGCGCGCCGCGTCGATGCGTCAGGCGCTCGACCGCCAGATCACCGCACCGCCGACCGCCCTGCCGTCCGGGGAGGAGCAGTGAGCGAGGTGACCGCAGCGTGGCTCGCGCTGGCCGCGCAGGCCGAGGCACAGGTGGCAACGGTCGCCGCCGCCTACGAGGCGGGGCTGACGGCCAAGACGCGGTTCATCGAGACCGCAGCGGCCAGCGTCTACACGGCCAACCTCGCGGCGACGGCGTACGCCGACACCGCCGTGGCGGCGTGGCAGCTCGCGACGGTGGGCCTGCCGGCCACGACGCTCGGGCTGCTCCCGCCCCGCGAGGAGCAGGAGAGGCTGGTCCGGGCGTTCGCGACGATCACGGTCCACGCCCAGGCCATGAGCACCCTGGACCGCTCCCGCAGGGTCGCCCGATCCGAGCCGCTGACTCGTGGGCACCGCGCCTACCAGGACGCCCTGCGCGCCAGGGGCGTGGAGCACTGGCGCCGCGTCGTGCGGCCCAACGCCTGCGAGGACTGCGCCCCGCTGGCGGGCGAGGTGCAGCCGATGGACCGCGACTTCTCCGACCACCCGGGGTGCCGCTGCACCCTGGCCCCGGCGCCCGCCGAGACGTGGGCCGACCGGGTGCGCGCCAACCAACTCCAGCTCCGCCGTACGTGGAACACCGACCGAGGGCAGGTCCGGTTCTCCTCCGGACTCCGCTTCCAGTGAAAGGGCACGCCGTGGGCACCGAGAACGACCAGCAAGGGGCAGGCACCCCGGACGGCTCCACGCCTCCTGAGGGCGCTCAGGGCGCGCCTGGGGAGCCGTCTGGCACCGACCAGGCCGAGACCTTCTCACGCGAGTACGTCGAGAAGCTGAGGTCCGAGAACGCCGAGCAGCGCACCAAGGCCAAGCGCGCCGAGGACGCCGAGACGCGGCTGCGTGACCTGGCCGTCGCCGCCGCCGTGCGGGGCATCCTCACCGACCCCACCGACTTGGGATGGTCCGACGAGTACGCCGACGAGGACGGCTGGCCGGACGCTGAGAAGATCACCGCCGCCGCAGAGGCGCTGGTCGAGCGCAAGCCTCACCTGGCCCGCCCGTCCGGCGACGTCGGGCAGGGCAGGCACTCCGACACCGACGAGCCCGTGTCCCTCGTCGGCCTGCTGCAGGCGGGCGCCTGATGAGCACGCTGACCCTCGAACAGGTCGCGGAGTGGCGCGGCTTCACAGTGCGCCGCAGCCGGACCCGAGACCGCGTGTGGCTGATCCGAGACGGCGTCCTGTTCTCGCCGCGCAGGGGCCACGACGAGCACGCCGCTCGGGCACTCCTGCTCTGAGCGGCCACCACTGTCGGTGGGTCGTCATATCGTCACGGCATGAGCGATGACAAGAGCAAGGCCACGGTGGAGCGGAACATCTACGAGCGTGCCGACGGCACCTGGGGCTGGCGCCTCAAGGTGAACGGCAAGATCGTCGCCACCGACGGTAACCAGGGATACGAGAACGAGAGCTTCTGCCGCAAGATGGCAGACAGGGTCGCCTCCGGCTTCTACACGCCGACCAAGAAGACGATCTCCCGTCGGAACTAGGCGGCGATCCGAGCCCACCAGCACCGCGAGGGAGCCGGACTTGGCCCCTGACCTGCGCGGATAATGGTGGGTGAACGATGGTCGCTTCGAACTTCCCGGCGGGTGGGTGCTGGTCGAGCGTGACGTGGACCTGTTCGGACGGGTCTGCTCCTACGCGATAGAGGGCACCGCTTACGAGGTGGTGCGCACGCCGGTCGGGTGGAGGGCACGCCTGGCCCAGCACGGGCACGCCCGCCGCGCCTTCAAGTCCGCCCCTTACGAGTCGGCCCCGCAGGTGGTCCGGTACCTCGTGAAGTACGCCCACCTGCGCGGCGCCCGCTGATACACTGCACCTGAGTCCCCAGGAGGCAGGGGCGTCCTGGCTGCAGCCAGTCCAGGGCGATCGGCAGCATCTCTCACACGGTTCGAGCTCAGACTCCCGCGACAGAGAGAACGACCATGCACCGTGACCACCTCCCCAAGACCCGAGACCTGCACCGCATCATCGAGGGCTGCGGCTACTCCACCACCAGGGTCGGGCGGCTCTACTGGCTCCACGACTCGTCCGGCACGGTCGTGTCGAGGTCGGACGGCTCCACCATCGAGGAGCTGTGGGCGACGTTCTTCGACCTGGCGCTGGCCTCGCTGAGGCCGTGAGGTCGCTCGACGCGCTGCGCCGTCAGGAGAGATCCCACTACGTGGCTCTGCGCCGTGGCGCGTTCGGCTGGTCGGTGACCTGCGAGCGCTGCGAGACGTCGTGGGAGCCCGAGGCCGGCGCGAAGGGACGTCCCATCGGTGAGTGGTGGCGGTGCCCCCAGCAGTGCAACACCACCGCCCGCACCGTCGCCCGCGAGCAGTTTGAGGCCTTCGCCGAGGCCTACACCGAGACGAGCATCCCGATGCCGCCACCGAACCCGCTGTGGTTCGACGCGGAGTTGGAGTGCGGCTGCGACCCCATCGGATACGTCTCGGAGGAGCACGAGGCGTACCACCGCGAGCTGCAGGCGGACCTCGACCGCATGTACGCCGAGGCGCTGGCCGCGTGGAGGTCGTCCGCCTGAACCCCTGACAACTGAACAGTGCCGATCCACCCCGCGCAGGGCCAGGAGCCCGCCGCGACGCGAGGCCAGACGCCGGTCGCGATTCCCACCCGAATCGCACAGACGAGGCACGCCCATGACCGTCAAGACCTCCACCGCCGCCGAGCTCACGCAGGAGCAGGTGGTCCGCGTACTGACCAAGCCGCTGGAGGAGGCGAGCAAGTTCCTCGCCTCCGGCCCGCGCATCTTCGACACCTCCGGCCCGCTTCGGGTGCCGTCCCTCGGCGGGATGGTCGACTCCGAGGGCGACCCGGACAGCCCGGACTGGATCGGGGAGTCGGAGCAGATCACGACCAAGGACGTGGACTTCGGCGAGGTCTCGCTACTGCCGTCCACGATGAAGAGCGTCAAGGTCATCACCCGCTACTCCAACGAGATGGCCCGGCAGTCGGTCGTCGCACTGGACGCGACCCTGCAGCAGCGCCTCGTGACCGACGTGGCGGCGAAGCTGGACGACCAGTTCTGGTCGGCGGGCGGCGACGGCGTGACCACGCCGACCGGCATCCTGGCCTACGAGGGCGTGCAGGAGGCCGACCTCTCCGGCGCCGCCGTCACGCTGGACGACCTCACCGACGCGTGGGGCATGTGCCTCTCCGCCGACGTGAACATGAGCGGCCTCAAGTGGGTCATGCGTCCCGAGACGTTCATCGCCCTGCGCAAGGTCAAGGAGGCCTCCGGCTCGCAGCGCCCGGTCCTGCAGCCCGACGTCACGCAGGACTCGGTGTTCCGCCTGTTCGGCTCGCCGGTCACGGTGACCAAGCGCCTCCCGCTGGACGGCGCGTCGCAGAAGTCCATCGTGCTGGCTGACTTCTCGCAGATCGCCGTCGCCCGCGACCTCGCGCCGAGCGTCAAGGTGCTCACCGAGCGCTACGCCGACTACGACGAGCAGGCGATCCGCGTCGTGGCCCGCTACGACGCGAAGCCCCTGAACCCCGAGGCCGTCGTCGTGATGCGGAACGTGGCGTGATCGAGGTACCGCTGCCGACCCCGGAGCAGGTCGCGGTCTACCTGGACTGGCCGCTCACCACGGACCAGGACGGCGACCCCGTGGCCGAGGACGCAGGCCTCATCGCCACGCACCTGAACATGGTGACGGCGATGGTCCGCAGCTACACCCGAGAGGTGCCCTTCACCGCGGAGGGCGACACGGGAGCCACGGTGCCCAACGTCGTGGCAACGGTGATCATCTCCGCGACGGCGCGCAGCGTGTCGAATCCCGCTCACTCCAAGCGAACCGAGGTCGGCTCGTTCAGCGAGGCGCCCGCCGCGTTCACCGGCTTCACCCTGGCCGAGCAGACGGTGCTCAACAGCTACCGACGACGCACGGCCTAGCAAGACCCCTCGCGGCACTGAGGTGCCCGTCCACTCCGCCCAGGAGCGCCGCGAGGCACGGCGACCCCGCCAGGAGTTCCCTTCCTCCCGGCGGGGTCGCTCATGTTCGCTCACCAGTCCTTCGAGCGCTCCATCTCAATATGTAAAACAGTGTCCTCCCCATGGCCGGTGTGCACGACGGTCTCCGGCGGCAGGGCGAACAGCCGCGAGCGGATCGATGCCTTGATGACGTCCTCGTCGGAGAAGGAGCGACCCGTGGCGCCCGGGCCGCCGTTGAACAGCGTGTCGCCGGTGAACACGCAGCCGAGGTCGGCGGCGTACAGGCAGACCGCGCCGGGCGCGTGGCCCGGGGTGTGGATCACCTTCAGCGTGGTGCCGGCGACCGGGATGTCGAACCCGTCGGCGAGGTCGAGGTCCCAGAGGTAGCCCTCGGTGTTGTCCGGGTCGTCCGGGTCGCCGTGGGTGAGCGACCAGACCGGCTTGTCGTCGGGGTGCAGCATGATCGGCGCGCCGACCCGCTCGCGCAGCGCCGGCGCGACCCGCACGTGGTCGTCGTGGGCGTGGGTGCACACGATCGCCTTGACGGTGCGCTCCCCCACCACGGCCAGGATGTCGTCGACGGAGTGCGGGGCGTCGATCACCACGCACTCGTCGTCGTCGCCGACCACCCAGACGTTGTTGTCGACGTCGAAGGTCTGGCCGTCGAGGCTGAAGGTGCCCGAGGTGACCCCGTGGTCGACGCGCAGGGTGCCCGCCATCAGAGGACCACGACCGAGCGCAGCACGTCACCGTGGTGCATCTTCTCGAACGCCGCCTCCACGTCGCCGATCCCGATCTCCTCGCTCACGAACGCGTCGAGGTCGAGGCGGCCCTGGCGGTAGAGGTCGACGAGCATCGGGAAGTCGCGGCTGGGCAGGCAGTCGCCGTACCAGGACGACTTGAGCGCACCGCCGCGGCCGAAGACGTCGATGAGCGGCAGGTCCGGGACCTTCATGTCCGGCGTCGGTACGCCGACCAGGACGACGGTGCCGGCGAGGTCGCGGGCGTAGAACGCCTGCTTCCAGGTCTCGGGGCGACCCACGGCCTCCACGACCACGTCGGCGCCCTCGGCGCCCTCGTAGACGGCGCCGCAGATCTCCTTGATCGCCTCGATCGGGTCGACCTTGCTGGAGTCGACGGTGTGCGTCGCGCCCATCCTGCTGGCGGCCTCGAGCTTCTTGGGGTCGATGTCGACCGCGATGACCGGGCTCGCGCCGGCCAGCGCGGCACCGGCGACCGCGGCCACGCCCACGCCGCCGCAGCCGATGACCGCGACGGACTTGCCGCGGGTCGCCTCGCCGGTGTTGATCGCCGCGCCGATGCCGGCCATCACGCCGCAGCCGAGCAGGCCGGCGGCGGCCGGACGGGCGTCCGGGTCGACCTTGGTGCACTGGCCGGCGGCGACCAGGGTCTTCTCGGCGAAGGCGCCGATGCCCAGGGCCGGCGAGAGCTCGGTGCCGGCCTGGTCACCCGAGGCGAGGGTCATCTTCTGGGTCGCGTTGTGGGTGGCGAAGCAGTACTTCAGGTCACCGCGCTTGCAGGCGCGGCACTCGCCGCACACCGCACGCCAGTTGAGGACGACGAAGTCACCCGGCGCAACGTCGGTGACACCGTCGCCGACGGCCTCCACGACGCCCGCGGCCTCGTGGCCGAGCAGGAACGGGAACTCGTCGTTGATGCCGCCCTCGCGGTAGTGCAGGTCGGTGTGGCAGACGCCGCAGGCCTGCACCTGCACGACGGCCTCACCCGGGCCCGGATCGGGGACGACGATGTCGACCAGCTCGACGGGGGCCCCCTTCGACATCGCGACGACGGCCTTCACGGTCTGCGGCATGGGTGGTGCTCCTTGTGGAAAGAAAGTCGGGTGCGGGTGCAACCGTAGGGGGTGGGTGCGGAGTGGAAGACACGTGAACGACTTCGAGAGCTGGCTGGTCGCTCGGGAACCAGCGCTGCAGCGACTCGCCCACCTCCTGGCGCCCGACCCGCACACCGCCGCCGACCTCGTCCAGACCACGCTGACCAAGCTGTACGTCGCGTGGCCGAGGATCTCCGACCGCGGCCAGGTCGACGCCTACGCACGGCGCGTCCTGGTCAACGCCCACCGCTCCTGGTGGCGCCGGGCGTTCCGGCGGCACGAGGCGCCGACGGGTGAGCTGCCCGAGCGAGCGACCGCCGCCGGCACGCACGACACGACGTACGACGGCACGCGCGACGCCGTCTGGAGCGCGGTGCGCGACCTGCCCGAGCGGCAGCGCGCGGTGCTGGTGCTCCGCTACTACGAGGACCTCACCGAGCGGGAGACGGCCGAGGTGCTCGGCATCTCGGTGGGCACGGTGAAGTCCCAGGCCAGCCGAGCCCTGGACAGGCTGCGCCGCGACGTCCCGTCGCTGGCCGACCACCTCTCGCCCCAGCACCCGCAGTCCGACCTCTCCGAGCAGGAGCAGCACCGATGAGCCACCTCGAGGACGTCCTGCGCGACACCCTGTCGTCGCAGGCCGAGCAGACCCCGGTCCGTCCGACCCCGCTGGCCCGCGTGGCCCGTTCGGCGCGTGCGGCCCGCCGTCGCCGCGCGGCCGGCCTGACCCTCGCCGCGACCGCCGCCGTGGTCGCCGTCGCCGTGCCGGCCGTCCTGGTCGCCGGTGGCGAGCGCTCCGCGCCCGACGTGCCGGTGGCCACCGACCCCACGACGCCCCCGAGCGAGACACCGGCGACCGACGGCGCACCGCTGACCGGGTACGTCGTCGACGGCGTCTACCACGCCCCCGACGGCTCGCCCGTCACCCTGCCCTCGGAGCAGCCGCAGGACGTCGTGCCCGTCGGCGACCGCCTGCTCGTGGCGTCCGACCCCGACCTCGACGGCCCCCTGCTGTACCTCACGACCGTCGGCGCCGACGGCACGGCGGAGCAGCCGGAGGGCGAGGTCTGCTCGACCGGCTACCCGAACGCCGGCCAGGGCGGTGCGGTCGCCTGGATCACGGCGGGCTGCGACGACCGCGCCTCCGACCCGGTGCTGCACGTGTGGGCTGACGGCACCGAGACCACGGCCGCCCTGCCCGCCCGGGCCGGTGAGTACGGCTGGCGGATCTTCGGTGTGGGCGTCGACGGCACCGTGGCCCTCTGGTCGGCGGCCGACGCCGAGGCGATCGTGCTCGACCGCGACGGCACCGAACGGTCCCGGGTCGAGCTCCCGTCGCCCGACGGCTACGACGCCGCGCACGACCGGTTCCTCACGACGTTCCTCACCGTCCGCACCGAGGCCGGCATGGTGACCTCCGACGGCGAGGTGCTGTGGCGCGAGGACGGGCTGCTCGGCGGTCGGATCAGCCCGGACGGCACCCGCGTGCTCGCCTGGACGCAGGGCGGCAGCCGCGCGGAGGTGCTCGACGCAGACACCGGCGAGACGCTGGCACGCGTCGACCTGCCGGCCGACACCGGTCGGCTCGTCTGGGAGGACGAGGAGCACCTGCTGGGCGTCGACCTGACCGTCTCGGAGCAGCGCCTGGTCCGCGTCGACGCCACGACCGGCGAGGTGACGCCCGTGCCCGGCATCGACCCGCTCCCCGTGGGCAGCACGGTCGCCTGGACGGACACGCTCTTCTAGGACGGTCCGGGCGAGCCGGGCACGGGGCCGCCGCGGACACCACGGGCGATTGCAACCCGATCGGCCCCGGCGGCGTCCAGGGGGCATGAACCAGACACGAGCGACCGGCGGGGCCGCAGTGCGGCCCGGACCGGACGGTCACCCCCACACTGGGGGCGTGACCGCACGCGCGGGCAAGGAGGCCCGGGACGCCGAGTTCACGGCGTACCTCGAGGCGCGCCGGGGTCGACTGCTGCGCACGGCGTACCTGCTGACCGGCGACCCGCACCAGGCCGAGGACGTCCTGCAGACCGCCCTGGCCAAGCTCTACCTCGCGTGGGACAAGGTGCGCGCCGCGGACTCCATGGACGCCTACGTGCGCCGCAGCATCGTCAACGAGCAGACCTCGCTGTTCCGCCGGGCCTGGCGCCGCCGCGAGCACAGCACCGACCAGGTGCCCGAGGGCGCCCCGCACCTCGACGAGTACGCCGTGCTGGACGCCGGCCGCGACCGTGCCCTGTGGGAGGCGGTCATGACGCTGCCGCCGAAGGCCCGGGCCGTGCTGGTGCTGCGCTACTACGAGCAGCTGTCGGAGGCCGAGACCGCCGACGCGCTCGGCATCTCCGTCGGCACCGTGAAGTCGCAGTGCAGCCGCGCGATCGCGGCCCTGCGCGAGCGGGTGCCCGACCACCTCCACCCCCGTCACGAGCAGTCCACCCAGCACCAGGAGGGCGAGGACCGATGAGCCACGACCAGCACCAGTGGGAGCAGGCCCTCAGCGGCTCGCTCGACCGCACCGCCGAGGGCGTCGAGGCGGGCTCCGGGCTCGGCGCGAGCGCCGTCATCGGCCGCGCGCGCAGCATCCGTCGTCGTCGCCGCGCGGCCGTCGTCGGCGGTGTCGCCGCCGTCGTCGCCGTGGTGACGCCCTTCGCGATCGCCGGCGCCGACCGGGTGGGTGCCGACGGGCTCGACCCGGCCGGCACCCCCTCCGTGAGCACTCCGGCGTCGCCGGAGCCGACCACGGCCACCGACCCGGAGCAGACCCCGTCGCCGTCGGAGACCCCGCCTCCCGGTGGCGTCGACGCCGGGACCGGCGACGCCCCCGGCGTCGACTACCTCGAGGGCCGGGTGCTCCACCGCGCCGACGGCTCGCAGGTGCGCCTCGCGCAGCGCTACCAGCAGGCGGCGTGGCTGGGTGGTCCCGGCGACCTGGTGGCGGCGTACGGCGTCGACCCGTCGGGCGCGTCCTACGTGCACGTGATCTTCTCCAACTCCGTCCGCAGCACGTCCTCGACCAGCGGGATCGTGGCCAGCGAGGACAGCGACGCGATCGCCTTCATCGACGCCGACGGCACCCTGATGACGAACTGGGCCGTCGACGACCCGCAGACCACCGGCGAGGCCGTGCTCGCCACCGGGCTCGACCAGGCTGCGACCGTGGTCGGGATGACCGGCGGGCCGAACTGCTTCGACCCCGAGGGCGGGCCTGCCGACGCCGACGGCTGCACCGTGTACGTCGACGACGGGTCCGGCACGTTGACGGGCTACGACAGCCACGGCATCAACGCGTCGTACGACGTCGGGGTCGGGGCCCGCGACACCCGCGGGCGCTCGGCGACGTGGACGGTCGACCGCGGCGACTTCCAGTACTGCACGACGTACGGCGAGCTCGGCCTCGACCCGCTGGTGGAGTCGTGCGACCTGCGTCTGGAGCGGATCTCACCGACCGGCGACTACGTCACCGCCGTGCCGATCGAGTCCGACGGCCTGGGCGCGGCGTCGGTGTCGGTCGTCGACCGCCCCGGCGAGGTGCTGTCGGAGCTGACCCCGCCGGACGGGTTCGTGGGCGACGTGACGTGGGAGGACGACGAGCACGCGCTGGCCATCGTGTGGAGCGACGGCGAGTGGACGATGCGTCGCATCACCGGCACGGCCGGCGACCAGGGCGAGATCGCGCTGGGCCCGGTCGCGGGCGACGAGGTGGAGCCACCGTGGAGGTTCGCCGGGGCGCGGTGAGGCGGGCCGGCTCGGGCCGGCTCGGGCCGGTGCGTCAGCCCAGTGACCGCTGGAGCACCACGGCGTCGGTGCCGCGGTAGTAGCCGCGGCGCCGGTCGATCTCCTCGAAGCCGCCGGCCGCGTAGAACGCCAGGGCGGAGGCGTTGTCGGCCCGCACCTCCAGCAGCAGCCGCTCGGCTCCCCCGGCAGTCGCCCGGGCCACCACGTCGCCCAGCAGCGCCGTCGCGATCCCGCGGCGGCGCTGCCGGGCGTCCACGGCGATGCGCAGCAGGTCGCCGATGCCGGCGGCGACCGGGCCGAGGTCGAGCGCGGCGTAGCCCACCATGGCGTCGTCGACCACCGCCACGACGTACGCCGCCGCGCCGGGCGCCGCGAGCGCGTCGCCGAGCAGCCGCTCGGACCACGCGTCGTCGCCGAGCGCGGCCCGTTCGAGGGCGACGAGCGCCTCCAGGTCGCCCGGGACCGCGTCGCGCAGCAGCACGGCCTCTCCTCAGGAGGCGCGCTTGGGCGGGCCAGGCACCTCGGCGTCGGGACGCCGCAGGTAGAGCGGCTCGGGGTCCATCGGCTCGGCCCGCTCCCCCGCCAGCACCCGGCCGAGCCAGGCGGCCGACGGACGGTGCGGGGCGAGGCCCTGCGGGAACGACTCGGGGTAGAGCACGACGCCCTCGCCGACGACCGGGCCGTCCGTGGCGGCGTCGGCGGGCTTCACGACGTCCGGGCCCGAGAGCCGTGCACCGGTCTCGTCGTACGTCGCCGTGTGCACCTCCTTGCGCCGGGCGTCGGTGGCGACCGTGAACGGACCGGACACCACGCCGGTGTCGACCGCCTCGACGGCCAGCACGTCGAGCGAGCAGAGGCCGTAGACGGGCAGGTCGAGCACCTCGCCGAGGGTGCGGGCGGTGACCAGGCCGACCCGCAGCCCGGTGAACGGGCCGGGTCCGACGCCGACGACCACGGCGGTGAGGTCGAAGCGCGAGATCCCCGCCTCGGCGAGCACCTGCTCGACCATCGGCGCGAGCTGCTCGCCGTGCTTCATCTCCCGCGGCGAGCGGGCCTCCGCACGGACGTCCTCACCGGGCTCGGCCTCCGGGTCGACCACGGCGACCGAGACGGACGGGGATGAGGTGTCGAGGCAGAGCAGCACGGGTCGAGGCTAGTCGGCGGGCTCGACCGTGAGACGGCCCGTCGGCTCGGCGTGGCCGTAGCGCGCCCAGCGGGGTCCGAGCCGGGTGATCTCCACCGTGCGCGGCTCCAGCTCCTCGGCGCCCTCGGCCCCCGAGCCCGCACCGGTGTCGGAGGCGCCCGGCGTCCGGGTGATCCGCACCTGCATCCGCGACTCCGCGAGACCCTCGGCCTTGCCCTCGCCCCACTCCACGACCGTCACCGCCTCCTCGAGGGCGGCGTCGAGGTCGAGGTCGTCGAGCTCGGCGGCGCTGCCGAGGCGGTAGGCGTCGACGTGCACCAGCTCGGGACCGTCGCCGCCGGCGGCGTGCTCGCGGGCGATGATGAACGTCGGCGAGGTGATCCGTCCCTCCACGCCCAGCGCGGCGCCGAGGCCCTGGGTGAAGGTCGTCTTGCCGGCCCCGAGTTCGCCGGTGAGCAGCACCAGGTCGCCCGGCTGGAGCTCCTCGGCCACCTCGGCCCCGAGCGCACGCATCGCCTCCGGCGTGGGCACCTCGTGGAACGACGGCACCGGCCGCACCATCTCGACGTACGGCGAGCGCCGGTCGGTCTGCACGAAGCCGCGACGGGCCCAGAAGGCGATCGTCCTGGGCAGCTCCTCGCGAGCCACGATGCGCAGCCACGACGTGCCGCGGGCGGCCTCGGTCGCGGCCTGCACCATCGCCTGCGCGACGCCGGTGCCGCGCGCGGCGGAGACCACGCAGAAGCGGCGGATGTAGACGCCGTCGCCGACGGGCTCCAGCAGCAGCGTGCCGACCGGCTCGCCGTCGAGCTTGGCCAGCAGGCCGCCCGACAGCGCGAGCCGGGTCGCGATCGCCTCGACGGTGTCGCTGAGCGCGTCGGCGGGCGGGTCCAGCGGCGGGCGACTGCCGAACGCCTCCTGGATCAGCGCGTGGACGGTCGCGGCCGAGGACGGCCCGACCCGACGGACGGAGAGGCTCATGCGTTCCTTCGCTGCGGTGCTCGACCCGGGGTCACCGGGTGGAGGCGTGGTCGGTCGCGGCCGTGATGAGCTGGTCGAGCTCGGCGTTGACCCGGTCGTGCCGCTCCAGTGCGACCATGTGCCCCGCGCCCTCGCACTCGAGGAGGCGCGAGTCGGGGATGCGGCTGTGCAGCTTGCGGGAGTGCCCGATCGAGGTCACCCGGTCGGCGGTGCCGCAGATCACCGACACCGGCACGGAGCCGAGGTGCTCGACGGTGTGGAACTTGTCGAGCGACTCGAAGTGCGGGAAGAAGTCGGCGACGACCTCGAACGGGGTCGCGGCGAGCATCTCGTCGACGAACGCGACGTACTCCTGCGGCACCTCGCCGCCGAACGCGAAGCGCTGGGTGGCCATCATCCCGATGAGGCGGCCGACCTTGCGGGCACGGTCGACGGTGAGGTGGCCGCGCTGGAGCGTCGAGACGGCGCGGCGCGCGACCGTGCCGCCCAGGCGGGCCGGCACCAGCGGCACCAGGATCCGGCTCGGGTCGAGGCCTCCGGCGGTGGTCGACACCAGGCCGACGCCGACGACCTTCTCGCCGATCATCTCGGGGAACTGCTCGGCCATCGCCACGATGGACATGCCGCCCATCGAGTGGCCCACGACCACCACCGGGCCGTCGGGCGCGGCGGTGTCGATCACGTGCTTGAGGTCGCGGCCGAGCTGATCGATGGTGGCGTGGGCGCGGTCGGAGCGACCGGAGCGGCCGTGCGAGCGCTGGTCGTAGTAGACGGTGCGCACGAGCCCGCGGTAGGCCGCGCGCTGGAAGTGCCAGCAGTCGAGGTTGAGGCAGTATCCGTGCACGAACACGACGGTCACCTGCGGCGTGCGGCCCTTGCCGGTGCCCCTCGTCCAGGGCCGGCGCGCGACGTCGGCCTCGTCGACCTCGTCGATCTCCACGTGCAGGGGTACGCCGTCGTCGGCGACCACGGTGTGCGGGGTCGAGCGCAGGCTGCCGAACGCGACCGCCTCCCCGGCGCGGCGGCTGACCAGGCGCTGCTCGCGGAGCAGGCCGATCGCGGTGCCGGCGGCGGCGAGGCCGACGGCGCCGCCGAGCGACCCGAGCACCCAGCCGCGGCGGCTCACGAGGCCACCTCGCCGACGGCGGACGCCGGCACCGAGGTCGTGTCGGCGCCCGTGGCGGTGCCCGTCACCGAGTCGGCCTCGGAGTCGACGTACCGACGGCGCATCCGGCCACCGATCCGGGTGACGATCTCGTAGCTGATGGTGGCGCACGCCTCGGCCCACTCCTGCGCGGTCGGGTACTCGTCGTCGGAGCCCTCCGGCGCCGGCGGGCCGAACAGCACCACCTCGCTGCCCTCGGGCGGCGTCGTGCCGCCGAGGTCGACCATGAACTGGTCCATGCAGACCCGGCCGGCGATCGGACGACGGCGCCCGGCCACCCCGACCTCGGCCACGGCCCCCGGCGGCCCGGGGTCGCCGGCCATGCGGGGCACGCCCTCGCCGTACCCGACCGGCACCAGGCCGACCGTGGTCGCCTCCTCCGCGGCCCAGCGCCAGCCGTAGGAGACCGCGTCACCGGGCTGGAGGTGCTTGACCATGCCGAGCGTGGCGCGGGCGGTCATCGCCGGGCGCAGGTCGGTGCCGTGCGCGACGTCGGGAGCGGGGTCCAGGCCGTAGCAGGCGATGCCGCAGCTCACCGCGTCGAAGCGGGACGACGGCCGCAGCAGGGTGGCGGCGGAGTTGGCGAGGTGGCGGATCTCCGGGCGCAGGCCGGCATCGTCGGCGAGCGCGCACGCCTCGCGGAACGCCGCCTCCTGGAGGTCGTTCGAGGGGTGGTCGGGCTCGTCGCTGGCCGCGAAGTGCGACCACAGGCCGGGGATCGTCCAGTGGCCCTCGCGCTCACCGAGCCGGGCGCGGGCGAACAGGTCGAGCCAGGCGTCACGCGGGGCTCCGCCGCGGTGCAGGCCGGTGTCGACCTTGAGCTGCACCCGGGCCGGCGCGCCGGCGTAGACCGCGGCGGCCTGGATCTCCTCCAGCTCGCTCACGGAGTACGCCGACAGGTCGACGCCGGCGCGGATGGCGTCGTCGTAGTCCTCGTCGGGCACGGTCAGCCAGGTCAGCACCCGACCCTGGTCGCCGTCGGCCCGCAGCCGGGCGACCTCGTCGAGCGTGGCGACGGCGAGCCACTCCGCGCCAGCCTCACGGGCCGCGCGGGCGACCGGCAGCATGCCGTGGCCGTAGGCGTCGGCCTTGACCACCGCGATGAGCGGCACGCCGGCCGTCTCCCTGAGCACCCGGACGTTGTGCCGGATCGCGGCGAGGTCGATCACCAGCTCGGCGCGGGCAGGGGTGAGCATGCGCCCATTCTCGCACCTCCGGCCCCTGCCCCGCCGGGGGTGCTCACCGCCCGGCGAGCGTGGCGGCGAGCGTCGGCGGGAGCGCGCGCGCGACGTCGCCGGCCGCGATCGGGCCGCCGGCGGACGTGCGGGAGGCCGCCGCGCCGTGCAGCCAGGCACCCACCGACGCCGCGTCGTACGGCGTGACGCCGGCGGCGAGCAGGGCGCCCACCAGCCCGCCGAGGACGTCGCCGGCACCGGCCGTGACCAGCCAGGGCGTGCCGGTGAGGTTGACCCGCACCGGGAGACCGGCGGCGGGCGGACCGGCGACGAGGGTGCGGCGACCCTTGAGCAGGACGGTGCAGCCGAACCGGTCGGCCGCGGTGCGCACGTGCGCCAGCGGGCGGGCCTCGACCTCGGCGCGCTCGACGCCCAGCAGCGCGGCGAGCTCGCCGGCGTGCGGGGTGAGCACCAGGTCGTCGCGGAACGTCCCGCCGCGGCGGGCGAGCGCGGCCGGCAGGTGGGCCAGCGCGTCGGCGTCGACGACGGTCGGCACGCCGTCGTCCAGGGCGTCGTCGAGGGTCGCGGCCGCGCCGTCGCCGCTGCCCGAGCCGACGACCCAGGCCTGCACCCGGCCGGCGCCGACGACCTCGGGGTGGTCGGCGTGCACGAGCCGGAGCACGTCGGCGTCGCCGACGTACCGCACCATCCCGGCGAGTCCGCAGGACGCACCGGCGACTGACAGCAGCCCGGCGCCGGGGTAGGTGCTCGAGCCGGCACGGACGCCCACGACGCCGCGGGTGTACTTCTGCGCGTCGCCGCCCGGGCGCGGAAGCAGGTCGGTGACGTCCTCGGGCTGGAGCGCCTCCAGCCCCGGCGCGGGCAGCTCGGGGTCCAGCCCGATGTCGACGAGGTGCACGGCACCGCAGGCGGTGGCGGCCGGGTCGACCAGGTGGGCGGCCTTGTGGGTGCCGAAGGTGACGGTGAGGGTCGCCGACACGTGGGACCCCGGCTCGTCGGGCACCTCGCCGCTGTCGACGTCGACGCCGCTCGGCACGTCGACCGCCACCACCGGGACGCCGTCGACCGAGGCGAACGCGGCGCGGGCGTCGTCGCGCAGCCCCGGTCGGCCGCCGATGCCGACGACACCGTCGACGACGAGGTCGGGACGGCGGCGGGGCGGACCGTCGACGAGCCGGCCACCGGCGGACAGCAGCGCGGCGAGACCCTCGGCGTGCGGGTGCTCGGTCAGCGGCCAGGCCTCCACCAGCACCCCGCGCCGGGCGAGCGCGGCACCGGCGTGCAGGGCGTCGCCGCCGTTGTCGCCGGAGCCGACGACGAGCAGCACCCGGGCGCCGTACGGCTCGCCCAGCAGGTCGGCCACGGCGTGTGCCAGCCCCCGGGCGGCGCGCTGCATGAGCGCGCCGTCCGGGAGCCGGTCCAGCAGGGTCCGCTCGGCGGTACGGACCTGGTCGGCGGTGTGCGCGTGGATCACACCGCCGACGCTAGGGCGTGCCCGGTGGCGGTCAGCCGGCGACCACGACCTCACGAGCGACCGAGGCGGCGAACCCGGTGTCCGGGACCAGGGCGGCGACCGCCCGGGTGCGGCCGGTGCCGGCGGGCACGACGACCCGCAGGTTGCCGTTGGCCGGTGCGACGCGACCGGGCACGACGACCTCGCTCCCGTAGCGCACCCGGACGACCCCGCGGGCGGGGAGGTCGGTGTTGGGCGCGCGCACCTGGACCACGAGCACGCCGGTGCGTTCGGCCGTCGGCGCGCGCCGCACCACGATCCGCGAGCGCGTCGGCGCGGGCAGCACCGTCGAGGACGCCGACGTGCTCACGCCGGTGGCGTGGTCGGGCAGGGCACCGATGGCGGCGACGGAGATCTCGCTGCCGTCGTCGATCGGCCGGACGTCGTACGTCGCCCCGGTCGCGCCGCCGATCGGGGACCCGTCGCGCAGCCACGCGTAGGTGGTCTCGACGCCCTCGAGGTCCCACTCGACCTCGGTGGCGGTGAGGGTGCGCCCCACGACCGTGCCGCCGGTGAGCTGCACCCCCGTGGTGGCGACGGGCGCAGGCTGCAGGTCGACCGCCACGGTGTCGGACCCCAGGTCGGTCTCGGTCTCGGTGGCGAGATCGGTCGCGACCGACGTCAGGGAGTCCAGGCTCAGCGCCGCCTCACCGGCCCCGACGGCGGTGAAGGTGAACGTCGCCAGGCCGGCGTCGCCGGTGGTGGCCGGCGAGGTGCCGAGCTCGGTGTGCACCACGCCGACGGAGCCGTCGATGCCGTCGGTGTACGTCGCGCCGCCGCCGTCGACGACGGCACTCACCGGCTCCAGGACCTCAGGGTCGAAGCCCAGGTCCAGATCGTAGGCGAACAGGTCGGCGATACCGGTCGCCGAGACCGTCACCGTGACCTCGTCGCCGACCTCGACCTCGGACTCGGAGACGGCTACGGAGTAGCCCTCGGCCGCCGCCGGCGAGGCGACCACCGCGGGGGCGGTGCGCCCAGGGAGCGGCTGGCCGTCCAGCGCGGGGTAGAGCTCCGGGGTGGTCCGGTGCGAGGTCGCTTGCTCGTAGGCGTAGGCCATACCGAGCAGGTCGCCCTCGGAGTAGTTGCGGCCGAGCAGCTCCAGGTTCACGCCGGCGCCGGGGATCTGCTCCTCGGCCGTGGCCTGACCCATCGGCACGGTCACCGACGGCATGCCGGTGTTGGGCCCGAGACGCAGGTTGGTGCTCTGCGTACCGTACGGGTTGCCGCTGGGGTAGATCAGCGCGTCGAGCTGGTTGTCCTCCAGGAGCGCCGTCGTGACGTCCTCGCCGTTCTCGATGGCCGCGGTGTGGGTGAGCATCCAGGCGTCGTACTGCAGCGGGGTGATCGCGTCACGGCTGTTGTAGAGGTTGGCCCGCCCCGGCACGAGGGTGCCGGAGTCGATGACCGCCCGCAGCGAGCGCTCCTCGACGTCGGGGCCGAGGTGGGTGGCGATGTACTCGTCGAGGTCGTGCTTGAACTCGTTGGTCGAGCCGCTGCCCTCCTGGAGGGTCGGCGTGAGCACCGTGGTGTCCAGCTCGACGACGGTGGCGTCCAAGGACTCGAGGTCGGAGACCGCCTGGTTGAACAGCCGCACCGTGGTGGCGTTGCTGCCACGCATCGAGGTCACCCAGCCGATCCGCTTGCCCGCCAGGGCGTCGGGGTCGAGGAAGGACGTGTAGGACTCCGGGACGAGCCCCTCCTGCTCGGAGGTGAGCGGGTCGGCAGGGTCGACGCCGACCACGGCGTCGAGCGCGATGGCGGCGTCGCTGACCGAGCGGGTCATCGGGCCGCCCGTGTCCTGGCTGAGTGCGAGCGGCACGATGCCGTCGCGGCTGGCCAGGCCGACCGTGGGCCGCACACCGACCAGCTGGTTGTACGACGACGGCACCCGGATCGAGCCGCCCGTGTCGGTGCCGAACCCGATCGCGCCGAGGTTGGCGGCGATCGAGGCGCCCGTGCCGCCGGAGGAGCCGCCCGCGGTGCGGTCCAGCGCGTACGGGCTGGCGACCGGGAGCGCCGAGCCGGGCTCGGACTCCGTCGTGTACTGCGAGGAGAAGCCGTAGGCGAACTCGTCGAGGCTGGCCTTGCCGAGGATCACCGCGCCGTCGGCACGCAGACCCCCGACCATGAACGCGTCCGTCTCGGTCTGGTTGTCGCGCCAGGCGCCGTTGCCGGCGCTGGTCGGCAGGTCGACGGTGTCGTAGTTGTCCTTCAGCAGGACCGGGATGCCGTCGAGCATGCTGCTCGGGCCGCCGTTCTCCGCGCGGGCGGCGTCGCTGGCCGCGGCCGCGTCGAGCGCCGCCTGACCACCGGTGGTGATCACCGAGTTCAGCGCGCGGGAGTGCTCGTCGTCGACGAGCTCGTCGTACGCCGCGATCCGGTCCAGGTAGTCCTGGGTGAGCTCCACGGAGGACGTGACTCCCGCGTTCATCGCCTTCTGCATGTCGAGGGCGGACGCCTCGACCAGCTCGAACGGGCCGTCGTCGTAGAGCACCCGCTGCGCGAGGTCCGCGACGTCGGTGACGGTGATCTCGCCGTCCTCGTCGAGGTCGGCGGCCGCGACGTCGGCCCAGCCCGGATCGGCGTCGGTGGTGCCGAGCGCGGGCACCAGCAGGTCGAGGTCCTCGTCGGTGACCTGGTCGTCACCGGTCAGGTCGCCGGTCGTGTAGTACGGCGACAGGTAGCCGCCCGCGCCGGTGAGCGCCTCCTGGCCGCCGGGCACCCGGCCCGGCAGTGAGGCGCCGGCGCTCGCAGCCGGGAGCCCCGCCCCCAGGACCGCGGCCACCAGGGCCCCCGTCGTCGCCAGCCTGAGCCGGCGCACGTTGTGGTTCATGCACTCCCCCCTCGTCCGCGGGCAGGTCCCGCGGGTCCGAGGACGGTAGGTCGGCGTTGTTTCGGGGGTGAGACGTCCCGGTGACGAGCGCCGTGGTGTGGTGAGAAGGGCGGGTGAGGCTCGTCTCAGGACTCCAGCACCACGACGGCCGACGCGATCCCCGCGTCGTGCGACAGCGAGACGTGGACGTGCTCCGCGCCGAGCGCGCGTGCCCGGGCCAGCACGGTGCCCCGCAGCTCCAGCCGCGGGCGGCCGGACTCCTCGCTGACGACCTCGGCGTCGTGCCACTCCAGCCCGGCCGGGGCGCCGAGTGCCTTGGCGAGCGCCTCCTTGGCCGCGAACCGCGCCGCCAGGGACGCGGTGCCGCGGACCGCCTCGGCCGGCGTGAACAGCCGCTCGCGCAGGCCGGGCGTGCGCTCCAGGGAGGCCGCGAACCGGTCGAGGTCGCAGACGTCGATGCCGACGCCGATCACGGGCACGTCGGCGCCCGCTACTCGACCGTGACGGACTTGGCGAGGTTGCGTGGCTGGTCGACGTCGTGGCCGAGCGCCGTGGCGAGCTCGCAGGCGAACAGCTGCAGCGGCACCACCGAGACCAGCGGCTGGAGCAGCACCGGCACCTGGGGCAGCGCGACCAGCTCGTCGGCGTACGGACGGATGCGCTCGTCGCCGGCCTCGGCCAGGCAGATCGTGCGGGCGCCGCGGGCGCGGACCTCCTGGATGCCGCTCAGCATCTTCTCGTGCAGCTGGTCGCGCCCGCGGGGAGGGACGACGCACAGCACCGGGAGGTCCTGCTCGATGAGCGCGATCGGGCCGTGCTTGAGCTCACCGGCCGCGAAGCCCTCGGCGTGCAGGTAGGCGATCTCCTTGAGCTTCAGCGCCCCCTCCAGCGCCACCGGGTAGCCGGCGTGGCGGCCGAGGAACAGCACCGACTTGGTGTCGACGTGCTGGCGGGCGAGGTCGTAGACCTGCTCGGCGCCGTCGAGGACCGACTGGATGTGGTCGGGCATCGCCTCGAGCTGCTGGAGGATCTCGGCGATCTCGTCGCCGAAGCGGGTGCCCTTGACCTGCGCGACGTACAGCGCGAGCAGGTAGCAGGCCACCAGCTGGGTCAGGAAGCCCTTGGTGGAGGCGACGCCGATCTCCGGACCGGCGTGGGTGTAGATGACCGCGTCGGACTCGCGCGGGATGGTCGAGCCGTTGGTGTTGCAGATCGCCAGCACCTTCGACCGCTGCGCGCGGGCGTGCCGGATCGCCTGGAGCGTGTCGGCGGTCTCGCCGGACTGGCTGATCGCCACGACGAGGGTGGAGTAGTCGAGGATCGGGTCGCGGTAGCGGAACTCCGAGCTCAGCTCGACCTCCACCGGCACCCGGCACCAGTGCTCGATGGCGTACTTGGCGACCAGGCCGGCGTAGAACGACGTGCCGGCCGCGATGATGATGATCTTGTCGATGCTGCGGACCTCGTCGTCGGACAGCCGCATCTCGTCGAGCTGGAGCAGGCCCTCGCGGGTGCGCCGGCCGAGCAGCGAGTCGGCGACCGCGCGCGGCTGCTCGAAGATCTCCTTGCGCATGAACCAGTCGTGGCCGTCCTTCTCGGCGGCCGACAGGTCCCAGTCGACGTGGTAGCGGGTGGCCTCGGCCGGACGGCCGGCGAAGTCGGTGACCTCGACGCCCTCCCGGGTCAGGGTCACGACCTGGTCCTGGCCGAGCTCCAGCGCCTCGCGGGTGTGCTCGATGAACGCCGCGACGTCGGAGCCGAGGAACATCTCGCCCTCGCCGACGCCGACCACCAGCGGGGAGTTGCGGCGTGCCGCCACCACCCGGTCGGGGTCCTCGGCGTCGACGGCGACCAGGGTGAAGGCGCCGTCGAGCATCTGGCAGACGCGCTGCATCGCCACGGTGAGGTCCTCGCCCGAGGCGACCTGCATCTCCAGCAGGTGCGCGACCGTCTCGGTGTCGGTCTCCGACACGAGCACGTGGTCGTCGGCCTCCAGGCGGGCCCGCAGGTCGGCGAAGTTCTCGATGATGCCGTTGTGCACGACCGCCACCCGGCTCGCGCAGCCGCGGTGCGGGTGGGCGTTGGGGTCGTTCGGCGGACCGTGCGTGGCCCAGCGGGTGTGCCCGATGCCGGTGTGCGCCACCTCGACGGGCTCGTCGGCGAGCACCTTCTCCAGGTTGGCGAGCTTGCCGGCCTTCTTGGCGACGACGACCTCGTCACCCTCGCCCACCAGCGCGATCCCGGCGGAGTCGTAGCCGCGGTACTCCAGCCTCCGGAGGCCGTCGACCACGACGTCCTGGGCCGACCTGGGTCCCACGTAGCCGACGATCCCGCACATGGGCAGCAACTGTACGAGAGGCGGGGTCCGAGCCCGCGCAGGCTCGTCGGCTGCAAGGATGCCGGACATGTCGGCAGGCGCTCGGGACACGAGCACAGGCACGGACCCCGGCGCGGGCTCGCGCCACGGGCACCCCCCGACCCGGCCGACCCGCCTGCCCGAGGACGGCACCCGCGACCCCTCGCCGTACATCGAGCTCGACCGCGAGGCGTGGTCGCAGCTGGCGCACGAGACCCGCAACCCGCTGCGCTCGGACGAGATCGAGCGGCTCCAGGGTCTCGGCGAGACGCTCGACATCGAGGAGGTCGAGGAGGTCTACCTACCGCTCTCGCGCCTGCTCAGCCTGTACGTCGGCGCGGCGTCCAAGCTCCACCGGGCGCAGGAGAACTTCCTCCACCAGCGCACGCCGCCGCGCACGCCGTTCGTCATCGGCCTCGCCGGGTCGGTCGCTGTCGGCAAGTCGACCACCGCCCGCGTGCTCCAGCAGATGCTCGCCCACTGGCCCGAGCACCCCAACGTCGCGCTCGTGACCACCGACGGCTTCCTCTACCCCAACGCCGAGCTCGAACGGCGCGGCCTGCTCCAACGCAAGGGCTTCCCGGAGTCCTACGACCGCAAGGCGCTGCTGCGCTTCGTCGTGGACATCAAGTCCGGCAAGGACGAGGTCGAGGCACCGATCTACTCCCACCTCGTCTACGACGTCGTGCCCGACGAGAAGGTCGTGGTGAAGAGCCCCGACATCGTCATCGTCGAGGGCCTCAACGTGCTCCAGCCCGCCCGCACCGGCGAGGACGGCCGCACCGGCCTGGCCGTCAGCGACTTCTTCGACTTCACCGTCTACGTCGACGCCGGCCGCGACAAGATCCGCCACTGGTACGTCGAGCGCTTCCTGCGGCTGCGCGAGACGGCGTTCCGCGACCCCGACTCCTACTTCCGCAAGTACGTCGACCTCACCGAGGAGCAGGCCGTCGCCGAGGCGGGCCGGATCTGGGACACCATCAACGGCCCCAACCTGGTGCAGAACGTGCTCCCCACCCGCTCGCGGGCGACCCTGGTGCTGCGCAAGGACGAGGACCACTCGGTGCGCTACGTCCGGCTGCGCAAGCTGTGAGCGTGGCAGGCCGACGGGCGACCTGAGCCTCTTGCGGGTTTCTTCGGGATACGTCGGGCCGGACCCCCTCCCACGAGGGGCGTCAGCCGGGGCAGGATGACGCCCGTGCCGCTCTCCCCCCGCCGCGTCACGCGGAACGCACGCCTGCTCCCGGCCCTCGCCCTGGTCCTCGCGACCACGGCCCTGACCGGCTGCAGCGCGCTCTCCCGCGACGACACGAACCAGGGCGGCTCCACGGACGGCACCTCCGCCGTCGACGCGTACGGCGGGAACCCGTTCGCGGCACGAGGACAGACGTTGGTAGGGAGCCCACGTCTGCCCGCTGCAGCGCGTCAGGCCACGGCCGACGGCCGGGACGACGACGCTGCGCGACTCGAGCGACTGGCGGAGGTGCCGACCGGGATCTGGCTGACGCCGGAGAAGTACCCGGCCGGCGAGGTCGGCCCCTACGTGTCGGCCGTCGTCGCCGGCACCGAGGGCCGCACCGTCCCCGTGTTCGTGGTCTACGGCTTCCCCGACCGCGACTGCACCGGTGGCTTCTCCGCCGGCGGCCTGGACGCCGACTCCTACCTGCCGTGGGTCGACGAGATCGCGGCCGCCGCCGGGTCCGGCTCGGCGACCGTGCTCGAGCCCGACGCGCTCGCCAGCACCGACTCGTGCGGCGGCGAGGACCGTCTCGACCTGCTCGCCTCGGCGGTGGACTCCCTCGACGCCGCGGGCGTCACGACGTACGTCGACGCGGGGCACTCGCACTGGGTCGACGCCCAGCGCACCGCCGAGCTGCTGGAGCGGGTGGGCGTCGAGGACGTCCGCGGCTTCTCCACCAACGTCGCCAACTACCAGCCGCTCGACGCCGAGCAGCAGTGGGCGGCCCGGGTGAGCGACCTCGTCGGCGGCGCCCACTACGTCATCGACACCAGCCGCGACGGCGACCCCGTCGACGGCACCGTCGGCCAGCCGGTCGACGACTGGTGCAACCCGCCCGACCGCTCTCTCGGGGAGACGCCGGGCTTCGTGGACGACGGCCCCGCGCTGGACGCGCTGCTGTGGGTCAAGCCGCCCGCCGAGAGCGACGGCACCTGCCACGGCGGACCGCCCGCCGGGGACGTCTGGATCGACCGCGCGCTCGCGCTGGCCACCGCGGCCGGCTGGTGAGCACCGATACGCCTCCGGGCACCGAGAGGAATCGTTAGCATGGCCGCCGTGTCCGGCTCCCGCACCGCCGTGATCGCCGAGGACGACCCCGACGTCCGCGATCTCATCCAGGTGGTCCTCTCCCAGTCGGGGTTCTTCGTGGTCCTCGCCGACGACGGCCCGTCCGCCATCGAGGCCGTGCGCCGCCACGACCCGATGCTCACCACCCTCGACGTCAACATGCCCGGCATGGACGGGTTCGCGGTGGCCAAGGAGCTGCGGGAGTTCAGCCACACCTACCTGATCTTCATCACCTCCCTCGCCGAGGAGGTCGACATCATCCGTGGCTTCGAGGCCGGCGCCGACGACTACCTCGTCAAGCCCTTCCGGCCGCGCGAGCTGCGCGCCCGCGCCGACTCGATGCTGCGCCGGGCCTCCTACGCCCAGGCCGCGGCCGCCGAGGCCGAGCCGGAGCCGGAGCCGGAGTCGTGGGCCGCCAAGGCCGCGCGGGAGTTCCGCGAGCAGATGGGTGGTGGGCTGGAGCCGATCGCACCGCCCGAGCCCGGCTCCCCCGTCGCGTCCCCGTCCCAGCCGTACGTCGGGAAGCGCGCGCGGCGTGCTGACCCTGCGCCGGCTCCCCAGCAGGCCCAGCCGGTGCCGCCGCCTCAGCCCGCCCAGCCGACGTATCAGCCGGAGCCCGCGCCGCAGCCGGCGTACGAGCAGCAGCCGTACCAGCAGCCTGTCCCGCAGCAGCCGGCGTACGAGCCCGCCTACCAGCAGCCCGTGCAGCAGCCGGTGCCGCCGCAGCCGGCCCAGCCGGTCTACCAGCAGCCGGTCCAGCAGCCTGGCTACCAGCAGCCGCTGGCGCCCCAGCCCGTGGCGCCGGCCGCACAGCCCGTGGCGCACCACGACGTGCTCGCGCCCGGTGGCGGCGACGGGGTCGTCGAGCAGGGCGGCCAGCTGTACTTCAACGGCCTGTCCGTCGATGTCGGCTCCGGCATCGCGACCCTCGGCGGCCGCCGCCTCGACCTGAGCCGCCCGGAGTCCGACCTGCTGGTCAGCCTCCTGCGGACCGGTCGCCGGGTGCGCAGCAAGGCCGACCTCGTGCTCGCGATGCGCGGCCACGAGTACGTCACCTCGCACTTCGTCAACGAGGCCGACAAGCGCCAGGTCGAGCACCACATCGGCACCCTGCGCCGCAAGCTCGGCGACGACGGCGCGACGCCGACGTTCATCGAGACGGTGAAGGGCGTCGGCTTCCGGCTCGCCACCGCGGTCTGAGGGCTGCTCGCTCCGGTGGTCGAGCCCGACCGAGCGCCAGCCTGATCCGGTGGTTGAGCCCGACCGAGCGCCAGCGAAGGAGGAAGTCGAAACCCCGGACAGCCGACCGCGAACCGCATCCACAGGAGTCCTCTGCGCCAGGGTCGACTGTCGGTGGTCGCACCTACAATCG
>PBYI01000063.1 GCA_002729525.1 Nocardioides sp.
CGCCGTCGCCGCCACCGCCCTGCTCCTCGGCACCGGCGCCGCAGCCCCCGCCCCCACCTTCACCACCGCCGGCGGCGGCAACCAGTGGTGCTGCTGACCACGGCGCTGTGAGCGTCACCCGACGCCAGCACCCGGACACGACTCGGGCCCGGCACCCCGCCTGTCAGCGGGGCACCGGGCCCGGGGTCGTGCGCGTGGCTTCTCGGGTGCCACGCGTGCGAATCAGCGACTCAGCAGCGCGCTGCTCGTCTGGGGCTGCGGCACACGGACGCCCACGCCGGTGGAGACCGCGGCACGCCGGAAGGCGTCGATGGCCTCCTGGACGAGGCCGTGCTCCTGCAGCAGCGAACCGAGCTCGAACCACAGCTCGGCGACGCCGCGGTCGGAGCCGATCATCGACAGGCGCGTGATGGCGGAGCGGAACTGCGAGACCGCGTCGTCGACGCGGCTCTCCGCGGTGGCGATGCGACCGAGGAGCACCTCGGCCTCGGCGCCGAGCAGTGGCGAGTCGTCCGCGATCTGGTCGCGGCACTCCTCCGCCATGCCCCGGGCGACGTCGAGGTCACCCAGGAGGTAGCGAGCGCGCGCCATGCCGAGCATGTTGCGGTGGAGGTCGACCGAGGTGGCGTGGCTCCAGGCCATCTCCTGCTCGGCGCTCCGCAGGTGGACCAGAGCGTCCTCGGGCTGCGGCGGGTTCTGACGGAGCAGCAGGATGCCGAGCTGGCTGCGCAGGCGAGCCTGCGAGCGGGCGTCCTCACCGACCTCGAGCAGCGCGATGGCCTTGCGGGCCATGGGGAGAGCCTCCTCCACGTGGCCGCGCTCCATCTCGATGATCGAGCTGTTCCAGTACGCCGAGGCCAGCGCGCGCGGCGAGCCGAGCTCGTCGGCGTCGTCGACGGCCCGTAGGCACAGGCGCGCGGCGTGGTCGACGTCGCCGCGCTCGTGGTAGGCCGAGGCGACGGTCAGCACGAGCTGCAGCCCCTCGGGCGTCCCGCGCAGCGCACCCTGGTCGACGAGCGTGGCCGCCCGGTCGCCGATCTCCACGGCCCGGGCGTAGTCGCCGGCATCACGGTGGATGCGGCACAGCACCATGCAGGCGCGCAGGAGCCGGGTCGGGTCGTCGTCGTGCGCGAGCACGTCCTCCAGGGCCAGCACGGCGCGGTCGACCGGACCGGTGCCCTCGAGTGCCAGGGCGTGCAGGTACGACGCCCGGCGCCGGACGTCGACGGGCACGTCGCCGTCGATCTCGATCGACTTCAGCCGTGCGAGCGCGGCGTGGGCGTCGCCCGTGCGCAGCGAGAGCTCGGCGTAGTCGAGCTCGAGCGTCGCCCGTGCGACCAGCTCCGGATCGACGCAGGCAGCGGACTCGTCGGGCGCGAGCAGCTCGCCGGCGGTGGTGCCGAGGCGAGTCGCGAGACGCACGAGGAGGTGGATGCCCGGCCGGCGCTGGCCGGCCTCGATGCGGGAGATGTAGGCGGTGGACATGTCCTCGCCGGCGGCCTGGCCCTGGGTGAGGCCACTGCGCTGGCGGGCGTGACGGATGCGACGCCCGAGGAGGGCGGCGTCGATGTTCTTGGCGGCGACGCGGAGGGCGGGATCCTGCGCGTCCGCGAGGTGGGGCTCTGCAGACATGCCGTCCAGCATGCCGGAATGTGCCTGAGATTCGGGGAAGTGAGGCCAGCCTTGCGCCAACCTTGGGAAATCCAGAGGCATCGGTCTAGACCTGTCGGTACCTCTGACACGATTCACAGGCACATCCTGTCATGCCTGCTCGCCAGGCGTCAGACCTGGGCAAACTCGTACGATTCCGAACAACCGAACGTTCGCGAGGTCCCCGTGTGGGGTTGTGCGGAGCCGACGACGTGTGGGCGGAACGCCGTTCAGGTACGGCCGCGACGGGTGGTCCCCACCCAGGCGGGGTCGCTCGTCGCCTCGCCCTGGATGTCGCCGTCGGCGTCGGTCGCGCGGGTCTCCCCGACGAGCGAGCGCACGAGCGCCTCGTCGATTGTCACGAAGCGTCGACCCGGCACCAGCTCGCTGCGGGCGTCGTCGTCCTGGCAGACCATGTCGTGCCCGAGGCTCTTGACCAGGGCCCGCACGGTGGAGCGAGGCAGACCGCTCAGCACGGCGACCGCCTCACCCACGAGCGCCGCCGGCACGAGCGGCACCCGCACCTGGGGCCGCACCAGCCCAGCCGCCTGGGCGAACCGGTCGAGCAGCGCCGCGTAGGTGAGCACCTCGTCGCCGCCGACGTCGTACGCGCGGTTGCGCGGGGCACCCTCGAGCGTGGCCACCAGCAGGGCGACGACGTCCTCGACCGCGATCGGCTGGATGCGGGTGCGCATCCAGGTCGGCAGCGTGGTCACCGGCATCCGCTCGCTCACCCGCCGCATCACCTCGAACGACGTCGAGCCGCCGCCGATCACCATCGACGCGCGCAGCACGGTGGCCGGCACCGGACCGGCGAGCAGGATCTCCTCGACCTCGTGGCGCGAGCGGAGGTGGTCCGACAGCTGGCCCTCGGGCACCAGGCCGGACAGGTAGACCACCCGCTCGGTGCCGGCTCGGGTCGTGGCGGCCACGAGGTCCTCAGCGGCCTCCCGGTCGCGGTCGACGAACGACCCCGCGCCCATCGAGTGGACGAGGTAGACCACCGCGTCGACGTCGCGGACCGCGAGGTGCACCGAGACGGTGTCGCCCACGTCGAGGTAGCGGCGCTCGACGTCGCCGGCCCACGAGAAGCGGTCGAGCCCTGCCACGTCGCGGGCCGCGACGACGACCTGGTGCCCCGCCTGGAGCAGGGCGGGCACGAGCCGGGAGCCGACGTAGCCGGATGCTCCGGTGACGAGGACGCGCATGCCTCGACGCTAGCCACGCGGTGTCGAGCGCCGGTCCACCCGAGCGGACGCCGCCCGGCACCGACGGGGAGGCGCTCGTCATACTCGCCTGCGTGGAACCGGTGAGCGGACGACTGCGGGTCGGGTTCGTCGAGGGCGCGACCCCCGACAAGTGGGCGAGGCGCTGGCGCGACCAGCGGCCCGAGCGCCTCGACCTGGTGCCGCTCACCGAGGAGGAGCAGGGCCCGTCGCTCCGGTCCGGCGAGGTCGACATGGTGCTCGCCCGGCTGCCGCTCGACGACGGCGCGGCCGACGACCTCCACCAGGTGCGGCTGTACGACGAGGCGCCGGTCGCCGTCGCCGGCCGCGAGCACGTGATCGCCGCCGCCGACCCCGTCGACGGCGTCACGACCGACGACCTGCTGGACGACCAGCTCGTCCGGCCGCACCCGTCCGGCTGGCGCCCGACCGCCGAGCAGCTCGACTGGCCGGCGATGGGCTACCGCGACGCCGTCGAGACGGTGGCGGCCGGCACCGGGGTCGTGGTCGTGCCGATGTCGGTCGCGCGGCTGCACGGCCGCAAGGACGTCGTGCACCGCCCGGTGACCGACCTCGACCCGAGCGTGGTCGCGCTGGTGTGGCTGCGCGACCGCGACTCCGACGTCACCCAGGCGTTCGTCGGCGTCGCCCGAGGCCGCACGTCCCGCTCGAGCCGCTGACCCGCCCCGCGAGCGCGCCGGACAGGCTCACCAGCTGGTGGCGAGCGGACGCCCCTCGGTGAAGCCAGCAGCCGACTGGACGCCCACGAGCGCACGCTCGTGCAGCTCGGCGAGGGTCGTGGCTCCGGCGTACGTGCAGGCCGAGCGCACGCCGGAGCAGATCTCGTCGATGAGGTCCTCGACGCCCGGGCGGGCCGGGTCGACGTACATCCGCGAGGAGGAGATGCCCTCCTCGTAGAGCGCCTTGCGCGCCCGGTCGTACGACGACTCGGTCGCGGTGCGGTGGGCGACCGCGCGCGCCGAGGCCATCCCGAAGGACGTCTTGTAGGCCCGGCCGTCGGAGTCGTGCATCAGGTCGCCGGGCGACTCGAGGGTGCCGGCGAACCACGACCCGATCATCACCGAGGAGGCGCCGGCGGCGAGCGCGAGCGCGACGTCGCGCGGGTGGCGCACTCCCCCGTCGGCCCACACGTGGCCGCCGGCCTCGCGAGCGGCCGCCGAGCACTCCAGCACGGCGGAGAACTGTGGTCGGCCGACGCCGGTCATCATCCGGGTCGTGCACATCGCACCCGGGCCGACGCCGACCTTGACGACGTCGGCGCCGGCGTCGAGCAGGCGACGGGTGCCCTCGGCGGAGACGACGTTGCCCGCTACGACGGGCACCTGCGGGTCGAGGGCGCGCACCGCCGCCAGGGCGTCGAGCATCCGGTCCTGGTCGCCGTGCGCGGTGTCGACCACGAGCGTGTCGACCCCGGCCTCGAGGAGCGCCGCGGCCTTGGTGGCGACGTCGCCGTTGACCCCGACGGCGGCGGCTACGCGCAGGCCGCCCCGGGGGTCGACGGCGGGCTGGTAGAGCGTCGCGCGCAGCGCGGCCGTGCGGGTCAGCACGCCGGCCAGCGTGCCGTCGGCGGCGACCGCGACCGCCATGCCGGCGCGGGCGGTGTCGAGCCGGTCGAACACCTCGCGCGGGTCGGTGTCGGCCGCGACGGTGACGGCCCCGGTGTGCATGACCTGGCCGACCTGGGCGAACCGGTCGACCTCGCGGCAGTCGTCCTGGGTGACCACGCCGACCGGACGACCGTCGACGACGACCACCGCGGCGCCGTGCGCGCGCTTCGGCATCAGCGAGAGCGCCTCGGCGACGGTCTGGTCGGGGCTCAGCACGATCGGGGTGTCGTGCACGTGGTGGCGCGACTTCACCTGCGCGACGACGTCGGTCACGACGCCGACGGGGATGTCCTGCGGGATGACGACGAGGCCCCCTCGGCGGGCGACCGTCTCGGCCATCCGCTTGCCGGCGATGGCGGTCATGTTGGCCACGACCAGCGGGATCGTGCACCCGGTGCCGTCCGCCGTACCGAGGTCGACGTCGTACCGGCTGGCCACGGTGCTGTGGCGCGGCACCATGAAGACGTCGTCGTAGGTGAGGTCGTGCGGGGGCTGGTGACCGTCGAGGAACTGCACGGCCGGTGATCGTATCCGGCGCTCCCGACGGGAGCGTCGTTCCGCTCGTCTCAGAGCGAGCGGCCGAACATCTCCGCGGTGGCTCGTGCGGTCGGCGTACCGGCGTCCGGGTCCGCACCGTGTGCCAGCAGCGTCGCGACGACCTCGTCCTCGCCCTTGAAGACCGCACCGGCCAGCGGCGACTGACCTCGGTCGTTGAGCGCGTCGACGCCCGCCCCCGCCGCGGCGAGCGCGGCGACGGTCCCGGCGTGCCCGTGGTACGCCGCCAGCATCAGCAGCGTGTTGCCCGCGGCGTCGGCGAGGTCCACCGGCGCACCCGCGCCGACGTACGCCAGAAGACGCTGGGTATGTCCCTCGCGAGCCAGGTCGAGCACCTGGTGGGCGAGCTCGACGACCTCCTCGGGCGGCTCCGCGCTCATGCGACCCACCCTAGGGAAGGCGCGTCTCCTCCCTAGGGAAGGCGCGTCTCCTCCCTAGGGTGAGCGGGTGCTCGACTCATCCGCCCCCACCACCGTCACCGCCCGCGCCCCCGGCCGGGTCAACCTGATCGGTGAGCACACCGACTACAACGGCGGGCTGTGCCTGCCGGTGGCGCTGCCGGACGAGACGACGGTGGCCGCCACCCCGCGCGACGACGACGTCGTGCGGCTCACCAGCGGCGCGGTCGAGGGCGCGTGGGAGGGCCGGCTGAGCGACCTGGGACCGGGCCGCGTCAACGGCTGGGCGGCGTACGCCGCGGGTGTGCTCTGGGTGCTCGCCGCCGACGGCGTCCCGGTGCCCGGCTGCGACCTGCACGTCGAGTCCACGGTGCCGCTGGGCGCCGGGCTGTCGAGCTCGGCCGCGCTGGAGGCGGCCGTCGCGGTCGCGGTCTGGGGGCTGCTGGACCGGCCGCTCCACGACGACACCCGCGCGCTGCTCGCCGAGGTGTGCCGGCGTGCCGAGACCGAGGTCGTCGGCGCGCCGACCGGCGGCCTCGACCAGGCCGCGGTGCTCCGGGTGCCCGCCGGCGGGGCCGTGCTGCTCGACTTCGCCGCCGGTGCGAGCGACCCGGTGACGCCGGTGCGGTTCGACCTGCCGGCCGCCGGGCTCGCCCTCACCGTCGTCGACACCCGCGTCAGCCACACGCACAGCGACTCCGACGAGGCCGGGTACGGTGCCCGCCGCCGCGAGTGCGAGGACGCCGCCCGCGCGCTGGGGGTCGAGACGCTCTCGCTGGCGACCCCGGCCGAGGTGGAGGAGTGCGCCGCCCTGGTGGTCGCGGGCGACGACGTGCTCCGGCGTCGCGCCCGGCACGTCGTCACCGAGAACGCGCGGGTGACCGCCGTCGTGGCCGCGCTCGACGCCGGCGACTGGCGCACCGTGGGAGCGCTCCTGAGTGCGTCGCACGTCTCGATGCGCGACGACTTCGAGATCTCCTGTCCCGAGCTCGACCTGGCCGTCGCGACGGCGCTGGACGCCGGTGCGCTGGGCGCCCGGATGACCGGCGGCGGGTTCGGCGGCTCCGCCGTCGCACTGGTGCCGGCCGAGCGGGTCGACGCGGTACGACGAGCGGTCGACGCGGCCTTCGCCCGCGAGGGCTTCGGGGCGCCCGGGCACCTCGACGGCACCCCGTCGGCGCCGGCGTCGCTGCTTCCCTGACGACCAGGACGACCAGGACGACCAGGACGACGCCGACGCCGGAGCCGGCAATCCTCAGGCCGTCGCGGGCACCCCGCCGATCCGTCCGGCGCGGAAGGCCTCGACGAAGAGCGCGTGGTCGCGCCGCACCGTGACGGCGTACTGCTCGCCCCAGTCGACCAGCCACTCGACCAGATCGTCGTGGCGGCCGTCGAGGGCGTGCAGCACGGCCTCCTCGACCTGGTAGTCGACGAGATCCTCCTCGGAGTCCTCGTCGGAGGCGCAGTGCACCTTCGCGGTGGCCCGGCCGAGAAGGGTGACGACGCCCTCGATCTCGTCGGGGTCGATCAGGTCGTCCCACTCCAGGTCGGTCTCGTACGGCGACACCTCGGCGACGACGTACCCCTTCCCGTCGAGGACGGTGTGGCCGAGCAGCTGGTCGGTGTGGCGCTGGAGCGCACGCTGGCTGACGACGGTGCGGTGGCCCTCGTCGTCGAAGTAGTCGCGCACGGCCTCGTCGTCGACGAACCGGCTCACCGCGGGCACGTTGGCCTGCTTCATCGACAGCAGCACGTCGTTCTCGAGCGCCTCGCTCCACCCCTCGACGAGCACGTTGTACGCCGGCAGCCCCGCGCTGCCGATGCCGAAGCCGGACTTCCCGACGACGTCGCGCACCTCGTAGAAGAGCTCGCGGTCGACCCGCTTGTCCGCCGGGATCGTGCCCAGGTAGCGCTCGAACGCCTCGACCACGGCCGCCCGCTCGTCGTCGTCGAGGCGCCGCACGGTCGGGTGCTCGCGGAAGCGGCGTACGCCGTCGTCCCCGACCTCGGTCTGCGGGTCGAGCAGGTCGCTGCGGCGCTCGGCACGTGCCTCGAGCAGCGCGGCGAGGATCGGCCCCTCGGTGTTGTCGAGGCCGAGCGCGAAGTCGCCGTCGTCGTCGGTGTCGGCGTACGCCTGGACCTGGTCCAGGTAGGCCTGCAGGTAGGCGGAGGCCAGGTCGCGCGCGACCTCGGCGGGCAGGGCCTTCTGCCAGCAGGTCAGCATCAGCGACGCCACGAACCGCTGGAGGTCCCACGTGAAGCGCCCGACGTAGGCCTCGTCGAAGTCGTTGACGTCGAAGACGAGCCGGCCGTCGGAGGACAGGTAGGTGCCGAAGTTCTCGACGTGCAGGTCGCCATGGATCCACATCCGGCTGCTGCGCGGCCCCGCGAACGGGTCCGGGTCGGCGGTGACGTCGGCGTAGAACAGGCAGGCGGTGCCGCGGTAGAACGAGTGCGGGTCGGCCGCCATCTTGCGGTACTTCGTGCGGAACGCCGCCGGGTCGGCGGTCATCAGGTCGGCGAAGGCGTCGTCGAGGACCTCGATGATCCGGGTGGTGCGCTCCTCGTCGGCGGCGCCCTCGTCGGCGGGGCCCTCGTCGGCGGCGCCCTCGTCCGCGCCGTCGCTCAGGTCGGTGCTGGTCTCGCTCTGGTTCTCCCTCATGCATCGACCCTGCCCGGCGCCCGGACCCCCAACCTCACCCGGACGTACGTCGGCCCGGCGCACGCGTGCGCAGGGCCGACGACCTGGGGGGAGGTGGGGGAACCGCGCGCGCTACTTGAGCTCGGCGGAGGTCAGGCCCAGCACGCGGCGCGCCACGATGAGCTGCTGGATCTGCTGGGTGCCCTCGAAGATGTCGAGGATCTTGGAGTCGCGCGCCCACTTCTCGAGCAGCTCACCCTCGGCGTACCCGACGGAGCCGCAGAGCTCCACGCACGACAGCGTGATGTCGGACCCGACGCGACCGGCCTTCGCCTTGGCCATCGAGGCCTCCAGCGAGTTGGGCTGACGGTTGTCGGCCATCCACGCGGCCTGGAGGGTCAGCAGGTAGGCGCCCTCCCAGTCGGCCTCCATCTGGAGGAACTTCGCCGCGGCTGCCGTCTGCACGGCGGCCGGGCGGTCGTAGTCGACCTCGACGCCCGCCTGGGCGAGCAGGTCGCGGGTCAGGTCGAGCGACGCCCGCGCGCAGCCGACGGCCATGGCCGCCACGAGGGGACGGGTGTTGTCGAACGTCGCCATCGCGCCGGCGAAGCCCTGCTTGGTGTCGATCTCGGGCGAGCCGAGCAGGTCGTCCTTCGGCACCCGGCAGTTGTCGAAGATGATCGTGGCGGTGTCGGAGGCCTTGATGCCGAGCTTGTGCTCGAGCCGCTCGACCTTCATGCCGGGGTTGTCCTTGGACACCACGAACGACTTGATCGCCGCGCGACCGAGGTCGCGGTCGAGGGTCGCCCAGACCACGATGTGGTCCGCGCGGCCGCCGGCGGTGACGTAGATCTTCTCGCCGTTGATGACGTACTCGTCGCCGTCGAGGACCGCGGTGGTGCGGATGTTGGCGGAGTCGGACCCGGTGCCGGGCTCGGTGATCGCCATGCCCGCCCACACACCGGCGAACCGCTCGGCCTGCTCCTCGTTGGCCACCGAGGCGATCGCGGAGTTGCCGAGGCCCTGGCGCGGCATCGAGAGCAGCAGGCCCACGTCGCCCCAGCACATCTCGGCGATCGACATCACCGAGGCGAGGTTGGCGCCGTTCTTCGTGGTCGCGGCGTCGGCCTTCTTCCCGGCCTTCTCCGGCGTCTCGTCGCGGCGTACGCCGGACGCGCCGGCGCCCTCGGAGGCGCCGGACTCCGACAGGCCGTCGATCATCGCGGCGAGCATGTCGAGCTCGGTGGGGTACTCGTGCTCGGCCTTGTCGTACTTGCGGCTGATCGGCCGCAGCATGTTCATCGCGACCTGGTGGGCCTGGCTCACCAGCGGCTTGAACTTCTTCGGGTCGTCGAGGGAGATCGCCATCAGACCAGCACCGTGCCTTCCATGAGTCCGACCGCACGCAGGTCGCGGTACCACCGCTCGACCGGGTGCTCCTTGGTGAAGCCGTGGCCGCCGAGCAGCTGGACGCCGTCGAAGCCGATCTGCATGCCCTTGTCGGCGCAGATCTTGCGGGCCAGCGCGACCTCGCGGGCGAAGTCCTTGCCCGCGGCGGCACGCGCGGCCGCCTTGTAGGTGACCAGCCGCATCGCCTGCAGCTCGATCGCGATGTTGGCGACCATGAACGCCACCGACTGGCGATGCGCGATCGGCTCGCCGAAGGCCTCGCGGCCCTTGACGTACGGCGTCACGTAGTCGAGCACGGCCTGCCCGGTGCCGACGGCCAGCGCGCACCACGCGAGGCGCGACAGCCGCACGCACTCGCGGTACGTCGACCCGTCGACCGCGCCGAGGACGGCGTCGGCCGGCACGGTGACGCCGTCGAGGTGCAGGCGGGTCATCGAGGCGGCCCGGACGCCCATGCCCGGGTCACCGGAGACCGTGAGGCCGTCCGCGCCGGACTCGACGAGGAACAGCGCCGGCTGACCGTCGAGGACGGCGCCGACGACGAAGAGCTCGGCCTCGTCACCGCGAGCGACGAGCGACTTCACGCCGTCGAGCCGGTAGCCGGCGTCGGTGCGGGTCGCGGTCGTCGACGGGGAGAGCGCGTCGAACAGCACGGTCGGCTCGTTGAGCGCGAGCGCGGCACCCGGCACGTCGTCGCCGGTGAACGCCGGCAGGTAGGTCTGCTGCTGGGCGTCGGTGCCCCACAGGCCGATCGCGGTCGCGACCGAGCCGGGAGCCAGCGAGGCGACGGCCAGGCCCATGTCACCCTTCGCGAGCGCCTCGGCCACCAGCGTGCCGGCGACCGCCGAGCGCTCCTCGGAGATGCCGCCGAGCGCCTCGGGGACGCCGAGGATCGGCAGCCCGATCTCCAGGCCGGCCTTGAGGACGGCCTCGGGTGCGACACAGGTCTCGTCGGCCTCGGGGGCGGCCGGGACCAGCACCTCCGCGGCGTACTCGGAGACGACGTCGACCAGCATCTGCTCGTCCTCGGACGGGGTGAGGTCGAAGACTCCGGTGCGGGTCGTGGGAGCGGGCCGGGCACCCGGCTTGGTGGCGCCCTTGCGGGCGAACGTCCGGCTGGCCTTGGTCATGGTGGCGAAGCCGGTGCGGGTGACGGTGAAGACCGTCTGCTCGGCCTGCTTGCGCAGGCCCACCCGGTCGAGGAGGTCGCTCTGGGCGAGCCGGTTGAGGCCGGCCACCAGCATCCCGATCGGGTCACGCGACTCCGACGTCGGGATGCCGTGACGACCGCCGGGTCGCAGGCTGGTGAGAAGGGACATGGAGATAATGTAACTGCGAGTTACACATACGGCTACACCTGGTCCCGGTGGGGCGCGCCACTCCCCCGGTCCGCGCCGGTCCAGGGCCTCCCTAGGCTGGGCGCATGCCGGACGCCCCCGACCACGCGCCCCACGGTCCGCTCCCCGAGGGCGGCACCGTCCGACCGATCACGCGGTGGGGCGAGGAGCCGATGCACCGCCCCCAGGAGGCCGTCACGGCGTACGACGACGAGCTGCGCACGCTGGTCGCCGACATGGTCGCCACGATGTACGCCGCCGACGGCGTCGGGCTCGCCGCCTGCCAGATCGGCGTCGACCGCGCGGTCTTCGTCTTCGACTGCCCCGACGAGGACGGCGCCCGCTGGGTCGGCGTCGTCTGCAACCCCGAGGTCACGCTCCCCGAGGGCAAGGACCGACGCCTCGACGCCGCCGAGGAGGACTGCCTGTCCTTCCCCGGCGCCTTCGTCGAGTGCGCGCGCCCCGACACCGCGTCGGTCGTCGGCACCGGCCTGGACGGCGAGCCGGTGTCGTTCGCCGGCACCGGTCTGCTGGCGCGCTGCCTGCAGCACGAGACCGACCACACGAAGGGCACCGTGTTCGGCGACCGGCTGCCCACCAAGCTGCGCAAGAAGCTTGGCAAGGAGCACGACCGGCTGGCCGAGGAGTTCCCGGCGGGCTGGCCCGCCCCGGTCGTCGAGTAGTCCGCCCCGGTCGTCGAGTAGTCCGGCCCGGTCGTCGCGTGGTCCGGGCGAGCGAGGCACGAGCGAGACCGGACGTATCGAGACAGGGAGGATGTGTTCACCCGGTTCCGGGGTCTGACTTGTATCGAGACTGGCGTCTGGCTGCTTGTGGGTCTGGCTGCCTGGAGTGCGACGTGTCGGCCC
>PBYI01000064.1 GCA_002729525.1 Nocardioides sp.
CCGTCGAGTTCGAGGACGACCACTACCGGCACAACCCCGGCGCCGACTACCGTCGGCGCGTCAGTTCAGAGCCTCCACTGAACCCGGCACGCGACAGTCACCTATCCGTGCAGCAGACCCGATCAGGTGTCGGAACCTCTGTGCGGTGCTGCCAGTGCCGCCAGGCAGGCGCGACATTTCATGCCCGCGTGAGGCGGGAACGACACATCCATGAGCTTGCGCCAGGTCCATGCCCGGACGCCGCACGCCGTGCGGTCGGTCCCGATCTCCTTCGCATGGGCGACCGACGTGGCGACCTCTACAAGCTCGCCGTCGACACGGTCGAACCGTGTCGTGTGGGCTGTCACGAACCACCGAGCAGGGCGCCGGAAGGGGGCGCAGGTGGTGCTGCCGGAGTCGATCTGAACGGTCACGTGAGCTCCTGCGTCGTGGATGGTGCGGTGGTCGGGTCCGCCGCCGAAGGCGCTCGGTCGTGGAGGTCCGACACGAGCGTCGCCGTGTGCTCGAGCGCGAGGCCGATGACCCCGGCGGCGACGGCGAGACGGGCCGGCCACATCGGCAGTCGGACGAGGCCGAGCTTGAACTCTCCCCGGCTCAAGGAGTCGAGCAGTGCATCGGTCGACGCCCATGCCAGCAGGACGAGCACGGCGATCGATGCCACGCCCGCCACGGTCAGCACGACCGTCCGGGCTCGCCCGCGCAACCGCTGGACCAGTACCTCGACCGAGACGTGTTGTCGGCGGCGCTCGGCCTCGGCGAGTGCGAGGAAGGCGCCCGCGGTCATCGCCAGCTCGGCGTACTCGACGATCCCGCGCACGGGGGGTTGGTCGAGCTCGCGCAGCGTCACGCTCCACACCACGACGACCATGACGTAGGCGATCGCCGTCAGCGCGAGCAGCGCGAGGACCCGTGAGAGGGCGTGAGCCGTGCGCACCGCGACGTGCGTGGCCGTGGTCATGACGTCAGTCCCATCTGTGAGGGGATGAATGTCACGACCGAGGGGAACGCAAACATCACGGCGACGACGACGACGTCGAGCTTCACGTACCAGAGCACCCCTCGGAACGCTGTCGGCACACTCACGTCTTCTCTGATGCCTGCCACTACGAAGGCGTTCAGTCCGAGGGGTGGTGTGAGCAGTCCGATCTCGATGAGCTTGATGAACAGCAGCCCGAACCAGATTCCGTCCATGCCGAGCTCGGTGACGACCGGATAGGTCAGCGGGACCATGATCAGGATGATCGACGTCGAGTCCAGGAACATCCCGAGAGGCACGATGACGAGCAGGATCAGGGCGACGACGACCCACGCCGGCACTGGGAGCCCGGTGAGGACATCGGCGAGCATGCGTGGTGCGCCCGCCGCCACCATGAAGGTGGAGAAGATCGCTCCGCCGATCAGCAGGGCGAAGACCATGCCGTTGAGCGAGACCGCCTCGGTGAAGGTTTCCCACAGGGTCCGCGCCAGTGTCCGGGGGTGCCGGACGTGCTCGATGACCACCATCACGACTGCCACGAAAGCGCCCACGGCGGACGCCTCCACAGCGGTGAAGAACCCGCTGTACATGCCCCCAATGATGATGGCGAAGAGCAGTCCGATCCTCGCGAAGCTGTACAGCCCCGGCCCGACGGCCGGGCGCTCCGTGAGCGGCAGGACGTCTGCCGCACCGGCACCGAAGAGCTCCGGCGAGCGCCGGGCGCGGAATGAGATCCCGACGCCGTACACGGCCGCGGTGAGGAGGCCGGGGCCGATGCCGGCCAGCAGGAGTGCCCCGATCGACTCGCCGGTGAGGACGCCATAGATGACCAACGGCACGCTGGGCGGGATCAGGACTCCGAGGGTCCCCGCGGCGCCGACCACGCCGGCCGCCACGTGGTCGGCGTACCCCGCCCGACGCATCTCGGTGATCGCCAGGTTCCCGATCGAGATGATCGTCGCGATGCTCGAGCCACTGACGGCAGCGAAGCACGCGCACGCGGTCAGGGTGGCCAGCGCCAAGCCGCCCGGGATGCCGCGCATCAGCCACCCGAGCAGCTGGTAGGCGGCGGTCGCGAGGTTGGCCTTCTGAGCGGCGATCCCGAGCAGGATGAACATCGGGATCACCAGCAGGGTGAACTTCGAGGTCGTGTTGATGGGGAGGGTGCCGAGCACCGACATCCCGACGTCGAAGCCGTCCAGGAGCAGGAAGCCCACGAACCCACTCAGCGTGAGTGCGAGGGCGATCCTCATCCCCGACAGCAGGCACGCGCCCAGCGCGAGAACCGCGATGGTGAGCACCAGTCCGGTCGTCATCAACTCTCCGTATGTCGTCCCGCTACCGGGCAGAAGGCGTTACTCCTGCGACTCAGCGCACGTCGCCAGGCCGTCGCGGTACTCGCTCTGGCCGGCGTGGGCGTCGACGGCAGTGCTGAATGTGTCCCACACCTCGTCCACGGCGCCGGAGTCGGCGCCGGCATCGATCGCCGACTGACGCCAGACATCGGTCGCGACCGGGCGTGCCTCAGCGAGCTGGGCCTGCTCGGCGTCGCTCCACAGCACGACCGTGCCGCCGGAGGCCAGGAACTCCTCGCAGGCTTCGGTCTCGTACTTCGTCAGGAGTTCGTCGGCCTTGTCGTACCACTCGCCCTGCAGGTCCTCAAAGACCTCCTTGGCATCGTCAGAGAGGTCGTCGTAGGCCGACACGGTGAATGCGAAGGTGCCGGCCCCGTTCTGGCCGACGTCGGGAGCCATCACCTTCGCGACGTCGGTGATGCCAGTCGAGATCTGGGTGCCCATCGGGTAGAGGGTGCCGTCGACGATGCCTCGTTCGACGGCCTCGTACACCTCCTCGGAGGGCATGAAGATCGGTTCCACCCCGAACTCCTCCCACACCGACGCCACGGTCTGCGAGGGCACGCGGATCTTGGTGCCGTCGACTTCCGCGAGCGACGCAACGTCGGAGTTGAACGTGACGGTCGACGAGGTGTTCGGCAGGAAGCCCACGAGCATCAGGTCGTACGCCGCGAGCTCGTCGCGCCAGGCCTCGACGCCGTCGCTGGTGTCCTGGAACGCGCGGAGCCGCGCCGACTGATCGCCCTCGACCGGGACCACGTTGACGTTGTGGAGGGGCAGCTCGGCGGGGAAGTAGGCATGCACGACATTGCCGGCGTCGGCCCGTCCCTGCTGGAGTCCCGGCAGTGTGTCGGCGCCCGGGAGAAGCGCTCCTGCGTGCACGACCTCGGTCCGCACCTCGCCGTCGGTCCTGGCTTCGAGCTCGTCCATGAACCACTGGATCATCTCCGACTGTGCGTCGTTCGGTGGCAGCAGGTTCGTCGCAGTCAGCTCCACGCTGCCGCTCGCCGCGTCGTCGCCGGAGCAGGCGGCAGCGCCGAGCATCAGCGTGGTCAGGCAGGTGGTCAGCACGGTTCGGCGCGCGCGGTGCATGTGGAACTCCTCGTGTTGAAAACTATGCGTACTATTACGATGGTTGAGTGCTGTGATGTCAAGCACAAGTCTGATAACAATCACTACTGTGACGCGGATTGACGTGATCGTGCTGGGGTCGGGCGCTGCTGGTCTGGTGGCGGCTCTCGCTGCCGCTCGGGACGGCGCGCGCGTCGTGCTCCTGGAGAAGGGCGACCTGATCGGCGGCACCACCGCCTACTCCAGTGGCGTCGTCTGGTTGCCGGTGCACCCACTCCGCGCTGACCTGCAAGGCCACGACGCTCGAGCGGAGGCGTTGAGGTACCTGGGAGCGCTGTCGCACGGCATGACGCGCCCGGAGCGGGTCGAGGCCTTCGTCGACGGCTCGCCCGACCTCGTGCGCTGGCTGCACGAACGGACGCAGGTCCGGCTCCGGGTCGTCGAAGGTTTCCCCGACTACCACCCGGAGGAGCCTGGCGGGAGGTGCGGCGGAGGTCGTTCGCTGGAGCCGGACCTCTTCGAGATGGGCCGGCTGGGGGTTCATGCCGACCGGCTGGTCGGGACCCCCCGGCGGATGCTCGTCGCGGAGACGCCGACGGGCGGCGGGTCCGGGATCCTGCCGCCCGAGGTGGTCGCCCAACGGCAGCAGGCAGGGGTGGAAGGGCTCGGCCGGGCCCTCGTCGGCGCCCTGCTCGCCTCGTGCCTCGAGGCCGGCGTCGAGGTCCGCCCGCGGACCCGGGCGACAGTGCTGACGCGGCGCAACGGTCGGGTCACCGGTGTCCGGCTCGCCGACGGTGAGGCGCTGGCTGCCGCGCGCGGGGTAGTGCTGGCCACCGGGGGCTTCGAGCAGGATCGCGACCTCGTCCGAGCCTTCCTCCGCGGCCCGATGTCGGACCCGCCCGGCGTCGCCACCAACACGGGCGACGGGCTCCGGATGGCGATGAGGGTCGGTGCCGCCCTGGAGAACATGCGCGAGGCCTGGTGGGTCCCGGTGACCCGCCTGCCCGAAGGCGACAGCTACGGGGGCAGGGGTGTCCACCTGGTGCTCCGGGAGCGCACGCTCCCGCGGAGCATCATGGTCAACGGCCAGGGTCGACGGTTCGCCAACGAGGCCGCGAACTACAACGCGTTGGGCGGAGCGTTCCACCAGCTGGACCCGACCTCGTTCGGGTACGCCAACCAGCCCTGCTGGCTCCTGCTCGACCAGGGCTTCGTCGACCGGTACGGCGGGTTCGGGGCGCCGCCGGGCGGACCGCTCCCGTCGACCGTGCGGAACTGCTCGGACCTCGCGGGCCTCGCGCGGATGATCGATGTGCCGTCCGACGCGCTGGAGGAGACCGTGGATCGGTGGAACCGCGCGGTCGCTGCCGGCCGGGACGGCGACTTCCGCCGCGGCGAGAGCGCGTACGACGGCTGGTGCGGCGACCAGACCCGCTACCCGGGCCCCGGTGCGACGCTCGGTCCGCTCGACGAGCCGCCGTTTCACGCCGTGCCTGTGGTGAGCAGCGCGCTCGGGACCTCCGGGGGCCCGACGACCGGACCGGACGGTGAGGTCCTCGACGTCGACGGCAACGTGGTCGAGGGGCTCTACGCCGCCGGCAACGTGACGGCTGCTCCCACCGGCATGGTGTACGGCGGCGCCGGAGGCACCCTCGGGCCAGCTCTCGTCATGGGCATGCTGGCGGGGCGTGCGGCCGCTCGCTGATCCCCGTTCTCAGGGGAGTGGGACCCGCTGCGGCTCGGTGCCGGGCCACCGGATCCTCAGGTCGTCGCGGAAGGAGGTCGCCATCTCGGCGGCCGGCACGACGTAGAGCGTGCGGAGGGTGCGCCGGGCGAACGTCCACCGCCCGGCCTCCACGGCGTACTCGTCGTCGTAGCGGTAGGCCGTGACCATGAGAGTGTCTCCGAGCGCGAGCTCGGCGTGACCGGTCACGAGACCTTGTGCGTGAGCCCCGTCCTCGAGCACGTCGACCACGTGACCGTGCGTGACGTGCAGCATCGAGACGTAGCGCTCCGTCATCGACGTGAAGAACGCGCGGAGGTCGTCGCTCCCGGTGGTGGTGACACCCGCCCGGGTGAACGAGCCCGTCCGCGCGAAGCAGTCCACGACCCGGTCGACGTCGTGGTCGTCCACGGCTGCGGCGTACAGCGTGCTCAGGTCCTGGATCGAGGCCCGTGCTGTCAGTGCTGCGACGTGCCGCGCGACGTCCGCGCTCGTCGTCGTCGAGGTCGCGGCGGTACGCCGGGCGAGGTCGATGCTCATCGCCGCTCCCGCGCGGACCCGCCGACGACAGGTGTGCCCGTGGGGGCGAAGAACCCGACCAGGACGTCCGGGGAGATCGCGTCCGAGACGGGGATGAGGGGCTCGCGGCCCGCCGCGAGCGCCTCCACTCGCTCGGCGCGCTGGTCGACGAACTGCTGCCGGGCCGAATCCAGCTCGTCGTCGGGGATCTCGTAGACGGCCAGGTAGCGGAACGGGTGCGATGGCGCGCCCTGGAGGTCGAGCCGGCGGTAGCGACGTCCCGAGACGATGCTGTCGAGCTTCTGCACCGTGTCGGGCACGTGCTGCTCGTCGTACCACCGGTTGAACTCCTCGTCCCGTCCCGGCTCGGCGTTGCTCAGCACCACCATCAGATGCATCTCCACCCCGTTCGATTTTGTGGTATCTATCATTACTATGAACCTAGTTGGGCAGGATGTCGACCGCCTCGACCCCGTCCTGGTGGTCGGTGGCGGACTCTCCGGCGTCGCGACCGCGCTCGGTGTGGCCGCGCGCGGTCGACGAGCGGTGGTTCTCGAGGCTGCCGACCTCCTCGGCGGTGCGGCCGCGTACTCCGCAGGCCAGGTCTGGTGCGGCGCGAACCACGTCATGCGTCGCGAGGGCCGCCAGGACGACCTCGGTCTCGTGGAGCGCTACGTGCGTGGCATCGCGCACGACCGTCCGGACCTTCTCGACGAGCCGACGATGCGCCGGTGGCTCACTGCTGCGCCCGAGGCGCTGGAGCACTGGGAGACTCTCGGTGCGGTGCAGTGGGAGGTCATCCAGGGCCTGGCCGACTACCACGACGAGGCGGACGGCGCCCTGTCGTGTGGTCGCTACGTCACGTCGGCCCCCTTCGAGGGTTCTCGGCTGGGGCCGTGGCGGGAGCGGTTGCGGGTGAGTCCCTACTTCCCCGTCGGGTCGACCTACGCCGAGCTGTTCGAGCGTGGTCGCCGACGCAGCCACGTGGGCGACGGTGCGGTGGCCGACCACGCCGGGGTGCCGGCCTTCGGCAGTCCCGAGTCGAGGCGGGACGGCGTCCTGTCGTCGGACCTGCTCACCTTCGGTACCGGTCTCTTCGCGAGCTTCCTGGCTCGGGCAGTCGAGATGCAGGGCCTCGAGGTCAGGACCGGCGCGCGAGTACGGGAGCTGCTCGTCGAGGCGGGGCGCGTGGTCGGCGTGGAGATCGACGGGGCCGCGGGGCGCGAGCGGCTCCGGGGCCCGGTGGTGCTGGCCACCAGTGGCTACGACTGGGACCCGAAGCTCGTCCGTGAGCTGCTCGACCTGGGAGAGGACGACTTCGGCAGCGTCGCGCCCCGCAGTCTCGCCGGCGATGGCATCGCTCTCGCACGGCAGGTCGGAGGCGACGTCGTGGCCTTCCCGTCCACCTCGGTCCCGGCTCTGCCGGGCTGGCCGGCCGCTGATGGCGACGGGTTCAGCTACGGCCCGGAGTACGCGCTCCCGCACAGCATCATCGTCGACGCGACCGGCCGTCGGTTCTGCGACGACTCCTACTGGGTCGACATCGTGGCCAAGGTGCTTGCACCGGGTGACCGGCACCTGCCGTTCTACCTGGTGTGGGACGAGCGCCACCACCAGCAGTACGGGCTCGGGCGCACGGCTCCGGGCGAGGACTACCCCTCGTTCGTGGAGTCCGCCGGGACGCTCGAGGACCTCGCGTCCCGTCTCGGGATCCCTGCGGAGGGGCTCAGCGCCACGGTCCGGCGGTTCAACGAGCATGCGGACGACGGCGTCGACCCCGACTTCGGGCGAGGGTCGGTCGAGTTCGTGAAGCGGTTCGCGGGAGATCCTGCGCACGAGCCGAACCCGCTTCTCGGATCCGTCGCCTCGGCGCCGTTCCACGGCACGCGCCTGCGACTCGTCGGCACCGGGATCGGCACGAGCGGCGTGCGGGCGGACCCGGACGGACGGGTCCTGGACCAGGCCGGACACGTCCTCCCTGGTCTGTACGCCGTCGGCTCGTGCGTCGCGCACACGACCTTCGGCACCGGTTACAACAGCGGGTTCGCGCTCGGTCGCGGACTCACACTGGCCTACCTCGTCTCGCACGAGCTCGCGCCGGGGCCGCTCGACCGTGCGGAGTCGTGACGTCGCCCGCCTCAGGATGAGGGGCGCGGTCCGCCCCGGCCGTCGCCAGGCATCCGGCGAGAGTCGTGGCTCGCCTGCACGGCCACGGGGTCGAAGCGGACCAGCACCCGCTTGGGGCTGTCGAGGAGGCGGATGAACTCCTCCGCACTGGCTGGAGCCAGGCGCTGCGCCCACAGCGGGTAGAACCACTCGAGCGTGGCGCGATCTCGGTGCACCGTGCCCACGCCACGGTAGGAGATCATCTGGCGACCCCATGAGGTGGTGCCGGCGTTCGACACGACGATGCTCATGCGTGGGTCGCTGGCGAGCGCCCGTACTTGGGGGCGGTCGTCCGTGGAGGTGAGCCAGAACGCGCCCGCGACCTCCATGAAGCTCATCACGACGCCCGTCGGCCATCCACCGGCGCCGGCTCCGGCGAAGACCACGGTGCACTCGGTCTGCTCCTCCAGCAGCGTCACCCGGTCCTCCGCCGACAGCCGTGCTGCGCTCGTGCGCTCCAGGTCGTCCTTGCCGAACGTATTCATCGGTCTCCTCGTGTGTCGCGGGGCGCGGATGCTGTCCGGGCCCCTGTGTGGTCGAGCGCCCCGGGGTCGGGGCGGTAGGGCGCGTGCTGGATGCGGAGGTGCCTCGTCACGACGGGAGTCGCGTCGCACAGCTGCGCGGCGCGCTCCTCGGTGTGCCGGTCGCTCTCGACGAGACGCGTCGACCGCTGACGGGTGTGCTCGGCCCAGCTCGGGACGACGAACTCCTCGACGTACCGTCCGCGGGTCTCGATGTCGCGGAGCAGGCGCCACCCCGTGGCGCCGGTCCTCAGGCGCACGCGACGTACGCGCGACATGGCCTGGTGGAACGCTTCCTGGTTCGATGCGGTCACGCTGTAGGTGACGGTGACCACCACCTCACCGTGCAGGTCGTCCGCGGCGACCTCGGGTGACGGCTCGGGCCAGTACCTCGCGGGCCGTCGGTCGAGACCGTCCAGCTCGACGAGCGGTAGCCATCGGGCGAGCGGTATGCCGCACAGCAGCGCAGCCGCTGCCACCCAGAGCGCGACCGTCAGCGAGGCCGCGCCCGCGACCTGGCCGAGGACGAGCGCGCCGCCGGCCTGTCCCCCGAACAATGCGCAGGAGTAGATCGCCAGTCCTCGGGCGCGGACCCATGCCGGCAGGTACACCTGGATGGCGCCCGCCATCGTGCTGAGGCAGGTGGTCCAGCCCCACCCGCCGGCCACGACGAGACCCGCCGCGACGACCGGCGAGCTGCACGTGGGCAGCAGGCCGACCACGACGGCACACAGCAGGAACGCCGTCGCCACCGTCGCGTTCTGCGTCAGGTGTCGCCGTACGACACCGGCCGTGAGGCCGCCGACGATGGCGCCGCCGCCGAGGGCGGCGAACAGCAGCCCGTACCCGTCAGCGCCCAGTCCCAGCTGCTCGTCCGCGACGAGGGGGAGCAGTGCGAAGAGGGACATCATCGCGGCGGTGAACCAGAACGACCGCAGCATCAGCCGCAGCATCTGTGGCGAGTGCCGGGCGTAGCGAAGCCCGCCGACGGTCGCTGCCCACACCCGCTCTCGGTCCGACGACGGGGGTGGGCCCCCGTCCCAGCGCAGCGTTGCGAGCACGAAGCACGCACTGCCGACAGTGCTCACCGCGAGCACCGTCGGGACTCCCGAACGGGCGACCAGGAAGCCCGCCACCGCGGGCCCGAGGACCCGGGAGATGTTCGCCGCGATCGACACCAGTGCTGCGGAGGCGGGCACCTGCCCGTGCGGTACGACGTCCGAGATCAGTGCCTGGAAAGGCGTGAGCACCAGCGCGTAGACCGCTCCGAGCAGGAGCACGAGCGGCAGCACTGTCTCGGGGCCCGCCGACCCGGTCCACGTCGCGAGCGCCGCACAGCCCCCGACGAGCACGCCCGCCGACTGCACGGTGGCCATCAGGGCGCGCCGTGGGAGCAGATCGGCCAGCGCGCCGGCCGGCAGTGCCAGGACCGCCATGGGCAGGGCGACCGCTCCCTGGACGAGGGCCACCAACGCGTCGGGTGCGTCGCGCTCGACCAGGTACCACTGCGCCCCGAGCGTCTGCATCGACGTCCCCATCGTGGCGGCCACGAAGGCCAGCCAGAACCACAGGAAGGTGCGGTGCCTCAGCGGGGCCAGCGGCCCGTGCTGCGGCGTCGCGTCCATCAGGGCTCCCTTGCGCAATCTCGGTAGATCATGCGCATAATAATCACGATCCATTGAGAAGGGGAGAGCGCGACGTGTGGGACTTCGAGACCGATCCCGAGTACCAGGACAAGCTCGACTGGGCCGCCGACTTCATGCGGACCCGCGTGGAGCCGCTGCAGTACGTCATCAACCACCCGCTCGACCTGCAGGACCCGGTGCGCCAGGAGCTGGTGCCCGAGCTGCAGGCCGAGGTGCGGCGCCACGGACTCTGGGGGACCCATCTCGGACCTGAGGTCGGGGGACCCGGCTACGGCCAGGTGAAGCTGGCGCTGCTCAACGAGATCCTCGGACGGTCCGGCCCCGGCCCCTCGATCGGACCCGTCGTGTTCGGCACTGCGGCACCCGACACGGGCAATGCCGAGATCATCGCCCACTACGGGTCGGAGGAGCAGAAGGGTCGGTACCTGAAGCCTCTGGTCGACGGCACGATGTTCAGCGCGTTCTCGATGACCGAGCCGCAAGGGGGGTCGGACCCGAAGACCTTCACCACCCGGGCCGAGCTCGACGGCGACGAGTGGGTCATCAACGGCGAGAAGTGGTTCTCCTCCAACGGACGGTGGGCCGAGGTCCTCGTGCTCCTCGCCGTGACCGACCCCGACGCGCCGATCCTCGAGCGCATGTCGATGTTCCTCGTGCCCAAGGACACCCCCGGCGTCGAGATCGTCCGCCACGTCGGGGTCTCGGGGTGGGTCGAGGGAGAGGGCGGCGGCGACCACTCCTACATCCGGTACCGCGACGTACGGATCCCGCGCGACTACATCCTCGGTGAGGTTGGCAAGGGGTTCGAGGTCGCACAGACCCGGCTGTCCGGGGGGCGGGTGCACCACGCGATGCGCTCGGTCGGCCACATGAAGGCCGCCTTCGAGATGATGACCGAGCGCGTGCAGTCGCGCTTCACGCAGGGCGAGCAGCTGGCGCAGAAGCAGATCGTCCAGGAGATGATCGCGGACGCCTGGATCACGATCGAGCAGACCCGGCTGCTCGTCATGCAGACCGCGTGGAAGATCGACAGACTCCAGAACTACCGCGCCGTCCGCAAGGACATCGCTGCGTCGAAGATCGCTGCCGCTCGGGCGCTGGTCGACGTCGCGAGCAAGGCCCTGCAGATCCACGGCTCGCTCGGCATCACGCAGGAGATGCCGTTCGTGAGCATGATCGTCAACGGCATCCACGTCGGGCTCGCCGACGGGCCGAGCGAGATCCACAAGCTCACGATCGCCCGTGACCTGCTCCGCGACGTCGAGCCCAGCCCGGGCCTCTGGCCGACGCAGCACATCCCGGCGCTCGTCGACGAGGCGCGTTCCCTCTACGCCGAGGCGCTGACCCGTCATGGCCGCTGACGACCTCGGTCCGGACCGCCGGCGCCGTGCGCAGGGCCGCAAGGCCGACGGTCTACACGGCGCGCTGACCCGTCTGGACCCCACCCTCGCCCGCTGGGCCGACGACCACATCTTCGGCGACGTCTGGTCCGAGGACGCGTTGCGCTTCGAGGACCGAGTCCTCGTCGCCATCGCGATGCTCGCGGCCACCGGCCGGCGCAACCAGCTGCGCAACTACCTCCACGGTGCGCTCCAGGACGGCCGTACGCCGGAGGAGCTGCGAGAGGTCGTCCGGATGACCACGGTGTACGCCGGCTTCCCCGCGGCGATCGAAGCGGGCCTGGAGCTCGACGCCGTACTGCGCTCAGCAGGGGGCGAATCATGACCGCCACCGCATTGCCGCCACGACCCGTCACCGAGCACGCAGCCCAGCTCGCGGCCTGGCTGCAGGAGCACGCCACGGAGCTCGCTCCGTGGCGCCACCGCGCGACGCAGGGGATCGCCGCCGCCGTCGAGCACGACCGCGGCCTCCTGGCCAGCCTGCACGACGCGGGCTGGTCGAGATACGGCTGGCCGGCCGAGACCGGTGGGCTCGGCGGACCCGTCGCCCTCCGGGCCGTCCTGTACGACGAGCTGGCCGCGGCCGACCTCGAGGTCCCCGAGGCCTTCGTCATCCTGGAGACCCTCGGGCCGCTGCTGGCGCACCTGGCACCCCACCTCGCCGCCGTGCACCTGCCACGGTTCCTGCGCGGTGACGAGCTCTGGGGCCAGGGCTTCTCCGAGCCCGAGGCGGGCAGCGACCTGGCCCATCTCCGCACCCGCGCCGTGTCGGACGGCACCGGCTTCCGGGTGACCGGCCAGAAGGTGTGGACCACCCTCGGACAGTTCGCCTCCTTCGCGGCGGTCCTCGCCCGGACCGGAGCAGCCGACAGCGCACACCGAGGGCTCACCATGCTCTGGGTCGACCTCGCCGCGCCCGGCGTGACCGTGCGACCGATCGCCGCCGCGAGCGGCCGCGACGAGTTCGCAGAGATGTTCTTCGACGACGTCCCTGTTCCCGCCGAGGGCGTGATCGGCGAGGTCGGCGGCGGCTGGGCCGCGGCCATGTACCTCCTGCAGTACGAGCGGGGGATGTACGCCTGGCAGCGCCAGGCGGTCCTCCACCGTCGACTGCGCCAGCTGGCCGCACTCGTCGGAGACGACGCTCCGAGCGGGACCGACGTGGCAGCACTCGGCCGCGCGCAGCTGCTGTGCGCCGGGCTGCGGGCACGATCCGCCACAACCGTGGCGCGGCTGTCCGACGGGGAGAACCCCGGGCCTGAGATCTCGGTCGACAAGGTGCTGCTGGGTCGGTGCGAGCAGGCTGTCACCGACGCCTGGCGACGGCTCCGCGGGACCGACATGCTGCTGGGCGCCGACGACTCGGCGATCACAGGCCGCGAGGAGTGGTTCTACTCCCGTGCGAGCACGATCTTCGGCGGTGCTGCCGACATCCAGCGCGACATCCTCGCCGACCGGGTGCTCGACCTTCCGCGGGGGGCGCGATGAGTGAGCACGTGGACGAGCTCGCCGCCCTGGCCGAAGAACTCCTCGCCGCCGGCCGCGACCAGGAGCTGCTCGCCCAGCTGGCCGACCCGGACGTCGAGGACCTGCGGGCGGACCCGCAGGTTGCCGGCGCGGTCATGCGCGTCCACGGGCGGTACTGCGTCAGCAGCGGCCTCTTCGACCTGTTGGTGGTCGGCGCAGGACGCTCCGTCGTCCTGCCCGTGCCGGGCCAGGAGAGCGGGCGGCCGTCCGGTGCGGCGGGGAGCCGTCTGGTCGGTCTGGTGCGCGGCGGGCCGCAGGACGAGCTCGTCCTGCCCACCGAGGACGGCCCGCGCTTCCTTCCGCGCGACCACGTCGTCTCCGAGGCCGTCTCGGGGCTCGACCCCTTACTCGGGCTGACCCTGGTCCGAAGCGACTACGACCCGGTGGTCGGCACCGCGACGACGGCGACAGGCGACGTCCTCGGGTACGCCGCGCGGCTGCTCGCCGACGAGCTCGTGGGCGTCGCTGAGGGCGCACTCGCCCTGGCGCTCGAGCACGTGCGAGAGCGACACCAGTTCGGGGTCCCGATCGGGTCGTTCCAGGCCGTGCGGCACCGGCTGGTCGACGCCTACGTCGACGCCGAGGGAGCCAGGTCGCTCCTCGCGGCGATCGGGCCTGACGCCGCGCCCGACGTGCAGGCGCTCGTGCTCAAGGCCTCCGCGGGCGCCGCCGCACTGCGGTGCGTGGCCGCTGCGCAGCAGGTGTGCGGGGGCATGGGCTTCACCGCGGAGTTCGACCTGCACCGTTACGTACGCCGCGCGCTCGCGCTGGACGCGCTCCTCAGCGGCAGCGAGGCCGCCGAGGAACACCTCGGAGCACTGGCCCTGCGGGGCCGGGTGCTCCCCGATCGACAGGTGGTGCTCACGTGAAGGACGTCGTGATCGCCGGTGCGGGCATCCACCCGTTCGGCAGGTTCGACAGCGACTACCGCGACATGGGCGAGGTGGCGGCGCGTGGTGCCCTGGCCGACGCCGGCGTCGGGCTGTCCGACGTCGACATCGTCCTCGTGGCGAACGTCGGCGCCGAGATGGCCAAGGGACACAACGTCGTGGAGCGGATCGGCCGGACCGGCGTACCGGTCATCAACGTCGAGGCCGCCTGCGCCTCCAGCGGCTCCGCTCTGTTCATGGCGGCACAGATGGTCGCCTCCGGAGCGGCCGAGGTGGCGCTCTGCATCGGGGTGGAGAAGGCGCCGCGCGGCTTCATCGCCGCCTCCGGCTTCGAGCCGTGGCAGATCGAGAACGGTCTCGGGGTCAACCCGCTCTACTTCGCCATCCAGGCCCAGGAGCTGATCGCTGCCACCGACACCACCGTCGAGGACCTCGCCGACGTGTCGGTCAAGAACCACCGCCACGCCGTGCACAACCCGAACGCGATGTACCGCCAGGAGGTCACTCGCGAGCAGGTGCTCGCGAGCAAGGCCATCTGTCCGCCGCTGACGCTCCTCATGCTCTGCGCGCCCAACGAGGGTGCAGCGGCCGTGGTGCTGATGAGCCGCCGCGAGGCCGAGCGCCGCGCAGTGGCCGACGCGGTCGCGTTGCGTGGCATCGGACTGGTGTCCCGCGGGCCCGACGACTGGTTCGTGCCGGCGGCGTCGTACCAGGCCGACCGCACGAGCCTCAGTGCCCGCGCGGCCGCGCTCGCACTGGACGACGCCGGGATCGGCATCGACGACATCGACCTCGTGGAGTGCCAGGACACCGACGCGGGCTCCGAGCTGGTGGCGTACGCCGACCTCGGCCTCTGCAAGCCGGGCGACGAGGCGTCGCTTCTGCGCAGCGGGGCGACAGCGTTGGGAGGACGTATCCCCGTCAACCCGTCCGGGGGCCTGCTGTCCAAGGGCGAGCCGCTGGGCGCATCGGGTCTGGGGCAGGTCCACGAGCTCGTCACCCAGGTCCGCGGGCGTGCCGGCGCCCGGCAGGTCGAGGGAGCGCGCACCGGCCTCGGCCACGTCATGGGCGCCGGCCACAACTCCTGCGTCGTGGTGGTGCAGCGATGACCCACCAGACCCTGTACGACGACGCCGCGCCCGGGACGGCCACCGTCCTGCACGTCTCGACCTGCGACGCCTGCGGGCGCTCGGAGTTCCCGCGCAGGCGGGACTGTCCTGCCTGCGGGTCGGCAGTCCGCGACGACCGTCTCTCGGGGCCGGGCCGACTCCGGGCGAGCACGGCCGTCCTGGCCCAGCCGCCTGGGTCCCGCGTCGAGGCGCCCTACCTCGCCGGCGTGGCCGAGTTCCCCGGCGGGCTCTGCGTCATCGGGTTGCTGGCGCACGAGCTGCCCGTCGGCGCTCGCGTCGAGGTCGTCGTCCACGAGCCGTACCCGGGCGGCCGCACGTTCGCGTTCCGAGAGACGGACCTGCTCGGCCCGCCCGCCACCTGCTGAACCACCTGCCCACACCAGCGCCGGCCACGGGGCCGCGCCGACACGAGAGGTCACCATGACGTTCTTCAACTTCCTCAGCGACGACCAGCAGGCCTGGCGGGAGAACTGCTTCCGCTTCATGGAGCGCGAGATCACCCGCGACTACATCCGCGAGTGCGACATGGCTCGGGAGTACTACTTCGACGGCTACGACAAGATCGTCAAGGAGGGCTGGCACAGCCTCCTCATGCCGGAGGAGCTCGGCGGCTCGGCTGCGGGGCCGATGGAGTACGCCGTCATGTGCGAGGCGGGCGCCCGCTACGGCTACGACTTCGTGGCCGCCGTCGTCGGCACGCCGTCCTTCACCGCGCAGAACCTCATCAAGTTCGGCAACCCCGACCAGATCGACCGGTTCATCAAGCCGTTCGTGGCAGGCGAGCTGCGCTTCTCGATCGGCATCTCCGAGCCCGAGGCGGGATCCGACGCTGCCTCGACCCAGACCCGCGCGGTGCGCGACGGCGACGAGTACGTGATCACCGGCGCCAAGCAGTGGATCTCCGGATCGGGTCTGCCGAACGCGCACATCCTCATGCTCGTGCGGACCGACCCGGACGCGCCGAAGCACCAGGGCCTCTCGACGATCGTCGTGCCGAACAACCTTGAGGGGATGACGCTCAACAAGCTCAAGACGCTCGCGCGTCGCGGCATGGGCACCTACCAGGTCTTCCTCGACGAGGTGCGGGTGCCGGTCGCCAACCGGATCGGTGAGGAGGGGCAGGGTTGGGAGATCATCGGCAGCAACCTCGAGCTCGAGCGCATCGCCTGCGCCTCCGGCTACACCGGCTGCGCCCAGCAGGCGGTCGACGACGCACTGCTGTACGCGACCCAGCGAGAGCAGTTCGGACAGCCGATCTACGAGTTCCAGGTGCTCAAGCACATGCTCGCCGACATGCAGACCCAGGTCGACGCAGCGCGGATGCTGACCTACCGCGCCGCAGCGAAGGTCGCGGCCGGCGAGCCGGCGTTGCGGGAGGTGTCGATGGCGAAGCTCTTCGCCTCCGAGACGCTGCTCAAGACCGGTGAGCAGGGCGTGCGCATCATGGGCGGCCACGGGATGCTCCCGGAGGCCGACATGGAGCGCTACTTCCGCGAGGGTATGCAGTCGACCATCGGCGGTGGCACGTCGCAGATCCAGCGCTCGATCATCGCCAAGACGATGCGCGAGACGGTGCGCAGCTGATGGTGGGGCAGTCCGGTTCCAGCGGACCGGGAGGCGGACCGCTCGACGGGATCCGGGTGCTCGACTTCACCCGGCACCTCGCGGGCCCGTACGCGACCACCGTCCTCGGGGACTTCGGGGCCGACGTCGTGAAGATCGAGTCCGCGGAGGGCGACCCGGCACGGGGCATCCGGACCGGCGACGAGGAGCCCGGCCGCGACGGCCAGGCCTTCACCGTCTACAACCACGGCAAGCGCAGCATCGCGCTCGACCTCCGGACCGCCGAGGGCGTGGCGCTCGTGCACTCGCTCGCCGCCACGGCGGACGTCGTCATCGAGAACTACCGACCGGGCGTCGCCGATGCCATCGGCATCGGATACGCCGCACTCCGCGGGGTGAACCCCCGCCTCGTCTACTGCTCGGTGTCCGCCTTCGGCCAGGAGGGCCCCTGGTCGCAGCAGCCCGCGACCGACCCCGTCATCCAGGGCATGAGTGGTGTGATCCAGGTGACCGGCCAGCCCGGGGACCCGGTCCGTGTCGGCGTGCCGATCGGCGACGTGATGGGCGCGATGAGCAGCATCCAGGGGATCCTGATGGCGCTCCTGGCTCGCGAACGCACCGGCGAGGGGCAGTGGGTGGACGTGTCGCTCATGCACGCCCTCGCCTTCACGCACACGACCCGGCTCGCCGAGCTCCTCGCCACGGGCAACGAGCCGGGCGGTCAGGGAACGGCCCACAGCATGGTGGCGCCGTACGAGATGTTCGAGACCGCCGACCGCCCGGTGATCGCCGGCTCGTGGACGGAGGACACCTGGCCGCGCTTCTGCGCCGCGCTCGGGATGCCCGAGCTTGTCGACGACCCGCGGTTCGCCACCAACCAGCGGCGCCTCGCCAACCGACCGGCGCTCCGGGAGGTCGTGACCGCGGTGATGAGGAGCCGCACAGCGGCCGAGTGGGAGACCGAGTTTCACCGCGCAAGCGCGCTCTTCGGCCCGGTCCTGACGATCAGCCAGATGCTCGCTCAGGCCGAGGAGGCCCTCCGCCCCGCAGTCGTCGACATGACCCGCGGGGACGGTTCCGTCGTCACGGTGCCGGACAGCACGTCTGCGGTGCGGATGCACGGCACGCCGGGGACGGTCCGCCGTCCACCGCCGCTGCTGAGCGAGCACGCCCAGGAGGTGCTCGCCGAGATCGGTCTGGACGAGACGGCGATCGACGACCTGGCCCGTCGTGGGGTGGTCCGGCTCCCGGCCGTGGCACCGGTGGCGGAGGGTGCGCGATGACCGGCGAGGCAGTGACCTACGAGAGCGCCGACCGGGTCGCGACCATCACGATCTGTCGCCCGGAGTCCCACAACGCGCTCGCGGCCGATGTTCGCGACGGGCTGCGTGATGCCTTCCGACGGTTCCAGGCCGACGACTCCGTGGGTGCGGGGGTGCTGACCGGCGCCGGCGGCAAGGCGTTCTGCGCGGGCGGCGATCTCAAGGAGATGACCGCCAAGGCATCAGGTCAGCTCGGGCGCGACTTCGTCGTGATGCCCGGCCGCAACGAGCGGGTCGACAAGCCCTGGATCGCGGCCGTCGCCGGGCACGCCGTGGGCGGCGGAGTCCTCTACACGATGCTGGCCGACATGGCGGTCGCTGCCAGCAACGCCCGCTTCAAGATGCCCGAGGCCATGATCAGCCGTGGGGCCCCCTGGTCGGTGGCGATGGCGCAGCAGTTGCCCCGCAAGGTCTGGTTCGAGATGGCGGTGCTGGGACGGACGATGTCCGCACAGCGGGCGCACGAGGTGGGCCTGGTCAACGAGGTGGTCGAGCCGGACGCGCTGGCGGACCGGGCGCACGAGATCGCGGCCCGGATCGCAGCATCGGCGCCGCTGACCGTGGCGGCGACGCGGGCCTCGATCCGGGCAGCGGCAGAGATGGGCCTCACCGCGGCCTGGGACGTCGCCGACCAGTACTTCGACCGCGTCTACACCAGCGCAGACGCCGTCGAGGGTCCGAAGGCGTGGGTCGAGAAGCGCGACCCCGTGTGGAAGGGAATCTGATGCAGCTAGCGGTTGACCAGTTCTGGAACGACCTCGAGATCGGCCACTCGACAGGACTCTCACGAGGTCGGACGGTCACCGAGACCGACGTCGTGCAGTTCATGATGCTCACCGGGAACTGGGTGGAGATCCACTCCAACGTCGAGTTCGCCAAGGGCACGCCCTTCGGCCAGCGCCTGGTCCAGGGAAGCCTGGTGCTCGCCATGAGCCAGGGCCTCTTCACCACGGGGCGGGCCGTCGCCGCGTTCTACGGGATGGACCGGCTCCGCTTCCGCAAGCCCGTCTTCATCGGCGACACCGTGAAGGTCGAGTGCGTGCTGGAGGAGCTGGCCGACAAGAACGACACGTTCGGGTTGGCGACGTGGGAGATGCGCGTGTCGAACCAGGACGGCGACCTGGTCCAGTCGTCGCAGTACACGTTCCTGACCTACAAGGCGAAGCCCGCGGACTGGTGACGTGCAGCCGCGGCCGGCGTGCTGCCGGCCGCGGCTCGGGTCACCTCGTCGCTGCAGCGACCACGGGGTCGAGCGTGAGGTCGAACTGGCCCATCAGGTTGCGAGGCTCGCCGCCGATGAGGAGGCGGCCGCCGTCCACGTCGAGCATCCCGCCGGTCATCCAGCGGGCCTCGTCGGAGAGCAGGAACGCGACCGCGCCCGCGATGTCCTCGGGCCTCCCGAGTCGCTGCAGAGGAAGGATCTCCGCCTCCTCGCGTCCGCGGTCGCCCTCCCACAGCACCCCGGCCATCGAGGTCTGCACCAGGCCCGGTGACAAACCGTTGACCCGGATGCCCTGCGGCCCGAGCTCGCGGGCCAGCCCGCGTGTGAGCACGTCGAGCGCAGCCTTGCTGGCGGTGTAGCCGGCCACCGCCGGCTGGACCTGGCGGGCTCCGATCGTGCTGATGTTCACGACGGCCGCGCCCGGGTGGTCACCGAGCCCCGCGCCGACCGCCGCCTGCACGAGCGCGAGCGGCGCCCAGGCGTTGACGGTGACCGTGGCCAGGAACGCGTCGCGGGTGATGTCGAGCAAGGAGCCGTAGGACGCGTTCGCCCCCGCGTTGTTCACCACGAAGTCGATCCGGCCGAACCGCTCCACCGCGGCGGCGACGATCGCCCTCGCGCTGTCCTCGTCCCGGACGTTCGCCACGCATCCGGTCGCGTGCTCCCCGCCGAGTGCGGCCACGGTCTCGTCGACCTCGGCAGGCTTGCGCGCGACCACGACGACCCGGCACCCGCGCTCGACCAGCGCCTCGGCGGTTGCGCGTCCGATGCCCTTCGTGGCGCCGGTGACGATCGCGACCCGGTCCACCCAATGTCTGGTAATCATATGCAGCAATATACGTCGGGTTTCCCGCGCCTGGAAGGGTCAGCGCCAGTCGACGGTCTCGTCGAGCAGGCCCGGGCAGCGTTCGTGCACGTCGGCGCTCATCGACGCCATGTGGGCACGCATCGCCGCCTCCGCAGCGTCTGCTCGGCCGGCGAGGACGGCCTCGATGACCGCGCGATGCTCGCGGGCGACCTGCTCGCGGCGCTTCTGGGGGAACGATGCCCCGGGGACCCGGTCGGCGTACACGTGCGTGATGGCCGACGTGACGAGGTTCAGGACAGGGTTCGTGGTGCACCGAGCGACGATGCTGTGCAGCTCCGTCGCGAGCGCGACGTACGTCGCGTCGTCGTCGCCGTCGCGTGGCATCACCGCCGCCAGCTGCTGCAGCGGCTCGGCCGGCCGTGTCTCGGCGAGGTTGCGGATCATCATCGGCTCGAGTGCCGATCGTGCCTGCAGGATGTCGGCGTAGGTGGCGCCGGCGAGCTGGAAGAAGAACGTGGCGGTGCTGCCGAACTGGGCGTGTCCGACTGCCCCGACGATGGGCCCGCCGCCCGGGCCGGGCTTCATGGCGACCAGACCCTGGGCCTCGAGGAGCCGCAGGGCCTCGCGCACCGAGGCGCGCCCGACTCGGTAGGCGTCGACCATCTCGGCCTCGGACGGGAGGACGGACCCGGGCTCGAGGTGTCCGTCGATGATCGAGGCGACGATCTCTCGCGCGACGCTCTGACTGACCTTCTCGACGCGGCCGGTGCGAGGGCCTCGTTCCGACGTCTCCCTCCAGGTGTCCACCGGGCCTGCCTCTCCGGTCGCGGCGCTGCGACTCTCTGCGTATGATTATCCTGAAAAGAGTCGAGCGCAAGGAGTCCCCGTGCACGCTGTCCGACTGTCCGGGAGGTGGCGATGAGCGCCGCCGACGTCATCGGTCCCGACCTCGAGGCGCGGGTGTCGCGCGTGCTGGGCCGACCCGTGCGAGACCTCGCCCCGATGCCGGGGGGCCACTCCGGGATCACGCTGGTGGGTGAGACCGAGGCGTCGCGCAAGGTCGTCGTCAAGGTCGCCGCGCCCGGACGGCCGGCGGTCGGGCGGCACGACGTGATGCGACAGGTGCGGGCGATGAGCGCCGCAGCGCCGTACGTCCCCGTGCCGGACGTCCTCGCGGTCGAGGAGGGCGAGCAGCCGCTCGCGGTCCTGTCCTTCGAGCGGGGTGTCGCGACCGAGCCGGCGATCGACGAGACCGGGGCTGAGCTGCCCGGTGACCTCGTGTCGGCACGGTTCGAGGCCGCGGCGTCCCTGCTCGCCGCGCTGCACCGGGTCCCGGTGGAGGAGGTCGGCGACGCGCCGACCGTGACTCCCGCGGACGAGCTGGCGCAGTTCGCGCGCATCGGTCGTGCGGGCGAGCCCGACTTCGTCGAAGCAGCCGAGCAGGCTGCCGACGTCCTCGGTCGCGACGTCCCGGGGCCGTGGCGCACCGGCCTGGTGCACGGTGACTACCGGCTCGGCAACATCCTCTTCGACGGGACGTCGGCGGTCGCGATCGTCGACTGGGAGATCTGGAACGTCGGCGACCCCCGCGTGGACCTCGGCTGGATGGCGACCTTCGCCTCGACCGAGCCGTTCCCAGGGATCGCGCGCACCGACGTCGAGCTCCCGGGACCCGAGGCCGTGGTCCGGTCGTACGCCGCCGCCGTGGGTGCGGCGGTCCCTGACGCTGACTGGTTCCTCCGGCTGGGCGCCTTCCGGATGGGCGCGATGATGTCGCACAACCTCAAGCGCCACCGCACCGGACGGCACGTCGACCCGTACCAGGAGAAGCTCCCGCCGACGATCGAGCGACTGCTCGCGCTCGCCTCGGGCCAGCGGTAGTCGGTCCGTGGCGAGGGGCGTCGCGGCGCGCCGTCGGTCGCGCTGCGACGTCCGTTCGGTCGTTCAGGCGGAGCGAGTGGCCCGGGCGCGCGCGATGAGCGCCTTCGCCTTCTCGTAGTCGTGCACGAGGATCGGCTTGCCGTCCTCGGTGAGTGCGGCGGGGCGGCCCTCCGCCACGACTGCCTCGTAGGTGTCGACCAGCTCGAGTGCGACGTCGACCTCGGCGGGCGACGGTGTGAACACCTCGTTGAGGATCGGCACGTGCGGCGGGTAGAAGCACGCCATGGCGGTGAACCCTCGCCGACGGCTCTCCTCCGCCCGACGGCGTACGTCGTCCAGGTCGCGGTAGTCGGGGGCGTAGACGATGTCGGTGACGCCGACCAGAGCCGCATGGGCAGCCGTGACAGCCTGCGCCTTGAGGGGGGCGAACACGCGGTTCAGCTCGCCGTCGGGGTCGAAGAGCGGCAGCTCCATCTCGACCGAGAGGTCGCCGGGGCCGAACATCAGCGACACGACCTGGGGGTGCGCGGCGATCCGCGCGAGGTCCACCAGCGACCCCGGGGTCTCCACGATCGCGTACACGTCCGGACGTGCTCCGTGGGCGGCGAGCAGCTCGACCAGCTCCTCCAGCTCCTCGAGGCTTGAGAGCTTGGGGTAGGCGAGCAGCTCCACGCCGGCCTCGGCGAAGGCGACCACGTCGTCGCGACCCCAGGGGGTCGTCAGGTGGTTCGGTCGCGCGAGGGTGCGCCGTCCCTGGAAGTAGGAGGGGTCGCGGAGGTGGCCGAGAGCGACCTGCCGGGCCTCCTCCTTGCGGGCGGGCGGTACGGAGTCCTCGAGGTCGAGGAAGAAGACGTCGGCGTCGATCTCGGGGATCTTGGCCCACTTGCGCTCGTCGAGGATCGGAGCCTCGAAGACCGTCCGTACAGCCCGGTGGGCCGACTTCCCGGGGCGTACCTCGTGCAGGTGGTGCGGCACTCAGATCACCCCGTCCTCGGTGAGCCCGGCCAGTCGGTCGGCGGAGAAGGACAGCCACTCGCGGTAGACGAGGTCGTTGTCCTCGCCGAGCGCCGGGCCCGAACGCCATACCTGTCCAGGGCGCTGATGGAGCATCGGCACGACGCCCTGCATCCGCACGCTGCCCAGGTCGTCGTCGGGCACCGACACGATGTCGCCGCGCTCGGCGTACGTCGCGTCCTCCAAGATGTCAGCGGCGCTGTAGATGCGCGACGCCACCACCTCGAGGCGCTTCATCGTCTCCAGGCACTCCGTGGCGGTGCGCTCCCCGACCCACCTCGTCAGCAGCTGGTCCAGCCGGTCCTTCCGCGCGGACTGCTGCTCGACCGTGCGGTACTCGTCGGCCGGCTCGCCGAGGAGCTCGGCGATGTTCGAGACCGACCGCGGCGTCGCGGACGTGACCGTGATCCAGACGTCGTCCTTGCTCAGGTAGGTGTTGACGACCGCACCCGGCGCGACGGCGAGCTGGTTGCCCGCACGGTTGGGCGCCTCGCCGAACTGGTCGGTGAAGATGATCTGCCACTCGATGAGGCGGAACAGCGTCTCGAACAGAGCCAGGTCGATCCACTCGCCCTCGAAGTCGTCGTCGTGGCGCCGGACCAGGGCTGCGGAGATCGCGAAGGCACCCATGAGTGCGGTCGCGGTGTCGGCATGGGAGAAGCCGGTGTGCACGGGTGGCCCGTCCGGGAACCCGGTGATGTGCACGACGCCGCTGCGCGCCTCGCCGACCTTGCCGAACCCGGGCGCGTTGTAGTCCGTGCTGGTCGTGCCGTTGCCGGTGATCTGCAGCATCACGGCGCGGGGGTTGACCCGGTGGACCGCCTCCCAGTCCAGACCCCACTTCTTGAGCGTGTCGACCCGGAAGTTGGTGATCACTACGTCCGCCCAGCGGACCAGGTCGTGCGCCACCGCCTGCCCCTCGGAGCTGCGGAGGTCGAGCGTCACGGACCGCTTGTTCCGGCCCGACACCTTCCACCACAGGTGGACGCCGTCCTTGGTCGGCCCCTGCCGTCGACCGGGGTCCCCGTGGGTCGGGTCCTCGACGTGGACGACCTCGGCGCCGAGGTCGGCCATCAGGGTGCCGGCTAGCGGTCCTGCGATCACATGGGCGAACTCGACGATCTTGATGCCGTCGAGAGCCGGGCGTGCACTCATGGTCTTCCCCTCGTGCCGAAATGGTGGACCGACCCTAGAATCTATGCATATGGTAGTCAAGAAAGCCACGTGATTGGCTGGACGTGCAGAGAGAGGACCTTCCATGACCGCCGATACCGCCACCCCGACCGAGACCGGGAACCAATCCGGTCGCTGGGACGCCCTGCCGCTCCTCGTCGACGGCGCGGAGGTCACCGGCCGTGGAGCAGTCCTCGAGGTCATCGACCCGGCGACGGAGGAGGTCGTGACGGAGGTCCGCGCGGCCGATGCGGCGCAGGTGGACGAGGCGGTGGCAGCGGCTCGTCGAGCCTTCGTGTCACCCGCCTGGGCTGAGATCGGTGGTGAGGGGCGGCGAGAGCTGATCCATCGCCTGGCGGACCTCGTCGAGCAGCACGTCGACGAGCTGGCCGACGCCGTGACCACGGAGGCCGGCACCCCGGTCTCCATCTCGGCGCCGCTGCAGGTGATGTGGCCGGTCCAGCACCTGCGATGGTACGCCGACCAGGCCGTGGTCGACCGCGAGGAGGACCTGGGTCCGCACCAGGTGCCGGTGCCCTCCCACAGCGTCGTCGGCTACCGGCCGGTCGGGGTGGTCGCGGCCATCGCGGCGTACAACTATCCGATCACCCTGGCGGTCCACAAGCTCGGGCCGGCGCTGCTGACCGGATGCACGGTCGTGCTCATGCCCTCGCCGCGGACGCCGGTCGCCACGCTGCTCCTTGCGCGGCTGATCCGTGAGGCCGGTTTCCCGCCCGGGGTGGTCAACGTCGTCGTCGGTGGGGTCGAGGAGGCGCGCCGACTCACCGAGCACCCCGACGTGGCCAAGGTGGCGTTCACCGGCTCGGTCGAGGTCGGTCGACATGTGATGTGCCAGGCGGCGAGTCATCTCGCGGGCGTCGTGCTCGAGCTCGGTGGCAAGTCGCCCGCGATCATGCTGCCGGACGCCGACGTCGCTGCTGTCGCGCCGGCGGTCCACCTGCGCTACTGCCGCAACGGCGGGCAGGCCTGCGCGGCGCCCACGCGTCTGCTCGTGCCCCGTGCGCAGTGGGACACGTTCGTCGACGTCACGCGGTCGACCATCGACGAGGTCGTCGTCGGTGACCCTCGCGATCCGGCGACCGTCGTGGGGCCGATGATCACCGCGGCCCACCGGGACCGCGTGGAGCGGTACGTCGCCGACGCCGTCGCGAGCGGGGCATCGGTCGTCGCAGGTGGCGGGCGCCCGGACCTGGCTAGGGGCTGGTTCACCAACCCTGCTGTCGTGGCGGACGTCGACAACTCCTGGCCGATCGCCCAGGAGGAGATCTTCGGCCCGGTCTCGGTCGCGATGCCGTACGACTCCGTTGACGAGGCGGTCGCGATCGCGAACGACAGCATGTTCGGACTGCACGCGTACGTCTTCTCAGCCGACCTCGAGGCTGCGCGCGCGTTGGCGCCGCGATTGCGCGTCGGTGCCGTCACGATCAACGGGGGAGGCGGCTTCCGCGCCGACGCGCCCATGGGCGGTTTCGGCGTGAGCGGCATCGGGCGCGAGATCGGACACTGGGGGATCCACGAGTTCCTCGAGCCCCAGCACGTCCAGTGGGCCACCCCGGCAGGGTGAGTGCGGTGCCGCCCGAGTCGGCCTGGTCGGACCGGTCGGCCAGGTCGGACCGGTCGGTGATCTGCCGCTAGCTCCAGTCGACCACGTCGTCGAGACGCGCCGGATAGCGCCGCTCGCAGTACTCGCGGTAGTGCTCCATGTGGGCGCGCATCAGCTGCTCCGCCTTACGGCCGCTTCCCCGCTCGATGGCCCCCGCGATGTCGCGGTGGTGCTGGTGGACCAGTGGGCGGTCCTCGGGTGCGAAGAGCACAGTGGTCACGCGCCGCGACCAGATCGACTGGATCGCGTTGGTGGCGAGCGCCATGACGCTGTTGCCCCCCGCGTCGCAGACGACCGAGTGGAAACCGGTGGTCACCGTCGCGTACTGGATGTCGTCCGCCGGCAGGTCCACGGTCTCCTGCAGTGTCGCGCTGATCTCCCGAGCCGTTGCGGCATTCACCCGCTCGGCCGCACGGCGGGCGAGCATCGACTCGTACTCGATCCGGGTGTCGAGAAGCTCGCGGTAGGTGGAGCCGATGGACTGGAGGTGCAGCGTCCACATCTGTCCAAAGCTGGCCGGGGTGGAAGCAGCGACGATGGGGCCGCCGCCAGGGCCGGTCTTGATGATGACCAGGCCGTTGACCTCGAGGATGCGCAGCGCCTCGCGCAGCGAGCCACGTCCGATGTTGAAGCGCTCGAGCATCAGCGCCTCGGACGGCAGGGTGGAGCCGGGCGCGAGCCCGTCACGCTGGATCACACGGAGGATCTCTCGCGCGACCTGCTCGGCGACCTTCTCGTTGCGTCGGGTCGGCAGCGGCGAGCCACCGCGGGGGGACTGTGGTCCTGCAGCCATCTCGGACCCTTTCATCAGGTGTCGCGCGACGACCGGGACGTGGGGGAGTGGTCGTCCCCCGAGAGTCTATGCGGTTGAACCGGAGGAACTCCGGATCGGATGAGTCACGCTACCAAACCCGAGGCGGCGGTACTCGCCGTCGCGCTCGGTCGCCATCGAGGGCGTCTCGCCTCCGGACAGCAGCTGCAACGAGGTGATCTCCCACCGCCCGTCCACCTTCCTCAGCCGGTCGACGTACCTCGCCCACCGGTGGCGATCGGGTCGGTCAGCGTCCGGATGAAAGCGCTGCCACGAGTAGAGGTAGCAGTGCATCGTCGCCTCGTCGCCACGGACGTCGACCTCGAAGTTCGTCAGGTGGTGGCTGCTCGCCACGACCGGCCCGAGCTTCTCCCGGTACCAGCGCAGGACCTCGCCGCGGCCACTCATCGGCTCGTCCGGGCTGTAGCTCACCTCGACCGACTCGGCGAAGGCGGCGACCATCGCGTCCGGGTCGCCGTCGTCTGCTGCCCGCGCGAAGGCGAGCTTCAGGCGCACGATCCTCCGCTCCTCCCACATCTGGTGCAGCAGATCCGATTGCTCGTCGCTCATGTTCGTCCTTGAAGTAGGCGAATGATAGTCAGTAATATAGGTCACGCTCCCGAGATCCGGGAGGGTCCGGCCGGCAGTGGTGTCGACCGGGTCGGTCGCCTGGGTGCGCGTGCACCGGGCGGGACAGGAGTGGCATCGGATGAAGCTGGACGGACGGATCGCGCTGGTGACGGCGGGTGGATCCGGCATGGGACGGGCGGCGTGCGAGAGGTTCGCGGCCGACGGGGCCCACGTCATCGTGACCGACCTCGATCTCGCGGCGGCGACGGGGACGGTCGAGGCGATCGAGGGTGCGGGCGGATCGGCGGAGGCCCACGCCCTCGACGTGTCGGACGTCGACGCGTTGAAGCGCTTCGTGGCCGACATCGAGGAGCGCCACGGCGTCCTGCACGTCCTCTACAACCACGCCGGCGTCCCGGGGGAGTCCGGCGTGGACATCGAGGAGTCGGCCTTCGACTTCGCGATCGACGTGAACATCAAGGGCGCCTTCTTCCTGACCGGACTGTGCGAGGACCTCCTCGAGCGAGCCGGCGGATCGGCGTCGGTCATCTACACAGCGTCGGTGTCGGGGATCGTCGGCTCGCCGCTGAGCCCGCTGTACTCCATGACGAAGGGTGGCATCGTGCTGCTCGCGAAGTCGATGGCGTTGCGCCTCGCGCCCAAGGGGATCCGGGTCAACGCCATCTGCCCCGGGCCGATCGCGACCTCGATGCTGCCGCAGTTCTTCGGGCGGGATACCGACGCTGACGTCTCCGACGTCATCGAGAAGTTCACCGTCAACGTGCCGCTCGGCAGGCCGGGCCAGGCGCACGAGATCGCCGCGGCTGCGGCGTTCCTGGCATGCGACGACGCCAGCTTCGTCACCGGGGTCGCCCTTCCGGTCGACGGCGGCTACCTCGCCCGCTGAGTCGACACCCCCAACGTCAGAAGAGGCGCCGCCCTTTCGGGCGGCGCCTCTTCTTGTTGCTTCTCTCGTGTGCGGTGCCCGGTCAGGCGGGTGAGCCGGCGCCGTCGAAGCAGTGGTGGAGCAGGGCCGTCTCGGTGACGTCGGCTCCCTCGAGCTCCGCAACCACCCGACCCTCGCGCAGAACCAGCGCGCGACTGCACAGAAGCTCCAGCTCCGGAAACTCCGAAGAGACGACCACCAGCGCGAAGCCCTCGCCGGCGAGTCGGTGCAGCAGGTGGTAGATCTCGGTCTTCGCCTCGATGTCGATCCCGAGGGTTGGTTCGTCGAGCAGCAGCACGCGGGGTTCGGTGCTGAGCCATCGAGCCAGCAGCACCTTCTGCTGGTTGCCGCCGGACAGCGACATGACCGGGGCGTCGACGGACTCCGCCTTGACGGCCAGGTCCGCAGAGAGGTCTCGCGACCTGTCCCGCTCGCGGCGACCTGAGGGCAACGGCAGCCACCGTGCGTGCCTGAACCGGGCCAGGCTCGCAAAGGTGATGTTGCGGTTGATCGTGAAGCCGGTGACGAGTCCACCGTGCAGCCGATCCTCGGACAGGAGTGCGATCCCCGAGCGGAGCGACGCGCTCGGCGAGCAGCCGACGACCTCTCCCCCCACGCGCACCTCGCCGGTACGGCGACTGTCGGCGCCGAAGATCGCTCGGAGCAGCTCCGTGCGACCCGACCCCACCAGTCCGGCGAGCCCGAGCACCTCCCCCGCCCGTACCTGCAACGACACGGGCTCGACCATGCGGTCGCTGCTGACCTCGTGGACGTCGAGGACGATCTCGGCACCCGGGTCTTGCCGGAGGTGCGTGGGGCGGTCCTGACCTGCGCTACCGGTGATCATGGCCACCAGGCGTCCCTTGTCCAGGCGGGTCGTCTCCTCCGAGTCCACCACGGCGCCGTCCCGCATCACGACGACCCGGTCCGTCAGGCCGATGACCTCGTCCAGCCGGTGCGAGACGTAGAGCACTGACGTGCCCCGTGACTTCAGGCGGCGCACGATCCCGTGGAGCACCACGACCTCGTGCTCGGAGAGCGAGGCGGTCGGCTCGTCCAGGACGAGCACCGTCGGTGGGTGCCACAGGGCGGCCGCGATCATCACCTGCCGCTTCTGTACGGGGGTGAGGGTGGCTACGCGGGTCCGCGGATCGAGGTGGCCGATGTCCACGGCTTCCATCAGGGTTTGTGCTCTCTGGTGGAGTGCGCCCCAGCTGACGAGGAGGCCTGCCCGTCGGGGCAGTCCGCCGCCCAGGGCGATGTTCTCCGCGATGGACGCCTGCTCGACGAGGTTGAGCTCCTGGTGGACGAAGCCGACGCCTCGGCGCCGGGCCTCAGCGGGGCCGCGGAGGTGGACCGGCTCGCCGGCGAGGAGAACCTCGCCGGCGTCCGGCTGCACCGCTCCGGTCAGCACCTTGATCAGCGAGCTCTTGCCCGCCCCGTTCTTGCCGACCAGACCGACGACCTCGCCGGGCCCGACCGTCAGGTCGACGTCGTCCACGGCGACGAGCGGTCCGTACTGCTTGCGAAGCCCGCGTGCCTCGAGGACGGGCTCGAGTGGCGACGTCGTCGGTCCGGTCACGGCGCTGTCCTCAGCCCTCGTCGGGGCCGTAGACGCCCTCGGCCCAGCGGTCGGTGAAGTAGGAGACGTAGTCGAAGTCGACGTCGACGTACTGCTCCGGGTCGTCCGGCACGTTGTCGGCGGTGATGAGGAGGACCTCGGCCGGGTCGAACGGGTACGACGTCGGCAGGTCCTCCGGGATTTCGGTCCCCTCGGCGAAGTGCTGCGCGAGGAGGTCCATCACGACCCAGCTCTGCGCCATGACCGGGGCATCGGCGATGATGTCGACGCATCCGTTGCGCACCGCGTCGATGTTGGGCAGGTCGCCGTAGAAGCCGAGGACCTTGACCTCGCCGCAGAGGCCCTTCTCCTCCAGGACCTGCGCGATGGCCGGGATGTGCAGGCTCGAGTCGGCGAAGATGCCGTCGAGGTCCGGGTTCGCCGCCAGGATGTCGTTGACCGCCTTGGTCGTGTCCGCCTGCGGGTTCGTGTAGTCGGTGTCGTGGCTGGCGACCACCTCGACTCCGTTCTCGCCCGCGAGATCCTCGAAGGCGGCGTCGCGGGCGGCGCCGAACGTGAAGGCGGAGGACGTCAGCATGGCGACGCTGTCGCCCGAGTCGAGCAGGTCGAGGAAGGCCTGCGAGCCCACCGTCCCGAACTCGGTCTCGTCCGTGGCGAGCGTGCCCGCAAAGAGGTCGCTCGGCTGCACGCCGCCCCAGATGTCGACGACCGGGATGCCGGCGTCTTGTGCGGCCAGCAGTGGCTGGCGGATGACGGTCGCCTCCCAGGTCGCCGAGAGCACGGCGTCCTGCTGCTGGCTGATGAAACCGGTGAGCCCCGTGATCGCCTTCTGGGGGTCGCCGGCCGGGTCGGACTCCGAGACCTCCCAGTCGAGGGCGTCGGCGGCGGCGTTGACGGCTGCACCGTTGCGGTTGCTGAACTCGGCCGCCTTCACGATGTAGAGCAGGCCGATCTTCTTGCCGGCGACGCCGCCGTCGGCGTCCGAGGAGTCGCCCGAGCCGTCCGAGCCCGAGTCCGAGCCGCAGCCGGCCAACGCGAGACCGAGAGTGAGTGCGGAGCACGCGGCGAGATAGCGAGAGCGCTGTCGCATGATGTGTCTTCTTCCTGTCCGTGCCTGGTCGGCGATGGGTGCCGGATGGCCGTCCGGTCGGCGGTGTGTCAGGCGCGCACGGCGCGCCTGCGCCCGAGACGGGGGAGTCGGATCTGTCCTGAGGTCGAGACGATGACGGCGATCGCGAGCACGGAGCCCTGTACGACGGAGACGGCCCAGGGCTGGACGTTCAGCACGGTGAGCCCGGTCTGGAGCGTCTGCAGGAACAGCACTCCGAACGCCGTCGCGGCGATGCCGAACCGGCCGCCGCCGAGCGCCGTCCCGAGGAAGGCGGCCGCGAACGCGGGGAGGAGGTACCCGCCGCCCGCGTTCGGGTAGTAGCTGGCCGTCTGGGCGCACAGCAGCACGCCGACGATGGCGGCCGTGACGGCGCATGCGACCATGCCCACGGTCCTCAGTGCACGTGTGCGCACACCCGCGAGCCGCGCTGCCTCGCGATTTCCGCCCGTGGCGAAGAGGTAGCGGCCGCTCTCGGTGTGGCTGACGAGCAGGTAGAGCGCAGCGCCCACCACGATCGCCACCCATAGCGAGACGCCGAGACCCAGCCACCGCGTCGTGCCGAGGTCCGTGAAGGACTCGGGGATGCCGGTCGAGATCGTCTGCTGGTTGGAGACCTTCGCGTCCAACCCCGTGACCACGCTGCTGATGGCCAGGGTGGCGATGAGGCTGTTCACGTTCGCCCACGTCACCAGCACGCCGTTCACGACACCGATGGCGAGCGCGCACGCGAGAGCTACGAGGGCCGCCGCTGGCCAGCTCCAGCCATGAGTGCTCAGCAGGACGGCCGTCACGGCCATCGAGAGGCCGATGGTCGCGCCGAAGGAAAGGTCGAAGTCGCCCGCAATGAGGGTGACGGTGAGCCCCATCGCGACGATCGCGGGCAGCGCTGACGCGTCGAGAATCCCACGCCAGGTCTGCCAGCTGGCGAAGACGTCAGGACGCTGGGACCAGAAGAACCCCACCACGACGACGTAGGCGAGCACCAGGCCGGCCTGCGAGACGGTGAGCCGGCGCCTGGGACGTCGAGCAGGTGATTCCGCGCCACGACCGGGGCCCGCGTCGACCGTCACCGGCTCGGCGTGCTCCTCGTCGCGGCGCGGACGCCCGTCGAGATCGGTGACGTCAGGTGCGTCCATCGTGACCCCTCCTGGTGTGTGGCGTGCGCCACGTCCAATTCCAGGGGAATAGTAATCATGAATATAAGAGTGTCAAGGGATGCGGGAGCCCTCGTGACATTGGGCCCGGCATCGGGTTGACGGTCGCGCTCGCCCGCGACGACCGAAAGCAAGATGGGGTCTTGACGTGACTCGCACCACAGGTACGGTGTTCATGCGCATGATTAACAGCAACCACTCGCAGGTGCGCCGCGGACAGCTCCCGCCGGCGCACCCGCTTCACAGATCGAGCGAGGACCACGTATGACCGTCGACGCCTCCCGGGCCACCAGCACGAGCACCCCGGACGGGATCGTGCGCAACCCCCAGGTCGACTTCTCCGTCATCGAGGAGGGGGCTTGGGACGGTCGCGACCTGCCCTACCTGCCGAGGATCGACCTCGACATCGACCCGAGGCTGGCTCTGAACACGGAGTTCGACCTCGAGGTCGACCCGATCACGTACCAGGTGCTCAGGTCGCGATTCTGGAACATGAACCTGGACCACTCCGACACGATCAAGCGTGTCTCGGGGTCAGCGAACATCGTCTACATGGACGACTTCAACACGTCGCTCCTGACCGAGAACGGCGACACCATCGTGTGTGGACCGTCCGTCCAGTACTTCACCGGCCACGGCGACCTCGCCGTCAAGTGGACGCTGGAGCACCGCAGCGCCAACCCGGGGATCGAGGACGGCGACGTCTTCCTCCAGAACGATCCCTACATCGGCACCGAGCACCAGATGGATACGATGATGTACCTCCCGGTGTTCTGGGAGGGCGGGCTGTTCTGCTGGATCCTCAGCAATACGCACATGGGAGACCTCGGCGGCACCGACCCCGGCAGCTTCTGCATCGGCGCCACCGACATCTTCAGCGAGAGCATCCCGGTCCCGCCGATCAAGATCGTCCGCCAGGGCATGCTGCAGGACGACGTCGTCGAGATGTTCGTCCGCAAGAGCCGCACGCCGGAGCAGATCGGACTGCAGATCCGCAGCCAGCTGGCCGGGCTGCGCCTGACCCGAGAGCGCATCCACGAGATGCTGCGCGAGTACGGCCCCAGGGTCGTCAAGGGCTGCATGCGTCGCATGATCAAGGACTGCTCGGAGTCGGTCGGACGGCGCCTCGAGCAGATCCCCGACGGGCGGTGGACCGAGGTCCTGTACATCGGTAGCGCGGGACCGGACGACAAGGACGTCCACCGCGTCGTGACGTCCGTGGAGAAGCGCGGTGACCGCCTGATCTTCGACAACGAGGGGAGCGACCCACAGTTCTACGCGGCCAACGCGCCGTTCTCCGCGTGGCGGTCGAGCCTGATGTGCGCGGGGGCCGCGCTGTTCGGGTACGACCAGTACAACTGCCCGGCCGGCGTCGCGGACCACATGGAGTTCCGCCCCGTGCCCGGCACCATGACGTGCGCAAGGTTCCCGGCCGCCGTCTCCACCCTCACAGCCTCGATCGTCACCGTCTACCTGGCCAGCCAGGTGCTCAGCAAGATGGCGCTCTCCGGACCCGACCACATCCGCCGCGCCGCCAACGCCAGCGGTGGCGTCTCGCTGCCCGGCTGGTGGGTGGCCGCCGGCCTCGACCGACACGGACACTTCATCGCCGACCTGACCGGTGACAGCCTGAACGGCTCGATCGGTGCCTTCCCCGACCGCGACGGTGTCGACACGGGAGGTGCCTGGTGGTGGCCCAACTCCAACGCTGGCAACCTCGAGGAGTGGGAGTCGGCGATGCCGATCCTCTACCTCTTCCGGCGCGAGCAGATCGACAGCGGCGGGGCGGGACGCTGGCGCGGTGGCAACGGCCTGGAGATCGCGATCGTCCCGCACAAGACCGAGGAGCTGCTCACCCAGATCGTCTCCTCCGACCCCGCCATCAACACCTCGCCCGGCCTCGCGGGCGGGATGCCCGGGCACCCTGGGAACTTCCTCTCCAAGACCTCATCCGGGGTCCGTGATGTCCTCGGCCGAGGAGGACTGCCCGCGAGCCGCACCGAGCTCGAGCAGAGCATTGGCGGGCTCGAGCGCCTCAGCCCGAAGTCGGTGAGCAACCTCCACACCGACGACGTCTTCTGCGTGGAGTACAGCGGCGGCGGAGGGTACGGCGACCCGTTGCTGCGTCACCCCGAACTGGTCCTCGCCGACGTCGAGGCGGGCAGGCTCAGCGTCGAGCACGCGCGCAAGCACCACGGCGTCGTCGTACGGGACGGGGTGCTGGACGACGACGAGACCCGCGCGCTGCGTGCCGACCAGCGCCGTGACCGTCTCGCCAGTGCCGCGGCTCCGCGGGTCGCCGCGAGCGGGACCGTCGACACCAGCCGCGTGCGGGTGGTCGCTGACGTCCTCGGTGTCGCGAGCGTCGACGGTGGGTACGCCTGGGCGTGCAGCGACTGCGGTCAGCAGCTCGGACCCCTGTCGACGAACTACAAGCTCGCGACGGCACTCGTCGAGACGAACCCGAACGAGATCGACCCGGTCGCCTATCCCGACCCCGCCGACTTCTGCGACGTCGCGTTCATGCTGCGGCAGTACCTCTGCCCGGCGTGCGGCGTGACCCTCGGTGCCGAGTGCTGCCGAGCCGACGACGACCTCCTCCACGACATCTCCTTCTCCGACTCCGGCGTCGAGCAGCTCGGCCTCTGAGCCCGGCCCGAGTCATCCACCACTGCGACAGGGGCACCCCGTGAGCACCACGACCGACACCACGTTCGCCATCGGCGTCGACATCGGCGGCACCTTCACCGACTGCGTCCTCCTCGGCGAGGACGGCACCATCGTCGGCGCGAAGTCACCCACCACACCGCACGACCGATCGGTGGGCTTCTTCGCCTCTATCGAGCGAGCCGGCGAGAAGCTAGGGCTTGACGTGCCCGGACTCTTCGCCCGCACCAGCAGACTCGTGCACGGCACCACGACAGGCACCAACGCGATCGTCGCCCGCCACGGCGCCAAGGTCGGCCTGGTCACCACCGCGGGACACGGCGACGTCATGTTCCTGATGCGCGGGGGCGGCCGCACGGCCGGGCTCGCGCCCGACGAGGCGCTCCACGTGTTCAGCACTGCCAAGCCGGATCCCCTCGTGCCGCGCCAGATGATCGTCGAGGTGCCCGAGCGCGTTGACGTCGACGGCGAGGTCGTGGTCGCCCTCGACGAGGACGCCACCCGACAGGCGGTGCGCACGCTGGTCGACCAGGGAGTCGAGGCGATCGCGGTGAGCCTGGTGTGGTCCTTCCGCAACCCCGACCACGAGCACCGGGTACGCGACATCGTCGCCGAGATCGCGCCCGACCTGTTCGTCACCTGTGCCAGCGACCTGGTCTCCCAGCTCGGCGAGTACGAGCGCACGACGACCGCCATCATGAACGCCTACATCGGGCCCCTCATGACCGACTACATCGATCGGATCGAGTCCGGGGCGCGCGAGCGGGGCTTCACCAGCGGTGTGCTCTTCGCACAGTGCGCCGGCGGTGCCATCACCGGCGACGAGGCCAGGACATCGCCGATCCGGACCGTCCAGTCCGGCCCGGTCGCCGGAATCGTGAGCTCCCAGCTGCTCTGCGAGCAGCTCGGCTACCCGAACGCGCTGCTCGCCGACATGGGCGGCACCACCTTCGACGTGAGCGTGATCCGCAACCACGACCCGCTCCGACGCCACACCTCGGTCTTCCAGCGCTACGAGCTGGCGCTCCCGATGCTGGACGTCGAGTCCGTTGGTGCCGGTGGCGGCAGCCTGGCCTGGTTCGACGAGTCGGACCGGCTCAATGTCGGTCCGCAGAGCGCGGGCGCCTTCCCCGGACCGGTCTGCTACGAGAACGGCAACGACGTCGCCACGGTCACGGACTCCGACGTCGCCCTCGGGATCATCGACCCGGCCGCCTTCCTCAACGGCCGGATGAAGATCAACGGCGGCGCCAGCCGGGACGCCCTTCAACGGGTCGGCGACCGACTCGCCATCACCGCGCAGGAGGCCGCTGCCGGCGTCAACCGCCTCGTCGACGCCAAGATGGCCGACCTCATCCGGAGGATGAGCGTGATGCGGGGTCTCGACCCCCGACACTTCGTGATGCTGGCGTTCGGCGGCGGCGGACCGGTGCACGCCTGCGCCGTCGCACGCGAGGCGGGGGTCAAGAAGGTCGTGGTGCCGCTACCGCACGTCGCCGCGATGTGGTTGGCGCTGGGAGCAGCCGTCAGCGACGTCACGCACATCTACCAGACGCCGGCCGAGATCCGCCTGCCCGTGCAGCCGGACCAGCTGAACGCCATCCTCGGTGAGATGGAGACCCGCGCGCGGGACACCATCCGGCACGAGGGATTCGGCGACGTCGAGCCGAATTTCACCCGGACGCTCCGGATGAAGTACGCCGCGCAGGTCTTCGACGTCGAGGTGCCCCTGGGCGCGGGGCCGCTCGACGACGCCGCAGTGTCCGAGATCGCCGGCGACTTCGCCCGGATCTACGACGACCTCTTCGGCAAGGGTTCCGGTTTCGCCGAGGCCGGCGTCGTCATCACCTCCGTCAGCCTCCAGGCGACCGTCCCCACCCACAAGCCCGAGCTGCCGCGCGTCGACGAGGCCTCCTCCGACGCCATCGTCTCCCGCAGCCATCGCTCGGTCTTCTGGGCGGAGGAGGGTCGCGAGGTGGACACCTACGTGGTCCGCCTCGACCAGGGCGTGGTCGACGAGACGATCACCGGGCCGGCCCTAATCGAGCTGCCCGACACGGTCGTCGTGGTCCACCCGGGTGAGTCGGCGTCCTTCGACGACCGGGGCAACCTGGTCGTGGTCATCTCGGAGTGACCGGGCTGCTCGCTGCCGGGCCACCACCCAGCCTCGCCGGACTGGGGCTGGGTGGTGCCTCCGCGCTGGTCACCGGAGCCGCCCAGGGGATCGGCGCGGCCGTGGCGGCCCGACTCGTCGCCGAGGGCGCGGCCGTACTGCTGTGCGACCTCGACGTGGATCGGGCCGATGCCCTCGCGCGGCAGCTCGAGGCGAGCCGACCGGACGCACGCGTCGCCGTACGACGGACCGACGTCACCGACGAGGGCGACGTCCGCGACGCCGTGGACGACGCTGTCGACCGGTTCGGCCGCCTCGACGTCGCGGTCAACAATGCTGCGGTCATCCCCGACCACCGGCCTCTCGTCGACGCCCGTCTCGAGGACTTCCGCCGCGTGACCGCGGTCGACCTCGAGGGCGTCTTCCTCTGCCTCAAGCACGAGCTCGCTGTCATGGCACCGGCGGGTGCGGGAAGCATCGTCAATGTCGCGTCCGTCAACGGCCGGCGGGCCCAGCCGCTCGCCGCGGCGTACAACGCCGCCAAGCACGGGGTCATCGGGCTCACCCGGACCGCCGCGACCGAGCACGTCGCGGACGGCGTGCGAGTTAATGCGGTCTGCCCGGGCGCGACACGCACACCGATGATGGAGTCCGCGATGGCGCGCCGTGGCGTGGACGCCGACCAGCACGCGGCACGACTGAGTCCGATGGGGCGCTTCGCCGAGCCGTCCGAGATCGCCTCCGCCATCGGTTGGCTCTGCTCCCCGGCGGCCTCGTTCGTGACCGGCGAGGTCCTCGTCGTCGACGGCGGCTATCTCACGTGCTGACCGATCCCACGGATGGCGTCGACCCGACGCGGTCGACGCCGAGAGCATGACGGTCGTGCTGTCCTACGCGGTCGAGTTCGACCGCTGGTGCGGGCCGAGTGGCTCGGCGGCGGTGACGGTGCTCCCGTGGGGGTGGGCCCGTCACCGCCGTCGTACGCCGGGGCGACGAACAGAGGGCTAGCCGAGGTTCGGCTCGCTCACGACGCCGGCGTCGAGAAGTGCACGCACCGCTGCCCCGGCGACGCCCCACGCGGCGAGGGCCGAACGTGTGTCGGTGCCCGGCGGGCGCGGTGGGTGACCGGCGGTCGTCGGAGTCCGCGAGAAGCGGGGGGACGGGGCCGGCTGCCGTACGTCGTCGACCTCCAGCAGCGCTCCGCGCGCGTCGAGCTGTGCGTCGTTGTGCGCCTCGCCCAGGTCGAGGACGGGCGACACGCACGCGTCCACGCGCGAGAAGATCTCGGCCCACTCGTCGCGCGTCCGGGTCGCGAACGACGCCTCCAGGCAACGGCGGATCCGCGGCCACGCGGCCCGGTCGTGCTGGAGTGCCGGGTCGACATCCACATCGAGGGTCTCGACGAGGCGCTTAAAGAAGACCGGTTCCACGGCGCCCACAGCGACGTACCCGCCGTCGGCGCACCGGTACGTCCGGTAGTGCGGCGAGCCGCCGTCGACGAAGTTGCTCTCCCGCTCATCGGAGAGGGCACCTGCGGAGTGGTAGCCGTACGTCGTGGCGAGCAGCGTGGCCACGCCCTCTGCCATGGACACGTCGACGACCTGACCAGGGCCACCGCGGGCGACGGCCTGCAGCGCCGCCAGGACGCCGATGAGGGCGGACATGCCGCCGCCGCCGAAATCGCCGACGAGGTTGAGTGGCGGCACCGGAGGGCCGCTCCTCTCGCCGATCGCGTTCAAGGCTCCGGTCACCGCCACGTAGTTGATGTCGTGACCGCCAAGCTGGGCTCGCGGGCCGTCCTGGCCCCAGCCGGTGATCCGGGTGTAGACGAGCGACGGATTGGCAGTGAGGCAGGCGTCCGGTCCGACGCCGAGGCGCTCGCACACGCCCGGGCGGAACCCCTCGAGGAACACGTCGGCGGTGCGGGCGAGGTCGAGGACGAGGTCCGCGGCGCCCGGTGCCTTCATGTCGATCGCGACACTGCGCCGACCGCGGCCGACGACGTCGAACCGAGGGGGGACGAGCTTCACCGTCCTTCCTGTGCTGCGCTCCAGGCGCAGGACGTCGGCACCCATGTCGGCCAGCACCATGCCCGCGAACGGCACCGGCCCCTGACCGGCCATCTCCAGGACCCGTACGCCGTCGAGCGGGCCGGTCGGAGTGTCAGGCCAGGACACCGGAGTCCTCCAGCTTCGCCACGAGGTCCGGGTTGAGGCCGAGGGTGTCGACCAGTACGTCTCGGTTGTCGGCGCCCACACGGCCGGGGCCGCGTACAGGTGCCGGCCCGGTGAGCGGGTTTGCGACGACGGACGCGCCGGGCACTCCATGGACAGGGGCGAGCCCCGTCCGGCTGTGCCGGCGGTGCAGCTCGACAGCGTCGGGCAGGTCCCGGACCTGGCCGACCGGTACGCCGGCGGCGTCGAGCCGCTCCACCCACGTGTCGGCGTCCGCGTTATGGAGGGCAGCGGTGATGGCGTCGTCGAGCGCGGCTCGGTGGGCGAGCCGACCTGCGTTGTCGACGAAACGTGGGTCGTCGGCCAGGGCAACTCCCAGTGCCGACGAGAGCCTGCGGAAGAGGGTGTCGCTGGCCGCGCCCAGGACGATCTCCGTCGTCGCCGTCGGGTACGCGCCGAGGGGCGTCACCACCGACGTCGCCGAACCCATGCGGACCGGCGACTCGCCGGTGAGCAGGTGGGCGGCCACGCGGTCGCCGAGCAGGTGCTGTGCGACGTCGGCCATTGTGATGGTCAGCGCCACCCGGTCGCGTTCGCCATGGAGGGCGGCGGCCGCACCGTAGGCCGCCCAGAGCCCGGTGGTGTGGTCGAGGAGGCTGCCCGGAAGCCGCGCGGGCGGGCCGGCCGCGTCGCCGGTGAGGTGGAGCATCCCCGACTCCGCCTGCACCATGAGGTCGTAGCCGGGACGTCCGGCGTCCACCGGGTAGAACGCCTCGACGCTGACGTGCACCAGACGCGGGTTGACCGCATGGCACGCAGCGGCGTCGACGCCGAGGACCTCCGCCTTGCCGGGGCGGAGGTTCTGCACCGCTACGTCGGCCCACCGCAGCAGGACCTCGAGGACCTGTGCGGCCTTGGGTGAGCGGAGGTCCAGCGCCACGCACCGCTTGCTTCGGTTCATGGCGTACGCCATCGCGCTGGTCCCGTCCGCCGCCCGCGGCTCCATGCCGCGCGACGTGTCACCCGTCGGCGACTCGACCTTCACGACGTCGGCCCCCAGGTCGGCCAGCAGGCTCGTCGCCTGCGGGCCTGCGATGTTCATGCCGAGGTCGAGGACCCTGGTGCCCGCGAGCGGCTGGAAGGGGCTGCTGTCGACAGTCACAAATTCATAATAAGGGTAATGATGTATTCGTGTCGTCGTGACCGAGCTCGGGACCTGCGATCGCTAGGGTCGGCCTCATGACCGTCATCGCGACCCTCGAGCTCCGCCTGCGCCCCGACTCCCTGGACGAGGCCCGCACCATCCTGCGCCGCGTCCTCGCCGAGACCCGGGCCTTCGACGGGTGCGAGGGCGTCGACGTGATGGTCGACGAGACCGACCCGGCGCACGTGGTGGCCGTCGAGCGGTGGCGGGACATGGAGGCCGACTCGGCGTACCGGGCGTTCCGCGCCGGTCCCGGGAAGATCACCGACTTCGCCACGATCCTGGCCGGCGCCCCGGTGCTCACGCGGGGTGAGGTCGCCGACCTCTAAGGTGACCCAGGGGGCGGCGTGTCCTGTGGGCGCCGCGGTGCGCGCCGATCGATGGCAGTGTCAGACTGACGGGGATCCCGGTCCCGGTGAGGCGACCCGGTCGTCGAGGGAGGTCCCGGGGGAGTGCGGTGCTGTCGCGCAGGGCGACGTTCGTGGTGGCGTCGGCATCGCTGATCTGGACGTTCTTCGCCTCCGGCACCCCGGTGCCGCTCTACAACACCTACCGCGCCGAGAACGGACTCACGAGCGCCGACCTGGTGCTCACGACCGTCGTCTACCTCGCCTCCACCGCGGCGGCGCTGCTGGTGCTCGGACGGCTGTCGGACCACCTCGGACGGCGCCCCATCGCGGCCCTCGCGCTCGCGAGCTCGCTGGCCGGAGCGCTGGTGCTGATGCACGTCGAGGCCGTGGGCTGGCTGGTAGCCGGTCGGGTGCTCCAGGGCGTCGCGTGCGGCATGGCGTCGTCCGCGCTCGGGTCGTACGTCATCGACACCGCGCCGCGCCGACCGCCGTGGCTCGCCGCCGTCATCACCAGCACCGCGCCGCAGCTCTCGATCCCGGTCGGGGCCCTCGTCGCGGGGTCGTTGGTCGACCTGGCGCCGGCGCCGCGGGTGCTCGTCTACGCGTTCGTCGCGACCGGGCTGGGCCTCGGCATCCTGCTGGTCGCCCTGTGTCCCGAGACCGTCGGGCGACGCAGCGTCCGTGGCGGGCTCGCGGCGCTGCGCCCGCAGGTCGCCATCCCGGCGGGGGCCGGCCCGGCCATGCTGGTCGCGGGTGGCGTCGCGGTCGCGACCTGGTCGCTCGGCGGCTTCTTCCAGGGCTACTCGCCGATGATCGCCAGCGAGCGACTCGGGTCGGACAACGCGCTCCTTGTCGCGGTCGTCCTGGCCTCGCTGATGCTGCTCGCCCCGCTCGGCGGTGCTGCGGGTGGACGCTGGTCGCCCCGTACGTCGGTCGCCGTCGGCATGCTCGTCTTCGCTGCCTCGACGGTGGTCATCGTCGTCGGCATCGTGGCGGGCACGGCGGTCCTGCTCGTGGTCGCCGAGCTGGTCGCCGCCTTCGGCATGGGCATGGCCGCCGCGGGCGGTCTGCGCGGCGCGATCCCGTACGCCCGCACCGACGAGCGGGCCGGGCTGCTGGCTGCGATCTACCTGGTCTCCTACCTCGGCGCCGCGGTCCCGAGCCTGGTGTCGAGCCGGCTCGTCGAGCACCTGAGCCTGGTCACGATCGCGGTCGGGCACGGCACGCTCGCGGTCGCCGTCTCCCTCGCGACCGTGGGGCTCGCGCTGCGCACCCCCGCCCCGGCACGCGCCTGACCGCCCTTGTGGCGCCGGTCACACGCCTCTAGCCTGAACTCGGATTCATGTCCTGAAACCAGCGGCCGGGAGGTCACGTGCCACCATCGACGTCAACGACACGACGCTCCACTACGAGGACGACGGGCCGCGGGACGCGCCGGTGCTGCTGATGAGCCCGTCTATGTTCTTCGACACCCGGATGTTCCAGGCCCAGGCGGACCGGTTCTCCGACCGCTACCGCGTCGTCCGCTACGACCACCGAGGTCAGGGTCGCAGCGCCTCGGCCACCCGCGACCAGCTCGACTACGACACCCTCACCGCCGACGTCGTCGCGCTGATCGGGGCGCTCGACCTGGCGCCCGTCGTCTTCGTCGGCAACTCCATGGGCGGCTTCGTCGGCCTGCGCCTGGCCGCCCGTCATCCCGAGCTGCTGCGGTCGGCGGTGCTGATGGGCACCTCCGCCGACGCGGAGGACCCCGAGGCCGCCGCGGTGATGGACCAGCTGATCGACGTCGTCGCCGAGCACGGCGTCGCGCCCGTGATCGACGGTGTCCTGCAGTTCATGATGGGCGACACGACCCTCACCGACCCGAGCCGCGTCGACGTGCTCGCAGGGGTGCGCGAGCTGCTGCTCAGCCGTGGACCGGCGTACGCCGACGCGGCCTGGCACATCGCTCACCGACCGGGCGTGCTCGACGAGCTCGGCGACATCAGCGTCCCGCTCGTGGTCGTCGCCGGCACCGAGGACCACACCTACCCGCCGCCGAAGTCGGAGCAGATCGTCGCCGGCGTACCGCACGCGGAGCTCGTCGTCATGGAGCGCACGGGGCACGTCCACGCGCTGGAGAACCCCGAGGCGGTCAACGACGTGCTGGAGAAGCACCTCGCGAGCCTCGGGATCTGACGGCTTTCCTCTCAAGACGAATCGCCGCACCGGACCAGGTCGCCCGGCGAGCGTCACCAGGCGACGGTGTAGGAGCGGAGGAACGGCACGTCCCTCGTGCGACCGGTGCGGGGGTCGAGGACCAGCGTCTGGGCGCCGTCGTCGGGCGCGACGCTGCGCACCGCGAGCACCCGGCCGTCCGGGCCGGGTGCGAACTCGATCCAGTCGTCGGCGTAGTCCCGGGTGCGGTGCAGCGTGGTGCTCCGGCCGTCGGAGACACGCACACGTCGGAGCAGGAACGTCCCGTTCGCCGTGACGCGGCGGTAGAGCACCGTGCGCCCGTCGGTGGCGGCGCGCCCGTGGTAGGCCTTCCGGGCGAGCGTGACCGCCGCACGCCGCGGCCCGAACGTCGGCAGCAGGAGCACCCGGCCCTCGCCGGGGAAGACGATGCCGCGCGGTGAGTCGGCGATGGTGCCGAACACCGCGCCGTTGTCGCGGCCGTCGCCGACCCGGCGCCCACGCTGCAGGCGCCCGCCGGTGCTGCGCACCCGGAACAGGTACGACGGGTAGAACATGCCCTTGGACGGCTCGTCCACGAAGCCCTCGAGGTAGATCCAGCGGCCGTCGCGCGACCAGCCGATCGTCCCGATCGCCTCCAGCGGGTGCTTGCCGGGCAGCACGTCGACCGTGCCGCGGCGGTCGGTCCGCGACACCAGCAGGCGGACCGGACCGGCGCCCGGGTTGAAGGCGATCCGCTGCCGGTCCGGGCTCAACGCGAGGTTCGTGTAGCCCCCGCGCGGGGTGCTGTGGAGGACCACGCGGTCGCTGCCGTCGAGCCGCGCGGTGACGACCTTGCTCCGGCGCAGGCCCTGCACCCAGGCCACCCGGGTCGCCCGTGCGGCACCCGTGCGAACGGCCGTCGCGGGTGTCGCGACCGGTGCCACGTGCGGGCGGCCGACGGTGGCGGCGGTGGCGGCGTACGACGGGCCGACCGGGCCGGGGGCGGTCAGGCCGCCGAGGACCATGAGGAGGGCGGCGAGCGCCGTACGTCGTCCGAGCATGCGCGGAGCGTAGGGCCGCGAAGCACGTCCGCGTGGCCGAACGCCCGGATGTCACGTTCGGCCGGCCCGTCCCGTCCACCTCGTGTGCGCACCGCACGGGTGCGGACGAGGCGAGAGGATGACGGTCATGCGCATCGCGGTGGCGGGGGCGACAGGCCAGGTCGGGCGGTACGTCGTGCAGGCGGCGGGTGAGCGGGGGCTCGAGGTTGTGCCGCTGGCCAGGGCGAACGGCGTCGACCTCACGACGGGGACCGGCCTCGCCGACCGGTTGGCGGGCGTCGACGCGGTGGTCGACGTGGTGAGCACGCGCGCGCAGAGCAGGTCGGCGGCGGAGGCGTTCTTCTCCCGTGTGACCCGCACGCTGATGAATGCCGGTCGGGACGCCGGCGTGGGCCACCACGTCGCCCTCTCGATCGTCGGGATCGACGCCGTGCCGTCCGGCTACTACCGGGGCAAGCTGCTCCAGGAGCGGCTGCTCGCCGAGGGCGACCGTCCGTGGAGCGTGCTGCGGGCGACGCAGTTCCACGAGTTCGCGGCGCAGGCGCTCGACTTCGCGAGGGTGGGGCCGTGGTCGTTGGTGCCGGTGATGACCTCTCAGCCGGTCGCCGCGCGGGAGGTGGGGCAGGCGCTGGTCGCCCTGGCCGAGAAGGGTGCGTCGGGCCGGGTCGCCGACCTGGTCGGGCCCGAGGTGCTGTCGATGCACCGGCTGGCGCGACGGGTCTCCGACGCCCGCGGTCTGGGGCGCCGCGTCGTACCGGTGCGGCTCCCCGGCGCGGCCGGTCGCGGCATGCGTGACGGCTCGCTCACCGCGTACGGGGACGACGTGGTGGTCGGCGCCACCACCTTCGACGCGTGGCTGGCGGCCGACGGGTGAGCGGCGACGAGCTCGCGGCGGCGTACGGCGCCCTCCGTCCGCGGCTGGTGCGCGTCGCCTACGCGATCCTCGGCAGCCGGGCGGAGGCCGAGGACGTCGTCGCCGACACGTGGCTGCGGCTGGTCGCCCAGCAGGAGCGCGAGCCGGTGCGCGACCTGCTCGGCTGGGGCACGGTGGCCGTCTCGCGGGCGGCCGTCGACGTGCTCCGCTCGGCCCGCGTCCGCCGGGAGCAGTACGTCGGCCCGTGGCTCCCCGAGCCCGAGGTGCGCGACCTCGACGCGCCTCCGGCCGGTGGCGGCCAGGACCCTGCGGACCGGGTGAGCCTCGACGACTCGGTCCGCTACGCCCTGCTCGTCGCGCTCGAGCAGCTCACGCCGGCCGAGCGCACCGCCTGGGTGCTGCACGACCTCTTCGCGGTGCCGTTCGCCGAGGTCGCGCAGGTCGTCGGCCGCTCCCCGGAGGCGGTGCGCACCCTCGCCAGCCGGGCCCGTCGCCGGGTGGCGGACCGGACCCCGCGGAGGGAGGTCGACCGCGTCGAGCACGACCGGGTGGTGTCGGCGTTCCTGGGCGCAGCGGCCGGCGGCGACCTCCACGGCCTGGTCGCGCTGCTCGACCCCGACGTCGTGCTCACCAGCGACGGTGGCGGCGTGGTGAGCGCGGCCCGGAGACCCGTGCTCGGATCGGACCGGGTGGCCCGCTTCCTCGACGGTCTGCGCCGCAAGCACCCCGACGACGTGCTGCTCCCCGTCGAGGTCAACGGGCGGCTCGGCCTTGCCGGCACCGACGGCGCAGGGCGCCGCACGCTCGTGGCGTCGTTCACGGTCGACGGCGGGCTGGTGTCGCGGGTCGACATCGTGCTCGCGCCGGCCAAGCTCGGCCGCTGATCGGGCCCGGCCCCGAGTTTGACCCGGGCTCCCGACGGGGAGGTCGCAGGCATGACACCCGAGGTCGCTCCCTCCCCGGGTCGTCGGCGGTGGCTGCTCGCCGCGACGGCCGTGCTCGGTGTCGTCGTGCTCGGTCTCGCCGTCGGCCTCGTCGCGCTCCGCACGGCCGACGACCGCCCGCGGGCCGTCGCCGGCGCGCTGCTCGTGCCGGCGTACGCCGACGAGGAGCCGACCGAGCCCGGCGAGCTCCTGCTGCCGTGGGCCCGCCTGGACGTCTCCGTCGCCGGCCCGTACGACGCGCTGCCCGACGACGACGCAGGGGTCCGCCCGCCCGCGGGAGGCAGCTTCGTGCGCGTCGAGGTCGACCTCGACCCCGCCACCGGGTTGATCCCCTACGCGACCCTCACCTCGCCGTTCGTCGGCAGCAGCGAGCTCGTGCTGCGGGCCGACGGGCGCGACTACCGTCTCGACGGCGAGGGCGGGCTCCCGCTCGACCCGTCGCTGCGGACGGTCGACGGGATCCGCTGGGTGGCAGTCGAGGGCCGGCCCGCCGATCTCTCGCTGGTCGTCACCACCGACGGGGTCGAGGAGGTCGTGCACGCCGACGGCACCGTCGAGCTCGGCCGGGCCGCCGACCTGGACGGGCTGCCGACCCCGGACGAGCTGCGGACGGTGAAGCCGCGGCCGTGCGGTCGCAGCCGCGTCGTGGGCGACCCGGTCGCACGCATCGACTACCCCAAGCGGCTGACCTGCGACGTCGACCTGGTCCTGCGGGTCCCGTACGTCGACGGCCTCGGGTGGGCGGACCCCGGGCGGGAGTTCCTGGTTGTCCAGGTGGCTACGACGACGTACGTGTCGCTCGCCGCCGGACAGGCTCGCGCGAAGACCTTCTTCTACCGGGAGTCGGTCGAGCGCACCGCCACCCTGGGTGGTGCGGACCCGGTCGCGCCGGCTGCCGACGTCAACTCGCTCAACCAGGGGATGCTCGCGCTGTCCGACCCCGACGAGCCGGTGCAGCTCGTGTTCGACGTGCCCGTCGACGGTGAGGTCGGCCCGCTGCAGATCGACCTGGTGGTGACCGCCGCCGACCGCGACCCGTTCGTGCGGGGCGACGTGCGGGTCGTCCACCGGTGGTCCGTACCGCAGGAGGACCTCGCATGACCCACGACCCGACCACCGACCCGGCCCTCGCCGCGGGAGACCCCCCGCCCGAGCCTGCACCGGCCGCCCCTTCCCGGCGCGGTCTCCTGTGGTCCCTCGCGCTGGTCCTGGCCGTCGCGACGGTGGTGCTGTCGACGATGGTCGTGCAGGCGGCGCAGGGCGATCCGGCCGACCGCGTCGAGGTCGGGGAGAGCGTCGCCGTCGACCGGATCCCGTACGGCTTGCTGCGCCGCGTGGTGACGCCGTACGCCGACGTCGAGGTGCTGGTCGCCGACCCGCGCGAGCGCGTGCCCTTCTCACTCCTGCAGTACGACTACGGCGACCCGCGGCGCGAGGAGGAGCGGGGCCTGGTGGCGCCGGAGGGTGGCGTACTGGTGCCCCTCAGCTGGTCGATCCGGTCCACGCTGCCCTACGACCAGACCTTCGAGGGGTCCGTGGACGTCGAGCTGGTGGCCGGTGACGAGCGGCAGGTGATCGGCAGCCTCGGACTGGCCGCGCCGAGCTCGTCGACCTACGCCCGGGCGGAGCCGCACCCGGTCGTCCTGGCCCTCGGCCGCGACGCCGAGCTCGACGACCTGGCCCTCGAGGTGACGTTCGACGGACTGACCCAACGCGTCGACGTCACGACCGGTCGCCGCGCCCCCGGGCCCGCCGACCTGCTCTACACCGACGGCCCGGACCTCACTGCCGGGTGCACCGAGGTCGAGGACTGGTGCGCCATGACCGCCGGACCCGGCTCGGACCTCGCCACGTCGGACGGCACGTTCACCGCCAGCTGGGTGAGTCTCTACGCCTGGGACCGCGAGCTCGGGTGGGCCCCCGAGGGCAGTCGGTGGGCGGCGGTGCGGCTCCAGCTCTTCGGGGTCGACGTCGTGCAGGGGCGCGGCGGCGGTGCGTGGTACCTCCGGGGCCGTCAGGCCCGCGAGCCGCAGGTCCGGCTGGACGGTCGCGAGCCCGTACGACGGGAGGATCTCGAGGGCGGTCGCAGCACGGGGCGGGTCGTGTTCGAGGTGCCGGCCGACGGCCTCCCCCAGGAGCTCGGTCTCAGCCTGGTGCAGGACCTGCCCCGGGACGCCCCGGCCCGCACCCTGCGGCTCTCCGCGACCCTGGCCTTGCGTCCGATCGGCTGACCCGCGGGCGTAGGTTGCGCGGGTGGCCTCCCGACCCCGTGACCCGCACTCGCACGCTCGCCCGGACGAGGTCGTCGTCCGGCACCTCTCGCTCGACCTGGACGTCGACCTCGACGCGCGCCGGCTGAGCGGCTCGGTCGCGCTGACGCTGGAGCACCTCCTCGAGGGCGCGCCGCTGGTGCTCGACACCTGGCACCTCTCCGTCGAGCGGGTCACTGACGGCGACGGCACCGAGCTGCCCTTCCAGATCGGCGCGCACGACGCGATCCTCGGCAGCCCGCTGACGGTCACGACCGGCGGCGCGGAGCAGGTCGTCGTCCACTACGCGACCGGCGAGGAGGCCAACGCGCTGCAGTGGCTGGAGCCCGCGCAGACGTCGTCGGGCAAGCCGTTCCTGTTCACCCAGTCGCAGCCGATCCTGGCCCGCACCTGGATCCCGTGCCAGGACAGCCCCGGCGTGCGCACGACGTACGACGCGACCGTGCGGGTGCCGGCCGACCTGCTGGCCGTGATGAGCGCCGAGAACCCCACCGAGCGCACCGCCGACGGGGTCTACCGCTTCACCATGCCCGAGCGCGTGCCGTCGTACCTCGTGGCGCTCGCCGTCGGCGACCTCGAGCACCGCGACCTCGGACCGCGCAGCGGCGTCTACGCCGAGCCCGGCGAGATCGAGGCGGCGGCGTGGGAGTTCGCCGACACCGAGCGGATGATCGAGGCCGCCGAGCGCCTCTACGGGCCCTACCGGTGGGGCCGCTACGACCTGCTGGTGCTGCCGCCGAGCTTCCCGTACGGCGGCATGGAGAACCCACGGCTCACCTTCGCCACGCCCACCGTCATCGCCGGCGACCGCTCGCTGGTGACCCTGGTGGCGCACGAGCTCGCGCACTCGTGGTCGGGCAACCTCGTCACCAACGCCACCTGGAACGACATCTGGCTCAACGAGGGCTTCACGACGTACTTCGAGCGCCGCATCGACGAGGAGGTCTTCGGCGTCGAGGACACCGCGATGCACCTGGTGCTCGGGCGGCAGGAGCTCGAGCGGTCCGTCGCGACCGCCTCCGACCCGCGGCACACGTGGCTCGAGCTCGACCTCGTCGACCCCGACGACGGTCCGCCGAAGATCCCGTACGAGAAGGGGTCGCTGTTCCTGCGGATGCTCGAGACGGCCGTCGGGCGCGAGCGCTTCGACGCCTTCCTGCGCGACTACTTCGACCGGTTCGCGTTCGGGACCACCGACACCCCGACGTTCCTCGCGCACCTGACCTCCGCCCTGCTCGAGCCCGCCGGCCTGACGGCCGAGGAGCTGCGGATCGAGGAGTGGGTGCACGGCCCGGGCGTGCCCGACAACGAGCCGCCGACGGTCTCCGACGCGTTCGTGGTCGTCGACTCCCAGGTGTCGCGCCTGCTCGGCGGCACGCCGGCCGCCGACCTCGACACCGACGGCTGGGTCAGCCACCAGTGGGTCCACCTGGTGCGCGCGCTGCCCGACGACGCCGACCACGCGCTGCTCGCGGACCTGGACGCGGCGTACGGCTTCACCGCCACCGGCAACATCGAGCTCGCGACGGCGTGGTTCGAGAAGGTCGTCGCGGCCGGGTGGGTGTTCGTCGAGCCGCGCGTCGACGCCGGGCTGGAGGACGCGCTCACCCGGCACGGGCGGGCGCTCTACCTGCGCCGGGTCTACGAGCAGCTCGCGCTCAGCGACGCCGGCCTGGCGCGCGCGAAGGAGATCTACGCCGCCGCGCGCCCGACGTACCACCCGGTGTCGCGGGCCGTCGTCGACCGGGTGCTCGGGCTGCGCTGACCGGGTCGGCCGAGATCACGGACCGGGCCGGTCCGTCGCCGCGACGGCGAACACGGGCCAACCGATCTCGGTGCGCCACGCGTCCCGGTCGTCGGTGTCGCGAGGCCCGACGACGTACGTCTCGCGCACCGGCCCGGCGACGGCGAGGCCGTTCTCGACCACCCAGGTGCCGAGCTCGCCGTAGGTGACCTCGATGTCGGCGTGGTCGCCGGCGTGCGTGGTGAGGGCCAGCTCGGCTCCCGGCAGCTCGACCGGGTGCACGCGGCCGCGGGTGGGCGGCCGGGGGCACGACCGGTGGACCAGCACGTGGCCGGTGCCGTCCTCGAACAGGGCGTTGTCGTAGACGCCGCCCGGCGGCGCGGAGTCGGGCGCATCGGCGCCGAGGACCGCGTCGAGCTCGGCCATGGCGCCGGCGTACCAGCCGAGGACGTCGTCGAGAGCGACGTCCGCCTCGACGGCGGCCACGGTCGAGGGCGGCACGCGGCGCAGCTCGACCGGCACCGGCGGAGGCGCCGGCGCGAGCAGGCGCCGCAACGACCGTACGGCGGCCCGGGTGCGCTCCAGCTCGGCCTCCAGGTGGTGCAGGTGGTCGGCGACGAGCGTCGACCGCTCGGTCGGGTCGGGCGTGGCGATCACGCGCCGGACCGCGGCGACAGGTACGTCGAGCTCGCGCAGCCGTCGTACGACCTGCGCCGTGGCGATCTGGTCGGGCGTGTAGTAGCGGTAGCCGCTGCCCGGGTCGACCGCTGCGGGCTCGAGCAGGCCGGACTCGTGGTAGCGGCGCAGCATGCGGACGCTCAGGTGCGTGAGCCGGGAGAACTCCCCGATCGTGAGTGTCGCCTCCACCCCGGCAGTGTCCACCCTCTCCCCGGGAGAGGGTCCAGGCCTTGACCCTCTCCCGAGGAGCGGTCGCAGGGTCGTCGGCATGGACACGAACCACGAACAGCCCGTGACACCCGACGCCCTCCCCGTCACCGTGCGGGCCTTCCTCGCAGCCCACGTGGCGCGCGAGACGGAGGCGGCCCTCCGCCTCCTCGCCCCCGACGCCGTCGTGGTCGACGAGGGGCAGACCTATCGCGGATCCGAGGGGGTCCGGGAGTTCCTCGAGCGGGCCGGCAGCGAGTTCACCTACACCACCGAGCTCGTCGCGGCAGGGCGCGGCGGCCCGGGGCGGTGGGTGGCGGTCAACCGGCTCGAGGGGGACTTCCCGGGAGGAGTCGCCGAGCTGCCCTACCGGTTCTCGCTGAGCGACGACCTGATCGAGGAGTTGGTCATCGGCTGAGGGGCGCCACCCCGGGTCGGGACGCACCCATCCGCGGGCGACGCCCTCGTCGACCATCGCGGAGGTGACCGCGCCGAGCGAGGTGGACGCCGCGACGACGCCCGCCTCCCGCGCCCGGACCGTCGACTCGGTGGCGCCCGGCATGTGCCAGGTGCCGCCGTCGTTCATCCAGTTGAGCAGCATCGGCTGGAGCCGGTCGAGGCCCTTGCAGAACCGTGCCTCCGGCGTCGCGCCCGCCTCGAACTCGTCCCACAGCGCCCGCACGTACGTCGCCTGGTCGTCGGGCAGCACGGCGAACAACCGGTCGGCCGCGCAGGCCGTCGGTCACCGGCCACGCCTGGATGTCGTAGACGCCGGCCAGGCGGTCGCCGTCGTGGGTGACGTCGCGGCCCGACCAGGCGGTACCGGTGCGCAGCACCTCGGCGTACCGGCGGAATAGGTCGCTCGCGACGAGGTTCGGCACGTTGCGCCGCATGCTCGTCTCGGCCGGGTCGACCCCCCCCAGGGACGTCAGCATCCGGCGCCCGGCCTGGTTGAGGACCGTGCGCACCAGGTCGACGAGCTCGCCGTTCTCGTAGACAGGCTCGTAGACCGCGCACGGGTCGAGCAGTCCTTCGAGGTCCTTCCTCACCAGGTGTAGATCGGCCCTGGGGGTTCGGTCCTGAGGTGAACGGAATCCGGACCGGGGCGGGTGCGGACGAGTGGGTGCAGAGTGCATGCACCGGCGTACTCTGGCGACATGTCGAAGGTGGTCCAGATCCGTGACGTCCCTGATGACGTCCACACCGCACTGGTGCAGGCGGCAAAGGCCGAAGGGTTGTCGCTTACCCGCTACGCGCTGCGTGAGCTCGAGCGTGCGGCCCGTCGCCCCGCGGTCACGCGGCACAACGCCGACGTGATCGATCGGGTGCGGCGCGAGGTCGACGTACAGGTGCCCCGAATCGACATCGTCGACGCCCTGCAGGAGGGCCGCGACCGGATCGAGGCGTGACCTCGCGTGATCGTGATCGACGCGAGCGTGGTCGTCGAGCTGCTCGTGGGAGGTGCCGAACCCGGACTGCTGGGCGAGGACGAGCTCGCAGCGCCACACCTGCTGGACAGCGAGGTCGCGCACGTGCTCCGCAGGCTCGTCGCTCGTGACCTCCTGACGGACGAGCAAGGGGCCGTGGCCCTCAACCACTTCACGGAACTCGTCGTCGATCGCTTCCCCGCACGGCCGCTGCTCGCCCGCGTCTGGGAGCTGAGGCACAGCCTGTCGGCGTACGACGCGACCTACGTCGCTCTCGCCGAGCAGCTCGACGCGGCGCTGCTGACCTCTGACACTCGTCTAGCGCGTGCGCCCGGGCCTCGTTGCGAGGTGCGGGTCGTCTGAATGCGGCGTGCTGCCGGTCCGCCGGCCCTGCGCGCCTCCGTGGCGACCTGGGACGATGACCGTGTGAGCGACACGACTGGGCCCTCCGCCAAAGCGCTCGTCGCCCACCTCGTGCTCGACCGGAGCAGCCCCGTGCCGCTGCACTTCCAGGTCGCCCAGCACCTCGAGAAGGCCATCACGTCCGGCGAGATCCCACCCGGCACGCTGTTCACCAACGAGATCGAGCTCGGCGAGCAGCTCGGGGTCTCGCGGCCCACGATGCGCCGCGCGATGCAGTACCTCGTCGACCGCGGGCTCGTCGTACGCCGCCGGGGCATCGGTACCCGTGTCGTGCAGCCGAAGGTCAAGCGGCAGATGGAGCTCACCAGCCTGTACGACGACCTCCAGGCTGCCGGCCAGGAGCCGCTCACCCAGGTGCTCGCGCTGGAGGAGGTGGACGCCGACGCCGACCTCGCCGGCCGCTTCCAGATCCCCGAGGGCGAGCCGCTCGTGCGCACCGTGCGGCTGCGCAGTGCGACGGCCGGCCCGATCGCCAAGCTCACCAACTACCTGCCGGTGAAGCTGGCCGACTTCAGCGCGGAGACCCTCGAGCGTGACGGCCTCTACGCGCTGCTGCGCGCCCGCGGGGTGCACATGCACATGGCGACCCAGGTCGTCGGCGCCCGCACCGCCACCGCCAGCGAGTGGCGACCGCTCGGCGAGCCGAAGGGTGCCGCCCTGCTGACCATGCAGCGCACGACGTACGACGACCACGGCCAGGTCGTGGAGTACGGCACGCACGTGTACGCCGCCACGCGCTACAGCTTCGAGACGAGCCTCTTCATCTGATCCCCGGCCGGCCCGGCCGTCTCAGGTGCGGGTGCCGACCGATCCGACCACCCGGCACACCAGGTAGGTCAGGAACGAGATCGTGGTGACGTAGGGGCTGATCGGCAGCGACCCGCCCAGCGCGAGCAGGATGCCGCCGACGGCCGCGAGCACCGCGAACGACGCGGCGAGCACGGGCACCACGACCGGCGACGCCGAGACCCGCAGCGCGGCGGCGGCGGGGGTCACCAGCAGCGCCAGCACCAGGAGCGCGCCGACGATCTGCACGGCCACCGACACCACCAGGCCGAGGGCCACCATGAACAGCAGCGAGACGGTGCGCACCGGCACCCCGCGCGCGGCAGCGACGTCGGGGTCGAGGCTGTCGAACAGCAGTGGGCGCCAGATCACCAGCACGATCGCCAGGGCGACCGCGCAGATGGCGATGAGCCACCCGAGCTGCGGGCCGTCGACGGAGATGATCTGCCCGGTGAGCAGGCCGAACTTGCTCGACGCGCGACCGTCGTACAGGGCCAGGAAGAGGATGCCGAGGCCCAGCCCGAAGGGCATGAGCACGCCGATGACGGAGTTGCGGTCGCGGGCGCGCGGGCCGAGCAGGCCGATCGCGACGGCCGCGACCACCGAGCCCACGAGCGACCCGGCGACCACGCTGGTGCCGAGCAGGAGGGCCGCCGCCGCGCCGGCGAAGGAGAGCTCGCTGATGCCGTGCACGGCGAAGGCCATGTCGCGCTGCATCACGAAGACGCCGACGATGCCGCCCACGACGCCGAGCACTGCGGCGGCGAGCAGGGAGTACTGCACGAGCTGGAGCAGCCGGCCGTAGTCCTCGAAGTTGAAGACGCGCGCCCAGCCCTCGGGGCCGACGAGCGGGAGGAGGTGCGTCATCCGGCCCACCTCTGGTGGACCTGGTCGCCGTGGTCGGCCTCGCAGTGCGCGTCGTCGGGGGTGCCGAGCACCACGACCCGGCCGCGGATGCGGGCGACCTCGACGGGCGTGCCGTAGAGCTCGCTGAGCACGTCGGAGCGCAGCACCTCGTCGGGCGTGCCCAGCCGGTGGCGCCCGTTGGCGAAGTAGAGGATGCGGTCGGTCGCGGCGAGGATCGGGTTGACGTCGTGCGTCACGAAGACCACCGGTGTGCCGTGGCTGCGGCGGCGGGCGTCGATGAGTGCGCTTACCGCCCGCTGCTGCTGGAGGTCCAGGCTCAGCAGCGGCTCGTCGCACAGCAGCACCGACGGGTCCCCGACCAGTGCCTGCGCGACGCGGAGCCGCTGCTGCTCGCCGCCGGACAGGCGCCCGACCGGCCGGTCGGCGTACCCGGTCGCGCCGGCCGCCTCGATCATCTCGGTGACCCGGCGGCGGGCCTCGCGGCGGCCGAGCATCGGCAGTCCCGGACGGTGGCCGTCGAGGCCGAGGGCGACGAGGTCGCGCCCGCGCATCGGGGTGCCGGGCGGGATGAGTCGCTGCTGCGGGACGTAGCCGACGTGCCGGTCGCCGTGGGTGACGGTGCGGCCGTCGATGGTGATGCTGCCCGCGGTCAGTCGCTGGAGCCCGAGCACGGCCTTGAGCAGCGACGACTTCCCCGAGCCGTTGGACCCGAGCACGGTGAGGAACTCGCCGCGCCGCAGGTCGAGGTCGAGGTCGGACCACAGGGTCCGCTCGCCGAAGCTCAGCCGTCCGGACCGGACGGAGAGCACCGTGTCGTTCGTGTCGCCCGCGTCGCTCATCCCAGGGCGGCGGCGATCGCGTCGAGGTTGGACTGCTGCCAGGTCACGTAGGTCTCCCCGTCGGGCAGGGTCTCGGTGAAGTCGACCACCGGGACGCCGGCCTCCTCCGCCGCGGTGCGGACCTCCTCGGTGGTGGAGTCCGCGGTCTGCTCGTTGTACGCGAGCAGCGCGAGGTTACCGCCACCCACCAGGTCGAGCGTCTCCTGGAGCACCCGGGGGGCGACGTCGGTGCCCTCCTCGACGGCCTCGCTGAACTCCTCGGGGGTCTCGTTGACCAGCCCGACCTCCTCCAGGAGGTACAGCGGCACCGGCTCGGTGATCGCGACCTGGTCGCCCTCGGCGCCGGAGCGGAGGTCGTCCGCCGTCGACTCCAGGGCCTCCAGCTCGCCGGCGAAGGCCTGGTAGTTCGCCTCGTAGGTGTCGGCGCCGGCCGGGTCGATCTCGGCGAGGTCGTCGGCGATCGCGCGGGCGACGGCGTCGACGGCGTGGACGTCGTACCAGACGTGCTCGTTGAAGCCCTCGACGTGGTCGTGGCCCTCGTGGCCCGCCTCGTCGGCGTGGTCCTCGTCGGCGTGGTCGTCCTCCTCGTGGTCGTCCTCCGCGTGGTCCTCGTCGAGCAGGCCCGACACGTCGACCGCGGTGATCAGGGCCGACGGCTCGGCCCCGTCGAGGAGGGTGTCCATGTAGGAGTCGTAGCCGCCGCCGTTCTCGATCACCAGGTCGGCGTCGTCGACCGCGAGCCGGTCGCGCGCGGTCGCCTCGTACTCGTGCGGGTCCTGCGCGGCGCTGGTGATGATGCTGGTGACCTCGACGCGGTCACCGGCGATCGCCTGGGCGACGTCGCCGTAGACGTTGGTGGTGGCGACGATCTGGATCGCGTCGGAGTCGGACCCGGTGCTGCTGCCGCAGCCGGTCACGGCGAGGGCGAGCGCGGGCAGCGCGAGGAGGAGGCGGGGTGAGGTCATGCCTCCACGTTAACAAGAACGGTTCTCGTTACCGAAATCAGGTGGAGGTGTCCCCGACCACGGCGGCCGACTCGTCCGCGGTCTACGAGAAGATGCCCTTCGCCATCGTGCTGCGCTCGGCCGCGGCGCGCGCCCCGTACACCTCACGACGTACGGCGTGAGGGTGCGCGCCGGCGGGGTCGGCCTGCACTGCGAGCTGTGCGAGGTGGCCCGCGAGTCGCAGGTCGCCGGCCGCCAGCAGCGCCCTGGCCCGGTCGGCGAGCACGCCCGCGCCGCCGGCCAGTCCGGCCAGCTCGACCGCGAGGTCGGCCGCCGGGGCGGGCTTGAGGGTGGCCGGGTCGCCGTCGTACCAGCCGCCGTAGCGGCGCCGCACGGTGTGCACGATGAACTCGGGCTCGTCGTACAGGGGCTGGAGGTAGGGCTTCGCGGCGAGCTCCTCGGGCACCCGGACGCCGTGCACGGCCTCCAGCAGTGCGGTGCCGCGGTTGAGGTGGTCGAGCGTCTGCTCGACGATCGACTCCAGGTACGCCGCGGTGCTGCCGAGCGCCTCGGCGATGCGTTCGCGTCCCACGACGGGGAGGCCGTGGCTGCCGAGCATCACCTCCGCGCCGAGGTCGGCCATCCAGCGCAGCGCGGCCGCCCACTCGACGGGGTAGCGCTGCACCTTCTGCGGGTTGCCGGCGTTGGGCGCCACGCCGAGGAACAGGTCGCCGGGGAGGAGCACCTTCTGCTCCGGCAGCCAGCCGACGGCGTGGTCGTCGGTCTCGCCGCGGTGGTGCGTGAGCTCCAGCCGCAGGCCGCCGACCTCGAGCACGTGGGTGTCGGCGAAGACGACGTCCGGTGCGCGGTAGTCGGCCGGCCACTTCAGGTCGGGGATCCGGAACTGTCGGCGGTTGATGACGGAGTTGTAGCCGCGGGTCGTGCGGTAGCGGTCGAAGCGTGCTGCGACGTTCTCGTGCGCGACGACGACGGGCCGGGGCCGTCCGGCGGCGTCGGCCTCGGCGTCGAAGCGGCCCAGCCCGAAGCAGTGGTCGACGTGCCCGTGCGAGTACACCGCGTGGGTCACCGCGGCGTCGATCCACGCCCGGACCCCGTCGTACAGCTGCTCGGCGAAGAGGATCGAGCCGGTGTCGAACAGGAGCAGGCCGTCGTCGTGCGGACCGCGAAGGCGTGGCTGAAGCCGGGCACCATGAGCAGGCCGTCGACGACCTCCTCGGGCGGGAAGGCGATGTTGCCCACCACCGACTCCATGGGCGCGCGCCCCGTCCAGGCGTCGTCGGAGGCGGTGAGCAGGGTGCCGGGCGCTGGTCGTGCCGGGTCGGTGCGGGTGCGGGCGGCGGTCATCGGGCCTCCTCCTTGGCGACGCGGCGCACGACGACGAGCGTGGCGATGCCCATCGCGAGCACGGTCGGCTTGTTGAACAGGGTGCCGACGGCGGTGAGTCCGGCGACGGAGTCGATCGCGTAGAGCCACAGCAGGGGCGGGAGGTGGATCGCCCACAGCGCCGTCCATCCGAGGGTGAGGCGGCGGTGGGCGCGCCGGGCGGCGGGGGAGTCGTTGCTGCCGCCGACGCCGAGCTTGCGGCACACGGTCGCGGTGATCGGGCGGGCCAGGAGCAGCGACAGTCCGCACAGCGCGAACCCGGCGACGTTGATGGCGATCTCGGGCAGGAAGAACGCCCGACCCTCGCCCACCACCAGGGCACTCACGCTGTGCAGGGCCACGATCGTCGCCGAGATCGCCACGACCACCCGGGGCTCGCCGCGGTGCCGCCGGAACGCCGCGACCACCAGGGCCACCGCGAGCGCGGCCACGGCCGCCACGCGGGTGCCGACCGTGTCGTTGACGACCAGGAAGGTCAGCGGGGCGGCGACCGCGTCCACCGCGTGCCGCAGCGCGTCACCCGGGGTGGGCAGCGGCAGGCGGCTGCGCCGTGGGCGCCCGGCGCCGGAGGCCGTGTCGGGTTCGGAGGTCGCGTCGACGGTCGTCGCTTCCTCCCGAGGCGGTGCGGCGGCTGCGGTCGTGAGGCCGTCGTCGGTCATGGGGCGCTCCCTTGTGTTAGATCAAATCATCATGAATGATGAACTCATCATTGTGATCGGCACCACGAAAATCAAGAGGAGCTCCACGTGGCCACCACCGTCACTCTCACCGGCACCGGTGTGCCGTTTCCGAGCCCCGGCCGCGCCGGAGCCGGGGTCCTGGTGTCGTACGACGACGTGCGCGTGCAGGTCGACGCCGGCCGCGGCACCACGCTGCGCCTGACCGACCTCGGTGTCGGGGTGCACGAGCTCGACGCCCTGCTCATCACCCACCTGCACTCCGACCACGTCACCGACGTGGCCGACCTGGTGCTGACCCGCTGGGTCGGCGACCACCTGCACGGCACCGGCGCCCTGCCGGTCGTCGCGCCGGCTGGCCGTGCGGAGCGCTTCGTGGCCGGGCTGCTGACGGCGTACGACTACGACATCGAGGTGCGGCGCGGGCACGTCGACCACGGCGCGCCGCGGGTCGAGGGCCACTGGTTCGACACCCCGGCCGAGCCGACCGAGGTGTGGCGCTCGGCGTGCGGTCGGGTGGCCGTCGAGGCCGTGCGGGTGCGGCACGAGCCCGTCGAGGACGCCGTCGCCTACCGGGTCACCACGCCCGACGCGGTCGTGGTCGTCTCCGGTGACACCCGGGTGTGCGACGAGGTCGCGTCGCTGGCGGCGGGTGCCGACGTGCTGGTGCACGAGGCGTGCCGCGCCAGCGCGCTGGCCGAGGCCGTGGCCGGCACCGTCTTCGAGACGATCTTCAGCTACCACGCCGACACCGTCGCGCTCGGCGAGCAGGCCAAGGGCCTCGACCTGGGCCACCTCGTGCTCACCCACCTCATCCCGGCGCCCGCCGGCGAGGCCGAGGAGCAGGCGTACGTCGACGACGTGCGCGCCGGCGGGTACGACGGCCCGCTCACCGTCGGCCGCGACCTCACCACCGTGACGATCCCCGCCGCCGGGCAGCCCGGCGCGGAGGAAGGGGCCACCGCATGAGCATCGAGCTGGAGATCCCCGCCGCGCCCGGGGGTGCGCCCGAGGCCGACGTCCACCACGGGCTGCACAGCGAGCTCGGAGCCCTGCGCGGCGAGCACCGCGGCCGGCACGCGAGCCCGGTCGTCAAGGTCGTCGAGCTGGCCTGGCTGGAGTTCGAGAAGACCGACCTCGACCGGGCCGAGACCTTCGCCCGCGACTTCGGCTTCGTCGTCCACGAGCGCACGCCCGACCTGCTGACCCTGCGCGGCACCTGGTCGGCGGTGCCCTGCCTGGTGATCCGCCGCGGGACCCGCTCGCGGTTCGTCGGGCCGACCTTCCTGGCCGAGTCCGTCGCCGACGTACGACGCCTCGCGCGCGCCACGGGACGGGCGGTGCTCCCGCACGCCGGCGGCCAGGCGGTCAACCTGGTCGACCCCAGCGGCTTCCCGGTGCGCGTGGTGGCGGGCCTCGACCGGCTCGCCTCGCTGCCCGAGCGCGACGCCCTGGTGCTCAACACCGGCGACAAGCACCTGCGCACGAACGCCACCCAGCGGCCGCCCCGCCAGCCGGCGCAGGTGCAGCGGCTGGGTCACGTCGTGCTCGAGACGACACGCTTCCGGCGCACCCTCGACTGGTACCTCGAGCACCTCGGGATGATCGTCAGCGACTTCCTCTACCTCGACGACCTGCGCGACCGCGGGCCGACGATGGCGTTCGTCCGCTGCGACCTCGGCTCGGTGCCGGCCGACCACCACACGCTCGCGATGCACCTGGGCCCGCGCACCGGCTACGTGCACTCCGCCTACCAGGTCACCGACCTCGACGCCGTCGCCACCGGCGGCGAGCACCTGCGCGACCAGGGGTACGACCGGGTCTGGGGCATCGGCCGACACATCCAGGGCAGCCAGCTCTTCGACTACTGGCGCGACCCCGACCGGATGATGGTCGAGCACTACGCCGACGGCGACCTCTTCGACTGCACCCTCGAGCCCGGCTGGGCGCCGATGAGCGCCAGCGGCCTCTCCCAGTGGGGTCCGCAGGTGACCCAGGACTTCCTGGGCGCCAAGCCCGGCCCCGCGATGCTCGCCGCCGTGGTGAGCGCGCTGCGCGACGTCGACAACGACGTCGACGTCCCCGTCCTGACCGCTCTGAAGAAGGCGATGACCCCATGAGCACCAACGTGGCCCGTACCTCCGACGGCTGGTGGGTGGAGGCCGACGGCCGGCTCACCCGCGTCGAGACCGACGCCGTCACCACCGCCGAGCTGCTCGCCGACCGCGCCGCGGTCGACAAGGCGGCGGCCTCGCCGGACCTCGACGGCCCGATCGTCGAGGACGTCGAGCTCCTCTCCCCGGTGACGACGCCTGCCCGGGTGGTCGCGCAGATGGTCAACTACCGCAGCCACGCCACCGACTCCGGCTTCGACCCGGACACGGTGCCGCCGGCGTTCTTCCGCAAGGCGTCCGGGTCGGTCACCGGGCCGCGCGGGGAGATCGTGCGGCCCGACCACGTCGGCTTCCTCGACTACGAGGTCGAGCTCGGCCTGGTCATCGGGCGACGCCTCGACGTCGGCACCCGCGTGGAGGCCGACGAGGTCGCGGAGTACGTCGCCGCGCTCGTCGTCACCGACGACGTGAGCGCCCGCGACGTCCAGCTCACCCGCACCCAGTTCTACGAGTCCAAGTCGTACCCGACCTTCACTCCGGTCGGGCCGTACCTCACGCTCGTCGACGCGCACGAGCTCGCGGGGCTCGACCGGCTGCGGCTGACCCTCTCGGTCAACGGCGACGTCCGGCAGGACAGCACCGTCGCCGACATGATGGTCACGCCGGACCGGGCCCTCACCCTGCTCGCGCGCTTCCAGGCCCTCGACCCCGGCGACCTCCTGCTGACCGGCACGCCGGGCGGCACCGCGCTCAAGGCCCCGCACCCGCTGGTCGAGAAGATCGGCGCGCTGCTGCCGCCCGCGGTGAAGTGGAAGGCGTTCTTCAAGCGTCAGGCGTCGAACCCGAAGTACCTCCAGCCTGGAGACGTCGTCGCCACCACGATCAGCGACCTCGAGCGCGGGATCGACCTGGGCCAGCAGCAGCACACCGTGGTGGCCGCGCCGTGAGCCCGACCGACCCGGGCTTCACCGAGACCCTCGTGCGGGGCTCCGGCCCGGTGCCGATGCCCGGCCTGCACGGCGTCGCGGACGTCCACGCCATCGAGGCCGTGCCGCTCGCCGAGCGCCACGTGCCGCTGACGACGTACGACCTCCTGGTGCGGGCCGCGCGCGAGTGGCCGCGCCGCACGGCCGCGGTGTGGATCCCCGACCCGGCCGACCTCGACACCGTCCGGGAGACGACCTTCGCCGGCCTGCTGAGCCGGGTGCACGAGGTCGCGCACGCGCTGGCCCTGCTCGGCGTCGGACCCGACGACGCCGTCACCCTCGCCGCGCCCAACTGCAGCGACCTGCTGGCCGCGACCCTCGCGGCCGAGGCGGTCGGCATCGCCTCGCCGGTCAACACCGTGCTCGAGGTCGAGCTCCTCGCCCACGTCCTCGACCTGACCGGGTCCCGGGTGGTCGTCACCGCCGGTCCCGAGCTCGACGCCGCGCTGTGGGACCGGATGGTCGGCGGGGCCGCCGACCTCGGGATCGACGTGCTGGTCGCGCTGTCGCCCGACGACGGGGTGCAGGCCGGAGAGCGGACACCGCTGCCGGGGACCGCCGCGGCCGGGACGCCTCGCGGACGCGGGGTGCGCACCGTGCGCCTCGACGACCTGGTCGGGCTGGCCACGGCCGACGGCCCGGTGCACGGCCTGCCCGGACGGCGGCCCGGCCCGGACGACCTGGCGGCGTTCTTCCACACCGGCGGCACCACGGGGGCGCCCAAAGTCGCGGCGCACACGCACCGCAACCAGGCCGTGACCGCCTGGACCATCGCGCTGGCCAGCGACCTCGACCCGGAGGCCGGCATCGTGGCCGGCCTGCCGCTCTTCCACGTCAACGCGCTCCTGGTCACCGCGCTCGCGCCGCTGGTCAAGGGTGGTCGGGCGATCTGGCCGAGCCCGCTGGGCTACCGCGACCCCGCCCTGTACGCCGCGTTCTGGCGGCTCGTCGAACGCTTCCGGCCCGGCGGGATGTCGGCCGTGCCGACGGTCTACGCCTTCCTCGGTGCGACGCCGGTCGACGCCGACATCTCCTCCCTGCGGCTCCCCGTCGTCGGCGCCGCCCCGCTGCCCGACGCCGTCCGCGACGCCTGGCGCGAGCACACCGGGCTCGAGCTGCACGAGGGCTGGGGCCTCACCGAGGCCACCTGCGCCAGCAGTGTCTCCCTGCTCGGCGACGCCGTGCCCGGCAGCGTCGGGGTCCGGCTGCCGTACCAGCAGGTCGTGGCGGGCGAGGTCGACGAGACCGCGCCGGCCGGCGGCCGGGTCCGCCCGCTGCCCGACGGCCGGGTCGGCGAGCTGCTGATCGCCGGGCCGAGCGTCTTCGCCGGCTACGTGCGCCGTGTCGAGGGCCGTCGGGTGGTCACCGACGAGGGCGCCGTCGTCGACGGCTGGCTGCGCACCGGCGACCTCGGCACCGTCGAGGCCGGCCGGGTGCGGCTCCACGGCCGGCTCAAGGACCTCATCGTCCGCGGCGGGCACAACATCGACCCGGCCGTCGTCGAGGACGCGCTGCTGAGCCACCCGGCCGTCACCGGTGCCGGCGCGGTCGGACGCCCCGACCGACACTCCGGCGAGGTGCCCGTGGCCTTCGTGACGCTCGCCCCCGACTCGGGGCCGATCGACACCGACGACCTGGTCGCCTGGGCGGCCGAGCACGTCGCCGAGCGCGCCGCGAGGCCGCAGCAGGTGACGGTGGTCGACAGCCTGCCGCTCACCGCGATCGGCAAGCCGTTCAAGCCGGCGCTGCGCGAGCGCGCCGCCACCGAGGTGTTCGCCGCCGACCTCCGGGCCGCCGGCCTGGGCGACGTCGCGCTCATGCTGCGCCACCGCGACGGCCGCCTGGTCGCCACCGCCTCCGGGTCGGGCGCCGACCGCGCCGCGGTCGAGCTGGCGGCGTACGACGTCCTGGTCGAGGTGGCAGCCCCGTGAGCGCTCCCTCGACCCCCGCGACTCCCTCGACGGCCGACGTGGTGGTCGTCGGCGCCGGCCCGACCGGGCTGTCGCTGGCGGCTCTCCTCGGCGCCCGCGGCCTCGACGTGGTGGTGCTGGAGCGCCACCACGAGCCCTACCCGCTGCCGCGCGCGGTGCACCTCGACGACGAGGTCTACCGGCTGCTGCACGAGGTCGGCGTCGGCGAGGAGTTCGCCGCGGTGACCCGCCCCGCGGCCGGGTTGCGGCTGCTCGACGAGCGGCACCGCCCGCTGGCGACCTTCAGCCGCACCGACCCGCTGCCGAGCGGTCTGCCCCAGGCCAACATGTTCGACCAGCCCGACCTCGAGCGGCTGCTGCGCGCCAACGTGAAGCGCTTCCCCTCCGTCGAGCTCGTGGGCGGTGTCGAGGTCGGCGCCGTGCAGCACGGGGCCGCCGACGTGATGGTCACCGGCGTCCGTGACGGGCGCCCGCTGAGCGTGCGGGCGGCGTACGTCGTGGGGTGCGACGGCGCCAACAGCGTCGTGCGGGAAGCGGTCGGCGCCGACTGGGTCGACCTCGGCTTCGAGCAGCGGTGGCTCGTCGTCGACGTGCGCACCGACGTCGAGCTGGACGCCTGGGAGGGCGTGCACCAGGTCTGCGACCGGCACCGTGCCGGCACCTACATGCGCATCGGCGCCGACCGGTACCGGTGGGAGTTCGAGATGCTCGACGGCGAGACCGTGGCGGACCTCTCGGCACGGCCCGCGCTGCGTGGGCTGCTCGCGCCGTGGGCCGCCGACGTCCCCGACGAGCGGCTCGACGTCGTCCGCTGCGTGGAGTACACCTTCCGGGCCCGGGCCGCCGACCGGTGGCGCGAGGGCCGGGTGCTGCTCGCCGGCGACGCCGCCCACACCACCCCCCCGTTCATCGGCCAGGGGCTCTGCGCCGGCCAGCGCGACGCGGCCAACCTCGCCTGGAAGGTCGCCGACGCCGTCCGGCTCGACGCCGTTGCCGCCGCGCCGGGCGCCGGACCCGCGGGCGAGCTCGCCCGAGGGCGCGCCGAGCGGCTGCTGTCGTCGTACGAGGCGGAGCGGCGCCCGCACGCCGTCGCGATCATCGGCAAGGCCGTGCGGCTGGGCCAGATCATGACCGGCGGCGGCCGGGCCGCGACGGTGCTGCGCCGCTGGGTGCTGCCGCGAGCCGGGAGTTCCGGCACGGTGGTGCGCGCGGTGCTGGACAGCCGCAGCCCGGCGCTGGTGGCGGGGCCGCTCGTCGAGCGGTCGGCGCCCAAGTCGCTGCGCGGCGGGCTGCTGCCGCTGGTGCCGGTGACCGGCCCCGACGGTGCGCCGGTACTGGTCGACCGGGTGCTCGGCGACGCCCCGGTGGTGCTCGCGCTCCCCGGGGTCGACGAGGCCCGGGTGCGGCTCGACGGTGCCCGGGGGTGGCGCCTCGACCCGGCCGCCGGGGACGGTGAGCGGGCGCTCGCAGCGTGGATCGCCTCGGGCGGTGCCGACTGGGTGCGGGTCGACCCCGACCGGGTGGTCAGGCGTGCGGGTCGCGGGGGGTAGGGCGGCCACTACGCTGACGCTCGTGCCCGAAGTCGCCCCCACCCGTGTCGAGCGCCGCAAGGCCCGCACCCGTGCGGCGCTGGTCGAGGCCGCGCAGCAGATCTACGCCGAGACCGGCGGCAGCGACGTGAGCATCCAGCAGATCACCGAGCGTGCGGACGTCGGGTTCGGGTCGTTCTACAACCACTTCGCGTCGAAGACCGAGCTCTTCGACGTCGCCGTGGCGGAGATCCTCGAGGAGCACGCCGCCTGGCTGACCGAGCTCACCGCCCAGGAGCAGGACCCCGCCGCGGTCTTCGCCACCTCCATGCGGCTCACCGGGCGACTGGTGCGCACCCGTCCCCTCATGGCCCAGGTCCTGATGAACAGCCGCTTCTCGCTGCTGGGTGCCGGCGCGGGTCACGCCCCGCACGCGCTGGCCGACATCACCCGGGCGGCCGAGGCCGGGCGCTTCACGGTCGACGACCCGGTGCTCGCGCTCGCCTGCACGGCGGGGTGCCTGCTGGCGGCGATGTCGCTCGGCTCGCTCGACGGTGCCGACCTCGACGCGGTCGTCGACGGCGCCACCGGCAACGTGCTGCGGATGTTCGGGGTGGCCGAGGACGAGGTGCGCGCGCTGACGGCGCTCCCGCTCCCGAGCGAGGACGTCCAGGCCGGGCGGGCCTGACCCGAGGCCGGCCGGCGGCTGACCCGCCGCCTCACGCCGTACGGCGTCGGCCCGTCGGGTCGTCGGTGCCGGCGACGGCTGAGCTCGTCGGCAGCGCCCGCTCGAACGACCCGCGCGGCAGGCAGAACACCCGCTCCAGGTCGGCGCGCGCTGAGGCCGGTGGTGCCCAGCGGCCCGACTCCCACGCCCACACCGTGTCCTTCGACCGGCCGAGGCGGGTGGCGAGGTCGGCCTGGGTGAGCCCGCACCAGTGGCGCAGCGTGACCAGTGCCTGGGGCAGGTCGCCCGGCTGCCAGCGGGCGGGGTCGAGCAGCGGCGGTGCGACGACGCCCGCGGCGCGCGCCAGGCGGGTGACCGGGACGCCGTACACCCCGGCCAGGCGGCGTACGGCGACGAGCGGGGGAGTGGCGCCGTGCTCCCAGGCGCTGACCGCGTGGCGCGGGAAGCCGATCCGGCGGGCCACGTGCACCTGGCTCAGGCCGCAGCGGTGCCGGAAGCGGCGCAGCGGCGGCGCGACGTCCTGCGCGGTCGGCGCCGGGACAGCGGCGAGCGCGGTGGCGGCCGTCGACCGCGGTACGCCGAGCTCGGCCGCGAGCGGGGCGACGGTCGCGGCGGGCACCCGGGCGCGGCCGGTCTCCCAGTTGTAGACCGTCGAGGCCGGTACGCCGAGGCGGGCGGCGAGGTCGCGGGCGCTGACCCCGGCGGCCCGGCGCAGCGGGCGCAGCGAGCGGGCGCGGATCCCCGGCTCGGGGCGGACTGCCGCGTCGCGGGCGTCACGCTCGCGACGTACGGCGTCGAAGAACGTGACGACCTCGTGGTGGTCGACGTCGAGCGCGGCGGCGAGCAGGCGGATCTCGGTGGGGCCGGGGAGCCGCTCGCCGCGCTCCCAGCGCAGCACGGTCGTGGGGTGCACGCCGAGGGTGTCGGCGACGTCGCGATGGTCGATCCGGCGCTGCTCGCGCAGGGCCCGGAGGGTGGTGGTGCTGGTCGTCACATGTCGGACTGTAGGCCGACTAGCGTCCGAAGGGAACGCACTTACGTACTTTTGAGACTAAAGAGTGCATTACTCGTGCGTAGTAACGTGTGCTGGCCTAGGTTGGGGGCGTGTCCGCTCCGTCGGCCGGCGACCTGCTGGCGCTCGTGCGCGCCGGCGAGGCCGTCACCCGCAGCGACCTCGGGCGGCTGACCGGCCTCTCCCGCACCGCCGTGGTGAGCCGGGTCGAGCGGCTCGTCGACGCCGGCCTGCTGCGCCAGGGGGACGAGCTCGGCTCGACCGGGGGACGCCCGGCCGGCTCGCTGCGGCTCGACGTCGGTGCCGGCGTGGTGCTGGCCGTCGCCGTCGGACGCTCCCGCTCGCAGGTCGCCGTGTGCGACCTCGCCGGTCGGGAGCTCGCCTCGGCCGCCACCGAGCACGACGTCTCGGAGGGGGCCGACGGTCCCGCCGAGGTGATGGCCGAGGTGCGCGCCTCGCTGGCCGGGCTGCTCGCCGACGTCGACCTACCCGTGCTCGGCGTCGGGCTGAGTCTCCCCGGTGCCGTCGACACCGCCCGCGGCTGCAGCCTCGGAGGTCCGGTGATGCGCGCCTGGGACGGCGTGCCGCTGGCCCCGCTGCTCGCGCCGGTCACCGACGCGCCGCTCTTCGTCGCCCGCGACGCCCACGTGCTCGCGCGGTCGGAGCGGCTGGCCCGGCCCGACCTCGCCGACGCGCTCGTCGTGAAGGCGTCCACCGGACTCGGGCTCGGCGTCCTCGCCCACGGCGAGGTCGTCGTCGGCCACCTCGACGCCGCCGGCGAGCTCGGCCACACCAAGGTGCCCTCCGCCGAGGGGCGGCCCTGCCGCTGCGGCGACACCGGCTGCCTGGAGACCGTCGCCGGCGGCTGGGCGATGGTCGCCGCGCTGGCCGACCGCGGCCGTCCCACGACCCACGTCCGCGAGCTCGTCGCGCTCGCCGACGCCGGCGACCCCGACGCCCGCCAGGTGCTCCGCGACGGCGGACGTCGCCTCGGCGAGGCCCTCGCCACCGCCGTCGACCTGCTCAACCCGGCCGTCGTCGTGCTTGGCGGCGACGCCGCGGCGGCGTTCGACACGTTCGGCGCCGGGCTCCGCGAGCCACTCTTCGCCCGTGCCACCCCGCTCGCGGTCCGCGAGCTCCAGCTCGTCCCGGCATGGTTCGGCGACCGCGCCGGGGTCGTCGGCTGCGCGGCGCTCGCCCTCGACCACGTGCTCTCGCCGGCGAGCGTCGACGCGCGGCTGGCGGCCCGCGACTGAGCGCCGGTCCGAGTGGCTGGGTGGCCGACGGGGGCCGCCTGGCACCATGACGCCGGTGGCAGGGGCACTCGGGGACGACGCGGCGCGACGCGCCTCACGACGTACGACGGCCGCGGTCGCGGTGGGTGCCCTGGCCCTCGGCCTCGCCGCCTGCGGCCTGGGAGAGCCGATCCCGCCGAGTCCCACGCTCGACCCGCCCGTGATGACCAACACCGGCACGCCGCAGGCCGACGACGGCCTGGCACAGCAGCGGGTCGCCCGCGCCGTACGCCGGGTGGAGCAGGCCGGCAGTGGCCGACTGACCGTGCGCGCCCCGCTGGAGCAGGGCGCGTCGCTCGACGCGGACCTGCGCTACCGCCTGGACCCGCCGGCGTCCGAGGGGCTGGTCTCGACCGAGGTCGCCGGCGACACCGCGCAGCTCGACGTCCGCACGATCGGCGACCGGGCCTGGCTGCGGGCCGACGTCGTGCTCGACGGTGAGGCCGGCGCCACCCCCTGCTGGATCGACTACACCCCCGTCGCCGACGACCCCGCGCTCGGCGCATCGATGCTCGCGCCGCCGGTCGGCGTACCGCCGGCGCTCGTCGCCCTGCTGTCCGCGACCGGCGAGCGGTCGCTCACCGCACGGCGGGTCGCGGGCACGGTCGACCTGGTGCCGGTCCTGCAGGCCCTGAACTCCTCGCTCGTCGGCCTGTTCGGGCTGGACCGGACCGCGGCGGGTCGGGTGCCGGCGTCGTTCCTCTTCGCGACGGACGGCGCCTTGACCGGCTACACGGTCCAGCTGGCCCGGGTGCCGGACGCCGTGCGGGACGCCGGCGGCGACGGGGACGCCGCGGAGCGGCTGATGGCCGCGGTCATCGGCCAGCTGACCGTGCTGGTCGACGAGCTCGGCTCCGTCGTCGCGGTGGACCCGCCACCGGCGGACGAGGTCGTCGTGCTCAGCGACCTGGCCGACCTGCCCACGGTGATGGACGCCTGCGGGCAGCAGGATCCGGTCGGGGCCTGACGGTCTCCCGGGTCAGCGCACCGTCGAGTGCTCGCGCTGGCTGGCCAGCTTGGCGCGCGCGCTGAGCAGCGTCTCGATGATGAAGTCCTCCCGGCCGTTGCCCAGCCGGCTGATCGGCACCGAGACGCTCATCGCGTCGTGCGTGGTGCGCCCGAACGGCAGGGTGACGCCGAAGCACCGGACGCCGAGGCAGCTCTCCTCGCTCTCGACGGCGTACCCCTGGGTGGCGGCCTCGTCGATGATCGTCAGCACGTCGGCCTTGCGCGTGGTGGTGTGCGGGGTCATGGCGTCGATCGAGTCGGGCACGAGCGCCTCGCGCACCTCCATCGGCTGCTCGGAGAGGATCGCGCGCCCCAGCGCGGTGGAGTACGCCGGCAGCCGGCGGCCGACGGCGGAGTGCATGCGCAGCGGGTGCGCCGACTCGCGCTTGGCGGTGTAGACCACGTCGGTGCCGTCGAGGCGGCCGAGGTGGACCGTCTCCTCGGTCGCGGCGGACACCTCGTCGAGCACCGGTGCGGCCTGGGCCAGCACGGCGTCGCCGTCGAGGTAGGCGGAGCTGACGACCAGCGCGTGGATCCCGAGCTTGTAGACCGTGCCGGTCGGGTCGGTCTCGAGCCAGCCCTTGACGACCATCGTCCGCACGAGCGCGTGCAGGCTGCTCTTGGGGATGCCCATGCGCTGGGAGAGCTGGAGCTGGGTGCCCGGTCCGCGGGCCGCGATCTCGTCCAGGAGGTCGAGTGCGCGCGCCGCCGACTTCACGGTCGCGGCGGGCGCGTCGCCCGGGGTCGTCGTCTGCTGGGACATGGGGGAGGCCGCCTCCTGGGGGTGGTCGCGGTCGAAGGTGTCCGCGTGTCGCAGCCTACGGCACTCATTCACATATAGAAACTGGCTTCGGCCTATTGACCGTGATGTGAACCACAGATACGTTCTTCTCAATTCACATAGACGAACGCAGTTCACAAGAACAGTTCATGAGCACGAGGAGCCCCGCGTGATCCAGGTACGACATTCAGCATCACCCACGAGTGCCGAGACCGCGACCACCGCGGACCTGCGTCGCGACTTCCTCGTCCAGGACCTCTTCGCCGAGGGCGAGGTGCACGGCGTCTACACCCACGACGACCGGATGGTCCTCGGGGGCGCCGTGCCCGGCACCGGCCAGCTCGACCTGCCCGCCTGGGACGTGCTCGGTGCCTCCTCCCACCTCGAGCGCCGCGAGCTCGGCGTCATCAACGTCGGCCAGTCCGGCCACCTCCTGGTCGACGGCGAGAAGCACGAGCTCGACCACCTCGACGCCATGTACGTCGGCCGCGGCAGCGAGGTCTCCTTCGCCGGCGCCGACGCCGCCTTCTACTTCGTCTCCGCCCCGGCGCACGCGACGTACCCCTCGGTGCGGCTCAGCCACGGCGAGGTCGAGCCGCTCGCCCTGGGCGAGCCCGCCTGCGCCAACGAGCGCAGCCTCTACCGCTACGCCTGGGGCGAGGAGCTGGAGACCGCGGTGCTCCAGTTCGGTGTCACCGTCATCTCCGAGGGCTCGGTCTGGAACCCCTTCCCGCCGCACCTGCACGACCGGCGCACCGAGGTCTACCTGTACGTCGACCTCGAGGACGACGACCGCGTCTTCCACCTCATGGGCCAGCCGGGCGCCACCCGTCACCTCGTCGTGCGCAACCGCGAGGCCGTCATCTCCCCGCCGTGGTCCATCCACTCCGGCGCCGCCACCGGCTCCTACGCCTTCATCTGGGCGATGGCCGGCGAGAACAACGCCTACACCGACCTCCAGCAGGTCCCCCTGGAGGCGCTGTGAGCACCGCGACCGCCACCGAGCGTCGTACGCCGTTCGACCTCACCGGCCGCCGCGCCGTCGTCACCGGCGCCGGCCGCGGTCTCGGCCAGGGCGTGGCGATGGGCCTCGCCGAGGCCGGCGCCGACCTGGTGCTGCTCGGCCTGCCCGACAGCCAGGACGAGACCCGCGCGATGATCAGCGACCTGGGTCGCGACGTGGAGGTCGTCGACCTCGACGTCTCCGACCACGACGCGATCACCGGCGCCTGCGACCGGGCGCTGGCCGGCGGCCCCGTCGACATCCTGGTCAACAACGCCGGCATCATCGACCGCCACGACACCGTCGACGTCACCCCCGAGTCGTGGAACCGGGTGCTCGACATCAACCTCAGCGGGCTGTTCTTCCTGACCCAGCAGCTCGGCCGCCCCATGGTCGAGCGCGGCCACGGCAAGATCATCAGCGTCGCGAGCCTGCTGGCCTTCCAGGGCGGCATCCGGGTGATCTCCTACGCCACCGCCAAGCACGGCGTCGCCGGCATCACCAAGGCCCTCGCCAACGAGTGGGGCGCCCACGGCGTCCAGGTCAACGCCATCGCTCCCGGCTACATGGCCACCGACAACACCGCCGCGCTGCGCGCGGACCCGCAGCGTGCCGAGGAGATCCTCGGCCGCATCCCCGCCGGACGCTGGGGCACGCCCCACGACGTCGCCGGCGCCGCCGTCTTCCTGGCCTCCCCGGCCGCCGACTACGTCAACGGCCACGTCCTGGTCGTCGACGGCGGCTGGATGGCGCGCTGAGGCCCCCGGGCCCGGCAGCCGCCACCCACCGCCACACCTGACACACCCCGTCCACCCGTCCGACCACCGACCACGTTCCACCGGTTCCACCCGTTCCACCCGCTCCGCCGCTCGGGGGCACAGCACCACCACTGAGAACTACCGCCGGCCGTGCCGGCACCACGAGTCACTGAGAGATCGAGGATCGAACGATGAAGTTCACGTCACGCCCCGCCGCCGTCCTGCTGGGGCTCTCCGTCGCCGCCGTCGCCCTCACGGGCTGCAGCGAGACCTCCACCGCCAGCGGCGGCTCGGCCGCCGAGGCCGGCAGCTGCGACCCCGCCGACGTCACCCTGGTCGGCCAGGTCCGCAACGAGTCCAACCCCTACGAGGCCTCCTGGCTGGACGGCGGCGACGCCTTCGCCGAGTCCGTCGGCCTGGAGCAGCAGCGCCTCACCTACGACGGCGAGTCCACCAAGCAGCAGGAGCAGATCCGCCAGGTGCTCGCCGGCGACACCAGCTGCCTGGTGCTCAACGTCCTGCCCAACGGCGACGCCGACACCGCGCCGATCGTCAACGGCGCCGACGAGGCCGGCGCCTACCTGGTCACCCAGTGGAACAAGCCGGCCGACCTGAGCCCGCTCGACCACGACCGCTGGATCGCCCACCTGACCTACAACGGCGAGGAGTCCGGCAAGCAGATCGGCGACGCGCTCGCGGAGGCCATCGGTGGCGAGGGTGGCATCATCGCCCTCCAGGGCGTCCTCGACACCGCGGCCGCCAAGGACCGGTTCGCCGGCCTGGAGGCCTCGCTGGCCGAGAACACCGGCATGGAGCTCCTCGACGAGCAGACCGCCAACTTCTCCCGTCAGGAGGCGCTCACGGTCACCAAGACCCTGCTCACCAAGCACGGTGACGCGGTCAAGGGCATCTGGACCGCCAACGACGACATGGCCCTCGGCGCCCTCGAGGCCCTCGAGCAGGCCGGGCGCGACGACGTCGCCGTCGTCGGGATCGACGCCGTGCCGGACGCGCTCACCGCGATCGGCGACGGCCGGATGACGGCCACCGTCTCCAGCGACGGCCCCTGGCAGGGCGGCATCGGTCTGGCCATGGGCTACTGCGTGGCCACCGGCGAGCTGTCGATGGACGACGTCGCCGACGAGGACCGCGCGTTCTACGCCGAGCAGTTCCTCATCACCGACGACAACGTCGACGAGTTCGTGAACCCGGAGATCGACCTGGCCGACTTCGAGTGCGACAACGTCTTCGACCGCGTGGCTGGTCCGCTGTCGTGACCATGACATCTCCCGCCGAGGACGTCGTCTCGGCGCGCCCCCGGCCTCGGCGGGGGGTGTCGCTGAGGAACGCCGGACCCGGGCTCGCGCTCGCAGCCGCCGTCGTCCTCTTCTCGCTGCTCAGCCCGCAGTTCCGCACCACGGCCAACCTGGCCAACGTGCTCGACGCGGCCGCCGTGCTCGCCGTGGTCACGTGCGGGGTCACCTTCGTGCTCCTCATGGGCTCGATCGACCTCTCCGCGACCGGCGTGATCGCCGCCTCCGCGATCGCGGTGGCGCTGCTGGTGGAGAACAACCGCAACGACAGCGACCTCGGGTACGTCGGCATCCTGCTCGCCGTGCTGCTCGGGGCCGGGCTCGGCGGGCTGAGCGGACTGCTCCTCGTCGCCCTCAAGGTGCCGTCGTTCATGACGACCCTCGGGGTCTCAGCGATCGGGCTCGGTGTCGCGACGCTGATGTTCAACGGCGTGCAGCCGAACATCTCAGACGCCGCGCTCGAGGCCTGGGCGACCGACCGGTTCCTCGGGCTCACGCTGCTGACGTGGATCGCGGCCGCCTGCGTCCTGGCCGGCTGGAGCATCCAGCGCTGGACCCGGCTGGGGCGCTACGCCTACGCCATCGGCGGCGCCGAGGAGGTGCTCGCGCTCTCCGGGGTGCGGGTGGCGCCGTACAAGGTCGCCGTCTTCACCCTCGCCGGGGCCTTCTACGGCCTCGGCGGGGTGATGGTGACCAGCCAGCTCGGAGCGGGACTGGTGCAGGCCGGCAGCGGCTACACCTTCTCCTCCATCACCGCCGCCGTCGTCGGCGGCACCCTGCTCACCGGTGGTCGCGGCGGCGTCCTGCACTCCGCCGTCGGCGTGCTGCTGATCGTCGTGCTCACTAACGGCCTCGTGCAGGTGGGGGTCAGCCCCTACTGGCAGGGGGGCGTGCAGGGACTCATCGTCGTCGTCGCCGTCGCGGCCGCCGCGCTGCCGCTGCGGCACAGGAACCAGGTGGTCAAGTGAGTGCCGAGCTCGTCACCCAGCCCGTCGTCGAGCGGGTGCCCGAGGTGCCCGCCCTCGAGGTGCGCGGCCTGGTGAAGCACTACCCGGGGGTCAAGGCGCTCGACGGCGTCGACTTCCACGTCAAGCAGCACGAGGTGCTCGGGCTCGCCGGCGAGAACGGTGCCGGCAAGTCGACGCTCCTCAAGGCGCTCGTCGGCCTGGTCAAGCCCGACGCCGGCGACATCTACCTGCGCGGCGAGAAGGTCCGGCTGCGCAGCGTCGTCGACGCCGCCGACCACGGCATCGGGATGGTCTTCCAGGAGCAGTCGCTGGTGCCGAACCTGACCGCGGCGGAGAACATCGTGCTCGGCAGCGAGGGCCCCGGCGTACGGCGTGGGCTCTACCGCTGGGACACGATGCGTCGCCTCGCCCAGGAGCAGCTCGACAAGATCGACTCCTCGATCGACCCGCTCGCACGCACCGACTCGCTCAGCTTCGCCGACCGGCAGATGGTCGAGATCGCCAAGGTGCTCCGCATCGAGCAGCGCACCAACGTCGCGCCCGTCATCATCCTCGACGAGCCGACCTCGGTGCTGGAGTCGGAGGAGGTCGAGACCCTCTTCACCCAGGTACGCCGGCTGCGCGAGTTCGCCTCCGTCGTCTTCGTGTCGCACCGCCTCGACGAGGTGCTCGACGTCTGCGACCGGGTGGCCGTCCTGCGCGGCGGCCAGTCGGTCGGTGAGGTGCCCACCAAGGGCGCGGTGCCGGCCGACCTGCACCGGATGATGATCGGCTCCACCGGGTCCGACGACCACTACCACGAGAACCTCTGCGAGGACGCCGGCTCCGGCCGGCCCGAGCGGCTCGAGGTCCGCGGCCTCACCGGCAGCACGTTCCGCGACGTCGACCTCGACATCGCCGCCGGCGAGGTGCTCGCCATCGTCGGCGTGCACGGCTCCGGCCGTGAGGACGTGTGCCGGGCGCTCTTCGGGGCCGAGGAGATCGCCGCCGGCGAGGTGCGCCTCGACGGCGAGCGGCTCGACCTCGGGGGCACCCGGGCGGCCTGCGCCGCGGGCATCGGCTACGTGCCGGCCGAGCGCAAGATCGAGGGCATGGTCGGGCCGATGTCGGTCGCCGACAACATGACCCTGACCAAGCAGGGGGTCCGCTGCGTCGGCCCGCTCGTCGTGCCCGCCAAGCAGGCCAGCCTGGTCGACCGCTGGATCGAGCGGCTCTCCATCCGTACGCCGGGCCGGGGCACCGCCATCCAGCGGCTCTCCGGCGGCAACCAGCAGAAGGTCGTGCTCGCCCGGTGGCTCGTCGCCGCCGACATCCGCCTGCTGCTGCTCGACCACCCGACCCGCGGGCTCGACATCGGCGCCCGCTCGGAGGTCTACCGCCTGATGCGCGAGCTCGCGAGCACCGGCGTCGCCACTCTCCTGCTCGCCGACAGCCTCGAGGAGGCCATCGGCATGGCCGACCGGATCGTCGTGATGAGCGACGGCCGCATCGTCTCCGAGGTCGCCTGCCCCGCGGGCGACAAACCCACCCCGCTCGACCTGGTCAAGGAGATGGTGTGAGCACCCCCGTCGTCACCAAGCCCGCCTCCGACGCGGCGGTCGCCCGCGGTCCGCGCGCGTCCGAGCGCGTCGCGTCGTTCATGCCGGTGATCGCGCTGGTCGCGCTGGTCGCCGCGCTCGCCGGGGCCGACCCCGGCTTCCTCACCGAGCGCAGCCTCGTCGCGGTCGCCAACACCGCCGCCCCGCTGGCGGTGCTCGCCTGCGGTGCCACGCTGGTCGTGCTGTGCGGCGGCATCGACCTGTCCATCGCCGCGATGTGCTCGCTGTCCAGCGTGCTGCTCGCGCTGTGGCTGCCCGACCTCGGCGGCCTCACGGCGTTCGCGGTCGTGGGGGTCGCCGGAGCGGTCGGCGCGCTGCAGGGCCTGGTCCACGTGTTCTTCCGGATCCCGTCGTTCGTGGTGACCCTCGGCGGCATGTCGATCTTCTCCGCGGTCGCCCTGGTCGTCTCGAACGCCGGCACCGTCCCGGTGGTCGACAACGGCCCGATCCGCTGGGCCAACATGTACGTCGCCGGGCGGGTGCCGACCAGCGTCGTGGTGGCCGTCGGCCTGATCGCGGCGATCGCTCTGGTCGTGCGGCTCACCCCGATCGACAGCTGCCTCAAGGCGACCGGCTACTCCGAGTCGGCCGCGCGTCTGGCCGGCATCCACGTCGACCTGGTCAAGATCGGCGCCTTCGCCGCGTCCGGCGCGTGCGCCGGCCTGGCCGCGGTGCTGCTCGTGTCGCGCAACTTCAGCGGCAGCCCGACCATGGCCGACTCGCTCCTGCTCCCGGCCGTCGCCGCGATCGTCGTCGGCGGCACCGCCATCACCGGGGGCCACGGCGGGGTCTGGCGCACGCTCGCCGGCGCCCTCGTGGTCACCCTGCTGCGGGTGGGCCTCTCCACCGTCGGCGTGCCCTCGGCGTACGAGCAGATCCTCTACGGCACGGTCATCGTCCTCGCCGTCGCGCTCACCCTCGACCGCTCGAAGGTGCTGACCATCAAGTAGCGCCTCCCAGCCCGCACCCGAACCCGAACCCGCAACCGCACAGACGCCCGGCGCCGCCGGGCACCGCACCCGGGGTCAGCCCCGGACACAGGAAGGCACCACCGTCACCATGACCACCACCGCGTCCACCGGCCAGCGCGAGCTCCTGCCCGCCGTCAGCGCGTTCCTCTCCTCGCCCCGTCAGCTGCTGATCGACGGCGAGTGGGTCGACGCCCTCGACGGGCGCACCTTCGGCACCGTCGACCCCGCCACCGAGGAGACCCTCGTCCAGGTCGCGCAGGCGTCGGCCGCCGACGTCGACCGCGCCGTCGCCTCGGCCCGCCGCGCGTTCGAGCACGGCTCGCCGTGGTCGCGGATGAGCCCGCGCGAGCGCTCGCACCTGCTGTGGCGCATCGGCGACATGATCGACGAGCGCTCCGAGGAGTTCGCCCAGCTGGAGTCGCTCGACAACGGCAAGAGCCTCGCCTCGGCCCGGGGAGACGTCGGCGTCGCCGCCGAGCTGTTCCGCTACTTCGCCGGCTGGGCCACCAAGATGGAGGGCACCTCCATCCCGATGTCGGTGCCGGGCAAGGAGTTCCACGCCTACCCCCGCCGCGAGCCGGTCGGTGTCGTCGCCGGCATCGTGCCGTGGAACTTCCCGCTCACCATGGCCTGCTTCAAGGTCATCCCGGCGATCACGGCCGGCAACACCGTGGTGCTCAAGCCGGCCGAGCAGACCCCGCTCACCGCGCTGCGCCTCGGCGAGCTGCTGCTCGAGGCGGGCCTGCCCGCCGGCGTCGTCAACGTGCTGCCCGGATTCGGCGACACCGGCGCCGCGCTGGTCGACCACCCCGACGTCGACAAGGTGGCCTTCACCGGGTCCACCGAGGTCGGCAAGAAGATCGCCGCCGGTGCCTCGCGCAACCTCAAGAAGGTCTCCCTCGAGCTCGGCGGCAAGGCGCCCAACATCGTCTTCGCCGACGCCGACCTCGACGCCGCCGTCGCGGGCGCCGCGCTGGCCGGCTACTTCAACGAGGGCCAGTGCTGCGTCAACGGCTCGCGCCTCTACGTCCAGCGCTCGGTCTTCGACCAGGTCGTCGAGGGCGTCGCGGCCGCAGCCCGGGCGATCACCGTCGGCGACGCGTTCGACCCGGCCACCACGATGGGCCCGCTGGTCTCCGCCGAGCAGCACCAGAAGGTGATGGGCTACGTCCGCGGCGCCATCGCCGACGGCGTCACCGTCAACGCCGGCTCCGGCGACCCCGCCCGCGACCACGGGTACTTCTTCTCCCCGACGCTGCTCACCGGCGTCACCGAGGACATGGCCGTGCAGACCGACGAGATCTTCGGCCCGGTCATCACCGCGATCCCGTTCGACACCGAGGACGAGGTCGTCGCCGCGGCCAACAACACCGTCTACGGCCTCGCCGCCGGCGTGTGGTCGCGCGACCTGGGCACCGCCCACCGCGTGGGTGCCCGGCTGCGCGCGGGCACGGTGTGGCTCAACACCTGGCACGCCGACGACGTCACGCTGCCGCGCGGTGGCTACAAGCAGTCCGGCTGGGGTCGCGAGCTGGGGTCGTTCGGCCTCGACGACTACACCGAGCTGAAGACCGTCATCGCCGAGCTGTGATGACGCCCGACCGCGGTCCCGCGTCCGGTGCGGGCCACGGCCTGGGCCCGCACCGGGTCGTCCCCGTCGTCGTCCTCGACGACGTCGCCCGGGCCGACGACCTCGGTGCGGCCCTGGTGGCCGGCGGGCTGCTGCTGGCCGAGGTCACCTTCCGCACCCCGCACGCCGCGGACGTCGTACGCCGCCTCGCCGCGCGCGGCGACGTACGCGTCGGGGCGGGGACGGTGCTGACCGCCGCCCAGGTCGACGCCGCGCACGACGCGGGCGCGTCGTTCGTGGTGTCGCCGGGCCTCAGCACCGAGGTCGTCGAGCGCTGCCGTGCGCTCGACCTGCCGGTCCTACCCGGTGTCGCCACGGCGACGGAGGTGGTGGCGGCGCTGGCGCTCGGCCTGGACCACGTGAAGCTCTTCCCGGCCGAGGTCGTCGGCGGCACGCGTGCGGTCTCGGCGCTGTCCGCGGCGTTCCCGGGCCTGTCGTTCGTGCCGACCGGCGGGATCACCCTCGAGTCGCTCCCGGCCTACCTCGCCCACCCCGCGGTGGCGGCGGTCGGCGGCAGCTGGATGGTCGCGCCGGACCTACTCGCCGAGGGACGCTGGGAGGAGGTCGCGGCGCGCTGCGCCGGGGCGGTCGCGGTCGCGCCACCGCAGGGGGTGCCGGCGTGATCGCGACCCGCCCGGCGGAGGAGTGCGACCTCGACGTCGTCGCCCTCGGCGAGGTGATGCTGCGTCTGGACCCGGGGGAGACCCGGATCCGGGCCGCCCGTCGCTTCGAGGCCTGGGAGGGCGGCGGGGAGTACAACGTCGCCCGCGGGCTGCGGTCGGTGTTCGGGCACCGGGCCGCCGTCGTGACCTCGCTCGTCGACAACGAGGTGGGCCGACTGGTGGAGCACCTCGTCCTCGGCGGCGGCGTCGACACCTCGCTGGTGCGCTGGCTGCCCTTCGACGGCGTGGGCCGCGCGGCCCGCAACGGGCTCAACTTCACCGAGCGTGGCTTCGGCGTCCGGGGCGCCCTGGGCGTCTCCGACCGGGCGGGCACGGCCGCGTCGCTGATGGCTCCCGGGGACGTCGACTGGGACGACCTGTTCGGGCGCCGGGGCGTGCGCTGGCTGCACACCGGCGGGGTCTTCGCGGGCCTCTCCGACGGCACGGCCGCGCTCGCGGCGGAGGCGATGGCGGCGGCCCGGCGGCACGGCACCGTCGTCTCCTACGACACCAACTTCCGGCCCAGCCTGTGGGCGGGCCGGGGCGGCTCCGACCGCGCACGGGAGGTCAACGCCGGCCTCGCCGAGCACGTCGACGTGATGATCGGCCACCCGGCCGACTTCACCGCGCCCGTGGCGGGCGAGCCGCCGCCCGACCGGTCCGGTGCCGGCTTCGCGGACGCCGTGGGGGTCGTCGCGGGGTCGGTGCCGGGCCTGGCGGTGGTGGCCACGCCGCTGCGCACGGTGCACGACGCCAACGACAACGACTGGTGCGGCACCGCCTGGTCGCGCGACGGCGGCGTGGTGCGCTCGGTCGCGCGCCCGCACCTCGACGTGCTGGACCGGGTGGGTGGCGGTGACGGCTTCGCCTCGGGTCTGGTGCACGGACTGCTCGCGGGCGGATCCGTGCCGTACGCCGTCGAGCTGGGGGCCGCGCACGGCGCCCTGGCCATGACCACCCCGGGCGACACCTCGATGGCCTCCGCGGCCGAGGTGCACGCCCTCGCCGGCGGGGGATCGGCCGCGGTACGCCGCTGACCCGCCCCCGCCTTGGTCGTGTTCACGTATGCGAACAGATAAGCGACAGCGTTCACAAATCGGGACCAGGTTCTTGACGCTGGTGTGACGTGCGCCATACGTTCGAGCCGCCGGAAGTCCTGTCGCCCCGCTGCGGGCGCTCTCCCGGCCCATCTGGAACCGAGAGCCAAGGAGCCTCATGAACGTGCTTCGCAGGTCTGTCCGCAGACGCCTGGCCGGCCGGTTACGCCGGTCGGCGGTGCAGTCCGTAGCCCTGGTCGCCGCCCTGGCCGTGGCGGTGCCGGCGGCCCAGACCGCCGTCGCCGCCCCGGCGTCGGCGGCCGTGGACGACGGGACCCTCCGGGTCCTCCTCTTCTACAAGCCGCAGTTCCACGCCTCGAACGTGCAGGCGCGGCAGGCGATCCGGGAGCTCGCCGACGAGCTGGGGACGCAGTACTCCCAGCCGGTGGAGATCCAGGAGACCGACGACCCGGCGGCCTTCACCCCGGAGAACCTCGCCACCAAGGACGCGCTGGTCTTCGCCCAGACCGGCGGCGTGCTGTTCGACGACGCCCAGCGCGCCGCGCTCGAGGACTACATCCGCGACGGCGGCGGCTACCTCGGCATCCACTACGCCGGCTGGTCGGTCGGCCAGAGCGAGCACGACGTCAACCCGTTCTACGCACGCCTGGTCGGCGCCGCGTCCGAGGGGCACCCGGAGAACCCGGCCGTGCGCCCGGGACGGGTCGTCGTGAGCGACCCCGACAGCCCGCTCACCGACGGCATCCCGGCGGAGTTCACCCGCAGCGACGAGTGGTACGACTGGATCGTCAACCCGGCGCCGGACGTGCACACGCTCCTGGAGGCCGACGAGTCGTCGTACGGCATGGGCCGCCAGGGCAGCTCGCACCCGATCACCTGGTGCCAGGAGATCGACTCCGGTCGCTCCTGGTACTCCGGCATGGGCCACGAGGGCACGGCGTACTCCGAGGACGTCATCCGCACCCAGCTGCGCAACGGCCTGGCGTACGTCGCCGGCCTGCTGCCCGCGGACTGCTCGCCGCCGGCGAAGGAGACCGCCGGTGCCTGGAGCGGCGTCACGCCGTGGCCGCTCGTGCCGATCAACATGGCGCTCACCAGCGACGGCACCGTGCAGTCGTTCGGCAGCGTGGGCGGCTGGGGCAGCGACCCCACGCCGTTCGACTGGACCGGCAACAGCTCGGTGACCCAGGGCGGCCAGACCGAGATCGACATCTGGGACCCCGCCACCGAGCGGACCCTGGCCAACCTGCGCGACGGCATCGTGCCCAACACGACGTACACCGACCTGTTCTGCTCCATGCAGGTCCAGAACCCGCTGCGCGGCGCGACGATGACGGTCGGCGGTGACGACGGCCTCGGCGGCAACGCCCCGAACGACGCCGCCATCGGCGTCACGAGCTACACCACCAACAACGGCCTCCAGACCGAGGCGCCGATGCACTACCCGCGGTGGTACCCGACCGGCACGACCATGCCGAACGGCGACATCGTGGTGCAGGGCGGCAGCCTCAAGGGCGGCCCGGGCGGTCCCGGCGTCACGGTGCCGGAGATCTACACGCCCGACGAGGGCACCGGCTGGACGCTCCTCGACGGCGCCGACAGCGACGTCGCCTACAGCAACGGCGGCGGCGTCGACGAGAACCGCTGGTGGTACCCGCGCGCCTTCGTGGTGCCCGGCACCGGACAGCTGTTCAACGTCACCGGCACCCAGATGTACGAGCTCGACCCGTACGGCAACGACGGCGAGGGCGAGCTGACCCTGCGCGGCACCCTGCCCGCGGGCATCGCCGACCAGGGCGGCCTCGGCAACCCGGTGGGCGCGACCTCGACGGCCGCGATGTACCGACCCGGCAAGATCCTGCAGGTCGGTGGCGGCTGGTGGGCCAACGGCGGCGGTCCCGCCGGCGCCCGCGCCGGCTTCACGATCGACCTCACCACCCCGGGCGGCACCGCCGACCCGGTGATCGAGGCGACCGAGCCGATGACCCACGGCCGGCACTGGTCGACGTCGACGATCCTGCCCGACGGCGACGTCCTCGTCACCGGCGGCAGCCGCGACAACAACGGCAACGGCGGCTACGTCACCAACGCCGAGGTCTGGAACCCCGACAGCGGCGAGTGGACCGAGGTCGAGGTGCCGCACGAGCACGCCCGGCTCTACCACTCCACCGCCCTGCTGCTGCCCGACGGCCGCGTCATGGTCGGCGGCGGCGGCACGCCGGGTCCGCGCAACTACACCGACGTCGAGTACTACTCGCCGTCCTACCTGTACGACGGCGACGAGCTCGCCGAGCGTCCGGAGATCACCGACGCCCCCGACCGCATCGGGTACGCCGGCACCTTCGACGTGGCGACCGCCGCCGACGTGTCCCGGGTGACCCTCGTGCGCAACGGCTCGGTCACCCACGGGTTCAACAACGACCAGGGTTTCCAGGACCTGGAGTTCACCCAGGACGGCGGCACGCTGAGCGTCACGGCCCCCGAGGACGGCACCTACGCCACCCCGGGCACCTACATGCTCTTCGTGTTCGACGAGTCCGGCACGCCCTCGGTGGCGAGCCTGCTCGACATCGACCCGGGCGTGCAGATGGACCAGCGGACCCCGTCGGTCGTCGACCAGTTCGAGTACCCCCGGCTCCCCGTCGACTGGCGTGGCGGCAACCCCGCCCAGGTCGTCGACGTCGCCGCGGGCAACGGCCGGATGTCGCCCTGGAGCGTCACCGACGCCGTGCAGCTCGTCCGGGGCACCGGTCCCGGCCAGGGCGGCCTCGGCCTGGCCGGGCACCAGCTCTCGCTGGGTGACTCCGGCAGCCTCGAGCGCCGGCTCACCGGTCTCGACGCGGGTCGGGAGTACCGGGTCTCGCTGCGCTACGCACGTGACGCCCGGGACGCCGCCGGGGAGGGTGACGCCACCGCGACGCTCTCCGTGGGCGACCTGGAGAGCACGCTGACGGCCACCACGGCGACCTCGTCGGCGGCCGACGGCGACCGGGTCACGTACGCGACGTACGTCGACACGTTCACCGCCTCGGGACGGTCCGAGACCCTGCGCCTCGCGGCACCGGGCTCGGGCGCCGGGATGATGGTCGACGACCTCGTGGTCATCGGCGTCGACCCGGGTGTCTCCGACGTCGACGTGCACTACCGGCTCGACGAAGGCAGCGGCTCGACCGCGGCCAACGCGGGCACCGACGCCACGGTCGGGGACGCCGTCCTCACCGGTGCGACGGGGTGGTCCGACGACGGCGTGCACGGCGGCTCGCTCGACCTGGTGGGCGGCGACAACTCCAACGCCGTCGACCTGCCCGACGACCTCCTGCTCGGCGTGGACGACTTCACCACGTCGTTCTGGGTGCGTCCCGACGCCCTCGCCAACTGGAACGGCCTGTTCCACCTCGGCACCGGCCTCGGCGGCGCCGGCGGGTTCTTCCAGATCCAGACCAGCACCCAGGCGGCCGGCAACACCGGCCTCGCGGCCACCTTCAAGGTCGCCGGCCAGCCGCTGGAGGAGCGGGTCTACGCCAGCCCCACCCAGGACCTCACGGTCGGGGAGTGGAACCACGTGGCGTTCACCCGCGAGGGCGCGACCGGCACGCTGTTCCTCAACGGCGAGCCGATCGCCAGCCGTGACGACCTGACGATCGCGCTGAGCGACATCGGGTCGACCGAGAACAACTGGCTGGGGCGCAACGGCTTCCCCGACCCGTCGTTCGACGGCCTGATGGACGAGGTCCGCGTCTACGACTCGCCGCTGAGCGCGTCCGACGTCGCGGCCCTGTACGCCGACGGCACGGCCCTGCGCACCACGACGACGGTCACGGCCGACCCGGCCTCCCCGTCGCCGTTCGCGGAGCCGGTGTCGTTCACCGCGTCGGTCGAGTCCGAGGGCGGCGCCCCCGCCGAGGGCTCGGCGACGCTGTGGGTCGACGGCTCGTCCGTGGGCGCTCCCGCCGACCTCGTCGACGGGGCGGTGACCTTCCCGGAGGAGACGCTCAACCGCGGTGCGCACGACGTCGAGGTCCGGTTCGCCGGGGCCGACGGCTGGCGCGACTCCACCGGCACCCTCGAGCACGCCGTCGAGGGTCCGCCGCCGGGCTCGGGCACGCCGATCCGCTACACCTTCGACGAGGGCTCGGGCACCGAGGCCGCCAACACCGGGCTCGACCAGTCCATCGGTGCGGCGACCCTCACCGGCGACGCCGGCTGGACCGACGAGGGACGCTTCGGCGCCGCTCTCTCGCTCCCCGGTGGCGGCGGTGGCTCCGGCAACCAGGTGGAGCTGCCCGACGACATCCAGGCCGGCATGGACGACGAGTTCTCCGTGTCGATCTGGGCCCGCCCCGACGTGCTCCCGAACTGGGTGCCGCTGGTGCAGGTCGGCAGCAGCACCGACACGTTCTTCCTGCTGCAGTCCAACACCCAGGCCGGCGGCCCCACCGGGTTCGCCGCGACGTTCAAGGCGCCGGGCAACCCGACGCAGGAGCGGCTGACCCTGGGTGACGACATCCCGCTGGACGAGTGGACCCACATCGTCTACACGCACAGCGGGACGACCGGGAAGATCTACTTCGACGGCGAGCTCCAGGCCACCCGCACCGACTTCACCCTCGACATGGGTGACGTGGGCGTGGGCGGCAGCACCACCGCGAACCTCCTCGGTGGCACGAGCTGGCCCGACGGCCGCTTCGACGGGCTCCTCGACGACTTCCAGATGTTCGGCTACGCGCTGACGCCGGAGCAGGTCGACGAGCTGTTCGCCGGACCGGTCGAGGAGAACACCGCCCCGGTGGGTGCCGACGACGCCTACGACACCGACTTCGGTGCCGTCCTCGTCGTCGACGCCCCGGGCGTGCTGGGCAACGACACCGACGACGACGGTGACGACCTCACGGCCACCGGTGCCACCCAGCCCGCGCACGGCAGCGTCGAGCTGGCCGCGGACGGGTCGTTCACCTACACGCCGGAGGCCGGCTTCTCCGGTGACGACACCTTCACCTACACCGCCGACGACGGCACGGACGTGTCCGAGCCGGTGACGGTGACGGTGACGGTCGGGGAGGAGCCCGGTCCGGACGCCACCTCCGTGAGCGCCCGGGCGCAGGTCTTCACCTACGGCGCGCAGGGTCGGGTCCGGGTGCAGGTCGACCCGGCCGACGCCACCGGCGACGTGGTGGTCCGGGCGGGTGACCGCACCCTCGGGTCGGCCACGCTCGCCGACGGCGGCGCCACCGTCGTGCTGCGGGCGCGGACCCTCACCCCGGGCCGGCACGTGCTGACCGTCCTGTACGGCGGCGACGAGACCCACGCGGGCTCGTCGACGACCGTGCCGGTCGCGGTCCGCAAGGCCGCCGCCCGGATGGTGCTGCGCACGCCCGGCTCGGTCGCGAAGGGCACGCGCGTGAAGGTGCGCGCCGTGCTGCGGGCGCCGCGTCAGGTGCCGGTGACCGGCCGCGTGCGGATCGTGGTCCGCGGGGGTGTCAAGGGCCGCGTCGTGCGCACCGTACGGGTGCGTGGCGGCAAGGTCGTGACGCGTCTGCCCCGGGCCGCGCGCCCGGGCCGGATGAAGATCCGGGCGGTCTACCTCGGTAGCCGCCTCGTCACCCGCACCGCGGACACCGCCGTGGTGAAGGTGCGCCGCCGCTAGTCGGAGGACACACAGAACGGGCCCGGGGAGGATCTCCCCGGGCCCGTTCCGTCGTACGACGACCGCGCCGCGCGCCGGTGGTGGACCCGCCGCGCGGCGCGGAGCTCTCAGTCGTCCGCCAGGGCGGCGACCACGCCGGCGCGGCTGTCGTCCTCGCTGGCGAGGACGCCGCCGTTGGCGACGATGTCCGGGGTGATCTCGCTGAAGACCATCCGGACGTCCTGGCGGCGCGCGCCGAGGATGTCGACGGCGCTGGTGGCGACCGCGTCGGCGAAGGCGCGCCGCTGCTCGACGGTGCGGCCGCGGAGCAGCTCGACGGTGATGTTGGGCATGGGGTGGGTCCCTCTCTGTGGCGACCCCCTGAATCACATGGAGGGCCGTGGTTCGCTGTTGTGAATCGAGAGTAGGTGGCCGAACTGGCGGTGCTCAAGGGTTTCGGTGCACTGAATTCACATCCTTGACATCAGTTCGTCTCGCTGATTCAGTGGTGCCGGTCACGTGGTAGACCTCGGTCCGCGTACGTGAACCACCGTCTCCGCCAGCAAGGACCCGTCCGTGTCGCGTCGCCCCGCCTCGTCCCGCTCCCGCGCCCTCGTCGCCGTGCTGCTCGGTGGTGGAGCCGTCCTCGCGGCAGCACCGCCCGCCGCGGCGCACGTCGGCGTCACGGCGTCCACCACCGCCGCCGGCGCGTACGCCGTGCTCACGGTCTCGGTGCCGCACGGGTGCGACGGCTCGCCGACGACCGCGGTGACGATCTCGATGCCCGAGGGCGTCAACGCCGTCACCCCCACCCGCAGCGCGCTGTGGACGGTCACCAAGGAGGTCGTCGTGCTGGACCCGCCGGTCGTCGACGGCCACGGCAACGAGGTGACCGAGCGCGTCGAGACCGTCACCTACCGCACCGACGACCCGCTGCCCGAGGGCTACCGCGACGCCTTCGAGCTGTCGCTGCAGGTGCCGGACGCCGAGGGCGAGACGTTGCTCTTCCCGACCGTGCAGACGTGCGTCGAGGGGGAGTCGGCCTGGATCGAGGTGCCGGCGGACGGTCAGGACGCCGACGACCTCGACCTGCCCGCGCCGGGGTTCACGATCACCGCGGCGACCGGAGACGGCCACCACGGTGCTGGTGAGGGCGACGACGAGCACGCCACGGACGACGCCACGGACGACGCCACGGACGGCGCTGCGGACGGCGCTGCGGACGACAGGGCCCTCTCGCCGGCCACCTCGGGCGCACTGGCGCTCGGGGTGCTGGGCACCGCCCTGGGCGGTGCCGGCCTGCTCGCCCACCGGCGCCGGCGGTGACCGGCGGGGTGGGGGCCCCGCTGCGGCGGCTGCTCCCGCTCCTGCTCCTGCCGCTGGTGGCCGTCCTGCTCCTGGCGGTGCCCGCGCCCGCCGCGGCGCACGCCTCGCTGCTGGGGTCCGACCCGGCCGACGGGACGGTCCTGCCGGTCGCACCCGAGCAGGTGACGTTCTCCTTCAACGAGCCGGTCTCGGTGCTGCCCGACGGCGTCCAGGTCTTCGACGCGCGCGGGGTCCCGGTGGAGTCGGCAGCGACGGCCCGCGGTGCCGAGCTCGTGGTCGACCTCCCCGGCGAGGTGCCCGAGGGCACGCTGGTGGTCGTCTGGCGGATCGTCTCCGAGGACACCCACCCCGTCGCGGGCTCGCTGTCGTTCTCCGTCGGCGCGCCGAGCGCGGAGGTGCAGGTGCCGCCCGTCGCCGTCGAGACCTCGACCGACCCGCCGCTCCTGCTCGGGCCGGCGCGCTGGCTCGGCTACCTCGGTCTGCTGCTCTCCGGCGGGCTGGTGGTCGCGGTGCTCCTGCTGCTGCCCGCCGATCCCGGTGCCCGGGCCGCCCGCGCCCGGCTCGCCGTTGCCGCGCGGGCAGCCGCCGCAGCGGGGGCCCTCGGGTGGCTGGTGGTGCTGCCGCTCTCGGTCGTCTACCAGGTGGGTGGCGCGGCGTCCGCGCTCACCCGGGGCTCGTCGTGGGCCGCCCTCGGCGTCACGGAGTACGTCGCCGTGGGTGCCGCCGCGCTCGGTCCGCTGGTCGCGGTCGGCCTGCTCGGTCGCGACCGTCCCGAGGGCGGCCTGGCGACACTGCGGTGGCGGGTGTCGCTCGGCGTCGCGGTCCTCGCCGTGGTCGCTCCCAGCCTCAGCGGCCACACCCGGGCGGCGAGCGCGGAGGCGCTCGTGGTGCTGGCGGACGCCGTGCACCTCCTCGCCGGGGCGACCTGGCTCGGCGGCCTCGTCGCGCTGCTGCTCGTGCTGCCCGACCTCGCAGGCCGGGGAGCGCTCGGCGGAGAGATGGTCGTGCGGTTCTCGACGGCCGCCGCGGTCGTCGTGGTCGCCCTGGTCGCCACCGGGTCGGTCGTCGCGTGGGGCGTGCTCGACTCCTGGGCGGCGCTGCTCGGCACGACGTACGGGCAGCTCCTGTTCGGCAAGGTGCTGCTGGTCCTGGTCGTGGTGGTGCTGGCGGCCTGGAACAGGCGCTCGCTGGTGCCTCTGTTGCACGAGGCGACCCGGCGCCGCGACCGGCGTACGGCAGCGGCCCGGCTCGCGCGGGTCGTCGCCGCGGAGGCGGCTCTCCTGGTGGTCGTGCTCGCCCTCACCTCGGCCCTCGTGGACGCCGTGCCGGACCTGGACGAGCCGGTCCCGGCGGCCTCCGGGCCGGTCGCGGCCACCGGCGAGCTGGGTGACCTCGAGGTGTCGGCGGAGCTGAGCCCGGCGACGGTCGGCGACAGCACCGTGACGGTCCGGATCGCCGACGCGGCCGGCGCCCCCGCGGAGGGTCTGGAGCCGCCGCGGGTGAGCCTCTCGTCCGGCTCGGTCGACCTCGGACTGGTGCCCCTCACGCCCGTCGTGCCCGGGACGTACGCCGGGCAGGTCGTGCTGCCGACCGCGGGCACGTGGGAGGTCCAGGTGTCGCTGCGCACCGACCGGTTCACCAACCCGGTCGCGGTGCTGGAGCTCGAGGTCGGCTGACGATCAGCCCCGCGCGTCGACGAGCAGGTGGTCGAGGCTCTCGGCGAGGCTCTCGGCCGTGGCGTCGGCCAGCTGCTCCAGGGCGGCCTCCGTCGTCGACCACGGCGGGACGGCGGTGCCCCGGCGGTGGTAGGTCGCGGACCAGTCGAGCGTCGAGCCGTGCTCGTCGGGCGTCACGTCGAGCGAGATCCTGGTGTTGAGGTCCTGGGAGATGCCGTCGTACCGCACGTGCCGGCCGGGTACCGACTCCGCCACCACGCAGGTCAGCGGCACGCGGACGCCACCGATCCGCACGACGTGCTCGTAGCGCGACCCCAGCCCGCCGTCCCCGTGCAGCAGGGTGGTGCGCACGGTGGTGAGGTCCCACTCCTCGGTGCTGCGCAGGTCCGACACGAGGGCCCACACCAGCGCCGCAGGAGCCGCGGTGCGGACGGTGCGGTGGAGTGCGGTCATGACTCCTCCCGGAGCGAGGGGAAGCGTTGCCTCAACCGTGCGTCGCGCCGGCCCCGCACCGGAGCCCCCATACGGGTGAGGGAGTTTTCCGAGGCCTCCAGGCGTCTTATTCTCCCGGCCGTGCCCGACTCCGTTCCCGTGACCCTCGCGGTGGTCAACGATTACGAGATCATCGTCCGCGGCGTCGCGGGCATGATCGCGCCGTACGCCGACCGGGTGCGCGTCGTGGAGCTCGACAGCGGGCTCCCGGTGCACCACGACGTCCAGGTCGTCCTCTACGACACCTTCGGCCAGCCCCAGGGCGCCGCTCTCAAGCTCGACGATGTCCTCGCGGGCCAGGACGCCAAGGTCGTGGTCTTCTCGTGGAACACCGACGAGGACCTCGTGCGGGAGTCGCTGGAGGCCGGAGCGGCCGGCTACGTCTCCAAGGGGCTCTCCGGCGCGGAACTGGTCGACGTCGTGCTGCGCGTCCATCGCGGAGAGACCGTCACTCCGCGGGTCGACCGCGACGAGCCCCAGCACGCCGGTCGCTGGCCGGGGCAGGAGCACGGCCTGAGCCCGCGTGAGGCGGAGGTGCTCGCGCTCATCTGCGAGGGCCTCAGCAACGACGAGATCACGCAGCGCGCGTTCATCGGCATCAACACCGTCAAGACCTACATCCGCACGTTGTACGCCAAGATCGGCGTCGAGAGTCGCACCCAGGCCGTGCTGTGGGGTGTCGACCACGGCTTCCGCCGCGACGTCGTACGTCGTACGGCCTCCGGGGCGCCGGTGCCCGCGGAGGAGGAGTCGGAGGACCTCCTCGAGGACGCCGCCGGGGGCGACGAGCTCTAGCCGTCCACGGCGCCGGCGCCGGCGTCGGCACCGCGCGGCATCGGGCGCAGCCAGTCGGGGTGGCGGGCGACGAGCCGGGCGTGCGCGTCCTCGACCTGCGACGGCACCTCGACGTGGGCGTGGAACCCGCGTCCCCGTGGTCCGTAGCCGTCGGCGTCGTCGCGCAGCCGCGGGACCTCGCCGCACACCAGCCGCTCCCACCGCCCGGGCGGCCACGCCTCGCGGGCGTCGGGGCCGGGTCGGTTGACGGCGGTGGCGGCCCGTCCGCCGAGCGTCCACACGTGGCGGAACACCGCGTCCATCCGCCGCTGCATCGTCGGCTCCTGCGCCAGCGCCACCCGGATCGGTGCGAGGCCGAGGTCGCGGACGCCCTCCTGCGCGTTCACGACGTTCGAGCCGCAGTCGGTCGACGCCCGCTCCAGCACGACGTCGCGCACGCCGTGCTCGCGGTCGAGGTACGCCGCCATCAGGTCGGCCTCGGTGCGCCCGTCGTACGACGGGCCGAGTGCGGCGCGCAGTGCGTCCGTGGTGTGGCCGGTGCCGCCCACGAGCACCAGCGTGCCGGTGCGCCCGGCCCGCGCGTCGCGTGCGACGGCGTCCCACGTCGAGGGGAGCGACCCGCCGAAGAGCAGGGTCACGTCGACCGGGTCCCGGTCCTCGTCGTCCAGCCGCAGCCACCGAGCGACCAGGTCCAGGTCGTCCGCGTCCCGCTCGTCCATGGCAGCAGCGTGCCCGACGCCCGCCGACTCCGGTGGTTGAGCCCGACCGAGCGCCAGCGCCTCCGGTGGTTGAGCCCGACCGAGCGCCAGCGCCTCCGGTGGTTGAGCCCGACCGAGCGCCAGCGCCTCCGGTGGTTGAGCCCGACCGAGCGCCAGCGAGGGAGAAAGTCGAAACCCCGGACAGCCGACCGCGAATCTCATCCACAGCCAGCCCCTGAGCTAGGTCGGTTGTCGGTGGTCGCACCTACAATCGAGACATGCGAAAAGCGCTCCTGACCTGCGACAACGAGCCGACTCCGGTCGGTCTCGTCGCCGCCGTCAGAGGCGCCGCTGAGGTCAAGAAGCAGGCCGCACTGACCGAGGCGTACGCCGTCCTGGAGTGGGTCGCCGCCCGCCAGCTCCCCGAGGACCGCGCGGCCGAG
>PBYI01000065.1 GCA_002729525.1 Nocardioides sp.
GACCGACTCGGCCTCGATGCGGGCCTGGGCGGGGTCGTAGACGCCGCAGGGCAGGTCGCAGTGCGCCGAGGCCTCGACGGTGCGGGCGAACAGTCGGAAGGGCATGCCAGTCCTCTCGTCTCCTGGAGCCTGCGGGTCGTCCGCGCAGGCGGTTGCGACACTACTCCCCGTGACCGGCGCCGCGACTCCCCCTCCGGACGGTGGTCCGGCGAGCGTGGCGGACGCCGCGCGGCTCGGGCTCGCGCGGGTCGTCGGCGACTCGATGCGTCCGACGCTGCGCCCCGGTGACCTCCTGCTGATGTCGTACCGCCGCCGGCCGGTCCCCGGCGACGTCGTGCTGGCCCGGTTCCCCGACGGCACGGTCGTGGTCAAGCGGGCCGTCGAGCGGCGCGCGCGGGGCTGGTGGCTGCTCAGCGACGCCCCGGACGCCGGCGTCGACTCGCGGCACCGCGGTGCGATCGCGGAGTCCGACGTGCTCGCGACCGCCCTGGTGAGGGTGTGGCCGCGTCCGGGGAGGCTCTCCGCCGCACCGACGCCCGACGGGGTGTGACCCGCGTCTCACGAGACGACCCGGGAGGGACCGCCGCGCTGTGCAAGTATCGCGCCCGTGGTTCCCGAGCCTTCCGATCAGCCCGTGCAGGCCCCTCAGGCCCCGCAGCCGGTCCGCCCCGAGCACCCGCGTGCCGGCGACCCCGTCTTCGACCTGCACGTAGGCGGCAAGCTCGAGACCGTCTCCACCTCGCCGCTCACCGGCCCCGGCGACCTGTCGCTGGCCTACACCCCGGGCGTCGCGCTGGTCTGCGAGGCGATCGCTGCGGACCCGTCGTACACCGCCCACTACACGTGGGTGCCCAACACCGTCGCCGTCGTCACCGACGGCACGGCCGTGCTCGGTCTCGGTGACATCGGCCCGTCCGCCGCGATGCCGGTCATGGAGGGCAAGGCGGTGCTCTTCAAGACGTTCGGCGGCGTCGACGCCGTGCCGATCTGCCTCGACACCACCGACACCGACGAGATCGTCGAGACCGTCGCCCGGCTCGCGCCGAGCTTCGGCGGGATCAACCTCGAGGACATCTCCGCGCCGCGCTGCTTCGAGATCGAGAACCGGCTCAAGGAGATGCTGGACATCCCGGTCTTCCACGACGACCAGCACGGCACCGCCGTGGTGGCGCTGGCCGCGCTGGAGAACGCCCTCAAGCTCACCGGCCGCAAGCACGCCGACACCCGCGTGGTCATCTCCGGTGCCGGCGCCGCGGGCGTCGCGATCGCCAAGATCCTCATCGAGGCCGGCATCACCGACCTCGCCGTCACCGACCGCAAGGGCATCGTGCACTCCGGCCGCGGCGACCTCACCCCGGTCAAGCAGGCACTCGCCGAGATGACCGCCGACCGCACCGGTCGCACCGGCTCGCTCGCCGACGCCCTCGACGGCGCCGACGTCTACCTCGGCGTCTCCGGCGGCACCATCCCCGAGGAGGACGTCGCCCGGATGGCGCCGGAGGCGATCATCTTCGCGATGGCCAACCCGACGCCCGAGGTGCACCCCGACATCGCGCACAAGTACGCGCGCGTCGTCGCCACCGGCCGGTCGGACTTCCCCAACCAGATCAACAACGTGCTCGCCTTCCCCGGCATCTTCCGGGGCGCGCTCGACGTCAACGCCACCGCGATCACCGAGGGCATGAAGCTCGCGGCCGCCAACGCGCTCGCCGAGCTGGTCGGTGACGACCTGTCCGAGGGCTACGTCATTCCGGGTCCGTTCGACCCGCGGGTGGGCGGAGCGGTGTCGACCGCGGTCGCCGCGGCGGCCCGCGCCGACGGCGTCGCCCGCCGCTGACGCAGCCCCGTACCGACCGACCCCGCACCGACCCCACGGCGTACGACGTACGCGGCGGGGCCGGAGCGGGGCTCAGTCGCCGAGCTCGGGCGAGGTGCGCCAGGCGCGCTCGAACGGCAGACGCCAGGCGCGCGGCGCGATGAGCTGGTGGATGGCGTTCGGCCCCCATGAGCCCGGCTGGTAGTGCCGGACCGGCGGCGGGTCGTTGAGCAGCATCTCCGACTTCTCCCACAACGCCTCGATGCCGTTGGCGGTGGTGAACAGCGTGTGGTCGCCGCGCATGGCGTCGAGGATGAGCCGCTCGTAGGCCTCCAACACCGCGTCGGAGCCCGACGTCTCGTGCGTGGCGAACTGCATGGAGAGCTTCTCGAGCTTCATGCCCGGGCCGGGGCGCTTGCCGTAGAACGACAGCGACATCTTCGACTGGTCGGCCAGGTCGAAGGTCAGGTGGTCCGGGCCGGCGGTGCCGGCGTTGGAGCCCGCCGGGAACATCGTCAGCGGCGGCTCCTTGAAGGCGATCGAGATGATCCGGGCGCCCTCGGCGAGCTTCTTGCCGGTGCGCAGGAAGAACGGCACGCCCGCCCAGCGCCAGTTGTCGATCTCGACCTTGAGCGCGATGAAGGTCTCGGTGTCGGAGTCGTCGGCGACGACCTCCTTGCCGCGGTAGCCGCCGTACTGGCCGCGCACCACGTCGGACGGCTGGATCGGCCGCATCGACCGGAACACCTTGAGCTTCTCGTCGCTGATCGGCGTCGGGGTCAGCGACGTCGGAGGCTCCATCGCCATGAACGCCAGCACCTGCATCAGGTGGGTGACGACCATGTCGCGGTAGGCGCCTGTCGACTCGTAGAACTTCGTGCGCCCCTCCAGGCCGAGCGTCTCGGGGACGTCGATCTGCACGTGGTCGATGAAGTTGCGGTTCCAGATCGGCTCGAACAGACCGTTGGCGAACCGGAAGGCGAGGATGTTCTGCGCGGCCTCCTTGCCGAGGAAGTGGTCGATGCGGAAGACCTGCTCCTCGTCGAAGACCTCGTGGACCTCGGCGTTGAGCCGTTTGGCCGACTCCAGGTCGGTGCCGAACGGCTTCTCCATGATGACGCGCGAGTTCTCGACCAGGCCGGCCTCGTCGAGCTCGTGGATGACGTCGCGTGCGGCCTTCGGCGGCACCGACAGGTAGTGCAGGCGGCCGATGTCGCCGCCGCCGAGGGCGTCCTCGGCCTCCTTGACCGCCGTCGCCAGTGCGTGCGGCCCGTGCGACGTCGGCACGTAGCCCAGCAGAGGGCCGAACGACGCCCACAGGTCGGTGGTGACCGCGGAGGCGCCGCCCTTGCCGGGCTTGCCGAACTCCTCGCACGCCTCGCGGGCGACCTGCTCGAAGCCCTCGCGGTCCATCTCCTCCAGCGAGGTGCCGATGATCCGGCACTCGGGCAGCAGCCCGGCCTGGTGCAGGCGCATCAGCCCCGGCAGCAGCTTGCGGCGTGAGAGGTCTCCGGTGGCGCCGAACAGGACGACGACGAAAGGCTGCATGCCTCCGACGGTAGACCGCTCACGTTGCGGCGTGATGACGCCTTCGGGGTGGTCGGGTCCGTGACGTGACGCAGCGGACACCGCAGCCCGCTCCGTGACCGCCACCACTAAGGTCGGAGCATGTTCGCCGTCTACGCCGAGTCCTTCAACTCCGACGACCCGCTGTCCGGCCTGGTGCTGGGCGAGCGACCCGACCCGGAGGTGCCCGACGGCTGGACCACGGTCACCGTCAGGGCCGCCTCGCTCAACCACCACGACGTGTGGTCGCTGCGCGGCGTCGGGCTGAAGCAGGAGCAGCTGCCGATGATCCTCGGCTGCGACGCCGCGGGCGTCGACGAGGCCGGCAACGACGTCGTCGTCCACGCCGTCATCAGCGACCCGTCGTGGTCCGGCGACGAGACGTTCGACCCGCGTCGCTCGCTGCTGTCCGAGCGCTACCAGGGCGCGCTGGCCGACAAGGTCGCCGTCCCGCGGCGCAACGTCGTCCCGAAGCCCGCGTCGCTGTCGTTCGAGGAGGCCGCCTGCCTGCCGACCGCGTGGCTGACGGCGTACCGGATGCTCTTCACCCGCGGCGGCCTCAAGGCCGGCGACACGGTGCTGGTGCAGGGCGCCGGCGGCGGCGTCGCGACCGCCGCGATCATCCTGGCCCGTGCGGCCGGCCTCAAGGTGCTCGCCACCAGCCGCGACGAGGCCAAGCGGGCCCGTGCTCTCGAGATCGGTGCCCACGAGGTCTTCGAGTCCGGAGCGCGGCTGCCGGTGAAGGTCGACGGCGTCATCGAGACCGTCGGCCGCGCCACCTGGTCGCACTCCATCCGCTCGCTGCGCCCCGGCGGCGTGCTGGTCACCTCCGGCACCACCTCCGGCCCGAAGCTCGACGACGCCGAGCTCACCCGGATCTTCTTCCTGCAGCTCTCCGTCGTCGGCTCCACCATGGGCACCCGCGACGAGCTCGCCGCGATGGTCACGATGCTCGACGCCACCGGCGCCCGCCCGCTGCTCGACCGGGTGCTGCCGATGGAGGAGGCCAAGGAGGGCTTCGCGGCCATGGCCGGTGGCGACGTCTTCGGCAAGATCGTCTTCACCCGGTGACCTCTGCGGGGGAGCCCCGGGTGTGCACGCACCTGCTCACCGGTGCCGGCTCCGGCATCGGGGCCGCGCTGGCCGACCGGCTCGCCGCCCGCGGCGACCGGCTCGTGCTGGTGGCCCGCAGTGCCGCCCGCGGCGAGGAGCTCGCGGCGTCGTACGGCGAGGCGGTGGTCGACGTCGTCGTCGCCGACCTCGCCGACCCGGCCGCGTGCGGACAGGTGTCCCTGCCCGACCGCCTCGACTCCGTCGTGCACGCCGCCGGCGTCGTCGACCTGGGCCCGGTCGCCGACCTCGGCGCCGCGTCGTGGGTCGAGCAGCTCACGGTCAACCTCGTTGCCCCCGCGGTGCTCACCCGTGTCGCGCTGCCCGCGCTGCGGTCGGCCCGCGGCACCGTCGTGATGGTCAACTCCTCCGCCGGCCGCACCGCCAACCCCGGCTGGTCGGCGTACGCCGCCTCCAAGCACGGCCTCGTGGCGCTCGCGGACGCGCTGCGCGCGGAGGAGAAGCAGCACGGCGTGCGGGTCACCACGGTCTTCCCGGGCCGCACGGCGACGCCGATGCAGGAGAAGGTGCACGCCCAGGAGGGCAAGGAGTACGACGCCGCCGCGTGGGTGCAGCCCGGCACGGTCGCCGACCTGGTGCTGCACGTGCTCGACCTGCCTGCCGACGCCGAGGTGCCGGACCTGGGGGTCAAGCCGCGCTAGGAGCCCTCGGGGCTCCGCCCGGCCTTGTCGGAGCGCCAGTTGAGCGCGCCGACGAGGAGCATCCGCAGCTGCGTGCGCGAGCGGTGCTGGATCTCGGCCTCGGCGTCGGGGGAGCGGGCGTTGAGGATCGCCTCGGCGGTGGACACCATCGCGTTGACGATGAGGTTGGAGACGATCTGGAGGTCCTCGGCGGTCCACACCTCGACGCCGGGCATGAGGGCGAGGTCGGTGGCCAGCTCGCGCTCGGCGAGCTCGATCTCGTGCCGGATCCGCTCGCGCACGAGCGTCGGCCCGGCGACCCGCTCGCGGGCGATGAAGAGGAAGTGCGCGCGCTGGTCGTGCACGTGCTGGGCGAGGATCGCGACGGAGCCGTCGACGATGTCGCCGTACGTCGGGTCGGCCTGCCGGACGTCGCGCAGCATCGCCCGCAGCGACACGAACGACTCGTCGACCAGCGCCATCCCGAGCGCCTCGATGGAGTCGAAGTGCCGGTAGAAGGCGGTCGGCACGATGCCGACCTCCTTGGCGACCTGGCGCAGCGACACCGCACCCAGGCTGCTCTCCTCGCCGAGGCTGAGGGCGGCGTCGAGGATCGCGCGACGCGTGCGCTCCTTGCGCTCCACCCGGGTCTCGGTCACACCGCCAGGCTAGTGGCGTCGCCGCCGCTACCGCGCAGCGGCGGACCGCGTGGTGGGCACCACAGGCCGCGACGGTTGACCTCGGACCCACCGCCCGCGACAGTTGGGTGAACAGACGTACACCGAAAAGGTGTCGCCGTTCGAGCTCCTGGGAGGAGTTCCCCGATGTCCACCACCACCCGTCCCGCCGAGGCCCCCGCCTCGAGTCGGGCCATCGGCCTCGCCGGCCTGCTGCTGGGCGACCACCCCGTCGGCCGTCTCGGCCGCGCCGCCGCCGGCTCCCGGCTGGCCGCCGCCCTCGCCACGCCCCACGGCGTCGACCGCTACCTCGAGATCATCGACCCGATGCTGGCCGTCGCCGAGGTGCGCGCCCGCGTCGTCTCCGTCGTCCGGGAGAACCCCGACGCCGACGACTCCGCGCCCGTCGCCACCATCACCCTCCAGCCGACCGCCACCTGGCGCGGTCACCGCGCCGGGCAGTACGTGCAGGTCGGCGTCGACCTGCCCGGCTCCGCGCGCCGCCTGACCCGCTGCTTCTCCGTCTCCTCCGCGGCCTCCGTGCCCGGCGAGACCATCACGCTGACCATCCGCGCGCACGAGGACCGGCCCGGTCACCCGAGCGTCTCGCGGTTCCTCGTCGAGGACGCCCGCCCGGGCCAGGTCGTGCACCTCAGCCAGGCGCAGGGCGACTTCACCCTCGACCAGAGCCCCGCGACGCCGACCGCGATCCCGCTGCTCTTCGTCACCGGTGGCTCCGGCATCACGCCGGCCATGTCGATGCTGCGCACCCTGCTGCGCGACGGCTACGAGCAGCGCGCCGGCCGCAAGGTCACCTTCGTCCACTACGCCCGCTCGGCCGAGGACCAGATCTTCGCCGCCGAGCTCGCGCAGATCGCCGCGACCGACAACGACGTCGACGTGCACCTGCGCCACGGTGACCATGTGTTCTCCGAGTTCGAGCTGCGCCGGCTGGTGCCCGACTTCCGTCGTACCGACACCTGGGCCTGCGGCCCGGCCGGACTCATGGAGCTCGTGACCGAGGCGTACGACGGCTCGTCGGCACTGCGCACGGAGTTCTTCAAGGTCGGCACCGCGACCGCCCGGTCCGGCACCGACGCACCCGCCGAGGGCACCGTCACCTTCGCCCGCGACGGCCGCAGCGCCGCCAACACCGGAGCGTCCCTGCTCGAGCAGGCCGAGGCCCTCGGCCTGCGCCCCGAGCACGGCTGCCGGATGGGCATCTGCTTCTCCTGCACCGCCCGCAAGACCGAGGGCACCGTCCGCAACGTCGTCACCGGCGAGGAGTCCTCGCTGCCCGACGAGGACGTCCGCATCTGCGTCTCGGCCCCCGTCGGCGACTGCTCCGTCGACCTCTGACCCTGCGACCTCCTGCACCACCCGGACACCACCCGGAGAGGACCCCTGACATGACCGCAGCACCGCTCTCGCACGACTCCTACGCCGAGCAGCTCACCGAGCAGCTCGACCTGACCGAGACCCGCCGCCTCACCGAGGACGAGCTCCCCCGCCTCGGCGAGGAGCTCGACGCCATCCGCCAGCGCGTGCTCGCCGACCTCGGCGAGACCGACGCGGCGTACATCCGCAAGGTCGTGAAGTGGCAGCGCACCTTCGAGGTCGTGGGCCGCGCGCTCTTCTACCTCCCGCCGGCCTGGCCGCTGGCCGTCGCCTCCCTCAGCGTGTCGAAGATCCTCGACAACATGGAGATCGGCCACAACGTCATGCACGGCCAGTACGACTGGATGGGCGACCCCGGTCTCTCCTCGCGCATGTACGAGTGGGACAACGTCTGCCCCTCCGAGCAGTGGAAGTACAGCCACAACTACCTCCACCACACCTTCACCAACATCCTCGGCAAGGACCGCGACATCGGCTACGGCATCCTGCGGATGGACGAGGACCAGCCGTGGCGGCCCTACTACCTGGGCAACCCGGTCTACGCGTTCCTGCTGATGGTGCTCTTCGAGTGGGGCGTGGCCGTCCACGACCTCGAGGTCGACAACATCATCTCCGGCCAGCGCTCGATGGCCGACAACAAGCCGCTCTACCCGGGGCTGCTGCGCAAGATCCGGCGCCAGGCCGTCAAGGACTACCTGCTGTTCCCGGCCCTCACCGGCCCGCTGTTCCCGCTGACCTTCGTGGGCAACGCGACCGCCAACCTGATCCGCAACATCTGGGCGTTCAACATCATCTTCTGCGGCCACTTCCCGGCCGGGGTGGAGACCTTCAGCCAGGAGGAGTGCGAGAACGAGTCGCGCGGCCACTGGTACTACCGCCAGGTGCTCGGCAGCGCCAACATCTCCGGCGGCAAGCTCTTCCACATCATGTCGGGCAACCTGTCGCACCAGATCGAGCACCACCTGTTCCCCGACCTGCCGGCCAAGCGGTACCCCGAGATCGCCCCCGAGGTGCGCGACATCTGCGAGCGCTACGGCATCTCCTACAACACCGGGCCGCTGCGCAAGCAGCTCGCCAGCGTCGCGAAGAAGATCTGCCGTCTGGCGCTGCCGGACAAGGACTGAGCAGACTGGTGCCCGTGAGCGACGAGCAGGGTGACCACCTGAGCAAGGCCGAGATCGGCAAGGACGCCGTGCAGTCGGCCGCCGAGGCCACCGCCTCCGCGGTCGGCGAGGTCGCGACGATCATCACCGGCGCGGTGAAGGACGTCGCGACAGCCGTCGGCGGCCTGGCGACCGAGCTCTTCGAGATCCGCGACTCCGCGCGCAAGGCGCGGGCCGAGCACCACGACGACTGACCCCTTCCGGTCGTCGCTCCTCCGGTCGTCCACCGGAGGAGCGGCGACGGCGGGGTGTCAGCCGAAGTCGATCCTGAAGTCCCGGATCCGCACGCTCGCCAGCTGCCGCGCGGCGCGCAGGTAGGCCAGCGGGCCGTCGGGGTCGATCTCCCAGTGAGCGCGCGCCGGCAGCGACCGGCCCGAGCCGCGCATCCCGGACTGCTTCGGGCCCTCGCCGCCCTGCGGCTCGCCCGCGGGCAGGCCGGGCTGCCACAGCGCGAGCCCGAACGGCGTACGAGGCGCCACGGCGGACACGTCGGTGAACCGCGCCGCCGCGATCGGGCGCCGCTCCAGGCTCGCCGCCCAGCGCGTACGACGGACGGGGCCGCGCTGCTCGCTCTCCATGTCGAAGTCGCACAGCCACTTCGGGATCGCCCACAGCGCCCGGCCGCCGGCCATCGAGGCGGGGGAGTCGACCCAGATGTCGGTGATCGAGCCGGGCTGCACGCGCCCGCCGACCGACCCGGGCTCGCCCCGGCGCACGAGCCGGGAGACGAGCAGCTCGGAGTAGGTGAGCGGGCTCGGCTCGGTGTAGTCGACGAACGCCGCGCCGTAGACGCCGGCGGGGTGCGCCTCGTCGGCGTCGCGGGCGAGCCGGAAGAGCGTGAGCCACATCGACCCCTGCAGCGGCCAGGGCGCGGCGGGGTAGGCGGGGGCGGTGGCGCCAGCGTCGGCGTCGTCGTCGGGAGTGGCGGGGGAGTCCTGCGTCACAGGCCCGAGGCTAGGGCATCGCACGGGCCTCTAGCCTGGCCCGCGTGATCGTGGTGAACCGCTTCCGCGTGCCGGCCGACGACCCGGCGGCCGAGGCCGCCTTCCGGGCCGACCTCCAGCAGGCCCACGAGGCGCTCGCCGCCCGCCCCGGCTACCTGCACGGCGGCATCGGGCGCAACGTCGACGACCCGACGCTGTGGGTGCTCACCACCACCTGGGAGCACGTGGGCGCCTACCGCCGCGCGCTGTCGTCGTACGACGTGAAGCTGTACGCCGTCGCCACGCTCAGCCGCGCGGTGGAGGAGCCGTCGGCGTACGAGGTGGTCACGCCCGAATCCGAGTTGAACACCCACGCTGCCCGCTCGTTACCCTGATCGTTCGCCAGCCTCCGGCAGCCGGCCGGAGCGCGTGAGAACAGCACAGGAGCAGCCACCGTGGCCAAGCCGCCGCCGTCCACCCTCGACACCGTCGTCAACCTCGCCAAGCGGCGAGGTTTCGTCTACCCGGCCGGTGAGATCTACGGCGGTACCCGCTCGGCCTGGGACTACGGCCCGCTCGGCGTGGAGCTGAAGGAGAACATCAAGCGGCAGTGGTGGATCTCGATGGTCCGCACCCGCGACGACGTCGTCGGCCTCGACTCCTCGGTGATCCTGCCGCGCCAGACCTGGGAGGCCAGCGGTCACGTCGCGACCTTCTCCGACCCGCTCACCGAGTGCCAGTCGTGCCACAAGCGGTTCCGCGCCGACCACCTCCAGGAGGCGGTCGCGGAGAAGCAGGGCATCGACGACCCCGACACGATCGACCTCGCCACCATCGCCTGCACCAACTGCGGCACCCGGGGCGCCTGGACCGAGCCGCGGGAGTTCTCCGGCCTGCTCAAGACCCACCTCGGCGTCGTCGAGGACGAGTCCGGCCTGGCCTACCTGCGCCCGGAGACCGCGCAGGGCATCTTCCTCAACTTCGCCAACGTCGTGACCAGCCAGCGGATGAAGCCGCCGTTCGGCATCGCCCAGGTCGGCAAGTCGTTCCGCAACGAGATCACGCCCGGCAACTTCATCTTCCGTACCCGCGAGTTCGAGCAGATGGAGATGGAGTTCTTCGTCAAGCCGGGTGAGGACGAGGAGTGGCACCAGTACTGGATCGACGAGCGCACCCGCTGGTACGTCGACCTGGGCGTCGACAAGGACAACCTGCGTCACTACGAGCACGCGCAGGAGAAGCTCTCGCACTACTCCAAGCGCACCGTCGACATCGAGTACCGCTTCAAGTTCGCCGGCTCGGAGTGGGGCGAGCTCGAGGGCATCGCCAACCGCACCGACTTCGACCTCTCGACGCACGCACAGCACTCCGGCAAGGACCTGCAGTACTTCGACCAGGCGGCCGGCGAGCGCTACACGCCGTACGTCATCGAGCCGGCAGCCGGTCTGTCCCGCTCGCTGATGACGTTCCTGGTCGACGCCTACCACGAGGACGAGGCCCCCGACGGCAAGGGCGGCACCCGCACCCGCACCGTGCTGCGCCTCGACCGCCGCCTCGCGCCGGTCAAGGCCGCCGTGCTGCCGCTCAGCCGCAACGCCGACCTGACGCCGAAGGCCAAGGACGTCGCCGCCGCGCTACGTCGCCAGTGGAACGTCGAGTTCGACGACGCCGGCTCCATCGGCAAGCGCTACAGCCGCCACGACGAGATCGGTACGCCGTTCTGCGTCCCCGTCGACTTCGACTCCCTCGACGACCACGCCGTCACCGTGCGCGAGCGCGACACGATGGCGCAGGAGCGGGTCTCGATCGACGCGCTGCCCGGCTACCTCGCCGAGCGGCTCGTCGGCTGCTGACAGGCCGCTGAGAGGCGGCGTCACCGTGCACGCGGCCGGGTGTGGGACCTCCCACCCCGGCCGCGTCGTACGTCCGGTTCGTGGCACGCTGTGGCCATCCCTGGTCGGCCGTCGCTCGCGGAGGCGGTCCGACCGACGTGAAAGCCGACCGGTCCAGACCGGCGGACGGGGATCGGTGACGTCGCCGGGCCCGGTCCGTTGGACCTCCGGTCCCCGAGACACGGATGCCCCCGACGTCGTGGACACACAGCTGATGCCCCCCACCCCGGACGCACGTCCGAGGTCCCGCTCCGAGGGAGAACGCCCGACGTGGCCCCGACCCCGCTCTCCACGCTGCCCGCAGGCGACACCGTGACCCGCCACGACGCCACGCCCGAGCCGGCCGCTCCCGCCGTGCCCGACCAGCACGGCGACCCGGTGCGGTTCGGGCCGCGCCGGCTGCCGCGGTGGATGACGGTGCTGGCGTCCGCGCTCGGCGCCGCCATCGTCGTGACCGCCGTCCTGCTGACCGTCCAGACGACCACGGAGGACGCGCAGGAGACGGCCGGGCCGCCCGTCGAGGCCGCCGCACCGGTGTACGGCGACTCGCTCACCGAGGGCCTGCCGCCCACCTCCGCCTGGCCGAGCGGCACCTGGGCCACCGGGCAGGCCGGGCCCGGTGACCTCCCGGCCCCCTCGCTGCTCCCCGCCGACGCGCTGCCGCCGGTGGAGGCCGACCGGGTGCTCCTCACCGACGTCGCGGCGACCGGCGCGACCCTCGTCGGTGTCGGCACGCACGTCACCGAGAGCCAGCTGCGCACCCTCGCCGCGCTGGCGGGTGACGAGGCCGACCGGGCGATCCGCAACCTGATGCGCCCCGAGGGCACCGGCCTCGGCGTGGTCGCCGTGCCGCCGGCGCCGGGCGCCGACGGCAGCACCCCCGACGTCCTGGGTCGCGACACCTCCGCCGCGGACCTCGACGAGGCGCTGGCCGACCTGCGCGGCACCGCCGTCGGCCAGGCGCTCGACGTGGTCGGCCAGCAGCGGTCAGACCTGCGGATCGTCCGGGCCGACACCGCCCCCAACGTGGTGGGCGACCTCGACGCCGTGGTCGACGAGACCCTGACCGGCCTCACCGCCGAGACGGGTCTGCTGTCCGACGCGCTGCTCGTCGACGGCGGCGAGAACGCCCTCTTCGAGGTCGTCGGCGACCGGCTGTCGCTGACCCAGCGGGGCGAGGTGTGGACCGTCGCCGCCCACGCCGTCGTCCCGGGTGCGCAGGAGGAGGACGTCACCGTGACCCTCGTCGACGGCACCACGCTCGTCGAGCCCGGTGCCGCCGACGGCGACCTCGTGGTGCGGGCCTTCACCCGTCCCCTGGACGGCGGCACGTCGCTGCTGGTCTGGAACCCCGGCGTCGCCCGCGACCTCGTCGTCGACCGGCCGGTCGGCGCCGACGACGCCGGTGCGGACCAGGTGGAGCGCTACGCGCTGACGCTGGACGCCGGCGCGCTGACCGCCGTCGTGCTGCCGAGCCCGGTCGGCTGACCTCGCCGGCTGACGTCCGAGTTGGACCGGGGCGCACCGGCGCCGACAATGGAGCCCGTGCCCGCCGCCTCCCCGCTCCGACTCGGTGACCTCGAGGTCGCCGTACCGGTGGTGCTCGCGCCGATGGCCGGCATCACCAACGCGGCGTACCGACGCCTGTGCGCCGAGCACGGCGCCGGCCTCTACGTGTGCGAGATGATCACCAGCCGCGGGCTGGTCGAGGGCGACGAGCACACCCAGCGGATGCTGGTCTTCGACGACCTCGAGACCACCCGCTCGGTGCAGCTCTACGGCACCGACCCGGTCTACGTCGGCAAGGCCGTGGAGATCCTCTGCGGCGAGCACGGCGTCGCGCACGTCGACCTCAACTTCGGCTGCCCCGTCCCGAAGGTCACGCGCAAGGGCGGCGGGGGAGCACTGCCGTGGAAGCGCAACCTGCTCGGCGAGATCCTGCGCCACGCGGTCGCCGCCGCCGAGCCGTACGGCGTGCCCGTCACGATGAAGACCCGCAAGGGCCTCGACGACGACCACCTCACCTACCGCGACGCCGGCCGGATCGCCGAGGAGTCGGGCGCCGCCGCGATCGCGCTGCACGGACGCACCGTCCAGCAGGCCTACTCCGGCACCGCCGACTGGGACGCCATCGCCGACCTCGCCTCACGCGTCACCCACATCCCGGTGCTCGGCAACGGCGACATCTGGGAGGCCGCCGACGCGCTGCGGATGGTCGAGGAGACCGGCTGCGACGGCGTCGTCGTCGGCCGCGGCTGCCTGGGCCGCCCGTGGCTCTTCCGCGACCTCGCCGCGGCGTTCTCCGGCGAGCAGGTCGCGACCCTCCCGTCCCTGGGCGAGGTCGCGGAGATGATGCGCCGCCACGCGGAGCTGCTGTGCCACCACATGGGGGAGGAGCGCGGCTGCAAGGAGTTCCGCAAGCACGTCAGCTGGTCCCTCAAGGGCTTCGCCGCCGGCGGCGACACCCGCCGTGCACTCGCCCTGGCCAGCAGCCTCGCCGAGATCGACGAGCCCCTCGCCCGCCTCGACCCGGCCGAGCCGTTCCCGACCTCCGAGCTCGGCACGCCGCGCGGGCGCCAGGGCTCGGCGCGTGCGAAGGTCGTGCTGCCCGAGGGCTGGCTCGACGACACCGACGGCACGACCGGCAGCGGTACGCCGCAGCGCGAGGACGCCGGCGAGGCGACCGGCGGCTGACGTCCGCCCCGGCCCGCCCCGGCCGCCCCGGCCGCCCGGGCACGGGGTCGACTGACGGGTTGACCGCTCGGCAGGTCCTGGGAGTGCCCGGGCTTGACCCGGTGTGAGCAGGGCCATGGTCCCGGACTTTCGGATCCCTGTGGACCGGTGTGCTTTAGTCGAATCTCGTGCCTACCCCCAACGGGGTGGGCGCTGTCATGTCGGCCCCGGACCGGGGCGGCTCCCCGACCGCAAAGGATCAGCGCCGTGGCCAACAGCCACAAGCGGGACACCGATGCCCGCAAGCCCCGCGCCGTCGTCGTCGCGGGCCCCCTCGCAGCGCTCGCGACCGCCGGTGCGGTCACGCTGGGCGTGGTGGGGGCTGACGTCGAGCAGGCACCCGTCACCTCCCTCCTCTCCGCACCGGCCCCGACCAGCACCGGCTCCTCCGTCGCCGGTGCCGGCGACGTCGCCGGCACCCTGTCGCGCAGCAGCTCTCTGTCGCGGGGGTCCTCGGGTCGCGCCGACGCGCAGGCCGACGAGGAGGAGGTCGAGGAGCCGCGCTCGCTGAGCGCGGTCGAGAAGGTCATGCGGCCCAAGGCCGTCGCGAAGCGCATCAAGAACGCCGACGCGGAGCTGTGGACCACCGCGCCGCTCAACCTGTGGCTCGAGCCGGGCAAGAAGGCCGACAAGACCGGCGAGGTCTCCGCGGGCGAGAAGGTCACCTACACCGGCCGCGACATGTACGGCCGCCAGGAGATCGTCTGGAAGAAGGGCGAGACCCGCTGGGTCACCGCCGGCTCCCTCTCCGAGGACGAGCCGCTGACCCTGGCCGGCGACTGCACCAACGGCACCTCGGTGCCCTCGAGCGTCGCCGAGAACGTCAAGCTCGTGCACGCGGCCGTGTGCGCCAACTTCCCGTCGATCACCACCTACGGCACCTGGCGCGTGGGCGACGGCGGCGACCACGGCACCGGCCACGCGGTCGACGTGATGGTGTCGGGCGAGCTCGGATGGCAGATCGCGAACTTCCTGCGCGACAACTACGCCGACCTCGGCATCAAGTACCTCATCTACTCCCAGCAGATCTGGTCGCTGGAGCGTGGCGGCGAGGGCTGGCGCGGCATGTCGGACCGTGGTGGCGCCACCGCCAACCACTACGACCACGTCCACGTCTCGACCTTCTGACCCACCCGCTAGCCTCCCTGCGGTGAGCGGGAGGGGCAGCGCCGGTGAGGTCGGCGAGGGCTGGGAGGCCGTCGCCGCCGAGTACGGCGAGCACGAGCGCGCCCGGCTCGTCGTCGAGCCGCCCAAGCGGGTCGACGCACCGCAGCGCACGCCGTTCGAGCGTGACCGCGCCCGCGTCGTGCACGCCGCGGCGTCGCGGCGGCTGGCCGCCAAGACCCAGGTGGTCGGGCCGCAGTCGGACGACTTCGTCCGCAACCGGCTCACCCACAGCCTCGAGGTCGCCCAGGTCGCCCGGGACCTCTCCCGGGCCCTGGGCTGCCTGCCGGACGTCGCCGAGACCGCGGCGCTCGCCCACGACCTCGGCCACCCGCCGTTCGGCCACAACGGCGAGCGGGCGCTGGCCGAGCTGTCGGGCGACTGCGGTGGGTTCGAGGGGAACGCCCAGACGCTGCGGCTGCTGACCCGGCTGGAGGCGAAGACCTTCCACGAGGGCCGCTCGGTGGGGCTCAACCTCACCCGGGCCACGCTCGACGCCTGCACGAAGTACCCCTGGTCGCGCGACGACGCCGCCGACCCCGCCGGCGTGCACGCGGACGGCGTGGTGGTCGCCTCGCCCAAGTTCGGCGTGTACGACGACGACCGGGCGGTCTTCGACTGGATGCGCGAGGGCGTCCCCGCTCCGGTCGACGGCGGGCGGCCGCGCCGCTGCCTGGAGGCGCAGGTCATGGATCTCGCCGACGACGTCGCCTACTCGGTGCACGACGTCGAGGACGGCACCGTCGCCGGCCGGGTCGACCTGACCACGCTCGACCGGTCCGCTGTCTGGGACACGGTGCGCGACTGGTACCTCCCCGGGGCCGCCGACGACCGCCTCGACGAGGCGTTCGAGGGGTTGTGCGCCGTGGGCACGTGGCCGCGCACGCCGTACGACGGCAGCAGGCGGAGCCTGGCCGCGCTCAAGAACCTCACCAGCGACCTGGTGGGCCGCTTCTGCGGCGCCGTGCAGCAGGCGACGTGGGAGGCCGGCGGCGGGCCGTTCGTGCGCTACCGCACCGACCTGGTCGTGCCCGAGCAGACGCTGCTGGAGATCACGGTGCTCAAGGGCGTCGCCGCGCACTACGTCATGCAGGCGACCGACCGGGTGGCCGTGATGGAGCGCCAGCGCACCCTGCTGGCCGAGCTCGTCGCCGCGCTGCTCGACCGCGGACCCGACGCCCTCGACGCGACCTTCGCGGGCGACTGGCACGAGGCGTCCGACGACGCAGGCCGGCTGCGCGTGGTCGTCGACCAGGTGGCGAGCCTCACCGACGCGTCCGCCGTCGCCCGGCACGAGCGGCTGTGCTCGCCGGGGGCGTGACAGGCTCGGAGACGTGAGCGTCGAGGACACCCCGCTGGTCTGGCTCCCGTTCGACCCCGCCGAGCTCGGCGAGCCGCCGAGCGGGCTGCGCTACGAGGTCGTCGACCCGCGCCAGGCGGTGCCCGACTCGGTGAGCGACGTGCGGTTCTACGTGGCGCCGTACGGCATGAGCCCGGCGGTGGCCGAGGCCGTGCCGCGGATGGCGTCGTTGGAGGTGCTCCAGGTGCTCTCGGCCGGCGTCGACCACGTGCGCTCGGTCGTGCCCGACGGCGTGACGCTGTGCAACGGGCGCGGCATCCACGACACCTCGACGGCCGAGCTCACCCTCACGCTGATCCTGTCGTCGCTGCGCGGGGTGCCCGACTTCGTCCGCGCCCAGGACCGTGGCGAGTGGGCCTTCGGCTGGCACGAGTCGCTGGCCGACAAGAACGTCCTGCTCGTCGGCACCGGCGCCATCGGTACGGCGATCGAGCAGCGGCTGCTGCCGTTCGAGTGCTCGGTGACCCGCGTGGGTCGCACCGCGCGCGAGGGCGTGCACGCCACCTCCGAGCTGCCCGACCTGCTGCCCGACGCCGACGTCGTGGTGCTGATCGTGCCGCTGACCGACGAGACCCGCGGGCTGTTCGACGCTCCGATGCTGGCACGGATGAAGGACGGGGCGCTGCTCGTCAACGTCGCCCGCGGGCCGGTCGTCGACGCCGACGCACTGCTCGCCGAGCTCGCCCCCGGACGGCTCCGGGCGGCGTCCGACGTCTTCGACACCGGGCCGCTGCCCGGCGACTCCCCGCTGTGGGAGGCCCCCGGGATGCTGGTCAGCCCGCACGTCGGCGGCGCCTCCAGCGCGATGTGGCCGCGCGCCCACCGGCTGGTGCGTGCGCAGCTGGAGCGGTACGCCGCGGGGGAGCCGCTGGCCAACGTGATGACCGGCGACTACTGACGCACCCGGTCGTCGCCCCGGTCGTCGAGTAGCGCGCGGGGACCACCCTGGTCGTCGAGTAGCGCGCGGGGGACCACCCCGGTCGTCGAGTAGCCCGCGGAGCGACGCAGGAGCACAGCGGGTGTACCGAGACGCCCTGAGTCGACAGGGATGGTGACCACAGTGGTCCTGGCTGCTCCGCGGCCGGCGGGGGTTTCGACTCGGACTCGCTGGCGCTCGCCCGGCTCAACCACCTGACGCGTCCTCCACAGGCGGTGCGCCCGCCCGCGCGCGGTGTCCCCGCCCGCCCGTAGGATCGCCGCGTGGCTGGCCGGATCCGTGAGGAGGACATCGCGGCGGTCCGCGAGCAGGTCCGCATCGACGAGGTCATCGGCGAGTACGTCACGCTGAGGAACGCCGGTGGCGGCTCCATGAAGGGGCTCTGCCCGTTCCACGACGAGAAGACGCCATCGTTCAACGTGAACCCCTCCCGGGGATTCTTCCACTGCTTCGGCTGCCAGGAAGGCGGCGATGCGATCACCTTCCTGATGAAGCTCGACGGCGTTTCCTTCACCGAGGCCATCGAGCGGCTGGCCGACAAGGCGGGCGTGCAGCTGCGGCGCGAGGACGGCGACGTCGCCGAGGAGCGGCCCAAGGGGCCGCCCCGGCAGCGGCTGGTCGAGGCCAACCGGCTGGCGCAGGAGTTCTACGCCGAGCAGCTGCTGAGCCCGGACGGCGCGCAGGCGCGGGCGTTCCTCGACGAGCGCGGGTTCGACAAGGAGGCGGCCGACACGTTCGGTCTCGGTTTCGCGCCGCGGGGAGGTGAGGTGCTCTTCCGCCACCTGCGCGGGAAGGGCTTCAGCGCCGACGAGCTGGTCACCGTGGGGCTGTGCGCCGTCGGTCGCTCGACGTACGACCGGTTCCGCGGGCGGCTGCTGTGGCCGATCCGCGACCCCTCCGGCGCGACCATCGGCTTCGGCGCGCGGCGCATCTTCGACGACGACCGCATCGACGCGAAGTACCTCAACACCCCCGAGACGCCGCTCTACAAGAAGTCGCACGTGCTCTACGGCATCGACCTCGCGCGCCGCTCGATCGGGACGTCCTCGCAGGCGGTGGTCGTCGAGGGCTACACCGACGTGATGGCCTGCCACCTCGCCGGCGTCACGACCGCGGTGGCGTCGTGCGGCACTGCCTTCGGCGAGGACCACACCCGCATCCTGCGGCGGTTCCTGCACGACCACGAGGACTTCCGCGGCGAGGTGATCTTCACCTTCGACGGCGACCAGGCCGGGCAGAACGCCGCGATGAAGGCGTTCGCGGGCGACCAGTCGTTCGCCTCGCAGACGTACGTCGCGGTGCAGCCCGACGGGCTCGACCCGTGCGACCTGCGGATGCGCGACGGCGACGCCGCGGTGCGCGAGCTGATCGCGAGCCGCACCCCGCTCTACCGCTTCGTGCTCGGCAACGTCGTGCGCCAGTTCGACCTCGACCGGGCCGACGGGCGGGTCGACGCCCTGCGCGCCGGCGCCAAGCTCGTCAGCAGCGTGCGCGACCGGTCGAAGGTCGATGCGTTCGCCCGCGAGCTCGCCTCGATGGTCGGCGCCGACCCGGAGGAGGCCCGGGCGGAGGTACGCCGAGCCGCCGCGCGCGCCGCGCAGGGCGAGGGCGCCGGCGCCCAGGGCGCGCCCGGCCAGCAGGGCGGTCGACCCGGTCAGCGCGACGACGACCGTCGGGGCCGGCCCGGCGGTCCCGGTGCCCAGGGAGGCCAGGGAGGCCAGGGGGGCCAGGGCGGGCGTGGCGAGCAGCCCGAGCCCGCCCGCCGGCGGGACGCCGTACCGGACCTGCGCGACCCGCGGTTCACCATCGAGCGGGAGACGCTCAAGCTGGTGCTCCAGCACCCCGTCGCGATCGGTCGCACCACCGCCGACATCCACGAGAACGACTTCACGCACCCGATCTACCAGGGCGTGTGGGCCCTGGTGGCCGCGGCCGGCGGCACGGTGGCCGGGGCGCAGGACCATGACTGGGTCGGGCGCCTGCGCGACGCCTCGACCGACCCCGCGGTCTCGTCGGCGATCAGCGCGCTGGCGGTGGAGCCGCTGCGCACCGCCAAGGCGCCCGACCCCGACTACGTCGTCCACCACGTCGTGCGCCTGATGGAGCTGACCGCGCTACGGCGCATCGCCGAGGTGAAGTCGCGGCTGCAGCGCACCAACCCCGTCGAGCACGCCCAGGAGTACAACCGGATGTTCGGAGAGCTGGCCGCCCTGGAGCAGCACCGCCGCGAGCTGCGCGACCGGATCGCGGGGCCGGCATGAGGGGCCTGCGCCGCACGCCCCGGGTCGCCCGCCCCGAGATCGTGGTCGCCGCCGGCGAGAAGGTGCTCGCCTGGGCGCCGGTGCGTGACGGAGAGGCCGTCGACGGCGTCGCCGGCGCCGTCGTCGACCGCGTCGTCGCGGGCACCCGCGACGCGCTCTACCTGCCCGACGGCACCCGACTGGCCTGGGAGGACGTCGAGGCGGCCGACTGGGACAGCGACGCCGAGACGCTGCGCGTCAGCGAGGTGGGGGAGTGGGGTGCGCCCCGGGCCGAGCACCGGCACGTCCTCGACGACGCGATCCGGCTGCTCCAGCTGGTCCGCGAGCGGGTGACCGCCAGCGTCCTGCTCCAGCGCCACGTGCCGGTCACCGGCCGTCGTGGCCTGCGGGTCATCGCGCGCCGACGCCCGGCGGGCGGGCCGGTCCGCTGGTTCTTCGAGTACGACGAGGGCGTCGACGCCGACGACCCCGCCGTACGACTGGTCGCCGCGGAGGCGCTGGCCACCCTCAAGGCCGACAGCGGCCTCGACTGAGCCGTCCGGAGGCCGGGTGAGCCGCTCGATTTCCAGCCGCCCGGACCCACTTGCTACGGTTGCCCGGCAGCAAGCGATCCCCTGTAGCTCAACTGGCAGAGCATTCGGCTGTTAACCGGAGGGTTGTTGGTTCGAGTCCAACCGGGGGAGCCACCGCGAGGCCCTGCGACACCACGTCGCAGGGCCTCGGTGCATCTCCGGGCATCTGCGGGCATCACCGAGCATGTCCGGGCACGGACCACGACGTACCGTCGCTGGCGTGGACCGTCCCGCCCGCCGCCGCGCGTACTTCTGGATGATGGGCACCTGCGTGGTGCTGATCCTGCTGGCATGGAACGTCGTGCGGTTCTGGTCGACGACGGCCGCGGTCGTGATGAGCGTCGTCGCCGCGGTGATCCCGCCGGCGGCCGCGATCGTCGGCAACCTCGGGGCCCTGGACTCGTCCGCGCCCCGGGCCGGCGACGAGGTCGACCCCGACTGCTGAGACGCAGCCACCCGCGGGTGCTCGAGGTCCCCGGACCCCACCCCTTCCGGTGATAGATTCCACGCCGTTCCGGCGTCCCCGCGCCGGGCGCGGCCGGGCTCGGCGCCGAGCCGGTCGCTCCTGCCAGGCCCGTCCCGCTCGTACCTGCTCCGTCCCCGAGGTCCCGTCATGCCCGACCAGGCACCCCGCCGCGGCGGCGCGCGTCGCGCCGAGCGGTCGACCCGGTTCCGGGTACGCCGGCAGGCGCGTGCGACGGAGCCCCCCGACGCCTCTGCCGCCAGCGAGAGCCCGGCGGTCGTCCTCCACGACGCCCCGTCGGTCGCGGCTGCGGCCGTCCCGGTCCCGGCCTCGCCCACGTCGCCCACGTCGCCCACGTCGCCCACGTCGCCCTCCGCCCCCGCCCGCCGCGGAGGTGCGCGCCGACGCCGCCGTGGACGACGTACGACGTCGCTGGCCGGCACGCTCGGCGTCACGACGCTCGGCGCCTTCGTCCCCGGAAGCGGCTACCTGTACGCCGGACGCCGGTTCCTCGGCGCCGTCGTGCTCCTGGGCTGGTTGGCGGTCGTCGGCGGCGTCGCGTGGTGGTTCGCGCGCGACCTCCAGGGCCAGGTCGTCGACCTCGCCTTCGACCCCGTGCTCCTCCAGGCCGTCACCCTCGGCCTCGTGCTGGTCATGTTCGTCTGGGCGTTCGTGGTGCTCACCTCGCACCGGTTGGTGCGTCAGCGCCCCCGCCCGCGGTGGCACACCGTCGTGGGCAACGTGACCGTCGGCGTCCTGGTGCTCGTCGGCGCCGCCCCGGTGCTGCTGGCCGCTCGCTACGCGATGGTCACCGCGGACACGGTCGACTCGGTCTTCGACGAGGAGGCGACCACCGCCACCGCGCCCGAGCACGTCACCGACGAGGACCCGTGGGCCGGCCAGAGCCGCGTCAACGTGCTGCTGCTCGGCGGCGACGGCGGCCAGGGCCGCACCGGCGTCCGCACCGACACCGTGATCCTCGTCAGCATGGACACCACGACCGGCAGGACGGTGATGTTCAGCCTGCCGCGCAACATGATGAACGCGCAGTTCCCCGAGGACAGCCCGCTGCACGACGCCTACCCCGACGGCTACAGCACCGGGTACGGCGACCCCGGCTACGACATGCTCAACGCGGTCTACGGGCAGGTGCCGCAGCAGCACCCGGGCATCCTGGGCACGAGCTCCAACGAGGGCGCCGACGCCATCAAGCAGGCGGTCTCCGGCAGCCTCGGCGTGCCGGTCGACTACTACGTGCTGGTCAACCTCGAGGGCTTCAAGACCGTCGTCGACGCGATCGGCGGCATCACCGTCAACATCAACGAGCCGGTCGCGATCAACGGCAACACCGACGCCGGGATCCCGCCGACCGACTGGTTGGACCCGGGCCCCGCGCAGCACCTCGACGGCTTCCACGCGCTCTGGTACGCCCGCGGACGCTACGGCTCCGACGACTACGCCCGGATGGACCGGCAGCGCTGCGCCATCGACGCGGTCATCGACGCCGCGGACCCGCAGACGCTGATGACCCGCTACGTCCAGCTCGCCCAGGCCGGCAAGGAGGTCGTGCAGACCGACGTGCCGCGCACCCTCGGCCCGGCGTTCGTCGACCTGCTGCTCAAGGTCAAGGAGTCGAAGGTGCGCTCGGTCGTCTTCCGCAGCTCGGACAAGTTCTTCTCCGGCGACCCCGACTTCGACTACATGCAGGAGGTCGTGCGCAAGGCGATCGACCCCGACCCGAAGCCGAAGGGCAAGAAGCGCCGCAACCTCGCCGAGACCGAGGACCCCGTGGACGTGTGCGCCTACACCGCCGACGACGACACGACCGTCAGCGCCGCCGCCGACTGAGACTCGCGGTCCCGTCCTCGCGCCGGGGCTACTCGCCCCAGCCCATCGGGAAGACCTCGAACGTCGCCGCCATCGGTACGCCGAGCCGCGCGCCCGCCTGCCGCGCCATCCCCTCGAGGAACTCCTCGGGGTCGAAGTCGTCCCAGCCGAGGCCCTCGATGTAGGCCCGGTGCTCCGCGAGCGAGGCGACGCCGGCCGCCATCGTGGCGGTGGTGTCGACGGCGTGCTCGGCATCGGGGGAGCCGGAGGCGAGCACCATCCGCACCCCGCCCCACTTCTCCAGGTCGCCGCCGCCCTCGGCGAGCTGCTCGGTGAACACCCACCGGTTGCCGGCGTCGCGGACCGCGTCGAGCACGGCCCGGCCGGTGGCGATGTGGTCGGCCTGGTTGAGGTTGCGCCCGCCGAAGGTGTCGCGGAAGTTGCCGGTGACCACCACGTCGGGACGGACCCGGCGGACGACCTCGGCGATCGCGCGCCGCAGCGGCACGCCGTACTCCAGGACGCCGTCGGGGAAGCCGAGGAACAGCACCTCCTCGACGCCGACCGCGGCCGCCGAGGCGACCTGCTCGGCCTCGCGCACGGTCCGGCACTCGTCGGGCGCGAGTCCGTCGATCCCGGCCTCGCCACTGGTGACCATGCAGTAGACGACCGTCTTGCCCTGACCGGTCCACCGCGCGACCGCGGCCGCCGCACCGAACTCGAGGTCGTCGGGGTGGGCCACCACGCACAGGGCGGTCTGCCAGTCCTCGTCGACGGGCTCGAACGGGGGAGGGGTGTCGTCGGTCATGACCCGAGGATGCACCCGCTGCGGCCACCGCGGACAGCCCCTTGAGTAGGCTGCGCGGGTTCCCCGGGGCGGTAGCTCAGTCGGTCAGAGCAGAGGACTCATAATCCTTGGGTCGTGGGTTCGAGCCCCACCCGCCCTACGAGTATGACCAGCACGGATAGAGGTTGGGAAGTGGCGGCCGACGATGCGCGGGAGCAACGCGGGAGCAACGCGACCGAACGGCTGGTGACCACCGCCGAACTCGCCGAGAGGCTCCGCGTCTCGCCAAACACGGTGCTGACGTGGGCACGAAAGCACGGCTGGCCGCACATCCAGATCAGCACCACCTACCGCTGGACCGAGCAGATGATCGACGAGATCATCCGTCACCACACCGTGAACGACGGCGCTGAGTGGGTCCTCGCAACCTGCTGGAGCACACCTCACTCCTCTGTACGGCCGCCGGCCACCTCGTCGCCGGCGGCGCGCCTACTAGACCCGGTTGTCGGCTCCCGATGGCAAGGTGCGCGCCGCATGCCTCCTACGCATGCCTCCTACGCACGCCGACAGCGGCCTGACCGACGTCGAGCTCGACATGCTCGAGTTCGAGCGTGCCTGGTTCAAGTACGCCGGCGCCAAGGAGACGCAGGTCCACGACCGGTTCGGGATCTCCTCGGTCCGCTACTACCAGCAGCTGAAGGCTCTCATCGACCGGCCGGAGGCGATGGCCGCGGACCCGATGCTGGTGCGTCGGCTCCTGCGGTTGCGGGAGCGCCAGCGGCTGCACCGGTCCACGGGCTCCAGGTCGTCAGCTCGACAGGATCACTGAGCTAGTCGCGCGCGGCCGTCCTTCGCGACCGCGCGCATGCCGATCCGGATGCCCTGAGCGATCACGCCGATGAGGAAGAACATCGCGCCGAGGAACGTGACGCTGAGTCCGAGCATGTAGAAGACGAGCTCGGCGCCGTCGTCGCCCTCGTCAGTGGCGCCGAGTCCGGCGGCCATGAACATGCCGGCGCCGAACATCAGGGCGATGCCGAGGAACGCGAAGCCCCAGGGGCCGAAGGGCTCGGCGGCGTTCGGGTCCGGGTTGGGTCCGGGGTTGGCGCGCCGTGCGGCCGGGGTGCTGCTGTCGCTCATGGGCGGAGCGTAGGCCCACCCGCGGCCGGGCTGGGTGTGAAGGCCTATCCGCAGTCGACACAGACGTCGAGCAGCACCCAGCCGTCCGGGACGCCGCCGCGGACCTCGGCCAGGGCGTCGTCGTAGGTGTCGGCCTCGACGGTCCAGCGGTGCGGCTCGGCGGTGATGTCGTCGGCGGGCCGCGACGCGGCGTGCATCCTCACGAGCGGGAGCGTCGCACCAGCAGCCGACAGGCGCGCGGAGGTGGGAGCGTCGCGTCGGTCACCGGGGCCGCACATGATCGGCGTGCGTGCAGACCTGATCAGCCACTGGACTGCAGGTGCGGAGCAGCTTCCAGACCCCGACGCGCAGGCTGACGTCATCGACCTGGCCAGGCGCCGCGAGGTATGACGAAGCCGCCCCCGCTCCCGGCCGGTGGGCCAGGGGGCGGTCGTGGTGCGTCAGCGTGCCGAGCTGCCGGCGGAGGTGGCGGCTCGGTGGTTGGTGCTGGCCGGAGGGTGTGAGCCCTGCGCTCCTGCCGCCGACCAGCGCGGCCAGGCTAGCCGTGGTGGTGCGCTCGCGCTCTAGTTGACCTTCATACGACGGATGGTCTGTGCTCCGCTGCGGCTGGAGTCGCTGGCGTAGACGTGGGGCCTGTTCGGATCCATGACCCGGCAATCGACGCACTTGGTGCGCGTGACGTTGCCGGCGGCGTTGACTTGGCTGAGGTAAACGGGCATAGGTCCTCCGAGTTCGAAGCGGACCCACAGCATCGAGAGCTTGCCGCCGACAAGACCCCAGGACTGGGTGAGCACGGAGTTTCGCTGGGTGCCCCTGATGGGAGTGGTCCGGCGAGCGAAGCCCCTGTCGATTTTGCCCGACCTGGTGAGCCGTTCCCAGTCGACCCATCGGCCGTTGGCCTCGCCGACGATCAGGTTCGCGCGGCCACGACCGTCCTCGACGAGCAGCGGCCGGTCGAGCGTGACCGTTTGCGACCCTCCGATCGCTGAGTGCTTCACGAGAACGCTTCCCTTGCGACCGAAGGCAGCATCGCGCCTGCCGTTGTTCTTCAGCTTGATCACGGCGGTGCCGTCGGCGACGCGATTGCGGGAGACCTTGTACTGCTTGCCGCGGGTGATCCATACGGCCCCTGCTGTTGGGGTCACGAGAGCGTCGTAGGCGCCCTTCACCAGAAGGCGGCCGTCACCGCTGAAGGTACGGTCCAGCTTGCCGTCGGCGGTGACGCGCATGATCTCCGCCGCGGAGGTTGACCGAGGGGCGTTGATGACGAGGCGCCCGCGCGGGTCAGCGGTGAAGCTGGCCCCGCCAGCACCTGGCAGGTTGAGCTTGAAGAGTCCGTTACGGCCGAAAGTCCGGTCGACCGTGCCGTCCGCGGTGAGTCGCGCCACTGCGATGTGGGCTGTGCCCTCGCCGTGGCGGTTGTAGGTCTCGGAGTAGGACGTTGCGAAGACTCCTGTCGCGGTGGGGGCGATGCTCCAGCCGCAGGAGTTCGGACAGTCGGCGGAGACGTCGGCGCGGGATGCCGCGATGGATGCGGTTCCCGCGTTCCCGAACGTCTCGTCGATGACACCTGCGGCGGTGACCTTCTGGACCGTGATCTGCCGTGTGCCGCAGAGCTCGGCGACGAAGAGATCGCCAGCGGGATCGAGCTGGGGCTCGTCTAGGTAGGTGCACTCGGGGCGGATGGTGATCTGGCCGCGGTTGCCGAAGGTGGGATCGGCCGTCACGGAGGCGTGGGCGACGGCGGGCGAGAGGGTCAGAAGGCACGCTGCGACGGCAGCAGCGCGCACGAGGGCGCGGGGCCGGAGGCTCATACGCGCACCGTAGGGCTTGGGGCATCCGCTGGTGCTTGATTCGGGGGTTCTAAGCAGGCCAGTGAGCTTCAAGGAAAATGCCCCCAGCGGGCACGTCAGACGACGTTCTGCTCCTTCGAGGTCAGCGACGCGCACCCCTGGTCTAGACGGTATGACGTGACCGCCTCGGGCTGAGGTGGTTGCGGGCCGGGGCCTCACTCACAAGATTCGTGGGTTACCGAGCAGGGGCCGCCTGCTCGGC
>PBYI01000066.1 GCA_002729525.1 Nocardioides sp.
GGCGACGGCACCTCCGACGCCGACGAGGACGCCGACAACGACGGCCTCACCAACCTCCAGGAGGTCTCCGGCTCGGAGAACGGCGCCTTCGGCAACGAGGGCACCAACCCGGTCGACGCCGACAGCGACAACGACAACCTCAGCGACGGCGAGGAGATCGGCCTCGGCACCGACCCGAACGACGCCGACACCGACGACGGCGGCATCGCCGACGGCATCGAGGTCCTCGTGGGCACCGACCCGCTCGACCCGAGTGACGACGGCACGTCCGCCGACGGCGACTCCGACGGTGACGGTCTCACCGACGCCGAGGAGGTGCTGGTGGGCACCGACCCGTCCAACCCGGACAGCGACGGCGACGGCACCGGCGACGCCCAGGAGGACACCGACGGTGACGGCCTGAGCGACGGCGCGGAGTTCGACGGCTCGGAGAACGACGCGTTCGGCAACGAGGCGACCGACCCGACCGACGCCGACAGCGACAACGACGGCCTCACCGACGGCCTCGAGGTCATTACGCTCGGCACCGACCCGAACAGCGCCGACACCGACGGCGACGGCACCTCCGACGGTGACGAGGACGCCGACGGGGACCGACTCACCAACCTCGAGGAGGTCACCGGCTCGAAGAACTCGCTCGGCGGCCGGCTGACCAACCCGGTCGACGCCGACACCGACGACGACGGGCTCGACGACGGCCAGGAGGTCACCGGCTCGGCCAACGGCCGCTACGGCAACCGGGTCACCGATCCGCGCCGCGCCGACAGCGACCGCGACGGCCTCATCGACGGCACCGAGGTGCTCACCCACCGCACCAACCCGCGGGCCAAGGACACCGACCGCGACAAGCTGACCGATCGCCAGGAGGTGCTGGGCTCGAAGAACACCCGCTTCGGGAACCGCTCCACCAACCCGCGCCGCAAGGACACCGACGGCGACGGCCTCTCGGACTTCCGGGAGATCAAGGGCACCAAGGTCGGCATGCGGGTCCGTACCGGCAAGCGTGGCGGCTACCGCATCGGCAAGGTCAAGACCGACCCCCGGCGCGCCGACACCGACGGCGACAAGCTGTCGGACAAGCGCGAGGTGCGCGGCCTGAAGAAGAAGACCGAGGTCATCCGGGCCGACGGCTCCAAGCGGAAGATCGGCAAGGTCAAGACGCACCCGCTGCGCAAGGACACCGACCGCGACGGCCTGACGGACTTCCAGGAGGCCCGGGGCACGAAGAACAAGAAGTTCCAGAAGCGTCGGTCCGACCCGACGCACTGGGACACCGACCGCAGCGGCGTCTCCGACGCCCAGGAGGTGCGCGACGGGTCCGACCCGACGAGCTTCTTCTCGACCCGCCAGGACCCGTTCGGGACCCGGTGACCGACGCCGGCGGCCGGCGGAGAACCAGGACCTCCGTCGGCCGTCGGTCCCCCGCAGCCGGCTCCCCCCAGACGGCTGCGGATCAGGCCGGCGTTGGGTGACCGCCGGCCGGGGCCGGGCCTGCTCTGCAGGCCCGGTCCTTCTGACTCCCTCCCCGCTCCCGCAGCCCGCTACGCCGGTACGGCGTGCAGGTCGCGCGCAGCGGCGACGGCCCGCAGCAGCCCGCCCGCCCGGTCGGCGACCGGGTTGCTCCCCGCCCGCGCCGCGAGGTCGACCAGCGCCCAGAGGTCGGCGGCGCGGGCCCGGTCGAGCACGTCGCCACGCGCAGGCCCCGGGTGCCGCGACGTCCAGGCGTCGAGCACGGCGGCGGCGTACGACGGGTGGCGGTCGAAGCGGAGCAGGTTGCCGAGGTCGGTGTACGGCGAGCCCACGTGGGCGAACTCCCAGTCGAGCACCGCGCTGACCGCGAGGGTGTCGGGGTCGACCAGGACGTTCTTCGGGTTGAGGTCGCTGTGCACCAGCGTGAAGCGGTCGACCTCGTCGAGCAGGTCCTGGGCGTGGGCCGCGACGTCCACCAGACCGGCGCGCTCCTCGGGCGTCCAGCCGGCCAGGTGGGGCAGGTGCTCCTCGACCCAGCCGGGCAGCCCGTCGGCGAGGCCCGGCCACAGCTCGACGGCCAGGCCCGGCCCGACCAGGCCGCCCGGCCGCAGGTGCGGCACGCCGGCGAGCACACCTGCGACGTGGCCCAGTGCGGCGCCGAGCGTCGCCAGGGCGTCGCGGTCGTCGTCGGCGACCAGCCGGGCGAGCACCAGGTCGCCGCGCTCGCCCTCGACGTACGACGTCACCAGCAGCCCGGGGCGGTCGAGGTCGCGGTCGCCCGCGCGGACCTCCAGGACCTCGGGCACGGGGAGCAGCCCCCGCACCAGTCGGAGCAGGGCCGCGTCGACCTCGGCGCGCAGCGGGTCGCGGGCGTGGATCCGCACGACCTGCCGGACCCCACCGGCGTCGCTGAGGAACGTCTCCCCGGACCAGCCCCCGGCCAGCGGCTCCAGCCCCGGCACCCCCGCGTCGTTCACCGGGCCACCTCATCACGCCCGGCCGACGCCGACCAGGTCGGCTCGCGCGGGCGGGTCCGCACGGGGCGGGGCGCGCGCCGGGTGACGATCGCGCCGACCCGGACCGTCCTCGGGGCTACCGTGTGACCATGGCCATGCGCATCCTGGTGCCCAGCACCACCTACGGGCCGCCCGCCCCCGTCCGCGAGGCGGTCGCGCTCCCCTGGCGCCTGGCCGTCGCCGCCACCCGTGCCACGCTGGCCGTCGGCACGCTGGCCGACCCGGAGGGTCCGATCCGCCGCCGCGGCGGGGACGCCGACCAGCTGCAGCGCATCCTCGGCGAGGACGGCTACATCGCCCAGATCATGCACCTGCTGCGCGACGAGGGCGGTCTGCGTCGCCTGGCCGACACCCTCGCCGACGTCACCGCCCCCGACCGGCCGGTGGGCCGGATGCTGGAGCGCGGGGGCACCCTCGACGTCCTGCTCGCCGAGGACGGCCCGCTGAGCCGGCTGCTGGCCGCCGACGGTGCGCTCGACCGGCTGCTGGCCGAGGGCGGGGCACTCGACCGGCTCGTCGAGAACGAGGGCGTGCTGGAGCGGCTGCTCGCCGAGGACGGCGTCGTCGACCGGCTCACCGCGACCGACGGCGTGCTGGAGCGCCTGCTCGCGCACGGCGGCCTCGCCGAGAAGCTGCTCGGCGACGGGCCCGGCGACGCCGGCTTCGTCGAGCGCCTGGTCAGCGACGGCGGCACGCTCGACCAGCTCGTCGAGCTCGGCGACACCCTCGAGGAGCTGACCCCGCGGCTGGAGGAGATCGCGCCCCGGCTGGAGGACATCGCTCGGGTCGTGCCGTCGCTCAGCGACTCCGCGGAGTCGCTGCACCGCGCGGTCGGCCCGCTGTCCGACCTCGCCGCACGGCTGCCCGGCGGCCGTCGTCGTCCGTCCCTGAGCCAGTCGTCGTGAGCGCCGCGTGACCGGCTGCCCGACCGCCCCCGACTCCCGCCACCACCCGCCGGCCCCGCCGGTGCACGTGGAGCGCCGGCCGGTCGACGAGGAGGAGTCGCGCCGCGCCAACGGCCCCGACTGGGACCGGTACGCCGACGAGTACCAGCTCACCCACGGGGCCTTCCTCGGCGACGCCGGCTTCGTGTGGGGTCCGGAGGGCCTCACGGAGGACGAGGCCGGAGTGCTCGGCGACGTCCGCGACCGCGACGTGCTCGAGGTCGGCTCCGGCGCCGGGCAGTGCTCGCGCTGGGTGGTCGCCCGCGGCGGGCGCGGGATCGGCCTGGACCTCTCGCACCGCCAGCTCCAGCACTCGCGCCGCCTCGACGAGGAGACGGGCGTCCACGCCCCCGCCGTCCGCGGCACCGCCACGGCCCTCCCCTTCGCGGACGACTCCTTCGACGTCGTCTTCTCCTCGTTCGGCGCGCTCCAGTTCGTCGCCGACCTCGACGTCGCCGTCGCCGAGACCGCCCGCGTGCTGCGGCCCGGGGGCCGCTACGCGTTCTCGATCACCCACCCGACGCGCTGGGTCTTCCCCGACGACCCCGGCGAGGACGGTCTGACCGCGCGGCAGTCCTACTGGGACCGCCGCCCCTACGTCGAGGTCGACGAGGAGTCCGGCGAGGTGTCCTACGTCGAGCACCACCGCACGCTGGGCGACTGGGTCGCGGTGCTGGCCCGGCACGGCTTCGCCGTCACCACGCTCCTGGAGCCGGAGTGGCCCGACGACCACGACCGGGTGTGGGGCGGCTGGTCGCGGCTGCGCGGGCGGCTGACCCCCGGCACCGCGGTGGTCGGCGCCGACCTGTTGGATGGCGCCCGTGGATGAGCAGGAGATCCGCAAGTCCGCGGCGCTGGAGCAGCGGCACTGGTGGTACGCCGAACGACGCGCGACCGTACGTCGCCTCGTCTCGCCGCTGACCCCCGGGCGCGCGCTCGACGTCGGCTGCGGCGGCGGCGGCAACACCCAGGTGCTCCGGGACCTCGGCTGGGACGTGACCGGGCTGGAGTACTCCCCCGCCGCGGCGGCCCTGGCCACCTCGCGCGACCTGCGGGTCGTGCGCGGCGACGCCCGCCGGCTGCCGGTCGCGGACGCGTCGATGGACCTCGTCATGTCGACCGACATGTGGGAGCACATCGACGACGACGAGGCGGTCGCCCGCGAGACCGTCCGGGTCCTGCGCCCCGGCGGCCGGGTGCTGGTCGCGGTGCCCTGCTCGATGAGCCTGTGGAGCGGGCACGACGTCGCCCTGGGCCATGTGCGCCGCTACGAGCGCGACGAGCTGGTCGGGCTGATGGAGCGAGTCGGCCTGCACGTGGTCGACGTCCGCTCCTGGAACGTCCTGCTGCGCCCGGTCGTGCGCGCGCGCCGCAGGCACAACACCAGCGAGAGCGAGATGGAGGAGGTGCACCCGGTGCTCAACGCCGGCCTGCGCGCCGCCGTCGCGCTCGAGCGGGTGCTCCCGCTGCACCCGCTGCCCGGGGTGAGCCTGGTCGTGCGCGCGGTGAAGCCCGGCGCGTGACCGGCGTCGGGACGGCCGGCGGCGGCTGGCGGATCGTGCTCACGGCCCGCCCGCGCACGCCGTACGACGTGGAAGCGGTCGAGCGGGCCCGGCGGGCCCTGGTGGCCGACCACGGCTGGGACGACGACGTCCTGCACGTCGGCGTGGGCGACGACGGCACGCTGGTCCTGGACGCCGACCACGCGCGCGCGGACGGCCTCGGGCTGCTGGAGCTGCTCGCCAGGCTGACCCGTACGTCGGTGACCAGCAGCGCGCGTGGCGTCGGCGACCGGCCCGACCGGCACGGCCCGGTGGCCACGACCGCCCGGCGGCTCGTCGAGGTCGCGCTCCGACCGCCCGCGCCCGTCGCCGGTGCCCGCACGCGCCCCGGGGTCCCCGGGGTCCCCGGGGTCCCCGGGGTCCCCGGGGTCCCCGGGATCGACGTAGGACCGGACACGCTGGTCCAGCGCGAGGTCGACGGCCAGGTCGGCACCGCTGCGCTGGCGCACGCTGCCGTGCAGGGCCTGCGCGACCACAACGCCGCCCTCGGCGGGCGTACCGAGCGGCTGGCGCTGGCGGTCGGGCTGTCGCGCACCGGCCCACGCCCGGACGAGCCGGTGGCGGACCGGAGCGCGCTGCTGCGGCTGACCGACGCCGAGCGGCTCGACGCCGAATACCTGGCCGCGGCACTGCGCACGGCGCCGACCCAGGCGCCTCCCCCGCCGGGCGGCGGACGGCTCGCCGTCGCGCTGGCCCGACGACTCGCGCCGCGCCTCGGCTCGACCGTGCTGGTGTCGCACCTGGGCCGGGTGAGCGCGCCGGCGTACGACCGGATCGCGTTCGCGCCGGTGACCCTCGGCGGCAGCGGGTTGTCGCTCGGCGCGGTGACGCTCGACGAGCGCACCGTGCTCACGGCCCGGGCGCGGGGTACCTCCTGGGACGACGACGGCCTCGAGCGGGTGCTCGAGGCCGTCGTGCGCAGGCTGCCCTGACCCCCGGACCGGGTCGGGCGGCGGGTCCTACTGGCCGGCACCCACCAGGGAGCCGTCCTTGGCCAGGCTCACGCCCTGGCCCTCGTCGTCGCGCTCGCGGCGCAGCATGACGCCGCCGGCGAGGGCCAGCAGACCGAGCACCAGCAGCACCAGCGGGAAGAGGGTCTGCAGACCGCTCAGCAGGAACGAGGTGGTCTTGTACTCCTCGACGTTCGAGGCGACCTGCTCGTCGGTGTAGCTCACGGTGCCGACGAACGCCGGGACCTGCTCGCCGTCGTACACGAAGTACTGGCCGCGCTCCTCGACCCGGTCGATCGGGCTGCCGGTCTGCGGCTCCAGCCAGAGGGTGCGGGTCATGCCGTAGACCACGTCGGCGGTGACGGTGTCCTCGTCGACGCCGAAGACCGAGCCGGGCAGGTCCATGGTGGAGACGGTGGTGGGCTCGATGATCTGCACGAACTTGTAGGTGCGCAGGCCGTCGACCGACTCCTCGCCCTCGTAGACGGCGGTGGTGGCCTCACCGATGGTGCCGTCCCACCACTGCAGGTCGGCGCGGTCGAGACCGAACGGGCCCTTGAATACCTGCCCGGTGCGGTCGAGGTCGACCTGGCGGACGGCGTAGGACTCGCCGTCGACGTAGCTCTGCTCCACCCACGAGCCGCAGCCGCCGCACTCCTCGTCGCTCACCGCGAGGCCGGTCTTGGCGTCGAACGGCGACTTCTCCGAGGACTGCTGGAAGCAGCCGGGCAGGGTCGCGTCGACCTCGGGGTCGCAGGTCGCGCCCTCGACGTCGGTACGCAGGATCGACGTGCGGCCGATCCACACCCGGTTGTCGTCGCCCGGGTCGACGGTCGGGTCGGCGGCGGTGCGGCTCACGACCTGGAGGTCGCTGGTGACCGGGCGCAGGTCGGCGGCGCTGAACACCGTGGCGCCGGGTGCGGAGAGCTCGGTGACGGAGTCGTACTCGTAGGGCACGACCGCGAGGCGGTCGTAGGCGTAGAACTTGACCATCACGGCCATCACGACCAGGAAGGCACCGAGGCCGATCAGGCCGGTGCTGAGGATGCGACGCATGGGTGGGACTACCTCTCAGACGGTGCAGCGCGACGCTGCGCTCGACACGCCAGGACGTGCTGGGTGGCTCGGGTGGGTGGGGGTGGTGGGACAGGACTGCTCGGAGGAGGTCGGAGGGCGCGGTGCCCGCGCGCCGAGGCCGTCGGCGAGCACCTCGACGACCTGGGCGCGCATCCGCGCCCAGCTGAAGCGCGACGCCCAGGCGCGGGTGACGGCGTACGTCGTGGCGCGCTGCGCTGGGTCGGCCTGCGCGTCCAGGACGAGCGCGGTCGCCTCGGCCAGGCCGGCGACCATCGCCGGGCCGTAGTCGGGCACCGGGTCGGGCACCAGCCGGCCGGTCTCGCCGTCGCGGACGGAGTCGCGCAGACCGGGGACGTCGCGCGCGACCGTCGGGACGCCGTAGCCGGCGGCCTCGACGACGACCTGGCCCCAGCCCTCGATGTCGCTGGCGCAGACGTGGACGGCGGCCCGCCGCAGCAGGCGGTCCTTGGTCTCCTCGTCGACGTAGCCGTGGAACGTCACGTGGTCGGCGACGCCGAGCTCGCCCGCGCGGACCTCGAGGCGCTCGCGCTCGGGGCCCTGGCCGCAGACGTCGAGGTGCAGCGACGGGCGCTCCGCCAGCAGCGTGGCCAGCACCTCGAGCACGAGGTCGACCCGCTTGTGCGGCACCAGGCGGCCCAGGGCGAGCAGCCGGTCGGGGTCCTGGTCGAGGAAGCCGTCCTCGTCCAGGTCGGGCGCCTCGGTGCCGTTCTGGATCAGGCCGACCGGTCCGCTCCAGCCGAGCTGCTCGCGCATCTCGACCCGGGTGGAGTCGGACACCGCGAAGGTCGGGCGGTCGCGGTAGACCCGCGGCATCGCCACGCGCTCGAGCCACTGGCCCAGCAGCGCCAGCGGGCGGGGGAAGTAGGTGAGGAACTGCTGCTGGTGGACGTGGTGCAGCACCAGGAGCACCGGGGTCCGGCGGCGCACGAACAGCGGCGACCACGACGGGATGCCGCACTCGGGGTCGACCACGGCGTCGATGCGACGACGGTGCCGCAGCAGGCGCCAGGCGGCGTACGCGTAGTAGCCGAAGGCTCCGCCGCCGCGGCGTACGACGACGCCGTCGCGCACCTCGACGCGGGCCTGCCCCGGCTCGCGCGCGGTGACGTACTCGACGGTGGCGCCGGCTTCGAGGGCGGCGCGGGCCGCCTCCCAGGCGTAGCGCTCCGACCCGCCGGCCAGCGAGTGGTCGAGGTCGCGCCAGTTGACGACCGCGACGTGGCGGCCGCGCAGCGGCTGACCCGGGACCACCGGGTGCGACGGGACGGGACGGGACACGAGGATCAGGCCTCCACCGCGGTGCCGCCGACGAGGGCGAGCGAGGGCGCCCCGGCAGGACGCTCGTGGGCGTGCAGGGCGGGGACGGCGGACGCCGCGGCCAGCCCGGCGGCGGCGACGCGCAGCGGGCGCAGTCGGCGCGAGATGGTGGCGAGCGCCCAGAAGGACGCCGGGCCGTGCCGCAGCGGCTCGAAGGTCGAGCCGGGCACGTCGACCCACTGCACCGGGAACTCCACGACCGAGGCGCCGGCGATCTGGCAGCGGGCCAGGACCTCGACGTCGAAGGAGAAGCCGGTGGTGCGCAGCTCGGCGAAGACGGCGCGGGCGAGGTCGCCGTCGAAGAGCTTGAAGCCGCACTGGGTGTCGGCGACACCCGGCACGATGCGGGCGGTCAGCTCGCGGTAGCGGCGTGCGCCGTTCTCGCGCAGCGCGCTGTGCCGGGCCTGCGCGTGCGAGCCGTCGGCCGCGCGCGACCCCACCGCCACGTGGGCGCCGAGGGCCAGCCGGCGCAGGCCCTCGAGCAACGCGGTGTTGTCGGTGGCGCCGTCGGCGTCGAGGAAGCCCACGACGTCGGCGTCGGTCGCGGCCACGCCCGCGGCCACGGCCGCGCCCTTGCCGCGCACGCGGCAGGTGACCACCCGCACCGGCAGCGCGACGCTGTCGGCCTCGCGGGCCACGTCGGCGGTGCGGTCGGTGCTGGCGTTGTCGACGACGACGACCTCGACCTCACCGAGGGTCCCCCGGTGCGCGCGCACGAAGCGGCGCAGCTCGCGCAGCGTGCGCGGCAGGCGGTCCTGCTCGTTGTACGCAGGCACGACGAGTTGCAGCATCGGTCCCCTCCCAAGGCCGTGCGGGACGCGCCGCGGGACCCTCCCGGTCCGCGGCGCGTCGGGTTCAGCGAGCGTCGTAGGAGACGATGGCGTTCTGGTCGGTGGGCGCCGAGGTGTTCTGCGGCGCGACCGCGTTGACGGCGCCGAACGCGACACCGGCGCCGAGGACGTCCCCGACACCGACGGTGACGGCAGTCTTGACCGCGCCGGTCATGGCGGCGCCGGACGAGTTGGACGTGCTCATGTGCTGCTGTTCCCTCCCCAGGAAGACACGGGAGGTCACGGCGACGCCTTGGTGTGACGTGCCTTACCCCCCCACGCGGAGTATGCGCCACCCTGCGGCCAACAGCAAACACAACGCGAACATCTGGCCCGCGAGGACCAGCGGGCCGTAGTCATTCCGGCTACTCGCGAGTACGGGTCGGTCGCCGTCGACCGGGTCGGAGGTCCCGAGCGACACCAGCAGCAGCTCGCCGCGGTCGAGCGCGACCGTCCCTGTCGGCACCACGACGGCCGGGTCGTCACGGTCCACGACGCGCTCGACCAGCACCCACCGGGCGCCGAGCCCGGCGAGGGCCTCGGCCAGCGCGGCGGGGTCCTCCCCCGCGGCCTCGACGGCCGCGCCGACCGCGCCGACGCGCACGTCCTCGGCCGGCACGACGGTGTCGTCGAGGAACGTGCGGTCGTCGACCAGCACCGTGCCCGGCAGGTAGCGCGGCGCCGGGTCGAGCACGGCGCGACCGCCGCTGACCTCCAGCCGCCGGAACGACCCCGTCCACGGCAGCACCACGACCGGCCCGGGGTCGGCCGCGACGAGGTGGGCGACGTCGTCCCACTCCGGGCCGTAGCGCTCGACCGGCACCGCGTCGCCGCGCCACCCGAGACCCTGCGACGGCAGCAGCACGACCGGGGCGAGGACGAGGAGCCCGGTCGCGACGGCCGCGGGCGCACGGCCCGCACCCAGGCGTCGTACGACGTCGCGGGCCGCGGTCGTGGTGCCGGCGAGACCGGTCGCGAGCAGCAGCGCGGCCGGGGCCACCGAGCGGTGGGAGTCGCGCAGCATCGCCGCGCCGGGCATCCGCTGGGCGAGCGCGCCCAGCACGTCGGCGCCCGCACCCCAGGTAGGGAGCAGGGCGAGCAGCAGCGCCCCGCCCGCGACCACGGCCAGCCGGACGACCTCCGCGCGCCGGTCGTCGTCGCCGGCCGCGCGCGCGTCGGCGAGCACCCGGCGTACGCCGGCCAGGGCGGTGAGCACCAGGAGTCCCGCGAGCGCGACCACGACGGCGCTGGTGCGCTCGGCCGGGACGATCGATGTCTTCCAGGTGCCGCCGAGCGAGACCAGGCTGGGCAGCACCCCGAGCGGCGACTCCGCGCGCGCGGCGAACGCCGCGAACGCCTCGGCGCCGGACACCGTGGCCGACACGGTGGCCGACGCGGACGCCAGCAGCGACGGCAGCAGCCAGGGCAGGTTGGCGACCAGCGCGAGACCGGCCACCAGCAACCAGCGACGCACCGACCGGCCGAGCACCAGCACCCCGAGCACCACCGCCGCGGTCACGCCGCTGGACGGCGCGCACACGGCGGCCGCGAGCAGCACCAGCGCCGCGGGCGCCCACGCGCCCGGGGCACCACGACGTACGCGACGGGCGGCCAGCACGACCCACGGCAGCACCAGGTAGCCGAGCGTGATCGCCCACTGCCCCATCTGCAGGTGCTCGAGCACCCAGGGGTTCCAGAGCACGACCGACACCGCGGCCGCTCGCGCCCACCACGGGTACGCCGGCACCAGCCGCGCCGCGCCGATGCCGCCGAGCAGGAAGCCACCGGCCAGCAGCACCCGCTGCACCACCTCGCCCGGCACGGCGTACGTCGCCAGCGAGACGAGGGCGTCCATCGGCACCGCCCTCGGGAGCCCGCCGTCGAGACCGAGCCACTCCGGCTTCCACGGCTGGTGCGGCACGAAGACCATGTCGCCGACCAGCCAGAAGCCCGGCCGGACCAGCAGCGGGCCCAGGGTGAGCAGGGTGAGCAGCAGCGGCCAGGCGACGTCGGTGGCGCCCACGCGCGGGAGGCCCCGGCGGGTCACGGCGCCTCGGGCAGACCCGCGGCCGCCTGCGGCACGCACACCGTGCCGGGCCCGGCGGTGTGCATCGTCAGGCCGGTCACCGGGTAGCCGACGTCGGGCACGACGAGCCAGGCGATGTTGGGGCCGGGGCGGGCGAGGAACCGGCCGGTCCACGGGTCGGAGCCGCCGGTGCTCACCTCGACGGGCGTCTCGTCGGAGGTGTAGTAGCCGACCCGCACCAGCACCCGACCGCGCAGCGGCAGGCCGAAGCGGATCCGGCGCGGCTCACGGGTGACCGGGTGACCGCAGCCCTCGACCGGTCCGGGCAGCGTCACCACCGGCTGGGCCAGCACCGGCTCGAGCAGGGTGCCGTCGTCGGCCACGACCCGCAGCCGCGGCGACGCCTCGTCGACGGCGACGTCCTCGGGCAGCGGCGCGAGCACCCGGGAGAGCAGCGAGTCGTTCCCGACCAGCGGCAGCACCACGTCGGCAGGTGCGAGGTCGTCGACGATCACCTGGGTGGGGTCGGCGGCCAGCGACGCACGGATGCCGGTGAGCCACTGCCGGTCCTCGGTGTTCTGGAAGTGCGGCACCAGCACGGCGCTGCCCGCTAGCGCCCCGAGGCCGTACGCCGCGACGGCGGCGGCGACGACCGTGGTGCGCAGGCGGCGCCAGGTCAGCCGGCCGCGCAGCCGCCCGGGCAGCCACCGCTCGGGCGCCCAGCCGAGGTGACGGGGTGCGCCGCGCAGGGCCAGCGCCACCGCGAGCACGGCGACGTGGATCGCGTCGGAGGAGTAGCGCGGGTCCAGGCCGATCAGCCGGCCGAAGCCGCCGCGGCCGGCGAGCACCAGCGCGAGGTCGGCCGCGACGTAGGCGACCAGGAAGGCGAGCGCCCAGCGACGTGCGGGGCCGCCGCGCCACAGCAGCAGCCCCCAGACGGCGGCGACCACCAGCCAGGAGGCCACCACGACCCACGGAGCGGGCAGGACCGCGCCACCCTCGAGCCGGGCGTCCCAGGGGCCGGAGGCGATGCCGGGGACGACGTTCTCGCCGACGAACGCCCAGCTGATGGAGGCGGTCGTGCGCAGCGAGGTGCCACCGCCCTCGACGCTGGTCAGCATCGAGTGCGCGACCAGGTAGGCGCCGAGCAGCCCCACGAGCGCGACCCACAGCCAGCGCAGCTCCTTGACCGCCGCCGGCAGCCGCCGCCAGCCACGGGCGGCCGGGTCGTCGACCAGGCACACCGCCGCCGCCAGCACCACCGGCGGCACCAGCACCGAGCGCTCGTGCCACAGCAGGCCCACCAGGCAGGCCAGCACGACCAGCGCCAGGTCGACGTGACGCCACCGGTCGCCCGGCGGTCGCGAGCGCGCCCGCAGCAGGAACAGCACCGCCGCCAGCGAGCAGGCGACGTGCGGCCACAGCCCCATCGCCGCGCTCCACCACAGCGTCGTCGCGAGGGTCAGCGGCGACCAGCAGAACGCCGCGAGCAGCGGCACCCGCGCCCAGCGCCCGGGCAGCAGCCGGCTCAGCACCAGCCACATCAGCACCGAGGCGAGCAGCTGCATCCCGAGCACGAAGGTGCCCACCACGCCCCAGGAGTACGGAGACCCGTGCGCGACCAGCCAGTAGACGAGCTGCTGCGCCGGGTTGACGTGGCCCGCGGTGTCGCGCACCAGGAACGAGAGGTCGAGCGAGGCGGCCCCGGCCCGGCCGGAGAGGTAGAAGTCGTCCTGGTTGAAGAACGAGTCCGCGAGCAGCCGGCCACGCCAGGCCACCGTCACCAGCAGCACCGCGACCGCCGCGAGCCCCTGGCGGCCGGCCCAGGCGCGCGGACGCGCCGCCGTCTGCGCGGCGCTCTGCGTCGGCTCCGTCGTCGCCACGGTCGTCGTCACGGCGCTCATCGCCCGACCGCCCCGGCACGACGCCGACCCCGAGAACCCCGCGCCGCAGTCGTGCCGAGCGACGCGGTGACCACCACCGCGCCCACCACGACGCCGACGGCCGCGGCGGCGAGCACGTCCCCGGCCGCGCCCATCCAGCCCGGCCCGGGCAGCACGTCGAGCAGCGCCGACGACACGATCGCGACCGCCGCGACCAGCGCGGCGCCGGCGGCCGCGCGCTCCCGCGCACGCGAGCGGCGTACGACGAGGGCGGTGGCGAGCACGCCGAGGCCGAACGCCGGACCGAGCAGCACGCCCAGGCCCAGCGCGGCCAGCGTCGCGACCGCGGCACGCGCCCGCGGACGACCCGGCGACCACGGCCGGGCGGTCCCCCAGTCGCCGGGCGGCGTCTCCCGCGGGAGGCCGCGGCCGCGGACCGCCCCTACCAGCGCGAGCAGCAGTGCGGCGAGACCGGCCAGCAGCACGGCGCCGCTGACGAGGGGTCCGGCGACGAGCACGGCGGTCCAGGTGCGCTGCGGGGCCAGGACCAGGTCGACGTCGACCGGGTCGGCCGACGCGGGCAGCACCCAGCCCTGCTGCCACCCGTCGACCCGCAGCGCGGTCAGCGGCTCGCCGTCGACCTCCGCGCGCCAGCCCGGGTTGAAGCTCTCCGGCAGCCACAGCAGCGCGGACTCCCCCTGCGCGACCTGCACGCGCCGCTCGGTGTCGCCCCACGTCGTCGTGGTGACCGCGCGCGCGACTGCGCCCGCGTCGGCGGTGACGTCGGCGGCGCCGTACACCTGCGCCCGGGCGAGGTCGGCCGGCACCGCGGCCAGCTCGACCACCTGGAACTCCGCCGACGGCGTGGTGCGCACCCGGTGCTCGCCGGCGCCCACCGTGACCGCGGCGCCGCCGGCCAGGCCCTCGTCACCCGCGTCACCCTCCGCCGCGTCGTCGTCGGTCGAGCCGGCGTCGGGGTCGCAGCTCTCGATCGTCAGCGGACTGCCGTTGAGGACGTCGCCCATCGTGCCCGACACCCGGGTCGCGACGACCTCACCGTCGATCTCGACCGCCGGGCCGAGTCCGCACACCGCACCGGTCGCCACCGACGGGTCGAAGCGGCGGGTGAGCCGCACGCCGCGCAGGTCGAGCTCGGACACCGCGACCGTGTCGCGCCCCGCGGCCGGGTCGAAGCTGACGGAGAAGAACGTGCCGCGCAGCGGCTTGAACCGCACGCCGCCGCGGGAGTCGACCTCGTCGACGTCGACCGCGCGCACCTCGTCCTCGCTGCGCACCAGCACGCCGGCGGGCGCGCCCGCCAGGCCCAGGCCGAGCCGCAGGCCGCTGATCGTCTGCGGCCGGGCGAAGCGCACGAAGAGCGTCGGGCTGGGGTCGTCGGGCGAGGACACCCAGGCGGTCGTGGCCTCGCCGTCGTAGGCGAAGCGCGGCCCCACCCGCGGGTCCTCGCCGTACACCGACGACGCGCCGACCTGGCGCTGGGTGAGCCGGTCGAGCAGGTTGCCCGCGGCGCGGGTGCTGCGGGCGACGACCCGACCGCGGAGCACCACGTCGGAGGAGCCCTCGGTGGTGACCGTGCGGTCCATGCCGTCGCCCTCCTCGGCCGGTCGGATCCGCGCCACCGAGCAGTCCGGCGGCCCGGCGACCACGACGCAGGCGCGACGCTCGGCGGTGGTGCCGACCAGCCAGGCGCCGTCGTCGGGGACTTCCCCGGGCAGCACCAGCGACCGCGTCGGCCGTACGCCGGACACGGTCACCTCGCGCAGGCCGACGCGGGCCCGGCGCGCCGCCGTCGCTGCCCGCACGACCCGCACCTCGACCCGGTCGACCGGCGTGCCGTCGAACCGGACCACGGCGGGCGCGCCGGTCGTGTCGACGTCGACCCGGCGCACCTGGCCTCCGGCCCGGACCTCCAGCGTGCGCACCGGCACGACCTGCGGGTCGTCGGCAACCGGGAGCACCCGGACCCGGGTGACCGGGGTCGGCGCGGCGAGGTCGAGCCGCAGCCACTGGTCCTCGGGGTCGGTGGCCGCGGAGGTGATCCAGCGGGTCTCCGGGTCGCCGTCGACGGCGGCGTACGGGCCGGCCTGCGGGACCACGGGGCCGAAGTTGTCGGCGTAGCCCTGCGCGGACGACGCGGTGAGCGCGTCCAGACCGTCGTACGCCGCGACGACCTGCTCGGCGCCGTCGACGGCCGGGTAGTCGTGCACGGCGCGGTCGATCCGGTACGGCTCGTCCGCACCCAGCACCGCCGAGACCGCCTCGTCGGCCGACCCGAAGGCGCGCTCGCGGCGCTGGTCGCCGTCGGTCACCACGTCCGCGGTGCGGTCCCAGCCGGGCTCGCCCTCGAGGACCGTCGCCTGTCCGGGGTCGACCAGACCGGTGTCCTGGAGACCGAGCACCGTCTCCGGGGCGCCACGGACCGTGCGGACGTCGTCGAGGGCGGTGGTGCGGACCTCCGGCATCGCGCGGGTGACCTCGAGCAGCTCGACCTCCTGGCCGCCCTCGCGCACCTCGCCCCAGCCGCCCACGCGCCGCAGGCCCGCGCGGGCCAGCGAGACCGAGGCGCCCGACGGGTGCGGGGACCTGGTGAGGTCGCGCAGCAGGTCGCGGCGCACCAGGACGTGCCCGATGCCGGCGCGCGACAGCTGGTCACCCAGCGCCGGGGTCGCCCGGCCGGTGCTCACGAGCTGGTCGAGGGCGTCGAGGAAGCGCAACGACTGTCCGGGCACGAGGGGCACCTGGCTGCGGGTGACCATCCGGGTGCCGCCGGTGACGACCAGCGGCTCGTCGAGGGTCCAGCCCCAGGTCTGCAGCGCGAAGCCGCTGCCCGGCACCACCAGGGTGGCGCGCCCGTCGTCGTGCGCGGACAGGTAGGCGCGTGCCTCCCGCCACGGGCTCGACACCGCCTCCCAGCCCGGGGAGCGCCCGTGGTCGACCAGCCACGGCTGACCGAGGGCGAGGACCGCGGCGAGCGGCAGGACCACCACGGTCGGCGCCACCTGCGCCAGCCGTGGCCCGCGCGCGGCTACCGCACGGGACAGCAGCACGCACCCCTGCGCGGCGCCGATCGCCAGCGGCAGCCGGACGGTCGGGTCGATCTTGTGGACGTTGCGGAAGATCTGCAGCGGTCCGTCGAGCAGGTGACGGACCTCCCCCGCGAGGAGGCCCTCGCCGGGCCCGCCGTGCGCGACGGTGAGGGCAGCCAGGCCCAGCACGGCGCCGAGGAGCAGCGGCGTGCGGGCCGGGTGCTCGAGGCGGGCCAGGCCCCAGAAGCCGAACGCCGCGACGACCGCGGTCAGCACGACGAGCCAGGCCACGCTCACCAGGTCGTGCGCCGCAGGCCACCACGCCTGGTCGCCGACGAGGAGGTACGCCACCCAGTGCGACGCGCCGCGCACGGCCTCGCCCCACCCGACGAGCACGGTCGTGTCGGCGGCGCTCTCGACGTACTCGTAGAAGCGCGGGGCGTAGCCCGCCAGCACCAGCAGCGGCAGCGCCCACCAGACGCAGGCGAGCGAGACCACGCCCGCCCAGGCCCAGCCGGCACGGCGCGTCAGCCGTCCGCGGCGTACGCCCCACCAGACCAGCAGCACCACCAGCGGCAGGGAGCCCGCCACCTCGACCGCGTTGACACCGCCCATGCAGACCACGGCGGCACCGGACAGCGCCATCCCGCGCCAGGGCCGCAGCCGGCCGGCGACCACCAGCAGCACCGGCAGCACGGCCCACGGCAGCAGCGCCCCCGGCAGGGTCTCGGCGGTGAGCACGCCCACCGTGCCGAGCACCCGCGGGGCGAACCCGTAGACGAGGCCGGCCACCAGCCCCGCGGCACCGCCCAGGCCGAGCGCGCCGGACACCCGTCGGGCCCCCTCGATGGCCACCAGCAGCACCAGGGCCGTCCACAGCCGCTGGGTCACCCAGCCGGGGAGCCCGGCGCCGTCGAGCAGCCAGAAGAAGAGGCCCTGCGGGAAGAGGTAGCCGTAGGCCTGGTTCTGCAGCTCGCCGAGGTTGGTCTCGGGGTGCCAGAGCGTGAACGCGCCGCGCAGGAAGTCGCCGGGCCGCTCGGTGAGCTCCGCCCGGGTGTCGTACGTCGTGAGGCCGGGCTGCTGGAGGAACGAGACGCCGACGACGAGCAGGTAGAGCACCGCCGTGCCGAGTCCCAGCTCGCCGGAGCCGCGGGTCACGCCCGCAGCGGCGGTGCCGACCGGCGCGGACGGGGGTACGGGCGAACGCACGGACACCCGCGGCCACCTCCCCGTCGCGCCCGACCCCGCTGTCGAGCAGCGGACAGGATAACGCCGGACCCCACCCGTCGACGGCCCCGCCGACGACCCCGTGGACGACCCCGTCGGGGCGCCCCGCGGGTGCGGTCGGAGCGGGTCCGCTGTGGAACACTCCCGGCGTGCCGCAGCAGTCGTCCTCCCCCGCCGGCGAGACCGGGGGCGGGCCGGCCGCCGGGTCGACCGGAGGCGCCGTCCGCACCGGCGGCACCATCGCCGTCGCGATCGTCGGGATGAACGTCGCGACGTACGGCTTCACCATCCTCGCCGCGCGTCTGCTCGGTCCCTCGCAGTACGGCGCGTTCGCCGCGGTGATGAACCTCCTGATGGTGGTCAGCGTCGCCCAGCTCGCGCTCCAGGCGACCGCCGCCCGACGGGTCTCCTCCACGCCGGGCGACGTCACCGTGATCGAGGAACGGGTGCGGTCGATGACCCGGCGCCTGGCCGTGGGTCTCGGGCTCGTGCTGCTCGTGCTGTCGCCGGTCGTGAACGCCGTACTCCGGCTCGACAGCCTGGTGACCGCCGCGCTGGTCGCCGCGACCGCGGTGCCGCTGACCGTGATGGGCGGCCAAGCCGGCGTCCTCCAGGGCGAGCGCCGCTGGCGGCCGCTCGCGCTGCTCTACCTCGCCGCCGGCGTGCCGCGGCTGCTCCTGGGCGGCGCGCTGCTCGTGTGGCGGCCCGAGGAGGGCGTCGCGACCCTCGGCGTGCTGATCGGTGCGCTGTTCCCCGTCGCCGTGGGCGCCTGGGCCCTGCGCCGTCCGCGCACCCACGCCACCGACGCGACCGGCACCGACCACGGCGTGCGGTCGCTGCTGCGCGAGTCGTTCCGCAACTCCCACGCCCTGCTGGCGTTCTTCGCCGTCACCAACGTCGACATCATCGTCGCGCGCGGCGTGCTCGACGACCACGACTCCGGCCTGTACGCCGGCGGGCTGATCCTCACCAAGGCGATGCTGTTCCTGCCGCAGTTCGTGGTGGTGCTGGCGTTCCCGGACATGGCCGACGCCCGCGAGCGCCGTCGGGCGCTGCGGCTCAGCCTCGGCGCGGTCGCCGGGCTCGGTGCCGTCGGGGTGCTCGCCGCGTGGGTGCTCTCACCCGTCGCGATGGTCTTCGTCGGCGGCCCCGACTACGCCGAGATCGAGGGCCGGCTGTGGGTCTTCGCGGTGCTCGGCACCGCGCTGTCGATGATCCAGCTGCTCGTCTACGGCCTGCTCGCCCAGGAGGGTCGTCGCCGAGCGACCGTGCTGCTGTGGGCCGCGCTCGCCGTGATCGCCCTCGGCGGGCAGGCGACCGACTCGGTCACCGGGCTGCTGACGCTGGTGACCGCGACCGACGTGGTGCTCTTCCTGGCCCTGCTGGTGCCGGTGGTGCTGGCCGCCCCCGAGCCGGCACCGTCGCCCGAGCCGACCGACGCCGACTGACGCCGACTGACGCCGACTCAGTGCGCGGCGTCGTGCCAGGAGCGTCCGGTGCCGACCGACACGTCCAGCGGCACCGTCAGGTCGGCGGCCGCGCCCATCTGCTCGCGCACCAGCGCCTCGAGCGGCTCGGCCTCACCGGGCGCCACCTCGAGCACGAGCTCGTCGTGGACCTGCAGCAGCATCCGGGACGCCAGCCCGGCCTCCTCGATCGCGCGCTGGGTGCGCAGCATCGCGACCTTGATGAGGTCGGCGGCCGAGCCCTGGATCGGGGCGTTGAGCGCCATCCGCTCCGCCATCTCCCGACGCTGGCGGTTGTCGCTGGTGAGGTCGGGCAGGTAGCGGCGCCGACCCATGATCGTCTCGGTGAACCCGGTGCGCCGGGCCTCGTCGACCACGCCGGCGAGGTAGTCGCGCACACCACCGAAGGTCTCGAAGTACTCGTCCATCAGGCCACGCGCCTCACCGGGCTCGATGCCCAGCTGCTGCCCCAAGCCGTACGCCGACAACCCGTAGGCCAGGCCGTAGTTCATCGCCTTGATCTTGGCGCGCATCTCGGTGTTGACGTCGTCGGCGTCGACGTCGAACACCCTCGCTGCGGTGATGGAGTGGAAGTCCTGCCCCGACCGGAACGCCTCGATGAGCAGCTGGTCCTCCGACAGGTGGGCCATGATCCGCATCTCGATCTGGCTGTAGTCGGCCGTCATCAGGCTCTCCGACCCCGCGCCGACCACGAAGCCCTCGCGGATGCGCCGGCCCTCCTCGGTGCGGATCGGGATGTTCTGCAGGTTGGGCTCGGTCGACGACAGCCGCCCGGTGGCCGCGATCGTCTGGTTGAAGGTCGTGTGGATGCGCCCGTCGGGCTGCACCGTCTTGAGCAGGCCCTCGATGGTCTGGCGCAGCCGGATCACGTCGCGGTGGCGCAGCAGGTGCGCCAGGAACGGGTGCTCGGTCTTGACGTAGAGGCTCTGCAGCGCGTCGGCGTCGGTGGTGTAGCCGGTCTTGGTGCGCTTGGTCTTCGGCATCCCGAGCTCGTCGAAGAGCACCACCTGCAGCTGCTTGGGCGAGCCGAGGTTGATCTCCTTGCCGATGGTGGCGTACGCCGCCTCGGCCGCGTCGCGCACGCCCGCGGCGAACTGCTCCTCGAGGCCGGTGAGGTAGTCGGTGTCGACGGCGATGCCGTGCTGCTCCATCAGGGTCAGCAGGCCCACGAGCGGCAGCTCGACGTCGGCGAGCAGACGGGTGCCGCCGTGCTCCTCGACCGCCTCGTCGAGCGCGGCGGCGAGGTCGAGCACGGCCCGGGCGTGCAGCATCGCGGTCGCCGAGACCGCACCGACGGTCTCGGGGTCCTCGAACAGCGCCTCCTGCTCGCTCTCCTCCTCCGCGCGCAGCTCGCGGCGCAGGTAGCGCAGGGTCAGGTCGGAGAGGTCGTAGGACCGCTGGTCGGGTCGCACGAGGTAGGCGGCGAGCGCGGTGTCGGAGACGACCCCGCCCAGCGTCCAGCCGTGCGCGGCCAGTGCCAGCGCCGGGCCCTTGGCGTCGTGGAGCACCTTGGCGGCACCGTCGTCGGCCAGCCAGGCGCCGAGCGCGGCGTCGTCGTCGGGCGTCAGCTCGGTCGCGTCGACGTACGCCGCCCGGCCGTCGCCGACCGCGAGGGCGAGGCCGTCGACGCGACCGGTGCCGGCACCCCAGGTGCCGCGCACGTGCACGCCGACCCGGTCGCTGCCGACCGAGGCGAGCCACGCGCCGAGCGCGCCCGGCTCGAGGACCGATCCGTCCAGCTCGAAGCCCGTCCCGTCGACGTCCTCCTCCGACTCCAGCTCCTCGAAGAGCCGGTCGCGCAGCACCCGGAACTCCAGGCCGTCGAAGAGGGTGTGCACCTCCTGGCGGTCCCACGGCTGCTTGCCGAGGTCGGCCGGGGCGAGCTCGAGCTCCAGGTCGGTGACCAGGGCGTTGAGCCGGCGGTTGCGGATGACGTCGGAGAGGTGCTCGCGCAGCGACTCGCCCTTCTTGCCGCCGATCTCGTCGGCGCGGGCGATGACGTTGTCGAGCCCGTCGTAGGCGTTGAGCCACTTGGCGGCGAACCCCTGGCCGACGCCGGGGACGCCGGGCAGGTTGTCGGAGGTCTCCCCCACGATCGCGGCGAGCTCGGGGTAGCGCTGCGGCGTCACGCCGTACTTGGTCTCGACCGCCTCCGGCGTCATCCGCGACAGCTCGGAGACCCCGCGGGTGGGGTACAGCACCGTGGAGGAGTCGGTCACCAGCTGCATGGCGTCGCGGTCACCGGTGAGGATCAGCACCTCCATGCCCGCGGCGAGCGCCTGCGTCGTGAGCGTGGCGATGATGTCGTCGGCCTCGAAGCCGGGCTTCTTCAGGAACGGCACCCGCAGCGCGGTGAGCACCTCCTCGATCAGCGGCAGCTGGGAGGAGAACTCGTCGGGCGTCTTGTTGCGCTTGGCCTTGTACTCGGCGTACTCAGCCATCCGGAAGGTCTGCCGGCTGACGTCGAACGCGACCGCGACGTGCGTCGGCTGCTCGTCGCGCAGCACGTTGATGAGCATCGAGGTGAACCCGTAGACCGCGTTCGTGTGCTGCCCGGTGGTCGTCGAGAAGTTCTCCACCGGCAGCGCGAAGAACGCGCGGTAGGCCAGCGAGTGGCCGTCGAGGAGGAGCAGCCGGGGACGGTCGGGAGCGGGTGCTGCGGTCACGGGGCCGACCCTAGTAGCAGCCACCGACGACGCCCGCCGTCGCGTCCCCGGCGAGCGGGAGCATGATGAGGTCCATGAGCGAGCCCCTGGACATCCCCGACCTGATGAGCACGGTGCCGGGCGGCACCCTCGGCGACCGGATGGGCATCGAGATCCTCGAGGCCACCGTCGAGCGCGCGGTCGCGACGATGCCCGTCGAGGGCAACACCCAGCCCTACGGCCTGCTGCACGGCGGCGCGTCCGTGGTGCTCGCCGAGACGCTCGGCTCGGTCGGGTCGGCCCTGCACGGCCACGCCATGGGCAAGGTCGCGGTCGGCGTCGACATCAACGCCACGCACCACCGCTCGGCGACCTCGGGCACCGTCACCGGCACCGCGACGCCGGTCCACCTCGGACGCTCCAGCGCGTGCTACGAGGTGGTCATCACCGACGAGCAGGGCCGGCGCGTGTGCACCTCGCGGATCACCTGCTCGCTCATCCCGGCCGAGCGCTTCGGCGGCTGACCGGCGTACGGCGGGCTGCCCACGGCGGGCTCAGCCCGCGGGGTCCTCGCGCCGCATCGAGCGACGTGCCGCCAGCACGCGGGTGAGGTGGCGGTTGCTCGGGGTGCCGGCCGTGCCGGGCCCCGTCGCGACGGCCTGGCGGCGCGCCGCCAGCCGCGCCCGCACGACGGCGGTCGGCGCCTGGCGCACCGAGGCCAGCGGGGTGAGCCCGAGCCTGGCCATGAAGCGGTTGACCTCGCGCTCGCCGGGCGTGACCGCGGTGGTGACGGTCTCGGCGCCCGCCTGCTCGGCCCACTGGGTGACCGCGTCCATCAGCGCGCGGCCGACACCGCGACGTCGGCACCCCTGGGCGACGGCGAGGTAGTGCACCTGCAGGGTGCGGCGCGGGTCGAGCGGCCCGGCGCTCGCGAGCCGCACGAGGGCGGCACCGGCCGCGGCGTCGCCCAGCTCGGCGACCAGCACCCGTTGCGCGGTCGCCGGGTCGTCACAACGCTCGAGGAGCGCGGTGACGTCGTCGACGTGCCGGTCGTGGTCGGCGGGCCGGAGCACGCTGCTCCAGAGCGAGGCGAGCAACTCGGCGTCCGCGGGCACGGCGTCGCGTACGCCGACGGCCGTCCGCACCACGGCACACCTCTTCGCCCCCGGACGGACCTGTCGTCCGTCGCCCGGGCCGAGCGTACGCCGAACAAGCGTTCGTCGGCGAGCCGCGGTCGGCTTGCTGCGAGGCGGTAACGGTTTGGTCACGTCCCTGTGCCATCCAGCCCTCGAGGGGCGGCGCGCCCTACGGTAACCGTGCTGCGCCCTCCCTGCACGCCTCCGGTCTCGGGCTCCGGGAGACGGGCGGGGTGGACGTCAGGCGCGCACGATCACCGCCAACGAGAGGGTTCACCACAGTGAATCGATCCACCACCACCCGCTGGATGCGGCTCATGGCCGGCACCGCGGCGCTCGGCCTCGCGCTGGCCGCCTGCGGCAGCGAGGACACCGGCAGCGACGCCACCGACGAGCCGTCGGCCTCGGAGTCGTCGTCGGAGACGACCTCGGAGGACGCTGCCCCGGCTGCCGACTACACCAACGACGCGTGCGCCAACGACGCCAGCGTCAGCGACACCTTCAAGGCCGGCGGCATCCTGCCGCTGACCGGCAACCTGGCCTTCCTCGGCCCGCCGGAGGTCGCGGGTGTCGGTCTGGCCGTCTCGGACATCAACGCCGCCGGCGGTGTCAACGGCGCCGCCGCGTGCCACGACATCCGTGACTCGGGCGACTCCACCGACATGTCGGTGAGCACCCAGTCCGCCCGCCAGCTGACCCGCGCCGGTGCCTCCGTCGTGATCGGTGCCGCGTCGTCCAGCGTCTCGCTGAACTTCGTCGACGCCCTGACCGACGCGAAGATCACCCAGGTCTCCCCGGCCAACACCGCGGTGTCGCTGTCCGGCTACTCGGACTTCTACTTCCGCACCGCCCCGCCGGACGGCATCCAGGGCAACGCCCTCGGTTCGCTGATCTCCTCCGACGGCTACCAGCGCATCGCCTTCCTGGTGTTCTCCGACACCTACGGCACCGGCCTGCGCGACGTGGTCCAGGAGACCGTCGAGGCCGCCGGTGGCGAGTGCACCTACGGCTGCAAGGGCGACGGCGACGAGTTCCCGGCCGGCCAGACGACGTTCTCGTCCGAGGTCACCGCTGCGGTCAACTCCAACCCCGACGCCATCGTCGTCCTCGCGTTCGACGAGACCAAGGCGATCGTCCCCGAGATGGTCTCCGCCGGTTGGGACATGTCGGCCGCCTACTTCACCGACGGCAACACCGCCGACTACGGCGCCGACTTCCCGGAGGGCACCCTCGAGGGCGCCCAGGGCACCATCCCGGGTGCGGACGCCTCGCAGGACTTCAAGGACCGCCTCAACGGGTGGAACGACTTCGCGAACGGTGAGGGTCTCTCGGACTACGCCTACGGCGCCGAGTCCTACGACGCGACCATCCTCGCGGCCCTCGCGGCCTACAAGGGCGGCGCGACCGACTCCGAGACCGTGCAGGCCAACTTCGCTGCCGTCTCCGGCGCCACCGACGGCACCGAGTGCTCGACGTACGCCGACTGCATCGCGCTGCTCGACGGTGGCGACGAGATCCACTACATGGGTCCGTCCGGCATCGGCCCGATCGACGACGAGAACGACCCGTCCTCGGCGTTCGTCGGCATCTACCAGTTCGACGCTGACAACGCGCCGCAGCTGACCACCACCGTCGAGGGCTCCAAGTGAGCTGACGACGGCGGCTGATCCAGCCGACGCACCACGAGGGCCCCGGACCGTCAGGTCCGGGGCCCTTCGTGCGTCTTCGCCCTGGTGCTCCCCTCTCCCCGCGCTCCCCTCCGCGCCTCCCGCACGCCCCGTCCAGGACTGTGGGCGGGGGGCGTGAGTTTCACCGGTCGACCGGTGAAACTCTCGGCTGTGCCGACGTCTCCGGTCACCTGGTGACTGGCATCGTCGGCGCCGTGCGGGCCCCCAGGAGCGGACGGGGAGACCGCGGGGTGAGAGGGCACGCACCCGCCCCTGGGTCGACGTCCCGCAGGAATCTCCCGCCCCCGGTGGAAGCCTTCGTGCCGTAGGCGGGAGTTTCACCGGGTACCCGGTCGAGCTCACCACCCCGAGACGCACGACGGCCCCGGACCCGTCGCAGGTCCGGGGCCGTCGTCGTACGGCGTGCAGGGTGCGCCCTGCGGGCGGATCAGCCCTTGCTGAGGTCCGTCCGCTCGGCGTCGACGTCCTCGGCCAGCGTGCCGAGGTAGAGCTCGATGACCCGCGGGTCGTCGGCGAGCTCGCGCCCGGCGCCGGTGTACGCGTCCTTGCCCTGGTCGAGCACGTAGCCGCGGTCGCAGATCTGCAGGCAGCGGCGTGCGTTCTGCTCGACCATCACGACCGAGACACCCGTCTTGTTGATGCGACGGGTGCGGATGAACGTCTCGTCCTGACGCACCGGCGAGAGGCCGGCCGACGGCTCGTCGAGGAGCAGCACGGACGGCTCCATCATCAGCGCGCGCGCCATCGCCAGCGACTGCCGCTCACCGCCCGACAGCGCGCCGGCGGACCGGTCCTTGCGCTCGTGCAGGTTGGGGAACAGGTCGTACATCGCGTCGAGCCGCTCGCGGAGCTTCTTCGGGCGCAGGAAGAGCCCCATGCGGAGGTTCTCCTCGACCGACAGCGACGGGAAGACGTTGTTGGTCTGGGGCACGAAGCCCACACCCATCTCCACGAGCTTGTTGGTGCGCATGTTGGTGATGTCGGTGCCGCCGAGGGTCACGGTGCCCTCGTGGATCTGCACGAGACCGAACATCGCCTTGAGCAGCGTCGACTTGCCGGCACCGTTGGGGCCGATGATGCCGACGATCTCACCCTGCATCGCCGTCAGGCTGCACCCGTTGAGGATGTTGACCCCCGGTAGGTAGCCCGCGACGACGTCGGTGACCTCGATCAGCGGCGTACCGCTCTGCGTGCCGCTCATGCGCCCGCCTCCTCGTTGCGCTGCTTCTCCTCCTCCTCGAGACCGGCGATCACGCCGTCCTCGAGCAGGGCGTCGTCACCGAGGTCGGTGTCGTGGTGGGCGCCCAGGTAGGCGTCGACCACAGCCGGGTCCGACATCACGGTGTCGGCGGGGCCCTCGGCCACGACGCGGCCCTCGGCCATCACGACGACCCAGTCGGAGATGTGCCGCACGACGTGCATGTCGTGCTCGACGAAGAGCACGGTCATGCCCTCGTCGCGCAGCGACTGGACGTGGCCGAGCAGCGACTGGGTGAGGGCCGGGTTCACGCCGGCCATCGGCTCGTCGAGCATGATCATCGTCGGGTCGGTCATCAGCGCGCGTGCCATCTCCAGCAGCTTGCGCTGACCACCCGACAACGAGCCGGCGTAGTCGTCCTTCTTCTCCAGCAGCTTGAAGCGCTCCAGCAGACCGAGGGCCTTCTCGTTGACCTCCCGCTCCTGGGACCGCCACGTCGGTCGGAACATCGACAGCGCGAGCCGCTCACCGGTCTGACCCTGCGCACCGAGGAGCATGTTCTCGATGACGGTCATCCGGTTGAGCGACTTGGTCAGCTGGAAGGTGCGGACCATGCCGGCCTTGGCGACGCTCGACGCCGCGGTGCGGTTGAGCGACTTGCCCTGGAAGGTCCAGGCGGCACCCTGACCGGCCGACGACGGCTTGTCGAAGCCCGTGATCAGGTTGAAGAACGTCGTCTTGCCGGCACCGTTGGGTCCGATCAGCGCGGTGATGATGCCGCGCTGCACCTCGAGGTGCTCGACGTCGACGGCCGTGACGCCACCGAAGCGGCGCACGATCTTGTCGACCTTGAGGATCGGGTCGGGCTTCGCGGCGCCGGGGACGCGCTCCACCTCGGCCATGAGTGCCTTGCGGGCTGCCGGGTCGGCGAGTCCCTGGGCGGTCGAGACGTCAGACATGGAACCTCAGCTCCCTCTTGTCTCCGAGGATGCCTTGTGGTCGGTAGACGACCAGGAGCATCAGGGCCACACCGACGACCATCAGGCTGAACACGTCGGTCTTGTTGTCGGCGATGATGCTGTCCGGGACGTAGATCCGCGACGCCTCGCGGACCAGGATGCGGGCTCCGAAGAAGATCACCGTGCCGAGCACCGGGCCGAAGATCGTCGCCGCGCCACCGAGCAGGAGCGCGGTGTAGGCGAAGAACGTGATCTGGCGCGCCAGGGCGTCGGCCTGCACCGTGCTGGCGAGCACGTAGACCATGCCGCCGAGCGCACCGAACATGCCGCCGATGATCAGCGCCTGCATCTTCACCGCGAAGACGTTCTTGCCGAGGCTGCGCATCGCCTCCTCGTCCTCGCGGACACCCCGCAGGAGGCGGCCCCACGGGCTGCGCACCAGCAGGAGCACGAGCAGCGAGCAGATCAGCACGACCGTCCACGCGACGCCGCGCACCCACCAGCCGTCGACCCCGGTGCGGGTCAGGGTCTGCGGGAAGGTGAACAGCACCGCGAGGAGCGAGAGGACGACCAGGCCGGTGATGACCAGTCCGTCGGCCATCGGGCTGCGGGTCGCGACCCCGGCCAGCTTCGTCCTGCGGACGAAGAGCACCGTGACGGTGATCAGCGCGATCGTGACGAGCAGGCCGAGCAGGCGGACCGCGGTGGAGCCGCCGAGCGTCTCGTAGTTGAAGGGCGAGAGCGTCCACGAGCCGCTGCCGAAGAACGAGAGGTTCCGGAACGGCCCGGAGTACTGGCTGCCGGGGATGCCCTGGGCACCACCGGTGAAGCCCTCGAGGGACGCCAGGCGTCCGACGTACCTGATGATCTCGGCGGCCGAGATCGTCACGATCGCGAGGTAGTCGCCTCTGAGCTTCAGCGTCGGTGCGCCGAGGATCGTGGCGAAGATCAGCGCGAGCAGCAGTCCGATGAGGACGGCGATCACCATGGGCAGGCCCTTGGTGATCGAGATCGCCATGCCGTAGGCGCCGAGCAGCATGAAGCCGGCCTGGCCGATGTTGAGCAGGCCGGTGTAGCCGAAGTGGATGTTCAGGCCGATGACGGCGATGGCGACGCCGGCCGTGGCCGGAGCGATCGCCTCGCCGACGACCGACTGCAGGATGAAGAAGATCTGGTCCATGTCCGCGTCCCCTCTCAGCCGACCCGCACCGCACGCCCGAGCAGGCCCTGGGGCCGCACGAGCAGGAGCAGGATCAGGATGGCCAGGGCCACGGCGTACTTGAGGTCACCGGGCGCCCCGAGGGGGCCGGCGAGCTCGACGACGAGGCCGATGATGATGGCGCCCACGAAGGCGCCGAAGGCGGTGCCGAGACCACCGAGGGTCACCGCGGCGAACAGCAGCAGCAGGATCTGCATGCCGGTGTCCCAGCGGATGCCGTTGGAGACCACGAGCGCGTAGAGGATGCCGCCGAGACCGGCGAGCGCGGCTGCGATGGTCCACACGCCGCGGACGATCCGGTCGACGTCGATGCCGGACGCCGCCGCGAGCGCGGGGTTGTCCGAGACCGCGCGCGTCGCCTGCCCGACCCGGGTGCGCAGCAGCACGAACCCGACCACGCCGATGACGACCAGCGAGATCGCCATGGCGACGTACGACATGCCGGTCAGCGAGATCGGGCCGATGGTGACGACGTCGAAGTTCTGGACGACGACCTTCTTCTGCGAGGCGCCCACGAAGAACTGGAAGGCGTACTGCGCGGCCAGCGAGAGACCGATCGTCACGATCATCATCTGGGTCAGACCCAGGCCGCGACGGCGCAGCGGGCGCCAGAGCACGGCGTCCTGGAAGAAGCCGGTCGCGCCGCAGATCAGCGTGGTGAGCACGATACCGAGCCACAGGTTCATGCCGAGGACGTTGCAGAGGCCGTAGCCGACCATGCCGCCCAGGGTCACCTGCTCGGCGTGCGCGAAGTTCGACAGGCCGGTGGTGCCGTAGATGAGCGACAGGCCGATCGAGGCGAGCGCCAGCAGCAGCCCGAGCCGCAGGCCCTGGGCGATGCTCTGGATCAGCTGCTCGCCGAAGCCCGCGCCGCCGGCGTCGTAGTCGACGTCGCGCACGTTGAGCGCCGGGGCCTGGGACTGGCCCAGCTTCACGTCGACCTTGATCGACCCGTCCGGGCCCTGGAACGCCTTCGCCGGCGGCCGGATCTCGAGGCCGTCGGGCAGCGAGTCGGGGTCGACGAGGATGTAGTAGGTGCCGGCCTGGTCGAGCTGGAAGGCGAACTTGCCATCCGCCTCGGTCGTCTGCGTCTCGATCTCGACCTGGTTCTCGTCGAGCAGCGTGACGTCAGCCCCCTCGACGGGGTTCGTGCGGTTGCCGACCGTGCCGTTGATGCAGCCGGTCGAGCCTGGCTGGGCGATGCAGAGCGTCGCCGCCTGCGCGGGCGGGGCGAGCACGGTCAACGGCGCCAGCAGGAGGGCCACCAGGCCCACCAGCAGCGCGGCGGCCGCCGTACGTCGCCCGGTCCCGGAGGGCCGTGTGATCGGTTCCAAGGTGTGTGTCTCTCCTTCTGCCTGGAAGTCGCCGCAGCACGGCGCGACCCGAGCCGTCATACCCAACCACATCCACGGGGTCGAAGGTGGTCGGAAACGACGCCTTTACGGACCCGTCACCGCTCCGAGACCGGATGTCGCCGGACCCTGACCGCTCGTGCCCGACCGTGACGTCCGAGCGCGCCGCAGCCCCCGCCCGGACGGACCGGTGCGGGCGCGGGAGGACGACCGACGAGCGGGACCTCAGCCCTGCTCGGCGACGCCGGGGCCGTGGGTGATGACGCCGTCGGCGACCTGGCGCATCGACATGCGCAGGTCCATCGCGGTCTTCTGGATCCAGCGGAACGCCTCGGGCTCGGAGAGCTTCAGCTGCTGCTGGAGGATGCCCTTCGCCCGGTCGACCGACTTGCGGGTCTCCAGGCGCTCGGTGAGGTCGTGGACCTCGGTCTCGAGCTGGGCCAGCTCGGTGAAGCGGCTGACCGCCATCTCGATCGCGGGCACCAGGTCGGACTGCGTGAACGGCTTCACCAGGTAGGCCATCGCACCCGCGTCGCGGGCGCGCTCGACCAGCTCGCGCTGGGAGAAGGCGGTGAGGATGACGACCGGGGCGATCCGGTCGGCGGCGATGGCCTCCGCGGCCGCGATCCCGTCGAGCACCGGCATCTTCACGTCCAGGATCACCAGGTCGGGCTTGAGCTCGGTGGCGAGGTCGATCGCCTTCTGGCCGTCGCCGGCCTGACCCACCACGGAGTAGCCCTCCTCGGTGAGCATCTCGGCGAGGTCCATGCGGATGAGGGTCTCGTCCTCGGCGATCACGACCGTGCGGGTCGTGGGCGTGGCGGGTGCGGCGGTCACGGGAGCAGGGTAGGCGATGCGGCTGGGCGCCTCGTCGGCGCTATCCTTCTCGCCGCCCGGCCCCGGTAGTCCAATTGGCAGAGACGATGGTCTCAAACACCATCCAGTGTGGGTTCGAGTCCCACCCGGGGCACCCCGTGTCCGCAGTGCAGCGGCCTGTCGGCGGTCCTTACGACGATCGCTTCGCGCACGACGCCCGTACCCGCACCGAGGCCCTCAGGCTGCTCGCCGAGGGCCGATCGGTCTCCGCGGTCGCCCCGGCGGCTCGGGGTCAGCCGCTGGGCTGTCGCCGCGTGGCGCGACGCGGGCACCGTTCCGCGACACTGCCCGCTCTGCGACGACGCCACGCTCGACCCCGCGTCGTACGCCGCACTCCTGGGGTACTACCTCGGCGACGGGTGCGTCTCGCGACCGGCCAACCGACGCTTCCACGTGCTCCGGGTGTCCTGCGACGACGCGTGGCCGGGCGTGCGGGACGACGTCGTCCGCCTCGTCGCCCGGCACTCGCCCCGGCCTGTCCACCTGGTGCGGGCCCCCGGGTGCACCGTCGTGTCGAACAACTGGGGCCACTGGCCGTGCCCGTTCCCCAGCACGGCCCGGGTCGCAAGCACGACCGCCCGATCGTGCTCGAGCCGTGGCAACGCGTCGTGGTGGAGCAGCACCCCGGCGACGTCCTGCGCGGGCTGTTCCACTCCGACGGCGCGCGGGTGCGCAACTGGGCCACCCGCGTGGGCGACGAGGTGCGCCGCCACGACTACCCGCGCTGGCAGTTCAGCAACCGCAGCGCCGACATCCGCGACCTGTGCTGCTGGGCGCTCGACCTCGCCGGGGTGGCGTGGCGGCACTCGCAGGAGTGGACGATCAGCGTCTCCCGGCGCGCGGACGTAGCGCGGCTCGACGCCCTGGTCGGGCTCAAGGCCTGACCAGGGGTCGTACGCGTCGTCTCAGGCCTCGGGGTCCTTGCGGCGGTACGCCGGCGCGACCTCGTTGATCGCGTCGCCGATCCGGTGGATCCGCAGCGCGTTGGTCGAGCCGGGGATGCCCGGCGGGCTGCCCGCGATGAGCACCACGAAGTCACCCTCGTCGACGCGGCCGACGCGCAGGAGGTACTCGTCGATCTGGCGCACCATCTCGTCGGTGTGCTCGACCGGCGCGGTCTTGAACGTCTCGACACCCCACGAGAGCGAGAGCTGCGAGCGGACGCGGTTCTCCGGGGTGAAGGCGAGCACGGGGATCGGACCGCGGATGCGGGACAGTCGGCGGGCGGAGTCGCCGCTCTGGGTGAAGGCGACGATGTACTTCGCCCCGACCCGCATCGCGACCTCCTCGGCCGCCTTGGCGATCACGCCGCCGCGGGTGCGGGGGTCCCAGTCGATGCGCTCGAAGGTGCCGTAGTCGTCGTCGGCGAACGCGTGCTTCTCGGTGGCCGACACGATCCGCGCCATCGTCTCCACGACGTGGACCGGGTGGTCGCCGACGCTGGTCTCGCCCGACAGCATGACCGCGTCGGTGCCGTCGAGGACGGCGTTCGCGACGTCGCTGGCCTCGGCGCGGGTCGGCGCCGGGTTGGTGACCATCGAGTCGAGCATCTGGGTGGCGACGATGACCGGCTTGGCGTTGCGCCGCGCTCGCTCGACGATCGTCTTCTGGAGGAACGGCAGCTCCTCGAGCGGGCACTCGACGCCGAGGTCGCCGCGGGCGACCATGAAGCCGTCGAACGCCGCGATGATCTCGTCGAGGTTCTCGATGGCCTGCGGCTTCTCGATCTTGGCGATGACGGGGAGCATGTTGCCCTCCTCGCGCATCACCGCGCGGACGTCCTCGACGTCCTGCGCGCTGCGCACGAAGCTCAGCGCGATGAAGTCGACGGACAGCGACAGCGCGAAGCGCAGGTCCTCGACGTCCTTCTCCGACAGCGCCGGCACCGAGACCGCGACACCGGGCAGGTTGATGCCCTTGTGGTTGCTGACCACGCCGCCGGTGAGGACCTCCGTGACGACGTCGTCACCCTCGACCGACTTCACGCGCAGGCGCACCTTGCCGTCGTCGATGAGGATCGGGTCGCCGGAGGACACGTCGCCGGGCAGACCGCCGTACGTCGTGCTGGCGACCTCGCCGTCGCCGGGGACGTCGCGCGTGGTGATGGTCCACTGCTGCCCGCGCGAGAGCACGGCGTGCCCCTCGGCGAAGGTGCCGAGGCGGATCTTGGGGCCCTGGAGGTCGGCGAGGATGCCCACGCCGCGCCCCGTGGCGTCCGACGCCTCGCGCACCAGGCGGTAGGCCTCGCGGTGGTCGTCATGGCTGCCGTGGCTCATGTTGAGCCGGGCCATGTCCATGCCGGCGTACACCAGCTCGCGGATGCGCCGCTCGCTGTTGGTCGCCGGGCCCAGGGTGCACACGATCTTCGCTCGCCTCACCCGGTCAGGATAACGCTGCTTGGAACGATCAAACGAACAGCGAGCGTCCGTCCGGCGAGGTCGCGGGCAGCGTCCGCCGGGCCGCCAGGCACAACGCCGCCAGCCCCAGCTGCGGCACCGCGTCCACACCGAGCAGCAGGAAGCCGGGGAGGTACCGGATGCCGTCCCGGACGCCGTCGTACGCCACGACGTCCTCGCGCAGGGCCCACAGTCCCCCCCCCCCCCCCCCCCCCCCCCCC
>PBYI01000067.1 GCA_002729525.1 Nocardioides sp.
ACCCATGAAGGCCTTCCGTTGCTGCTTCCCGTAACTCTTACCGACCACCCCCGCACTCGTCAAAGCGAGCCGGATTGCGATCACCGAGTCCGGTGAAGCTGGTGTTGCGCTGGCTTCTCCCTGTCGGGATCCGCTCTGCGGCAACCTGTGAAACCTTACCGATCCGATTCATGCTCGTCAACTCTGTGTTGCCGGCGTGTTTCGCGCTCGGTGTCGGACACAGCAAAGCCACTCGGTTCCAGGCCTTCGAGGAGACCCGGGAGAGTCAGCCGCTCTGCGCGACAGGTGAAACATTAGAGGGTCGGTGGCCGACACACAAAATCGGGTCGCCCCCTGCGTGAACATGGCGCTGTTTCTGCAGGTCAGCGCAGTGCTCGTGAGCCCGGTGGCCAGTCAGCGGTCGCGCCCGTCCGCCTTCGGGTGGCGGCGGTAGGCGCTCACGGACGGGTCGTCCACGGTCATGAAGCGCCACGGTCGATCGCTCGCGCTGCGGAGCCCCACCCGGGGTCCGCTGGTCCAGGTCACGGGATGCGCAGCGACGGAGGACGTGGACGGCAGCTCCAGGCGCACGGGCCCGGTACGCAGGTCGGTGCCGTCGTGCTCCAGCCCGAGCCCGAGGCTGCGACCGAGGTTGCCGGGTCCCCGTGCCCAGGACCCCTCGACGACACCGGGCCTTCGCTGCTCGACGGCGTCCGAACCGGTGACCACCCGGCCGGCGCGGAGCAGCAGGGCACCCGGCTCCCCGACCGGCCCGACCACGACGTTCGCGCACACGTGGATCCCGTGGCTGAGGTAGCAGTAGAGCGTCCCGGCGTCGGCGTACATGGAGGCGTTGCGCCGGGTGGGTCCGCGGTAGGCGTGGGAGCCGGGGTCGTGCGAGCCGCCGTACGCCTCGACCTCGGTCAGCCGGACCGCGACCGGTCCGTGCCGGAGCACGGCACCCAGCAGCTCCGGGGCCAGCTGCTCCGGTGGCCCCGCGAGGAACGCGAACGGGTCAGGCGAGCTGCTCACGCAGCGACGTCGCCCGGGCGACGACCTCGTCGAGCTGCTCGGCGACGCGTACCGGAGCCGTACCGCCCCGGCCGTCCCGGGCGGCGACGGAACCGTCGGCGGTCAGCACGTCACGCACGGCCGGCGTCAGGTGCGGGGAGATCGCGGCGTAGTCGTCGTCGCTGAGCTCGTCGAGCTCGCACCCCTTCTCCTCGCACCGGCGCACGCACGCCCCGGCGACCTCGTGCGCGACGCGGAACGGCACGCCCTCGCGCACCAGCCACTCCGCCACGTCGGTGGCCAGCGAGAACCCGGCCGGGGCCAGGGCCGCCATCCGCTCGGTCTCGAAGGTCAGCGTCGCGACCATCCCCGTGAAGGCCGGCAGGAGCACCTCGAGGGTGTCGACGGAGTCGAAGACCGGCTCCCTGTCCTCCTGGAGGTCGCGGTTGTAGGCGAGCGGAAGGGACTTGAGCGTCGTGAGCAGTCCGCTCAGGTTCCCGACCAGGCGCCCGGCCTTGCCGCGGGCCAGCTCGGCGACGTCGGGGTTCTTCTTCTGCGGCATGATGCTCGACCCCGTCGACCAGGAGTCGTGCAGCCGGACGAACCCGAACTCGGCGGTCGACCAGAGGATGACCTCCTCCGCCAGCCGGCTGACGTCCACACCGGCCTGGGCGCAGACGAAGGCGAACTCCGCGACGAAGTCCCGGGCCGCCGTGCCGTCGAGGGAGTTGGCCGTGGAGCCGGTGAACCCGAGCTCGGCGGCGACCCCCTCCGGGTCCAGACCGAGGGTGCTGCCCGCCAGCGCGCCCGAGCCGTACGGCGAGTCGGCCGCCACCCGGTCGTCCCAGTCGGCCAGCCGGTCGACATCGCGCAGCAGCGGCCACGCGTGCGCCAGGAGATGGTGCGAGAGCAGCACCGGCTGGGCGTGCTGGAGGTGGGTGCGTCCGGGCATCACCGCGCCGTGATGGGCCCGGGCCTGCACGACCAGCGCGTCGACGAGGTCCAGGAGCAGCCCCGCGACCACCCGGGCGTGGTCGCGGAGGAACACCTTGAAGAGCGTCGCGATCTGGTCGTTGCGGCTGCGACCGGCACGCAGCCGCCCACCGACGTCCGGACCGACCTCCTCCAGCAGCAGCCGCTCCAGCGCCCCGTGCACGTCCTCGTCGGAGGGGTCCGGGTGCAGCTCGCCGGCGGCGTACCGCTCGCCCAGCACGTCCAGGCCGCGCAGCAGCTCGGCGTGGTCGGGGTCAATGAGGAGCCCGGCCCGGTGCAGCGCGTTGGCGTGCGCCCGCGAGCCCGCGAGGTCGTACGGCGTGAGCCGCCAGTCGAAGTGCGTGGATCGCGAGAGCGCCTCGAGCTCCGGCGACGGGCCGCCGGCGAACCGACCGCCCCACAGCTTGCCGGTGTTGGTGGCGTCCTGCTTGTCCTGCGTGCTCACGTCGCTCATCCTGCCGTTCCGTCGTCGGTGCCACGCACCAGGTCCACCGCACGCCGCAGCACCTCGGGCAGCGTCGGCGCGACCATCCGCCCGTCGGCGGCCAGCTCCTCCGTCGTGAGCCACCTCGCCTCGAACACGTTGCCCACCTCGGCCGCCTCGAGATGCTCGAAGCTCACCTCGACGTCGCCGGCCAGCGGCATCGCGAAGAACGTCGCGTCGCCGACGTAGTGGACGCCGCCGTAGGTGAAGTCGCGCCGGTCGGAGTGGAACGGCCCGACCAGCGACGCCTCGTCGATCCGGATGCCGGTCTCCTCGAACATCTCCCGGACGACCGCCTGCTCGAGGGTCTCGCCCTCGTCGATGGCGCCGCCGATCGTCCCCCAGCGCAGGACGCCGGGGAGGTCGGGGTTCTGGTCGAGCAGCATCAGCGCCGCACCGTCCTCGTTGACCGGGACGACGCGGGCGGTGTGCCGGACGACCGGCTCCCCCGCGCTGCCGGCGCCGTCGGCTCCCTCGGACCGTGCGATGGGCATCAGTCGGTGCCGTACTCCATGGCCGCCGCGTCCAGCGCCTCGCCCTCGGCCTCGTCGGCGGCCGGGTTGGAGGCAATCCGGTCGCCGCCACCGGCCTCGAGCGCGCCGAGCAGGGTGCCGTTCTCGACCAGGACGTGGCCCTGGTCGTGCGGCTGCTGGGCGTAGAGTTCGAGCTTGGAGCGCGAGTCGGCGATGTCGAGGTTGCGCATCGTGAGCTGCCCGATCCGGTCGGTCGGACCGAACGCGGCGTTCTCGGTGCGCTCCATCGAGAGCTTGTCGGGGTGGTAGGAGAACGACGGTCCCTCGGTCCGTAGCACCGTGTAGTCCTCACCGCGCCGCAGGCGCACCGTCACCTCGCCGGTGACGGCCGAGGCGATCCAGCGCTCGATCGACTCCCGGATCATCAGCGACTGCGGGTCGAGCCACCGGCCTTCGTACAGCAGGCGGCCGAGCCGGCGGCCCTGGGTGTGGTAGTGCTCGACGGTGTCCTCGTTGTGGATCGCGTTGAGCAGCCGCTCGTAGGCGATCCAGAGCAGCGCCATCGCCGGCGCCTCGTAGATGCCTCGCGACTTGGCCTCGATGATGCGGTTCTCGATCTGGTCGCTCATGCCCAGGCCGTGGCGACCGCCGATGGCGTTGGCCTCGTGCACCAGCGCGACCGGGTCGGCGTACGTCGTGCCGTTGATCGCGACCGGGCGGCCGGCCTCGAAGCGGATCGTGACGTCCTCGGCCTCGATGTGCACCGAGGGGTCCCAGAACTTCACGCCCATGATCGGCTCGACGGTCTCCAGCGAGACGTCGAGGTGCTCGAGCGTCTTGGCCTCGTGGGTGGCGCCCCAGATGTTGGCGTCGGTGGAGTACGCCTTCTCCTTGGAGTCGCGGTAGGGCAGCGTGCGCTCGGTGAGCCACTGGCTCATCTCGTCGCGGCCACCGAGCTCGTCGACGAAGTCGGCGTCGAGCCACGGCTTGTAGATCCGCAGCTCGGGGTTCGCCAGCAGGCCGTAGCGGTAGAACCGCTCGATGTCGTTGCCCTTGAAGGTCGAGCCGTCGCCCCAGATGTTGACGCCGTCCTCCTGCATGGCACGCACCAGCAGCGTGCCGGTGACGGCACGGCCGATCGGCGTGGTGTTGAAGTACGTGCGACCGCCCGAGCGGACGTGGAAGGCGCCGCACGCGATCGCGGCGAGGCCCTCCTCGACGAGCTGCGGCTTGATGTCGACGTGGCGGGCCAGCTCGGCGCCGTACTGGTAGGCGCGGTCGGGCACGCCGGCGATGTCGGGCTCGTCGTACTGACCGATGTCGGCGGTGTAGGTGCAGGGGATCGCACCCTTCTCGCGCATCCAGGCGACGGCGACGGACGTGTCGAGTCCACCGGAGAAGGCGATGCCGACGCGCTCGCCGGCGGGCAGGGAGGTGAGGACCTTGCTCACGAGAGATGTGCTCCTGGGAGTTGCTGGTGGTGCTGGTGGGCGCGGCCTCGGCCGCGTGGACGTCTAGAGGGTGGGCGCTGCCTGGGTGTCGGCGAGCGCCAGGAATCGTCGGGCCAGGGCGCCGCCGCCGACCGGGTCGCGACCGATCACCAGGACCGTGTCGTCGCCGGCGATGGTGCCGAGGACGTCGGGCAGCTCGGCCTTGTCGAAGGCCGAGGCGAGGAACTGCGCGGCGCCCGGCGGGGTGCGCAGCACGACGAGGTTGCCGCTGGCGTCGGCGCTCACCAGGAGCTCGCCGCACAGGCGGGCGAGCCGCTGCTGGGCGGCCGCGCTCTCGCCCGGCGACTGGGGACGGCGGTCGCCGCCCTCGCCCGGGACGGCGTACACGAGCGCGCCGGAGGCCGAGCGGACCTTGAGCGCGTCGAGCTCGACCAGGTCGCGCGAGAGCGTCGCCTGGGTGACCTTCACGCCGTCGGCGGCGAGCAGGTCGGCGAGCTCCGCCTGGGAGTGCACCTCGTGGGTGGTGACCAGGTCGACGATGCGCTGGAGCCGGGCGCTCTTGGTGGTGGGGACCATGCTCACGCCGCTCCCCCCGTGCCGGCGGTGCCCGTCGGCGGCGGCGTCGAACGCTCGAGGAGGAAGGCCAGCACGGCCTTCTGGGCGTGGCGACGGTTCTCCGCCTCGTCCCAGACCGCGCTCTGCGGGCCCTCGAGGACCGCCTCGGCGATCTCCTTGCCGCGGTATGCCGGCAGGCAGTGCAGCGCGATCGCGTCGGGCGCGGCGTGGCTCATCAGGTCCTCGGTGAGCGACCAGGGCGCGAACGCCGCGACCCGGGCGGCCTCCTCGGACTCCTTGCCCATCGAGATCCAGGTGTCGGTGACCACGACGTCGGCACCGGCGACGGCCTTCTGCGGGTCGGCGACGGCGGTGGCGCTGCCACCGGTCGTCGCACCGATCTCCGCCGCGCGGTCGAACATGGCCGCGCTCGGCAGGTAGCCCTCGGGCGCGGAGACCCGCACGTGCATGCCGGCCGTCGCGCCGGCGAGCAGCCAGGAGTTGCCCATGTTGCACGCGGCGTCGCCGATGAAGGCGACCGCCAGCCCCGCCAGGGTGCCCTTGTGCTCGCGGACCGTCAGCAGGTCGGCGATGAGCTGGCACGGGTGGAAGTCGTCGGTGAGCGCGTTGACGACCGGGACGCCGGCGTGCGCGGCCATCGTCTCCAGGTCGGCCTGCGCGAAGGTGCGCCACACCACGGTCGCGACCTGGCGGCCGAGCACCCGGGCGACGTCCTCGACGGACTCGCGGATGCCGATGCCGGCCAGCCGGCCCTCGACCAGCATCGGGTTGCCGCCGAGCTCGGCGATGCCGGCGCCGAACGACACCTGGGTGCGCAGCGTCGGCTTGTCGAAGATCATCGCGACCGAGCGCGGGCCCTCGAGCGGACGACGGGAGAACGGCGCGGCCTTCAGCGACGCGGCGAGGTCGAGCACCTCGACCTGCTCGGCCGGGGTGAGGTCGTCGTCGCGCAGGAAGTGCCGCACTCCCCCGTCGTACGCCGGGGCGCCGGCGGTCACGTCCGCTCCCACGCGGCGTCGAGGATGCCCGGCCACGCGGCCAGGAACGCCTCGGCGTCGGCCTCGGTCAGCACCAGCGGCGGCGCGAGCCGGATCCGGCTGGGGGTGGGGTTGTTGACGATGAAGCCGGCCTCCATCGCGGTGGCCAGGACGTGCGCGGAGCGCTCCTCGGCGAGGTCCAGGCCGATGAGGAGGCCCTCGCCACGGACCTCGGTGACCCGCGGGTCGGCAGCCAGGCCGTCGCGGATCTTCTGGCCGAGCACCGTCACGTGCTCGAGCAGCCCCTCGGACTCGATGGTGCCGATGACCGCGAGCGCGGCGGCGCAGGCGACGGGGTTGCCGCCGAAGGTGGTGCCGTGGTTGCCGGGCTGGAGCAGGTCGGCGGCGTCGCCCAGGGCGATACAGGCGCCGATCGGGAATCCGCCCGCGAGCCCCTTGGCGACCGTGACGACGTCGGGGCGCACGCCGGCGCGCTGGTGCTCGAACCAGATGCCGGTGCGTCCGGTGCCGGACTGGATCTCGTCCATCCACAGCAGGGCGCCGTGGGCGTCGCAGGTCGCGCGGGCCGCGGCGAGGTAGCCCTCGGGAGGTACGACCACGCCGGCTTCGCCCTGGATCGGCTCCAGGAGCACGGCAGCGGTCTCGTCGGTGACCGCGGCGGCGAGTGCGTCGGCGTCGCCGTACGGGACGAAGGTGACGTGACCGGGCAGCGGCTCGAACGGCTCGCGGTAGGCGGCCTTCGAGGTCAGCGCCAGCGCGCCCATCGTGCGGCCGTGGAAGCCGCCCTCGGCGACGACCACGTGCGTGCGACCGGTGCGCCGGGTCAGCTTGAAGCCCGCCTCGACGGCCTCCGTGCCGGAGTTGGCGAAGAAGACCTTGCCCCCTCCGGTGCTCGGGTCGGCGCCCACCAGGGCGAGCAGCTTCTCGGCGAGGGTGACCTGCGGCTCGGTCGCGAAGAAGTTCGAGACGTGGCCGAGGGTCTGCATCTGCTCGGTCACCGCGCCGACGAGGGCCGGGTGGCCGTGGCCGAGCGCGGTCACCGCGATGCCGCCCAGCAGGTCGACGTACTCCTTGCCGTCGGCGTCCCAGACGTGGGTGCCCTCGCCGCGGACCAGGGTGGTGCGCGGCGGGCCGAAGGTGTTCATCAAGGAGCCGGCGTACCGCTCGCCCCAGGACTCGGTGCTCATGCGGTGCCCTCCTCGTCAGCGTCCATCGCGGCACGGGCGCGGCGGGTCTTGGTCTCCACGCCCGGCAGCACCTGGGTGCCGACGCCGTCCTTGGTGAAGAGCTCCAGCAGCACCGCGTGCGGCTCGCGGCCGTCGACGACGGTGGTGCGCGGGACGCCGTTCTGCACGGCCTGGAGGCACGCCCGCATCTTCGGGATCATGCCGCTGGCCAGCGTCGGCAGCATCTGCTCCAGCGCCTCGGGGCTGATCTCGCCGATGACCTCGTCACTGTTCGGCCAGTCCTCGAAGAGGCCCTCGACGTCGGTGAGGACGAGGAGCTTCTCGGCGCCGAGCGCGACCGCGAGGGCCGCGGCGGCGGAGTCGGCGTTGACGTTGTGGACCGCGCCGTGGACGTCGGGAGCGACGCTGGAGACGACCGGCACGCGACCGGCCTCGATGAGGTCGAGGACCGACTCGGGTCGCACCTGCGTCACCTCTCCCACCAGGCCGAGGTCGACCTCCTCGCCGTCGACGACGGCGTTGGTCGGGGTGGCGGTGAACAGCCCGGCGTCCTCACCGGACAGGCCGACGGCCAGCGGACCGTGATCGTTGATGAGTCCGACGAGCTCGCGCTGGACCTTGCCGACGAGCACCATCCGGACGACCTCCATCGCCTCCGGCGTCGTGACCCGCAGGCCGCCTCGGAACTCCGACTCGATGCCGAGCTGGTCGAGCATCGAGGAGATCTGCGGGCCGCCGCCGTGCACCACGACCGGCTTGAAGCCGGCGAAGCGCAGGAAGGCGATGTCCTCGGCGAACGCGCGCTTGAGGACATCGTCGGTCATGGCGTTGCCGCCGTACTTCACCACGACGATCTTGCCGTGGTACTTCTTCAGCCACGTCAGGGCGGCCGCCAGCGTGCGGGCCTTCGCCTGGTCGGGCTTGCTGGTGTCGAACTCGCCGGTGGGCAGGCTTGAGTCGTTGCCGGTCATCTGCGGGTGCTCCTCAGCTGGAGTAGGCGCTGTTCTCGTGGACGTAGGCGTGCGTCAGGTCGTTGGTCCAGACCGTCGCCCGCTCCGCGCCCGCCTTCAGGTCGATGGTCACGCTGACCTCGCGCGGCTCGAGATCGACGCCGGCCGGGTCCTCGGCCGGGGTGGACTCGCGGCACACCCACACGCCGTTGATGGCCACGTCGAGGTCGGCGGGGTCGAACGCAGCGGACGTCGTGCCGATCGAGGCGAGCACGCGACCCCAGTTGGGGTCCTTGCCGAACACGGCCGCCTTGAAGAGGTTGCTGCGTGCGACGCTGCGTCCCACCTCCACGGCCTCGTCCTCGGTGGCGGCGTTGAGGGTCGTGATCGCGATCTCGTGGTCGGCGCCCTCGGCGTCGCGCAGCAGCTGCATCGCCAGGTCGGTGCAGACCTGGGTCAGCGCCTCGGTGAAGTCGGGCAGCGACGGGGTGATGCCGCTGGCACCGGAGGCCATCACCGTGACGGTGTCGTTGGTGGACATGCAGCCGTCGGAGTCGAGCCGGTCGAAGCTCACCCGGGTCGCGGCCCGCAGGGCGGCGTCGAGGTCGGCGGCCGGGACGACGGCGTCGGTGGTGAGGACGACGAGCATCGTGGCCAGCTGCGGCGCGAGCATGCCGGCGCCCTTGGCCATGCCGCCGACCGTCCAGCCGGCGCCCTCGACCACAGCCTGCTTGCTGACCGAGTCGGTCGTCATGATCGCCTCGGCCGCGTCGGCGCCCCCGTCGGCGTCCAGGGCGCCGTGGGCGGCCACGACCCCGTCGAGGAGGTTCTGGCGCGGGTTGGCCAGGCCGATGAGGCCGGTGGAGCAGACCACGACGTCGACGGCACCGATGCCACACACCTCGGCGACCTTCTCGGCGACGGCGTGGGTGGTCTGGAAGCCCTCGGCGCCGGTGTAGCAGTTGGCGCCGCCGGAGTTGAGGACGACGGCGCGCACGACGCCGTCCTTCACGACCTCCTTGCTCCACAGGATCGGGTTGGCCTGGCAGCGGTTGGAGGTGAAGACGCTGGCGGAGTCGTAGTGCGGGCCGTCGCTGACGACCAGGGCGAGGTCCTTGGCGCCGGTGGACTTCAGTCCGGCGGGGACGCCTGCGGCCCGGAAGCCGGCGGGTGCGGGGATGCTCATGGGTGGTCCTTCGCTGGGTGGCCTGGGTGGCCGGGTGCGGCCTGGGGTGACGGGTGTCGGCGGGGGCGGCGTCGTCAGCCGGCCACGGGGGCAGGCTCGACGACGTGGCCTCGTCGTCGCCACGCGTCGGCGGCGCGCTCGGCGTCGGCACCGGGCACGAGCACCCAGTCGGTGTCGAAGGTGGAGAGCGTGAAGACGCTGATCGACTCCTCGGCCAGCGCCGTCAGCAGGCCGGCGAGCACACCCACCAAGCTGGGGTCGAGCGGACCCTCCACCGCGAAAGCGGTGAGCCCGCGGATGGCCTTGGCCTTGGCCGGCACGTCGCGGCCGGCGCACACGACCGAGGTCTCGTATGCCGTGGCAGTCACCGAGAAGACCGACGACGACTCCGCCCACGACGGCACCTCGCTGCCCGGTCCGAGCCGGACGACCGCGAGCGTCTCGGGGTACTGGTGGAGCGTCCAGGTCTGCGCCTGCTCGGGCTGCTCGGGGGTCACGGGGCCATCCCCACGCTGGTGAGACCGGTGCCCTCGTCGAGGCCGAGCGCGAGGTTCATGCACTGCACGGCCGCGCCGCCGGTGCCCTTGGCGAGGTTGTCGACCGCGCCGACGGCCACGAGCCGCCCGGCATCGGCGTCGACGGTGACCTGGAGGTGCACCGAGTTCGAGCCGAGGACCGACTGGGTCTGCGGCCACAGGCCCTCCGGGAGCACGGTCACGAACGGCTCGTCGGCGTACGCCTTCACGTACGCCGCCCGCGCGTCCTCGGCGCTCACGTCGCCGACCAGCGGCGCCGAGACGGTCGCGAGGATGCCGCGCGACATCGGGACCAGCATCGGGGTGAAGCTGACCTTCACGGTGCCGGAGGTGATGGCGGAGAGGTTCTGGGTGATCTCCGGCGTGTGCCGGTGGACGCCGCCGACGCCGTAGGCGCTGGCGTTGCCCATCACCTCGCTGCCGAGCAGGTGCGGCTTGGGAGCCTTGCCCGCTCCGGAGGTGCCCGACGCGGCGACCACGACGATCTCGGGCTCGACGAGGCCGGCGGCCACGGCCGGGGCCGCGGTCAGCGTGGAGACCGTCGGGTAGCAGCCGGGGACGGCGACGCGGGTGGTGCCGCGGAGGCGGTCGCGGTTGCCGGGCAGCTCGGGCAGGCCGTAGGGCCAGGTGCCGGCGTGGTCGCTGCCGTAGAAGCGCTCCCACGCGGCGGGGTCGCCGAGCCGGAAGTCGGCGCCGCAGTCGATGACGACGGTGTCGTCGCCGAGCTGGGCGGCGAGCGGGCCGGACTGGCCGTGCGGGAGACCGAGGAACACCACGTCGTGCCCGCCGAGCGTGTCGGCGTTGGTCTCCTCGAGCACCCGGTCGGCCAGCGGCACGAGGTGCGGCTGGAGGGTGCCGAGGGTCTGGCCGGCGTTGGAGCCGCCGGTGAGGGCGCCGATCTCGACGCCGGGGTGGCCGAGCAGGAGCCGGAGGACCTCTCCCCCGGCGTAGCCACTCGCACCGGCCACGGCGACCTTGACGGGTCGGGACGTCGTCGTCATGTGCATGAGAATACACCGCGATGCATGACTACTCACAACGGGGTGGGCGCCCGCACGACCTGCCCCGGGAATCCGGGTGACGCTGTCGGTGGCGACGCTTAGCCTCGCGCACGTGACGAGCCCCCGCCTCACCCGTCTGACGCCCGAGACGTACCTGCAGCGCATCCGGGCCGAGTCCGCCCGCTTCCGTGCGGTGCTCGGCGAGGCGCCATCCGGGGCCCGGGTGCCGGCATGTCCCGACTGGGACACCGACGACCTGCTGTGGCACCTCGCGGAGGTCCAGTGGTTCTGGTCCCGGATCGTAGGGCACCGACCGGCCGGGCCCGACGGCCTCGAGCACCCGCTACGGCCGGGTGACCGCGCGGGCCTGCTGGCGGCGTACGACGCGTGGTCCGGCGACCTGGTCGCGGCGCTCGACGGGGTCGCGCCGGACGAGCAGGCCTGGTCGTGGGCGCCCGAGCAGACCGTCGGCTTCACCCTGCGCCGCCAGGCGCACGAGGCGCTCGTGCACGGGCTGGACGCCGAGCAGACGGTCGGGGCGGTGACCCCGCTCGACCCGGCCCTGGCAGCCGACGGCGTCGCGGAGGCGCTCGACGTGATGTTCGGCGGCGACGCCCCGGAGTGGGGTCGCATCGAGCCCGGCCCGTACGTCGTGCGCGTCGACCTCGTCGACGTCGACGTCTCCTTGTGGGCCGCGCCCTGCACGTTCCTCGGCACCGACCCGGAGTCCGGCCACTGCTACGACGGACCGCACGTGCTGCACGTGGCCGACCCCGGCCGCGAGCCGGACGCGGTGGTCTCCGGCACGGCGGGCAACCTGGACGCGTGGCTGTGGAAGCGGTCGGGCGCCGACGGAGTCGACGTCACCGGCGACCCGGCGGCGTACGACGCGTTCTGGGCCGCGGTGAGTCCGCCGATCGACTGAGCGGCTCGCACCCTCGGCAGGCAGGCTCAGGCCCGCTGCACGGCACCGGTCCGCTCGGCGGCGAGCGCGACCGCCGCCTCCCGTGAGGCGGTGGTCTCCTCGTCGGTCAACGTGCGGTCGGGTGCCCGGAAGCGCAGCGCGAAGGCCAACGAGCGCTGCCCCTCCTCGATCTGCTCACCCGTGTAGACGTCGAACAGCCGCACCGACTCCAGCAGCTCGCCCGCGCCCTCGCGCAGCGCCTGCTCGACGGTGGCGACCGGTACGTCGGCGGCGACCACGAGCGCGACGTCCTCCTTGGCGACCGGGTAGGTCGAGAACGACGGCGCCGGAGCGACGGTCGGGGCGGCGGCGAACACCGCGTCCAGGTCGAGCTCGAGGACGGCCGCGCGCGCTGGCAGACCGAAGGCCTGGCAGACCCGCGGATGCAGCTCGCCGGCGTGGCCGACGAGGGTGCCGTCGGCCGTGGCGACCTGGGCGCAGCGGCCCGGGTGCCACGGCATCAGGCTGGCGGCGGAGACCACCAGACCCGCGCCGAGCTCGTCGGAGACCCGGCGCACGAGGGCGACGGCGTCCTCCCAGCCGGTGCCGCTCGCGTCGCCCCACCAGCCGGGGCGCTCCTGCTCGCCCGCCAGCACGGCCGCGAGGTGCTGCGGCTGGGCCGGGATCGCGGCGAGCAGCTCGGCGAGCTCCTCGTCGGTCGGTCGGCGGTCGATGCCGAGGATCGGGGCCGCGCCGCGGTCGGCCGGGAAGGCCACCGGGCCGGTCTCGAACAGCGCGACGCCCGCGGCGCCGCGGCCGAGGTTGCGGGCGGCCGCCTTGAGCACACCCGGCAGGAGCGTCGTGGTGAAGGCCGGCTCCTCCGCGGACAGCGGGTTGGCCAGCCGGACGGTGTGGCGGCGTACGTCGTCGGCCGGCAGGCCGAGCTGGTCGAGCACGGCCTCGCCGATGAACGGGAAGCTGACGACCTCGACGCAGCCGGCGCCCGCCAGGGTGCGGCCCACGCGGCGGCGCAGGCGCTGCACGCGGGTGAGCCCGCGACCTGCACCCGGGGCGGGCAGCACGGACGGCACGCGGTCGTAGCCGACCACGCGGGCGACCTCCTCGACGAGGTCGAAGGGGTCGGTCACGTCGGGGCGCCACGGCGGCGGGGTCACGCTGATCGACCCGTCGCCGGTCTCCTCGACGCTGCAGCCGACGGCCCGCAGCGCGGCGAGCGCGGTGGCGTCGTCGACGGCGATGCCGGTGACCCGGGCGGCGAGGTCGGCGCGGGCGGTGACGGCGGCCGGGGACGGCGGCGTACCGACGACGGTCACGCCCGGCTCGGCGGTGGCGCCGCCGTGCGCGACGAGCAGCTCGACGACGCGGTCGGCCGCGGCCTCGCAGATCGTCGGGTCGGCGCCGCGCTCGTTGCGGCGTCCTGCCTCGGAGGTGATCTTGTGCCGGCGGCCGGTGCGGAACATCGAGACGGGGTCCCAGTGCGCGGCCTCGACGAGCACCCGGCTCGTGGTCGCGGAGATCTCGGTCGACTCGCCACCCATCACGCCGCCCAGGCCGATCGGCCCGGAGTCGTCGCAGACCACGAGGTCGCCCTCGGGGCCGGCGGACAGCTCGCGGCGGGCGCTGTCGAGCGTGGTGAGCTTCTCCCCCTCGGTCGCCCGGCGGACCCGCAGGGCTCCGCGGACGGCGTCGGCGTCGTACCCGTGGATCGGCCGGCCGGTCTCGAGCATCACGTAGTTGGTGACGTCGACGGCGAGCGAGATCGGGCGCATGCCGGCCTGCGTGAGCCGGCGCGCCATCCACTCCGGCGTCGGGGCGGCCGGGTCGAAGCCGGAGACGGTGCGGGCCACGAAGACCGGGCAGCCCTCGGCGTCGTCGACCACGACCGGGTGGCCGGCGCCATCGGCGTGCGGGACGTCGCGGTCGCACGGGTCGGTGTACGGCGCCTCGAAGGCGAGCGCAGCGTCGCGGGCCACGCCGCGCAGGCTGAGGCCGTAGGCACGGTCGGGGTTGACCTCGAGCTCGACGACCTCCTCGTCGAGCCCCAGCACGGCGAGAGCGTCGTCACCGGGCTGCCCGGCGTCAGCGGGCAGCACGAGGATGCCGTCGTGGTCCTCGCCGATGCCGAGCTCGGAGACCGAGCAGATCATCCCGGCGGACACGTGGCCGTAGGTCTTGCGCGCGGAGATCTGGAAGTTCCCGGGCAGCACGCCCCCGGGGAGGATGCAGACGACGAGGTCGCCGACGTCGAAGTTGTGCGCGCCGCAGACGATGCCCTGGGGCTCGCCGGTGCCGTTGGCGTCCCCGACGTCGACGGTGCACCAGTTGATGGTCTTGCCGTTCTTCTGCGGCTCGGGCTCGCGGGTGAGCACGCGGCCGAGCACCAGCGGACCGCTGATGCCCTCGCCGGCGACCTCGATCGCCTCGAGCTTGAGGCCGACGTCGGTCAGCCGGTCGGCGAGGCGCTCGGTCGACGTGCCCTCCGGCAGGTCGACGTACTCGCGGATCCAGGAGACGGGTGCCTTCACTTCTCTTACAGCTCGCTTCCGAAGGCCGTGGTGAACCGGACGTCGCCCTCGAAGAGCGCCCGGAGGTCGTTGACGCCGTGGCGGAACATCAGGGACCGGTCGATCCCCATGCCGAACGCGAAGCCGGTGAAGCGCTCCGCGTCGACGCCGCAGGCGGTGAGCACGCGGGGGTTGACCACGCCGCAGCCGCCCCACTCGATCCAACCCTCGCCCTTGCAGGTGCGGCACTCCTCGGAGTCGACGCCGCGGCACACGAAGCACCGCAGGTCGACCTCGGCGCTGGGCTCGGTGAACGGGAAGTACGACGGGCGGAAGCGCGTGCTGATGCCGTCGCCGAACATCCGCGCGGCGAAGTGGTCGAGCGTGCCCTTGAGGTGGGCCATGGTGATGCCCTCGTCGATGGCCAGGCCCTCGACCTGGTGGAACATCGGGCTGTGCGTGGCGTCGTACTCGTCGGTGCGGAAGACGCGGCCGGGGCACACGACGTAGATCGGCGGGGGGCGCTCCAGCATCGTGCGGGCCTGGACCGGGCTGGTCTGGGTGCGCAGCACGACGTGGTGCTCGGGCGGGTCGACCCAGAAGGTGTCCTGCATCGTGCGGGCAGGGTGGTCCGGGCCGAGGTTGAGCGCGTCGAAGTTGAGCCACTCGGCCTCGATGACCGGGCCCTCCGCGACCTCCCAGCCCATCGCGACGAAGACGTCGGCGATGAGCTCGGCGCCGGTGGTCAGCGGGTGCCGCGCGCCCTGGGGCAGCCGGTCGACCGGGAGGGTGACGTCGACGGTCTCCTCGACCAGCATCCGCTCCTCGTGCTCGACCTCGAGCACGGCCTGGCGCTCGGCGAGCGCCTGCGCCACGGCGCCGCGCGCCTGCCCGACCCGGCGGCCGGCGTCCTTGCGCGCCTGCGGCGGCAGGGCGCCGATCTCACGGTTGGCCAGCGCCAGCGGGGACCGGTCTCCGGCGTGCGCGGTGCGCACCTGCTTGAGCGCCTCGAGGTCGGCGGCGGCCTCGATGGCGGCGAGGGCCTCGTCGCGCGCGGTGGCCACCTGCTCGTCGCCGAGCGGGGTGACCTCCACGGGGTCGTACTCGGAGTTGGGTCCGGACATGCGGGTGAGTCTAGGAACGCCGACCGTCCGCCCGCGAACCGGTTGCCGCTCGTGGACCGTCACCCGGGATCGACCCGGCGCAAACGTGCGCCGGGTCGGCATCGAGCCGTCGCAAACGTGCGCCGGGTCGATGTCGAGCCGTCGTACATGTACGACGGGTCGGTGTCGGGTCCGGGTCAGGCGAGGTCGGCGGGGACGCCGGGCCAGGTGCAGGCCAGCAGCGCGCCGCCGCCGGGGGCGTCGTCGATGACGAGCGTGCCGCCGTGGGCGTGCACGAGACCGTTGACGATGTAGAGCCCCAGGCCCGAGCCACCGCGGACCCCGCTGGTCCAGAACTTCGTGACGACCCGACGGCGCAGCTCGACCGGGATGCCCTCGCCGTGGTCGCGCACCGAGAGACGTACGCCGGCCGGGCCGCCGCGCACGACTCGCGCGGGCTCCAGGGTGACCTCGACGTCGCCGTCGCCGTGGCGCACGGCGTTCTCTAGCAGGTTGGTGACGACCTGGGTGAACTTGTCCGGGTCGACCTGCACCTGGGGAAGGTCGTCCGCCACGGCGAGCGACAGCGGCCGGTGGGTCGTCGTACCGACCGAGTCGACGACGCGACGCACGAGCACGGCCGCGTCGGAGGGGCGGGGGTAGAGCTGGAGCCGCCCGGTGTCGATGCGGGCGACGTCGAGCAGCTCGGCGATGAGCCGGCTCAGCCGGTCGGAGTCGACCGAGACCGTGGTGAGCATCAGCTTCTTCTGCTCGTCGCTCAGCTTGTCCCAGCGGTTCAGCAGCGCCTGCACGAAGCCCTTCACGCCGGTCAGCGGCGAACGGAGCTCGTGCGCGAGCGTCGCCACCAGGTCCGAGCGCTCCCGGTCCAGGCGCGCGCGGCCGCGTCCCGAGCGGATCGTGACGGCCACCGCGGTGACCGGTCCCCCGCGTCCGGCGCGGTGCAGCCGGGCGGTGGTGAGGACCTCCTCGCCCGACGGCGTCAGCCAGGACTGCTCCGGGATGCCCGACCGGCTCGCCAGTCCGTCGTACGGCGTGTTGCTCGCGGTCCAGCCGCAGCTGTCCTGGTCGAGACGGAGCACCTCGGAGAGCGGGCGTCCCACACCCTCGGCCGGGTCGTCGATGCCGAGCAGGGCGGCCGCGACCGGGTTGACCGCGGTGACGGTGCCGGACCCGTCGGCCACGACGACGCCGTCCGGGAGGAGGTCGACGAGGTCGGGGGGCGGTGCGGGGGTGTCCGAGGCCACGTGGGCACCCTACGGCGCGTCAGCGGTGGTGCGCCCGGGCGGACTCGTACAGGCACACCGCGGCGGCGGTGGCGAGGTTGAGGCTCTCGGCGCGCCCGTGGATCGGGATCCGCACCCGGTGGTCGGCGAGCGCTGCGACCTCGTCGGGCAGACCGTGCGCCTCGTTGCCGAACAGCCAGGCGGTGGGGCCCGCCAGCACCTCGTCGGCGCGGTGCAGGTCGAGGTCGCCGGACCCGGCGGTCGCCAGCACCGTGAGACCGGCCGCGCGGGCCGCGTCGACCACGTCGGCCGGGTCGGGCTCGACCGCGACCGGGAGGTGGAAGACGCTGCCGACGCTCGCCCGCAGCGTCTTCGGGTTGTACAGGTCGACCGAGCTGCCGGCGAGCACGACCGCATCGGCGCCGGCGGCGTCGGCCGTGCGCACCACCGTGCCGGCGTTGCCCGGGTCGCGGACCTCGACGCAGACGGCGACCAGCTGGCGTCCGGCAGCCGGGTCGAGCACGTGCGCGAGCGGTCGGTCGACCGGGCGGCAGACCGCGACCACACCGGCGGGTGTGACGGAGTCGCTGAGTGCACCGAGCGCGCGGTCGTCGACGAGCGTCCACGGTGCGACCTCGGACGCCGCCCGGTGCAGGGCGGGGTGCTGCTCGGTGGCCGCCGGGGTCGCGAAGACCTCCGTGACGCAGCCGGGGACGCCGAGCGCCCCCTCGACGGCCTTCGGACCGTCGGCGAGGAAGAGCCGCCGTTCGGTTCGCACCGAACGGCGGCTCAGCTTCCGCGCGTCCTTGACGCGCGGGTTGCTCGCGGCCAGCGGGGCCGGAGCGGAGTCTGACGGGGAGGTCAGGGTCAGGACGCCTTGGGCGCGTTGACGTCCTCGGGGAGCGCCGCCTTGGCGGTCTCGACGAGGTGGTTGAACGCGGCGACGTCGTTGACCGCGAGGTCGGCGAGGATCTTGCGGTCGACCTCGACGCCGGCCAGGTTGAGGCCCTGGATGAACCGGTTGTAGGTCATGCCCTGCGCACGCGCCGCGGCGTTGATCCGCTGGATCCACAGGCGGCGGAAGTTGCCCTTGTTCTTGCGGCGGTCGTTGTAGCTGTAGACGAGGGAGTGGGTGACCTGCTCCTTCGCCTTGCGGTAGAGCCGCGAGCGCTGACCGCGGTAACCGCTCGCGCGGTCGAGGGTGGTCCGACGCTTCTTCTGGGCGTTCACTGCGCGCTTGACGCGTGCCATGGTTCTTCTCCTTGATCGGGGCCCGGCCCGCCGCCCGCGAGGGCGGACGGACCGTGTGGTTCAGGTGGCCGGGGCCCTCGTGGGGCCCGCCGGCGGGTACGGCGACCGGGTCACGGTCGCCGCGGGGAGGCTCAGCGGCCGAGCATCTTCTTCGCGCGCGGGACGTCGGCCTTGGCGAGCTCGACGGTGCCGGTCATCCGGCGGGTGACCTTGGAGGGCTTCTTCTCCAGGTTGTGGCGCTTGCCCGCCTTCTCGCGCAGCACCTTGCCCGTGCCGGTCACCTTGAACCGCTTCGAGGCGCCGCTGTGGGTCTTGTTCTTCGGCATGTTCTCTCCTTGGTTGCCGTCGTCGTGACTGCTGCCCGGCCCGGCCGGGGTGCAGGTGTCTCAGACGTCGATGTCGGGGTCGAGGTTCTCCGACCTGCCCCGCTGCTTCTTCTGCGCGACCGCGCGGCCGGCGTTGGCGGCGTCGCGCTCGGCGCGCTCCTCCGCCTCGTCCGCCTCGCGCTCGGCGCGCTTCTGGTCCTTCGCGGCCTTGGCCGAGGCCTTGGCCTCGGACTTCTTCCGGTGCGGACCGAGCACCATCACCATGTTGCGGCCGTCCTGCTTGGGGCGGGACTCCACGAAGCCCAGCTCCTCGACGTCGTCGGCCAGCCGCTGAAGCAGCCGGAACCCGAGCTCGGGGCGGTGCTGCTCGCGACCGCGGAACATGATGGTGATCTTGACCTTGTCGCCGGCCTCGAGGAAGCGGACGACGTGGCCCTTCTTGGTGTCGTAGTCGTGAGCGTCGATCTTCGGCCGGAGCTTCATCTCCTTGATCACGACGTTGGTCTGGTTGCGCCGCGCCTCACGGGCCTTCTGGGCGTTCTCGTACTTGAACTTCCCGTAGTCCATGAGCTTGCACACGGGCGGACGGGCGGTGGGGGCGACCTCGACCAGGTCCAGGTCGGCCTCCCCGGCCAGCTTCAGGGCCTGGTCGGTCGGCACGATGCCGACCGTCTCGCCGTTGGGTCCGACGAGGCGGACCTCGGGTACCCGGATCCGCTCGTTGATTCGCAGCTCGGTGCTGATGTGTCCTCCAGGGGTCAGGTTTCAGGTCGCGGGAGGAGGAGCGCCGCGCCCGGATCTGGCCCGAAAACGACGAACGGCTCCCGCCTGGTGCAAGCGGAAGCCAGTCACGACCACCTGACCCGGTCGCGCCCGCACGTCGCGGACGCAGCCCGGTCGGGCTTCATGGACCGGACCCGACGACCTGCAACCCCGGGCGGGCCCGGGGCGGTCGTTGCGGGTGGGAGATGATCGAGCCTGATCTCCGCTTGCAAGATCGGCACCGCGGGTGCGGCACCGATCTGTCCAACACGCAACTGTAGGGCAGGATTCCCGGGACGGCCAATCCGTGCGGGCTGCGCCCGAGCGAGCGTCAGGACGGTACGTCGACCCAGGCCACGCCGCCGTCGACCTTCGCCAGACGGTAGCCCGCCGCGAGCGCGCGCAGGTGGTCGCCGTCGACGACGAACCGCACCGGGCCGGCCAGGTCGAGCACGAGCGCCGTGGCGTCGTCGTCGAGCGCGGCCTGCGCGGCGTCGCGGGTGGTCACCGGCACCGGCCTGGCCTGCGGGTCCCAGGAGGCGAGCGTCGCCGTGCTCGAGAAGCCCAGCAGCGCCAGCGAGCCCTGCTCGTTGCGCATCAGGACCGCCGCCATGTCGCTGTCCTTGTCGCGTCGCAGGCCGTCGTCTCCGGTCTCCTCCGAGACCAGCACCGCGGTCACCGGTACCAGGACGCGGGCGTGCTGGAGGCGGGCCAGCACCCCGAGGTACGCCGCCGGGTCGCCGGGACGCTCGCCGTACGTCGTCAGCGCGGCAGCCAGCGCGGGGTCGGCCGACCCGTCGTCGTCGGGGAAGGCGGGGGCGGCCAGCGAGCGGGTCACCCGACCAGTCTCGCCCGGCCCGGTGCCCGCGCGTGTGGGAGGGTGGTGCGCGTGGACGACGTCGGCTTCGGCGCCCTCGCGCTCGCCCTCACCCTCGTGGGGGGCACCTACACCTGGTGGGCCTACCGCCACCGGGGGCTCGCCCCCGCCCTGCGCGGCGCGGCCCTGACGCTGCTGCCGCCGGCGTTCTGGCTCACCGACACGCTGCGGATGCTGACCCGCGTCGTCGACGCGGTCGGCGACTGGGCGACCGGCCTGGTCTTCGACGTCACCACCTGGCTGGGCGTCGTGCTGGCCGGTGTCTCGGTGCTGCTGCTCGGGGCGTCGCGGTTCGTGGACCGACGTCGAGGGGGTCGCGAGGCGGCCGCGCCCGACGCCGCCGACCCGCTCGCGGTGCGCCGCGCCGGCAAGGCCGAGCCCGCCATCGCGGACGACGACGACCTCGCCGAGGTCGAGGCGATCCTGCGCCGTCGGGGCATCCGCTGACCGCATCCCGCTCCCCCGCCGCGGCGGCCGCGGACGTGCTCGACCTCCTCGCCGGGCGCGCGCCCACGCTGGCCGGCGCCCGGCTGCTGCTGGTCGACGGCCCCAGCGGCGCCGGCAAGACCACCCTCGCCCTCGCGGTCGCGGAGCACTCGCCCTGGCCGACCCGGGTCGTCCACGCCGACGAGCTGTACGACGGCTGGGCCGGCCTCGCCGCGGTGGTGCCGCAGCTCGACACGCTGCTGCGCCCGCTCGCCGCGGGCGGCTCCGGCACGTACCGCCGCTACGACTGGCACGCCGGCCGGTACGCCGACGAGGTCGCGGTCGACCTCGAGCCCGACGGCCTGCTGGTGGTGGAGGGCGTCGGCTCCGGCGCGCTGCCGACCCGCGACCTCGCCACCGCGCTGGTGTGGGCGCAGGCGCCGGCCGAGACGTGCCGCGAGCGGGGCCTGGCGCGCGACGGGGCGGCGTACGCACCCCACTGGGACGCCTGGCACGCGCAGGAGACCGCGCACCACGCCGGGCACCGCACCCGCGCCGCCTCCGATCTGGTGGTCCGCACCGGCTGAGGTGTCACTAGGGTCGGAGGCACCCGTCCGCGTCCCGCCTCCCCGAGGAGCACCGTGCCCGTCCTGCCGCCGAGCGGAACCCAGCTGACCATCGCCGCCGACGGGTACGAGGCGGTGGTCACCGAGAGCGGCGGCGCCCTGCGCACCCTCACCCACGAGGGCCGCGACCTCGTCGACGGCTTCGGCGAGGACGAGATGTCAGGCGGCGGCCGCGGCCAGCTGCTCGTGCCCTGGCCCAACCGGGTCCGCGACGGCAAGTACACCTTCGGCGGGCGCGACCTCCAGCTGCCGCTGACCGAGCCGAAGCGCTCCAACGCCTCGCACGGCCTGGCCCGCTGGGCAGCCTGGACCCCGGGCGAGCACGCGGCCGACCGGGTGTCGCTGCACTACCGGGTCATGGCGCAGACCGGGTACCCGTGGCTGGTCGACCTCACCGTCACCTACGCCGTCGGCACCGACGGCCTCACCGTCACCCAGACGGCCGCCAACCGGTCGGCCGACCCGGCGCCCTACGCGTGCGGGGCGCACCCGTACCTCACCGTCGGCGACGGACCGGTCGACTCCTGGGAGCTGCTGCTGCCCGCCGCCACCCGGTCGGTCACCGACGACCGGCTGATCCCGGTCGGCAGCGAGCCGGTGGACGGGACGGCGTACGACTTCCGCGAGGCGCGGGCCCTGGGCGACGTCGCGCTCAACCACGGCTTCACCGACCTCGAGCGCGACGCCGACGGGCGCACGACGGTCGCGCTGCGCGACCCCGCGAGCGGGCGTCGTACGTCGCTGTGGGTGACCGACCCGGTGCGCTGGGTGCTGCTCTACACCGCCGACGACGTGCCGGCGTCCGCGCGACGCTCGCTCGCCGTGGAGCCGATGACCGCGAACGCCGACGCGTTCCGCTCCGGCGAGGACCTGCTGGTGCTCGCGCCCGCCGGCGAGGACGGGGACACCGTGAGCGTGACCTGGGGGATCAGCGCGGGCTGAGGTCGCTGGCTAGCGTGCGGTGGTTTCGACGCCTCGTTGGCTGGCGCTCACGTCGGGCTCAACCACCTGAGGCGGCGCGGTCAGGACGAGGTGGAGTCCAGGATCGAGCGGAGGTCGCGGACGGCCTGGCGGGCGCGGGTGCCGTCGGAGCCCTGGATGCCCATCGCCGGGCGCGTGGTGCCGTCGGCGAGGTCGAGGGTCACCCACGGGGCGCCGGAGGGCATCCGGACCGCGACGACCTGCGCCCAGTCGTACTCGTGGCGCCGGTAGCCGTTGACGACGACGAGCCGGTCGCCGTGCGCCTCGACCCGGGAGCGGGCGATGGAGTAGAGCACGGCGCAGCCGCCGAGGTACATCGCCACGACCGTCCCCTGCTGCCACACGTTGACCCGCGAGCGGGTCTCGGCGTCGAAGCCGAACCACAGCATCGCGAGGACGACGGCGAGGCCGACCGCGCCCACGACGCCGGCGATGCGGGGCCCGAGCGGTCGCCAGGTGCGGGGCAGCGCCACGGCGTCAGATGCGGCAGGCATGGATCTCGGTGAGCAGGATCCCGCGGGCGCCGACGTCGTACAGCTCGTCCATCAGGCGCTGGGCGCCGTCGCGGCGCACCATGGCCCGCACGGCCACCCAGCCCTCGCGCTGCAGCGGGGAGATCGTCGGGCTCTCGATGCCGGGCGTGAGCCGCACCGCGGCGTCGACGTGCTGCGACTCGATGTCGTAGTCCATCATCACGTAGCCGCGCGCGACCAGGACGCCGCGCAGCCGGCGCAGGAACACGTCGTACGTCTCGCCCAGCGCCGCTCCGGCCCGGGTGACCAGCACGGCCTCCGAGCGCAGGATCGGGTCGCCGAAGGTCTCCAGGCCGGCCTGGCGCAGCGTCGCGCCGGTCTCGACGACGTCGGCGATCGCGTCGGCGACGCCGAGCTGGATGCTGGTCTCGACCGCGCCGTCGAGGCGGGTGACGGTGGCCTCGACGCCCTGCTCGGTCAGGTAGTCGCCGACCAGACCGGTGTACGACGTCGCGATCCGCAGCCCGGCGAGGTCCTGGACGGACGTGAACCGACCCTGCGGACCGGCGAAGCGGAACGTGCTGCCCCCGAACCCGAGGTCCATGACCTCCTCGGCCTTGGCCCCGGAGTCGAGCAGCAGGTCGCGGCCGGTGATGCCGACGTCGAGCTGGCCGTGGCCGACGTACAGGGCGATGTCGCGGGGACGCAGGTAGAAGAACTCGACGTCGTTCTCGGTGTCGATGAGCGTGAGCTTCTTGGAGTCGTCGCGCTGGCGGTAGCCGCACTCGCGGAGGATCTCCACGCAGGCCTGGGAGAGCGCGCCCTTGTTGGGCACCGCGATCCGCAGCGGGGAGGACGTCGTCGTCATCGCAGTCAGGGTCTCTTCGTCTCAGAGGTGGGCGTAGACGTCGTCGAGATCGAGGTCGAGCGCGAGCATCATCACCTGGGCGTGGTAGAGCAGCTGGCTGATCTCCTCGGCCGCACGCTCACGTCCCTCGTGCTCGGCGGCCATCCACGACTCGGCGGCCTCCTCGACCAGCTTCTTGCCGATCTGGTGGACGCCGGCGTCGATCTCGGCGACGGTGCCGGAGCCGGCCGGGCGGGTGCGGGCCTTCTCGGACAGCTCGGCCCACAGTGCGTCGAACGTCTTCACGGGGCACGAGGGTACGGGGCGTAGACGCCGGGAGCCGCGTCGGCGTCGCGACGCGAGACTCCGGACACCACAGGGCAGCACCCGGCACCACCGGTGCGCGCCGGTCAGGCGTCGGCGGCGATCTCGGCCAGCACCAGCGCGGTGCGCAGCGCCGCGGACGTGGCCTCGTGGCCCTTGTCCTCGGCCGAGCCCTCGAGGCCCGCGCGGTCGAGCGCCTGCTGCTCGGTGTCGCAGGTGAGGACGCCGAAGCCGATCGCGACACCGTGGTCGAGCCCGACCCGGGTGAGGCCGTCGGTGGCCGAGGAGCAGACGTACTCGAAGTGCGGCGTGCCGCCGCGGATGACGACGCCGAGCGCGACGACCGCCTGGTAGCCGGCGCGGGCCAGCCCGTCGGCGACCACCGCGAGCTCGAACGTGCCGGGGACCCGGACGACCCGGGCGTCCGACACCCCGTGCTCGGCCAGCGCCTTCTCGGTACCGGCGAGCAGGCCGTCCATCACCTGCGTGTGCCACGAGGCGGCGACGACGGCCACCTTCAGGCCCGAGGCGTCGACAGGGGCGAGGTCCGGGGCTCCGTGGCCGCTCATGCGTGGTCTCCGTCCTGGTCGGTCGGGCGGGCGCCCGTGCGGGGGTCGACCGGCACGTCGGTGCCAGTGGCGGGGGCGCCGACGTGGTCGGGCAGCCCGGGGAGGTCGTGGCCCATCCGGTCGCGCTTGGCGAGCAGGTAGGCGAGGTTGTGGTCGTTGGGCCGCATCGTGAGCGGCACCCGCTCGGCGACCGGCACGCCGTACTCCTCGAGGTTGGCGACCTTGTCGGGGTTGTTGGTGAGCAGCCGCACCGACTCCACCTTGAGGTCCTTCAGCACCTGGGTGGCGGTGCCGTAGTGGCGGGCGTCGGCGGGCAGGCCGAGGTCGAGGTTGGCGTCGACGGTGTCGCGGCCGCCGTCCTGGAGCTGGTAGGCCTGCAGCTTGGCGACCAGGCCGATCCCCCGGCCCTCGTGGCCGCGCAGGTAGACCACCACGCCGCGACCCTCGGCGGCGATGAGGTCGAGCGCCTCGTCGAGCTGGGGACCGCAGTCGCAGCGCTCGGAGCCGAAGACGTCGCCGGTCAGGCACTCCGAGTGCACCCGGGTCAGCACCGGCTCGGGGCCCGACAGCGCGTCGGCGCCGTCCTCGCCGTACACCAGCGCGACGTGCTCGGTGCCGTCGGTCGTCGTGCGGTAGCCGTACGCCGTGAACGCGCCGTGCCGCGTGGGCAGCCGGGTCTCGGCGACCCGCTCGACGAGGTTCTCGGTGCGGCGGCGGTAGCGGACGAGGTCCTCGATGGAGATCATCAGCAGGCCGTGCTCGTCGGCGAACTCGCGCAGCTCGCCGGCGCGCTTCATCGTGCCGTCGTCGTTGACGACCTCGACCAGCACGCCGGCCGGCGTGAGACCCGCCATCCGGGCCAGGTCGACGGCGGCCTCGGTGTGGCCGCGGCGCACGAGCACACCGCCCTCGCGGTAGCGCAGCGGGAAGACGTGACCGGGCCGGGTGAGCTCCCAGGGCTCGGTGGCGGAGTCGGCGAGCACCTTCACGGTGCGAGCGCGGTCGGCGGCCGAGATGCCGGTCGTCGTGCCGTCGCGGGCGTCGACCGAGATCGTGTACGCCGTGCGGTAGGCGTCGCGGTTGTGCGGCGTCATCAGCGGGATCTCGAGCCGGTCGAGCATCGCGCCGGGCATCGGGCAGCAGATCACGCCGCTGGAGTAGCGGATCGTGAACGCCATCAGCTCCGGGGTCGCCTTGGAGGCCGCGAAGATCAGGTCGCCCTCGTTCTCACGCCCCTCGTCGTCGACGACGACGACCGGACGCCCCGCGGCGATGGCGGCGACGGCGTCCTCGACGGCGTCCAGGCGGACGCCGCCGTGCTGGGGGTGCTGGGGGTGCTGGGGGCCGGCGGGCGGGACGGCGTCGGTGCCGTCGTGCTGCTGGGTCACTGCTGCTCTCCTCGGTTCGTACTGTCGCTGGCGACCGGGGCGAACCGGGCCTCCAGCAGCTTCTCCACGTGCTTGGCGAGGACGTCGGCCTCGAGGTTGACCCGGTCGCCCGGCTGCCTGCTGCCCAGCGTGGTGCGGGCGAGGGTCTCGGGGATCAGGCTGATCGTGAACGACGTCGCCCCGGCCTCGACGACCGTCAGGCTCACGCCGTCGACGGTGATCGAGCCCTTGTCGACCAGGTAGCGCGCCAGGTCGGCGGGGAGACTGATCTCGACGACCTCCCAGTGCTCGCTGGGCGTGCGGGCGAGGACCTCGCCCACGCCGTCGACGTGACCCTGCACGACGTGTCCGCCGAGTCGCTTGACCGGGGTGACGGCGCGCTCGAGGTTGACCCGGTCGCCGGGCGCGACGCCGGCGAGCGACGTCTTGTCGAGCGTCTCGCGCATCACGTCGGCGGTCCACGCGCCGTCGTCCATGGTGACGACGGTCAGGCAGCAGCCGTTGACGGCGATCGAGTCGCCGAGTCCGGTGCCCTCCAGGACGGTGTCGGCCGCGACGGTGAGCCGGATGGAGTCGCCGAGGTCGTCGACGGCCCGGACGGTGCCGAGCTCCTCCACGATGCCGGTGAACATGTCAGTGGGCTCCTTCCGCGGGGGACGGATCGGTGGTGGGTGCGGTGCCGCCGCGCGGGTCGAGGGTGAGCCGCACGTTGGGCTCCTCCCCCGGGCCGGCGGCGTCGAGGACGGCGACGTCGAGGACCCGCGGACGGAAGGCGTCGCCGATGGTGGTGACGCCGAGGTCACCGACCGAGGACAGCCCGGCGCCGAGGAACACCGGGGCGACGTACGCCACCACCTCGTCGACCAGTCCGGCGCCGAGGAAGGCCGCGGCCAGCGTGGGCCCGCCCTCGAGGAAGACGTGCTGGCGGTCGCGGGCGTACAGCGTCGTCAGGGCCTCGCGCGGGTCGCGGGTGCGCAGGTGGACGGTCTCGGCGTGGTCATTGAACACCCGCCGCTCGGCGGGCAGGTCGCGCAGTCCCATCACCGCCCGCAGCGGCTGCCGGGACAGCGGGGTGCCGTCAGGCTCGCGGACGGTGAGCAGCGGGTCGTCGACGGCGATCGTGCCGGTGCCGACCAGCATCGTGTCGACGAGCGCGCGGAGCCGGTGGGTGTCCTCCCGCGCGGCCTGGGAGGAGACCCAGCGCGAGGTGCCGTCCGCGGCCGCGCTGCGACCGTCGAGGGTGGTGGCGAGCTTCCAGGTGACGAAGGGGCGGCCGTGGTCCATCGCGAACGTCCAGACCCGGTTGACCGCGCGGGACTCCTCCTCGAGCACGCCGACCTCGACGTCGACGCCGGCGTCGCGCAGGCGCTGCGCTCCCCCGGCAGCGACCGGGTTGGGGTCGGGCTGCGCGACGACCACACGGCGTACGCCGGCCTCCAGCAGCGCCACGCTGCACGGTCCGGTGCGGCCGGTGTGGTCGCAGGGCTCCAGCGTCACCACGGCGGTCGCGCCGCGAGCAGCGGCCCCGGCGTGCGCCAGCGCGTCGACCTCGGCGTGCCCGGTGCCCGCACCGCGGTGGTAGCCCTCCGCGATCGTGCTGCCGTCGTCGGCGAGCAGGACGCAGCCGACGCGCGGGTTGGGGCCCAGGGGGACGCCGGGCGTCGCCGCCAGCGCGATCGCGCGACGCATCGCGCCTTGCTCGACGGGGGTGGCCACCGTTCGCTCGCCTCTCGGTCGGGCTCGCGGACCCCGGGGCGGGCGACCTCGCCGCGTGCCCCACCGACGGGTCGGGCACGACGCGAGACCACCGCGTGCGCTTCCCATCCGGACTCTCACCGTCGGTCCAGGATTTCCACCTGGTCAACCGGTGACTGGCTGTCACCGGGTCGCGGACTGTCACCGCCGGCTCGGAATTTCACCGACCCCAGAGCACGCGAGCATGTCTGCTCGTCCGCACCAGCATGCCACCGCACGCGGCCGGCACGGTCGTGGGGTCCGTCACACGGGACGCGCGGGCGTCAGATCGAGTACGTCGACCCGCTCGCGCCCGAGGAGCGTCCCTCGATGCCGCCCTCGCTCGTGCGGGCCGCGGCGGCACTGCCGGGCGTGGGTGCTCCGCCGGCGGCGACCCGGCGGCGCTGCCGACCGGCCAGCACCCAGTCGGCCGCGAGCAGGCCGACGACGAGCGCAGCGAGGACGACGAGCGTGATGAACCAGGCCATGCGGGGACCGTATCCGCGTGGGACGCCACTCACACGGCGTACGTGGACCTTTCAGACCACCCGCCCGTACGCCGCCAGCACCCGCGTCGCGCGGTCGGCGCCGGCGGGCGGGTCCACCGGCGCGAAGGCGCCGTCGGCGCGCAGCCGGTCGCCGGCCTCCATCGCGAAGGTCTCCAGGAAGTCGAGCAGCGGCTCGTCGAGCACGACGGGGCGCTCCAGGGCCAGGCCGAGGTCCCAGGCGTGCAGGGCCAGGTCGAGCGCCAGCACCTCGGTGCACGGGTGGGCGAGCAGGTGCTGCTCCCAGGCGAGCAGAAGGTCGGCGGGGCTGTCGGTGACGCCGGCGTCGGCGAGACCGGCCTCGTGGGCGTCACCCACGTGCGCGACGACGTCGGAGACCGTCCAGCCCGGACAGCTGGGGACGGGCAGGTCGAGGTCGGGCACCGACAGGCCGGCACTCCCCTCGCGGAACAGGGCGGCGGCGCGCGGGTAGGGCGAGGAGACGGCGGCGGAGGGCTGGGACATCGGCGGCGAGGCTACCGGCCGTGGCGGGCCGTGCCGGACGTCACCGCCAGGACTGCCGCAGCACCGCGGTGCCGGCGAGCGGGCTGGTGCCGCGGACCGCGGCCAGGACACCGGCGCCGGCCGGGCTGCCGGTGTACTGCGGCTCTCCCCCACCGACCCAGCGGCGCCAGGAGGCGGCGAAGTGTCCGGCCAGCTCGGCCCGCACGCCCAGGGCGGTCGGCACCGGGTGCCAGACGGTCTCCTCGGTCGGCCGCACGCGCTCAGGCCCGCCGGCCACGACGGCGGTGGCGGGCACGGCGACGTACCGCGGCACCAGGTAGCGGGGCGAGCCGACCGGCCCCACGCACTCGGCGAGGGACGCGGCAAACAGGTCGCAGTCGGGTCCCGCCGACGGGCCGGTGGCCTCGAGCGTGCAGCGCACCCGGCCCTCGGAGTCCAGGCGCCAGCGGACGGCGTCGGCGCCGGTCGACGTGAGCCCGGCACGGTGCAGGCCGTCGGCCACCGCGCACGCAACCGCGACGACGTCGGGCGCCCCGGTGGCGGCGGCGATCAGACCGCGCCGGGTGCGCAGCCGACCGGGGAGCCGGCCGAGCACCGCGAGGCCGACAGCCAGCGGGAGCAGCAGCGGCCAGGCGCCCAGCGCTGCGACCTGGGCACCGGCGAGCCCGAGCACCGTCGCCAGGGTGGCGGGCGCGACGCCGAGCGCCGGCCAGGTGGCGCCCGCGTCGAGGCGCAGCCCGTCGGCGTCGAGCACCGCGGCCGGGGGTGCCGGGCTGCCGGCGGACGGACCGCCGTCGGGCACCAGCACGGCGACCCGGGCGGCGTTCGGCCGCACCCAGACCGACGCGCGCACCTGGTCGACGTACGGCTCGCCGACCGCCCAGGCCTCGCGCACTCGGTCACGCTGCTCGGCGCGCACGAGCATCGCGGCGTTGGTGGCGTCGAACGTCGCCGGGTCGGGCGGCGCGAACGGGGAGAACGACGGGTGCACGTGCGCGACGCCGTCGACGACGTCGCCGGTCTCGTCGACGCCGAAGTAGCCCTGGTGCTTGCGGACGGTGCGCTGCCAGTCGTTGTCGCCGCGCGGGTGGTCGGCGGCCACGGTGCAGACCGTCCAGTTGACCGCGACCTTGGCCGGGTCGCGCGGGTCGAGGCGCAGGGTGCGGCCGCGCGTCTGCACGATGCTGCCCGGGGTCGTGGTGGTCGAGAGGTCGACCAGGCCGGTGGCCGCAGGGGCGTCCCAGCCCTCGCCGAGCAGCGCACGGGTGCCGACGAGCACCCGGCAGCCGCCCTCGGTCAGGAAGGTCGTCACCGCCCGCACCCAGTCGCGGCTGGTCCAGACGCCGACCACCTGGCTGATGCCGTCACGGTCCGGCTCGCCCACGCTGAGGTCGTGCTCCTCGACCCGGGCGCACAGCCGCTCCAGGGTCGCCGGCGCACCCGCGACGGTGCGCCCGGTGACCATGACCGGTCCGAGGGACGCGGTGTGCGGGTCGGCGAGCAGCGCTGCGAGCGCTCTGCGGGCCGACCCGGCCGAGGGCGGTACGACGTCGCGCAGGTCGGCGCCGACGGTCGCGGTGGCCTGCTCGTGGTCGCAGATCACCAGCATCCGCAGGCGGTCGCCCAGCACCCGGTGCTCGGCGCCGACGATCGCGGTCAGCGCGTCCGCCTTGCTCTCGCTGCGAGCGAGGACCCGGTCGACCGGGCTGCGGCCGCGGCGCAGGCCGGTGCGGGTGAGCTGCCAGCCGACCGACGGCAGCGCCCGGCGCAGGCCCTCGGCAACGTCGACGTCGCGGTCGTCGACGCTGTCGCGCACGCACCCGGCGTACCAGTCGCCGACGAGCAGCGCCCAGTCCTCCGACGAGGGCGCACGCCGGTGCTGCTCCCCCACCAGGTCGACGCCCTCGCGCGAGAGCGGCTCGCCGTCGGGGTGGCGCCACAGCCCGGCGTGCAGCAGCCGCAGCGCGGCGTCGGCGAGGTCGGGCTCGGCCTCCGCGACCCGGTGGAACGGCACCTGGCCGGCGAACCGCTGGTCGACCCAGGTCAGGAAGGGTGTCGAGCCGAACGTCGGGTCGACCAGCGCGGTGGTGAGCTCGGCGAAGCGCTCGCGCTGCCCGTCGACCCAGTCCTGCTCGGTCGGCGACGGCTCGGTGAGCCAGACGAGGTCGACGAAGGGTGCGAGATGCCCCTCCTTCACGACGGCCGGGATGGAGGTCTCGTGCACGACGTCGCCGAAGAGCTCGTGCACCAGGGCGGCCTGGTCGGCGCTCAGCGAGGTCGGCGGGGTCGCGGTCAGACCGAGCACCACGGCGTCGGGCAGCTGCTCCAGGACCGCGGCGAGCAGCCGTCCCCAGGTCTCCAGCAGGTGGTGGCACTCGTCGAGCACCAGGGTCAGCGGTCCGGCGTCGCGCATCGCCTCGACCAGCGCCCGGCCGTGGGGGTGCAGGCGGTGGAGCTCGCCGGGCGGCTCGTCCTCCCCCGGCTCGCGCGGCAGGTCGTCGAAGACCGCCAGTGACTGGTAGGTCAGCGCGGTCACCGGGTGCTGGAGCGCTCGGTCGCTCCCGACGGGCACCGGGTGCGGGTCCTGGCCGGGCTCGCACATCTGCTCCCAGCCGCGCACCCACTGGCCCTGGATGGCCGTGTTCGGGCTGAGCACGACCGCGGGCCGGCGCTCGCGACGGATCGTCTCCAGCCCGACGAGCGTCTTGCCGGCCCCCGGCGGGAGCACGACCCAGGCGCGGGATCGTCCGGTCGCCCTCGCGGCGGCAAGCGCGTCGAGTGCCTCGCCCTGGTGGCGGCGGAACGGGTACGGCGCACGCAGCGCGTCGTACGCGCCGTCCCCGGTCACGGCTCAGGCCTGGGTGGTCCGCGCGGCCTCGGCCGCGGCGCGCAGGTCGGCGATCATCGCGTCGGGGTCGTCGGCGGAGTAGACCGCAGAGCCGGCGACGAAGACGTCGGCGCCGGCCTCGGCGCAGCGGCCGATCGTCTCCAGCGACACCCCGCCGTCGACCTGGAGCCAGGTCTCGACGCCGTGGGCGTCCATCATCGCCCGGGCCCGACGGATCTTCGGGAGCACCAGGTCCAGGAACTTCTGGCCGCCGAAGCCCGGCTCGACGGTCATCAGCAGCAGCATGTCCAGCTCGGGCAGCAGGTCCTCGTACGGCTCCACCGGGGTGGCCGGCTTCAGCGCCATGCTGGCCCGACCGCCCGCGGCCCGGATCTCGCGCGCCAGGCGCACCGGGGCCTTCGCCGCCTCCACGTGGAAGGTCACTGACGCGCAGCCCGCCTCGACGTACGTCGGCGCGTGCCGGTCGGGGTCCTCGATCATCAGGTGCGCGTCGAGGGGGACGTCGGTCGACCGCGCGAGCGCCTCCACCATCGTCGGCCCGAACGTCAGGTTGGGGACGAAGTGGTTGTCCATCACGTCGACGTGCACGTAGTCGGCGCCCGGGATGCGCGCGACCTCGGCGCCGAGCGCGGCGAAGTCGGCGTTCAGGATGCTGGGAGTGATCTGCATGCCCACGCGTCGGAGGGTAGTGGTCGGGCTCAGTAGTCGCCCGGGTCGGGCTCCTCGCGGCTGCGGGTGACCTCGAGGTCGGCCACCTCGCAGCCCAGGGTGCGCAGCGCCTTGAGCAGTGCGCGGGCCAGGGCGTGCGCCTGGCCGAGGTTGGCCTCACGTTGGTAGTCGCGCCACTGCTCCGACCAGGGCCGCTCCCAGCCCTGCTTCTCCAGCGACCGCTCGGTCTCCGGGCTCATCTCCCAGGTGCCGCCGAACGACGTCGAGCCCACGACCTCCGCCACGAGGGCGTTCTGCGCGGCGGTCACCTGCGCCCAGCGGCGCGGTCGGTCGGACGGCGCCGTGCGCAGGCCGAGGAGGCCCGTGCGCACGACCGGGCGTTCCTCCCCGATCGTGATGACGTCGCCGAGATCGAGGGCGACGATGGCGCTGCCCAGGCGGCGGGCGGCGTCGTCCCAGTCGCCCCTCATCAGGCGTCGACCTCCGGCACGGCGTCGCCCTCCGACTCGTCGCGCTCGGCCCACTCCAGCAGCGGGCGGACGTCGTACACGTGCTCGTCGATGGTGGCGTGCAGGTCGCCCAGCTCGGCGTACCGCGCCGGGACGGTGAAGATCGTGAGGTCGTGCGGGTCGGCGTCGGGCACCTCGTCCCAGCGCAGCGGGGTGGAGACCCGCGCGTCGGGCAGGCCCCGCACGGAGTACGCCGCCGCGATCGTGTGGTCGCGGGTGTTCTGGTTCCAGTCGAGGAAGACCGCCGACGGGTCGCGATCCTTCTTCCACCACGCCGTGGTCGCCTCGTCGGTACGCCGCTCGACCTCGCGCGCGAAGGCGCGTGCGGCCCGCCGCAGATCGGCGAAGCCGTGGTCGGGGACGATCCGGACGTAGACGTGCAGGCCCTTCGAGCCGCTGGTCTTGGGGAAGCCCACCGCCCCGAGCTCGCCGAGCACCTCCTCGACGACCGCGGCCACGCGCTGCACGGTGGCGTAGTCGCAGTCGGGGCCCGGGTCGAGGTCGATGCGCCACTCGTCGGGCTTCTCGGTGTCGGCGCGCCGGGAGTTCCAGGGGTGGAACTCCACGGTCGACATCTGCACCGCCCAGGCGACGCTCGCCAGCTCGGTCACGCAGAGCTCGTCGGCGGTGCGGTCCCAGCGCGGGAAGTGCAGCTGCACGGTCTCGACCCAGTCGGGCGCGCCCTGGGGCAGTCGCTTCTGGTGGACCTTCGGGCCGGCGAGGCCCTTGGGAAAGCGGTGCAGCATGCAGGGCCGCTCCCACAGCGCGTTGACGATGCCGTCGCCGACCGCGAGGTAGTACTCCAGCAGATCCATCTTGGTGGCGCCGGACTCGGGGAAGTAGACCCGCTCGGGGTTGGTCACCCGCACAGTGCGGCCCTCGACGTCGAGCTCGACGTACGGCGACTTCGACGGCACGGGGCGACTGTACGACGCGGCCGGGCTCAGCCGGTGCGGCGCAACAGCGCCAGGAACATCGCGTCGGTGCCGTGGCGGTGCGGCCACAGCTGCACCGTGCCCTCGACGGAGCCGTCGGCGTCGGCGACCTCCGGCAGCAGCGGACGGACGTCCTCCAGCGCGACGTCGGCGCGTCCGGCCAGCGTCGCGCGCACCACGTCGGCGGTCTCGGCCAGCACCGGGGAGCAGGTCGCGTAGAGCACCACCCCGCCCGGGCGCACGGCGTCGAGGGCGGCGCCGAGCAGCTGGCGCTGGAGCAGCACGAGCTCGACGAGGTCCTCCTGGCGTCGGCGCCACCGCGCCTCGGGCCGGCGGCGCAGCGCCCCGAGACCCGTGCAGGGAGCGTCGACGAGCACCCGGTCGACCGACGCCGGCGCCAGCGGCGGGCGGGCACCGTCGGCGGTCACCACGCCGGTCACGCCGGGGAACGTCGTGCCGTCGGAGCGGGTGAGCGCGCGGCGCACGAGCCCGGCGCGGTGGGGCTGGCGCTCGACCGCGACCAGGTCGGCTCCCTGCTCGGCTGCCAGCGCCGCGAGCAGCGCCGCCTTGCCGCCGGGGCCGGCGCAGAGGTCGACCCAGTGCTCCCCGCCGGTCGCACCCGCGGCAGGCTCGACCGCGGCGCGGGCGAGGGCGACGGCCACCAGCTGCGAGCCCTCGTCCTGCACGCCCGCGCGGCGCTCGGCGACGGCCGGCACGTCGGCCGGGCTGCCACCCTCCAGCGTCACGCCGTACGGCGACAGCGGGGTGGGCGTGCCGGGCAGCTCCTCGCGCGTGGCGAGCCCGGGGCGGGCGACGAGGGTGACGCGGGGCGGCACGTTGTCGGCCGCGAGCAGGTCGAACCACTCCTCGCCACCGACGGCCTTGCGCAGCTCGTCGGCGATCCAGGCCGGGTGGCTGAAGGCGACCTCGGCGTACTTCTGCGGGTCCGTCGTGCGGTCGGGGGCGACCTGGGCGACCCACGCGTCGAGGTCCTGGCCTGCCACCCGGCGCAGGACCGCGTTGGCCAGGCCCGCGGCGCCCGGGTTGGCGACGGCACGGACGAGGTCGACGGTCGTGCTGATCGCGGCGTGCGTCGGTACCCGCATCGAGAGCAGCTGGTGCACGCCGAGGCGCAGGCAGTCGTGCACGGCCGGCTGGAGCTTGGTCAGCGGCCGGTCGAGGCAGGCGGCGAGCACGGCGTCGTACGTGCCGCGGCGGCGCAGCGTGCCGGACGCGAGCTCGGTGGTGAACGCAGCGTCGCGGGCGGCGAGCCGGAAGTGCTCGGCGACGGCCGGCAGCACGAGGTTGGCGTAGGCGTCGTCGCTGCGCACCGTGCGCAGCACCTCGTACGCCGCCCGCAGCGGCAGGTCGACCGGTCCCGACGGAGGCCGTCGCCCTCCCCGGCGTGCTCCCCCGCCGCCGTTCCGGGGTGCTCGGGGGTCGCGGGAGGAGGTCGTCACCCGTCGGTCCCGGAGGTGCCGGAGGCCCCCAGCCGGGTGCCGGACTCCAGCCGCACGCCCCGGGCCCAGTCGGGCGCGGGCATCTGCTTCTTGCCAAACGCCTTGACCTCCCCGAGCCGCACCGCGGTGGTCGCGGTGCCCACCAGCACCTCGCGCTTGCGGACCGAGAGCTCGCCGGCCGGCAGGGTCTCGTCGGTCGGCTCGACGGCACCCAGCTTGAGCCGCTGGCCCTCGGGGTCGGTCGTCCACGCGCCGGGTGCGGGCGTGCAGGCGCGGATCCTGCGGTCGACGGCGAGCGCCGGCTCGGACCAGTCGACCGCGCCGTCCTCGACGGTGATCTTCGGCGCCATCGTGATGCCGTCGGTCGGCTGCTCGCGCGCACCCAGCGACCCGTCGGCGAGACCGTCCAGCGTCGCGACCAGCAGTCCGGAGCCGCCCTCGGCGAGCCGCCCGAGCAGGTCGCCCGCGGTGTCGGTGGCCCGGATGCGCTCGGTCATCACGCCGAACGTCGGACCGGCGTCCATCGCCTTGACGATGCGGAACGTCGTGGCGCCGGTGACCTCGTCACCCGCCCAGATCGCGTGCTGCACGGGGGCCGCACCCCGCCAGGCCGGCAGGCACGAGAAGTGCAGGTTGATCCAGCCCAGCGGCGGGATGTCGAGTGCCGACTGCGGGAGCAGGGCGCCGTACGCGACCACCGGGCAGGCGTCGGGAGCAAGCGCGCGCAACTGGTCCTGGAAGTCGGGGTCGCGCGGGTGGTCGGGCTTGAGCACGGGCACGCCGAGCTCCTCGGCGCGCTGGGCCACCGGGCTGGCGACGAGCCTGCGACCGCGACCGGCGGGTGCGTCGGGACGGGGGACGACGCCGACGAGCTCGTGGTCGGAGTCGGCGACGGCCTGGAGGGAGGGCACGGCCACCTCGGGCGTGCCGGCGAAGACGACGCGCATCAGATGCCCAGCCCCCGGGTCGCGTGCGGGCTGACCTTGACGGTCGGGCGCTCGAGCCCGAACCACTCCGACTCCCGAATCTCCTTCATCGCAGCCTTCCGGGCAGCGGTGTCGAGCCGGTCGACGAACAGCACGCCGTCGAGGTGGTCGGTCTCGTGCTGCACCGCACGCGCGAGCAGCTCGCTGCCCTCGACCAGCAACGGCTCGCCGTGCATGTCGAAGCCGTGCGCGACCACGTGCAGGGCGCGGCGGCAGTCGTAGACCAGGCCGGGGATGGACAGGCACCCCTCCTCGCCGTCCTGCTGCTCCTCCGACAGGGTCAGCTCGGGGTTGACGAGGTGGCCGACCTCGCCGTCGACGTTCCAGGTGAAGACGCGCAGTCCGACGCCGAGCTGGGGAGCGGCCAGGCCCGCGCCCGGCGCCTCCAGCATCGTCTCGGTGAGGTCCGCGACGAGGGTGCGCAGCTCCTTGTCGAAGTCGACGACGGGTGCTGCGGGTCGCCGCAGCACCGGGTCTCCGAACAGCCGGATCGGCCGGACCGCCACGTTTCCTCCCTCGCGCTCGCGCGCGCCCCGCACCTCGGGACGCCACGAACCCAGCAGTCTAGAGGGGGCGCGCGCGACCCCGGCTCCCGCTCACCCGCACGGGGTGCTCTCCCCCGGGAGCACGGCCGCACCGACCACGCTCCAGCGGCGACCGTCCTGGACGAACGTGGTCCAGCCGGACCCGGTGAGCGTGTCCACGAGGACGTCGTCGCCCGCGAGGTCGGCCGCGACGACCTGGCAGTCCTCGAAGGACGCCAGCGCCGGTGCGGTGGCGGGCCAGTCGGCGGTCGGCACCTGCCCTCCCCCACCCGCGGAGCCGAGGTCGGCCACGTGCAGGCGCACCTGCTCGGGCTCGTACGGCGTGGGGGTGCTGCCGCCGGTGAGCAGGTCGGTCGCCTCGGCGACGAACTCCGCGAGGTCGCCGCGGCGCCCGCTCTCAGTACCAACCTCGCCGAGCGCGTACGCCGACGTGGTGACGGTGCGCGCGGGCTCCCCGGTGGTGAGCACCAGGGTGGTGGTCGGGGCGTCGGAGACCATCGCGCCGCCCGTCATCTCCAGGTCGGCGTCGTCCTCCAGCAGCCCGGCCTCCTCCGCGAGAGTGAGGACCTCGGCGATCCGTGCCTCGTCGACCTCGTGCACCTCCAGCGGCAGCATCAGGCCGGTCGGGTCCGCGCCCGGCGACGGCGCGACGACACGGCCGTCGCCCAGCAGGTAGAGGTCGGGGCGGATGACCTGCTGGTACTCGATCGGGGTGAAGCCGCCAGCGGTGGTGACCGAGAGCAGCACGTCGTCGGCGCCGGACGGGTGCGTGACCTCTGGCTGCGCAGGGCTCTCCGTGGAGGTCTCGCCGACGAGGGTGGTCGGGGTCGGGTCGGGCGCGTCGGTCGCCGAGGTCTGCTCGCCGCAGGCGGTGAGTGCCAGGGCGGGCAGCAGGAGCGGGACGAGCAGGGCGCGGGCGGCGGTCATAGGAGTACGACGCGTCGGGCGGCAGGTCGGTTCCGCGACCCCGGGCCGCGGGGCTCCGGCCCCCGGGGCACCGCGCGACACGACGTCACAGGTCGACCGGGTCGACCTGGACCCGGACCGGGTCGAGCTTGCGGCTTGAGCGCTGCCGCTGGAGCTCACCGAGCAGGTGCGACAGCCGTCCGCCGTCGCGGCGGGGCACCCGCACGAGCAGCCGCTCCTGCCGCTCGTCGCCCGCGCCGGGCGCGGGATCGACCGGCACCGGGCCGAGCACGTCGAGCGCCGGGTGGTCGCCGAGCAGCACCCGCGCGTCGTCGAGCGCGCCCGGTGAGCCGGTGATGGTCGCCAGCCGCACCGCCGGCGGCAGCCGGGCGTCACGACGGTCGTCGGCGACCCGGGCGGCGAAGCCGGCGTGGTCCCACCGCACGAGCGCCTGGAGCGACGGTGCGGTGGGGTCGCCGACGGCCACCACCGCGGCGTCGGGCGCCACCAGGCCGACGGCGTTGCTCCACCGGCGCAGCGCCTCCTCCTCGGCGCGCAGGTCGTCGCGACCGAGCATCAGCCACGCGTCGAGCAGCACCACTGCGGCGTAACCGGCCGCGGCGACGGGCTCGGCGCCCGGAGTGGCGACCACGACCTGGGGCCGGTCGTCGACCGTGGCGAGCACCCTGCCGGCCGCCGAGCTGGTGCGCACCGGCACTGCCGGGAACGCCCGCGCGAGCTCCTCGCCGGTGCGGGCGTCGCCGAGCACGGGTGCGCGCAGACCGGCGGCGCCGCACTCCGGGCAGCGGCGACCGGCCGCGGAGGTGCCGCACCACCGGCAGGCGGGGGGGCTGGTCGGCGAGGTCTGGGCGAGCGGCCCGTGGCAGGTGGCGCAGTCGGCCGGGGTGCGACAGCGCTCGCACGCCAGGGACAGCGCGTAGCCGGCACGCGGGGTCTGCACGAGCACGGGCCCGCGCTCCAGCCCGGCGCGCACGGCGTCGTACGCCTCGCGGGGCACGCGCGCCGAGGCGGCGTACGGGTCGCGGGAGCGGGCCACGTCGGACGCGCCGGCGACACCGATCCGGGCGCGGGAGCGGACGACGTCGCGGGGCGGGGACAGCGGGCGGGCCCAGCCGGTGCGGGTGAGCGTGTCGGCCTCGACGCTGCGCGCGAAGCCGCCGACCAGTGCGGCCGTGCCCTCGCGCTCGGCACGCAGCAGCAGCACCTCCCGGGCGTGCGGGTAGGGCGCCCGCGGCTCGGCGAGGAGGTCGTCCCCGTCGTCCCAGCAGGCGACCAGGCCGAGGGCGGGCACGGGCGCGAACGCCGCGGCGCGGGTGCCGACCGCGATCCGGCGGGTGCCGCGCACCAGGGCCAGGAAGTCGCGGTAGCGCGCGGCCGGGCCGGCGTCGGCCGTCAGCACCACGTGGTGGCCCTCCCCCAGCACCGCCGCCAGGGCGGCGTCGACGCGGGCGACGTCCTTGCGGTCGGGCACCACCAGCAGCACGCCCCGGCCCGAGGCGCGGGTCGCGGCGGCAGCCACCGCGAGCATCGTGGGCCAGTCGTCGCCGGGGGCGGCGTCCCAGACGGCCCGGGGAGCCCCGCCGTCGCGCAGGTGCTCGAGGTACGCCGCCGCGTGCGGGTAGGGCGCCCACGCGTCACCGGGGAGCACGACGTCGCGCAGCGGCGCCTCCGGGGCGGAGGCCTCCTTCTCGGTCGTCGCGTGCCGTGGCGGCACCGCGAGGCGCAGCACGTCGGAGCGGCTGCCGGCGTACCGCTCGGCCACGGCCCCGACGAGGTCGGCCACGGCGGGGGTGAGCACCGGCTCGGGGCTGACGACGCGGCGCAGCGGCGCCAGCCGGCCCGGGTGGTCGCTGCGCGCGGCCCGGGCGAGCACGTAGCCGACGTGCTCGGTGCCGGCGAACCGGACCTTCACCCGGGCCCCGGGCACGGCGGCCTCCGCCATCGGCGCGGGCACGGCGTAGTCGAAGGTGCGGTCGAGGTGCGCGAGGGGCACGTCGACGAGCACCCGGGCGACCGGGTCGACGTCGGCGGGCTCCACCTCGGCGCGCTTGCGCTCCCGGGTGGCACGCGCCTTGGCCTGCGACTCGGCCACGGTGGCGCGCAGGCCGGGCAGGAGCGTCTCCTGCTCGGTGTGCGCGGCGTCGCGGCGGTCGGTCACGGGAGCCAGGTCTACCAGCGGGCGCCGACGCACGCGCGCGCTGCGCCCCGGGTCGGGACGCAGCGCGCGGAGGTGCTGCGGCGGGTGCGGGAGGCGTCAGACGCCGGCCGCGGCCTTGAGGGCCTCGGCGCGGTCGGTGCGCTCCCAGGTGAACTCCGGCTCCTCGCGGCCGAAGTGACCGTAGGCGGAGGTCTTGGCGTAGATCGGACGCAGCAGGTCCAGGTCGCGCAGGATCGCGCCCGGGCGCAGGTCGAAGACCTCGAGCACGGCCTCCTGGATCTTCTCGTCAGAGACGACGCCGGTGCCGAAGGTCTGCACGAAGACGCCGACGGGCTGGGCCTTGCCGATCGCGTAGGCGACCTGGGCCTCGCAGCGCTTGGCCAGGCCGGCCGCGACGACGTTCTTGGCGACCCAGCGCATGGCGTACGCCGCGGAGCGGTCGACCTTCGAGGGGTCCTTGCCGGAGAACGCGCCGCCACCGTGGCGGGCCATGCCGCCGTAGGTGTCGACGATGATCTTGCGACCGGTCAGGCCGGCGTCGCCCATCGGACCGCCGACGACGAACTTGCCGGTCGGGTTGACCAGCACGCGGTAGCCCTCGGAGGGGATGTCGAAGGTCGCCAGCACCGGGTCGATGACGTGCTTCTGGATCTCGGCCTCGAGGGTGTCGAGGTCGGTGTCCTCGGAGTGCTGCGTGGACAGCACGACCGTGTCGACGCGCACCGGGTTGTCGTCGGCGTCGTACTCGATGGTGACCTGGGTCTTGCCGTCGGGGCGCAGGTTGGGCATGACCTCGGACTTGCGGACCTCGGTGAGCTTCTGCGAGAGGCGCTGCGCCATCACGATCGGCAGCGGCATCAGCACCTCGGTGTCGTCGCACGCGTAGCCGAACATCAGGCCCTGGTCGCCGGCGCCGCGCAGGTCGAGCTCGTCGGTCGAGGCACCGACGCGGGCCTCGTGGCCCTGGTCGACGCCCTGGGCGATGTCGGGCGACTGCTTGCCGATCGCGACCGTGACGCCGCAGGTGGCGTAGTCGAAGCCCTTGTCGGAGTGGTCGTAGCCGATCTCCTTGACCGCCGCGCGCACCAGGTCGGCGATCGGGGCGTACGCCGTCGTCCGCACCTCGCCGGCGACCGCGACCAGACCGGTGGTGAGGAGCGTCTCGACCGCGACCCGGAGGTCGGGGAGCTGCTCGTCGTGCTCGATCAGGTAGTCGAGGATCGTGTCGCTGATCCGGTCGGCCATCTTGTCGGGGTGACCCTCGGTCACCGACTCGGAGGTGAAGAGGCGTCCAGGCACGTGTCGCTCGCTCTCAGTCGTCCGTCGTACCGGCAGTGGCCCACGCACTGCCCGGTCCAGGCTATGCCGCGGTCACTATCCAAGACGCACGTCTCAAGGACCGAATCGCGGGCACCCCCGGCGCGCCGGTCAGCCCCAGAGCGCGGCGACGCGGTCCCAGACCACGTGCGCGAGCCCCGACTTGGGGCCCGCCGGCACCGGCGTCTCCGTGCCGTCGGCCCCCAGCACCACGGCCTCGGTGTCGTCGCGGCCGAAGACCTTGCCGTCGCCCACGTCGTTCGCGACCAGGAGGTCGCACCCCTTGCGGGCGAGCTTGGCGCGGGCCAGGTCGAGCACCGACCCGGTCGCGTCACCGGTCTCCGCGGCGAAGCCGACGACCACCAGCCCGGCGTGCGGCCGGTCGGCGGACAGGCCCGCCAGGATGTCGGGGTTCTGCACCAGCGACAGCGGCGGCGCGGAGCCGTCGGCGGCCTTCTTGATCTTGGCGCCGCTGGCCTCGGCGGGACGGAAGTCGGCCGGGGCGGCCGCCATCACCACCGCGTCGGCGGCGGAGGCTGCGTCCAGCACGGCGTCGCGCAGCTGAGCCGTCGTCTCTACCCGCACCAGGTCGACGCCGGCGGGCGGGGCGACCTCCAGGTTGGCCCCGACGAGGGTCACCCGGGCTCCACGGGCGACGGCGGCCGCGGCCAGGGCGACACCCATCCGGCCGGAGGACCGGTTGCCCAGGAAGCGCACCGGGTCGAGGTACTCGCGGGTGCCCCCGGCGGAGACCACGACGTGGCGTCCGGCGAGGTCGGGCTGCTGGCCCGGGCGCTCCAGCGCGTCCCGGCACACGGCGTACAGCGCGGCGGGGTCGGGCAGCCGGCCCTTGCCGGTGTCGGCCCCGGTGAGACGGCCCTCGTCGGGCTCGACCACGACGGTGCCGCGGGCGCGCAGGATGGCGACGTTGTCGCGGGTGGCGGGGGGCTCCCACATCTCGGTGTGCATCGCGGGGGCGAGCACCACCGGGCAGCGCGCGGTGAGCAGCGTGTTGGTGAGCAGGTCGTCGGCCAGGCCGTGCGCAGCCTTGGCCAGCAGGTCGGCGGTCGCCGGCGCGACGACCACCAGGTCGGCGGTCTGACCGAGGCGCACGTGCGGCACCTCGTGGACGTCGTCCCAGACCTCGGCGCTCACCGGCTTGCCCGACAGGGCCGACCAGGTCGGGGCGCCGACGAAGCGCAGCGCGGACGCGGTGGGGACGACCGTGACGTCGTGGCCGGACTCGGTGAGCCGGCGCAGCAGCTCGCACGCCTTGTAGGCCGCGATGCCACCGCCGACGCCGAGGACGACCTTCGGACGCGACGACGGCCGCGCCCCGGGAGGGGTCGCGGCCGTCACGTCGTGCCCCTGGTCGTCCGAGGGGCGCTCGTTCACTCGGCGGCGTCGGCCGCGGCCTGCGCGTCGAGGGCGGCCTGGCGGGCGGCCTCCTCCTCGGCGGCGAGCTCGGCGGGGTCGACGTCGGTGATGGTGAGCTTGTCGTCGGCGATCTCACGCAGGGCGATCGACAGCGGCTTCTCCTGCACGTGGGTGTCCACGAGCGGGCCGACGTACTCCAGCAGGCCCTCGCCGAGCTGGGAGTAGTAGGCGTTGATCTGACGGGCGCGCTTGGCGCCGTACAGGACCAGCTGGTACTTGCTGTCGGTCTTGGTCAGCAGGTCGTCGATCGGCGGGGTGGGGACCCCGACGGCCTCGATGTTGGGCGCGGACACGCGGCTGCCTCACTACTCGGGACTGGTGGACTCCGCCGGCACCGGGCTCAGGAGCCCCCGGGCGCCGCGGAACGCTCGGACGGGGCGGACCCATGACCGAGCGTCATCAAGGCTACCAACTCCTCGGCAGCCTGGTGAACTTCGTGGTTGGTGACGGCCACGTCGAACTCGTCCTCGGCCGCCAGCTCCTCGCGCGCGGTCGCCAGGCGACGCTCGCGCTGCTCCTCGTCCTCGGTGCCCCGACCGACCAGGCGGCGTACGAGCTCGTCCCACGTCGGCGGCTTGAGGAACACGAAAAGCGCCTCCGGCATCGTGCGACGCACCTGGCGCGCTCCCTGGAGGTCGATCTCCAGCATCGCGGGACGCCCGTCGGCGAGCGCCCGCTCGACCGGCAGGCGCGGCGTGCCGTAGCGCGCCACCCGGTGGACGGTCGCCCACTCGAGCAGCTCGTCGGCGGCGACGAGCCGGTCGAACTCCTCGTCGGAGACGAAGTGGTAGTGCACGCCGTCGACCTCGCCCGGTCGCGGGGCGCGCGTGGTCGCCGAGACCGAGATCCACACCTCGGGGTGTCGTTCTCGGACCGCGGCGGCCACGGTGCCCTTGCCGACGGCCGTGGGACCGGCCAGCACGACGAGTCGGCTGGGCCGGCTCATCGGCTGGTCCCCGGGGTCACGGGTGTCACGCGGCTCCTCGGGTGCTGCGGGTGGTGCGCGTGCTGCGGGTCACTCGGAGGCGAACTCCGCCTCGAGAGCCGCGACCTGCTTGGCGCCCAGGCCGCGCACGCGGCGCGACTCGGCGATGCCGAGGCGCTCCATCGTCTGCTTGGCCCGGACCTTGCCGAGGCCCGGCATCGACTGGAGGAGCTCGATGACGCGCATCTTGGCGATGACCTCGTTGGTCTGGCCGTCGGCCAGGACCTCCTTGATCGTCGCGCCGGAGTTCTTCAGCCGGTTCTTCACCTCGGCACGCTCGCGCCGTGAGGCTGCGGCCTTGTCGAGTGCGGCTTGTCGCTGTTCTGGGGTGAGCGGAGGCAGCGCCACTGGGTTGTCCTTCGATAGGTTCCGGCGGCCGGGGAGAGTGGCCACCGTCGGCCCAATCTAGCGACGCCCCGCACCCAGGCACAACGCGCCCCCCGTGTCTCGTCGTGGCAAAGAAATTCCTGCTCGGGCGGGGTGTCGGCTCGGGCCACGTATCCCGGCGGGGGTGTTCGCGGAGCTCCTGACGACCCACCGCGCGGCGGTGCGCCTCACCCCACGAGCGAGGTGCCGCAGACGCGGGTGGTCACCGTCTGCACCACGCCGAGCGCCTCCTCGGTGGTCGCCGAGGCGAGGTCGGTGGCGGCCTGCTCGACCGCCGCCCGCTGGGCCGCCGAGATCCCGGCCGGCGGGTCCTGCGGGTCGTACGTCGCCCAGTCGGACGGCTCGACCCCCGCCGCGGTGAGCGCGTCGCGCAGCGCGGCCACCCGGCGTACGACGAGGCGCCAGTCGCTCAGCAACGTGCCGGGAGACTGTGCGGCGAGGGCCCGGAACGCCGGCAGGGCGCGCAGCAGCGCGTCGGCCCCGCCCGACGACAGCACACGCGAGAGCGCCGCCTGGCGGGCGCGGACCTCCTCGCAGTAGGGGCCCGACTCCGACTCCCGGGTGGCGCCTGCACCCGTGACCAGGTCGAGCGCGCCGTCGACCACCAGCGGGGTGCCGCAGACGTCGCGCGCCTGCTGCTGCACGCCGACCAGGGCCGCGGCGGCCTGCGGACCGGCCAGGCCGGCCTCGGCCGCGGTGAGCATCGCGACGGCGTCCGGGTCGAGGTCGTCCGGCAGGTTGTCGGAGGGGTCGTACGTCGCGGGGTCGAGGCCGGCGGCGTCGACCGCGTCGGCGAGCGCCTCCGAGCGGGTCAGCACGACACGCCACTCGTCGACCAGGTCGCTGGGTGCTGCGTCGGCGAGGTCGCGGAAGGAGGGCAGCGCGGCCAGGAGGCCCGCTCCCGGACCGAGCCCGACCGCCTCCGAGAGCGCCTGCTGCTGGTCGGTGACCTCGTCGCAGTAGCGGGCGTAGGGGTCGCCGCTGCCGCCGATCGCCGCGAACAGCAGCGCACCGCCGCCGAGCACGAGCGCGGCGGCCAGCATGATCGCGACGACCTTGGTGCCGCGTCCGCCACGGGCGCCGGGGATCACGGGGTGGTCAGTCCCCGGAGCGCGTCGTTGGCACGGTGGACGGCGTCGCGCATCGCGGCGGCGTCCGGTCCGGCGCGCAGCACCTCGCGCGAGCTGCTGGCCGCGACCCGCCCGGCGGCGCGCCCGAAGATCCGGGCGATGTCGGCGGGCGTGCCGCCCTGGGCCCCGAAGCCGGGCGCCAGGACGGGGCCGTTGAAGTCGAGGTCGATGCCGGTGTCCGGGTCGGGCGCGGCGATGGTCGCACCGACGACCGCGCCGAAGGAGCCCAGCGGCTCGGCGCCGTCGTTGAGCCGGCGCAGGTGGTCGAGCACCCGCGCCCCGACGGCCTCGCCGGTGTCGGTGCGGGCGTGCTGGACCTCCGGGCCCTCCTTGTTGGAGGTCAGGGCCAGCACGAACAGACCGGCGTCGTGCCGGGTGGCGGCGTCGACGAACGGGTCGAGCGAGCCGAAGCCGAGGAACGGGCTCACCGTGATGGCGTCGCTGCCCAGGGGCGAGGCCGGGTCGAGGTAGGCGTCGGCGTACGCCGCGCTCGTCGAGCCGATGTCGCCGCGCTTGACGTCGAGCAGGACCAGCGCACCGGCCTCGCGGGAGGCCGCGACGACGCGCTCGAGGACGGCCACGCCGCGCGAGCCGAAGCGCTCGTAGAACGCCGACTGCGGCTTGACCAGCGAGCACACCGGCGCCACGGCCTCGACGACCGTCATCGCGAACCGCTCCAGCCCGGCCACGTCGTCGCTCAACCCCCACTCCAGCAGCAGCGAGGAGTGCGGGTCGATGCCGACGCAGAACGGGCCGCGCTCGGCGAGGGCGGCGGTGAACCGGGCGCCGAAGGTGGTGCTGCTCATGCCCGCCATGCTCACACGCCCTCCCCAGCGCCGGTGTCCGCGAGCCCGGCGACGACCCGGCGGGGCCACGCGGGCCCCTCGTAGACGAACGCCGTGTAGGCCTGGAGCAGGTCCGCCCCGGCGGCGAGCCGCTCCCGGGCGTCCTCGGCGCTGCCGATGCCGCCGACGCCGACCAGGGTGAGGCCGGGACCGACCCGGTCGCGCAGCAGCCGCAGCACCTCGGTGGCGCGGGTCCGCAGCGGTCGGCCGGACAGGCCACCGGCGCCGAGCTCCTCGACCTCGGCCGGGTGGCTGCGCAGGCCCTCCCGGGAGATCGTCGTGTTGGTGGCCACGACACCGTCGAGGCCCACGGCCAGGGCGAGGTCGCCGACCGCGAGCACGTCGTCGTCGGCGAGGTCGGGAGCGATCTTGACCAGCAGCGGCACCGGCGTGTCGCGCAGACCCGCCTCGACCGTGGCCCGGTCGGCCGTCAGCCGCACGTGCCGCAGCAGCGGCTCGAGCCGCTCGACGGCCTGGAGGTGCCGCAGACCGGGGGTGTTGGGCGAGCTCACGTTGACCACGAGGTAGTCGGCGTACGGCGCCAGCAGGCGGGTCGAGGTCGCGTAGTCGTCGAGCACCGCGGCCTCGTCGTCCTCCGGCACGACCTTGGTCTTGCCGACGTTGACCCCGAGCACCGGCCCGGACCCGGCGGGCAGCCGCCGACGACGCTGCTCGCGGTCCGCGAGCCGGGCGGCGACGACGGCCGCGCCCTCGTTGTTGAACCCCATCCGGTTGACGACCGCCCGATCGTTGACCAGGCGGAACAGCCGCGGACGCGGGTTGCCCGGCTGGGCCTGCGCGGTGACCGTGCCGACCTCGACGTGGCCGAACCCGAGGGCCGCGAGCGCGTCGACGGCCTCGGCGTTCTTGTCGAACCCGGCGGCCAGGCCGAGGGCGTGCGGAAACCTCAGCCCCATCGCCTCGACCGGCTGCGGGTCGACCCCGAGCAGCCGGTCGGCCAGCGGCGCCGCCGCCCGCACCAGGGGCGAGCCCAGCCGCAGCGCCGCGAAGCCCTGCCGGTGGGCCGCCTCGGCGTCGAGCCGGGACAGTCCGTGGGCGAACAGCCGCTGGTAGACGCCGGTGGACGACCCGCGCGGGGCCGCCCCGGAGGCCCGGCCGCTCACGCGTCGGCGCCGGTGAGCCGCGCCCAGTCCTGGAGGCTGCGGACCCCGACGTCGTTGCGGCGTCGTGCCTCGATGCCCTGCACGGCGGCCCCGAGACCCTGGACGGTGGTGATGCACGGGACGTTGGCCATCACCGCCGCGGTGCGGATCTCGTAGCCGTCGAGGCGTGCGGCGCCCTGCTGCCCGCCGCCGCCCGCGCCGTACGGCGTGTTGACGATCAGCTGGATCTCGCCGTCGTGGATGAGCTGCACCGTGGTCTTCTCGCCCTGCGGGCCGGTGCCCTCGAAGTGCTTGCGCACCACGCGGCACGCGACGCCGTTGCGGCGCAGCACCTCGGCGGTGCCCTGGGTGGTGAGGATGTCGAAGCCGAGGTCGGCGAGCACCTTGACCGGGAAGATCATCGAGCGCTTGTCGCGGTTGGCCATCGACACGAACACCGTGCCCTCGGTGGGCAGGGGGCCGAACGCCGCGGCCTGCGACTTGCTGAACGCGGTGCCGAAGTCGCGGTCGAGACCCATGACCTCGCCGGTGGACTTCATCTCCGGTCCGAGCACGGTGTCGACCTGGCTGCCGTCGGGGGTGCGGAACCGGTTGAACGGCATCACCGCCTCCTTGACCGCGATCGGCTGGTCGGTCGGGAGCGCTCCCCCGTCGCCGGTCGCCGGGAGGGCGCCGGCCGCGCGGAGGTCGGCGATCGACTCGCCCAGCATCACCCGGGCCGCGGCCTTCGCGAGCTGCGTGGAGGTCGCCTTGGAGACGAACGGCACCGTGCGCGAGGCACGCGGGTTGGCCTCGAGGACGTAGAGGATGTCGGCGGCCATCGCGAACTGGATGTTGATGAGGCCCAGCACCCCGACGCCCCGGGCGATCGCCTCGGTGGCCTCGCGGATCCGGCCGACCTCGCGGGCGCCGAGCGTGATCGGCGGGAGGGCGCACGAGGAGTCGCCGGAGTGGATGCCGGCCTCCTCGATGTGCTCCATCACGCCGCCGAGGAAGAGCTCCTCGCCGTCGAAGAGCGCGTCGACGTCGATCTCGACGGCGTCGTCGAGGAACTTGTCGACGAGCACCGGTGCGCGCTCGCTGATCAGCCCTGCGGCGACGTACTTCTCCAGGTAGGTGCGCAGCGCGTCCTCGCCGTACACGATCTCCATGCCGCGGCCACCCAGGACGTACGACGGGCGCACGAGCACCGGGTAGCCGATCTCGGCGGCGATCGACTGCGCCTCGCCGAACGTCGTGGCCGTGCCGTGCTTGGGTGCCGTCAGCCCGGCCTGGGCGAGCACCCGGCCGAACGCGCCCCGCTCCTCGGCGAGGTCGATGGCGTCCGGGCTGGTGCCGACGATCGGGACGCCGGCGTGCGCGAGACCCTGCGCGAGACCCAGCGGCGTCTGGCCGCCGAGCTGGCAGATCACGCCCGCGACCGGGCCGGCCGCCTGCTCGGCCGCGACGACCTCGAGGACGTCCTCCAGGGTCAGCGGCTCGAAGTAGAGCCGGTCGGAGGTGTCGTAGTCGGTCGAGACCGTCTCGGGGTTGCAGTTGACCATGACGGTCTCGTAGCCGGCCTCGCTCAGCGCGAGGGAGGCGTGCACGCAGGAGTAGTCGAACTCGATGCCCTGGCCGATCCGGTTGGGCCCCGAGCCGAGGATGATGACGGCCTCGCGCTCGCGCGGCGCCACCTCGGTCTCCTCGTCGTAGGAGGAGTAGTGGTACGGCGTACGGGCGGCGAACTCCGCCGCGCAGGTGTCGACGGTCTTGAAGACCGGCCGGATGCCGAGCGCGTGCCGCACGCCGCGGACGACGTCCGGCGTCATGCCCCGGATCTTGCCGAGCTGGGTGTCGGAGAAGCCGTGCCGCTTGGCCTTGCGCAGCAGCGTCGGGGTGAGCTCGTCGGCCGCGGTGACCTCGACGGCGATCTCGTTGATGAGCGCGAGCTGGTCGACGAACCACGGGTCGATGCCGGTGGCGTCGAAGACCTCCTGGCCGGTGGCGCCGGCCCGGATGGCGTCCATGACCTTCTTCAGCCGGCCGTCGTGCGGGGTGGCGATCTCGGCGAGGAGGGCGTCCTTGTCGAGGTCGACGAAGTCCTTCTCCCAGTCGAACGCCGCGCCCTTCGACTCCAGCGAGCGCAGCGCCTTCTGCAGCGCCTCGGTGAAGTTGCGGCCGATGGCCATCGCCTCGCCGACCGACTTCATGTGCGTGGTCAGCGTCGGGTCGGCGCCGGGGAACTTCTCGAACGCGAAGCGCGGCACCTTCACCACGACGTAGTCGAGGGTCGGCTCGAACGACGCCGGGGTCTCGGCGGTGATGTCGTTGGGGATCTCGTCGAGGGTGTACCCGATGGCGACCTTCGCGGCGATCTTGGCGATCGGGAAGCCGGTCGCCTTCGAGGCCAGCGCGCTGGAGCGGCTCACGCGGGGGTTCATCTCGATGACGACGATGCGGCCGTCCTCGGGGTTGACCGCGAACTGGATGTTGCAGCCGCCGGTGTCGACGCCGACCTCGCGGATCACGCCGATGGAGATGTTGCGCAGCCGCTGGTACTCGCGGTCGGTCAGCGTCATCGCCGGGGCGACGGTGATCGAGTCACCGGTGTGCACGCCGAGGGGGTCGACGTTCTCGATGGAGCAGACGATGACGACGTTGTCGGCCTTGTCGCGCATCACCTCCAGCTCGTACTCCTTCCAGCCGAGGATCGACTCCTCGAGGAGCACCTCGGTGGTCGGGGACGCCGACAGGCCGGCGCCACCGATGCGGCGCAGGTCGTCGGGGCTGTAGGCCAGGCCGGAGCCCGCGCCGCCCATGGTGAAGCTCGGGCGGACCACGACCGGGTAGCCGAGGTCGTCGGCCGCGGCCAGCGCCTTGTCCAGCGCGGCGGCGACCTTGGCCTCCTTCTTCGAGCCGGGGGCGAGGTCCTCGCCGTTGCAGATCACGCTGCGCGCGACCTCGGCGCCCCACTCGGGCGGGAGCTGCTCGACGATCCGCTTGAACTGCTCGCGGTTCTCGCCCTTCTCGATCGCCTCGACGGAGGCGCCGATGAGCTCGACGTCGTACTTCTCCAGCGTGCCGTTGGCGTGCAGCGTCATCGCGGCGTTGAGGGCGGTCTGGCCGCCCAGCGTCGCCAGCAGCGCGTCGGGGCGCTCCTTCGCGATCACCTTCTCCACGAACTCCGGGGTGATCGGCTCGACGTAGGTGGCGTCGGCGAACTCCGGGTCGGTCATGATCGTGGCCGGGTTGGAGTTGACCAGGACCACGCGCAGGCCCTCGGCCTTGAGCACGCGGCACGCCTGGGTGCCGGAGTAGTCGAACTCGCAGGCCTGCCCGATGACGATCGGCCCCGAGCCGATCACCATCACGGACGAGATGTCGGTGCGCTTCGGCATCAGAGACCACCCTCGGTGTTGTCGGCGAGCAGCTGCACGAACCGGTCGAAGAGGTAGGCGGCGTCGTGCGGTCCGGCCGCGGCCTCCGGGTGGTACTGGACCGAGAAGGCCTTGAGGGCACCGTCGGCGCCGCGGAGCTCGAGGCCCTCGACGACGTCGTCGTTGAGGCACACGTGGCTCACCGTCGCCTCGCCGTACGGCGTCGTGGTGGCGCCGTCGAGCGGCGCGTCCACGGCGAAGCCGTGGTTGTGCGCGGTGACCTCGACCTTGCTCGTCGTACGGTCCATCACGGGCTGGTTGATCCCGCGGTGGCCGTACTTGAGCTTGTAGGTGCCGAACCCGAGGGCTCGGCCGAACAGCTGGTTGCCGAAGCAGATGCCGAAGTAGGGCAGGTTCTCGGCGAGCGCGCCCTGCAGCAGCTCGACCTGGCTGGTCGTGGCCGCCGGGTCGCCGGGGCCGTTGGAGAAGAACAGCCCGTCGGGTCCGTCGGCGCCACCGACCGCCTTGACGTCGTCGAGCGTCGCGGTGGCGGGCAGCACGTGCACCTCGATGCCGCGCTCGGCCATCCGGTAGGGCGTCATCGACTTGATGCCGAGGTCGAGGGCGGCCACGGTGAACCGCTTCTCGCCCCAGGGCCCGGGCTGGGCCGGCACGACGTACGCCTCGTCGGTGGAGACCTCGCCGGCCAGCTCGGAGCCGGCCATCTCACCCGACGCGCGCACCCGGGCGAGCAGCGCCTCGGGGTCGGTCTCGGTGCTGGAGATGCCGACGCGCATCGCGCCGCGCTCGCGCAGGTGGCGGGTGAGCGCGCGGGTGTCGACGCCGGAGATCCCGACGACGCCCTGCTGGCGCAGCTCGTCGTCGAGCGTGCGGCGGCTGCGCCAGCTCGACGGGACCCGGGCAGGGTCGCGCACGACGTACCCGGCGACCCAGATGCGCGAGGACTCGGGGTCCTCGTCGTTGACGCCGGTGTTGCCGACGTGCGGCGCGGTCATCACGACCACCTGGCGGTGGTAGGACGGGTCGGTCAGCGTCTCCTGGTAACCGGTCATGCCGGTGTTGAAGACGGCTTCGCCGAAGGTCTCACCCTCGGCTCCGTAGGACTCGCCGTGGAAGGTGCGCCCGTCCTCGAGGACGAGCAGGGCCGGGGAGGGACCCATAGGGGCATGCAGCGGCACGCCAACCTCCTTCTCCGCCTCACAGGACGGTGCTTAAAGGACGTTCAGGCTGCGCCGACCCTAGCAGCGGATCGGCGTGCCACCGCGCGCGAGACGGCGTGCGTCTCACCACCTGTCAGCGTCGTGCCGGACGGGGCGGTGCCGGACCGGTACCGGTCAGCCGTGGGTGGCGCTCGGACCGTTGACAGCGTGCCGGTCCCCCGCGCTCGGAGCGGCTACGGCGGCTCCCGGGCGCGCGAGCCGCTCGACCGGGAGCGTGAAGACGTGGCGGGCCACGCAGCGCACGCGGGCGTGCTCGACGGGGCCGTCGGTGCTGGGCAGGACGGCGCGGTCGAGCACCTCGGCGGGCGCGTCGCACTCGGGGCAGCTGGTCAGGTCCACGGGGAGCCTCCTGGTGGGGTGCCTCCACGGTGGGCGCTGGTTGTTACCGGCAGGTCACGTCGTGGGTGAGGTCACAGGTCGTGGTCGCCCGCAGGCGGTCAGCCGCGTCGCTTGGTGCGAGCGGTCGCCTCCGCGGTCGTGGGGTCCTCCGGCCACGGGTGCTTGGGGTAGCGCCCACGCATCTCGGCGCGGACGCCGGCGTAGGCGTCGGCCCAGAACGACGCGAGGTCGCCGGTGACCGCGAGCGGCCGGCCGGCGGGTGAGAGCAGGTGCAGCACCAGCGGCACCCGCCCACCGGCCAGCGCGGGAGCCGCGTCCCAGCCGAAGCACTCCTGGAGCTTGACCGCGAGCACCGGGCGCGCCGGGTCGGTGTAGTCGACGCGGTGGTGCGACCCGCTGGGTACGGCGACCCGCTCCGGCGCGAGCTCGTCGAGGCGCCCGGCCTCCTGCCAGGGCACCAGTCCGCGCAGTGCCGACCCGACGTCGACGCGGGCCAGGTCGCGGGCGGTGCGCACCCGGCCGAGCGCGTGGCCCAGCCAGTCGTCGAGCCCGGCCAGCAGCGCGTCGTCGGAGACGTCCGGCCAGGGGTGGTCGAGGGCGGCGTGGCAGAACGCCAGGCGTCGGCGCAGCGCCCGGGCGCCCTCGGTCCAGGGCAGGGCGTCGAGACCGTCGCGACGCAGCCCGTCGCGGACCGCGGTGGCCACGGCGGCGGGCGACGGGTCGCCGATCGGGGTCTCGGTCAGCACCACGGCGCCCAACCGGTCGACCCGGCGGGCACGCACCCGCCCGTCGGTCCAGGTCACCTCCTCCCCGACGACCCGGTCGGCCGCCGCGGCGGCCAGCGCGAGGTCCTCGGTCAGCGGGGCGGCGCTGCGGACCACGGCGTCGCGGCGGCCCGGCGTACGGTCCACGTCGGCGACGGCGAGCCAGTCGACGCCGGCGAAGCCGGCTCCCCCGCCGCCAGCGCCCCCGCGGAGCTCGGCACCGGTGCCGCCGACCATCACGAAGGCGTCCGCGGCGCCGTCACGGCGACGGGCCACCCGGTCGGGGTGCGCGAGCGCCACCACCGCCCCGACAGCGAGGTCGTCGGGCAGCTGGTGCTCGCCACGGGCGTCGCGCAGGTCGGTCGGCAGGGTGTCGCGGAGCCGGTCGACGGCCGCCCGCCACCCCGGTACGTCGCCCCGGCGCCCGACGCGCAGGGCCGCGACCAGGTCGCCCCCGGGCGCGCGGACGTCCTCGGACAGCAGAGCGACGACCTCGGCAGCCCGGCGGGCGCCCACGACCTCGGCGCCGTCGAGCAGCGCTCGGGCCAGTCGCGGGTCGGCCGGCACCCGGGCCATGAGTCGACCGCGCGCGGTGATCGCACCGTCGGCGTCGACCGCGCCGAGGGAGCGCAAGGTGCGGCGAGCGGCGTCGAGCGCGGCGGTGGGCGGCTGGTCGGGCAGCGCGAGGTCGGCCGGGTCGGGCGTGCCCCAGGCGGCGAGCTCGAGCGCGAGACCGGCGAGGTCGGCGACCGCGACCTCCGGCTGCGGGTGCGCGGGGAGGTGGGCGTGCTCGCTCTCGGTCCAGCAGCGGTGCACGGAGCCGGGCGCCTCGCGGCCGGCGCGGCCCGCCCGCTGGTCGGCCGCGGCCCGGCTCGCCCGCACGGTCACCAGGCCGCCGAGCCCGCGGCGGTGGTCGGTGCGCGGCTCGCGGGACAGTCCGGCGTCGACCACGACCCGCACGCCCGGGACGGTCAGCGACGACTCCGCGACCGCGGTGGAGACGACCACCCGTCGCAGCCGTCGCCCGCCCCCTGTCGCAGGACGCAGCGCACGGTCCTGCTCGGCGGCGGGCAACCGCCCGTGCAGCGGTACGACGTCCGCGTCGGCGCCGGCGCCGGCGAGGGCCCGGACGACCGTGTCGACCTCGCGCACGCCGGGCACGAAGACCAGCACGTCACCCTCGTCGGCGTCGAGCGCGCGGCGGGCCACCGCGGCGACGTGGTCGAGGAAGCGGGGCGTGACCCCGCGGTCGTCCAGCGGGGCGGTGCCCGACGGCGGCGGCGCCCACCGGGTGGCGACCGGGTGCAGCGCGCCGGGCACGTCGACGACCGGGGCCGGCTCGTCGGACCCGTCCCCCAGCAGGTCGGCGAACCGCCCGGCCTCGACCGTGGCGGACATCGCGACCAGCACGAGGTCGTCGCGCAGCGCCCGCACGTCGAGGAGCAGCGCCAGGAGCAGGTCGGCGTCCAGCGCTCGCTCGTGCACCTCGTCGAGCACGACGGCGTCGGTGCCGGGCAGCTCGGGGTCGCGCTGCACCCGGCGCAGGAGGACGCCCGGGGTCACCATCTCGACCCGGGTGCGGGGGCCGGAGCGGCGGTCGCCGCGCACGGCGTACCCGACCGTCTCCCCCACCGGCTCCTCGAGCAGGCCGGCCAACCGTCGGGCGGCGGCGCGGGCGGCGATGCGGCGCGGCTGGGTCACCACGACCCGGCCGCCGCGTCCGGCGGCGGCGAGCACGTGCGCCACCGCGGGCGGCACGAGCGTCGTCTTGCCGCTGCCGGGTGGCGCCTGGACGACGGCGACGCCCCGGTCGGTCACGGCCGTAGCGACCGCCTCCAGGCCGGTGACGACCGGGAGGTCGGGCGGTACGGCGAGCAGCCGGGCCAGCGGGTCGGCCGGCCCGGCAGGCCCAGCAGGCTCGGCAGACCCGGCAGACCCGGCCACCGGAGTCACACGAGCGCGCCGTCGAGCACCGTCGGGGTGCCCCGCAGGAACGTCGCGCGCACGGCGGCGCCGAACCGGCGGCCGTCGTACGGGTTGTTGCGCGAGAGCGAGACCGAGGCGTCCCGGTCGACGGTGATGTCGGCGGAGGGGTCGACGAGCACCAGGTTGGCCGGCGCGCCGACCTCGAGCCCGCGGCCCTGCCGGTCGAGACCGGCGATCTCGGCCGGTCGCGACGACATGACGCGCGCGACGTCGGCCCAGGTCAGCAGTCCGGGCTCGACCATGACCGACGCGACGACCGACAGCGCGGTCTCCAGACCGAGCATGCCGAAGGCGGCGTCGACGAAGGCGTGCTGCTTGTCGTGGCGGGCGTGCGGGGCGTGGTCGGTGGCGACGACGTCGATGGTGCCGTCGGCCAGCGCCTCGCGCAGCGCGAGCACGTCCTCCTCCGGCCGCAGCGGCGGGTTGACCTTGTACGTCGGGTCGTAGCCGCCGTTCGCGGTCGCCAGCAGGTCGGTGGTGAGGAGCAGGTGGTGCGGGGTGACCTCGGCGGTCACCGGGTAGCCCTGCGCCTTGGCCCAGCGCAGCACCTCGACGGTGCCGGCGGTGGAGGCGTGCGCGACGTGCACCCGGCTGCCGGTGTGCCGGGCCAGCATGACGTCGCGGGCGACGACCACCTCCTCGGCAACACCGGGCCAACCCGGTAGGCCGAGGCGGCCCGAGAGCTCGCCCTCGTGGCAGCAGGCGGTCGGACCGGCGAGGTCGGGGTCCTGGGAGTGCTGGGAGATGACCCCGCCGAAGGCCTTGACGTACTCCAGAGCCCGGCGCATCACGCGCGGGTTGGCGACGCAGCGACCGTCGTCGGAGAACACCTTCACCGCGGCCCGCGAGCGGTGCATCAGGCCGAGCTCGGCGAGCTCCTCGCCGCCCAGACCGCGGGTGACGGCGCCGACCGGGTGGACGTCGACCAGACCCGCGGCGACGCCGAGGTCGTGCACGTGCTCGGCTGCCTCGGCGGTGTCGGTGACCGGCGTGGTGTTGGCCATCGCCAGCACGGCGGTGTAGCCACCGACGGCCGCGGCGCGCGAGCCGCTGGCCACCGTCTCGGCGTCCTCGCGGCCGGGCTGGCGCAGGTGGGTGTGCAGGTCGACGAGGCCCGGGAGGGCGACCATGCCGTCGGCGTCGACGACGCGCGCACCGTCGGTGTCCCCGAGCTCGCCCGGACCGCCCACCGCGGCCACCACGCCGTCGCGCAGCAGCAGGTCGGCGGTGCGCTCGCCGAGCACGGAGGCGCCGCGCACCAGCACGACGTCCGGGCCGCCGGTGTCGGTCCTGGGCTGCGAGTGGGTGCTCATGCGTTCTCCTCGCCGGCGAGCAGGTGGTAGAGGATCGCCATCCGGACCGCGACGCCGGCCGAGACCTGGTCGAGGACGACCGACTGTGCGGCGTCCGCGGCGTCGGCGGCGATCTCCAGGCCGCGGTTCATCGGGCCGGGGTGGCAGATCGGTACGTCGGGGCCGAGCACACCGAGCCGGTCGCGGGTGAGTCCGTAGCCGACGGTGTACTCGCGCGGCGTCGGGAAGAACCCGCCGCTCATCCGCTCCTTCTGGACCCGCAGCATCATCACGGCGTCCGCGGTCGGGAGCACCTCGTCGAGGTCCCAGGACAGCGCGAACCCGTCGGCCTGCGACCACGGCGTCACCCCGCTGGGCATGAGCGTCGGCGGGGCCACGGCGGTGACCCGGGCGCCGAGCTTGAGCAGCAGCTTGACGTTGCTGCGGAAGACCCGGCTGTGGGTGAGGTCGCCGACGATCGCGACGTGCCTGCCCTCCAGCGGGCCGATCCGGCGCTGGAGCGTGTAGGCGTCCAGCAGCGCCTGGCTGGGGTGCTCGTGCGTGCCGTCGCCGGCGTTGACGACCGCTGCGTCGACCCACTGCGAGACCTGGTGCGCCGCACCGCTGGCGGCGTGCCGCATCACCAGCGCGTCGACGCCCATGGCGCAGATGGTGAGCACGGTGTCGCGCAGGCTCTCGCCCTTGGACGCCGAGGAGCCCTTGCCGGTGATGTTGATCGTGTCGGCCGAGAGCCACTTGCCGGCGATCTCGAAGCTCGACCGGGTGCGGGTGGAGTCCTCGAAGAAGAGGTTGATGACGGTGCGGCCGCGCAGTGCGGGCAGCTTCTTGACCTCGCGGTGCTGGACGTCGTGCATCTCGGCGGCCGTCGCGAACAGCGTGGCCGCGTCGTCGGCGCTCACGTCGTCGATGGAGAGCAGGTGCTTCCTCACGAGTCGCTCCCCACCCGGCTGGGCCGGTCGTCGTCGGCGTCGGCGATCCAGACGCCCTCGACGCCGTCGAGCTCCGCCAGGCGCACCATCACCCGCTCGGTGCGGGCGCTGGGGAGGTTCTTGCCGACGTGGTCGGCGCGGATCGGCAGCTGGTGGTGCCCGCGGTCGACCAGCACGGCGAGCCGGACGACGTCCGGGCGGCCGAGGTCGTTCATCGCGTCGAGGGCCGAGCGCACCGTCCGGCCGGAGTAGAGGACGTCGTCGACGAGCACGACCGTGCGGCCGTCGAGGGTGGGGACGGGGATCTCGGTGCGCTGCGGCCCGCGGGCGGGGTGGCGCCGCAGGTCGTCGCGGTACATCGTCACGTCGAGCGAGCCGACCGGCACCTCGACGCCCTCGGTCGACCGGATCCGGTCGGCGATGCGCTGGGCGAGCGGGACACCGCGGCTCGGGATGCCGAGCAGCACCAGGTCGCCGGCGCCCTTGTTGCGCTCGAGGATCTCGTGGGAGATGCGGGTCAGGGCTCGGGCGACGTCGCGCTCGTCGAGGACCACGCGGCCGTCGGGGGTCTCGCCGGACGGCGGCGCCGGCAGGTCGCCCTGCCCGGGGGTGCGATCGGGTGCGGACACGCGCTCGCGGACCTCCTTCTCCGCCTCACGGGACGGCTCGTTAAAGGATGTCGGTACGTGCCGGTGACCCTAGCAGCGCCGAGCCGTCGTACATGTACGACGGCTCGACGCCGTGAGCGGGTCAGTCGAGGTCGAGCAGGACCTTGCCGACGGCGCCGGCCTCGACGGCGTCGTGCGCCGCGGCGGTCTCGGCGAGCGGGTAGTGGTGCAGCGGCAGGCCGGCGTCCTGGCCGACGCACAGCGCGCCGGCCGCGACGGCTGCGGTGACGTCCTCGACCGCGTGCGCGAGCAGACCCGGCTCGAGGGTGTAGAGGATGACGAACTGGAAGCGCAGGTTGCGGCTGAAGGTCTCGCGCAGCGGCAGCACCAGCTCGTTGCCGCCGTTGTTGGCGTACACCGCCACGGTGCCGTGCACCCGCGTCACCGCCAGGTCGAGCGCGGCGTTGGTGGCGGGGGCGACCTCGACGACGAGGTCGACGCCGTCCGGGGCGACCGCCAGCACCTGGCGGGTGGTCTCCTCGACGCCGTCGGTGTAGTCGACGACGTGGTGGGCGCCGGCGGCCCGGGCCAGCGCGGCCTTCGCGTCGCTGCTCACCGTGGTGACGACGGTGGAGCCGGCCCAGCGGGCGAGCTGGATCGCGGCGTTGCCGACCGCGCCCGCTCCACCGGCGACCAGCACAGTGGTGCCGTCGAGGGCGCCGGGCCCGAGCCGGTCGACGTCCCCCGACGTCAGGGCACGGTGCGCGGTGACGGCCGGCACACCGAGCGAGGCACCCAGGTCGTACGACGCCCCGTCGGGCAGCGGCACGACGTGGTCCGCGGGCTGCACCGTGAGCTCGGCGGCCGTGCCGATCGGCCGGCCGTGCTGGGCGAGCACCAGCCACACCCGGTCGCCCGGGCGGACGTGCTCGACACCCTCCCCCACGGCCTCGACGACGCCGGCGCCGTCCTGGCCGGGCGACACCTCGTCGTGGCCGCGCATGGCGCCGGCGCGGAACTTCCAGTCGGTCGGGTTGACCCCGGACCGCACGACGCGGACCAGGACCTCGCCCGGCCCGGGCGCGGGGTCGGGCCGCTCGACGAGCGACAGGACGGACGACGGGCCGGTCTCGGTGTAGACGACTGCACGCATGTCCGTCCCAGCGTCATCGAGCGCCGCGTTGTTCCGTCCCTGGATCGACCCGGCGCAAACGTGCGCCGGGTCGATGCCGAGCGGCACACGTTTGCGCCGGGTCGGTCTCAGAGGGCCTCGGCCATCCCGGCGCAGGCGTGCAGCCACGACATCCGGGTGTCGCGGGACAGCAGGTGGTAGGGCACCACCGAGCCGGAGACCAGCGACGCGTCGTACGGGACCCGGTAGACGCCGCGGGTGCGCTGCTCGTAGACGTCGACCAGGTCGGAGGCGAGCTGCTCGTCGACCTTCGGCGACGGGTCGGACAGCACCGTCACGGTCTTGCGCTTGAGGTCGCCGATGCCGGCGTCCTGGAGCGCGTCGAGCATCCACAGACCGCTGTAGCCGGTGTCCTCGCGGACGGTGCTGGTGACGACCAGCAGGTCGGCGGACTGGGCGGAGGCCAGCCAGTTCTCGGCGCGCATGTTGTTGCCGGTGTCGACGAGGATCACCCGGTAGAAGCGCTGGAGCAGCTTGTGCACCTCGGCGTAGTCGTCGGCGTGGATCGTGCCGGTGACGCCCGCCCGCTCGTCCGAGGCGAGCACGTCGAAGTGGGCGTCGCCCTGGCTGCGCACGAACGCGCCGAGGTCGCCGATGCGCGACTGGTAGACGTCCTCGAACTTCCCGAGGTCCTCGAGCAGCTCCCGGGTGGTGTTGCGATGGGCGCCGCGCTGGCCACGGATGCCGAGGGTGCCGCGGGTCTCGTTGTTGTCCCACGCGACCACGCCGCCACCCCGGACGGTGCCGAAGGTGTAGCCGGCGGCGAGCACACCCGTGGTCTTGGCCGCGCCGCCCTTGGGGTTGACGAAGGCGATCGTGCGCGGACCGTCGAAGTCGCGCTGGATGGCGGACCGGTCGCGCTCGTAGGCCTGCTCCTTCGGGCCCATCCGCGGCGTCACCAGGCCGCCGGTCATCCGGTGGACGGCGCCCTGCCAGCCCCACGTCGGGGGGCCGCTGGGCTTGTCGGCGTCGCGACGATCGAGGAAGTCGGTGGCGGTCATGAACCGCGGCGGCTCGGACCCCGCGGCCTCCGGCTGCGGCGGGGCCGACCGGGCAGGCTGCGGCGGGGCCGACCGGGCAGGCTGCGGCGGCTCGGCCTGCGGCTGCCCCACCTGCGGCGGCGCGGCGGGAGGAGCCGACGGCGGAGGACCGGCGGGCCGCGTCGCGGCCGGCGGACCGGCCGGCGGTGCCTGCAGAGCGGGCCGCACCACGGTGGCGTCGGCCGGGGGCTCCGCGGCGGCCTCGGGCTGAGCGGGCTGCTGCTGCCCGGGCCAGCCCGGGATCGGGTCGCTCAGCGGGTCGGCCAGCCGGTCGGCGCGCAGTCCGCCGTACGCCGGGGGCTGCTGCGGCGCGGCCTGCTGCGGCGCGGCGGACGCCGGCGGGTGCTGGGGCTGGCCGGACTGGCTGGACTGGCTGGACTGGCTGGACTGGCTGGACTGGCCGGCCTCGCCGGGCAGCTGCGCCCGGGCGTACGCCTCGAGCTCCTCCGGCGTGTAGAGCCGGTCGCTGGTCTCGCTGCGGTAGTCGGTGCGGCTGGGCTCGGACATCAGGCTCCTCGCGGGGCGTGGGGGCACGGCGCCTCACGGCGCGTCGTCGTCCTGCCCGGTCGCCCGACGGTCAAACCTCGTCGAACGGGTCCCTCACAGATCGAGGTCGGCGAGCGCGGCCTCGACGACCCGGTGGAAGGTCAGGTAGGCGAAGTGCATCCCCCGCAGCGTGGCGACCGGCGTCCGGGCGTGCACGGCGGCCGAGAGCAGGCCGAGCACCTCGCCGCCGGAGGGTGCGGCCACCGACGCACCGACGAGGACGCCGGTGGCGGCGTCGGCGACGACCTTGACGACGCCCTCGACGTCGTCGCCCTCGATCCACCCGCGGGCGGACCTCTCGACCTGCGCCGTGCCGACCCGCACGTCGATCCCGTGCTCGCGGGCGGTGGCCTCGGTGAGCCCGACGCCGCCGACCTCGGGATCGGTGAAGGTCACGTGGGTGACGCCGTGGTACTCCGCCCACGGGCCGTCCTCCCCGAGCAGGTCCCGCACGGCGACGGCTCCCTGGTAGCGCGCGACGTGGGTGTAGGGCCCCAGTCCGGTGACGTCGCCGACGACCCACAGGCGCTGGCTGCCGTCCCCGGCCCGCATCCGCTCGTCGACGGGCACCGAGGCCGCGGCCGGGGCGAGCCCGACGGTGTCGAGGCCGACGTCGTCGAGGTTGGGCGTGCGGCCGGTCGCGACGAGCAGGCGCTCGGCCTCGAGCCGCTCGCCATCGACGGTCAGGGTGAACGCGTCGCCGTCGTACGACACCCCGTCCAGTGACGCTCCGAGCCGGACGTCGATGCCCTCGCGGCGCAGCGCCCGGACGACGACCTCGCTGACCTCGGGCTCCTCACGCGTCATCAGCCGGTCCGAGGACTGGAGCAGCGTCACCTGCGACCCGAACCGGGCGAACACCTGGGCCAGCTCGCACCCGATCGCTCCCCCGCCGACCACCGCCAGCGATGCGGGAAGGGCGTCGACCCTCACGACCTCCCGGTTGGTCCAGTACGGCGTGCCGGCGAGGCCGTCGACCGGCGGCACCGACGGGCGGGTGCCGGAGTTGAGGACGACGCCGCGCCGGCCCTCGAGGACGACCCGGCCGTCCGGGGTGTCGACGGCGACCCGGCCGGGGCCGTCGAGCCGGCCGTGCCCGCGCACGATCCGCGCGCCGGACTCCTCGAGGCGGTCGGCGTGCGGGTGGTCGTGCCAGTCGTTGGTCGCCTTGCGGACCCGGTCGGCGGCCACGGTCCAGTCGGGGTGCACCTCCACGGTGCCGCCGAGCCCGTCGACGCGGCGGGCCTCGGCGAGCACGTTGCCGCCCCGGATCATCAGCTTCGACGGCGTGCACCCGAAGAACGGGCACTCCCCTCCGACGAGGAGCTCGTCGACGGCGACGACGTCGAGGCCGGCGCGGGCGAGCTTGTTGGCGGCGTACTCGCCACCCGGGCCGAGGCCCAGGACGACGACGTCGCAGATGAGGTCAGCGGGAGCGGACATGCGTCCAGCCAAGCAGGCGGGCGCCCACCGGCCACCCACCCGCCTGGCAGCGGGCTCCCGCTCAGCCGCTCAGCGCTGGAGGTGGCGCGCCCGCGCGACGCAATAGACGCCGTACCCGGCGAAGCCGACACCGCAGGCGATCACGATCCACGGCCCGAACGGCTGGTCGAGCAGGGTGCGCAGCGCCTGGTCGATGCCGCCGGACTTCTTCGGCTCGTGGGTGGCCGCCGCGTACAGGAAGAGGCCGCCGATGGCGATCAGCACGAGGCCCTTGGCGACGTACCCGATGCGGGCGAGCCAGCGGAACGCCGTACCGCTGCTGCCGGTGAGGAAGTCGCGGTCCATCTTCTTGGTGTACTTCTCCTCGTACGCCGCGTAGAAGCGGTACCCGCCGACGCCGATGATCGCGAGGCCGACGAGGCCGACGAGGACCTGTCCGCCCGGGGCGTTCATGAGCTGGGCGGTCATCGTGTCGGTGCTCGACCCGCCACTACCGCTGCCGCCACCGCCGCTGCCGCCGGAGGCGGTCTCGCTGGTGGCGATCCTGACCGCCGAGTAGGCCAGCGCGGCGTACAGCACGGCCTTGCCGGCCGACTGCAGCCGCTTCATGGTGCGCTTGACGCCGTCCTCGTCGCGGTGGTCGAACGCGGCCTCGATCGCCTGCCAGACGACCAGCAGCACGAGGCCGACGGCGACGAGCCAGATCACCGGGCCGCCGACCGGTCCCTGGGCGAGCTCCCTGACCGCTCCGGTGCTCGACGTCGAGCCGCGGCGGTCGCCGAGCGCGAGCTGGATCGCGAGCCAGGCGAGGACGACGTGGACGACGCCGTAGACGATGAGTCCGACGGCCCCCATGGTGTCGACCCAGTCGCTGTCGGCGGCCCGCTTGGCCCGGTTCCCGGGGCTGGTGCCGGTGGTGGACGTGCTCATGCGGTGTCTCCCTCCCGCTCGCTCTCCTGCTGGTCCAGGTCGGCGAGCGCCGTGTCGATGGCGCGGTGGAACGTCGGGAAGGCGAGCATCATCGACCGCAGCGCGGCGGTCGGCACCTCTCCCTGCACGGCCACCGCCAGGGCTCCCATGACCTCGCCGCCGGCCGGGCCGACGACGGTGGCGCCCACGAGCACGCCGCGCCCGACGTCCTCGACGACCTTCACCAGCCCGCGGGCGCCGGGCCCGTGGGTGAATCCGCGCGACGACTGCTCCATGGGCGTGCTGCCGGTGCGCACGCTCAGGCCGGCGTCCCGCGCCGCCTGCTCGCTCAGTCCGACGGCAGCCACCTCGGGATCGGTGAAGGTCACGTGCGGCAGCGCCCGGTAGTCGGCGCCGGGGCCGTCCTGCCCGAGGACCGAGCGCAGCGCGATCGCTGACTGGTACATCGAGACGTGGGTGAAGGCTCCACGCCCGACGACGTCGCCGACGGCCCACAGACCGTCGAGGGGCGTGCCGTCGGCGTCGAGCACGCGCTGGTGGTCGTCGGTCGGCAGAGTCCGCGCGGTCGGGTCGAGGCCGACGACGTCGAGGCCGAGGTCGTCGAGGTTGGGGGTACGGCCGGCGGCGACGAGCAGCCGGTCGGCGTGCAGCGTCTCCCCGTCGTCCAGCCCGATCGCGAAGGCGCCGTCGGCGTACGACACCGACGTGGTGGTCGCGCCGGTCATCACCCGCACACCCTCGCCGGCCAGCACGTCCGCCAGCACGGCTGCGGCCTCCGGCTCGTCGCCGGGGAGCAGGCGCTCGCCGCGCTGGACGATCGTCGTGCGCGCACCGAACCGGGCGAAGACCTGGGCGAGCTCGACGCCGATCGGTCCACCGCCGAGGACGACGAGCGAGGCGGGCACCACGGTCGCTCGCACGGCCTCGCGGTTGGTCCAGTACGGCGTGCCCGCGAGGCCGTCGACGGGCGGGGCCGCGGGGCGGGTGCCCGGGTTGAGCACGACGCCGCGACGAGCGGTGGCCACCAGGGCCGAGCCGTCGCGCAGCGCGACCTCGACCCGGCGTACGCCGTCCTCACCGGGCACCAGGCGGGCGGTGCCGTGGCGCACCGTGGCGCCGGCCTGCTCCAGCCGCTCCACGGCGACGGTGTCGTCCCAGTCGGCGGTCGCCTGGTCGCGCACACGTACGGCGACCGGGCGCCACGACGGTACGACGGTCACGTCGCCGGCGAGCTCGTCGGCGCGACCCGCCTCGGCCAGTGCGTCGGCGGCGCGCAGCATCATCTTCGACGGGATGCAGCCGTAGTAGGGGCACTCGCCGCCGACGAGGTGCTTGTCGACCGCGAGCCCCTCCAGCCCTGCGGCGGCAGCTCCGGACGCCAGCGCCTCCCCGCCCGGGCCGAGCCCGACGACGACGAGGTCGACCTCGATGTCAGTCATGCCGCCGACGCTAGGTGCGGGGCCGCCGGCGGCGCCTCCCCCCGACGCGCAGGAACCGGTCGGCCGGGAACCAGACCGGCGTCAGACCGGCGTCAGACCAGCGTCAGACCAGCGACGCCTTGTCGCGCAGCACCGCGCCGAGCACGCCGTTGACGAACGCGGGCGACTCGTCGGTGGACAGCTCACGCACCAGCGCCATCGCCTCGCTCACCGCGACGGGGTCAGGCACATCGTCGGCCCAGAGGACCTCCCAGACGCCGAGGCGCAGGGCGTTGCGGTCGACGGCGGGCATCCGCTCGAGCGACCACTCGCGGGAGTAGGTCGCGAGCACCTCGTCGATGCGCGGGCGGTGCTCCTCGACGCCCCGGACGAGGGTCGCGGTGTACTCGTTCGCCGGGCCGTGGCCCTCGGCGATGGCGCGCTCGAGCGCCTCGACCGCCTGCTCGCCCCGCAGGTCGGAGGCGAAGAGGAGGTCGAGGGCGCGTCGACGGGCCTTGGAGCGGGCAGCCACGGTGTGCGGTCAGCCCTTGACGCGGCCGAGGTAGGAGGAGTCGCGGGTGTCGACCTTCACGCGCTCGCCCTGGTTGATGAAGAGCGGCACCTGGATCTCGTGGCCGGTCTCGAGGGTGGCCGGCTTGGTGCGGCCGGTCGCGGAGTCACCGGCGACACCCGGCTCGGTGAAGGTGATCTCCATCTCGACCGACGGCGGCAGCTCGACGAAGAGCACGCGCCCCTCGTTGGTGGCCACGATCGCCTCGTTGTTCTCGAGCAGGAAGTTGGCGGCGGCGCCGACGATCTCCGGGGCCACCTCGAGCTGCTCGTAGGAGCTGGTGTCCATGAAGACGTAGCTGGTGCCGTCGTTGTAGAGGTAGGAGTAGTTGCGGCGGTCGACCGTGGCGGTCTCGACCTTGGTGCCGGCGTTGAAGGTCTTGTCGACGGTCTTATTGGACTCGACGTTCTTGAGCTTGGTGCGCACGAAGGCGGGGCCCTTGCCGGGCTTCACGTGCTGGAACTCGATGACGGACCAGAGCTGACCCTCGATGTTGAGGACCATGCCGTTCTTGAGGTCGTTCGTGGTGGCCATGCGTGCGGATCAGCCTTCTGCTCGGGCGGCGGTCCGGCGGCCGGGTCCTGTGCGCCCGTGGCCGCCCCGCCTGCGGGACGAGTGGGTCCGATGCTGCTCCGGACCCGACCGGACAGTCTAGGAGTCCTCGCGGTGCGGCGCGGAATCGAGGTCGGACGCCGGGACGGTGCCGGCGTGCGGAGGCGCGGGCTCCCCGTCGTCGTCGGCGACGGCGCCGAGGGAGGCGGCGACCCTCTCGAGGTACGCCGCCACGACCGCGCGCTCGTGCTCGTCGAGGTCGCTGTCGACGGCGTGGAGGGCCCGCAGCATCGGCATCAGGTGCCCCATCACCTCGGCGCGACCGGGGTCGGTCATCCGCAGCACGGAGCGTCGGCGGTCGTCGGGGTCGGCGCCGCGCTCGACGTGGCCGTGGCCGACCAGGCGGTCGACCACACCGGTGGCGGCGGACGGGGTGACCCCGAGGCGCCGGGCCACGTCGCCGGGTCCGAGGGTCTCCCCCATCAGGTGCTGGACCGCGAGCAGCTCGGTGTCGGACAGCCCGGCGCGGCGCGAGAGCGCGCGGCGTACGCGGGCGCCCTCGTCGAGCGCGGCCCGCAGGGCGACCAGCGACCGGCTGGCCGGCCACTCGCCCGGAGGGGTGTCCCCCACTTTATTTCACCTGCTTCACTATTCGCGTGACGAAGCATGCTGCCGAGGACCATCGTGCCACGCCGTCCGAGAGCGGATCCGGCGGTGGGCTCGTCGGGCTGGTCACTGCACGCCGTACGGCGTGGGCGTTCGCGCTGCTGCCGCTGCTCCTGGCCGGTGCCGTGATGGGCCTGCTGGGCGAGGGCGAGCGTGACCCGTCGTCGACCGACGCGCTGCCCGCGGGCTACGACAGCACCGCCGCCGTCGAGCTCGCCGACCGGCTGCCGACCGACGACGCGTCCACGGCGGTCGTCCTGCTGACGAGCGAGGAGTCGCTCACCGAGCAGGACGTCGACGCGCTGTCGACGCTGCTCACCGATCTCGGCGCCCTACCCACCGGGCCCGGCGGCCCGGACAGCTCGGGCGGCTCGGGCAGCGCCGTGCTCCAGGTCTCCGACGACGGCACCGCCGCGCTCGCGGTCGTGCCCGTGGAGGCCGCCACCTCGACCGAGAACGCCGACGCCGTCACCGCGCTGCGCGAGGCCCTCGCCGACGGCGTGCCGGCCGGGGTCACCGCCGCGGTCACCGGTCCCGCCGGCATCCAGGCCGACCTCGCCGCGGTGTTCGAGGGAGCCGACCTGCGACTGCTCGGCGCGACCGCCGCCGTGGTGGCCGTGCTCCTCGTCATCACCTACCGCAGCCCGGTGCTGTGGCTGGTCCCGCTCACCGTCGTCGCGGTCGCCGACCGGCTCGCCGCGGTGCTCGCCACCCAGGTGCTCGAGCTGGTCTCGGTGCCGTGGGACGAGTCGACCGTCGGGATCCTGTCGGTGCTCGTCTTCGGCGCCGGCACCGACTACGCCCTCCTGCTGATCTCGCGCTACCGCGACGAGCTGCGCGCCACCGAGGACCGGTTCGCAGCGATGGCCGTGGCCGTCCGGCGTACGGCGGAGTCGGTGCTGGCGAGCGCGACCACGGTGGTGCTCGGCGTCCTCACCCTGCTGCTGTCGCTGGTGCCGACCACCCGCGGCCTCGGCCTGGCCTGCGCCGTCGGCATCGTGGTCGCGGCGGCCTTCGCGCTGCTCGTGCTGCCCGCCGCGATGGTGCTGCCGGGCCGATGGATCTTCTGGCCGCGCGTGCCCCGCACCGGCCAGACCGCGCTCTCGGACTCCCGCTCGCTGTGGCGGCGGGTCGGTGACGTCGTGGCCGCCCGCCCGGTCGTCGTCGCCGGCGCCACCGTGGCCGTGCTCGCCGCCCTCGCGGCCGGTCTGCTGGACACCCGCACCGGTCTCGACCAGGCCGACCAGTTCCTCGACACCCCGGAGTCGATCACGGCCGCCGAACGGCTGGCGGAGTCGTTCCCGGCCGGCTCGTCCGACCCCACGACCGTGCTCACCACCGACGACGCCGACACCGTGCTCGGCGTCGTGACCGATGTCGACGGCGTCGGCTCGGCCCGGGTCTCCGGCGAGGGCGACGGCGTCACCGAGGTCACCGCCGTGCTCGACGCCGCGCCGTCCTCCGACGAGGCCGAGGCGACGGTCGAGCGCCTGCGGGACGCCGTGGCAGCGGCCGGGCTCACCGACACGCACGTCGGCGGCAGCGAGGCCGAGGCCCTCGACGCCCGCGACGGCGCGGCCCGCGACCGGCTGCTGCTGTTCCCGCTGATCCTCGGCCTCGTCCTCGCCGGGCTCGCGCTGCTGCTGCGCTCCGTCGTGGCCGCCGTGCTGCTCGTGGTCACGGTCGTCGCGACGTACGCCGCCGCGCTCGGGGTGTCCTGGTGGATCTTCACCGGCGTCTTCGGATTCTCCGCGCTGGACGTGTCGACGCCGCTGTTCGCGTTCCTGTTCCTCGTCGCGCTCGGCGTCGACTACAACATCTTCCTGGCCACCCGGGCCCGCGAGGAGGCCGCCGAGCACGGCACGCGTGAGGGCATGCTGCGTGCGCTCGCTGCGACGGGCGGCGTCATCACCAGCGCCGGCATCCTGCTCGCCGCGGTCTTCGCGGTGCTCGGCGTGCTGCCCCTGGTCGTGCTCGCCCAGATCGGCACCGTGATCTGCGTGGGCGTCCTGCTGGACACCCTCGTGGTGCGCACAGTGCTGGTGCCGTCGCTGGCGCTGCTGCTGGGCGACCGGTTCTGGTGGCCCTCGCGCCCGGCGGCCGGCTAGCCGCTGCCCGCGACGCGGCCCCGGGCCCGCGCGGCCCGCACCAGCAGGTGCTCTCGTTCCGCGGAGCTCGACGCCACCGCCGCCGCCTCGCCGAAGAGTGGTGCGGCGCGGGCGGCGTCGCCGGACCGCTCGACCAGGTGCGCGAGCACCGCCGTCCGCCGGGGCACGTCCAGCGGCACGGCCTCCAGCGCCGCCAGACCCGCGGCTGCGCCGTCGGCCTCACCGACGGCCACCGCCCGGTTGAGCCGTACGACGGGCGAGTCGCCGAGCGCGAGCAGCTCGTCGTACCACTCGACGACCTGCACCCAGTCGGTCTCCTCGGCGCTCGGGGCGTCGGCGTGCAGCGCGGCGATCGCGGCCTGTGCCTGGTACTCGCCGAGCCGGTCACGGGCCAGCGCGGCCTGGAGCACGACCACGCCCTCGGCGATGGCGGAGGTGTCCCAGCGCGACCGGTCCTGGTCGGCCAGCGGCACCAGCGCGCCGTCGGCGGTCGTGCGCGTGTCGCGTCGCGCGTGGTGGAGGAGCATCAGGGCGAGCAGCCCGAGCGCCTCCGGCTCGTCGGTGAGCGTCACCAGGCGGCGGGTCAGCCGGATCGCCTCGGCGACCAGGTCGACGTCGCCGGAGTAGCCCTCGTTGAAGACCAGGTAGAGCACCCGCAGCACCGTGCTGAGGTCGCCACCGCCGTCCGGCGCCGCCAGCCGTACGCCGGCCAACGAGCGCTTCGCGCGGCTGATCCGCTGCGCCGCCGTCGCCTCCGGGACGAGGTAGGCCTCGGCCACCTGACGCGTCGTCAGCCCGCCGACCGCCCGCAGGGTGAGCGCGACGGCGGACGCCGGCGTGAGCGACGGGTGCGCGCACCAGAAGTAGAGCGCCAGCGTGTCGTCGGAGTCCGGCACGGGGCCCGGACCGGGCTCCGCCTCGGCCCGTTCCTCGCGTCCCCGCCGCGCCGTGTCGGACCGTACGGCGTCGAGGTGGCAGCGCCACGCGACCGTCACCAGCCACGCCCGCGGGTCGCGCGGCGGGTCCTCCGGCCAGGCGGTCAGCGCCCGGACCAGCGCCTCCTGCATGGCGTCCTCGGCCGCGTCGGGCGTGGCGCCGCGCCGGACGAGCGCGGCGATCGTCGTCGGGACGACCGCGCGCAACAGCTGCTCGTCCGGCACCGGCGCGCTCACTCGCGGGTCACTCCCCTCGCGTCACTCGGTGACGGTGGCGGGCAGCTCGAGGAACGGCCGCACCTCGAGCCACTCCCCCAGCGGCTCACCCCCGGCAGCGGGCGCCGCGGACAGCTCCCCGGCCAGCTCGACCGCACGCTCGGTGCTCTCGACGTCGATCACCATCCAGCCCGCGATGAGGTCCTTGGTCTCCGCGAACGGCCCGTCGGTCACCGGCGGACGACCCGGGCCGTCGTGGCGCACCCAGAAGCCGTCCTGCGCGAGCGCCTGCCCGTCGACGTACTCCCCGGTCTGCTCCAGGCGGGTCGCGAAGTCGCGCATGAACGCCATGTGCGCCTCGACCTCCTCCGGCGTCCACTGGTCCATCGGCACGTCGTTGGTGGCGGGTCGGCCGCCGCGGTAGTGCTTGAGCAGCAGGTACTTGGCCATCAGGTCCTCCTCGTCGGTGCGGCCCGTCCGGCCGCCTCGCACGGGGGACGGAGCCGATCGGGAGCTCTCGACATCGCCGACCGCCTCGTGCGGCTCAGGACCGGGCGACGACCTCGAGCGCCTGACGGTAGCCGTCGATCCCCTGCCCCTTGACGACCGCGACGGCGTACGCCGTGACCACGGAGTGGTGCCGGAACTCCTCCGGGCGCTGGTGCGGGTCGGAGATGTGGATCTCGACCAGCGGCGCGACGAGCTGGGCGCAGGCGTCGAGGATCGCGTAGGAGTAGTGCGTCCAGGCGGCGGCGTTGAGGACGACCGGCACCTCGTCGTCGGCGGCGGCGTTGAGCCAGTCGAGCATCACGCCCTCGTGGTTGGTCTGCCGGGTCTCGACGTCGAGCCCGAGGTCGGCGCCCCAGCCGCGGCAGAGCTCGGCGAGCTCGTCGTGCGTCGTGGTGCCGTAGATCTCCGGCTGGCGGCGACCGAGGCGGCCGAGGTTGGGCCCGTTGAGCACCAGCACCCGACGCGGGTCGCTCACGCCCGGCCGCCGATCGCGACGAACGCCTCGCGCAGGTGCTCCTCGCTGGGCCCGGCCAGCACACGCGGCCGGCCGACCTCGTCGAGCACCACGAACCGCAGCTGGTTGCCGCGCGACTTCTTGTCGACGCGCATCGTGGCGAGCAGGTCGGCGAAGGGCGCGCCGGCGTACGTCGTGGGCAGGCCGACCCGGCGGAACGCCGCCCGGTGCCGCTCGACGTCCTCGGCGCTGAGCGAGCCCGCGCGGTGGGCGAGCTCGGCGACGTAGACGCAGCCGATCGCGACGGCCTCGCCGTGGCGCACGCCGTACTCCTCGGCCTTCTCGATGGCGTGGGCGAGCGTGTGGCCGTAGTTGAGCGCCTCGCGGCCCGGGTGGCCGTCGCGGCCGCCGGTCTCCTTCAGGTCGTCGACCACGACGTCGATCTTCACCCGGATCGCGCGCTCGACGAGCTCGCGCAGCACCGGCGAGGACGGCACGAGGTTCTCCGGGTGGGTCTCCTCGACGAGCCGCAGGATCTCGGGGTCGGCGATGAAGCCGCACTTGACGACCTCGCCCAGGCCGGCGACGAGCTCGGCGCGGGGCAGGGTCTCGAGCAGGGACAGGTCGCAGACGACGCCGGCGGGCTCGTGGAAGGCGCCGACGAGGTTCTTGCCCGCGCCGGTGTTGACGCCGGTCTTGCCGCCGACGGCCGCGTCGACCATGCCGAGCAGCGTCGTCGGCACGTGCACCACGCGCACCCCGCGCAGCCAGCACGCCGCGACGTACCCGCCGAGGTCGGTGGTGGCGCCGCCGCCGAGGGTGATGACGACGTCGTTGCGGGTGAACCCGGCCTCGCCGAGCGCCTCCCAGCACGCCTCGGCCACCTCGACCGACTTCTGCTCCTCGCCGTCCGGGACGACCATGACGGTCACCTCGCACTCGAAGAGCTCCGCGACCGAGTCGGCGGTGTCCTCCAGCGCCTCCGGGATGACCAGGGCGACCTGGCTGGCGCCGCCCGCGAGCTGCGGGAGGTAGCCGGCGAGGTCGTGGCCGACCACGACGTCGTACGGCGACGCGCCGCCGACGTGCAGGACGGTGTCGTCGGGGTGCCACTCGATGGCGCTGCCGGTGCTGCCGATGCTCATGCGAGGGCCTCCTGGACGCGGACGGCGACGTCCGCGGGCTCGGTGCCGTCGGTGTCGACGACGTGGGTGGCGACGGACTCGTAGACGGGCGTGCGCTCGTCGAGCAGCTTCTTCAACGTGGCCCGGACATTGCCGAGGAGCAGGGGGCGGCCGGCACCGAGGCCGACGCGCTTGACCGCGTCGCCGAGACCGACCTTGAGGAAGACCACGGTGTGGCCCCGCAGCACCTCCTGCGTGGCGGGGTCGAGCACCGCGCCGCCGCCGAGGGCCAGGACACCGTCGTGCTCCTCCAGCGCGCGGGCGACCGCGGCACGCTCGAGCGACCGGAAGTGCGCCTCGCCGTCGTCGACGAAGATGTCGGAGATCGCGCGCCCCTCGGCCGCCTCGACGTCACCGTCGGTGTCGCGGACCGAGACACCCCAGGCGTCGGCCAGCAGGCCGGCGACGGTGGTCTTGCCGGCCCCCATCGGGCCGACCAGGACCACCCGCGGACCGCTCACGGCGCCCGTCACCGGTAGGTCAGGGTGTCGAGGTAGGACTGCGCGTTGCGGCGCACCTCGGCCAGCGAGTCGCCGCCAAACTTCTCCACCACGGCGTCGGCGACGACCAGCGCCACCATCGCCTCGGCGACGATGCCGGCAGCCGGCACCGCGCACACGTCGGAGCGCTGGTGGTGCGCGACGGCCTCCTCGCCGGTGGCGACGTCGACGGTGCGCAGGGCCCGCGGGACGGTCGCGATCGGCTTCATCGCGGCACGCACCCGGAGCACCTCGCCGGTGGTCATGCCGCCCTCAGTGCCGCCCGCCCGGCCGCTGGTGCGGCGGATGCCGTCGGCGGTCGGGACGATCTCGTCGTGCGCCAGCGAGCCCGGCGTGGCGGCGAGCTCGAACCCGTCGCCGACCTCGACGCCCTTGATGGCCTGGATGCCCATGAGGGCGCCGGCCAGGCGCGAGTCGAGGCGGCGGTCCCAGTGGACGTGCGAGCCGAGGCCCGGCGGGAGGCCGTGCACGACGACCTCGACGACGCCGCCGAGCGTGTCGCCGTCCTTGTGGGCCTGGTCGATCCGGGCGACCATCGCGGCCGACGCCTCGGCGTCGAGGCAGCGCACCGGGTCGTCGTCGAGACGGGCGACGTCGTCGGTCACCGGCACCAGGCCGGCCGGCGCCTTCACGCCGCCGAGCTCGACGACGTGGGAGACGACGGTCGCGCCGAGCGCCTGCTCAAGGAAGTTGGAGGCGACGCGGCCGAGCGCCACGCGGGCGGCGGTCTCCCGGGCGCTGGCGCGCTCCAGGATCGGGCGGGCCTCGTCGAAGGCGTACTTCTGCATGCCGGCGAGGTCGGCGTGGCCGGGCCTCGGGCGGGTGAGCGGGGCGTTGCGCGCCGAGCCCGCGAGCTCCTCGGCGGTCGCGTCGTCCGGCGGGTCGGCCGCCATGACCTTCTCCCACTTGGGCCACTCGGTGTTGCCGACCTCGATCGCGACCGGGCCGCCCTGGGTCGTGCCGTGCCGGACGCCGCCGACCAGGGTCACCTGGTCCTGCTCGAACTTCATCCGCGCGCCCCGGCCGTAGCCGAGCCGGCGTCGCGCGAGCGACTCCTGGATGTCGGAGGACGTCACGGCCACGTGGGCCGGCAGGCCCTCGAGGATCGCGACGAGGGCAGGACCGTGCGATTCGCCGGCCGTCAACCACCGCAGCATGCGCCCAGTGTCCCATCGCGTGCCGACCGTCACGCGCACGGGACCCGCGCACGAGACGCCGACCCACGTCGACCCGGCGCAAGTTTGCGCCGGGTCGATCCAGGCGGGGGTCAGGTGCCGAGGAGGGCGGAGACGACCGGGGCGCCGGCGACGAGGCCGACCAGCGCGCCCAGGAGCATCGCCGGACCGAAGGCGCGCGGGGCGCGCAGCAGCGACCGGTCGCGGCGTACGACGGCGAGGGCCAGGCCGAGGAGCCCGAACAGCAGCGTGGGGGCGTAGAGGCCGACGGCGAGCTCGGCCCACCCTGCCCAGCCGAGCACGAAGCCCAGCGGCGCGGCCAGGCGTACGTCGCCGAACGCCAGGCCGGCGGGCCACACGAACCACAGCACCCAGTAGACGCTGCGCCCGACGACCAGGCCGATCAGCGCGCGCACCGCCTCGTCGCCGGCGCCCGTGAGCGGGCCGACGAGCAGCCCGACGACCACCAGCCACCCCGTCACCGGGAGCACCAGCCGCACCGGGAGGTAGCGCGTGCGCGCGTCGACCACGCCGAGGGCGGCGAGCACCGGGACGACCGGGAGCACCACGAGCAGCACCCACGACCAGCCGGCCCAGCCGCCGACGACGACGCCCCCGAGCCCCGCCCACAGCACGACGGCACGCACGAACCGCGCTTCCCGGGCGAGCACGGCGTACGGCGTCTTGGGGTCCTCGTCGCGGGCGAGCTGCTCGGCGATGCTCGGGCGACGCCCGGCCTGCGGCGACCCGTCCCCGCCCGCCTCCTCGCCCTCGTCCTTGCCCTGTTCCGCGGAGGGCTCAGGCTCCGGGCGCGGCTCCGGCTCGGGCAGCCGCCCGACGAGCCGTACGGCGAGCAGCCCGCCGCCGGCGCACAGGAGCCCCGCGAGCCCCGCGAGCACGGCGACCAGCACGGCGGACCCGTCGGTCACGCGCCGGCCCGCTCCGCGAGCGCCCGCTCCCCCGCCGCCCGCATCGCCTCGAGCGGGGCGGCGACACCGGTGAAGGCCGTGAACTGCAGCGCCGCCTGGTGCACCAGCAGGTCGAGTCCGCCGACGAGCGCCTGCCCCCGCTCGGCCGCCGCGGCCGCGAGGGGCGTCGGCCATGGGTCGTAGAGCACCTCGAAGACCACCGGCGCGTCACCCGTGCGCTCGACCAGCGAAGCGTCCTGCGCCGAGGCCGGCACGGTCGAGACCACGACCTCGCCGACGACCGGCGCGTCGAGCGGCTCGACCCGCACCCGAGGGGCGGCCGGGTGCGCGGCGACGACGGCGACGGTCTCGGCGGCCCGCTCCGCGCTCCGGGCGAGCAGCACCACCTCGCGCGCGCCGAGCTCGACGAGGGCCAGGCCGGTCGAGGCGGCGGTCGCACCGGCGCCGACGACGGTCGCGACACGCACCGGGCCGTCGTACCGCTCCCGGACCGCGGCGACCGCGCCGGGCAGGTCGGTGTTGTCGGCGTGCCGACGACCGTCGGCGAGCACCAGCGTGTTGGCCGCGCCGGCCGTGCGGGCCCGGTCGGAGACCACGTCGGCCAGCGGAAGCACCGCACGCTTCAGCGGCATCGTCAGCGACAGTCCGCGCCACCCGGGGTCGAGCGCCGCGAGGAACCCCGCGAGCCCGGCCGTGCCGAGCTGCACGGCGTCGTAGCGCCAGTCGAGCCCGACCGCGTCGTACCCGGCCCGGTGCAGGGTCGGCGACAGGGAGTGCTCGATCGGGTCTCCCAGCACGGCGCAGCGCATCGCAGCCGACCTCAGCAGCGGTCGGACTGCGTGGCGCAGTACTGGTCGAGCTCGGCCCGGAACTGCGAGAACTCCTCCGGCGTCTCGGCGAACTTCGTCTCGCCCGTCGCCAGGTTGACCGTCACGTAGTAGTACCAGTCGCCTTCCTCCGGGTTCGCCGCGGCGGCGATGGCCTCGTCCCCCGGTGCCTCGATCGGCCCCGGCGGGAGCCCGGTCTGGGTGTAGGTGTTGTACGGCGAGTCGGCGACCGACTCGATCTGGTCGGTCGTGAGCCGTGCGATCGGCGATTGGCCGAGCGCGTAGTTGACGGCGGCGTCGATCTGCAGCAGCCCGACGGTGCCGGCGGTGCCGGGGTTCTCGAGCCGGTTGTAGATCACCCGCGCGACCTTGGGCATGTCGTCCCCGCGCCCCTCGGCCTGCACCAGGCTGGCGACGGTCATCAGCTCGTGCGGCGTGTAGCCGAGCTCGTCGGCGGCGTCCTCGAGCCCCGCGTCGTCGGCGGCCTGCCGCCACCGGTCGACCATCGCGGTCAGCATGTCGAGGGCGCTGGCGTTGGGTCCGTAGGAGTACGTCGCGGGGAACAGGTAGCCCTCGGCCTCACCGTCGGCGTAGTCGGGGAGTCCGAGCCGCTCGGGCTTGCGCAGTGCCTTGCGGAACGCCTTCTTGCCGTAGTCGGTGTTCTTCGCGAGGACGTCGACGATCTGGTCGACCGTGAGTCCCTCGGGGACGGTGACGACGTCGGCGACGAGGTTGGCCGGGTCGACCAGCACGTCCACGACGTCGCGGGCGGCCATCTGCCGCTGGAGCTGGTAGAAGCCGACCTGGATGCCGCGCGACTCCTCGTCGCGGGCGGCGGCGGCCTCGGTGAACGCCTGGACGGAGGCGACCACGTCGTCGGCCACGAGGTTGCGACCCATCTCGGCGATCGTGTCGCCCTCGCTGACCTCGAAGACCACCCGGCCCTCACCGGGGCCGGCGTAGTCCTCCGCGGTGTCGTTGAGGTAGTCCGAGAGCCGGTCGAGCGGGTTGCCGACGTCGAGCTGCTGCCAGGCGACGTACCCACCGCCGCCGACGAGCAGCAGCACGAGGAGGATCGGGAGGCAGCCGCTGCCGCGGCGTCGGCGGCGCCGGTGCCCGCCGGACCGCCCGGAGACGACCTCGATCGGGCTCGCGGAGCCGTCGTCGGGCGCGGCCTCGTCAGTCGTCTCCGCGACGGGCTCGTCCGCCGTGACCGGCGTGTGCTCGCCGGTCTCCTGCTCGGCGGGGTCGTGGTCCGCGTCGTCGCTCGCCGGGACGTCCTCGTCGGGCCGCCGCTGGTCGTCACTCATCGGGTTCCTCCACGAGCTCACCGGGTGCGTCCCCGGTGGCCCGCTCGCTGTCGAGGGCGTGCTGCAGGATCAGCACGGCCGCTGCCATGTCGACGACGGACCGGCGGTCCTGCCCGTGCCGGCCACGGTCGCGGAGCATAGCCTCCGCCGACACCGTGGTGAGCCGCTCGTCGACGAGCCGCACCGGGACGGGCGCGACCTGCCGCGCGAGTCGTCGGGCCAGCCGCCGGGTCTTGGTGGCGGCCGGTCCCTCCGTGCCGGAGAGCGACCGGGGCAGACCGACGACGACCTCGATCGCCTCGGTCTCCTCCACGATCTGGCGCAGCCGACGCAGGTCTCCCCCGCCCCGGCGCACGGTCTCCAGCGGGGTCGCCAGGAACCCCGAGGGGTCGCTGGACGCGACCCCGATGCGTGCGTCACCGGGGTCGAGCCCGATGCGTACGCCGGTCCGGGTCACGCGCCCGCCGCGGTCGCGACGGTGGTGGTGACCAGCGCCAGCGCCTCGTCGATGCGCGACGGGTCGGAGCCGCCGCCCTGGGCGACGTCGTCCTTGCCGCCGCCCTTGCCGCCGAGCAGCGGGGCGACGGTGCGCACCAGCTCGCCGGCCTTGATGCCGCGGTCCCGGGCGAGGTCGTTGGTGGCCGCCACCACGGCGACCTTGCCGTCGACGGCGCCGACGAGCACGACCACGCCGGGGCGGGCCGCGTCGAGGCGACCGCGCACGTCGAGGGCGAGCGTGCGGACGTCGCCGCCGCCCGCACCGTCGAGGCGCTGGGCGACGACCTGGACACCGTTGACGTCGGCCGCGTCCGCGGCGAGACCGGCACCGCCGGCGAGCAGCTGGGCGACGCGCGCCTTCTCGATCTCCTTCTCCGCCGAGCGCAGTCGCTCGACGAGGTCGCCGACGCGTCCGACGAGGTCGTCGGGCTGGGTCTTCAGCAGGCCGGTGAGCTGGGCGACGACGTCGCGCTCGCGGGCGAGGTAGCGGAAGCCCTCGACGCCGGTGAAGGCCTCGATGCGGCGGTTGCCGGAGCCGACCGAGGACTCGCCGGTGACCACGATGGTGCCGATCTGGCTGGAGTGGTCGACGTGCGTGCCTCCGCACAGCTCGCGCGACCAGGGTCCGCCGATCTCGACGACGCGCACCTTGGTGTTGTCGTAGGTCTCGCCGAACAGCGCGATGGCGCCCCAGTCCTTCGCCTGGTCGAGCGTCATGTACTGCCAGCCGACAGGCAGGTCGGAGCGCAGCGCGGTCGCCGAGACCTCCTCGATGTCGCGCAGCTGCTCGGGCGTGAGCGACTGGGTCCACCCGAAGTCGAGCCGGAGGTAGCCGGGCCGGTTGTAGGAGCCCGACTGCAGGGCCGAGGGGCCGAGCACCTCGCGCAGCGCGGCGTGCACGACGTGCGTGCCGGAGTGCGCCTGGCGCGCGCCGGTGCGCCACTCGGGGTCGACGCGGGCGTGCGCGACCGCGGACGACGCGCTGCCGAGCGCGACCTCGCCGTCGACGACGCGTACCTGGTGCACCACCAGGCCGCGCACCGGCCGCTGCACGTCGAGCACCTCGAGCAGGGCGCCGCCCAGCTCGATGGTGCCGGCGTCCGCGGCCTGGCCGCCGGACTCGGCGTAGAAGGGGGTGCGGTCGAGCACCAGCTCGCCGACCTCACCGGAGCCGAGAACGGTGGTGGGCTCGCCGCCCGAGAGCAGCGCGACGGGGCGCGACTCGGTCTCGAGGGTCTCGTAGGCCAGCCAGTCGGTCGGGCCGTGCTCGTCGAGCACCGCGCGGTAGGCGTGGGTGTCGGCGTGCTGGCCCTTCTTGGCCTTGGCATCGGCCTTGGCGTGCTCGCGCTGCTCGGCCATGAGCGTGCGGAAGCCGCCCTCGTCGACCGTCAGCCCGGCCTCGGAGGCCATCTCGAGCGTGAGGTCGATCGGGAAGCCGTAGGTGTCGTGCAGCTGGAAGGCCTGGGCGCCCTGGAGCACCGAGCCGCCGGACTGCTTCACCGAGGCGGCCGCCTGGTCGAAGATCGTGGTGCCGGCCTCCAGCGTCTTGCGGAAGGCCTGCTCCTCGGCGAAGGCGACCCGCGCGATGCGGTCCCAGTCGGTGTGGAGCTCGGTGTAGGTCTCGCCCATCTTGTCGCGGCTCACCGGCATCAGCTCGGGCAGCACCGGCGTCTCGCAGCCCAGCAGCCGCATCGAGCGCACCGCGCGCCGCAGCAGCCGGCGCAGCACGTAGCCGCGGCCCTCGTTGCCGGGCGTCACGCCGTCGCTGATGAGCATCATCGAGCTGCGCACGTGGTCGGCGACCACCCGGAACCGGACGTCGTCCTCGGCGTCGTCGCCGTAGCGCTTGCCGGTGAGCTCCATCGCCCGCTCGATCACGGGGAACATCACGTCGATCTCGTACATGTTGCGCTTGCCCTGCAGCAGCAGCGCGATGCGCTCGAGGCCCATGCCGGTGTCGATGTTCTTCTTCGGCAGCGACCCCGCGACGTCGAAGTCCTCCTTCGAGCGCACGGCGCTGAGCTCGTCCTGCATGAAGACGAGGTTCCAGATCTCCAGCAGCCGGTCCTCGAGGGCGAACGGCATGTCGGGGCCGAGCGTCGCGGGGTCGAAGTCGGGGCCGAACTCGGGGCCGCGGTCGTAGAGGATCTCCGAGCACGGACCACCGGGGCCGGGCACGCCCATCGACCAGTAGTTCTCCTTGCGGCCCAGCCGCAGGATGCGCTCCTCGGGCAGGCCGGTGACCCGGCACCACAGCCCGAGCGCCTCGTCGTCGCCGTCGAGGATCGAGGGGTAGAGCCGATCCTCCTCGAGCCCCCACCCGCCGTCGGCCTGGGGCTTGGTGACCAGCTCCCAGGCGAGCTCGATGGCGCGCTCCTTGAAGTAGTCGCCGAAGGAGAAGTTGCCGCACATCTCGAAGAACGTTCCGTGCCGCGTGGTCTTGCCGACGTCCTCGATGTCGGGGGTGCGGATGCACTTCTGCACGCTGGTCGCGCGGTCGTACGGCGGGGTCTCCTGGCCGAGGAAGTACGGCTTGAACGGCACCATGCCGGCGTTGACGAACAGCAGGTTCGGGTCGTCGAGCAGCAGCGAGGCGGACGGGACCACGGTGTGGCCGGCGCGCTCGAAGTGCGCCTGGAACCTCCGTCGGATCTCCGCGGTCTCCATCAGTCGTGCTCCTCGCTGGTCAGGGTGGTGCTGGTCTGGCTGGTCTGGCTGGTGCTCGTCTGCTCGCCGCCGGGATCGGTACGCCGTGCGCCGTCGCCCGCGGCGAGCTCGGGCGGGTGGGCGGCGGCCGCTCGCTGCGCGATGGCCCGGTCGACCCGCTCGCGGACCTCGGGCTCGGCGTCGGCCATGCCCTGGGCCATCTCGTCGCGGATCATCCGCGCACCGACCACGGCGGCCCCGACGCGGTCGCGCAGCCCGTCGACGGTCAGCACCTCGGCGGCCCGCCGGGCCCGGAAGGCGGCGTAGACCCCGGCGCCGGCGCCGGCGGCGAACCACAGCGCGCGGCTCATCGTCGCGCCTCCCGGCGCGGCTCGACGGTGCTCATGCGACCTCGGCCCCCGCAGCGGCGCGGCGGCGCGCCTGGACGTCGCGACGGGCCTGGCGGGTGTCGGCGCGGCGCTGCTTGCGGGCGCGCTTGACCTCGCGGCGCATCGCGAAGCGCACCCGGTGGAGCGTCTCGGGGGCGAGGGCGCGACGCAGGCCGGCGGCGACCGTGCCGGCACGCACGGCACTCTCGCGCAGCACCGCGTCGGCGAATAGCGGGGCGGGCAGCACGGGCGCCTCGACCGCGGTGTCGTCGTCCGCTGGCTCCTCGTCACCGAGGTGGGTGATCACGAACTCCTGCTCGCTGCGCACGGCCGCACGCTCGTGGCGCGCGACCTGGCGCTCGACCTCCTCGAGCCGACGACGCAGCTGCTCGGCGTCGTCGCGGGCGGCACGCCGGTCGGCCTCGGCCCCGACGCGCACCGCGCGCACGGACCGCACCGCCAGCACGACCGCGAGGGCGAGCAGGACGACCGCACCGAGGGTCGCCAGCAGCACCCACGTGGGGATGCTGACGTCGGTGCCCATGGCGCTCAAGCCTAGGTCATCCACGTCGACGGGCGCTGGCCGGATTCAGCGCCGGCCACCGTCGCCGCGGATGATGCGTCGTACCCGCTCCCAGCGCTCCTTGACCGCGGCCTCGGCGCCCAGCTCCTTGGGCTCGTAGTAGCGCGCGTCGGCCACGACGTCGGGAGCGTACTGCTGCGTCGCGACGCCGTACGGCGCGTCGTGGCTGTACTGGTAGCCGTCGCCGTGGCCGATCTTCTTCGCGCCGGCGTAGTGCGCGTCGCGCAGGTGCGGCGGCACCGGGCCGACCTTGCCCGCCCGTACGTCGGCCAGCGCCGCGGTCAGCGCGGTGGTGACGGCGTTCGACTTCGGGGCGACGGCCAGCGCGATGGTGGCCTGGGCGAGGTTGAGCCCGGCCTCCGGCATCCCGATCAGCTGCACGGCCTGCGCGGCGGCGACCGCCGTGGTCAGCGCCGTGGGGTCGGCCAGGCCGACGTCCTCACTGGCCAGGATCACCAGGCGGCGGGCGATGAACCGGGGGTCCTCCCCCGCCTCGACCATCCGGGCCAGGTAGTGCATGGCGGCGTCGGCGTCGGAACCGCGGATCGACTTGATGAACGCGCTGGTGACGTCGTAGTGCTGGTCGCCCTGCCGGTCGTAGCGCACCGCGGCGCGGTCGACCGCGGTCTCGGCCGTGGCCAGGTCGACGAGGCCGTCTCCGCGTGACGACGCCGCGCCGGCGGCCGCCTCCAGGTAGGTGAGCGAGCGCCGAGCGTCTCCCCCGGCGAGCCGCACCAGGTGCTCGAGGGCGTCGTCGGCGAGCTCGACCTCACCGCCGAGCCCGCGCTCGTCGGCCACCGCGTGGCGCAGCACGGCGCGGACGTCGTCGTCGCTGAGCGACTGCAGCCGCAGCAGGAGGCTGCGCGACAGCAGCGGCGAGATCACGCTGAAGTGCGGGTTCTCCGTCGTGGCCGCCACCAGCGTCACCCAGCGGTTCTCCACGCCGGGCAGCAGGGCGTCCTGCTGCGCCTTGGAGAAGCGGTGCACCTCGTCGACGAAGAGCACCGTCTGCTCGCCGCCGCGCACGACCTCCGCGCGGGCGGCGTCGATGGCAGCGCGCACCTCCTTGACGCCGGCGGACACAGCGGACACCTCGACGAAGCGCTTGCCGGTGTGCCGGCTGAGGATCGAGGCGATCGTGGTCTTGCCGGTGCCCGGCGGGCCCCACAGCAGCAGCGACAGCGCGCGATCGCCGTCGATGAGCTGGCGCAGCGGGCTGCCCGGTGTGCGCAGCTGCTCCTGGCCGACGAGCTCGTCGAGGCTGCGCGGGCGCATGCGCACGGCCAGTGGAGCGCCCGCGTGCGAGGTCGCCGACAGCGACCCGCCGCCCCCGACCGTCCCGGTCGGACCGGTGCGGGCGGAGGGCGGCGGGTCGGCGGCGAAGAGCCCCTCGTCGGCGGGGCCGTCAGGCTCGGCCAAACGTCCGCGAGTCCAGGTCGAACCAGGTGTCGTCGTAGCCGGGCTTGTCGTTGAGCTCGGCGCTCGGGCTGCCGCCCGGGTCCGGGTTGCCCTGGTCGTCGACACCCAGCAGACGCGAGGTCAGCGGCTCGGTCGGGTGCTGGCCGAGGCGGCCCGGGAAGTGGCAGGCCACCTTGTGGCGCTTGCCGATCTGCAGCAGCGGCGGCTCGTGCTTGGCGCAGATCTCCTGGGCGATCGGGCAGCGGGTGCGGAACCGGCAGCCGGACGGCGGGTTGATCGGCGAGGGGACGTCCCCCTCGAGTCTGATGCGCTCGCGCCGGCCACCGACCGTGGCCTGCTTGACGTCCGGCACGGCCGAGAGCAGCGCCTGGGTGTAGGGGTGCCGGGAGCCGGAGTAGATGCTGTCGCGGTCGCCGATCTCCACGATCTTGCCGAGGTACATGACCGCGACCTCGGGGCAGAAGTGCCGGACCACCGCGAGGTCGTGGGCGATGAACAGGAACGCGACGTCGAACTCGCGCTGGATGTCCTGGAGCAGGTTGATCACCTGCGCCTGGATCGACACGTCGAGCGCGGAGACCGGCTCGTCGGCGACCATCACCTTCGGCTGGAGCGCCAGGGCCCGGGCGATGCCGATGCGCTGGCGCTGACCGCCGGAGAACTCGTTGGGGTAGCGGTTGTAGTGCTCGGGGTTGAGGCCGACGACCTCGAGCAGCTCCTGCACCCGCGGGATGATCTTGTTCTTCGGGACCACCTTGTGCACCGCCAGCGGCGTACCGACGATCTTGCCGACGGTGTGCCGCGGATTCAGCGAGCTGTAGGGGTCCTGGAAGATCATCTGCACCTCGCGGCGCAGCGGCTTCATCTCCCGGCTCGACAGCGTGGCGAGGTCCTGGTCGCCGAAGTGGATCGACCCGCTGGTGGGGTCGTACAGCCGGGTGATGAGGCGACCGGTGGTCGACTTGCCGCAGCCGGACTCGCCGACCAGGCCGAGCGAGCCGCCCTGGGGCACCTCGAACGACACGCCGTCGACGGCCTGGACATCGCCGATCCGGCGGCGGATCACGCCGGAGGACTTCACCGGGAAGTACATCCGCAGGTTCTCGACCGTCAGCACCGCGGGCGCGTCGGGGTCGAGCACGTTGGGCGTGTGCGCGTCGCCGCCCAGCGAGCTCACCGAGTCGTCGTCGGCGGTCGGCTGCTCGCGGTGGGGCTCCTGAGTCATCGAGGCGAGCGAGGGCTCGCCGGTCGGCTCGGACTGGGTGCCCTTGGTGTAGGTCGGCTGGTGACGCGCCTTCTCCGGGTCGTCGGGGTAGTGCTCGTCCTCGTTCGCGGAGTGCGACATCAGTTCTCCTCGCTCGTCGCGGGCGCGACGTCCGGCAGCACCTCGGTCTGGAAGATGCTGTCGGCGTCGGTGAGGTGGCAGCGCTTCAGGTGGCCGTGGCCGTCACTGGCCGGACGCAGCTCGGGCAGCGCGGTGCCGCACAGACCGCCGGCGACCTTGTCGCGGTGGGTGCAGCGCGGCTCGAAGGCGCAGCCCGGTGGCGGCGTGAGCAGGCTCGGCGGCGTGCCGGGGATCGGCACCATCTTGGTGTTCACGTCCGACGAGACGTCCGGGATGCTCGAGAGCAGGCCCCACGTGTAGGGCATCTCGGGCTTGGTCATGATCGTCCTCACGGTGCCGTACTCCACGGCGCGGCCGGAGTACATCACCATGACGTCGTCGGCCATCTCGGCGATGACGCCGAGGTCGTGGGTGATCATCACGATCGCGGAGTTGAACTCGCGCTGGAGGTCCTGGAGCAGGTCGAGGATCTGAGCCTGCACCGTCACGTCGAGCGCGGTCGTGGGCTCGTCGGCGATGAGCAGCGACGGGTCGTTGATGAGACCCATCGCGATCATGACGCGCTGGCGCATGCCGCCGGAGAACTGGTGCGGGTAGTCGTCGACGCGGCTATGGGGCTCGGGGATGCCGACCCGGTCGAGCATCTCGACCGCACGGGCCCGGGCCTGCTTCTTCGAGGCGTCGGGGTGGTGCACCAGGTAGGCCTCGGCCAGCTGGGCGCCGACCCGGAAGAACGGGTGCAGCGCGGCGAGGGCGTCCTGGAAGATCATCGCGGCCTTGTTGCCGCGCATCTCGCGCATCTTGCCCTCGGAGAGACCCACGACCTCCTGGCCGCCGACCTTGATCGAGCCGGTGATCCGCGCCGAGCGGGTGTCGTGCAGGCCGAGGACGGCCATGCTCGACACCGACTTGCCCGAGCCGGACTCACCGACGATGCCGAGCGTCTTTCCGAGCTCGACGGAGTAGCTGAGGTTGCTGACCGCGTGGACCAGGCCGTCGGCCGTGGGGAACTTGACGGTGAGGTCGTCGACGACGAGGTAGGGCTCGTTGCCGCTCGTCGAGGAGGACGCGGGGGCGTTGGCGGTGGTGGTCATCCGAGCCTCACTCGCGGGTCGAGGGCGCCGTACACGAGGTCGACGATCAGGTTGGAGATCACGATGAAGATCGCGCCGACCAGGACCGTGGCGGTCAGCACCGGCAGGTCCTGCGGCGCGCTGATCGCGTCGAGGCCCCAGCGGCCGATGCCGTCGATGCCGAAGATCTTCTCGGTGAACACGGTGCCGGCCAGCAGGATGCCGAAGTCGAGACCGAAGATCGTCACGATCGGGACCATCGCGGCGCGCAGACCGTGCTTGAGCAGCACCGTCCGGCCACCGAGGCCCTTGGCGCGCGCCGTGCGGATGTAGTCGTCACCGAGCGTCTCCACCATCTGGCCACGCGTGTAGCGGGCGTAGACGGGCGAGGAGGCGATGCCCAGCACCAGACACGGCAGCAGCAGCCCGCTGAAGGTCTTGAGCGGGTCCTCGGTGATCGGGAAGTACCCCGTCTCGGGGAAGATGTCGGTCTTCAGCGTGAGGTAGAGCCACGCCAGCAGACAGATCAGGTAGTACGGGATCGAGGACACGATGAGACTGCCACTCACCAGCAGCCGGTCGCCCAGCGACCCGCGTCTGGCCGCGGCCATGATCCCCACCGTCACCCCGATCACCAGGTAGACGATGGATCCGCCGACGGCGATCAGGATGGTCGGGACGATGCGCCCCTTCAGCTCCTCGGTGACCTCGCCGCGCGAGCCGTAGGCGATGCCCAGGCACGGAGCGTCGCAGTCGTACGTCGCGGCGCCGATGGTGACCTCGCGGCCGGCGACGATGCCCTTCATGAACGTGCCGTAGGCGACGACGACGGGCTTGTCGAGCCCCATCGACTTCTCGATCGCCTCCAGGCGCTCAGGCGTGCACCGGCTTCCGCCCGCGCTGTCGCACACGGGCTGCGCGGGGTTGTTCGGGCCGAGGTAGAACAGCGCGAACACGGCGAACGACGCGAGCAGGATCACCAGGAGCGACGACAGCAGTCGTCGCACCACGAAGCCGAACATGGAGTGTCCTTCCAGGGACGGTGGGGCGGGGGGCACCCCGCACCGGGGGCGGCGGCACACGCAGGGCGTGGCGCCACGCAGGAAGTCTGTCAGTGACCCGCGTACGTCGTGCGCTCTCACGCACCCGCGCGGGCCTGCGGCCGGGAGGGGACCGGGTCGGGACCGGGTCGGTGCCTCGCGCCGCCGTGCGGGCCGGGGGTGCCGGCCCGCACGGGTGGCCGCCGGCCACCGGGATCGCTCCCGGTGGCCGGCGGACCGGATTCAGGCTGCCGGACAATGCCCGGCGGGTGGGGCCGAGGCCCCGGGGATCAGCCCTGGTTGACCCAGATGTTCTTCCAGGTCGGCATGCCGATCGTGTTGTCGATGAAGTGACCCTCGACAGCCGAGCCGTGCGCCTGAGCAACGCCGCCGTAGCGGAGCATGATCAGCGGGTAGTACTCGGTGGCGATGGTCTCGTCGAGCTCGCCCCACATCTCGGCCTGCTCCTCGATCGGCGAGGCCAGGATCGTCTGGATCTGGTCGTCGACCGACTGCTCGCTGAACATCGAGTAGTTGGCACCCACGACGCCAGCGTCGACGTCGGTGGTCTTCAGCAGCGGCGGGAACCAGGAGGCACCCGACGGCCAGTCAGCGATCCAGCCGCCCGAGCGGACGTTGATGTCCGTGTCGGGGTCCGAACGCAGGGTGGAGAAGTCCGCGATGGTGGTCGGGACCGGGGTGGCGGTGAAACCGGCGTCGGTCAGGGCCTGCTCGACGACGTCCTTCGCGGCGACGGAGTTGTCGTCGTCGGTGGCGTAGAGCCACTTGATCTCGTAGCCGACGGCGTCGGCCTCCTCGAGGAGGGCCTTGGCCTTCTCGACGTCCGTGGTGCCCGGGTCGACCTCGAGCGGGTTGAACTCCTTGCGACCCGCGGTGCCCGGGGGCATCAGGGTGCTGGCCGGCACCGAGGTGACGTCCTCGATGTAGCCACCGGCACGGTTGGCGTCGGCGTAGGGGTACGCGTAGGCGATCGCCTGACGGATCTTGATGTCGGTGATCTTGCGGTAGTCCGGCGCCCAGAAGGACGTCAGCGGGAAGGTGCCCTCCGACATGCGACCGGTGGAGCTGAGGTCGCGGTAGTCCTCGGCGAGGATGTCGTCGTAGGTCAGGGTGGCCTGGTCGCCCGACGCGTCCTCCTTCAGGATCTGGTCGATCTGGGTCGACTCGGTCTGGAGGTCGAAGACGTACTCGTCCGGGTAGGCGGTGCGAGCCGGGTCGCTGTCCGCGTTCCACTCGGGGTTGCGGACGAGGCGGAGGCTCTTCTCCGGCACGTAGTCGTCGAACATGTACGGGCCGGTGGCCAGCGGGTGCAGGCGGTACTCCTCCGGGTCGGAGGCGTCCTGCGGAATCGGGCCCAGGGCCGCGAACGACGCCCAGTAGGGCATGTCCGGGAAGGGGGTCTTCATCTTGTAGGTGAGGGTGTTGCCGTCCGCGGTGACCGCGGTGAAGCCCTTGAGACCGTTACCGGTGTAGGGGCCCTTGTAGGTGTCGCCGCCCTCGAAGTACTCGTTGGAGAAGCCGGGACCCTCGGGGAACGCCTCGCGGTCCATCGACCGGGCGGCCGACCACACGAAGTCCTCGGCCTCGACCGGGGTGCCGTCCTCGTAGGTGAGGCCGTCCTTCAGCGTGAAGGTCCACTCGGTGAAGTCGTCGTTCGGGGTACCGAGGTCGGTCGCCATGTCGGGGACCAGGACCATCTTGTTGTTCTCCTCGTCGTACGCGTACTGCGTGAGCGTACGAGTGACGAGGCCCGTCAGGATCGACGTGGTGTTCTGGTAGTAGGCCTCGGTGGGGTCCATCGTGTTCAGACCCGACGCCGAGAGCACCGTGACGGTGCCGCCCTCGGTCGCACCGTCGATCGACGCAGGACCCTCACGGGTGGGGTCCTGGTCGCGGCCGGTGTCACCGCTGGTGTTGACGTCGACGGACGAGCCACCCTCGTCGCCCGCCGAGTCTCCGTCGCTGCTCCCGCCACACGCGGCGAGCGCGAACGCACTCACAGCGGCGACGGCGATGATCGGCTTCTTCAACCGCATCGTCTGTCCACCCTTCTCGTCTACTTGTGTGTCTCCCGAAAGCCGGGGGTGTGGCTATCGGCGAGTCTTGGGGTCGAACGCGTCTCGGATCGAGTCGCCGACCAGGTTCAGGGCGATCACCATGATCATGATCACGATCACGGGCGACCACAGGTACAGGGGATAGTTCTCGAAGTAGTTGGTCGCGTTGTTGACCATGCGGCCCAGCGACGGGCTCTCGGTCAGGCCGATGCCGAGGTAGCTCAGACCGGCCTCGGCGGCCACGTAGCCCGGCAGCGACAGCGAGACCGCGACGACGATCGGCGCCACCAGGTTGGGCAGCAGCTCCTTGAAGAGCACCTGCCGGGTCGGCACGCCGATCACCTGGGCGGCCTGGACGAACTCACGCTCGCGCAGCGAGAGCACCTGGCCACGGATCAGACGGGCCAGGCCCATCCAGCCGAAGAAGACCAGCACGCCCACGATCGAGAGCAGCTGGGCGCGGGCCAGCGAGTCGGAGCTGCCGCCGAAGCGCTGCGTGATGATCGGGGCCAGCGCCAGCGCGCCGAGGATGAACGGGAACGACAGGAAGAAGTCGATGAAGAACGACAGCGCCGAGTCGACCCAGCCGCGCGCGTAGCCGGCGATCAGACCGAGGGTCACGCCGACCACGGTCGAGAAGGCGGTGGCGAGCACCGCGACCATCAGCGACGTGCGCAGGCCGTAGAGGATGTAGGCGAGGTTGTCGTAGCCCGTGCGCGGCTCGATGCCGAGCGGGTGCGACCAGATGAACCCGTGGTCCGGCGGACCGATGATCGGGTAGTTGTCCGGCCCCAGCACCTCGCTCGGACGCGGCGCGTCGGGGTTGCTGTAGTCGACGTAGATGTTCAGCCAGTCGCAGATGAGCGGCGCGAACACCGCCAGCAGCACGAGGACCAGCAGGATGGCGCTGCAGACGAGCGCGACCTTGTCCTTGCGGAGCCGCTCCAGCGCGATCTGCGTCGGGGAGCGGCCGGCGAGGTTCTTCGACGACGGGGCCTCCTCCGACTTCTCGTCGGGGCCCTCTGCACCAGACACGATCTCGTCGGTCCCGGTCGACAGCGCCATCATCACCTCGTCGTGGCCGCCACGTGGATCGGCCTCGGCTGAACCGAGGGACCACACGGCACCCCCGGCGCGCATCTGCGCCGCAAGAGACCATAGGTGAGGTGCCGGTGTCAGGCAGGTACGTAACGGTAACGATCTGGTCTCGACCCCTGAGACGCCTGCCGCCCGGGTGGTCCCGCTGTGGGACAAGCCCCGCACCTGCTGCGCACGCGACGCAGCCGGCCGTCCCGCCCTCGGGAGGGACGGCACGACCGGCTGGTCGTCCGGTCCGTACGACGCAGCGCCGCAGGACCGCAGGTCAGGCTCCCTCGGGGCCCTCGGGCGCCTCGGGGGCGTCGGTGGTCTCGTCGTCCTCGGGCTCGGCGTCCACGCCGGCCTCGGCACGCTGCTCGGCCGTGATCGGCGCGGGCGCGGCGGTGAGCGGGTCGTAGCCCCCACCGGACTTCGGGAACGCGATCACGTCGCGGATCGAGTCGGCCCCCGCCAGCAGGGACACGACGCGGTCCCAGCCGAACGCGATGCCGCCGTGCGGCGGGGCGCCGTACTTGAAGGCGTCGAGGAGGAAGCCGAACTTCTCCTGCGCCTCGTCCTCGCCGAGGCCCATCACCTCGAAGACGCGCTTCTGCACGTCGTCGCGGTGGATACGGATGGAGCCGCCGCCGATCTCGTTGCCGTTGCAGACGATGTCGTAGGCCCAGGCCAGCGCCTCTCCCGGGTCGGCGTCGAAGCCGTCGACGTCCTGCGGGGAGGTGAAGGCGTGGTGGACGGCCGTCCAGGCACCGCTGCCGACCGCGACGTCACCGGCGGCGGTGGCGTCGCCCGCGGGCTCGAAGAGCGGGGCGTCGACGACCCAGCAGAACGCCCAGGCGTCCTCGTCGATGAGGCCGCAGCGGCGGCCGATCTCCAGGCGGGCCGCCCCCAGCAGGGCGCGGCTGGTCTTGGCGGGACCCGCGGCGAAGAAGATGCAGTCGCCGGGCTCGGCGCCGACGTGGGCGGCGAGGCCGGCCTTCTCCTCGTCGGTGATGTTCTTGGCGACCGGGCCGGTCAGCGAGCCGTCCTCCTGCACCAGCACGTAGGCCAGGCCGCGCGCGCCGCGCTGCTTGGCCCAGTCCTGCCAGGCGTCGAGCTGCTTGCGGGGCTGGCTCGCACCGCCCGGCATCACGACCGCGCCGACGTACGGCGCCTGGAACACGCGGAACGGCGTGTCGGCGAAGTACGCCGTGCACTCCACGAGCTCCTGACCCATCCGCAGGTCGGGCTTGTCGGAGCCGTAGCGGGCCATCGACTCCGCGTAGGTGATCCGCGGGATCGGCGTGACCACGTCGTGACCGATCAGCGACCACAGCGCCGTCACGATCTCCTCGCCGAGGGCGATGACGTCGTCCTGCTCGACGAAGCTCATCTCGATGTCGAGCTGGGTGAACTCCGGCTGCCGGTCGGCGCGGAAGTCCTCGTCGCGGTAGCAGCGCGCGATCTGGTAGTAGCGCTCCATGCCGCCGACCATGAGCAGCTGCTTGAACAGCTGCGGGCTCTGCGGAAGGGCGTACCAGCTGCCCGGACGCAGGCGCGCGGGCACCAGGAAGTCGCGCGCACCCTCGGGCGTGGACCGGGTCAGGGTCGGGGTCTCGATCTCGACGAAGTCGTGCGCCTCGAGCACGCCACGGGCGGCCTGGTTGACCTTGCTGCGCAGCCGGATGGCCGAGGCCGGGCCACTGCGGCGCAGGTCGAGGTAGCGGTGCTTGAGCCGCGACTCCTCCCCCACCTCGACGTGGTCGGAGATCGGGAACGGCAGCGGCGCGGCGGTGCTGAGCACCTCGACCTCGGTGGCGACGACCTCGATCTCGCCGGTGTCGAGGTTGGGGTTCTCGTTGCCCTCCTTGCGGGCGACGACCTCTCCGGTGACCTTGAGGCAGAACTCCGCCCGCAGCTGGTGGGCGACGTCCTCGTCGCGCACGACGACCTGGACGACGCCGGAGGCCTCGCGGAGGTCGATGAAGGCCACGCCGCCGTGATCGCGCCGGTTGGCCACCCAACCGGCGAGGGTGACGGTCTGGCCGACGTGCTCGGCGCGCAGGGCGCCGGCGTCATGGGTGCGGATCACTGCTTCTCCTGTGTCTCGGTGGGCTGACCGTCGGTGGTCTGGCCCGTGGTGACCCGCGGTCGCAGGTCGGGGGCCGGTGGCGTCCAGGTGGCGGGGTCCGCCGCCACCTGCTCGCCCGTGCGGATGTCCTTCACCTCGTGGCTGCCGGCGTCGCCGGGGAACCACACGTACGGGATGCCGCGCCGCTCGGCGAAGCGGATCTGCTTGCCGAACTTCGCGGCGGTGGGCGCGACCTCGCAGGGTACGTCGTGCGCGCGCAGCGCGGACGCCACGGCCTCGCTGGCGTCCCGCCGCTCCTCGTCGACGACGGCCACCAGCACCGCGCTGGGCACCGAGCGGTCGGCGCTCAGCCCGGTGCGCGCGAGCAGGGGTACGACGACCCGGCTCACGCCGAGCGAGATGCCGACCCCGGGGTACGTCGTGCGGCCGTCGGTGGCCAGCGCGTCGTACCGGCCGCCGGAGCAGATCGAGCCCATCGACTCGAAGCCGTCCAGGCGGGTCTCGAAGACCGTGCCGGTGTAGTAGTCCAGGCCGCGGGCGATCGACAGGTCGGCCTCGACCCGGACCCGGTCGGTGACCAGGTCGGCGACGCCGCGCACCAGCGCGGAGAGCTCCTCGAGACCCTCGTCGAGCAGCGGGTGCGAGACGTCGAGCGCGCGCACCCGCTCGACGAAGGAGTCGTCGCCCGAGCGGATCGTGGCCAGCTCGAGCACCCGGTCGGCGGTCTGCTCGTCGACGCCGGCCTCGGCGAGGAGCATCTCGCGGACCCGCTCGACCGGCAGCTTGTCGAGCTTGTCGACCAGGCGCATGACCTCGTCGACACCGTCGCCCTCGGCCACGCCCAGACCGAGGTAGAAGCCCTGGATGAGCTTGCGGTTGTTGACCTGGAGCCGGAAGCCCGGCAGGAACTGCAGGCGGGTCAGTGCGTCGACCATGACCCGGGTGACCTCGACGTCGTGGTGGAACGGCAGGACGTCACGACCCACCACGTCGATGTCGGCCTGGGTGAACTCCCGGAAGCGGCCCTCCTGCGGCCGCTCGCCGCGCCAGGCCTTCTGCACCTGGTAGCGGCGGAAGGGGAACTCCAGCCTGCCGGCGTTCTCCAGCACGTAGCGCGCGAACGGCACGGTGAGGTCGAAGTGCAGGCCGAGCCCGGCGTGGCCCTCGGCGGACTCCTCGTGCAGGCGGCGCAGGAGGTAGACCTCCTTGGACGTGTCGCCCTTGCGGAGCAGCTGGTCCAGCGGCTCGACGGCGCGGGTCTCGATGCCGGCGAAGCCGTGCAGCTCGAAGACGTGACGGAGGGGGTCGACGACCTGCTGCTCGACCATGCGCTGGGCGGGCAGCAGCTCGGGGAACCCGCTGAGCGGGCGTGGCTTGGTGCTCACGTCGGTGTGACCTCGGTGTCTGGTTCGGGAGTGGTGCCCGGTCGAGACGGGCGGGGCGGCTGCGGCCGGGGCTGCCAGGTGCGGGGCGCGGTGGACGCGGGTCAGAGCCCGCGGGTCACCGGCGCCGTGGCGCCTCCGGCCCCCGGATCGTCGAGCAGGTCGAGGAGGAACGGGTTGGTGGCCCGCTCGCGCCCGATCGACGTCTGCTCGCCGTGACCGGGCAGGACGACAACGTCGTCGGCGAGCGGCAGCACCTTGTCGCGCAGCGACCGCAGCATCGTCGGATGGTCGCCGCCAGGCAGGTCGGTGCGCCCGATCGACCCCTTGAAGAGGAGGTCGCCGGCGAACATGAGCTGCGAGACGTCGGCGGCGTCGTACGGCGTGCGGAAGGTGACCGAGCCTCGGGTGTGACCGGGCGTGTGGTCGACGGTGAACGTCAGACCGGCAACCTCGAGCTCCTGGGCGTCACCGAGCTCCTGCACGTCGTCCGGCTCGGCCCACTCGTAGCTCCCACCGAGCAGCATCTGGGTCGTCTCGCGCGACATGCCGGCCATCGGGTCGGTGAGCAGGTGGCGGTCCTCGGGGTGGATCCAGGCGGTCGCGTCGTAGGTGCCCGCGACCGGAGCGACGCACCACATGTGGTCGACGTGACCGTGGGTCACCAGCACCGCGACCGGCTTGAGCCCGTGCTCGCGGACCACCTCGGCGACGCCGGGGGCGGCGTCCTTGCCGGGGTCGACGACGACGCACTCCGAGCCCGGCCCGGTGGCTGCCACGAAGCAGTTGGTGCCCCAGGGACCTGCGGGAAAGCCGGCGATCAACACCGCCTCAGGGTAGCGAGGACGGCAGGGCCCCGTCGCGCCGGTGTCGGGGGCGGCGTCCGGGCCGACGGCGACGCGCGTCACCCGACCGGGCCGCATCCGGCCCGGTCGGCACTACAGTGTCATCCTGCGCCAGCAACCAGCCTTGATGACGCTCGATGAAGAAGGACCTGTCGTGACGAGCAACGAGTGGGGCCGCGTCGCAGACGACGGCACCGTCTACGTGACCACTGCCGACGGCGAGCGCGCCGTCGGCTCCTACCCCGCGGGCACCTCCGAGGAGGCCCTCGCGTTCTTCACCGAGCGCTACGAGGCGCTCTCCTTCGAGGTGCAGCTGCTCGAGCAGCGCGTCAACGGGTCGAAGCTCTCCCCCGAGGAGGCCACCGAGTCGGTGAAGAAGCTGCGCGAGCAGGTCGCCGAGGCCAACGCCGTCGGCGACCTCGCCTCGCTCACCGCCCGCCTCGACGCGCTGCTGCCGGTCATCGCGCAGCAGCGCAGCGTGCGCAAGGCCGAGCGCGAGCAGCGCTCCGCTGCCGCTCGAGAGGGCAAGGAGAAGGTCGTCGCCGAGGCGGAGAAGATCGCCACCGGCAACGACTGGCGCAACGGCGCGAACCGGCTGCGCGAGCTGCTCGACGAGTGGAAGGCGCTCCCCCGCATCGACCGGCCCAGCGACGACGCGCTGTGGAAGCGGTTCTCCGGTGCGCGGACGACGTACACGCGTCGTCGCAAGGCGCACTTCGCCGAGCAGGACGAGAAGCGCGACGCCGCCCGGGTGGTCAAGGAGCGCCTGGTCAAGGAGGCCGAGTCGATCTCCTCCTCCACCGAGTGGGGCCCGACCGCGGGCCGCTACCGCGACCTGATGCGCGAGTGGAAGGCCGCCGGACCCGCACCCCGCGGCGTCGACGACCAGCTGTGGGCCCGCTTCCGCGGCGCCCAGGACGAGTTCTTCGGCGCCCGTGACGCCGCCAACGCCGCCCTCGACGAGGAGTTCGCCGCGAACGCCGAGGTCAAGGAGGCGATCCTGGTCGAGGCCGAGGCACTCGTCCCCGTGACCGACGTCGAGACCGCGAAGCGCACCTTCCGCGACCTCGCCGACCGCTGGGACGAGGCCGGCAAGGTGCCGCGGGCCCGGATCAAGGAGCTCGAGGGCCGGATGCGGGCCGTCGAGGAGTCGATCCGCAAGGTCGAGGACGAGAAGTGGAAGGCCTCGGACCCCGAGAAGTCCGCGCGCGCCTCCGACATGGTCCTCAAGCTCGAGGCCGCCATCGCCGACGTGCGCGCCGACCTGGAGAAGGCGAAGGCCGCCGGGAACGACAAGAAGGTCCGCGACCTCGAGGACAACCTCGCCTCGCGCGAGCAGTTCCTCGAGATGGCCCGGCGCGCCTCCGCCGACTACTCCTGAGGCACGGTGGCCCCGACCGGGGCCACCGCCGGCGGCGGGTCACTGGGTGACGCGGTAGGCGTCGAAGACGCCCGGCACCCCTCGCACGTTCTTCAGCACCGTGTCGAGGTGCTTGGCGTCGGCCATCTCGAACGAGAAGCGTGACGTCGCCACCCGGTCGCGGGCGGTCGTCAAAGTCGCGCTGAGGATGTTCACGTGGGCGTCGGAGAGCGCCATCGTGATGTCGGAGAGCAGCCGGGCCCGGTCGAGCGCCTCGACCTGGATGTTGACCAGGAACGTCGAGGCGGCGTTGGGCGCCCACTCGACGTCGAGCACCTTCTCCGGCTGGCCGAGGAGGTTCTCGGCGTTGGTGCAGGTGCGCCGGTGGACCGAGACTCCCCCGCCCTTGGTGACGAAGCCGAGGATGTCGTCGGGCGGCACCGGGGTGCAGCACTTGGCGAGCTTGACCCACACGTCGGGAGCGCCCTTGACGACGACGCCGGAGTCGCCGCTGCCCGACCGGCTGCGGCTGCGGCGGTGCTCGGTGATAGTGACGGCCTCGGCGAGGTCCTCCTGGACCGAGCCCTCGCCGCCGTGCTGCTCGATGACCTTGCGGACGACGGTCTGGGCGCCGAGGTTGCCCTCACCCACGGCGGCGTACAGCGACGAGACGTCGGTGAGGTTGAGGCTCTCGGCGACCAGGCTGAGCGACTCGTGCGACAGCAGCCGCTTGAGGGGCAGGCCCTCCTTGCGCATGAGCTTGGCGATCTGGTCCTTGCCGCGCTCGATGGCCTCCTCACGCCGCTCCTTGGTGAACCACTGGCGGATCTTGGAGCGCGCGCGCTGGGACTTCACGAAGCCCAGCCAGTCGCGCGAGGGACCCGCGTTGGGCGACTTGGAGGTGAAGACCTCGACGACGTCGCCGTTCTCCAGCGTCGACTCCAGCGGCACCAGGCGGCCGTTGACCCGGGCGCCGATGGTGTGGTGCCCGACCTCGGTGTGCACGGCGTACGCGAAGTCGACGGGCGTGCCACCGGCCGGCAGCGCGATCACGTCGCCGCGTGGCGTGAACACGTAGGTCTCGGCGCGGTTGATCTCGAAGCGCAGGGACTCCAGGAACTCGCCCGGGTCCTCGATCTCGCTCTGCCAGTCGAGCAGCTGGCGGACCCAGGACATGTCGGAGGAGGACGAGGTCTCTCCGAGCCGGGCGTCGGTGTCGCGCCCCTCGCGGCCGTCCTCCTTGTACTTCCAGTGCGCCGCGACGCCGTACTCGGCGCGCCGGTGCATGCCGAACGTCCGGATCTGGATCTCCACGGGCTTGCCGGCCGGACCGATCACCGTCGTGTGCAGCGACTGGTACATGTTGAACTTCGGCATCGCGACGTAGTCCTTGAAACGCCCGAGCACGGGGTTCCAGCGGGAGTGCAGCACGCCGAGGACGGAGTAGCAGTCACGGTCCTCGTCGACGAGCACACGCAGGCCGACGAGGTCGTAGATGTCGGAGAACTCGCGACCCCCGACGATCATCTTCTGGTAGATCGAGTAGTAGTGCTTCGGGCGCCCGGTGACGGTCGCCTTGATCTTGGCGTCGCGCAGGTCCTTCTCGACCTGGGCGATCACCTCGGCGAGGAACTGGTCGCGCGACGGCGCCCGCTCGGCGACCATCCGCACGATCTCGTCGTAGATCTTGGGGTGCAGGGTCGCGAACGCGAGGTCCTCGAGCTCCCACTTGATGGTGTTCATGCCCAGCCGGTGGGCGAGCGGGGCGTAGATGTCGAGCGTCTCGCGCGCGGTCTTCTCCTGGCTGCGGGCCGGGACGTAGCGCAGCGTGCGCATGTTGTGCAGGCGGTCGGCGAGCTTGATGACCAGCACCCGGATGTCGCGCGACATCGCGACGATCATCTTGCGGATGGTCTCCGCCTGCGCGGAGTCGCCGTAGACGACCTTGTCGAGCTTGGTCACGCCGTCGACGAGGTGGGCGACCTCGTCACCGAAGTCGCGGCGGCACTCCTCCAGCGTGTACGGCGTGTCCTCGACGGTGTCGTGGAGCAGCGCGGCGCACAGCGTCGGCTCGGTCATGCCGATGCCGGCAAGGATCGTGGCGACGGCGAGGGGGTGGGTGATGTAGGGGTCACCGCTCTTGCGCATCTGCGTGCCGTGGAGCTTCTCGGCGGTCGTGTACGCCCGCTCCAGCAGGGCCAGGTCGGCCTTGGGGTGGTTGGCGCGCACGGCGCGGAAGAACGGCTCGAGCACCGGGTTGGCACCACCGGAGCGCGTGCCCATCCGGGCGAGGCGGGCACGCATGCCGCGACCGGACCCGGGCGCCTCGGGCACGGGCCGGGGCCGGACAGCACCCTCGGAGGGCTGATTCTCGGCCGGCGCGCTCGCGGACCGGGCCTCGGCCTGGGCTCGCTCCTGCGTCATTGCCCCAGTCTAGTGACCCGGGCGCCGACGGCCAGCGCCCGGCAGGGGGTCGTTCTCAGACCGTGACCAGCGCGCTGACCGGCAGGTCGCCCACGGTCGCCCGGCCGGGCAGGAACGACAGCTCCATCAGCAGCGCGACGCCCGCGACGCTGGCACCGGTGCGCTCGACCAGCTCGCGGGTCGCCGCGACCGTGCCACCGGTGGCCAGCACGTCGTCGACCAGGAGCACCCGCTGTCCGGGGCGGAGGGCGTCCTGCTGGACCTCGAGCGTCGCCGAGCCGTACTCGAGGTCGTAGGAGACGGCGTGCGTGCTGCGCGGCAGCTTCCCGGCCTTGCGCACGGCGACGAAGCCGACGCCCAGCGCCAGCGCCACCGGGGTGCCCAGGAGGAAGCCGCGCGCCTCGATGCCCACGACCGCGTCCACGGTCGGGGCTCCCTCGGCGTCCCGGCCGGCGTGCGCGAGGCCGTCGACGACCGCGGCGAGGCCGTCGGGGTCGGCCAGCAGCGGCGCGATGTCCTTGAACACCACGCCCGGCTCGGGGAAGTCGGGCACGTCCACGACGAGCCGCGCGATCGCGGCACGGGCCTGCTCGGTCACCGGTGCTCCTCCCCCACCCGGCGTACCGGGCCGCGGGCTACTTCTTGCGCTCGGACTTCGACTGCCGGGTCGGCTGGCGCCGCCCGGAGCTGTTCGTCTCGCCGAGCGGCCGACGGGCCTCCGGCGCGGTGCGGCCCTTGCCGGTGGCCTCCTCGCGGCGCGGCGGCGCGACGCGGCCGGACCGCTCCCCGCCGTCCTCGTCGACGTCGTCGAGCTCGTCGTCCTCGAGCCCCTCCGGGGCGTCGGCCACGGCCATGCCCTCGGAGAAGGCGGGGACGGTGGCGTACGGGTCGCTCTTGGCGGCGCGGACGCGGGCCTTCTCGCGACGCTCGGCCATCTTGACGTCGGTCTCGTTCGACTTCAGGTGCACCAGCACGCGCGGCGCGACGAAGATCGAGGAGTAGACGCCGACGGCGGAGCCGACGAACTGCGCCAGCGCGAGGTCCTGCAGCGACGTGGCGCCGAGCTGGACGGCGCTGACGTAGAGGATCGCGCCGATCGGCAGCAGCGCCACGATCGAGGTGTTGACCGACCGCACGACGGTCTGGTTGACCGCGAGGTTGGCCGCCTTGGCGTACGACGTGCCGGCGAGGCTCTTGGTGTTCTCGCGGACCTTGTCGAAGACGACCACCGTGTCGTAGAGCGAGAAGCCGAGGATCGCGAGCAGGCCGGTGACGGCCGCGGGCGTCACCGCGAAGCCGGACGCGGCGTAGACGCCGATGGTGATGAGGATGTCGTGCGCAAGCGCGACCAGCGCGGCGACCGACATCTTCCACTCGCGGAAGTAGGCCCAGATCAGCAGGGCCACCAGCACGAGGAACACCCCGACGCCGATCGCGGAGCGCTCGGCCAGCGACCGGCCGAGGCTCGCGCCGACCTCCGTGGCCGACACGTCGTCGACCGGGATCGCCAGGGAGTCGGCGATGATCGCGATCAGGTCGTCGGAGTCGGCGTTGTCGAGCTTGAGCACCTGCACCGAGACCGCGGCGTCGCCGACGGTCGCGACGACCGGGTCACCGGTCTCCTGCGGTGCGTCGGTGACGGTCTCGCGGAGCTGGTCGACGGTGTCCTGGTTCACCCGCTCCGACGGCAGGGTGATGGTGTACTCGGTGCCGCCGGTGAACTCGATGCCGAAGTTGAGTCCGCGGATGGCCAGGATGCCGATCGCGGCGCCGATAAGCACCAGCGACGCGAGGTACCAGGGCAGCCGCTTGGTGACGAAGTCGTAGGACCGGCGACCGGTGTAGAGGTCGTTTCCGAGTCGTGAGTACCTGCCCATCAGGCCTTCCCTCCTGCCGGGAGCCGGTCGACGCCCAGGGTCTCCGCGGACAGGCCCGAGAGGCGGTGCCCGCGACTGAAGAACCGGAAGTGCGCCAGGTAGGACACCATCGGCTTGGTGAACCAGAAGAACACCACAAGGTCGATCAGCGTGGTGAGGCCGAGCGCGAACGCGAAGCCCTTCACGACGCCGGCGGCGAACACGTAGAGCACCACCGCCGCGAGCAGCGACACCGCGTCGGCGGCGAGGCAGGTGTTGCGGGCGCGGGTCCAGCCCGACTCGACCGCCACGCGCATCGACTTGCCGTCACGCATCTCGTCGCGGATGCGCTCGAACAGGATGATGAACGAGTCGGCCGTGATGCCGACCGCGATGATCAGGCCCGCGATGCCCGGAAGGGTCAGGGTGAAGCCCGCGGTCTCGCTGAGCAGCAGCACCATCGCGTAGGTGATAGCCGCAGCGACCACCAGCGAGGCGATGACGACCAGGCCCAGACCGCGGTAGTAGAGCAGGCAGTAGAGCATCACCAGCGCGAGGCCGATGATGCCCGCCGTGAGACCGGCCTTGAGCTGGTCACCGGCGAGCGTCGGGCCGATGCTGTCGGTCGACGGGTCGGTGAACGAGATCGGCAGCGCGCCGTACCGCAGGCTGGTCGCGAGGCTCCCGGCCGACTGCTCGGTGAAGTTGCCGCTGATCTGGGCCCGACCGTTGGTGATCGAGCTCTGGAACGTCGGCGCCGAGATGACCTGACCGTCGAGCACGATGGCGAACTGGTCGACGTCGGGGACGAGCGTCTGCGAGGCCTCGGAGAAGACCGACCGACCGGCCCCGCCGATGACCAGGTCGACGACGTACTGGACGTCGTTCCGCGGGATGCCGAAGCTGGCGTCCTCGAGGTCGGTGCCGGCGATGATCGACTTGCTCAGCAGGTACTTGATCGCCGGCTGCGCCGCGGTGTTGCCCAGCGCCTCCTCCGGCGGGGAGCAGCCCACCAGGGGCTTCAGCGGGTCGTCGACGAGCTGCGCCGGCGTGCCGTCCTCGGCGTCGACGAGGTTGCCGTCGGCGTCGCACACGTAGGAGTTGAAGAGATCGACGTCCTCCTGCGTGTAGCCGCCGGTCGCCCAGGCGTACTCCTCCGCGAGGTCGCCGGTGGCGCTCTGGTCGATCTCCTGCTCCTCCTCGGCCACGTCGCCGGCGTCGGCGCCCTCGGTAGGAGTCGCCTCGGCAGAGGGCTCGGCGGTGGCGGTGTCACCCCCGTCGGCCCCGTCGCCGGCGTCGGTGGTCGGGTCGGCCGACGGGGTCGCGGTGCCCTGCGAGGAGAGGCTCGGCGCGACGCGGTTGGCGCTGCCGTTGCCGCCGTTCCCGTTGCCGTTGCCGTTGCCGTTGCCGTTGCCGTTGCCGTTGCCGTTGCCGGTGGCGCTGTCGTCGGTGCCCGAGGCGTCCGGGGTGATCTGGAGACCGTCGGTGGCGGCGCCGGTGGCGGCGCACGGGTCGAAGTCGGAGCACGCGACGAGGCGGAAGCGCAGCTGCGCCTGGCGCTCGACGGTGTCGACGAGGTCGCGGCGGCTCTCGCCGGGGATCTCCACCTGGATGACGTCGCCGCCCTGGGTGGTGACCTCGGCCTCGCTCACACCGGAGCCGTTGACGCGCTGGTCGATGATGTCGCGGGCCTCGTCGAGGCTCTCCGAGGACGGGTTGCCGACCGCCTGGAGGGTGATCCGGGTGCCGCCCTGCAGGTCGAGACCCAGCCGTGGGGTCCAGGACCCGGCGAGCGCGACCAGCCCGAAGGCGATCGCGATCCCGACGAAGAAGACGACCAGGGTCCGGCCGGGCCGGTTCCTGCGGGATGCCATTCAGCGCTCCTCGTGCGTGCTGGGGAGGGAGCCGCCGTCCCCGTCGGTGGGGTCGGTCGTGCTCGGGTCGGTCGTCTCGGCGGGGACCGTCGCGCCGATCGCGCCGCGCGCGACCGCCAGCACGGTGCCGGGGGCGACCTCGACCCGGACCTTGTCGTCCTCGAGCGCGACGACCGAGCCGTAGATGCCCGAGGTCAGCATGACCTCGTCACCCACGCCCAGCGCCGACTGCATCTCCACCTGCTGGCGCTGGCGCCGCTGGGTGGGACGGATGACCAGGAACCAGAACACCAGGACGATGCCGACCAGGGGCAGCAGCCCGACGAGCCCTTCCACGAACAGGACCTCTCGATGTAGGAATCAGGGGCGCACAGCCCGGGGCAAGACCCCTCCGGGCGAACCGACGGGCAAGCATAGACGTACGGGTGGTCACGACCACGAATCCGGTCCGGCCACCCGGTCCTGGCCCGGGCGACAGGGTCCGTCAGGCCTCGAACAGTGCGCCGTCGCCACCGTCGTCGCGAGGCGCGGTGAGCCCGAGGTGGGCCCAGCCGGCCGGTGTCGCCACCCGGCCGCGCGGCGTACGGGCGAGGAAGCCCATCCGCACCAGGAACGGCTCGGCGACCTCCTCGACGGTCTCGCGCTCCTCCCCCACCGCGACGGCGAGCGTGGAGATGCCGACCGGGCCGCCTCCGAAGCGGCGGCACAGCACGTCGAGGACGCCCCGGTCGAGCCGGTCCAGGCCGAGCCGGTCGACCTCGTACAGGTCGAGCGTGGCGTGCGCGACGTCCAGCGTCACGACGCCGTCGGCGCGTACCTGGGCGTAGTCGCGCACCCGTCGCAGGAGCCGGTTGGCGATGCGCGGGGTGCCGCGGGAGCGGGACGCGATCTCCGCGGCCCCCTCGCCGGTCAGGTGTACGTCGAGCAGGGTCGCGGAGCGCTGGACGATCCGCTCGAGCTCCTCGGCCTCGTAGAACTCCAGGTGGGCGGTGAAGCCGAACCGGTCGCGCAGGGGCCCCGGCAGCAGCCCGGCTCGGGTGGTGGCGCCGACCAGGGTGAACGGCGGGATCTCCAACGGGATCGCGGTCGCTCCGGGCCCCTTGCCGATGACGACGTCGACGCGGAAGTCCTCCATCGCGAGGTAGAGCATCTCCTCGGCCGGACGCGACATCCGGTGGATCTCGTCGACGAAGAGGACGTCGCCCTCGTTGAGGCCCGACAGGATCGCGGCGAGGGCGCCGGCGTGGGTGATCGCCGGTCCGCTGGTGAGCCGCAGCGGTGCCGTCATCTCCGCGGCGATGATCATCGCCAGGGTCGTCTTGCCCAGACCCGGCGGTCCGGACAGCAGCACGTGGTCGGGCGCGCGGTCGCGCATCCGGGCCGCCTCGAGCACCAGCCCGAGCTGCTCGCGCACGCGGGTCTGCCCGACGACCTCGTCGAGGTTCTTCGGCCGCAGCGCGGCCTCGACCGCCCGCTCGTCGCCGTCCGCCTCGGCTGCCACCAGGGAGCGCAGGTGGCCCTCCTCGGCGGCGGCCAGCTCGTCGTCGTGCACGTGCTCCCCCGCCTCAGGCCTTGCTCAGCGTGCGCAGCGCGGCGCGCAGCAGCGCTGCGACGTCCGGGACCGGGCCGGCCGCCTCGGGCGTGCCCGCGACCGTCTCGACGGCACCCTCGGCGTCCTTGGTCGACCAGCCCAGGCCGAGCAGGCCCTCGCGGACCTGGTCGCGCCAGGCGTCCTGGGGAGCCGGGGCACCGCCCGGCCGGACCGTGCCCGTCGGCGCGCCGATGCGGTCCTTGAGCTCGAGGATGATCCGCTGGGCGCCCTTCTGGCCGATGCCGGGCACCCGGGTGAGCGTCTTGACGTCGTCGGTGGCCACCGCGGTGCGCAGGTCGTCGGGGGCCAGCACGGCGATCATCGCCTGGGCGAGCTTCGGACCGACGCCCGACGCGGTCTGCACGAGCTCGAAGACCTGCTTCTCGTCGTCGTCGGCGAACCCGAACAGCGTCAGGGAGTCCTCGCGCACGACCATGCTGGTCGGCAGCTGGGCCCGCTGGCCCACGCGCAGGCCGGCGAGCGTGCCGGGTGTGCACTGCAGCTCCAGCCCGACACCGCCCACCTCCACGACGGCCGAGCCGAGCCCGACGGTGGCGACCTCGCCACGGACGAAGGCGATCAACGGGTCCTCCCGGGATAGGTACGACGGGTGCCGGCGGACGGCGTACGGGTGCGGGCGGCGGCGACCGCGGCCTCCAGGCGCGACTGCGCACCGCCGCGCCACACGTGGGTGACGGCCAGGGCGAGCGCGTCCGCCGCGTCGGCGGGCTTGGGCGGGGCGTCCAGACGCAGGATGCGGGTGACCATCGCGCCGACCTGGGCCTTGGTCGCCCGACCGTTGCCGGACACGGCGGCCTTGACCTCCGACGGCGTGTGCAGCGCGACCGGCAGTCCTCGGCGCGCGGCGCACACCAGGGCGATGCCGCTGGCCTGCGCGGTGCCCATGACGGTGCTGACGTCGGAGCGGGCGAAGACCCGCTCGACGGCGACCGCGTCGGGCCGGTGCTCGTCGAGCCAGGCGTCCACGCCCTGCTCGATGGTCACCAGCCGCTCGGCGACCGGCAGGTGGGCCGACGTGCGGATCACGTTGACGTCGACCAGCGTGAGGGGCCGGCCGACGTCACCGTCGACCACGCCCATGCCGCACCGGGTCAGCCCCGGGTCGATGCCCAGCACGCGCACGTGTCGTCCACCCCTCGTCTCGCCGGACCGGTCTCGAGCACGCGTCGTACGAACACGTGTTCGGACGACCACGCTAGGTCACGGCGGGTCCGACGGGGCGGAGGGACACGCCGGGCGGGCTACTCCTCCTCGAGCGCGGCCAGCACGGCGTCGTCGACGTCGTGGTTGGCGAAGATGTTCTGCACGTCGTCGAGGTCCTCGAGGGCGTCGACGAGGCGGAAGAGCTTGCCGGCGGCGTCCTTGTCGAGCGGGACCTTGTTGTCGGGCACGAACGACGCCTCGGCGGAGTCGTAGTCGATGCCGGCGTCCTGGAGCGCAGACCGGACCCCCACCAGGTCGGTGGCCTCGGAGACGACCTCGAAGGCCTCGCCGAGGTCGGCGACGTCCTCCGCGCCCGCGTCGAGGGTGGCCTCGAGCAGGTCGTCCTCGCTGACGCTGCGGCCCTCCTGCTCGGCCGGCACCACGACGACGCCCTTGCGGTTGAACAGGAACGACACCGAGCCCGGGTCGGCGAGCGAGCCGCCGTTGCGGGTCATGGCGGTGCGGACCTCCATGGCGGCGCGGTTCTTGTTGTCGGTGAGGCACTCGATGAGCATCGCGGTGCCGCCGGGGCCGTAGCCCTCGTACATGATCGTCTGGTAGTCGGCGCCACCGGTCTCCGCGCCGGAGCCGCGCTTGACCGCACGGTCGATGTTGTCGTTGGGGACCGACGACTTCTTCGCCTTCTGGATGGCGTCGTAGAGCGTCGGGTTGCCGGCCGGGTCGCCGCCACCCATGCGAGCCGCGACCTCGACGTTCTTGATCAGCTTGGCGAACATCTTGCCGCGCTTGGCGTCGATGACCGCCTTCTTGTGCTTGGTGGTCGCCCACTTGGAGTGGCCGGACATGGGTACCTCTTCTCGTGCCGAACGGGGTGGTGCGCTAGCCGATGTCGTACGTCGTGGGCAGGTGCGCGGCGGCGTGGTCCACGAACAGGCGGTGCACGCGGACGTCGTCGCCGACCTCGGGGTGGAACGACGTCGCCATCAGCGCACCCTGCCGGACGGCCACGACTCTACCGCCGGCCCTGGCCAGCACCTCGACGTCCGCGCCGGTCTCCTCCACCCAGGGCGCCCGGATGAAGACGCCGTGCACGGGCTCGTCGAGCCCGGACACCTCCACCGGTCCCTCGAAGGAGTCGACCTGGCGACCGAAGGCGTTGCGCCGGACCGTCACGTCGAGGCCGCCGACCGTCTCCTGGCCCGGCGCGCCGTCGAGCACCCGGTCGGCGAGCAGGATCATCCCTGCGCAGGTGCCGAGGACCGGCAGCCCGCCGGCGATCCGAGCGCGCAGCGGCTCGAGGAGGTCGAAGGTGCGCAGCAGCCGGATGATCGTGGTCGACTCGCCGCCGGGCAGCACCAGCGTGTCGCACGCCGCGAGCTCCTCCGGGCGGCGTACGCGCACCGGGTCGAGACCGAGGGAGGTCAGGGCGCGGACGTGCTCGCGGACGTCGCCCTGCAGGGCGAGCACGCCGGTCCGCAGGGTGGGGACGTCGGGCTCGGGCACCGGGCGATCGTAGGGCCGAGCCGTCAGGGCACGACCAGGCGGGCCAGCGCGAGCAGCCGGTCCTCCCAGGGATCGGTGCCGTGGGTGACGGCGCCGTCCGGGGTGATCTCGAGCATGGCGGTGGTCGGCTCGCCGTCAACGGCCACCTCGGGCCACCGGGCCTGGCCGACCACCGCGGGGTCGCCGGTGCGCACGAAGGCCAGCCAGTAGCGCGCGACCTGCTCGGTCGCCGCACTGCGCGTCGGACTGTCCGCCGCGGCGAAGACGGCCCCCACGTCGGCGCTGTGCCGCGAGCCGCCGGGGTCGGCGGCGTACCGGTAGCGGTACGTCGGCGCCTGCCCCGAGTGGCCGACGGCCAGGCGCAGCGCGGGCAGGGAGAGCATCACGTCGCTGCCGACGTGCTTCTCGTACGCCGCCCCGTAGGCCCGACGCACGCGCTGCGCCTGGCGACCGGAGCGCTGGGCACGCGTGACCCCTGCGAACGACCCCAGGAGCGAGGGGCGGGCGCCGGGGAACTCCAGGTCGGTGCTGCCCACGACGTACGGCACCGCCAGGGCACGTCCGTCCTCGAAGGCCTCGACCGCCGGCTCGGTGAGCACGGAGTCGAGGACGGGCGCCTCGCCGGCGAAGACGTCGAGCGTGGGCGTCAGCAGGTCCTCGGCCGGCATCGACCGGAGCTGCTCGGCGGTGCGGTCGGGGAACCTGCGGGCCGCGGCCGCCTCGGTCCGGGCGAGCGTGCGGACCCGGGAGTCGCCCAGCGCCGACTGCGAGATCGCGCCGGCGACCAGTCCCTCGGTGGCAGGCATCGTGAGCAGCGCGTTGACCGACATCGCGCCGGCCGAGCTGCCGACCAGGGTCACCCGGTCGGGGTCCCCGCCGAACGCCTCCACGTTGTCGCGCACCCACCGCAGGGCGGCGAGCTGGTCGAGCAGACCGAAGTTGGCGACGTCGGAGTCGAGCGCGGGGTGGGCGAAGAACCCGAGCACGCCGAGCCGGTAGTTGGGGCTGACGACCACGACGCCGCGGGCGGCCATGCCGGAGGTGTCGAAGGCCGTGCCCGACCCGGTGACGAAGGCGCCGCCGTGGATCCACACCAGGACCGGCAGATCGGTGCGGTCGTCGTCGGGCCTGACCACCGACAGCGCCAGACAGTCCTCGCTGGTGCCGGGCGCGATCCGGGCCGGGTCCTCGAGCGACGGTTGGAGGCAGCTCGGGCCCGGGTCGGAGCCGTCGCGCACCCCGCTCCACGCCGCGGCCGGCTCCGGCTCGCGCCAGCGCAGCGGCCCGACGGGCGGGGCGGCGTACGGGATGCCGCGCCAGGCTCGGACGTCGCCGTCGCGCACCCCGCGCACGGCGCCGCGGTCGGTCTGCACGACCGGGCCGATCGCAGCGGGGTCCGCCGACCGCTGGACGCCCAGCACCACGAGCACCGCGGTGACCAGCACGACCGCCAACCCGGCAGCGGCCAGGAGCACGCGGCGCTTCCGGGCGCTCGGGGTGCGGTGGCTGGAGTGGACCGGTCCCCCGGCGTACGACGACGGGGAGCCGGCCGGAGGAGGTGGTGTGCCGGGACTACCAGCCACGCTCGGCGAGCCGGTGCGGCTGCGGCAGCTCCTCGACGTTGATGCCGACCATGGCCTCGCCGAGACCGCGGGAGACCTTCGCGACCATCGCGGGGTCGTCGTGGAAGGTGGTGGCCTTCACGATCGCCTCGGCGCGCTGCGCGGGGTTGCCGGGCTTGAAGATGCCCGAGCCGACGAACACGCCGTCGGCGCCGAGCTGCATCATCATCGCCGCGTCCGCCGGGGTCGCGATGCCGCCGGCGGTGAAGAGCACGACGGGCAGGGCGCCGGTGCGGGCGACCTCCTCGACCAGGGCGTACGGCGCCTGGAGCTCCTTGGCCGCGACGTACAGCTCGTCGGTCGACATGCCGGCCAGGCGACGGATCTCGGCGCGGATGGTGCGCATGTGGGTGACGGCGTTGGACACGTCACCGGTGCCGGCCTCGCCCTTGGAGCGGATCATCGCCGCGCCCTCGTTGATGCGGCGCAGCGCCTCGCCGAGGTTGGTGGCACCGCAGACGAACGGCACGGTGAACTGCCACTTGTCGATGTGGTTGGCGTAGTCGGCCGGGGTGAGCACCTCCGACTCGTCGATGTAGTCGACACCGAGGCTCTGCAGCACCTGCGCCTCGACGAAGTGGCCGATGCGCGCCTTGGCCATCACCGGGATCGAGACGGCCTCGACGATGCCGTCGATCATGTCGGGGTCGCTCATCCGGGACACGCCGCCCTGGGCGCGGATGTCGGCGGGCACGCGCTCGAGCGCCATGACGGCGACGGCGCCGGCCTCCTCGGCGATCTTGGCCTGCTCGACGGTGACGACGTCCATGATGACGCCGCCCTTGAGCATCTCGGCCATGCCGCGCTTCACGCGGTCGGTGCCGGTGACGGGCGCGGTGGAGGGGGTCTCGGACGGCGTGCTGGTCATGGCGCCGATATTAGGACGAGACGGCGTCCGGACCCGAGTCGGCGCCGCCGGCGGCGCCCGCCTCGGCGGCATCGCGCTCGGCGTCGCGGGCCACGGCCTGCCGGTGGACCTTCCGGATGCGGAACCACACGGTGTAGGTGTTCGCCGCGGCGAGCACCCACAGGGTCAGGTAGATCAGCCAGTCGGCGCCGAAGATGCCCGCGAAGCCGGTCATCACCAGGATCGAGACGAGGCGGTCGGCCCGCTCGGCGAGGCCGCCGCGGGCGTCGAGGCCCAGCGACTCCGCCTTGGCACGGGCGTAGGACGTCACCGAGCCCATCACCAGGCAGTAGACCGTCATGCACAGGTAGAGGTAGCTGTCGCCGGGGCCGGCGAAGTAGAGGGCGAGGCCGCCGAAGACGGCGCCGTCGCCGATCCGGTCGAGCGTGGAGTCCCAGAACGACCCGAACGTCGAGCGCCGGTCGAGCTCGCGCGCCATCTTCCCGTCGACGAGGTCGGAGAAGACGAACGCGGTGATGACGAGCACGCCGATCAGCAACTCCCCGCGCGGGAAGAACACCAGGGCGCCGGCCGCGACGCCGATGGTGCCGACGAACGTGACGGTGTCGGGGCTGACGCCCCAGCGGATGAAGAGGCGTACGACGGGCAGGAGCACGACGCCCTGCCAGAAGCCCTTGAAGCGGTCCAACATGGTGCCCGCAGGCTACTGGTCGCAGGCGTCGTGCCGGTGATCGGCGTCGCGCGCCCGCCGTCGGCTCCCGCCAGCGCCCGTCAGCGCCCGTCAGCGCCCGGTCAGTTGGTCGTGGGGCCGGCCGTCTGCTCGACCGCGGCGTGCTGGGCCGGGAACAGCCGGCCGAGCAGGTCGGCGAGCGAGACGACGCGGACGCCGTCGTCGTGCTGCACGGTCGCCAGCTGGGTGCTGGCCAGCCGCATCGCGCCGAGGGCGTCGAGCACGGTGGTGCCGGCGTCGAGGCGGTGGCAGGGGCGCACCAGACCGTCCACGTCGGCGAGCGGCCGGTCGCCGTCCAGCTCGAGGGTGTCGCGCACGTGCACGACGCCGGTCGGGGCCTCGCGGGGACCGACCAGGATCCGCAGGTGGCCCGACGTACGGCTGACGTCCTGGAGGGCGCGCACGGTGGCGTCGTCGTCGACCCAGGCCAGCGGGCCGGCGCCGCCGAGCTCGCCGACGGTGAGTCGGGTCAGGCCCAGGGCGTTCTCCAGCTGCTCCGACGAGCGCTGGTCGAGGTCGCCGGTCTCCGCGGAGTGGCGCACGAGCTCGCGCAGGTCGTCGGGGTCCTGCTCGATGGCGACCTCGTCGACCGGCTCGACGCCCACCCGGGCCACGAGCCGGTTGGCGGCGGCGTTGACCAGGAGCAGGACCGGCCGGACCAGCCACATGAAGCCCCGCATCGGGATGGCCAGCGCCGTGGCGGTGCGCTCGGGGTGCGCGATGGCCCACGACTTCGGCGCCATCTCCCCCACCACCAGGTGCAGGAAGGTCACCAGGAGCAGGGCGAGCACGAACGACACGGTGCCGGCGAGCCAGCCGGGCAGGCCGATCGCCTCCACGAGCGGCTCCAGCTGGTGCTCGACGGCGGGCTTGGTGACCGCACCCAGCGCGAGCGTGCAGGCGGTGATGCCGAGCTGGGAGCCGGCGAGGAGCACCGAGACCTCCGAGGCGCTGCGCAACGCGGCACGGGCGGACCTGCTGTCGCGGGCGGCGTCCTCGAGGCGAGTGCGGCGGGCGGCGATCGTGGAGAACTCGATGGCCACGAAGACGGCGCTGGCGACGATGATCGCGAGGGTCACCACGAGGGCGACGAGGGGGTCGTTCACGCGGGCTCGACCTCCTCTGCGGCGGGCTCCTGGGCGGGGTCCTCGGTGGGGTCCTCGGTGGGGTCCTCGGTGGGGTCCTCGGTGGGGTCCTCGGTGGGACCGGTGGCGGGCTCGACCAGCCTCACCAGCAGCACCGACGGCACGTGGCTGTCGACCTCGGCGACGGTGAGCCGCAGATGGCGCTCGGGCGGGTCGTCGTCGTGCGCGAGCTCGACCGGGTCGCCCGGCAGCAGCACGTCGACGTCCTCCCCTTGCGCCGGCAGCGCGCCACGTACGGCGATCGCGAGGCCGGCGAGGGTCTCGTACTCCCCCTCGGGCAGCTCGTGGCCCAGCTCGCGGGCGACCTCGTCGAGCGGCGCGTCGCCGCGCACCCGCCAGGTGCCGTCGTCGAGGCTCGTCAGGTGCGGCTCCTCGTCGGCGTCGTGCTCGTCGGTGATCTCGCCGACGACCTCCTCGACGAGGTCCTCGGCCGTGACGATGCCCGCGAAGCCGCCGAACTCGTCGACCACGCACGCCATCGGGTCGCCGGCACCGGCGAGCACCGCGAGCGCGTCCGGGAGCCGCATCAGGGTGGGGACGACGGTCGCCGGGCGCGCGAGGTCGGCGACGGTGCGCTCGGCGTCGTCGGTGCCCTCGTCGGACAGCACCTCCAGGACGTCCCCGAGGTGGACGACGCCCACGATCGAGCCCTCGTGGTCGAGCACCGGGTAGCGGGAGTGCCCGCCGACCATGGTGTGCCGGGCCTCCTCGACGGTGGCGTCGACGGCCAGCATGTCCACCCGTGAACGCGGCACCAGGGCGTGCTCGACGTCGCGCTCGGGGAAGTCCAGCAGCCGGTCGAGCAGCAGCGACAGCTCCGGCGGGAGCGAGCCGGCGTCGCGGGAGGCGGTCACGATGCGCTGAAGGTCGCGCGGGTTGGCGGAGTGCTCGACGTCGTGCACGGGCTCGACGCCGACGGCCTTGACCAAGAGCTCCGAGGACTTGTCGAACAGCCAGATCAGCCAGCCGGTCAGCCGCAGGTAGAGCAGGGTCGAGGCGGCCAGCGCCGTGGCGAGCTGGAGGGGGCGGGCGATGGCGAGGTTCTTGGGGAAGAGCTCGCCGAACAGCATCTGCACGCCGGTGGAGAGCACCAGGACGCCGACGGTGCCGATCGAGATGCCGACGGCGGTCGGCACGCCGACCCCGCCCAGCATCGTGCCGATGGCCGCGCCGACGAGCGGCTCGGCGACGTACCCGACGAGCAGGCCGGTGACGGTGATGCCGAGCTGGGCGCCGGACAGCATGAACGACGTGCGCTCGGTGACGCGCAGCGCCCGCCGGGCACCCGCGTCGCCGTCCTCGGCGCGCGCCCGGAGGCGGGCGCGGTCGACGGTCATGTAGGCGAACTCCTGGGCCACGAAGTAGCCGTTGGCGGCGATGATCACCGCGATCAGGAGGAATCCGCCCACCAGGGAGAGGGCGACGGTCATCCGCGGACCACCCGGGCGTGGCGGGCTGCGCGGGAGCAGCAGGTCGGACGGTGTGCGGCGGCGGGACGTCGTCGCGGAGGCACGGGCGGGCCTTTCGGTCGGGTCGGTCCCCCCGATCCTGCCGGGGCGCTCCAACCCCCGGGCCACCCGTGGGGCGGGGGTCAGTCCGGCCAGGCCTCGGCGAGCAGACGGCGGGTGTCGCCGAGCAGCTCGGGCAGGGTCTTCGTGCGGCCGATGATCGGCATGAAGTTCTGGTCGCCGGGCCACCGCGGTACGACGTGCTGGTGCAGGTGGGCGGCGATCCCGGCGCCGGCCACGGCGCCGGCGTTCATGCCGATGTTGAAGCCGGCCGCCTGGGACACCTCGCGCAGCACCAGCATCGCGGTCCGGGTGAGCCTGCCGATCTCGACGGCCTCCTCCTCGGTCGTCCCGGTCCAGTCGGCGACGTGCCGGTAGGGGCAGGCCATCAGGTGGCCCGGCGCGTACGGGTACAGGTTGAGCACCACGAAGGCGTGCTCGCCGCGGTGGACGACCAGGCCCTCGTCGTCGGGCAGCGTCGGGATCCGGCAGAACGGGCACTGCCCGCTGGTGGCGTCGGCCGGCTTGTTCTCGCCACGGATGTAGGCCATCCGGTAGGGCGTCCACAGTCGCTCGAGGTCGTCGGACTCCCCGATGCCGTCCTGGTGCACTGGCCCGTCGGTCACGCGGAGGCGTCCTCGGGCTTGTCGAGCTCCTGGGAGAGCGCGAGCAGCTCGACCAGCGGCAGGTCGGGGTCGATGTCGACACCGAGGCGGCGGGCGTGTCCGTCGAGGAGGTTCCAGATCGACATGGTCAGCAGGTCGGCCATCCGGTCGGCGCCGGGCTGGCGCGGCTCACGCGTGGCCCAGCGGCGTACGGCGCCGAAGACCGCGCCGACCAGGCCGTGGGCGAGGGGGTCGACGAGCTGCTCCTCGGCCTCGTCGAGCTCGGCGTCGAGCAGCCCGATGGCCATCTCGAGCACCTCCGCGACGCTGCGCGCGATCCGGTCGATGCCGGCGTCCATGGAGCCGGCGCTGTCGACGACGGCGTACGCGTGCAGCGCGGGGTGCTCGACGACGTAGTCGACGTACGTCTGCACGATGCGGCGGATGATGCCGTTGACGCTGCCCTCGAGGCTGATGGTCGGGGTCAGGTCGGCGACGACCCCGTCGAGGATGTGCGAGCGGATCGCCCGGTCGAGGTCTCCGCGGTCGGCGAAGTGCCGGTAGACGACCGTGCGGTTGAGGCCGGCCTTCTCGGCGATCTGCTGGACGTGCACGTCCGTGCCGATGGGCGAGGTCTCGATGACGTCGCAGGCCGCTTGGAGGATCTGCATCCGGCGCTGCTGGTTGTGCTCGTTCCAGCGCACCTGGCGACCGTCCTGCCGGGCCACGTCGTCCTCCTCGGGGGTCCACCCTGCTCACCTGCGCCACCGGTCGGGGGTCCGGTGGCTCCGGGGGTCAGGTTAACCGGCGACGGGCTCCGACCGGCACCGCCGTCGCGGCCCGGCGCATCGCGTCGAGGTCGGTGAGCTTGGTGCGCGGGCGGCCGGCGAGCCCGCCGAGGCGGCGCTCCTCGGCGTCCAGGGCGCGCCAGGCGGCGAGATCGAGGCCCTCGACGGGGCTGCCCGTACGACGCGGGCGGGGCGTGGCGCCGGCGTCCAGGTCGTCGAGGAGCGTGGCGACGGTCTCCTCGGCGTCGGCCTTGTTGGAGCCGATGAAGCCGCTGGGGCCGCGCTTGATCCAGCCCACGACGTACTGGCCCGGACGGTCGGCGACCCGGCCGCGCTCGTGCGGGACGGTGCCGGTGGCCTCGTCGAACGGCAGGCCGGCGACCGGGAGCCCGCGGTAGCCGACCGAGCGGAGGACCAGGCCGGTGTCGAGCACCTCGGTCTCCCCCGTCGGCACGGCCCGGGTGCGGCCGTCGACGCCGGTCTCCAGGCGGGTGCGCTCGACCTCGAGCCCGCGTACGCGGCCGTCGGCGTCACCGAGGACCGCGACCGGCTGGGCGCGGAAGCGGAGCACGACCGCGCGGCGGCCCGGCGTACGGGGGCGGGCCGCCAGCTCACGGAGGATCTCGGAGCGGTGGTCGTCGCCGGTGAGGTCGTCGGGCTCGGTGCCCTCGACCAGGACGTCGAGGTCGCCGCGGTCGGACAGGGCGGCCAGGCCGACCAGCTCGGGCAGGGTGAAGGCGGCGTCGGCCGGTCCGCGACGGCCCAGGACCACCACCTCGCGCACCGCGGAGGCGGCGAGCCGGTCGGCGGCGTCGGGGTCGACGTCGGTGGCCGCGAGCCGCTCGGAGCTCGCGGTGAGCAGCCGGGCGACGTCGAGGGCGACGTTGCCGGTGCCGACGACGACGGCGCGCTCGTGGTCGAGCAGCAGGTCGAGGCCGACCCGGTCGGGGTGGCCGTTGTACCAGCCGACGACGGCAGTGGCGGGCAGCGAGCCGCGCAGGTCCTCCCCGGGTACGTCGAGGCGACGGTCGGCACTCGCCCCGACCGCGGTGACGACGGCGTCGTAGTGCTCGGCGAGCACCGCCGGGTCGACGTCGCGACCGACCTCGACCCCGAGGCGGTAGGCGAAGCCCGGCTGCTCCTCGATGGCCCGGAAGAGCTGCTCGACCCGCTTGGTGTGCGGGTGGTCCGGCGCCACGCCGTACCGCACCAGGCCGTACGGCGCGGGCAGCCGGTCGTAGACGTCGACGCTCACCTCGGGGTGCTTGAGCAGCTCGTCGGCGGTGTAGAGGCCGGCCGGTCCGGCGCCGACCACGGCCACCCGGAACGGGCCGCTCCGCGCGAGCCGACGCTGCTTCGGCACGACCGCGAGCGGCGTGCGGTCGCGGTGCGGGAAGCAGTCGAAGTAGTCGGCGTTGATCTGCAGGAACGGCTGCTCGTCGGGCGTGAGCGACGTGTCCGGCTTGATGGCGTCGACCGGGCAGGCGGTCGCGCACGCGCCGCAGCCGACACAGGCCTTCGCGTCGACGTACAGCATCTCGGTGGTGCCGAAGCCGGGCTCGCCCGGCGCGGGGTGGATGCAGTTGACCGGGCAGGCGACGACGCACGAGGCGTCGGCGCAGCAGGACTGCGTGACGACGTACGTCATCGACGCCTCAGGCGGCCGCGGAGGCGGGCTGGCTGCGGAAGCGCGAGCTGCGGCCGTCGATCTTCATGGCCTTCCACACCCGGCGCGAGACGCGGTTCATCATCCCGGTGTCCTCCGCGAGCATCCGGACGTCGCCGAACAGGTCGCGCAGGAACTTGCGGGACTCCTCGCTGTCGAACCAGATGTCCTTGGCGACGTCGCGCGGGATGCCCATGTCGCGGCGCGCCTTCTTCGACGGCACCAGGATCTCGTTGCAGAGCCAGCGCATGATGACCGGCACCAGGACCGACAGCACGGCGCGGTCGGCCTTGGAGAGCCGGTCCGCGCGGTGCTCGAGGTACTGGTGGGCGAACCCGATGTGGCGAGCCTCCTCGGCGACGTGGATCTGCATGATCCGCTGCAGCAGCGGGTGCATGTCGTCGCCGGCGCGCAGGATCGACTTCTGCACGTGGTCGATCGGCTCCTCGCCGGCGAGCACGCCGAAGAAGAAGCCGAACGGGAGCACCCGCGCCGCCAGGGGGAGGAACGGCGAGAGTGCGTGGAACAGGCGGCTGCCGCCGGAGACGTCCTGGCCGGAGCGGTTGACGAACTCCTGGAACATCTGGGTGTGGTGGCACTCCTCGGTCGCCTCGTGCGTGGAGTAGCGGAACTCCGGCGATCCGTTGGGCAGCGAGAAGGCGTAGTTCATGATCCCGGCGATGAGGATCTGCTCGAACTGAAGGCCGACCTTGGTGACGTTGGCCTGGCGGTAGAGGCCGATGCGGATCTGCTCGTCCTTCGGCAGGCCCTGGTACCAGGGGTGGCGGCCCAGGACGTCGACGTCGGGGAGGATCCAGCGCTCGTCGGTGGGGTCGATGGCGTACGCCGGATCGTCCCACGCGATGTCGGCGAAGGCGTCGAAGTGCTGCTCGACCGACGCCTCGGAGAGCGTGCGCAGCCGCTCCTCGTAGGTCTGGAACGGGGCGGCCAGAGGGGCCTCGTGCTCGGTCCGGGGGTCCATGGTGCTGGTCATCGCAGTCTCCTTCGCCGTACGCGCCGTCGGGTGGGCTTCGGTGGAGGAGACGTTAATGCGACGCGGTGTTGCGTGTAAAGGGTAAGCGCGACACGGCGTGTCACTTACTTGCGGGTAACTTCGCGGGCGCCCCTCGCGTGGCCGCCGCGCCGCGCCCTCCCGGCGTACGTCGTGGGCTGCTCAGGCGTCGGCGAGGCGGGGCGGGAAGCCGCCCGTCGCGACCGGGCCCCAGCGTGTCGGGGTGATCCGCAGCAGCGACTTGCCCTGGTCGCGCATGGCCTGGCGATACTCGTCCCAGTCGGGGTGCTCGCCGGAGATGCAGCGGAAGTAGTCGACCAGCGGCTCGACCGAGTCGGGCGGGTCGATGACCTCGCAGGTGCCGTCGACCTGCACCCACTCGGCGTCGAACTCGTCGGAGAGCACCAGCACGCTCACCTCGGCGTGACGGCGGGCGTTGTTGGCCTTGGCGCGCTCGGGATAGGTGGAGATGACGATGCGCCCCTCCTGGTCGACTCCCCCGGTGACCGGGCTGATCTGCGGGCTGCCGTCCTGGCGGTGGGTGACGAGCACCAGGTGGTGGCGGGTGCGGGCGAAGTCGAGGAGCTCCTCGAGCGAGACGCGGGTGGTGGTCGCGATGGTGCGTGGCATGGGTCCAGCCCACCACGCGGGTCACTCCTCGGGGCTCACCCAGGTGCTGACGTGGCGCTCGCTGGCACCGGTGAACGGCTCGCGCGTCCAGCCTCCCCACCGGTCGCGGGGGCGCAGGCCGGCGGCACGCGCCATCGCGTCGAGCTCGGCGGGCCAGGTGTACCGGAACGGCACGCTGTTGCGGCGGTAGGTGCCGTCGGCGGCGAACCGGTAGTGGTGCGACCACATCAGCTGCGTCGTGCGGTCGTACTCGTCGAACCCCAGGTAGTCCTCGCGATGGGTGAACACCCGGTACCGCTCCCCCGGGGCCACGTGCTGCACCCCTGGCGTGTGGGTCTCGACCAGGAACGCCCCGCCGGGGCGGGGGTGGCGCGCGGCGTTGGCGAAGCAGGCGTGCTGCAGCTCGGCGTCTGCGAGGTTCCCGATGGTGTTGTAGACGAGGTAGACCAGGTCGAACGTGCCCGCGCCGGGCACGACGGTGCTGCTCATGTCGCCGATCGTCACCGGGACCTCGGCCCCGCCCGGCTTGGCCCGCAGCCGCGCCACCATCGCCTCGGACAGGTCGACGCCGTGGACGTCCACGCCTCGCTCGCGGAGAGGGAGTGCGACCCGACCGGTGCCGATCGCGAGCTCCAGCGCACGGCCGCCGGAACCGGCGAGGTCGGCGAGCAGGTCGACCTCGGGTCCGAGCCACGCGGTGCCGAAGCGCTCGTCACCCTCGTCGTACCGGGCCGCCACGTCCCCGCCGAAGTAGTCGTGCACGAGGTGCACGGTGCCACTCCCGGCGGGGTGGTTCCACGGGGTTTCGGGCGGCGCCGACGCCTGCAGGTTCCCCGCTTCCCCGGGGAGTCCGGGAGCAGTGCCGACGACCGGTGCCAGTGGGTGACTCGAATCGTCGGCACAGACGGTTCTCCACAGGTCCACCGCGCCCTCGGGTCGCCCGGAGCGCTCACGGGCATGTCACCAGCGTGGACACCGAGCTCGCCCGACTCGTCGATCACCAGGACGGCGTCGTCGCCCGGCGCCAGCTCGCCGCGGCCGGGCTGGCACCCCACGACGTACGACGCCTGGTGCGCCGTCGTGACCTCACCCCCGTCCACCGCGGCGCGTACGTCGACCACACCGGGCCGCTGACCGAGCAGCAGCGCCGGTGGGCAGCGGTGCTCGCCGTGTGGCCGGCCGCGCTGTGCCACGTGTCCGCGCTCCCGCAGGCGGGCGGACGCCGACTGGGACCTCCCGACCCCGACGTGCACGTCGCGGTGGACCGGTCACGCCGCTCGCTGGTCCGCCCGTCCGGGGTGCGGGTGCACCCCATGACCGGCCTCGACGAGCGCGTCGGGTGGAACGCCTCGCCGCCCGCGCTCCGGGTCGAGGAGGCGACGCTCGACGTGGCCGGGGACCTCGTACGCCGTGGCGCCGACGAGCTGAGCGTCCTCGGGCTGCTGACCGACGTAGTCGGCACCCGTCGTACGACAGCGGCGCGGCTGCTCGACGCGGTCGGCGCCCGATCCCGGTTCCCGCGTCGTCTCGACGTCGAGGCGATGTCGAGCTCGCGCACGGGCTGCCGCCGGCGTCCCGGCAGGTGCCGATCGAGGGGAACACCGACCCGCGCTACCGCGACGTCGACTACGCGCCGTACCGGCTGGTGGTGGAGATCGACGGCCGCACCTTCCACGCCTGGCTCGACCAGCACGACCACGATCTCGAGCGCGACCTCGACTCGCTCGTGGATGGGCGGACGACGGTGCGGGTCGGATGGGGCCAGGTGTCCCGCCGCCAGTGCACGACCGCCCTCCGGATCGGCACGCTGCTGCAGGCGAGCGGCTGGCCCGGGACGGTCCGCAGGTGCCCGGTGTGCCCGGGCGACCCGATCCGAGGACCGAGAGCGACAGTGCCGACGTCCGCAGTCATCTGGTGACTGCAGACGTCGGCGCTGTTGTCGGATTCACCGGTGAACCGGTGGATCCAACACGACGCTCAGACCTGCTCCCGCGCCTCCACAGCAGCAGCCACCCGCGCGATCGCCTCGTCGACGGGCACGCCGTTGTCCTGGCGGCCGTCGCGGTAGCGGAACGACACCGCACCGGCGGCCACGTCGTCGTCGCCGGCGATCATCATGAACGGCACCTTCTGCAGCTGCGCGTTGCGGATCTTCTTCTGCATCCGGTCGTCGGAGACGTCCACCTCGACGCGCAGGCCCTGGGCCTTCATCCGGCGCGCGATGTCGTGGAGGTAGTCGTCGTGCCGCTCGGCGATCGGGATCGCCTCGACCTGGACCGGCGCGAGCCACGGGGGGAAGGCGCCGGCGTAGTGCTCGACGAGCACGCCGAAGACCCGCTCGAGCGAGCCGAACTTCGCCGAGTGGATCATCACCGGCTCGTGCTTGGCGCCGTCGGCACCGTTGTACTCCAGCTCGAAGCGGGCCGGCTGGTTGAAGTCGTACTGGATCGTCGACATCTGCCAGGTGCGGCCGATCGCGTCACGGGCCTGGACGGAGATCTTCGGGCCGTAGAACGCCGCACCGCCCGGGTCGGGCACGAGCTCGAGACCCGACTCGATCGCGACGTCCTCGAGCACCTGGGTCGCCTCGGCCCAGTCCTCGTCGGAGCCGACGAACTTGTCGGGCTTGGAGTCGTCGCGGGTCGAGAGCTCGAGGTAGAAGTCGTCGATCCCGAAGTCGCGCAGCAGCCCGAGGACGAACCCGAGCAGGTGCTTGACCTCGCCGGGCGCCTGCTCCTTGGTGACGTAGGAGTGCGAGTCGTCCTGGGTCAGGCCACGTACGCGGGTCAGGCCGTGCACGACGCCGGACTTCTCGTAGCGGTAGACCGAGCCGAATTCGAACAGCCGCAGCGGCAGCTCGCGGTAGGACCGCCCGCGCGAGCGGTAGATCAGGTTGTGCATCGGGCAGTTCATCGGCTTCACCATGTAGTTCGAGCCCTCGAACTCGATGGGCGGGAACATGGTGTCCTTGTAGTACGGCAGGTGACCGGACGTGTAGAAGAGCTGGTCCTTGGTCAGGTGCGGGGTGCCGACGTACTCGAACCCCTCCTCGATGTGGCGCTGGCGGACGTAGTCCTCCATGACGCGCTTGATCACGCCGCCCTTGGGGTGGAAGACGGCGAGGCCGGAGCCGATCTCGTCGGGGAACGAGAACAGGTCGAGGTCGCGCCCGAGCTTGCGGTGGTCGCGCCGCTCGGCCTCCTCGAGCCGGTGCAGGTAGTCGTCCAGCGCCTCCTTGGACTCCCAGGCGGTGCCGTAGACGCGCTGCAGCTGCTTGTTGTTCTCGTCGCCCCGCCAGTACGCCGCCGCGGTGCGCATCAGCTTGAACGCCGGGATCCGCTTCGTGGTCGGCAGGTGCGGGCCGCGGCACAGGTCGCCCCAGGCGACCTCGCCCTTGCGGTTGACGTTGTCGTAGATCGTCAGCTCGCCGGCGCCGACCTCGACCGAGGCACCCTCGGCGGCGTCCTCGGCTCCCCCGCCGCCCTTGAGACCGATGAGCTCGATCTTGTACGGCTCGGCCTGGAGCTCGTCGATGGCGTCGGCGTCGGTGGTGACCCGGCGGGAGAACCGCTGGTTCTCCTTGATGATCTTGCGCATCCGGGACTCGATCTTCTCGAGGTCCTGGGGCGTGAACGGGGTGTCGACGTCGAAGTCGTAGTAGAACCCGTCGGTGACCGGGGGGCCGATGCCGAGGCGGGCGTCCGGGAAGAGGTCCTGCACGGCCTGCGCCATCACGTGCGCGGTCGAGTGGCGCAGCACGTCGCGACCGTCGGGCGAGTCGATGAGCACGCCCTCGACGACGTCGCCGTCCTCGAGCTCGTGCGCCAGGTCGCGCAGCACGTCGTTGACGCGCGCCACGACGACCTCGGGAGTGTCGGTGAACAGCTCCCAGGCCTTCGTGCCCGTGATGACCGCCTGGTCCTGACGCTCCTCGGCGTGGACGCGGACGATCTGGATGTCGGGCACGACTGCTCCTTCGGTTGGGTACGCCGCCGGTCGGCGCACCGGGTCAGCGTAACGAGGGCGCCACCTGCGGTTCTCCCCGGTTTCCGTCACCGTGACCTGCGCGCCGGCTGGCACTCGAAATGCCGCGAGGCCGATCCCTATCAGGGACCGGCCTCGCGAAGCGGGTGGGCGATACTGGGTTCGAACCAGTGACCTCTTCGGTGTGAACGAAGCGCGCTACCACTGCGCCAATCGCCCGCTGCGGCGGGAACTCTAGCCCACGCCGCCCCGGGAGTCCCAAACGGGCTCAGCGGCCGAGCAGCTGGACCTCGCGCTCGGCCCACGTGGCGGCCGCGGCGCGCGTCACGGGGCCGACCTCGAGGTCGCGGTCGCCCCACCGGACGACGGGCTGCACGTCACGGGTGGTGGACACCAGGAACACCTCGTCAGCGGTCTCGGCGACCTCGACCGGCTCGTCGACCTCGGAGGCGCCGACCCAGTCGAGCACGAGCCGCCGGGTGACGCCGGCGAGACAGCCGGAGGCGAGTGTGGGCGTGCGCAGCTCGCCGTCGACGACGTAGAAGACGTTGGAGCCGGTGCCCTCGCAGAGGTGCCCCTGGAGGTTCGCGAAGACGGCCTCGTCGGCCCCCGCCCGACGTGCGGCGGCGAGGGCGACGACGTTCTCGGCGTACGACGTCGTCTTGAGGCCGGCGAGCGCGCCGCGCTCGTTGCGCGGCCACGGCACGGTGACGACCGTCGCGGACGCCGCGGCCGGGGCCATCGGGGCGGCGACGACGGCGAGGGTGAGCTCGTCGTGCTCGGCCCGGCCGGACCCGAGCGGGGCGGACCCTCCGGTCACGGTGATCCGGAGGCGTCCGAGCGACAGCCCACCGTCCCGCTCGGCGGCACCGAGGACGGCCTCGACGCCGGCACGGACCGCGTCGAGGTCGGGCGACGGGAGACCGAGCCCGACGGCCGACCCCCGGAGTCGCACCAGGTGCGCGTCGAGGGCGAACGGGCGGCCGTCGACGACCTTCACCGCCTCGAAGACGCCGTCGCCGACGGTGAAGCCGTGGTCGGTGACCCCCACTGCGGGGGCCTCCGGGTCGTCGAGGAGCTGTCCGTCCACCCACGCGTGCATGGTCGTCACTCTAGGGGTCACCCGTCACAAACCCCTTCTGACCTGCGGTTTCACGAAGAGGACACCCCCGGTTTGGCGCCGGTCGGCCAACCGGCTAATGTTCTGACCGCACTCAGCGCCACGGCGCAGAGCAGCAAGCGGACGTAGCTCAGTTGGTAGAGCGCAACCTTGCCAAGGTTGAGGTCGCGAGTTCGAGCCTCGTCGTCCGCTCGGAGAGGTCAGTGTGAGGCCGGGCCTCCCCCAATGGTGGGTTGGCCGAGAGGCGAGGCAACGGACTGCAAATCCGTGTACACGGGTTCAAATCCCGTACCCACCTCCACACGACACAACTCAAGACTTGGGCGATTGGCGCAGCGGTAGCGCGCTTCCTTGACACGGAAGAGGTCACTGGTTCAAACCCAGTATCGCCCACCAAGTTTCCGCAGGTCAGAGCAGGGTTTTTGGATCCGGATCTGAGATCGGGAACATACAGGGAACAAGGAGCGGCCGGATCTGGCCGCTCCTGTCCTTTCTCTGGGGCTGGTTCATCGTCATCGCTCCTGGGCCCATCCTTCGCTAACGAGCCAGGCTGCAAGCCACTCGATCTCGTTGTCCGGGGGCGACTCGAAGCCGATGTTCGGGTCGTCGCGCTCGACCTCGTAGCCAAGGCGGATTGCCGCAGCGAGGTGCGCAGCCCGACTGGAGAAGTCGTCTGGGCCTTGGGCCGTGCTCTCTGCGGGCGCCAGAGCAATCCGACTGAGGACCGCCCAGTAGCGCGATCCCTTGTCGGACCTGAGGTCGTTGAGGCGTTGGGCCTCCAGTTCGGCCGCGTCCGCATCCTCCAGAACCTTCGGCACGGAGATCAGCATCGAGAGGTCGACGTCATGTCCGGCGAGGTATTCGTCGTATCGCAGGATCGGGTACACGTGACGCTTCTTCACTGCCCCATCATCGTCCGCCGGAAAACCTGACGGCGAACGAGTTCTGCCCCGGCGCCCGACATGCCTGACAAGATCGACGCGTGGACAGCGTCGAGCGCGAGGACTTCATCAGCGAGATGTACGCACTCGTGCGTGAGGAGGGTTTTCTCTACGAGGCGCCACTCGGCGCTACGGACCGACTGCCGTCGGGAGACGTCGTTCACGGGCCGTGGGACCCGAACGATTGCGCCAAGGTCCTGGCGCGCTGGCACGTTGAGGGATTGATCGGCTTGTGGGTGTTGAGGCCAGCCGAGACCGACTACGAGATCTCGGCCGCGGACGCGAGTCAGCTGCTCGACGCTCCGGCCAGGTGGCAACCCGGGACGGATGACGGTCTTGTATCCGTCGTGCTGACCGACCCTGGCGCAGAAGTCCCGTACGAACGATGGCGACAACTCGCACTGTCGAGCCTCGCCGAGAGTTGACCGGCTCAGCGCCAATTGCCGACCGGCTTCGCGTCGATGAACCGCTCGATCGAGTCCGCCTTGATCCGCAACGTCTTGCGGCCGAGGCGTACGGCTTCGAGCTGGCCGTCGGCGATGTAGCGACGTACAGTCCGCGTCGAAACGGCGAGGGCGTCGGCAGCATCGGCGAGGGTGACGAGGCGTCGGGTGAGGGTGGCAGGCATGGCGGCCTCCGAGGTCATGGCGGACGCCGTTCGTCCGCTCTTGTCCCTCAAGGCCGCGTGTACGCGTCGAGTGGCCACGTCGGCGAGCCGGTCGGGTGTTTACTCGGAGCGTGTCCAACGATCCGCCCCGCATCTTCGCCGCTGGTTCCAGCGGCGAGGTGTCGTCGGAACCGTGGCCGGAGAAGCGGCTTTTCGACGCGGTTGCGCGATGGCGGCCGGAACATGGCGGTGGGCATGACGAGGTGATCGACGCAGCCTGCGCCGCGCTCGGCGAAGGAATCGACTCCCCAGGCCTGCGAGAACTGGCCGGTGCATCGCCTGGCGACTCCTACTTCGACCTCCAACGACTCGTCGAGCGCACCTTCGAGGAACTCGGCATCGCGATGCCCGGCACTCTTCGCCAGGGTCAGCTGATCGGCCAGGGCGGGGTCGTGGAGCGTCGCCCGGGTTCGGACTCCTTGCGACTTGAAGTCGTTCCCGCCCCGGAGAGCGTCGGAGGCTTCGAGCTCCAGGTGTTCGTCAATGAAGTTGAGATGACGTCCGTTGCAGCCGGCCTCGGCATGGATCCGTGCGACGTGTTCGTCCCAGCGAACAAGCTGGCTGCCACGCAGGAGCCTCACGTCGCGCCGATTGCCCGATGCGAATGCGGCGTTTACGGCTGCGGTACCACCGACGTCCAGATCGTCCGCGATGGCGACCTCGTCCACTGGGACTGGCTCCACGAGACTCCAATGAATCGCGGGGTGTCCTTTCCCGCGGACCAGTACGACGCGGAGATGGCACGGCTGATGTCGTCGTACTCGTGGGAGACGCCCGACCGGAGAGCCGGGCGCTTGATCCTGGCCTCTGTCGACAACGCCAAGCTGGCCCGTAACGGGCTGACCCTGAGCTGGGTCAGCAACAGCCACGGTGACCCGACTCAGTTCCGCGCGGCCCTGTTCGCAGACGAGGCCTACCAGGTCCTCGTTGACGTGGCGTGGGACGGAAGGAGCCCTGAGGAGCTCGCGAGGGTCGTTGTCGAGACGCTCGAGAGCGATCCAAGAGAGTGGACGGCCGAGTGGCTCCCAACGCGTCAGGAGTTTGAGGACCCGCCACGAATGGCCGGCCCGGGTTGGCGGCGTTGGCACGATCCCTACTGGCCGCAGTGATGACGGCGGGACCACTCCAGTTAGGTTCTTTCCATGACGTTCGACCCGGCGAAGGTCCCCGGCGGGGATGTCGCAAAGTTCGGCGCAGAATGCAGAGCGAAGGCGCTCGATGGAGTCACGGCCAGTGACTGGCGCCCGATATACGACTGGACCAAGAGCTGGATCGGATGGGGCGGCGGAGCGTGGCTCCCGGATACGTGGATCCTTTACGCGGTGAGCGCGCTCCTCCAAGGCAAGCCTCGAATCGGCGTTCATGCTCTCGACCTGGGCATCAAGACCTGGATCGACGGCGACCGCGATCGCTCGGTGCTGACCTTCTGTCGAGGTGCGATCATTCTTGAAGTGCTGGCCGATCCGAAATGCGCCGAACCAGACCTGGAGGCCGCTGCAGCCACCGTGCCGGAATGGCTTGTAGCGGGCGCAACCGAGCGCCTCACGGAATGTCGGGAACAGGCGCCGAAGAGTCGGAAGCGGGTTCCTTCCGTGAAGCCAAGACCCGACCATGCTCCGCCAGAGTGGCGGGCCGAGACCGTGGCGCCCGCTGTCGTCCGTCGCGCCGACGGGGACGAGCCCGAGGTCTGGAAGGACGTCTGCCGCTTCTTCCTCAGCAACTGACGTCTTGACCATCTGACACCCTGTCTCGGTTCTCCATCCGTCACTCGCCGCCCTCTGCCTTCCTCCCGTTCCACCACATCGTCATCATCTCCGGCCTCCATCACCGCCCCCCTTTCTCCCTACACACCTCTTCCATTCGGGTATCTCCTGGCCACTCGGGCACTGCCCGCGGCCTTGAGGGGCGTGACGATGACGCTGCAGAAACTGTCGGCCGGGTCGGGGTACGAGTACCTGACCCGGCAGGTCGCCGCGCTCGACTCGACGGAGAAGCGCAACATCCCGCTCGCCGACTACTACTCGGCGAAGGGCGAGTCGCCCGGACGGTGGGTCGGCTCCGGGCTGACCGGAATCGACGGCTTGGAGCCCCCCGACGTCGTGACGGCCGAGCAGATGAAGCATCTGTTCGGCAGTGGCTGCGATCCCGTCTCCGGCCGACCGCTCGGTGCGGCGTACAAGGTCTACCGCAACGAGACGGTCGACGCGTTCAACGCCAGAGTCGACGAGCTTCTCGCGGACTCACCCAAGCCAACTTCGGGCGAGCGAGCCGCGGCGCGCGCAACCGCCGCTCACGAGTTCTTCGTTGCCGAGCAGGGTCGCGACCCGGTTTCGGCGCAGGAGTTGTCCGCGGCGTTGAAGCGATACTCGCGGCCGCAGCAGGCCGCGGTTGCCGGGTTCGACCTGACCTTCAGCCCGGTGAAGTCGGTCTCGACGCTGTGGGCGGTCGCGCCGCGCGAGGTCGCTGAGAAGATCGAGCTTGCCCATCACGCCGCGGTCGCCGATGCCCTGGCCTTCATCGAGCAGCACGCGCTGTTCACCCGCGAAGGTAAGGATGGCGCCCGACAGGTCGAGACGCGAGGGCTCATCGCCGCCGCCTTCACCCACCGAGACTCTCGTGCCGGCGATCCGGACCTGCACACGCACGTAGCGGTCGCGAACAAGGTGCAGACCAAGCAGGGCAAGTGGCTGTCGATCTACGGGCGCGTCCTGCACCAGCACGTCGTCGCCGCGTCGGAGACCTACAACACAGCGCTGGAGCGGCACCTGGTCGAGGCGCTCGGGGTGTAGTTCGCCGAGCGGCCGGGTGCCGATCGCGAGAAGCGACCCATCCGCGAGATCGTCGGGGTCGACCGCGACCTGTGCGAGGCGTGGTCCCGCCGTCGAGCCGACATCGTGGCCCGGCAACGCGAGCTGACGCGTGACTTCCGCGACGCTCATGGCCGTACGCCGACGCCGGTGGAAGCCGTTGCGCTGGCCCAGCAGGCGAACCTGGAGACGCGCGAGGCCAAGCACGAGCCGCGATCGCTGGCCGAGCAGCGGAAGACCTGGGGGCGCCAGGCTGTCGACGTACTCGGCGCTCCAGAGGCGGTCGATCGGATGTTGCAGGCCGCACTCCGCCCGACCGGCGCGTCCGCACAGGCCGACGTGTCGACCTGGTGGGTCCGGGAGGTGGCCGACCGCGTGCTCGGCGAACTTGAGGCGCACCGGGCGACCTGGCAGTCCTGGCACGTGCACGCCGAGGTTCATCGTCAGATCCGCGACGCTGGGCTCCCTGCCGATTTGGTCGCCGAGGCCGTCGGTTGGGTCGTCGACGAGGTCAGGGAGCTATCGGTCAACCTCACGCCGGACCGCGACCCGATCAGCGAACCAGCCGGCCTGTGCCGCTCGGACGGGACGAGCGTCTATCGCCACACCGGCCGCGACCACTTCACCACCGCCCGCGTCCTCGACGCCGAGGCGCGCATCGTCGCGGCCGCCGCGAACACCGACGCAGCGGCCTGGTCACCCGTCGACGTCGAACTGGCCATCCTCGCCGCCCGCGTCGACGGCATAGGGCTCAACGCCGGGCAGGAGGAGCTGGTCCGCGCGATGGCCACCAGCGGCCGACGCGTACAGCTCGCCCTCGCTCCGGCAGGAGCCGGCAAGACGACCGCGATGCGGGTCCTCGCCGGCGTGTGGACCGAAGCCGGCGCCGACGTGCTTGGTCTCGCCCCATCGGCCGCCGCCGCAGCCGCTCTGCGCGAGGCCACCGGCATGCCGTGCGAGACGCTCGCCAAGCTCGTCCACGACCTCGACACACGGCCCGGTTCTCCGCTCGCCACCGCCGTTGGACCGGGCACCCTGCTCGTCGTCGACGAGGCCGGCATGGCCGACACCATCACCCTCGACCGGGTCATTTGCTTCGCGATCGAACGCGGTGCCAATGTCCGGCTGATCGGCGACGACCAGCAGCTCGCCGCCATCGGAGCGGGCGGCGTCCTCCGCGACATCGTCCGTACGCACGGCGCCGTCCGCCTCAACGAGGTCGTCCGGTTCGACGACCCGGTCGAGGCCGAGGCATCGCTGGCCCTCCGGGAGGGTGACCGCAAAGCCCTCGGCTACTACCTCGACCACGGCCGCATCCATGCCGGCGACCAAGCCGCCGTCATCGATGACGTCTTCGAGGCATGGCAGCGCGAGCAGGCCACAGGCCGCGACTGCCTGATGCTGGCGCCGATCCACGAGCTCGTGCGAGAGCTCAACCAGCGAGCTCGCGCAGCCCGGCTCGCTGACGCGTTCGTCGATGGCGAGGTCCGGCTGCGGGATGGCACCCACGCGTCGGTCGGCGACGTCGTACTCACCCGACGCAACGACCGCCGGCTCGGCGTGAGCAGCACCGACTGGGTCAAGAACGGCGACCGCTGGACCGTCACCGGCATCCGCGGCGGCAACCTGGCCGTGCGACACCGCGACTCCGGGCTGACCACGGTCCTCCCTGCGGAGTACGTCGCCGCCGACGTCGAGCTCGGCTACGCGTCCACCGTTCACACCGCACAAGGTCTGACCGCCGACGTCATGCACGGCGTCGTCACCGGTGAGGAGACCCGGCAACTGCTGTATACGATGCTGACCCGCGGCCGCGCCGAGAACCATGTCCATGTCATCACCGACGACCTGGGCGACGACCGCGAGTTCGAGCTCCCCGGCATCACCGAGCATCTCACCGCCACCGAGACCCTCGAGCGCGTGCTCGCTCGCGACGGCGCCGCTGTGTCGGCGACTTCGACCCGCGCTCTGGCGGCCACGCCGGAGGCTCGTCTACAGGATGCAGCGAGGAGGTACGCCGACGCTGTGGGGTTCGCGACCCAGAAGGTGCTCGGCAACGAGGACGGACCGCTCACGCCAGGTCCACTCCCGTGGTTGCCTGACATCCCGAGCGATGCGGCCGAGCATCCGCGTTGGGGTCCGTACCTGTCAGCACGAGCTCACCTCGTGCGCAGCCTTGCGGCCGAGGTCGGCGACCGTGCCGACACGACGCTCCCGCCCTGGCTGAACGACTACACCGACGTCCTTACCCCGGAGTTGCGGGCGGACATCGCCGTCTGGCGCGCTGCCCAGGGCATTGCGCCCGACGAACGCACCATCGCCGGTCCCGCAGCCGACGACGACCGCGCCGCCGCCTACCGCCGGGGGCTCATCCGCACCGTCAACAGCCGGCACGACGAGGCCGTTCGCGTTTGGGAGCAGCGCATAGTCGCGTACGTCGGTCGTTCGGACGAACGCACCCTCGACCTCGCCCGCGAACTCGACAAACTCAAGCGACAGGGCCGCGATCCTGAGCCGTTGCTGATGCGAGCGACCATCAGGCAGTTGCCCACCGAGCACCCAACAGCGGCGCTCGCGTACCGGATCCGCAAGCTACTGGCCCCTCAGGGCCGTCGCCCCGATCCCGTCGGCATTGATCATCGCCGCCCGGCTCCGTTGCGTCGCGAACCGGGCATCGGGATCTGACCGATCCTCGGGCGCCGATCAACCCACTCGTGGCGAGGCCCGCGCTGCCACCTGGATCGTGGGAAAGTCGGAGCATGAATCGCGCTGGGTTTCGTTCCTATGCGTTCCCTTGGCCAGCGAGTGCTGGCTGGGGTGATTCTTGGGCAGCGTAGTACGCCGCCTCGACCTCGAGCG
>PBYI01000068.1 GCA_002729525.1 Nocardioides sp.
AGCTCCACCAGCTCGTCAACGAGGCCACCAAGCTCGCCGGCGCCTCCGGCACCAAGGGCACCATGGACCTCGACGCCGCCGACCAGCTCCTCGCCAAGATCGACGAGATCGCCGAGATCTTCTGGGAGACGAAGAAGGCCTGACCGGGCCCGGGGCGCTCCCGCCCCACGCACGTTTGTCGAGGCCGGTCCTCGGGTAGCAGCCCGGGACCGGCCTCGCGGCCGTCCGGCCCCAGCGGCCACTCCCCCGCGCTCGTCGACCCACGGCGACCGCCGAGATCGAAGGACCCACCCCATGACCACGACCGACGGCCCCGGGCGCCCCGACGTCGAGCTGCGGGTGCCGGCCGACGGCGCCTTCGCGTCGGTGCTGCGCACCACCACCGCGGGTCTCGCCGCGCGCCTCGACTTCACCATCGACGACATCGAGGACCTCCGCATCGCCGTCGGCGAGGCGCACGCGCTCGCCCTCGAGCAGGCCCCGGCCGACGTCGTCGGCGACCTGCTGTGCGGCTTCACCCTCCAGCCGGGCCGGATCACCGTCACCGTGTCGGTCGCCGTCGACGGCGCCGTCGAGCCCGACCTCCAGAGCTTCGCCTGGCAGGTGCTCAGCACCCTGGCCTCCGAGGCCGACTGGGTCTCCGGCGACGGGCGGTTCACGGTCACGATGACGATGACCTCCTCCGCCCTTCCTCCCGTCGCCGACGCGCCCGCCGCGCTCTGAGAGGCCGGTCGGAGCCGTGCAGGACCCCCCCACCGACCCCACCGACGGGACCTCCGAGGTCCCGGCCACGGTCGCGCCCGAGGATGTCGGACCTCCAGTCGACGACGTCCCCAGCCCCGCCGAGGCCGCGGCGACCGCCGACGACGCCAGTGACAGCGCGGGCGCTCGCGCGACCCGCGGCCGCGAGCGCACCGAGGAGACACGGCGGCGCAGCGCCGAGCTCTTCGCGACCCTCGGCGACAAGGCGTCCTCCGAGGCCGTGCGCAGCACTGCCCGCGACGACCTGGTGCACCTGCACCTGCCGCTCGTCGAGCACTGTGCCCGGCGCTTCCGCAACCGCGGCGAGCCGTTCGAGGACCTCGTGCAGGTCGGCACCATCGGCCTGCTGAAGTCGATCGACCGCTTCGACACCGACCGCGGTGTGGAGTTCTCGACGTACGCGACCCCCACGATCATCGGCGAGATCAAGCGCTACTTCCGCGACAAGGGCTGGGCGATCCGGGTGCCGCGCAGGCTCCAGGAGCTGCGCATGCAGATCGGCGCCGCGACCGCAGAGCTCACCCAGTCGCTGGGCCGCTCCCCCACGGCCCGCGAGCTCGCCGAGCGCATCGGCTGCTCGGTCGAGGAGATCGTCGAGGGCATGGAGTCGAGCAACGCCTACTCCACGCTCTCCCTCGACGCCGGAAACGACACCGAGGACGACGGCGGCGGCACGATGCTCGACGCGCTCGGCGTCGACGACGCCGGCCTGGAGCACGTCGAGGTGCGCGAGTCGATCAAGCCGCTGCTGGCCAACCTGCCCGAGCGGGAGAAGAAGATCCTGCTGCTGCGGTTCTTCAAGAACATGACGCAGTCGCAGATCGCCGAGGAGATCGGCGTGAGCCAGATGCACGTGTCCCGGCTGCTCAACCGCACGCTGACCCAGCTGCGGGAGTCGCTCGCCGAGGACTGATCGCGGGGTACTCGGCGACCACGCGCTCAGGCGTCGGGTCGCGCCTGCGGGTCACGCTCGAGCGCCTCGATGCTGTCGGGGTGCAGCACGCCGGCGACGGTCACCAGGGCCACGACGACCAGGACGACGGCCACCAGGGCCACGTCGCGGACGTTCCAGGCCAGGCCGAGCGCGATGAGCTGGGTGAGCAGCACCGGGCCGCGCGCCCAGGTCGCGCCGCGCGACAGCGCCCACGCGCTGACGACGAGCAGCACGCCGTACCCGGCGAAGAAGGCGGCCGTGGACAGCCCCATCGCCATCCGCCCCTCGGTGAGGGAGAACGCCTCGAGCACGGCGGCACCCAGCAGGAACACCGCCTCGAGGCCCGCGAGCGAGGCTGCGACGGTCAGCGGCGGCGGGGCGTCGCGGAAGCGCGCCGGAGGGGGTCGGTGGTCGTCGTCGAGCGGCACCGTGGCAGCCTACGCAGTCGGCAGGAGGGCCCCGGTGGCACAGTCTGTGATCCAGCAGACCCACTACCCTCTTGAACAGTCGTGCGCTCTTTGCGAAAGTAGCCGATGCGCTCGTGAGGACGTTCACAAGACACTCATGTCCGCGCCCGCAGGCCTGAACATCCCTGCCTGCACGTTCGAGTTGTAAGGATCGCCGCTGTCATGGACTGGCGCCACCGTTCCGCGTGCCTGGACGAGGACCCTGAGCTGTTCTTCCCGATCGGGAACACCGGCCCTGCGATCCTCCAGATCGAGGAGGCCAAGCAGGTGTGCCGTCGTTGCGACGTGCGCGAGCTCTGTCTCCAGTGGGCGCTCGAGGCCGGCCAGGACCACGGCGTCTGGGGAGGCCTGAGCGAGGACGAGCGCCGCGCGCTCAAGCGCCGCAACGCCCGCTCCCGCGTCCGCGCGAGCTGAGCACGGAGCGCGCCGACCCCGGGGGAGAGCTCGTGGACGACGTGCCGGCGACCCGCCGGCGGGAGGTCAGACCGGCAGGTCGATGACCACCCGGGTGCCCGACACCGAGTCGCGCCCCGCGATCGTCAGCCGCCCACCGAGCTCGCTCTCCACGAGCGTCCGCACGATCGACAGCCCCAGGTTGGTCGAGCCGTCGAGGTCGAAGCCCGGCGGCAGGCCCCGACCGTCGTCGTCGACGGCGACCGTCAGCCGCTCGCTGTCGCGGGTCGCCTCGACCACCACCGAGCCACCACCGTCGGCCGCCAGGTCGGCGAAGCCGTGCTCGACGGCGTTCTGCATCAGCTCGGTCAGCACCATCGCCAGCGCGTTGGCCGTCTCCGAGGCCAGGCTCCCGAACGCGCCGTCGCGGCGTACGACGACCCGGCCGGTCAGCCCGCTGACCTCGGTCACCATCGAGCCGAGCCGGTCGGCGACCTCGTCGAAGTCGACGATCTCCTCGACGGCCTGGCTCAGCGTCTCGTGCACGATCGCGATCGACCCGACCCGACGCACGGCCTCCTCCAGCGCCGCCTTGGCGTCCTCGGAGTCCATGCGACGCGCCTGCAGGCGCAGCAGCGCCGCGACGGTCTGCAGGTTGTTCTTCACGCGGTGGTGGATCTCGCGGATCGTGGCGTCCTTGGTGACCAGCTCGCGGTCGCGGCGACGCAGGTCGGTGACGTCACGGACCAGCACGAGAGCGCCGGTGTGCCGCCCCTCGGGCCGCAACGGGATCGAGCGGACGATGAGCGCCGCCTCGTCGGTGCCGATCTCGACGTCGCGGTGCGCCCGGCCGCCGAGCACGGCGCTCAGGGTCTCCTCGTCGGGTCGGCGACGCGCCGGCACCAGGTCGCGCACCAGGTCGGGCAGCTTCTGCCCGTGCAGGTCGCCGGAGAGCCCGAGGCGGCGGTAGACCGACTGGGCGTTGGGGCTCGCGTAGACGACGCGGCCCTGCGGGTCGACCCGCAGGAACCCGTCGCCCACGCGCGGGCTGTCGGCGTGGTCGCTGCGCTGGCCGGTCGACGGGAAGTGGCCGGTGGCGATTATCTGGGTCAGCTCGGCGGCGCTCTGGAGGTAGGACAGCTCCAGGCGGCTGGGGGTGCGGACGCCGAGCAGGTTGGTGTGCCGGCCGATGACCGCGATCACCCGGCCCTCGCGCACCACCGGGATCGCCTCGATCCGCACCGGCACCTCGTCGCGCCACTCCGGGTCGCCCTCGCGGGCGGTACGCCGCTGAGACCAGGCCTCCTCCAGCAGCGGCCGGGTGCCGGCCTCGACGAACGTGCCGACCACGTCGTCGACGTACGCCGTGGGGCCGGTGGTGGGCCGGATCTGCGCGGCGCACCAGAACCCGCTGTCGTCGGCGTCACGCAGCCACATCAGCAGGTCGGCGAAGGACAGGTCGGCGATGATCTGCCAGTCGGCCTGCAGCAGCTGCAGCCACGTGACGTCGTCGACGTCGAGGTGGGCGCGGGTGCGGGCGAGCTCGGCGAAGGAGGCCACGCGCACAGCGTAGGAGTGCCCGCGCGGGCTCCGCGCCGGGCGTCCTGCTGGGCCCGACCTGGGAGGACGCTGAGAGTTGGGTTCCCCACGTCCGACAGGGGCTTCCCCGGTGGGCCAGACCGGCCGATCTTTGGCAGGATGACCCGGTGCCTCGGGTCGACTGGAAAGCTGTCCATGACGACGACTTCCGTGTCCCCACGCACCTGGCACTGGCCGACCTGACGACCGAGCTGACCCAGATGCTGGGCGACCCGGACCCCCGTCGTCGCGACGAGCTCGCGCTGCCGGTGCTGGTCACCTGGATCCAGCGCGGCGTCTACGACGACCTGCTGCCCGGCCTGGGCGACGGCATGGCCGCAGGTCTGCGGGTCGGGCTCGGCGAGCGGGGCACCGACACGGTGTTCCGGCGCAGCTTCTCGGTGCTGGTGCTGTCGGTGTGCATCGAGCGCGACACCGAGCGGCCGCTCGTGCCCGGCGGGAAGGTGCTCGACTGGGCCGACCGGGTCGCCACGTGGCTGCTGGCGGAGCAGGACGTGCGCGGCTACGTGCCGGGCAAGGGCTGGGCGCACGCCGTCGCGCACGGCGCCGACGCCGTCGGAGCGCTGGCCGCCTCACCTCACTTCGGCGCCCCCGAGCTGACCGTGCTCCTCGACGTGCTCGGTGAGCGCGTCGTCGGCCACGTCGAGCACCTGTTCGTCAACCACGAGGCCGACCGGCTGGCGCTGGCCACCGTGGCGCTGCTGCGTCGCGAGCGGGTGCCCTTCGACGTCCTGGAGGCGTGGCTCGACCGGCTGGTGAGCACCGCGATCCAGCGCTCGCGCAGCACCCGCCTGCACCGCGACCCCGACCTCGACACCGGCAACCTCGACCTCTACCTGCGCGCCCTCTACCTCCAGCTCGCGATCGGCCCGCGCCCGCCGGCCACGCGTGCCGACCTGCTGCTCCTGCTCGTCGACTCGCTGCGCGCCCTCAACACGCCCTTCCTCGGCGCGCCGGACCGTCGTACGGCGGTGCACCGGCGGTCGGTGCCGGGCGCCTGAGAGGTCTCGGACGCAGCGTGCGGTGACCGGACGTCGTACGCGTGGGTAACGTGCGCCACATGACGACCGACCAGCAGCAGTCCGCCCCCGCCGGGGAGCTCGAGGGCCACGCCGGCACCCTGGCCGTGGAGGCCGCGCGCGCCCACGGCGTGGAGACGATGTTCACGCTCTCCGGGGCGCACGTCTTCCCGATGTACGACGGTGCGGTGAAGGCCGATCCGCCGATGCGGCTGCTCGACGTCCGGCACGAGCAGACGGCGGCCTTCGCCGCGGAGGCGACCGGCAAACTGACCCGTCGTCCGGGGCTCGCGGTGCTCACCGCAGGCCCGGGCGTCACCAACGGCGTCAGTGCGATCGCCCAGGCACAGTTCGCCGGCTCCCCCATGGTCGTCGTCGGCGGTCGCGCGCCGGCCAACCGCTGGGGCTCGGGCAGCCTGCAGGAGCTCGACCAGCCGCCGATCGTGGAGTCGGTCTCCAAGATGGCGACCACGCTGCACCTGGCGACCGACGTCGCGCCGGGCATGGACGAGGCCTTCCGCCAGGCCGGCTCGTCGCACCGCGGTCCGGTGTTCGTCGACGTGCCCATGGACGAGTTCTTCAACACCGCCACCGCGCCCGCGCCGTCGGGCGCCACCGACCGCGGCGCCGACCCCGACCCGGAGGCGGTCGCCGCGATCGCCCGGCTGCTGGCCGAGGCCTCGCGCCCCGTACTCGTGCTCGGCACCGACGTGTGGGCCGACGGCGCCGAGGAGGCCGCGCTGCGCCTGGTCGAGTCGGCCGGGCTGCCGGCGATCACCAACGGCATGGGCCGCGGCGTCGTGCCCGGCGGCCACCCGCTGCTGGTCACCAAGGCCCGCGGCGCCGCGCTCGGCGGGGCCGACCTCGTGGTCGTCGTCGGCACCCCGCTCGACTTCCGGCTCGGGTACGGCGTCTTCGGCGGCAAGGACGGCGCCACCCCGGCCAAGGTCGTGCACGTCGCCGACTCCCCCGGCCAGGTGTCCGGGCACGCCGAGCTGGCGGCGTCGGTCTCCGGCGACCTCACCTCGGTGCTCGACGGCGTCCTGGCAGCGCTCGAGCGGGGCTCCAAGCCCGACTGGGCGGCGTGGGTGTCGGGGCTGCAGGACACCGTCGCGCAGGCCGTCGAGCGCGACCGCAAGCTGCTCACCGCCGAGGCCGACCCGATCCACCCGGCGCGGATCTACGGCGAGCTGGTGCCGCGGCTGGCCGAGGACGCCGTCGTGATCGGCGACGGCGGCGACTTCGTGTCGTTCGCCGGCAAGTTCGTCGAGCCGAAGCGGCCCGGCGGCTGGCTCGACCCCGGCCCGTACGGCTGCCTCGGCGCCGGCCTCGGCGCGGCCATCGCCGCCCGCATCGCCCGCCCGTCGGCTCAGGTGGTGCTGCTGCTCGGTGACGGTGCCGCCGGCTTCTCGCTGATGGACGTCGACACCCTCGTGCGCCACGGCCTGCCGGTCGTCATGGTGATGGGCAACAACTCCGCCTGGGGCCTGGAGAAGGGCCCCATGCAGATGCTCTACGGCTACGACGTGGCCGCCGACCTGGCACCCGCGACGAAGTACGAGGACGTCGTCAAGGCGCTCGGCGGGGCCGGCGAGGCCGTCACCGACCCGCGCCAGATCGGCCCCGCCCTCGACCGGGCGTTCGCGGCGAACGTGCCCTACCTCGTCAACGTCATCACCGACGTCGACGCCGCCTACCCGCGCAACACCTTCGGCGTGTGACGGCGCCTCCGACCGGCGCCCTCGTCGTACGACGTGCCGCCGGCCCGGGCGAGCTGGCCCGGGTCGGCGCGCTGACCGAGGCGGCGTACGAGCCGTTCCTGCTGGGACGCACCGACCCCTACCGCGAGCGGCTGCGCGACGCCGCCACCCGCGATCGCGAGGCCGAGGTGCTCGTCGCCGAGCTCGACGACGTGGTGGTCGGCGGCGTGACGGTGTGCCCACCGGGGTCGCCGTGGCGCGAGATCGCCGCCGACGACGCCGAGGGCGAGTTCCGGATGCTCGCCGTCGACCCGACCCGGCAGGGTGCGGGCGTGGGTGGTGCCCTGGTGGAAGCGGTGCTCGCGCGCTTCGCCGCGGACGGCGCCCGCGGCGTGGTGCTGTCGAGCCTGCGCCAGATGGACGGTGCCCACCGGCTCTACGAGCGGCACGGGTTCGTCCGCGCTCCGGAGCGCGACTGGAGGCCGCTGCCCGACGTCGACCTGATCGCCTACGTGAAGGACCTCCCGTGACCGACTCCTCCTCCACTGTCTCCCCCGCGACCCTGACGTTCACCGTCGGCGACGACGACACCGCGCTCGCCGTCGGCTCCGGCACGCTGCCGGTGCTCGGCACGCCGCGCCTGCTGGCGTGGTGCGAGGCGGCGACCTGCGCGGCGCTGGAGCCCGTGCTGCCCGAGGGCGGCACGTCCGTCGGCACCCGGGTGTCCCTGGAGCACCTCGCACCGTCGGCGGTCGGACAGGCGGTCGAGGTGACCGCCACGCCGGCGTACGTCGACGGGCGGCTGCACCGGCTCACCGTCAGCGCCCGCAACCTCGGCCCCGACGGCACCCCCGGCAAGGTCGTCGGCGCCGGCGAGGTCCCCCGCGTCGTCGTCGACGCCGAGCGCTTCCTGTCCCGCCTCTGAGCGCCGCCCCTGGATCGACCCGGCGCAAGTTTGCGCCGGGTCGGCGATTGGCGGCGGCCCCAAGGGATCTGGGAGGATGCCCTGATCGTCCAGTCCCAGGAGGAACCATGGGTAAGACCGGCCGCAAGCGCCGTTCGCGCCGCAAGAAGGCTGCGAACCACGGCAAGCGCCCCAACAGCTGAGCGCTGCTGACATGACGAACCCCCGGCCATCGGCCGGGGGTTCGCTGCTTCTCGGGGCTACGTGAGCCCGAGTTCAGGACGCGGTGATCAGGACTCGGTGATCCGGACCTGCACCTGCCGCAGGGTCACCCGCACCCGCTCGCGCAGGTCGGCCGGCGCGGTCTCGGAGCACGAGCGCGCGACGACCGCCTTGACCGTGCGCTGGAGGTCGTAGCGGACCAGGCACGGGTGGCAGGTGTCGAGGTGGTGCTGGACGGCCTGGCAGTCGGCGGCGTCGAGCTCGTTGTCGAGGAAGTAGACGATGCGCTCGAGGACGTCGGCGCAGTCCTCCTCCGTGGGGTTCTCCCCGGTGTGGTCGTGCGCGGTCACGACGCGGCCCCCTTCCCGGTCGCCTGGGCGACGGTGTCGCTCGGCAGCAGGTCGTGCATGCGGACGTAGTCGGCGAGCATGTCGCGCAGCTGGCGACGGCCACGGTGGAGGCGCGACATCACGGTGCCGATGGGCGTGTCCATGATCTCGGCGATCTCCTTGTAGGCGAACCCCTCGACGTCGGCGAGGTAGACCGCGAGGCGGAACTCCTCGGGCAGGCGCTGGAGCGCCTCCTTCACCTCCGAGTCGGGGAGGTGCTCGAGGGCCTCGCTCTCGGCGGACTTCAGGCCCGACGAGGAGTGCGACGCCTCCCGCGCGAGCTGCCAGTCCTCGACGTCCTCGGACATCGACTGCTGCGGCTGGCGCTGCTTCTTGCGGTAGGTGTTGATGAAGGTGTTGGTGAGGATCCGGTAGAGCCAGGCCTTGAGGTTGGTGCCCGGCTTGAACTGGTGGAACGCGGAGTAGGCCTTCGCGAACGTCTCCTGCACCAGGTCCTCGGCGTCGGCGGGGTTGCGGGTCATCCGCATCGCCGCCGAGTAGAGCTGGTCCAGGTAGGGCAGCGCGTCGCGCTCGAAGCGCAACGAACGCTCGGCCTCGGTCTCCGTCGACACGTCGACGGGCTCGAGGGTCTGGTCGGTCGGGGTCGCGCCGACGGCGGCAGGCTCGGTCATCGCCTGCAAGCCTACGTCGGCGTGCCGACGCCCGAGGGCGTCGTCCCGCTCCACGACGGGTCGCTCCAGCAGTGCCATCACGACCAGCACAACCGGCTGGGGTGCGGTCTCATTCCCGGCGCTGCCCCGATGTGTCCGGTCCTGGGCGTGACGCCGCTACGACGCGGCGTTGCCGACGGCCTCGCGGACGATCCACTCCAGGGTCGACTCGACCACCAGGTCGAGCGCGTCGTCCTGGCTGAGCGGCGCCCGCGCGGCGACCTTCAGGCCGTGGTCGGCCCCCGGTACGACGACCAGCTCGACGTCGTCCGGGAACTCCTCGGGCCGCCCCATGGCGTCGCGCTCCCCCTGCACCACGAGCGCCGGTACGCCGAGCCCGGCGAGCCCGGCGAGCTCGGGCAGCCGCGACTTCTCGGGCTTCCCCGGCGGGTGCAGCGGGAAGGACAGCAGCAGGCAGGCCTGCGCACCCAGCGCGTCGGCGCAGCGCGCAGCAGAGCGAGCGCCGGCGGACCGGCCGCCGACGACGAGCGGGCCGACGAGGTCGCCGGACTCCCGCAGTGCGGGCACGGCCACGAGCAGCGCGGCGTCGAGCGTGGGCGGGGCGGTCGCGACCTTGCGGCCGGCGCGGCGCCAGGGCTGCTCGAACCGAACGACGCTCACGCCCTGGTGCGGCAGGCAGGCGGCGAGCGCTTCGAGGTCACGGCTCTCCACGCCGTTGCCGGCGCCGTGGCTGAGCACGACGGTCGCCACGGGCGACGCGGCGGCGTCGACGACCAGCCGGCCCTCGCCGTGCGGGGTGTCGACGAGCAGCTCACGGCGTACGGGCGGGGTGGCAGTCACGAGCCGACCTCCTCGACCGGCAGCGCGTCCTCCAGCGGCAGCGGCTCGACGAGCTCGGGGCCGTTGTTGCGGACGTTGCTCACCGCCGTCGACACCGGGAACGCCTCGAGCCGTCCGGGCGCGGCGGGCACCAGCAGGTCGAGCAGCGTCGCCTGGTCGGTGCGCGGGTCGAGCCAGGCGTCGCGGCGCTCGGCGTCGACCATGAGCGGCATCCGGTCGTGGATGCGGCCGAGGTCGTCCTCGGCGTCGGTGGTGATGACGGTGCAGGTCCAGCGGAACCGGTCGGGGTCGTCCTCGGCCTTGTCGGGGTCGCGCCAGATCTCGTAGAGCCCGGCCATCGCGAGCGTGCCGCCGTCGGTGGGCCGGATGAAGAACGGCTGCTTGCGCGGCTTGCCGGCCTTGGTGAGGACGCTGGTGGGGTACCACTCGTAGTAGCCGTCGGCGGGCAGCAGGCAGCGCCGCTTCGCGAACGCCCGCCGGTACGCCGGCTTCTCGGCCACCGTCTCCATCCGCGCGTTGATCATCCGGTTGCCGATGCCGGGGTCCTTGGCCCACGAGGGCACCAGGCCCCAGCGGAGGACCCGCAGCTGGCGTTCGGGCTCGGCGGGTGCGTCGGGCGACGACGACTCCGACGCGGGCGGCCGGTCGACGACGGCGTACACCTCCTTGGTGGGGGCGACGTTGTAGTCGGGCGCGAGCGCCTCGGCGACGCGGTTGTCCACCACGTCGAACTCGTCCACGAGGTCCTCGGCCTGCCGGCTGGAGGCGTACCTGCCGCACATGGCCCACACCCTAGGTGGGCGACCGCCGGGGTGAGGAGACCTCCTCGCGCGGTCGTGTAGGAAAGTGTCATGAGTCTGAGCCGCCTTGTCGCCCGGCCCATGATCGCCGCCGGGATCATCTACCTCTCCCAGACGACGCTCCGCAACGCCGAGGCCATGGCCCCCAAGGCCGAGTCGGTCACCGGCAAGGTCGTGCCCGCCGCCAAGAAGGCGGGCGTACCGCTGCCGGAGGACCCGGTCACGCTGGTCCGCATCAACGCCGCCGTGCAGATCGCCGGCGCGCTGGCCCTCGGCACCGGCAAGGCTCCGCGCCTGGGGGCCACCCTCATCGCGGGCTCGCTGGTGCCGACCACGGTCGCCGGCCACGCGTTCTGGGCGGAGTCCGACCCCGAGACCCGCAAGGCGCAGGCCATGCAGTTCTTCAAGAACCTCGCGCTGACCGGCGCGATGGTCGTCGTCGCCGGTGACACCGACGGCAAGCCGGGCCTCGCCTGGCGCGCCCGCCGGGCCGCGAAGGACGCCAAGCGCGAGGGCAAGGACCTCGCCAAGGCCGCCCGCGCCGAGGCGAAGCTGGCGAAGGCCAAGGTCTCCTGACCCACCCCCACCACCCCTCGCACCACCGACGGCGCCCGCGCCGACGGCCCCTTCCGGCCGTCGCCGCGGGCGCCGTGCCGTTCCCCGCCGCCGGGTGCGAGAGAATCGCCGCGTGAGCACCACCACCGACGTCGACACCGCCGCACCCGCCGTCCCCGACCCATGGCCCGCGCCGGTCGCGCCGGGTGCGGTCGACCTGACGGTCACGCTGCCGGGCAGCAAGTCGTTGACCAACCGGCTGCTGGTGCTGGCCGCGATCGCCGACGGCCCCTCCGTCGTACGTCGTGCGCTGCGCTCGCGCGACAGCCTGCTGATGGCGGGGGCGCTGACCGCGCTGGGCTCGTACGTCGACACCAGCGGCGACGACTGGGTGGTCACGCCGGGCGCCTTCGACGCGGACGCGAGCGTCGACTGCGGCCTGGCCGGCACGGTGGCCCGGTTCGTGCCGCCGGTGGCCGCGCTGTCGGCCGGCCGGGTCGACTTCGACGGCGACCCGCACATGCGCTCGCGCCCCGTCGGCCAGGTGGTCGAGGCGCTGCGCGGGCTGGGCGTGGCGATCGAGGACGAGGCGGAGGGCCTGCCGGGCGCGCTGCCGTTCACCGTCGTCGGGTCTGGCTCGGTGCCGGGCGGCGTGGTGACGATCGACGCGTCGGGGTCGTCGCAATTCGTGTCGGCGCTGCTGCTGGCCGGCGCCCGCTACGAGCACGGCGTCGACGTACGCCACGACGGCAAGCCGGTGCCCTCGCTCCCCCACATCGAGATGACGATCGAGGTGCTGCGCGCCCAGGGCGTCGCGGTCGACGACCCGGGCTCGACCGGCGAGCCCAACCGCTGGGTCGTGCACCCCGGTCCGGTCTCGGCCGTCGACGCGGTCGTGGAGCCCGACCTGTCCAACGCCGGCCCGTTCCTCGCGCTCGCCGCCGCCACGGGGGGCACCGTCACGGTGCGCGACTGGCCGCGGCGTACGACGCAGGCCGGCGACCGGCTGCGCGAGATCCTGGCGCTGATGGGCTGCGAGGTCGACCTGACGGACGACGGCCTCACCGTCACCGGCCCACCGGCCGGCACGCTCACCGGCATCGACCTCGACCTCGGCGACGTCGGCGAGCTGACCCCGGTCGTCGCGGCACTCTGCGCGCTGGCGACCACGCCGTCGCACCTGCGCGGCGTCGCCCACATCCGCGGCCACGAGACCGACCGGATCACCGCGCTGGCCACCGAGCTGGGCCGCCTCGGGGCCGACGTCGTCGAGCGTCCCGACGGCCTCGACCTGGTGCCCGCGCCGCTGCACGGCGGCACGTGGGCGACGTACGCCGACCACCGGATGGCGCACGCCGGCGCGGTGATCGGCGCGGTCGTCGACGGCGTGCTCGTTGAGGACGTCGCCACCACCTCCAAGACCTTCCCCGACTTCGCCGGCTTCTGGGGCGGGCTCCTGACGTGAGCGGCCGCTACTCCGACCACGACGTCGAGCACTACGAGCGCCCGCGCCGCCGCACCCGGCCGCGCACCAAGGAGCGACCGTCGTACGACGACGCCGAGGACGGGGTGGTCGTCACCGTCGACCGGGGTCGGTTCACGCTGCTGCTGGACGGCCGGGTCGTGATGGCGATGAAGGCGCGCCCGCTGGGTCGCAAGGGCGTCGTGGTCGGCGACCGCGTGCGCGTCGTCGGCGACACCTCCGGCGACGACGGCACGCTGGCCCGGATCGTCGAGGTGGGCGAACGGGCGACGGTGCTGCGGCGTACGGCGGACGACGACGACCCGGTCGAGCGGGTGCTGGTCGCCAACGCCGACCAGCTCGCCGTGGTCACCGCGCTGGCCGACCCCGAGCCGCGCACGGGCCTGGTCGACCGGGCCCTGGTGGCGGCATACGACGCCGGCATGGAGCCGCTGCTCGTGCTCACCAAGGCCGACCTCGCCGACCCCGAGGACTTCCTGTCGACCTACCGCTCGCTCGGCGTCCCGTGGGTCGTCACGCAGCGCGGCGACGACGTGTCGGCGCTCGAGGAGCGGCTCGCCGGGCGCACCACGGTGCTCGTCGGGCACAGCGGCGTCGGCAAGTCGACGCTGGTCAACCGGCTGGTGCCGGACGCCGACCGCGAGGTCGGGCACGTCAACGCCGTCACCGGACGCGGGCGGCACACCTCGACGTCGGCGTACCTGCTGGCGCTGCCCGGGCGGGTCGGCGGGTCGATCATCGACACCCCGGGCATCCGCTCGTTCGGGCTGGCGCACGTCGAGCCCGCGATGCTGATCAGCGCGTTCCCCGACCTCGACGAGGCGACCGGCACCTGCCCGCGCGGCTGCACGCACGGCGAGGGCGAGCCGGAGTGCGGGCTGGACGACGCCGCCGAGGCGGGCACGGTCGAGCCGGAGCGGGTGGAGTCGTTCCGGCGGCTGCTGGCCGCGCGGAGCACCACCGACTACTGAGGTCGGTCCGGGCGCCGGACGACCTCAGCCGTTGATGCCGAACCAGCCGACCTGGGCGCCGTAGTCGCCGGCCAGCACGGTGAGGCCGATGGTGGCCAGGCCCGAGAGGACGAGCAGCACCTGGAGCACGATCTTCACCGGGCCGGTGCGGGTGTGGAACCACGCGGCCACGAAGGCGACGAGCGCGAAGACCGTGCCGGCGATGCGCAGTTGCTCGGCGTGCTCCTCGTGCTCGTGGACGAGGTCGCCGACCTCGCCGCCGTACGTGTTCGCCTCGAGCACGCTCTCGCCGCTGAGGACGGCGACCCAGATGGTCACCAGGGCGATCGCGGACGTCGCCACGAGCGGCCAGCGCAGCCAGTCGCGCCACTTCTGCACGAGGGCGTAGAGGATCCCCGCGATGCCGGCGAGCGGGGCGAACACCACCGCGGCGTGCACGACGAGCGCGTGGACCGGCAGACCGTTGATCTCCATGCCCGGAATGTAGCGGGATCGGGGTGGCTCTAGGGTGAACGCGTGCCGACGGACTTCACCGATGACCTGCGCCTGGCGCACGTCCTCGCCGACGACGCGGACAGCCTCACGTCGGCGCGGTTCAAGGCGCTGGACCTGCACGTGATGAGCAAGCCCGACCTGACCCCGGTCACCGACGCCGACCAGGCGACGGAGGAGGCGATCCGCCGCACCCTGTCGCGGGTGCGCTCGCGTGACGCGGTCACCGGTGAGGAGCAGGGCAGCACCGGCAGCGGGCAGCGGCGCTGGATCGTCGACCCGATCGACGGCACCAAGAACTTCGTGCGGGGCGTACCGGTGTGGGCGACCCTCATCGGCCTGGCCGTCGACGACGAGGTCGTGGTCGGCGTGGTGAGCGCCCCGCAGCTCCAGCGGCGCTGGTGGGCGTCGAAGGGCGGCGGGGCATGGACGGGCAAGTCGCTGCTCAAGGCCAGCGAGATGCGGGTCTCCGACGTACGTCGTCTCGAGGACGCCTCGCTGTCCTACTCCTCGCTGTCGGGGTGGGAGGAGCGCGGACGCCTCGACGACCTGATGGGGCTGATGCGCCGCTGCTGGCGCACCCGGGCGTACGGCGACTTCTGGTCCTACATGCTCCTCGCGGAGGGCGCTGTCGACCTGGCGGCCGAGCCCGAGCTCGAGGTCTACGACATGGCCGCGCTCGACGTGATCGTGCGCGAGGCCGGCGGCACGTTCACGTCGCTGTCCGGCGACGACGGGCCGTGGGGCGGCAACGCGCTGGCCTCCAACGGTCACCTGCACGAGGCGGCGCTGTCGTTCCTGGGCGCGCCGTCGGGCCACGACGACCCCGACGACCCGGCACCGCGCGGGACGTCAGGCACGGTGCACGAGCTGCGGCGCCGGCTGCGCGACGACTGACGTCACCAGGTGGCGGCGTCCCAGGTCGCGGACGTGTGACCCTAGTCACGGGCGCGGTTCGTCAGTACCGTCCCGTCATGCGCATCGGAGAGATCCTCGCGTCCAAGCAGCGTGGCGACGTCGTGACCGTGGGCCCGGAGGCCGGCGTGCGCGACCTGGTGGCCATGCTCGCCGAGCACAACGTCGGCGCCCTGGTGGTGAGCGAGGACGGCGCCACGATGACCGGCATCGTCAGTGAGCGCGATGTGGTGCGGCACCTCCACCACGACGGCACGGTCGTCAACAACCACGTCGGCGCGATCATGACGACCGACGTGTGGACCTGCTCCCCCGACGACGACCTCGACGACGTGATGTCGCAGATGACCGACCGCCGCATCCGGCACGTGCCCGTGCTCGGCGAGGGCGGCTCGCTCGTCGGGATCATCTCGATCGGTGATGTGGTGAAGCACAAGATCGACGCGCTTCAGTTCGAGCGCGACCAGCTCGACTCCTACGTGCACCAGTCCTGATCTGCGGCCGGGTCGCCCGGCCGGTCCCCCGCGCTAGTTCAGGACGACGATGCCGGCGTTGAGCGCGGTCGCGAACGCCACCCACGCGACGTACGGCACCATCAGCCAGGCGGCGACGGCCCGGCGGCGCGCGAACAGCACGGTCGTGACGACGACGACGGCTGCGAGCAGCACGACGATCTCGACCAGCGCGAGCGCGTAGGCGTCGGCGGCGAAGAACAGCGGCGTCCAGGCCGCGTTGAACACGAGCTGGACGCCCCAGGCGAGCAGCGCGCGATCGGCGCCGACCCGGCGCCACACCAGCCACGCGGCGACCGCCATCGCGACGTACAGCACGGTCCAGACGGGCCCGAACAGCCACGACGGCGGGGCGTACGCCGGCAGCTCGAGCGCGTCGTACGTCGCCGACGCGCTGGAGGCGGCCACCCCGCCGAGGCCGGCGGCCACCGCGACGGCGACGCCGAGCGCGATCGCCACCGCGACCGACCGACGGCGGCCTGGCCCGGCCGAGGGCTCGGCGCGGTGAGCGGCGTGCGAGGGGGCGACGGTGCTGGTCATGCCTCCATCGTGCGTCGCTGCGAGCGCGGGCCGGACACCCGAACGGACATGGTCCGGGGGATGCGTAGGCTCGCGTCCATGGACAAGCCCGAGATCGAGTTCCCCGACTTCGACCCGCCCGCCGACCTCGTGATCACCGACGTCACCGTGGGTGACGGCGACGAGGCCAAGGCCGGCCAGACCGTCGACGTGCACTACGTGGGCGTCGCCCACTCCACCGGCGAGGAGTTCGACGCCTCCTACAACCGCGGCACGCCGCTGTCGTTCCGCCTGGGCATCGGCCAGGTCATCGCCGGCTGGGACCAGGGCATCCAGGGCATGAAGGTCGGCGGCCGCCGCCAGATCGTCATCCCGCCGCACCTGGGCTACGGCGACCGTGGCGCCGGCGGCGTCATCAAGCCCGGCGAGACGCTGATCTTCGTCTGCGACCTGGTCGCGGTGCGCTGACCCGAGGCGTACTCCCCAGCACGCAGCAGCACCCGCAGCACGCACGACGCCGCGGATCGGAGTCACTCGGTGACACCGATCCGCGGCGTTCGTCGTCGTGGGCCCCCTACCAGGGGACGTTGATCTCGCCCTCGGAATCGACGACCCGCGCGGCGGCCGCGGCCACGGAGACGACGTCGCCGACGGTCAGCTGCCGACCGCGCCGGCTCTCGGGCTCGCCGTTGACCTTGACGACGCCGCCGGCCAGCACGTGCTTGGCCTCGGCGCCGCTCTCGACCAGGTTGGCCAGCTTCAGGAACTGACCGAGCTTGATCGACTCGTCGCTGATGGGGACGTCGACAGGTTCTGCAGCCACGTCGCTTAGTGAAGCACCACGACGAGCGTGTGGATCAGCACCCCTACGAGGAAGCCGACGACGGTGCCGTTGATCCGGATGAACTGGAGGTCGCGGCCGACGTGCAGCTCGATCCGCTCGGCGGCCTCCTGGCCGTCCCAGCGGGCGATCGTCTGGGAGATGACGGCGGTGAGCTCGCGGCCGTAGCGGTCGACGACGAAGACGACGGCGTCGGCGACCACGCGGTCGATGCGCTCGCGCAGCTCGGCGTCGTCGCGCAGCCGTGCCCCGAGGCGGCCGAGCTCGTCGTGCACGCGCCGCTGGACGGCTCCGTCGTCGTCGGCGAGCGAGGAGGTGAGCGCGCGGCGCAGCGCCTCCCACACCGACACCGCGGTGGCGACGACGGCCGGGTGCTCGAGCACCCGTTCCTTGAGCCGCTCGGTGCGCTCCTGGGTGGCCGGGTCGGTGAGCAGGTCGTGGGCGAGCCGGGCGAGCAGGTCGTCCATCGCGGCCCGGGCCCGGTGCTCGGGGTCGAACCGGATGTCGGAGACCCAGCGCACCAGCTCGCGGTGCGCGCGGGTGGTGACGGCGCGGTTGAGCGCGGCCGGCGCCCAGGAGGGGGCCCGCTCCTCGAGGACGTCGTACACGATGGCGGGGTTGGCCAGCAGCCACTCGTGCAGCTCGGCGAGCGCGAGGTCGACGAGGCCGCGGTGGGTGTCGTCGCGCAGCACCTCCTCGAGCAGCCCGCCGAGCAGCGGGGCGACCGCCTCCTCGCGCAGCCGCGGCAGCAGCGCCTCGGTGACCAGGGCCTCGACGTGGTCGTCGCGCACCCGGCGCAGCGCGGCGGAGGCGAGGACGGCCCCCTCGTCGGTGAGCCACCGCACGTGGGCGTCGTCGGCGAGCCACTCCCCCACCCGCGCGGCGGGTGCGACGCCGTGCAGCCGCTCGCGCACGACGTCCTCGGCCAGGAAGTTCTCCCCGACGAAGTCCTCCAGCCCGCGGCCGAGCTCGTCCTTGCGCCTCGGCACGAGCGCGGTGTGCGGGATCGGCAGGCCGAGCGGGTGGCGGAAGAGTGCGGTGACGGCGAACCAGTCGGCGACGGCGCCCACCATCGCGGCCTCGGCGCCGGCGTTGAGGAAGCCGAGCCAGCCGTCCTGCTCGAGGGTGAGCACGAAGACCACGGCGGCGCCGAGCAGGAGCGACAGCGCGAGCAGCCGCATCCGGCGCAGGGCCGCACGGCGGTCGTCGGCGGTGACGACGGGGCGGGTGGTCGGTGGCACGGGGTGCAGTCTGGCAAGCGGGCGAAGCGCGCGGCATACGACGTCCCGCGTCCGGGCCCGCGCAGCACCTAGGGTGCTCGTGCCAGCCCCGGCTCCCTTCCCCGACCGGAGTGAACACCAGCATGTCCGACCGCGCCCCCCGGCGTCGCCGCGCCCGTCGCCCGGCGACGCCCCGCGCCACCGTCCTCACCGCCCTGCTGGGCGTGCTCGCCGCGAGCCTGCTCGCCGTGGCCGCCTCCCCGACGTACGCCGGGGGCGAGAGCGAGCCGAACCCCCGCCCGGTGGTCGCGACCCACCCGGCACTGGCTCGGGCGTCGGCGGTGATGACCGGCAGCACCGCAGGCGACGACGAGGCGACCCTCGCGCTGCGCGACCTGTTCCGGGCGCGGCCCTCGCTGGGCCCGGCCGAGGCCGAGCAGGCCGGCCGGCTGCTGGCGCGGCCGACGGACGGCGCGCGCGACCCGTACGGCGACGGCTACCGGGTGCCGAGCGCGACCCTGTGCAGCCGCGTGGTGTGCGTCCACTACGCGCGCCGCGGCGAGGACGCCCCGCCGAACCGCGCCTGGGCGCAGCGGGTGCTGAACGTGATGGACCAGGTGTGGCGCCACCACGTCGGCCGGCTGGGCTACCGCACGCCGCCGTCGGACGGCGCCCGCGGCGGCGACGGCCGCTTCGACGTCTACCTGTCCGAGCTGGGCGACCAGGGTCTGTACGGCTACTGCGCGCCGGAGCGCCGGCTGGGCCGCTACCCGCGGCGTACGACGAGCTTCTGCGTGCTGGACAACGACTTCGCCCGCGCGCAGTTCGGCCGGGCGCCGATGGACACGCTGCGGGTGACCGCGGCGCACGAGTTCTTCCACGCGATCCAGTTCGGCTACGACTACCAGGAGGACCCGTGGTTCCTGGAGTCGACGGCGACGTGGATGGAGGAGAGGTTCGCTGACGACGTCAACGACAACCGGATCTACCTGCGCTACGGCCAGATGACGCGGCCGAACCTGCCGCTCGACCTCTTCGACGCGGCCGGTTACGCGCACTACGGCAACTGGACGTTCTGGGAGTACCTCACCCGCCGGTACGGCGACGGCCTCGTCCGCCGGGTGCTCCAGCGCATCGGCACCGGTGGCGGCGCCCCCAACGAGTACTCCGTGCAGGCGCTCGACCACGTCCTCAGCCGCAAGGGCGGCCTGGCGAAGAACTACGCCGCCTTCGCCGCCGGCAACCTCGTGCCGGCCAAGACCTACCGCGAGGGCGCCCGGATGCCGACCGCGCCCGTCGTCGGCGGCGTCAAGCTCCATCGCGACCGCCCCGCCGCGCGCCGTGCCACGCGCGTGCGCCACCTGGCGTCGAAGAGCTACCTCGTGCGCCCGGACAAGTCGTTCCGCTCGCGCTCGTGGAAGCTGCTCGTCGACGTGGACGGTCCTGCCGCGGCCTCCTCCCCGGCGGTGCGGGTCGGGGTCGTGCGAGCCGACGGGTCGGTCGGCCAGCGGGCTGTGCGGCTCGACGCACGGGGTGACGGTCGGCTCGTCGTCGGCTTCGGCCGGTCCCGGATCAAGTACGTGACGATCACGCTCGCGAACGTGTCGACGCGGTACACGTGCCTGAGGGGTACGACGTACGCGTGCCAGGGGAACCCGCGGGACGACAACCGGAGGTTCGTGGTGGGGGTGCGGGCTTTCCGGAGGTGAGTATGACGGCGATCCCACCAACCTCGCTCGGAAGCACTTGCGGCGGAGTGACACGCTGTACTGCGAAGCGGCGACGATGTTCCTGGTCAGGACCAAGCAGCCGGGTCAGTCGACCCGGTCGTCGCGCTCGGGCGGATGCGCGTACCACCCGCCGCCGGGGATCACGCCGTCCGGATACCGCGCCCGGAGCTCCTGGAGTCGGAGGTCGTCGGGGTCGAGCGGCAGCTCTTCCGTGTCGGAGCGCACCAGTTCGTAGGTGCGGTAGCAGAGGTAGCGCTGGCCGCTGGGCTGGTTCGCGACCAGGTCAGCCACGTAGTGCGCGGCCTGGTCGAGGTCGCCCCAGGCGACCGAGGCCAGGTTGATCCACCCCCCGTCGTCATCACGATCTCGACCACGGCGTTCGAGCCGTCGCCTCGAGGCGAGGTCACGACCAATCCATGCGGAGCCCCCGACTGCACCATGGCCACCGAGCCGAGGACGTCGACGAGGACGTCCCACCACGGATCGGACTCAGCGCTCACAGGGTGAGAATGGCACGGTCGAGGCTCAGACCGAGGTCGGCGGGAGCTGAGCCGACTCCGCGGCCCGGTCGGCGAGCTCGGTGCCCGCGCCGTCGTAGAGCTGGAAGCCGGTGTCGGCTCCGGCCCTCGTGGCCTGCGCGAGGTCCTCGTCGTACTGCGTGACCACCGCGACCGTGCCGTCGTACCCCTCGGCCTTGAGGCGACCGAGCGCGTCCAGGTTGTTGCCGTGGAACGGCATCGCCAGCAGCACGATCCGCACGTCGCTGCCCGTCGAGACCCGCTCCCACAGGTCCGGGTCCGTCGCGTCGCCCTCCAGCACCTCGAACCCCTGGGCGTTGAGCCGGTCGGCACGGTCGCGGGAGGTCTCGATGCCGATGACCGAGAGCCCGTACTCGTCACGCAACCGCTCGTACGCCGCACTGCCGACGCGACCCATGCCGAGCACGACCGCCTGGGCGTGCTGGACGTCGACCGGACGGTCCTCGGGGTGCAGCTGCTCGGGCTTGCGGATCGGCAGGAGGCGGCGCAGGGCGCGCACGAGGTACTCCGGGTGGCGGCCCGGCAGCGAGGCCAGCACGAACGACGTCGCCACGGCCGTGCCGAGCACCGTCACCCAGCCGTCGGCGAGCAGGTGCGCAGCGGCCACGGCGACGATCAGGCCGAACTCGGAGTAGTTGGTGAGCGCGATGCCGGTCATGCCCGACGTACGACGACGCAGGCCGCAGGCCCACAGCAGCGCAGCGAAGCCGAGCGTCTTCAGCGGCAGCAGCAGGAGCAGCAGGAGCGCCAGCACCAGCTCCCCCGGCGTCGGCAGACCGCCGAGTCCGATCGAGATGAAGAAGCCGACGAGCAGCAGGTCCTTCAGCGTGAACAGGCTCTTCGCGAGCTCGCCGGCGCGCGGGCCACCCGCGACCAGGGTGCCGACCACGAGCGCGCCGAGGTCACCCTTGAGACCGACCGCCTCGAACAGCGCGTAGCCCGGCACCAGCGCGAGCACCACACCGAACAGCGGCAGCAGCTCGTCGTGACCGAGCGCGCCGAGCGCCCGGCGAGCCAGCCACGCCCCCGGCAGGAGCAGCACCAGCAGCACCGCCCACGGGCTCGGCGGGTGGCCCTCGACCACGGCCAGGAAGATCACGGCGGCGAGGTCCTGGAAGACCAGGATGCCGATCGCGGTGCGCCCGCCGAGGGAGCGGGAGGCGCTGCGCTCCTCGAGGTACTTCACCACGAAGACCGTCGAGGAGAACGACAGCGCGAAGCCGACCAGCAGCCACGTGCGCAGGCCGGCGTCGTCGAGCACCGCGAAGCCGAGCAGCCCGATCAGCCCCACCAGCAGTCCGCCGACGACCGTCGTGAACGCCATGTGCACCGACGCCGTCAGCCACACCTCGCGTCTGAGGAGCGAACGGACGTCGAGCTTGAGGCCCACGCCGAACAGCAGCACCGTCACGCCCAGGTCGGCGATCGTGTCGAGCGCCGGCACCTCCTCGACGCCCATCGCGAACAGCACGAAGCCCGACGCGAGGAAGCCGAGCAGCGGAGGCAGCCGGACGGCCGCCGCCGCCATACCGCCGACGAGCGCCACCAGCAGGATCGCCGAGGTGTCGTCCATCAGCCCTCCGAAGCCATCCGCGTGCACTGCCCCGACGCCGCAGCCCAGATCAGGTCAGGCTCGTGCGACGTCGGAGCGCATTGTGCCGTGCGCGTTGGTCGGGAGTGTTTCGCCTCCTCGCAGGCGAGACCGTCGCCGTGCGTGCCGAGGTCGTCAGCACCGGTCGCCGGGGCGGCGGCTCTGGGTCGGCGTCGGCTGGCGGTGGGTCATCAACCGAGCGTCGTCCGTGGACGGTTGACCATGCACCGCTCCCTGGCGCCGGCCGGGCCCGCGTACGCCCGGCGGTGAGTCATCAACCGAACGTCGACCGTGAACGGTTGACCACGCACCGCTCCCGATGTCAGCGGCCCGACGTACGCCCGGCGGTCAGTCATCAACCGAACGTCGACCGTGAACGGTTGACCACGCACCGCTCCCCGACGCCGACCGGGCCGGCGTACGCCCGGCGGTGGGTCATCAACCGAACGTCGACCGTGAACGGTTGACCACGCACCGCTCCCCGACGCCGACCGGGCCGGCGTACGCCCGGCGGTGAGCCATCAACCGAACGTCGACCGTGAACGGTTGACCACGCACCGCTCCCCGACGTCAGCGGCGCTCGCGGTACTCCGCCACGGCCATCGCGTCGACCAGGTCGTTCATCGGGTGCCCGGAGTGGCCCTTGACCCACCCGAACGCCACGTCGTCACGCTCGCGGACCAGCTCGACGAGCGGCTCCCACAGGTCGCGGTTGGCGACCGGCTTGCGGGCGCTGTTGACCCAGCCGCGCTCCAGCCAGCCCTGCCACCAGCGGTCGCGGAAGCAGTTGACGACGTACGTCGAGTCGCTGACGACCAGCAGCGGGCCGTCGAGGGCGCGGACGGCCTCGAGCGCGGCGGTGACCTCCATGCGCTGGTTGGTCGTCGCCGGCTCGAAGCCCGACGCGCACAGCTGCTGGTCGACCGCCCAGGCCCAGCCGCCCGGGCCCGGATTGCCCGCGCAGGCGCCGTCGGTGAAGACCTCGCGGGCGCCCTCCGGCACCGGCATCGGCGGCTTGCTCGGGCGCTTGGCGCGGGTGGTGCGGGTGGGACGGGAGGTGCGGGAGTAGCTGGGCACGGCGGGACGCTAGCGGAGCACCGGGCCGGCTCAGTAGCCGCGGTAGCGGCCCGGGCGGTGGTTGAGGGCGAGCACCAGGTTGAGCAGGGCCGCCCCGAGCGCGGACAGCAGCACCAGGCCGGGCGAGGCCACCGTGAACGCGCTCAGCACGACGCACACGTCGAGCACCATCTGCACGTAGCCGGCCCGCAGGCCCAGGCGCTCCTGCGCCAGCAGCGCGAGGATGTTGAAGCCGCCCAGGCTCGAGCCGTGGCGGAAGACGATGAGCAGGCCGATGCCGATGAGCAGGTTGCCGGTGAGCACGGCGTACGCCGGCTCCATCTCGTCGAGCCCCAGTCCGCCGGCGACGTGCTCGTGCAGGCTCGCCAGCGAAGAGACCAGGACGACCGAGATCAGGCTGCGGATCGTGAACGACGGCCCCTTCTGGAACCAGCTGAGCGCGAAGAACGGCAGGTTGATCAGCACGAACATCACGCCGAACGGCAGCGACAGCCCGTAGGACAGCACCAGCGCGAGACCCGCCGTACCGCCCGTGGCGGCCCCCACCGACGACAGCAGGAACACGCCGAACGACACGACGTAGGTGCCGGTGAGGACGCCGAGGACGTCCTCGACGGGCGAGTGCGGGACGACCGGGGGTACGCCGTCGTCGGCAGGTCCGGAGGACGGCTGCGCGGCCGAGGCGGGCTCGGACGAGGGTGGGGGTGCAGAGCTCACCGGAGGACTCTGCTCCCTCCCGCGCGCGGCTGCCAAACCGCCGTCACCATCGGGCGGCGCACCCGGTCGGGTGTGGCGGTGGTCACTCGCCCGGGCGGATCGGACCCTCCGAGGCGAGACACGTCCGGTGGTATGTCGCACCAGGACCTGTGACTGTGTGAATCCGTGAGATTTGACCCGTATGCCCCTGACCTGGCGCGACGGATTGGTTAGTGTTGACCCGCGGTCGTCCAGATCGCCTGTGGGGGGAGGTCTGGACGGCCGCTTCCTCATGTCCGGAGCAGGTCAGCCCAGGGCGGCGAGGCGGGCGTTCAGGTACCGCTGCTCGCGGACGTTGGTGCTCAGCCGCGCAGCCAGGGCGTACGCCGCCCGCGCGTCGTCGGTCCGGCCCGCCTCCTCCAGCAGCTGGGCACGCACCGCGTGCGTGCGGTGGTGCCGGGCCGAGGCCGGGTCGGCCAGCAGCGGCGCCAGCGCGGCCAGGCCGGCGTCGGCTCCCTCGGCCGCCCCTACCGCCACCGCCCGGTTGAGCGTGACCGCGCGGCCGGGCGTCAGCCGCGCCAGGACGTCGTACAGCGCGACGACCTGGGGCCAGTCGGTGGCGGCCGCGGTCGGCGCCTCCGCGTGGACGGCCGCGATGGCGGCCTGGACGGCGTACGGGCCGGGCGGTCCGGCGGGCAGCACCCGCTCCAGCAGGGCCGTGCCCTCGACGACGAGGTCGTGACGCCAGCGGGCGCGGTCCTGCGCGGCGAGCGGCACCAGGTCACCGCCGTCGTCGGTGCGGGCAGGCGTGCGGGCGTCGGTCAGCAGCATCAGCGCGAGCAGGCCCGCCACCTCGCCGTGGCTGGGCAGCCGGTCGTGCAGCACCCGCACCAGTCGCACCGCCTCGTCGGTCAGCGCCCGGTCGACCAGTCGGTCCCCGCTGGAGGCGGTGTAGCCCTCGTTGAAGACGAGGTAGAGCACGTGCAGGACGGCCTGCACCCGGTCGGGCAGCTCCGCGCGCTCCACCACTCCCAGGCGCACGCGCGCGTCGCGCAACGTCGCCTTGGCTCGCGAGACCCGCTGGGCCGCCGTCGCCTCCGGCACCAGGAACGCCGCCGCGACCTGCGCCGTCGTGAAGCCCGCGACCGCACGCAGGCACAGCGCCACCTGCGACGCCGGCGTCAGCGACGGGTGGCAGCACAGCAGGAGCAGCGCCAGGGTGTCGTCGTGGTCGCGCCCGGGAGCGTCGTCCGGCGCCACATCCTCCCCCGCCACCACCCGCTCCTCGCGGGCCGCCCGGGCCCGCTCGGACCGGACCGCGTCGACCAGCCGGCGCTGGGCCACCCGCAGCAGCCAGCCGCGCGGGTGGTCGGGCAGCCCCTCCTCGGGCCACTGTCGCGACGCGGCGAGCAGCGCCTCCTGGACGGCGTCCTCGGCGGCCGCGAAGTCGCCGTACCGACGGGCCAGCGCGGCGAGGACGTGCGGCGCCTCGTGGCGCCACACGTCCTCGAGGCCGTCCTCAGACGTCGTCGCCACCGGGCCACATGGCCGGGCGCAGCTCGATGGTCTCCCCCGGTCCGGCGAAGACCCGCGCCACCTGCTCGGCGCGCTCCTGGGAGGCGACGTCGAGCAGGAAGAACCCGGCCAGGTGCTCCTTGGCCTCGGAGTACGGGCCGTCGGTGGCCACCGGGCCGTCGGACCAGCGGAACAGCCGCGACGACGCCGGGTCGCCCAGCGCCTCGCCGCCGACCAGCTCGCCGTTGGCCTGGAGCTCGGCGAAGAGCGCCTCGAACTCCTGGCCCAGGCGGGCGCGGGTCTCCTCCGGGAGCGCCTGGTGCTCGGGGACGTAGTCGCTCGTCGGGTGCCCCCACGGCTGCGGGGTGGAGTGGATCATCAGGACGTACTTCATGTCGTGCTCCCTGGGGTGGGTCGGTGTGGGTCACGGGTACGTCGGAGCCGGGGGTGGGGGTTCGACATGGTGCTGGGGTTGTTCGGGGTTTTTCTCTTGGGGTTGCGGTGGTGGGCGGGTGGTGGGCGTTTCGGCACCTCCTCGCCTAGCGGCTCGTCGGGCTCAACCACCGGAGGCGGCGTCGGGCTCAACCACCTGATGTGGGGTTTCGACTCCTCCCTCGCTGGCGCTCGGTCGGGCTCAACCACCTAAGGGCGGTCGCGCATGGCGCCGCCGACGGCCGCGAGGGCGGCGAGGGCGGCGGAGATGCCGCGGCGGGTGTCGGGGTCGCGCATCCGGCGGAACAGCGCGAGCGGGCCCTCCGCCTTCGACTCCACCGCGGTGGCGGCGTCCTCGCGGGCGCGGCGCAGGCCGGTGGCGAGGCGCTCGGCCTGGTCGGGGTCGAGGTCGCGCAGCGCGGTGGTGAGCGCGACAACCGAGCGCACGGTGCGGGCGTCGAGGACGTCCAGCAGGGTGCCGAGCAGCTGCGGGTAGGAGCGCACTCCCCCGGTCAGCGCGCGGAGCAGCCCCGACTCGTGTAGCGCGGCGACCAGGTCGTCGAGCTCGTCGGTGGCGGCGGTGTCGGGCGGGGTGGGCGGCAGGTAGCCGAGCGGGCGGGCCATCAGCTGGTCGCTCCTTCCGGGTCGGGCTGCGGTGGGGTGCGGTAGTCGGGGCGCGCCCACTTCTCCTCGACCCTGACCCCGAGTTGGGGCGTGGGCGAGCCGTAGCGGTGGTGGTGGCGCGGCAGCGGCGAGCCGTCGCGGTCGGGCTTGCGACGACGTCCGGGACGCTCGTCCTCGCCGGGGCCGTCGACGCACTCGATGCGCGCGGCGAGCTCCTTGTACGCCGGGGTGTGCGAGTCGGGGTCGGTCTCGTTCGACGTGAGCCGGTTGATCGCACCCGTCTGCATCGGCACGTAGACCTCGCCGTCGGCGACCTCGTCGCTCAGCAGCACCCGCGCCTCCAGCGACCCGCGGCGCGAGGTGAGGCGCACCCAGTCTCCGGTGCGCAGTCCGCCCCTGCTGCCGGGGCCGCCGTACTCGGCAGCGGTGCGCGGGGACATCTCGACGTACGTGTCGGGCGCGATCCGGCTGAGGCCCTCCGAGCGCATCGTGAAGTTGCCCTCGTGGAAGTGCTCGAGCACCCGGCCGTTGTTGACGTGCAGGGGGTACTCGTCGTCGACGGCGTCGGTCGGCTCGCGGAACTCCAGCGGGTGCAGCCGGGCCAGGCCGTCGTCGAAGTGGAACGACTCCTCGTAGAGCAGCGGGGTGTCGGTGCCGTCCTCGGCGACCGGCCACTGGAGCGAGTCGTAGCCCTCGAGGCGGTCCCAGGTGACGCCGGCGAACATCGGCGTCAGCCCGGCGATCTCGTCGATCACCTGGCGGGGGTGGGTGTAGCCCCACACGTGGCCGAGGCGCTCTGCGATGCCTTGGAGGATCTGCCAGTCCGGCCGGGTGCCGGGCAGCGGGTCCATCGCCTGGTTGAGGCGCTGGATGCGGCGCTCGGTGTTGGTGAACGTGCCGTCCTTCTCCAGCGAGGAGACCGCCGGGAGGATGACGTCGGCGTAACGGCAGGTGTGGGAGAAGAACAGCTCGGAGACGACGAGGAAGTCGAGCTGCTCGAGCGCCTCCTGCACGTAGGCGGCGTTGGCGTCGACCAGCGAGATCTCCTCGCCGACCACCACGAGCCCCTTGAGCGAGCCCTCGTGGACGGCGTCGATCATGCCGTGGTTGTCGAGGCCGGCCTCGAGCTTCATCGGCTCCGGCAGGCTCCACGCCTGGGCGAACTTCTGTGCCACGTCGGCGTCGGTCACCGGCTGGTAGCCGGGGTAGAACGAGTTGATGGTGCCGTAGTCACTGCAGCCCTGGACGTTGTTGTGGCCGCGCAGCGGGTAGGCACCGGTGCCGGGCCGGCCGTAGTTGCCGGTGACCAGGAGCAGGTTGCTGATCGCGGTCGAGGTGTCGGAGCCCATGGAGTGCTGGGTGACGCCCATCGCCCAGCAGGCGGCGACCGAGTCGGCGTCGGCGATCGTGCGGGCGAGGTCGCGCAGGGTGTCGGCGGCGATGCCGGTGCGCTCCTCGGCGTACTCCAGCGTGTACGGCGCGAGGCTCGCGCGGTAGTCGTCGAGTCCGCTCACCCGCTCCTTGAGGAACGCCTCGTCCGCCCAGCCCTCGTCGAGCACGCACCTGGCGACGGCCGAGAGCCAGACCAGGTCCGTGCCGGGCGCGGGCTTGAGGAAGTGGTCGGCGCGCTGGGCCATGGTGTGCCGGCGCAGGTCGGCGACCACGTGCACCTGGCCGTTGAGCTTCTGCGCGCGACGCAGGCGCGAGGCGATGACCGGGTGGGAGTCGGCGGTGTTGGTGCCGACCATGATGACCAGCGACGCGCGCTCCAGGTCGCTGATCGAGCCGGAGTCGCCGCCGTACCCGACCGTGCGCCACAGGCCCTGGGTGGCCGGCGCCTGGCAGTAGCGCGAGCAGTTGTCGACGTTGTGGGTGCCGATGACCTGCCGGGCGAGCTTCTGGGTGAGGTAGGACTCCTCGTTGGTGGCCTTCGAGGAGCCGATGACGCCGATCGCGTCGGAGCCGTGCTCGTCGACGATGCCGCGCAGCCGGCGGGCGACGACGTCGAGAGCCTCCTCCCAGGTGGTCTCGCGGAACCGGTCGCCGTCGCGCACCAGCGGGTGGGTGAGCCGGTCGTCGGCGTTGACGTGGTCCCAGCCGAACTTGCCCTTCACGCACGTCGAGATGGAGTTGGCCGGGCCCTCGACCTGCGGCTGGATCTTGAGGATCTCCCGGCCGCGGGTGAGCACGTCGAAGGAGCAGCCGACGCCGCAGTAGGTGCAGACCGTCTTGGTGGTGTCGGTGGCCGCCATCCGGGCCGTCGCCTCGAGGTCGGAGAGCAGGTAGAGCGGCTCGTAGCCGGTGGTCGGCTCGACGTCCTTGACCATCGCGATCGCGGGCTCGCGGGTCTGCTCGGGCCAGTCGGTCATCAGGCCGGCGCGGCCCAGCATCGTGACCTCCATCAGCGCGTTGCAGGGGCACACCGTCACGCAGTGGCCGCACGACACGCACGACGACTCCCCCGCCGGCACGCCGCCGTCCCACAGCACCCGCGGGTCGTCGGAGGACCAGTCGATCGACAGCGTCTCGGTGACCTGCACGTCCTGGCAGGCCTCGACGCAGCGGCCGCAGAGGATGCACTGGTCGGGGTCGTAGCGGTAGAACGCGTGGCTGACGTCGGGCTCGTACGGCTTCGGCTGGTGGCCGATCCGCTCGAACTCCAGGTTGGCCGACTCGATGCCCTTCTTCAGCGTGCAGGCACCGTCGTTGTGGTCGCAGATCGTGCAGTAGAGGACGTGCTTGCGGACCAGCCGCTGGGCGGCCTCCTCGCGGGCGCTCGCCGCCTGTCCGCCGGTGCCCTCGGTGTCGAGGGCCAGGCCCTCCTCGGCGTACGTCGCACACGAGCGGACCAGCTCGCCGTCGACCTCCACCAGGCAGGCGTCACAGGTCTGCAGCGGGCCCAGCGCCGGGTGGTAGCAGACCGACGGGAACGTGTCGGGCTCGCCGGGCGGGGTGGTCAGCGCCTCCAGCACCGGCCGGCCCTCGACGGCGGTCACCGGCTTGCCGTCGACGCTCACCGTGACCTCGCGGGGCGGGTCGGCCGCCGCGTCCTCGGAGAGCGGGCGGAAGGCCGCCCGACGGTCGACGTCTGCCGGTTCGGTGCTCGTCACGGTCGGCCACGCTAGCCCTCCCTCCCCGCGTGCGGGGTCCTCCCCGCGGGTGTCGGCCCTGACGTGCCAGACTCGCCGCCGTGCACCAGCCCCAGGTCGGTCAGGTCGTCACGGTCTTCCGCAACCGGCTCCGCGACGACGCCCAGCCGGCGTACGGCGAGGAGCTCGAGGTGGTCGCCGCGCTGGCCCGCGAGATGCCCGGCTTCGTGGAGACCAAGACCTTCACCGCCGACGACGGCGAGCGGTGCACCGTGGTGACGTTCGCCGACGCCGGCTCGCACGGCGCCTGGCGCGACCACCCGCGGCACCGGGAGGCGCAGCGGCACGGCGTGACGTCGTACTACGCGGAGTACTCGATCGCGGTGGGCGCGACGTCGTACGCGAGTGACTTCGGGGGTGGCTCGTGAGCGGTCCGTCCAGCCCTGGCCTCGCCGGCGCGGCGCTGCGCGAACGGGTCGACACCGTGCTCGGAGTGCCGCTCGTGCGGGCGCTGTCGATCGGGCTGCTCGACGAGGACGACCCGGCCGCCGGGGCGCGGATGCCGGTGACCGAGCTGGCCGGCAACGGGTTCGGCGGCAGCCACTCCGCGGCCATGTCGGCGCTGATGGAGGCGGCGGGCTACCTCGCGCTCGCACCGACGCTGTCGGTCACCGAGCACGCCGTCACCCAGTCGTCGGCGCTGAGCCTGCTCGCCCCCGCGGGCGACGGTCGCGACGTCGTCGCGGTCGGCACCGTCGACCGGCGCGGGCGGCGGGCGGCGTACGTCTCGGTGGTGGCGACCGTCGACGACCGGCTGGTCGCGCGGATGCAGGTCGTGAAGGCGGTCGTCCCGCTGCGGTGAGGCTCCGGTCTGCTGCCTCGGACCGGTTCAGTGCACGGCGAGGTTGCCGGAGAGGCGGCCGTGCATGGTGCTGCTGAACTCGTTGAGCCCGACGATCTCGACGGTCGCGCCGTGCCGCTCGTACTTCGTGGTGACGGCGTCCAGCGCGGCCACGGTCGAGGCGTCCCAGACGTGCGAGCCGGTCAGGTCGACGACGACCCGCTCGGGGTCCTCGGCGTAGTGGAACTGGGTGTAGAGGTCGTTGCTGGAGGCGAAGAAGAGCTCGCCGGTGACCGTGTAGCGGGCGACCTCGGTGCCGTCGGCCTCGGTGACGACCTCGCGCTCGACGTTGGCGAGATGGGCGACCCGGCGGGCGAACAGCGTCATCGCGGTGAGCACGCCGACCGCGACGCCGATCGCGAGGTTGTGGGTGAGGACGGTGACGACGACGGTCGCCAGCATCACGGTGGTCTCCGAGCGCGGCATCCGCTTGAGGGTGCCGGGCTGCACGGAGTGCCAGTCGAAGGTGCCGACGGCGACCATGATCATCACCGCGACGAGCGCGGCCATCGGGATCTGCGCGACCAGGTCGCCGAATCCGACGACCAGGATCAGCAGGAAGACGCCGGCGCAGAACGTCGAGATGCGGGTCCGCGCACCGGACGCGCGGATGTTGATCATCGTCTGGCCGATCATCGCGCAGCCGCCCATGCCACCGAAGAATCCGGTGATGACGTTGGCGCCGCCCTGGCCCATCGCCTCGCGGGTCTTGTCGGAGCCGGTGTCGGTGATGTCGTCGACGAGCTTGGCGGTGAGCAGCGACTCCAGCAGTCCGACGACGGCCATGGCGATGGCGTACGGCGCGATGATCTGGAGGGTGTCGAGGTTCATCGGCACGTCGGGCCACAGCAGCGACGGCAGCGTCTCGGGCAGCGCGCCCTCGTCGCCGACGTCGGGCAGGGTCAGGCCGAACGTGAGCACGACGGCCGTGAGCACGGCGATCGCGACCAGCGGCGCCGGCACCACGTCGGTGACCTTGGGGAGACCGACGATGACGAGCAGGCCGACCGCGACGAACGGGTAGACCAACCACGGGACGTCGACCAGGTGCGGCAGCTGGGCCAGCGCGATGAGGATCGCGAGGGCGTTGACGAAGCCGACCATCACCGAGCGCGGGACGAACCGCATCATCTTCGCCACGCCCAGCGCGCCCAGCACGACCTGGATGAGGCCGGCCAGGATGACGGTAGCGATGAGGTAGTCGACGCCGTGCTCGCGGGCGACTGGCGCGATGACCAGCGCGACTGCACCGGTGGCGGCCGAGATCATCGCGGGACGGCCGCCGAGGAAGGCGATGCTGACCGCCATCGTGAACGACGCGAACAGGCCCAGCCGCGGGTCGACCCCGGCGATGATCGAGAACGAGATCGCCTCGGGGATGAGCGCCAGCGCCACCACCAGACCGGCCACGACCTCACGACGTAGGATCGCCGGCGAGCGCAGGGCGCCCCGGACGGTGTTGTCCTCGACGGGTCCGGAGGTGGCGGTCAGGGCAGGCGGCACGGGCTGGCTCCCAGGGGTGTGCGGGGGTGGCGACGGGCAGTGCGGCCTCGGTGGGCCGTCGGTCGTGCTGTGGTGGGGCCCGCTCCACCGCCCGAGCAGCCCCGACGCGTCCCACGGCGTACGGGAGCGCGAGGCGCGGTGCGGGCAGACCAGTGCTCCACGGTAGGTGGGTCTGACCTGCACGGTCGATTCTTCGGCCGGTGGGCGGTCCGTGAGATCGGCCACGTGGGTGGGGTCCGATCGCCGGCATGGTCGAGCGCTGCGGGCGCGCGTGGCTGAGGGGTGGGCGGTGCGTGGTCAACCGTCTCGGTGCGGGAGCCGGTTGCCTGCTCACCGCTGGGTGCGTCGGAACCGGCCGGCGCGCAGGGAGCGGTGCGCGGTCAACCAGGAGGGGCAGCCGGACGGTTGCCTGCTCACCGCCCGGTGCGTCGGAGTCGGTCGGCGTGCAGGGAGCGGTGCGTGGTCAACCGGGTGGGGCGGCCGAACGGTTGCCTGCTCACCGCCGGGCGCGTCGGAGCCGGTCGGCGTGCAGGGCCCGGTGCGTGGTCAGCCTGGTGGGCCGGCCCAACGGTTGGTCACTCACCGCTCACGACACAGCCCCGGGCACCAGGGCGCCTCCGCTCCTCAGCGGTGCGGGCCGGGCGCGTGCCAGCCGCGGCGTACGGCGAGCAGGCGCCAGCCGATCGTCAGTGCGGCGGCCGGGCCGGCGACGACGGCGTTCGCCAGGCCGAGCTCGGAGCCGAGGACCGCCACCGAGGCACCGGCGAGTGCGGGGATCGCGTAGAGCTCGCCGTCGGACAGCACCAGCGGTACCCGGTCGGCGAGCAGGTCGCGGACGACCCCTCCCCCGACGCCGGTGATGACGCCGATCAGCGCGGCCGGCAGCGGGCCGAGTCCGGCCTCGGTCGCCTTGAGCGCGCCGGAGACGCAGAACAGCCCCAGTCCCGCGGCGTCGGCGGTCGTGATGAGCGGCTCGCGCCGCCCGACCGCGGGGTGCCAGCGGAACACGAGCAGGCCGACGACGATCGGGACCGCGAGGTACCACCAGTCGCGCAGCGACGCCGGCGGGACGTCACCGATGAGGACGTCGCGGATCAGCCCGCCGCCGAGTCCGGTCGCGGTCGCCAGGACCACGACGCCGACGACGTCGAGCCGGTTGCGCACCGCCACCAGCGCACCCGACGCCGCGAACACCGCGACGCCGAGCAGGTCGAGGACGTAGAGCACCCCAGGACTGTAGGGCGCCGGTGGCCCCGGGGTCCGATCAGCGCGTACGACGCTCGGCGCGCGCCTGCTGGCGGCTGCGGCGCTGCCGCCGGAGCCGGCGTACGAGCAGCGGGCGGGCGTCGAGCGCCTCGGGCCGCTCGATCAGCTCGCCGAGCGCCTTGTAGTAGTCGCCCAGGTCGAGCCCGAGCTGGTCGCGTACGGCGTGCTCCTTGGTGCCGCCGTGGCTCCACCAGCGCCGCTCGAAGTCGAGCAGCGCCCACTCGTGCTCGGACAGGCCGGCGGCGGTCGGGGAGGTCACGACGGGCGAGCGTAGGCCCCTCGTGGTCGTCGCGCGGTGGCGGGCGTCACCCGCCCGCCATCGCGCCCACCACGAGATAGGGCTCGCGCCCCTCGGCGACCGCGTCGGGCAGCGGGTCGTCGGGGTCGGTGTGCGAGAGGTCCTCCTCGCAGGCGAAGAACCGGATGAACGCGCGGCGCCGGCGCTCGCCGCCGCGGTCGCGGATCGTGCCGACCAGCGCGGGGTGCCGCGCCTCGAGGGCATCGAGCACCGAGCGCTGCGTCACCGGGCCGTCGACGTCGAGCACCTGGGTGCGCTCGGCCAGGCCCAGGAGGGTGCAGAGCGGCACCGGGAGCCGGACCTGCACGGTGCTCACGCCTGCGCCGGTCACGGGAGCGTCTGGACCTCGACCGAGCACACGGCGGGCAGGCCGCGCACGATCGGGGCCCAGGTGTCGCCGGAGTCGTTGGAGGCGTAGACGTCGCCGCCGGTGGTGCCGACGTAGACGCCCGCCGACTCGTGGGTGTCGACCGCCATCGCGTCGCGCAGCACGTCGACGTAGCAGTGCTCCTGCGGCAGCCCCTCGGTCAGCGGCTCCCACGTGTCGCCGCCGGTGCGGCTGCGGTAGACGCGCAGCCGGCCGTCGGGCGGGTAGTGCAGGGAGTCGCTGGTGATCGGGACGACGTAGACCGTCTCGGGCTCGTGCGGGTGCACGTCGATGCAGAACCCGAAGTCGGTCGGCAGGTCGCCGGAGATCTCGTGCCAGGTGTCGCCGCCGTCCTTGCTGCGCATGACGTCCCAGTGCTTCTGCATGTAGAGGACGTCGGCGTCGGAGGAGCTGCGGGCGATCTTGTGGACGCAGTGGCCGACCTCGCGGTCCTCGTCGGGGATCTCGCCGGACCGCAGGCCGACGTTGATGGGCGTCCACGACGCGCCGCCGTCGGAGGTGCGGAAGGCGCCGGCCGCGCTGATCGCGACGACCATCGAGTCGGGGTCGGTCGGGTGCTCGACGATGGTGTGCAGGCACATGCCGCCGGCCCCCGGCTGCCACAGCTCGGCGGTGCGGTGGTCGCGCAGGGCGGACAGCTCGGTCCAGGAGCGGCCGCCGTCGGTCGACCTGAACAGCGCGGCGTCCTCGATGCCGGCGTAGACGGTGTCGAGGTCGTGCCGGCTCGGCATCAGGTGCCAGACGCGGGTGAACGCCCAGTCGCGCAGGGTGCCGTCGTACCACTGGTGCTGGCCGGGCTGGCTGGCGTAGGTGAAGTCGTTGTCGACGGTCTCCCAGGTGCGGCCGCCGTCGTCGGAGCGGTGCACGACCTGGCCGAACCAGCCGCTCGACTGCGAGGCGTAGAGGCGGTCGGGATCGAGCGGGGAGCCGTTGAGGTGGTAGATCTCCCAGCCCGCGAAGTGGGGTCCGTCGACCTGCCACTCCTCGCGTCGCTCGTCGGAGGTGAGGACGAACGCGCCCTTGCGCGTGCCCACCAGGACCCGGGTGCCTGCCATGCCGTGCTCCTTCGCGTCGGTGTCTGGTGTCTACCGACCGGCGCCGACAGCGGAACTCATCGCTGGTGGCGCGCCCGCCTCGCGACGTGCACCAGCGACGGCTCCGACTGGGGTCGGTAGCGCTCGCCGCGGGGCGTGCCGGCGTACCCGCCGGCCTCCGTGAGCAGCAGCGAGCCGGGCGCGTGGTCCCATACGCGGGGGCGCACGTAGAGGCCCACGTCGGCGGTGCCCTCGGCCAGGCGCGGGTAGTCGACGCCGCAGCAGGTGCCGGTCGCGCGGGGTGCTCGGCGTTCGGCCGGTCCGGGGAACAGCCGGGTCTCGCCGGAGGCGTCGACGCGCCAGGCGCCGGCGCCGCGCTCGGCGACGTACGACCGGGCGTGCTGCGGCTGGTGGATCCACGACCGCACCACCTGACCGCCCCGAACCTCGGCCACCATCACCGCGTGGTCGGGTGAGCCCTTCACGAACTGCCGGGTGCCGTCGACCGGGTCGACGGTGAACGCGTGGCCCGCCGTGCGGAAGCGGTGCAGCAGCGTCGGGTCGGCGGCGTACGCCTCCTCGCCGAGGACGAGCGCGCCCGGGTAGGCGTCGTGCAGCGCCGCGGTGAGCAGCACCTCGGCCTCCCGGTCGGCGACCGTCACCGGCGGCGCGGCCAGGCCCGACTTGTGGTCGACCTCGTGGGTCTCCAGGGCGTTGAAGCGCGGGGTGACCGAGGTGGCGGCGACGTGCCGGACGAGCGCGAGGATCTCGTCGGTGTGCACGGGTCGCACGGTATCCGGCGCCGCCTGAGTGGGACCTCAGCCGAGGACGGTGCGCGACGACGCCTTGCTCTCCCGCTTGCGCGAGTAGGCACCCAGGTCGATCTTCAGCCCGGTGTGCTCGCCGACGTAGGTGACCGGCGAGGCGTCGTGGTCGTGGCCCTCCTCGACGGCCTCGACGAGCGTGGCGACGAGACGCCCGGAGACGGGGGCGTTCTTGAAGGAGTTCCCGCTGGTGCCGATGGCGACGTAGAAGCCGGGGGCGTCGGTGCGGTCGTAGATCGCCTGCCAGTCGTCGGCGACGTCGTACACGCCGACGACACCGGTGGGGCGGTTGGGTACGCCGAGGTCCGGGAGCCGGCGGGCGGCGCGCATCATCTGCGCCTCGAACCGGGCGTTGGTGACGTGCGGGTCGGCCTGCGGGCCGTGCACGGCGTCGATGTCGGCGGTGGTGTCGAGCCACTCGAACGGGTCGCACTCCGGCTCGGAGCCGCCGACGACCCAGACCCCGCCGGGACCGGGGCGCATGTAGGTGCCGAGGTCGAGGTCGAAGACGCCGGGCGGCAGCTCGGCGCCGGCGTCGGGCGCCCACGCGGTGGGGCGGGCGGCCTGGTGGACCTCCTGCTTGAGCGCGCGCAGGCCGATCGTGAACTCTTCCCCCACCCCGGCGAGCGCGTTGAACGCTCCCGACCACGGTCCGGCGGCGTTGACGACGACCGGGGCCTCGACGCGGCGGCCGTCGGCCAGGCCGAGCCGCCAGGTGCCTCCGACGTGCTCGGCGGAGACCACCTCGGCGCGGTACGCCGTCCGCGCGCCGAGGCGGCGGGCCGCGGTGGCGAGGTTGTCGGCCGCGAGACGCGGGTCGTCCATGAAGCCGGCGTCGGGCGTGTAGACGGCGCTGAGCCCGGCGGTGGCGTCCTCCCAGAAGGCGTCGTCGGTGACCGGCTTGTTGGGCCAGTAGGAGCCGCCGTCGACGTGCGGGAACCGCGCGAGCAGCGCGTCGTGGTCGAGGTCCTCGAACGGCACCCCGACGGCACGGAGCAGGTCGACGGTCTCCTCGCGCGGGACGGCCGGCACGTCGAGGTGCAGCATCCCGGTGCGGTGGAAGCGGCTGAGCGCCGGGCGCTCGTCGTACGGGACCTCGGCGAGGCCGAGGTGGTCCGACCACGCCTCCCAGCAGAACTTCGCCTCCCAGGCGGTCGCGACCGACTCGAACGTCGAGTACATGAACCGGACGACGGCGCTGGACGCACTGGTCGAGCCGTGGCCGGCGCCGGCCGCCTTGTCGAGCACGAGCACCGAGCGGCCGCCGCGGGTCAGCTCGAGGGCGATGGCGCTGCCGATGACGCCGGAGCCGACGACGACGGCGTCGGCGGTCAGCGCGGTGGGGGCGGTGGTGTCGCTCACGGGGTTCTCCTGGTGCTGGGGCTGGTGGTGGTGCTCGTGTGTCTGGAGGATCTAGCGGGGCTGCAGGGCCGTCGTCCGGGCCGAGCCGTCGTACATGTACGACGCGTCGACGCCGAGCCGTCGTACATGTACGACGGGTCGATCAGGCGTCGACCACGATGTCGCCGTCGGGGACCGAGCAGCAGGGCAGGAAGCGGTCCTGGGCGATCTCGCGGGGGCGGATGCCGCCCTGGTGGCGCATGTCGACGCGGCCGGAGAGCAGGGTCGACTTGCAGGTGCCGCAGAGCCCGGAGGCGCACGACGACGGGAGACGTACGCCGGCCTGCCGGGCCGCGTCGAGCACGGTCGTGCCCGGCGCGCAGTGCACCTCGCGCCCGCTGCGGCCGAACCGCACGGTCGCCCCGGCAGCGCCCTCGACCGCCTCCGGAGCGACGGCCTCGGCGACCACGAAGCTCTCCTCGTGGCAGCGGGTGAGGTCGGCACCGAGCTCGGCGAGCATCGAGCGAACCGCGGCGCGGTAGCCGTCCGGTCCGCACAGCATCACCTCGCGCTGGGCCAGGTCCGGCACGGCGGCGGCGAGCACGGCGGAGGTGAGCATCCCGCGGTAGCCGGTCCAGGCGTGGCCGGCGCCGGGCTGGGCGGGTACGTCGTCCACGGTCCACACCAGGCGCAGGCCGGGGTGGGTGGCGGCGAGCGCCTCGAGCTCGGTGCGGCAGGGCAGGTCGTCGGGCGTGCGGGCGGAGTGGAGCACCACGACGTCGAGGCCGTCCGGGCCGGGGCCGAGCGACCCGAGCGCGGCCAGGTCGGCCATCGCGCGCACGGTCGACAGGGTCGGGGTGACGCCGCTGCCCGCCGACAGCAGCAGGTAGCGCCGCGCCGGGTGCTCGCTGACGGTGAAGTCGCCCATCGGTCCGCGCAGGTGGACCCGGCCGCCGCCCTCGAGCCGGTCGTGCAGCCACGGCGACATCCGGCCGCCCTCGACCCGCTTCACGGTCGTGGTGAGCAGGTGCGGACGGGTCGGGGGCGAGCTGATCGTGTAGCAGCGCTCGACGCTCTCGCCGCCGATCCCGGCGGTGAGGGTGACGTACTGGCCGGGGCGGAAGGCCAGCAGACCGCCGACGGGGCGGGTGACCGGCTCCCACACGAACGTCACCAGGTCGCGGGCCTCGACGATGCGCTGGCGCAGCACGACCTCGGTGTCGAGGTCGACCTCCTCGCCGAGCACGCCGGCACCGAAGGGACCGGCCGGCGAGTCGGGCACCCCGGGCACTCCGGGCACCAGGTGGAGCGCGGGTGCGCGGTCCGGGGCGAGGGTCATCGGGCCGCCTCCTCGCGCACGCGGGCGGCGTACCAGGACACGAACGCCTCCACCTGGTCCTCGGCCTCCGAGTAGGGCCCCGGCTCGTAGCCCGGGTCGGCGACGCCGGCCTGGGTGAGCTCGACGAACGCCGCGTCCTGCTCGTTGGTGGCGCGCCAGGTCGCGGTGAGCTCCTCGACGTCGTAGTCGACGCCCTCGGCGGCGTCGGCGTCGACGAGCCAGGTGGTGCGCACCAGCGTCGAGTCGTGGGTCAGCGGCAGGGCCGCGAAGGTCACCACGTGGTCGGCCATCGCGTGGAACCACGTGTTCGGCTGGAGGTGCAGTCCGAGCCGGCCGAGCTTGGCGTCGGTGAGGTCGCCGAGCAGGCGGCGTACGAGACGACCGCCGGTCTCCGAGAACGACTCCCCCAGCCCGTCGAGCGGCTCACGCTGCACGCGGAAGCCGACCGGGCGGCGTACGAGGTCCTCGACGAGAGCGTGCGGCAGACCCATCGCGTCGCAGCGGTTGAGCAGGTCGGTCTCGGCGCGCAGGTAGCGGTCGTGGTCGGCGCGCAGCCGCTCGGGCACCTGGTGCTCGGCCAGCCCCCACGTCGGGAACAGCGAGCACAGCAGCTCGGGGTGCCCGTCGCAGTGGTAGCACTCGCGGTTGTTCTCCATGGTGAGCTTCCAGTTGCCGCGCTCGACGAGGTCGACCTGGGCTGCGACCTTGGTGCGGGCGATCGCGTGCGGCTCGAGGTACGGCGTGACGACGTCCGCGACCGTGTCCAGGTCGTCGGGCGGCTCGGGCGCGAGGCACACGAACAGCAGTCCGGCCACGTCGCGCAGGTGCACCGTGCGCAGGCCCAGGCACGCCGGGTCGGCCTCGGGCGGCAGCTGCGGGGCGTGCAGCAGCGCGCCGTCGGTGCCGTAGGTCCAACGGTGGTAGCCGCAGACGATGTTGCCGACCGAGCCGTGGCTCTCGGCCACCAGCCGGGCGCCTCGGTGGCGGCAGACGTTGCGGAAGGCCCGCACGTCACCGTCGTCGTCACGGAGCACCAGCACGGACGCCGAGCCGAGGTCGACGGTGAGGTAGTCGCCGGGCTCGGGCACCTCGGCCACCGACCCGACGAACACCCACTGCCGCTGCCAGACCAGGCGCAGGTCGACCTCGTGCAGCTCGGGGTCGGTGTAGCAGGCGCCGGGCAGGCCCCAGCCGGGTCGGCGCTCGTCGAGGAGGGCGAGCAGGCGGGCGGTGGGTGCCGTCAGGTCGGGTACGGCGGCCCCCGGCCGTGCGGGGCGCGCGGGCCGGGACGGGGCGAGCGTCATCGGGGCTCCTACTCAGAAGGTGACGCAGGTCAGAAGGTGACGCAGAGGCGGAGGGCGTCGTACACGGCGGCGTGCACGTTGCGGCTGGCGACGGCGTCGCCGATGCGGAAGAGCTGGTAGGTGCCGGCCGGGTTGGTGGCGACCTCCTGCGGGCGGACGGCGAGCAGCGCGTCGTGGTCGACCTCGCCGAGGTTGGACGAGCCGGCGACGAGGTCGAGGTAGAGGTCATCGTTCGGCACCGTGCCGTGCTCGACGACGACGTGGTCGACGAGCCGCTCGACGTCCGGGCCGCCGTAGTCGCTGGCCAGGGTCGCGACGAGCCGGCCGTCCTGCCCCGGGTCGGCACGCCGTACGCCGACCAGGCGGCGGGCCACCGTCATCGCGACGTCGTGCTCGTGGAAGGCGGCGAGGTACGCCGGGCTGTTCATCGACCCGACCGAGATGCCGATGGTGCGCTCGGGCGTGGCGACCTCGACGCGCGCGCCGAGCCGGGCGAGGTGCTCGGCGGCGTCGAGCGCGGGCTCGCCGCCGTGGTCGTCGTACACCAGGACCCGCTGGCCGGGCTGCGGACCGCGCGGACCGCTGCCGGCGAGCACGTCCCAGGTGTCCAGCACGAGGTCGGCGCCGACCGGCACCACCGAGGTGTCGGGCATGCCGCCGGTGGCGACGACGACCAGGTCGGGCTCCTCGGCGAGCACCGTCGCGGCGTCGGCCCACACGCCGAAGCGCATGTCGACGCCGGAGTGCTTGGCCTCCGCGACCCGCCAGTCGACGACCCCGATCAGGTCGCGGCGGCGCAGCGTCGAGGACGCCAGCAGCAGCTGGCCGCCGGGACGGTCGGCCGCCTCCATCAGCACCACGTCGTGGCCGCGCTCGCCCAGCACCCGGGCGGCCTCCAGACCGGCGACGCCGGCCCCGACGACCACGGCACGACGACGTCGCCCAACGCCTCTGGAGATGACGTGCGGCATCGTCTGCTCGCGCCCGGTCGCGGGGTTGTGGATGCACTTGGCGTCGCCGGACTCGTAGATCGCGTCCAGGCAGTACGACGCCCCGACGCACGGCCGCACCCGGTCCTCCTCGCCGCGGGCGACCTTCGCCACCAGGTGCGGGTCGGCCAGCTGCGGACGGGTCAGCCCGACGAGGTCGAGGTGACCGTCGCGGATCGCGTGCCGGGCGGTGGCGACGTCGCCGAGGCGGGCCGCGTGCATCACCGGGACGCCGAGCGCGCGGCGTACGTCCCCGGCGAAGGAGAGGAACGGTGCCGACGGGGTGCCCATCGACGGGATGGCCGCGGCGAGGCGGGCGTCGGAGTCGAGGCCGCCCTTGATGACCGACAGGAAGTCGACGCCGTGGTCGAGGAAGGTCCGGGCGATCCCGAGGGTGTCGTCGAGGCCGAGACCGTCGGGCAGGTCCTCGTCCATCGCCATCCGCAGGCCGACGAGGAAGTCGGGCCCGACCGCGGCGCGGACCGCGTCGAGCACCCGCAGCGGGAACACCAGCCGGGCCTCCGGGTCGCCGCCGAACAGGTCGGTGCGGTGGTTGGTCGCCGGCGACGCCCAGGCGTCGAAGAGGTGCGAGTAGGACTCGATCTCGATGCCGTCTAGGCCCGCCTCGGCGCAGCGGGCGGCGGCCTCGGCGTAGTGCCGGACGATGCGGTCGACATCCCAGGCCTCGGCGACCTTGGGGAACGACCGGTGCTGCCGCTCACGCAGCCGCGACGGGTAGACCAGCGGCAGCCAGTCGCCGGAGAAGCTGCTCGTACGCCGCCCCAGGTGCGTCACCTGGATCATCCCCGCGGCGCCCGCCTCGTGGACGTCGTCGGCCAGCCGGCGCAGCCACGGCACGACCTCGTCGGTGTAGAGCAGCATGTTGCCGAAGGCCGGCGGGCTGTCCGGCGAGACGACCGCCGAGCCACCGATCATCGTCAGCCCGACGCCGCCGCGCGCCTTCTCGCGGTGGTAGAGCCGGTAGCGGTCCTTCGGCATCCCGTCCTCGGTGTACGCCGGCTCGTGCGACGTGGACACCACGCGGTTGCGCAGGTGGAGGTGGCGGAGGTCGTAACCCTCGAGAAGCGGGTCGGAAAGCGGCACGCGGCCATCGTGGGACCACCCGACCGGGTGGGAAAAGCGCACGGTTTTCGGTGTGATCCTGCAATCTGGTCGCATGATCGACCACCGGCTCCGGGTGCTGCGGGTCGTCGCCGACCGAGGGACGATCTCGGCCGCCGCCGAGCACCTCGGCTACACGCCCTCCGCGGTGTCGCACCAGATGCGCACGCTGGCCCGCGACCTCGGCGCCACGCTGCTGGTGCCGGACGGGCGCCGGGTGCGACTCACCACCGCCGCCACCACCCTCCTGAGCAGGGCGGACGACCTCTTCGCGGCCTGGGAGGAGATCCGCGCGGAGGTGCAGGCGACCGACGACTCCGGTACCGGACGGCTCCGGCTCGCCGGGTTCTCGACGGCCGCCTCGGCGCTGCTCCCCCACGTCGCCGCCCGGGTCATGGAGGCCTTCCCGCGGTCGGTCGTGCGGATCGTCGAGGCCGACCCCGAGGTGTGCTTCGAGATGCTCACCGCCGACCAGGTCGACCTCGCCGTGGTCGTCGCCACCGACGTGCTGCCCCCGACGAGCGACCCGAGGTTCGAGCAGCACCCGCTGATGTCGGACAGCCTCGACCTGCTGCTGCCCGTCGGTCACCGGCTCGCCGACCGGCCCTGGGTCTCGCTCGGCGAGGCGGCGGGCGAGCGCTGGATCATGGACCGCCCCGGCCGTCCGCACCACACCATGGTCGCCAACGCGTGCGCCGCCGCCGGGTTCACGCCGCAGCAGGTGCACGAGGTCGTCGAGTGGGACACCGGCGCCGCGCTCGTGGCGTCCGGTTTCGGGGTCGCGCTCGTGCCGCGGCTCGCCCGGCTGCCCGCCGACGAGCTGCTCGTGCGGGTGCCCCTGCGCGGTGAGGCCACCCCCGTGCGCCACCTGCGCACCAGCGTGCGGCGCGGCACCTCCGGCCAGCCCGAGATCGCGATGGCGCTCGAGCACCTGCGCGAGCTCGCCGACGAGATCACCCGCCGCGACCTGCCGGGCCCGCTGCCGCTCCCGGTCGACGGGGAGTCCACGCCGTCAGGTGGTTGAGCCCCAGCGAGCCCCAGCGAGCCCGAGTCGAAACCCCCGCCGGCCGACCAGCCACCGCGATCACCCGTGCTCGCGGCCGCTTCGCGACGTACGCCGTCTCGATACGGCCGCTGCGCTCCTGCGTCGCTCCACGACCTACTCGACGACCGGTGCGTCGCTCCACGACCTCCTCGACGACCGGAGCCACCTCAGGAGGCGTTGCGGGCCGTGACGAGCCAGCAGGCGCCGGGGACGCGGAGGACGCCGTCGGGCTCGCGGGCGGCGTAGGAGCGGAGGACGTCGCGCACCTGCTCGACCAGGGCGGCCCAGCCGCCCTCGCCGAGGACGGGCAGCAGCTCCTCGTGCGCACGCCGGCCGGTCGACCCGGCGAGGATCGTGGCGAGGCGGCCCTCCACCCCGTCGGTGCCGTCGCGGCCGTAGTCGAGGACGACGTCGAGCGGCTCGACGGCGACGTCGGTCCAGCCCGCGGCGACGAGCGCGTCGGCGGCGCTGGTGCCGGAGGCGAAGGCGCACGGCCCGGGCTCGCCGTCGACGGGCGAGGGCGGGCGCGGGTCGAGGCGCTCGTGCAGGACGGAGGTGCCGAGGGAGAACATCGGGTTCTCGTCGTAGGACCGCCAGCAGGCGAACGCCAGCCGGCCGCCCGGCGCCACCGCCGAGCGGACGTTGGCGAACGCGGCCGACGGGTCGGCGAAGAACATCGCGCCGAACCGCGACACCACGGCGTCGTACGCCGCCGGCGCGACCGGGGCGCGCAGGTCCGCGGTCTGCGCGTCGGCCTCGAGCACGGTGGCGGCGGGCACCCGCCGGCGCGCCGCCTCGACCATGCCCGGCGCCACGTCGACGCCGACGACCTCCGCGCCGAGGGCCGCACACGTCTCCAGGAGCGTCCCCGAGCCGCAGCCGACGTCGAGCACCCGCTGCCCGGGCCGCGGTCCGACCGCGCCGAGCACGGCCTCGGTCACCGGTACGAACGCACCGTCGAAGACCGCCTCGTGCGCCGTCCAGGACGCCGCCGCGTCCGCCCAGTGCCGACCCATCTCCTCGTTGACCACCCGGCGACCCTAGTGACGGCCCAGGGTCCTCCGACGACCACCGGGACACGCCGGACCCTTCTCTGGACTCGTTCCAGAAAGGCCGCTAGTGTCGAGGCCATGTCCCACGCAGAGCCCGACCACGCGGCCGCGCTGCGTACGGCGCAGCTGCGGGTCACCCGGCCCAGGCTGGCCGTGCTGGACGCCGTGCACGCCGCACCGCACCAGGACACCGCCTCGGTCATCGACCGCGTCCGCGGCACCCTCGGCGACGTCAGCCACCAGGCCGTCTACGACGTCCTGGCCGCGCTCACCGAGGCCGGCCTCGTGCGCCGCATCCAGCCCTCCGGCTCGGTCGCCCGCTACGAGGCCCGGGTCGGGGACAACCACCACCACGTCGTGTGCCGCTCCTGCGGCGACATCGCCGACGTGGACTGCGCCGTCGGGCACGCACCGTGCCTGACCGCCGACGACGACCACGGCTTCCGGATCGACGAGGCCGAGGTCGTCTACTGGGGCCTGTGCCCGGCGTGCATGTGCGCGCCCGTGCCGGGCCCCGGCGACTGACCACCTCCCGCACCACCACACCGACCACCCGGTCAACCGACGAGAGGACCCATCCCGCATGACTGAGCCCACCCCCGGCAACGAGCACGGGCAGATCACGACCGACGAGCCGGTCGACGCCCCCGGCGCCGCCTCCGGCTGCCCCGTCGCCCACGGCGACGCCCTCCCCCACCCGACGCAGTCGGACCCGAACGCCGTGTGGTGGCCGAACCGTCTCAACCTCAACATCCTGGCCAAGCACGCCCCGGCCAAGGACCCGATGGACGACGGCTTCGACTACGCCGAGGCCTTCAAGGCGCTCGACCTCGCCGCGGTGAAGGCCGACATCAACGCCGTCCTGCACGACTCCAAGGACTTCTGGCCGGCCGACTTCGGCAACTACGGCCCGTTCATGATCCGGATGGCGTGGCACGCCGCCGGCACCTACCGCGTCAGCGACGGCCGCGGTGGCGCGGGCGCTGGTCAGCAGCGGTTCGCCCCGCTCAACTCCTGGCCCGACAACGTCAGCCTCGACAAGGCCCGCCGCCTGCTGTGGCCGGTGAAGAAGAAGTACGGCAAGGCCATCTCCTGGGCCGACCTGATCGTGCTGACCGGCAACGTCGCCCTCGAGGACATGGGCTTCGAGACCTTCGGCTTCGCCGGCGGCCGCGCCGACGTGTGGGAGCCCGACAACGACGTCTACTGGGGCTCGGAGACCGAGTGGCTCGGCACCGACAAGCGCTACACCGGTGACCGCCAGCTCGAGAAGCCGCTCGGCGCGACCACGATGGGCCTCATCTACGTCAACCCCGAGGGCCCCGAGGGCGTCCCGGACCCGATCGCCGCGGCGCGCGACATCCGCGAGACCTTCGGCCGGATGGCGATGAACGACGAGGAGACCGTCGCCCTCATCGCCGGTGGTCACACCTTCGGCAAGACCCACGGCGCCCACCCCGACGACAAGCTCGGCCCCGACCCGGAGGCCGCGCCCCTGGAGAGCCAGGGCATCGGCTGGAACAACGGCTACGGCTCCGGCAAGGGCGTCGACACCGTCACCTCCGGCCTCGAGGTCACCTGGACCCCCACGCCCACGCAGTGGAGCCAGGGCTACTTCGACATGCTGTTCGGCTACGAGTACGAGCTCACCAAGAGCCCGGCCGGCGCCAACCAGTGGGTGGCCAAGGACGCCGACGACATCATCCCCGGCGCCCACGGCGAGGCGGCCAAGAAGCCGACCATGCTGACCACCGACCTGTCGCTGAAGATGGACCCGATCTACGAGCCCATCTCGCGCCGCTTCCACGAGGACCCGTCCGCGTTCGCTGACGCGTTCGCCCGCGCCTGGTTCAAGCTCACGCACCGCGACATGGGCCCGATCCAGCGCTACCTCGGCCCCGAGGTCCCGACCGAGGAGCTGCTCTGGCAGGACCCGGTGCCGGCCGGCACCGCCCTGTCCGACGCCGACGTCGCGACCCTCAAGGCCGCGATCGCCGACACCGGTCTGACCGTGCAGCAGCTGGTCTCCACCGCCTGGGCCGCGGCGTCGAGCTTCCGCTCCAGCGACAAGCGCGGCGGCGCCAACGGCGGTCGCATCCGCCTGGAGCCCCAGGTGACCTGGGAGGTCAACGAGCCCGAGCGCCTGCGCGACGTGATCTCGACCCTCGAGGGCGTCCAGTCGTCGTTCGCCGGCGAGGTCTCCTTCGCCGACGTCGTCGTCATCGCCGGCGCCGTGGGCGTCGAGAAGGCGGCGAAGGCCGCCGGTCACGACGTCACCGTCCCGGTCACCACCGGTCGCGGCGACGCCACCCAGGAGCAGACCGACGTCGAGTCGTTCTCCTACCTGGAGCCGGTCGCCGACGGCTTCCGCAACTACTACGGCAAGGCCGCGGACCGTCCGGCGGAGTTCATGCTGGTCGACCGCGCCAACCTGCTCGGCCTCTCCGCCCCGGAGCTGACCGTGCTCGTCGGCGGTCTGCGCACCCTCGACGTCAACTGGGGCGAGTCGAAGTCCGGCGTCCTCACCGACGCCCCGGGCACGCTGAGCAACGACTTCTTCGTCAACCTGCTCGACCTCGGCCACACCTGGAAGCCGCTGGAGGGCGAGGACGGCGTCTACGAGTGCTTCGACGACGCCACCGGCGAGAAGCTGTGGACCGGCACCCGCGCCGACCTGCTGTTCGGCTCGAACTCCGAGCTGCGCGCGGTCGCCGAGGTGTACGCCGCCGACGACGCGAAGGAGAAGTTCGTGACGGATTTCGTCGCCGCGTGGTCGAAGGTCATGGACGCCGACCGGTTCGACCTGGCGTGAGCCATGTGGGCCGGGCGGTCACCACGCGCTGACCGCCGGGCTCACGACGTACGACGGCCCGGGCACCCCGAGTGGGTGTCCGGGCCGTCGCGCGTCCTGGCGAGCCGTGGGTCAGCCGTCGGAGCGCACCTCGAAGGTCGGCGTACCGCCCACGCACTCCGCACGCACCCGCGTCTCGGCGCCGTCCTCGTCGCCGCGCCCCTCGAACTCCACCTCGACCCGACCGGGGCCGCGGTCCTTGACCTCGACGTAGTAGCCGTCGGCCGAGGGCTGGGCGCCGACGAGCGAGGCCGCGGCGCCGCGGCACTCGACGGTGACGACGCCGGCGCTGCCGGTCCAGGTGCGCCGCACCGCGGTGGGCGCGCTGGTCGTCGGCGGGGCGGCCGGCGTGGACGTCGGGCTCGTGGTCGGCGCCGTGGAGGGCGCGTTCGTCGGGCTCGTGGACGGCGAGGCTGACCCGGACGGCGACGCGGACGGCGACCCCGCCGGCGTACGGGACGGCGTCCCGGACGGCTTCGGGGACCGTGAGGTGGTCGCGGGGGCCGGCGACGGCGACGAGACGCTGCTGACCGGCGGGGCACCGACGGCCTCGCCGTCGGAGACCTGGGCGCCGGCCCGGGAGATCACGAACCACACCAGGGTCGACCCCACGGCGACGACGAGCACCCAGGCCAGCACGCCCGCGACGAGGCGGGCCGCGAGCAGGCGGGTGCGGGGCACGGGGCTCATCCTGGCAGTCCTCGGGCGTCGCGGGCGCTAGCGTGCCGGTCGTGACCAGCATCCTCGTCGTGGAGGACGACGACGCGATCCGCATCGCGGTGCAGCGCGGCCTGCGCGAGCGCGGGCACGCCGTCGCCGTCGCCCCGGGCGGGTTGGCGGGGCTCGAGCACGTGCTGCGCGAGAAGCCGGACGTGGTGCTGCTCGACCTGGGGCTCCCCGACGTGGACGGGCTGACCCTCATCCCGATGATCCGCGCGGCCAGCGACGTGCCGATCATCGTCATCACCGCGCAGGACGACGACCCCACGATGGTCAAGGCCCTCGACTCCGGCGCGGACGACTACGTGGTGAAGCCGTTCGGCACCGAGCAGGTCGCCGCCCGGATCCGCGCGGTGCTGCGCCGGCACGGACGCGACGCCACCGCGCCCGCGCCGGTGCTGCGGGTCGGCGAGCTCACCGTCGACGAGCGCACCCGCGTGGCGACCCTGCGGGGCGAGCCGCTGGAGCTGGCGCGCAAGGAGTTCGACGTGCTTCACCTGCTCGCCTCCCGCGCCGGCGAGGTCGTCAGCAAGCGCGAGCTGCTCGCCGAGGTCTGGCAGCAGGCGTACGGCGGCTCGGACCGCACCGTCGACGTCCACCTGTCGTGGCTGCGGCGCAAGCTCGGCGAGTCGGCGGCGGAGCCGCGGTACCTGGTGAGCGTGCGGGGCGTCGGCGTACGGCTGGTCGACCCGACGGACGGCGCATGAGGCGCCGGATCGCCTGGCTGGTCGTCGCGACCACCTCGACCGTGGTCGTGTCGTTCGTGATCCCGCTGTGCCTGCTGGTGCAGACGCTCGCCGAGGACCGCGCGATGGCGGCCGCCGACCAGGAGGCCCGCAACGTGGCGATCCTGGTGTCCGGCGTGACCGACGACGACCAGCTCGCCTCGCTGCTCGCGGGCCTCGGCGGCGGTGAGCCGGTGACGACGGTGCTCACCCCGGACGGACTCCAGATCGGCGGCGGCCCCGCGATGGCCGACGACCCCGACGTGCAGCGCGCGCTGGCCGGCGAGGCGTTCCGGGTGGTGGCCGACGACGGCGGGGCGGTGCTGCTGCCGGTGGTCGTCGGGGACGGGACGGCGGTCGTGCGCAGCAGCGTCGACGGCGACGAGCTGCACGCGGGCGTGAGTCAGGCGTGGGCGGGGATCATCGGCCTCGGCCTGGTGCTGCTGGCCGCCTCGGTCGCGATCGCGATGCGCCTGGGTCGCCGGGTCAGCGAGCCGCTGCTCGACGTCGCCGGCACCGCGCACCGGCTCCGGGAGGGCGACCTCGCCGCCCGCGCCGACGTCCGCGGCACCGAGGAGACCCAGGAGCTGGCCCGCGCGCTCAACGGCCTCGCGGACCGTACGACGGAGCTGCTCGCGGCCGAGCGTGCCGTCGTCGGCGACCTCTCGCACCGGCTGCGCACGCCGGTCACCGCGCTGCGGCTGGACGCCGAGGCGGTCGACGACCCGGCCCTGCGCGACCGGCTCGGCGAGCACATCGCGGTGCTCCAGCGCACCGTCGACGCGATCGTGAAGGAGGCCCGGCGGCCGGTGAGGTCCGACCTGACCTCCCGCTGCGACGCCGCCGAGGTGGTCGCCGAGCGGACGGCGTTCTGGCGTCCGCTCGCCGAGGACCAGGGCCGCGTCGCGACCGTGACCCTCGTCGACGGTCCGGTGCCGGTCGCGCTGGCCGCCGACGACCTGCGCGACCTCGTCGACGTGGTGGTCGACAACGTGTTCGCGCACACCGACGAGGGCACGCCGCTCCAGGTCGCCACGCGGGTCGAGGAGGCCGGCACCGGTCGGGTGCTGATGCTGGTCGTCTCCGACGCGGGGCCGGGGTTCGACCCGGCCGGACCGTCGGGCCGTCCCGGCACCACCGGGCTCGGGCTCGACATCGCCGAGCGCACCGCGCGCGGGGTCGGCGGCACGCTGCGCCGCGGTGACGCCCCGGGTGGCGGTGCGCTCGTCGAGGTGGTGCTGCCGGTCGTGGAGGGTTGAGCGCACCTCAGTCGTCGTCCTCGTCCTCGTGGTCGCGGTCGTCGTCCTCGTGGTCGTCCTCGTCCTCGTGGTCGCGGTCGTGGTCGCGGTCGTCGTCGCGGTCGTCGTCGCGGTCGTCGTCGCGGTCGTCGCCTGACTCGGCACGGTCGTCCGCGTGGTCGTCGTCGCGGTCCTCGGGCTCGGGACTGCGGTCGTCGGAGCGTCCGCTCGCGCGATCGTCCCGGTCGTCGTCACGGCCGCTGCGGTCGTCGGAGCGATCGTCGGACTGGTCGTCGGAGCGGTCGTCGCGCTCGCCCTCCCGAGCCGGGGTGCGCGAGCCGGAGCCGGCGGTCCTGCCCGCGGTGCCGGAGCCACCCGAGCCCGCCGCGGCCGGTGCGGGCACCACGACGGTGCGCGTCACGTGCGTGACGCACATGCCGTCCTCGAGCACAGCCGGCCCCTCGCACGGCGCCCACCGCCACCGCGTACGACGTACGGCTGCGGCGGCCGTCGCCTCCACCGTCGCCGGGGCCGTGGTGGCCGGTGCTGTCCCGGAGGCTGTCGCCGTGGGGAGCGCACGCGTGGCAGGGGCCTCCCCGAGCACGCTGCGGTAGGCGGTGACGGCCCCGACGAGGCCGAGCGCGGTGGTGCCGGTGAGGACGAGGGTGACGGCGGTGGCGCCTCGGGGACGGCGGGGTGCGGAGGTCATGGCGGCAGCGTCTGCGAGCCCGGGTCAGGTGCGCCTCGTGGCGAGGTCAAGAGCAGGTCAAGAGATCTCTTGACGTCGACTTGAGGTCGACGTGAGACCGGCTTGGTGCGGCGGCCGCGAGCGTGTCCGTCATGACCTACGACAGACGCAGCCGCGACCGCTACCGCCGCGGCGCCGCCGTGCTCACCGGCATCGTCGCCGCCGGCGCGATCGCCGGCACCGGGGCGCTCGCCGGAGCCGCCGCAGCCGACCACCAGGCCCAGCAGGCGAAGGACGCGGCGGCGGAGAACGCCCGGCAGTGGGCGGCGTACCGCAAGCAGAAGGCGGCGTACGACGCAGCGCTCGCGGCGCAGCAGTCGTCCGGCACCTCGGGCGGCGGTGACACCACGGCGAAGGGAACCCGGTCCAGCAAGCCGAAGGTGAGGCTGCGCCAGCGGCCGACCGACACCCGGGTGACGATGCAGTACGTGCAGGGCGCCCCGGCGGCCGGCTCCTCGGGCTCGTCGGGCGCGTCGGGCTCGTCGGGCGGCACCCAGGTGACGCGTCCGTCCGGCTCGTCGGGGTCCTCGGGGTCCTCCGGCTCCTCGGGGTCCTCGGGGTCCTCAGGATCGTCCGGGTCCTCGGGGTCCTCCGGCGGCACCTCCGGCGGCAGCTCGGGCGGCACCACCACGCAGCCCGCTCCCCCGCCGCCGCCTCCGCCGCGGCCTCCGCCGCCGCCTCCGCCGCCGGCGACGACGAGCGGGTCGTGACGGCCGTGACGGCCGTGAGCACGCGTGACAGCCACCCGCAGGTGGCGACCTGGCGCGACTGGAGCTGCGACGTCCACCTGGCCGTCGCCGACCCGGCCGACCTGCCGACGGCCCGTGCGCTGGTGGAGCAGGTGATGCGCGACGTCGACGAGGTCGCCAGCCGGTTCCGCGACGACTCCGACCTGGCGCGGGTCAACGCCGCGCCGGGCACGTGGGTCGACGTCGACCCGCTGCTGGTCGCGGCGGTCCGGGTGGCGCTCGCCGCCGCGGCCGCGACCGACGGACTGGTGCACCCGCTGCTGGGCCGCCCGCTGGTCGAGCTCGGCTACGACCGCGACCTCGGCCTGCTGGTCGAGCGCCCCGCGTCCGCCGACCGGCCGGTGCTGGAGACCGACGCGCCGGCGCTCGACTCCTGGCACCGGGTCGCCACCGAGGACGACGCCGTCCGGGTACCCGACGGCACCGCGCTCGACCTCGGCGCCACCGCCAAGGCGTGGGCGGTCGACCTGGCCGCCACCGCGCTGGAGGTGCACGGGCTCGGGCCGGCGCTGGTCTCCATCGGCGGCGACCTGCGCACCGTCGGCGACGACGCCTGGCCGGTCGCGGTCGCCGAGCAGCCCGGCACCCCGCTCGCCGACGCCGACGACCTCGTCGAGCTGAGGGCGGGTGCGCTGGCCACCTCCAGCACCCGCGTACGCCGCTGGACCCACGCGGGCGTGGTACGCCACCACCTCCTCGACCCGCGCGCCGGCCAGCCGGCCGCGGAGACCTGGCGCACCGTCACGGTCGCCGCGTCCACCTGCACGGAGGCCAACACCGCCAGCACCGCCGCCGTCGTCCTCGGGGACACCGCGCCCGGCTGGCTGACCGACCGCGGGTACGCCGCCCGCCTGGTCGCCGCCGACGGCGCGGTCACCCTCGTCGGCCCCTGGCCGGCACCCGAGACCCCCGCCACCCCGATCGGAGCCCGCTCATGAGCACGCTGCTCGCCTCGCTCACCGACGGTCCGCTGCTGTGGTACCTCAACCGCGGCACGGGCATCACCCTCATGGCCCTGCTCAGCGCCAGCACCGCGCTCGGCGTGCTCGCCCTGCGCGGCCGTCCGGCCGGTGACGGCGGCGGGCGGGTGCCGCGCTTCGTGCGACAGAGCCTGCACCGCAACCTCGCGCTGCTGTCCGTGGTCGCGCTGGTGGTGCACGTGGTCACCGCCGTGCTCGACACGTACGTCGACATCCGCTGGTGGCAGGCGTTCGTGCCGTGGGGCTCGGCCTACGAGCCGCTGTGGACCGGGCTCGGCGCGCTGTCGCTCGACCTGATGCTCATCGTCACCGTCACCAGCCTGCTGCGGCACCGGCTGGGCCACCGCGCCTGGCGGATCGTCCACTACAGCTCGTGGGCGGCGTGGGCCGTCGGCATCGCGCACGGCATCGGCATCGGCACCGACCTGCGCGATCCGTCGACCTGGTCGGCGTGGGCCGTCGTACCCGCCGCGCTGTCGGTGCTCGTCGTCGGGACGGCCGCGGTCGCGCGGCTGGTGCTCGGCTCGGCTGCGCCCGCCCGGCGTACCGAGGCCCGTCGCCCCGACGCGCTGGTCGGAGCGGGCCGATGACCGCGCTCGTGGCCCCGTCGCCCGTCCCGCTGCGCGAGGACCTCGTCGTCCCCGCCGGTCCCCTGCTGCTCGTCGGCGTCGACGACGGCCCGTCGTACGCCGCCCACCGCGCGCGCCGCGGCGACCTCCCGGTCCTGACCACCGACGGCGTTCTCGACCTCGTCGAGGCGGCCGGGCTGCGCGGCCGCGGAGGTGCGGGCTTCCCCTTCGCCCGCAAGCTGCGGACCGTGGCCGAGCACTCGCGGGCCGGTCGCCGTCCGGTGGTGGTCGTCAACGCCTCCGAGGGCGAGCCGGCCAGCGCCAAGGACGCCGCACTGCTCACCCGTGCGCCCCACCTGGTGCTCGACGGCGCCGCGGTGGTCGCCCGGGCGCTGGGTGTCCGGGAGGTGCACGTGGTGCTGCCGGGCGACCGGCCGGTGGCTTGTGCCGCGATGACGCGGGCGGTCGGCGAGCGCCACGACCACCGGCTGCGCTGGCGGCTCGAGCGCGCCGACGCCCACTTCGTCGCCGGGCAGACCAGTGCGGTCGGCCAGCTGCTGGAGGGACGCGCCAACCGGCCCGTCACCGCCTGGCAGCCCGACGCCGTCGCCGGGGTCCGCGGGCGGCCGACGCTGCTGTCGAACGCCGAGACCTGGGCGCACGTCGGCGTCCTCGCCCTGGCCGGTGCTGCGGCGTACCGGTCCCTCGGCACCGCCGACGAACCCGGTACGTCGCTGCTCACCGTCACCGCGCCGGGACACGCCCCGCACGTGGTCGAGGTCGAGCACGGGACGCCGCTGGCGTCGGTGCTGCCGGCGTCGGCCGAGGGGTCGGCGGTGCTGGTGGGCGGGTTCCACGGGGCGTGGCTGCGGCCGGAGTCGGTGGAGTCGGTGGGGTCGGTGCGGGTGTCACGCGCGGCGCTCGCCGAGCTCGAGGTGTCGCTCGGCGCGGGCGTCGTGCACGTCCCCGGGTCGCACGTCTGCCCGGTCGACCGGACTGCCGAGGTCGTCGCCCACCTGGCCTCGCAGAGCGCCGGCCGCTGCGGACCCTGCTTCCACGGACTGCCCGCGCTCGCCGACGCCGCCGACGGCGTGCGGCACGGACGGCCCGGCGCGTTGGCGCGGGCCGAGCAGCTCACCGGACTCGTCGCCGGGCGCGGCGCCTGCGCCCACCCCGACGGGACGGTCCGGCTGGTGCGCTCGCTGCTCACGACCTACGCCGACGAGGTGCTGGTGCACGAGCGTGGCGGGTGCTCGGTGACTGCTCGCGCGGACGCCGGTGCGCCCGTCGTACGACTCCAGGAGCGTGCGTCGTGACTGCCCAGCTGCGCGTCGACTGGCCGGCCTGCCACGGCCACGGGCTCTGCCACGAGCTGCTACCCGAGATCGTCGAGCTCGACGAGTGGGGGTACCCCGTCGTCGGTGGCGACGTCACCGACGACCTCCTCGACGACGCCCGGGCCGCCGCGAAGGCGTGCCCCCGCTTGGCCCTGCGCGTCGTCGGTGGTTGAGGCGGCGCCACTCACGTGGTTGAGCCCGACCGAGCGCCAGCGCCTCCGGTGGTTGAGCCCGACCGAGCGCCAGCGCCTCCGGTGGTTGAGCCCGGCCGAGCGTCCCTCCGGGGGTTGAGCGCGACCGAGCGCCAGCATCGCCGGTGGTTGAGCCCGACCGAGCACCAGCGAGGGAGGAAGTCGAAACCCCCGCCGCCCGACCGCCAACCGCATCCACAGCCAGCCCTGCGAGCCAGACCCG
>PBYI01000069.1 GCA_002729525.1 Nocardioides sp.
ATCGCCCGCTCCCGAAGCTCCTCCGGGTACTTCCTCGGTGCTGCCATGACTCTCATCCTTCCGTGGAATGAGAGCCTCCATCAGACCCGGCACGCGACAGACTTCTTCTTCCGCAACGCCTCCGCGAGCGCTCGCTGGGCCTCGTCCAGGCTCTTGAACCCACCGCGGGTGAGTCGGGTGTCGCCGAGCTCGGGCAGCTCGGGGTCCTTGGCAACGTAGATCTGGAACTTCCAGCGCTGGCCGCTCTGGGTCGCGTAAGACGTGATCGAGCCGGCATGCCGGGACCGCGAGCGGCGGACGGGCTTCTCGGTCACGTCACGTCCATCCGTCGGCGGCGTCGTCGCGTGGCGCGGGGAGCGCGTCGGGGTCAAGGGCGAGCAGCCTCAGGCGTGCCTCGTCCCGTCGGGCAGCGGCGGCTGCGAGTCGCTGCTCGTAGGTGGCACGGTGCATGGTGTTGCCCTCGCGGCCGTCGGCGTACTGCATGATCAGGTTCTCGTAGTAGCGGATAGAGCTGACGGCGTTGAAGTACTCGTCCTTCCAGTAGCGCGCGAGGTCCTCGGTCGTGAGCTTCGCTTGCCCGCGGGCCCAGGCCCGGAGCTCCTCGCTGCTGTACTGGCCTTCGGGCACGCCCGTCGGCGGCGGGGCGTCTTCGGGCGGGGTGAGGAGCGCGGCCGGGGTAGTGCCGAGGATGAAGGCCAAGACGGTCAGGTCGTCGACGTCCACGCGCCTGTCGCCGTTCTCGATCTTGCTCAACGCAGACGGTGACATCGCCCGTCCGGTGTCTTTGATGCGGTCAGCGAACGTGCGCAGGTCCATGCCGATCGCCTGGCGCGCAGCGCGCAGGTTGGCGCTTACGTGCGCGTTGGTGTTCCCCGACGGGTTACCTCGCTGCCGTGAGTCCATAGAAGAAACGTACAACGCCGCTCTTGATACATCAAGCGCGAACGTCTACACTCGAGGAACTCCGTCCGGCGTCGGAGACACGCAAGGAGACGCGACATGAGAGCAGCGACCATGACCATTGAGACGCTCCGCAGTTCGCGCAGCCTGGTCATCACCCGCACCGACGCCGCAGCCGCCTTGGGTGTCGACCCCAGAACCGTCACCGCCGGCATCGAGAACGGCACCATCCCCTCGGTCAAGCTCGGCCGCCGCGTGCTGATCCCGCGCGAGAAGTTCCTCAAGCTGTTCGACCCGGGCAACTGACCTCGACGTACAAGTGCCGTCAGCCGGCGTTCGGCCTGCGCGCACGCAGCGGCTATGAGCGGACGGGGCTCCAAGCTGTCGCTACGTTGGTCAACGTGTGGATCGACGAGACCGGGCGCGGACACACAGTTGCGTTGCCGGATCCCACCGAGGTCATGTCTGACCGTTTCCGATCCAGCTTCGACGGGGTGATCGGCACACGTGGTGAAGCGGTGGTGGAGCTGCTCGAAGTCCTCCAGGAAGAGATCTTCGATCAGATGTTGTCGCTACCTGTCGATGCGGAGTTCGAGCAAGTCGCGCCCCCTCTGGGACTCCTCGATCAGGATGTCTGGAGCGTGGAGGAGTTGGGGCAGTATCTGCGATCCGTCGATCTTCGGTGGCGCCTGGACGCGGTCTTGGCCCTCGACGACTACCTGGACTGACCTCCACCCACTCGCGGCTAGATCAGCACGGGCCGCGGCTCACGCTACGCGTCAGATCCGTGGGGTTCAGCCGACGGCACTACTTCGCCAGTTTCCGTAGCCGTTTCATGGTCTGACGGTCTGCGTGAACTACGCCAACGTCCTTGTGACGCGGGAACACTGGGCCGCGAGCGGCCAAGTCCAGCGCGGTGCGAGCGGCACGCTGCACGGTCTCCTTTTCGCCTGTCGCCTGAGCGATGTCGATGAGCACCAGATGCCAGCGAAAGAGCACGTTGGGGAACTGGGACGTGCCGCGTTCGAGGAACGAGTTCAGGAGCGCGAGGGCCTCCTCGGTGTCGGCCCGTCGCCCCTTCGCCATCTCCAACTCTGCCAGAGCGATTTCGACCGTAGCGGTGGTGCCGTTCAGTGTTGGGTGCTCGTTGAGCAGCCGCCTGTAGTACTGCGTCGCTCGCTCAGGCTCGGTGTCGCGGTATGAGTCTCCGAGGTGTTCGAGAGTGCCCGCCTTCTCGAAGTCGTGGCCAAGGTCTTGGTCAAGGATGCGCTCCCACAAGTGGCGGGCAGGTTGGAGCAACCCCGCCTCCCTGAGCGCCAGGCCCTTAATGCGGATGTACTGAGCATGGTTCCAGTCACGTGAACGTTTGAGCCGCGCCTCGAATTCGGCCTGAGCCGTCGGCGACCAATCAGGGGAGCGGAACCAGTCGTCTGTCACTTTGGAAGCATCGCACCGTGACGGCTCGCCCAAGCGTCCGCTCAGGCAGTATCGGACGCTTCAACACCTGTTCGGACTCGGATCCTGATGTCACCGTGGGCGGGCAGCGATCGCTTCCTCGGCGGGGGGTCCCGGCGCTACATGCCGTGGCCAAGCCCGGGATCCTCTCGGTGGGTCGGGCGTTCCAGCATCGGGTCAAGCGTGTGACGGTGCGCGACGGCTGCTCGCTCGACCTCGACCTGGAGGGCTTGAGTACGGCGCATCTCGATGAGCTGCACGGCTCGTCCGATCGGAAGAGACTCGATGCGGGTGAGGTACGAGCGGAGCTCGTCGGCGTGCTTCTGCCAGCGTTGCGCGCGGTCCGCAGCGCTCCTCGGCCCGCTGAACCCTCGGTGAGAAGAGGCAGCGAGCTGTCTGTTGACGCCGATCGTGAGATCCCCGGCTTCGCGCCGATGACGCGATCGGGTGTGCCGGAGTGCCTCTTCGGCTCGCTGAGCTTGCTGCCGTGCCGTGATGACCGTCGGCTCGGCGTCGGCGCGCTCCGCTGCAACGCGTTCGGCCCAGGGTTCCAGGCTGTCACGGGTCTTGATTCCCCACCGGCCGGGGTCGGGCACGCTGCCCCAGCGATCGAGTACGGCAGCCTTCGCATCGCTGGTGCCGGCTCGTGTGGCGGCAAGCCTTCGCTCGGCTCCTCGTTTGCCGAGGCGGCCGGCCGATCGGGTGGCCTTCCAGGCTTCGTGCTCGCGCGCATCGGCGTCGATGTAGGTCTGGCCGTCGGCGGTGGCTTGAGTGAGCAGCGGCGTCAGGGCCTCGTTGCGGACGGTCGCCAAGTGCGCCCTGGCTTTCATGGCGGCGCTGCTCGCCTCTGCTTCCTCGTGCGCATGAGTCTGTGATTGGTGGCGGAGGAGAACAGAGACGCGGTCCCAGTGCGCGGCCTCCTTATCGGCCCGCGCGACGAGTTCGGCGAGACGTGCGCGCTCGTCGTTGACGACCTTGACCGGACCGTCGGACGCGAGCCCGCTGACGGCCGTGCGTGCGTCGGAGGTGGCGATCTGGAGGCCGCGGTCGGCGCGGTCACGTTCGAGGGCGTCGATGAACAGTTCGCGCGCCTCGTTGAGGGTGTCGGCGACGATGTGCAACACGTTGGCGTTGCGGCCGCGGGTCATGCCGACGTAGACGCCCCCTGCGTCGAGCGACTCAGATAGCAGGGTGTGGGCACCCCGAGTGGTGACGCCTTGGACGCCATAGCCGGTGTTGGCGTAGGCGAGGTGGACGTGCTGGGCGACGTACGACGAGGGAAGCGTCGCTGACTGCTGATGCTTGCGGGCGTTGGCAGCCTCGACGACGGTCAGGCTGCCGTCGGTACCTACGTGTTGGACAGTCCAGGTTTGGCGGTTGGCGACGCCGAGGGTGCTGTCGTTGTTGCGGGTCGCGATCACGTCCCCGACACCGATGGGCAGTCCGTCGCGACCTGTGCTGGTGGTCGTGTCGTCGACCGCCCCTGATGCGATCCGCTGCCTGCGGACCCGCTCGCTGAGGTCACGGGCCTCGTCGTTGGTCGCCACCGTCGCGGCAACCGACTTACCCCCGGCGAGTGCACTGGCGGTCGCGTTGGCGATCTGCTCGTGCGCTTGCTCCGCGGTGGCGTGCAACTGGATGAGGCCGAAGGCGTCGAGCTGGTCGAACAGGTCGGTGGGGTCGTGGCCAGCGCGCATCTGCAGAGTGAGGTTGGCGTAGGCGGGATCAGCGAAGCGGTGCACGGTGTCGAGGTCGTGGACAGTGCCTCCGCTCCCGGTGGTGATGGTTGCGGCGATGTCGAGCACGCCGCCACGTCCGACCGCCGGGAGTTGGGCGCGGTCGCCGACAAGGGCGATCGTGGCGCCCGCTTCGGCCGCGATGGTGAGGAGGGCGATGGCGCTGTCCTGGTCGAGCATGCCTGCCTCATCGACCACGATTCGCGCGCGGCGACTGAGCTTCGCCCAGGCCGGGGGCTCGCCTGCGTCGACGCGGGCCCAGACGCCGTCGGCGTTCCAGCGCCAGCCGTGGGCGTGCAGCAGCTTGGCCACCGACTCGGCGGGTACACCGAGCTCGCGAGCGGCGACGTCGGCCGCCTTCTTGGTCGGCGTCACGACTCGTGTCGTGCGACCTTCGGCTGCTGCTGCGGTGATCGCGGCGCTAAGCATCGTCGTCTTGCCTGCGCCGGCGGCTCCCTCCACGATCACGAGCTGGTCGGTGGAAGCGATCGCGGCCGCTGCCACGGCCTGCGTCTCATCGAGTCCGCTGCCCGCGGCGAGCGTCGTGACGTCGGGGTGGCTGGCCCTGCCGTTGGCCTCAGTTGTTGCGGTGAGCAGGTCACGCAGTCTCGTCTCCGCGGCGATGACCTGGAGGTTGGTGAGGTGGGCGACGTGCTCGGGGTGCGCGGCGCCGGGAGGGAGGACGGAGAGGCAATCACTCACGGCGAGGTCGGTGGTCAGGTCGACGCGTTCGCGCAGCTCGATCGGAGTGACGCGGACGCCGTATTCGGTGACGATCCGAGTGACCTGCTCCTGCACGGTGTGGCGGGTCCAGGTCGACGCGCCTGCGGCGCAACGGTCAAGTGCGCGGGCGGCGATGGTCTGGATCTCCAGGTCGTCTACGCCGAGCGGAGTGTGCGCGGGCAACTGACGCTCCAGGAGCTTGGCCGGGTTGTAGCCGGCGTCGGCGAGCTCGGTCCGCCACCCGTCCTCGTGGGCGAGGGTGCCGGGCCGCTTCTGTGGCCGGTCCTTGGCCCACGCCGTAGCGATCATCCGTGTGTGGACGACGGGACCGGGTTCCTGGCTGGGGTGTGCCTCTTCCCAGGCGGTTTCCAGCTCCACGAGGTTCTTCTCGACCTGGGCGCCGCGCTTCGACATCACGGTGTTGAAGGCCTCGAGTTCGGTGACCTCTCCGGTCACCGGGTCGAGGGTGAGGCCGTGCCCGTCGAGCACGTCCGCGAGCTCGGGGTGGGCCGCGAGGACGGCGGTCCCGAGCGCTCGGATCGCGCCCTGCTGCTTGAACAGCGCGGCAGTGTCCAAGCCACGCCACTTTCCTGCAGCCCAGACGCGCGTGCCGATCTGGAAGTGGACGTGCCGGTGCGGGTCACCCGCGCGACTGGTCTTGTGGACCACGACAACCGTCTGCAGCCGCTCGGCGGGTACCACCTCCTGCCTGCCGCGCGGCCCCACTCGGGTGACCGAGTGCAATGCCAGGAACTGGCGGATCTCGTTGACCGCGTCTGCTTGGGCCGCGTCCAAGGCGTCGGACACGTCGGGGTGCAGCGCGGCGGCTACCGAGAGTGACTTCGGGGCGTTGACGACCATCTCTGCGAACCGCGGCGATCCGTGCTTCGCCGAGCGCTCCTCGCCGGCGAGGCGTGGTTTGCCCATCGAGGTTCCGCTCAGGGGGTCGATCCAGTCGACCCAGCCGGCGTATGACTCGGCGCCCAGCTCAGCTGTCGCCCGGACCCCGCCGTTTCCGTCGGAGATGGTGAAGGTTGCGAGGGTGGTGCCGTGCTCCAGGTAGTAGTCGTCAGCGCGCGAGCGATCCGACTCCAGGTACCGGCACGCGGCAGAGCCATTCCCCCGGAACAGGATCACTCCACCCTTCATCCCACTCCTCGCGACGTTTCTAATATCGCGTACTGCGTATCTACCACGGTAGCATACGTCCATTCAAGTGAGTAGGTGGAGTGGAGGAAGCGAAGTGATGGTGAGGTCGGGGAGAGGTGAGCAGAAGGGCTGGGATTAGTGGAGGAAGGTGCGGCAGGGTGAGGGGAATGGGTGCGAGGCGGGGGATAGGCGTCAAGGGTGCGAATGAATCGCCTTGCCGGTAGGATCGACCTATGACGAGCCAGCAGACCTTTGAGAAGGTCAGTCTCACCATCGAGGCTGACGTCCTTCATCGCGTCCGGGACCGGGTGGAGCCCGGCAAGGTCTCGGCGTACGCCACTCTGGCCCTGCGAAGGCAACTGGAACGAGACGGGCTCGATGACCTAATCGGCGAGTTGGTGGAGATCAACGGACCCCTGGACGCCGAAGCAGTCGCTCGGTACGTCGACGAGTGGCGCTGAGACGGTGGCCCGGGTTCTGATCCTGGACTCAGAAGCCGTTTCGGCTCTGGCCGAGCAGCGCAACGGGATGGCCGAGCGACTTGCCGCGGCGCAGCAAGCCGACCATCGAGTCCTCATCCCCGCGGTTGTTCTCGCCGAGGTTGCGACTGGCGCCGCGAGCGATGCCGCGATCTGGCACGTCCTCGGGAAGGTCCCAACTCTCGATCTGCCCCAGGGAGTCGCCATGCGTGCCGGCGCTTTGCGGACACGGGCTGAACGCGTGAGACGCAAGAAGCGCGATCTGACGGTGGATGCGATCGTCGCGGCGACTGCAGTCGAGCTGGCGCCGTCGGTGGTACTCACCGCCGACAAGCCGGACCTTGAGCTCCTGGTCGAGGGGTTCGACGTGAAGATCTCGGCTGTTTGATTCGAGTGGCTCAGTGTGCGGCCGACCCGCACCGACTTGGCCCGTGAGGACGGCTATGAGTCGCGGTACGGCCACTCAGATTCGGGCGGCTCCCATCCGTCGGGAGGCTGACGGTAGTCGCTCTTGGCCAGGCAGGTGCCGCACGCCCAGGAAGACTCGCTGTCGAGCCCAAGCCGCTCGGAGGCTGCGATCGACTCCGATGTGAGCGGGCCCATGCACCAATCGCAGTACGTCTGGCCGCAGCGTCGGTCAAGGACCTGAAGATCGACCCCCTCAACGACGAGTTGGGCTTCATCGCTGCACGCCACGACCCTACGGACCTCGCCCATCACCCCCGCCCGGAGAAGGACAGAGTCCAGCTCGTGAATCACGGCTCGAGCAGCCATGGAGAGATCCTCGCCCTCGACGTCGACGCACGCTTTTAGGACATTCGGCGCGTCGCCCGACCAGACACAGGCTCCCTCGTCTTCGGGGCGCAGGAGCCGACCTACACGAACAAGATCCTCCGTTGAGAGTCGCTGGATGGCCTGGAAGTCCAGGTACACGACGAGGGGCTCCACGCCGACAGTGTCCCTCACCCTTGTGCGAATGGGCACGGACTGCCGCGAGCACTACCCCCGGCCGCGGAACTGCGCTGGTAGTTCGTCTTCCGCGATCCAGCCCTCAGTGAGTTCTCTGATGGTTGCCCCTACGTGCGGTGGCATCTCCCGCTCAGCGGACGCCAGCGCCCACGCAAGATTAGAGATGCCTTCCACAGGTTCGCCATGGTTGAGGAGCGACTCGGCGTCGCGCACGTCGAGCTTCGGCACCAATCCGCGAACTTCGTCGAAGAAGTCGAGGCACCGCCGGAGATAGGCCTCCATTGCCGCTCGGTCCGTCATGCACCCATCTTCCTCCCCAAGCGCGCGTACATCAGCGTGCGAGCGGTCGTCCCGACGAGCAGGTAGGCGGCCTTCAGTTGTCTGGGCAAGACTCGAGGGCTCTCGGAACGCGGTCGCCCATCTGCATCCGATCGACGAGGCTGAGCATGTCTGCCCGCTCTTCGGCGTTCAGCGGCTGCTCGTCCTCACTCAACACGTCGGCCATCTGTTCGAGGGCGAGGCCGAGTTCGTTAGCGTCGATGAACTCGGCAATAAGTGCGACGCCTTTGCTGGGGAGCCGATCATCCAGACGGATGAGGAGTCCGCGGAGCTGCCCGGCAATCTCCTCATAGTGGCCACGATCGACGAGTGTCCCGTCCTTCGTGTGAATGATGGCGCCGCACGAGGAGCATCTATAGTACGGACCCCGCCAGCCCGAGCCCCTGGCAACTCTCACTCTGAGCGTATGCACCCGGCCCCCGCAACGAGGGCATTCAGGTCGCCGTCGTAGCCATGACCGCAGCCGGGATATCACTCCGCCATCTTGACCGACGACCTCGGTAGCCGCGCGGCTCCGCCGGTCATGCGCAGCTTTGCCGATGAGTGCTGGTCAGGCTCCAACTAGCGGTCCCACTCCCAGTCCTCGACCCTGCGATGCACTGGAACGAGGTTGATCTGCAGCTCGGTGAAGAACCCCTCGGCCTGCAAGCGCAGGAGCAGTTTCTCGGCTTCAGCTTCGGTGGTGAAAGCCCCGACCTGGTGCGAACCCACATCCGGCTCGCGAGGGTCTACGTATTCGACGCACCATGCGGTGATGGGTTCGATATAGCCCTGAGGTGGGCCGTCTTCCGTGGTCACCGCGTCAGTCTCGTGCAAGCTGCGAGCGTGTGCACGATCATGCGGCGGAGCTGCTTGCGGATCTGCGGCGAGGCCGGCGTTCGGACCCGCTGATGGCGCTCAGCTGAATCTCCCCACTCTTGCTCACTGGGGAATTTCGGCGAGCGCCATCACCGCCGCCTTCAACTCGTGATCTGGTCGCGCAGCCACTCCCAGTCTGATTCGTCGTAAAGGGTCCAGTTGTCCTGGGCGCCGCGGACAACCTCTACAGCGAAGTAGTCGCCGTCGCCGACCACTCGCACCTCGTGTCGAGCTCTCGAACGCACGACACTGGCGAGGCGGTCAGCTCGCTCGCGGTCCATGCCCGTGTCCATCGCCATAGGGTGTCAGAACGCCCACCGCATGCCGCGCCCGTTCGGGAGCGACCCCCTACCTGCGGCGCCGGCTTCCGCCCGTTCTCATGTGCTAACTCATGTGCTACCGGCCGTGTTGGTCGGTGTGTCTCAACGATGTCGTTTGCTGCACCAGCATGGATTTCACGCTCACTTCGAGCGTGAATCGGGGTCTCGGGGGTCCGGGGCGTCGAGTCAACCTCGGCAGTTCAACTCCCCCCTCGCGCACAGGAGAAGCCCCGGTCCGGATCGGACCGGGGCTTCGTCGTTCGTGGGCGCGGTGCGTCCCCCTCCTCAGACCATCGCCTTCGGCGACGGTCCGTACTTGTTGGGGCCGGGCGTGCCGTCGAGGACGTAGAAGACCAGCAGCACCAGCCCGCCGAACGGCACGAGGCCGATCAGCAGCCACCAGCCGGTGCGGTCGGTGTCGTGCAGCCGACGGATGCTCAGCGCCAGCGTCGGCACGATGATCGCCAGCACCAGGACGACGTACAGGACGATGCCGAGGGTGTCGGACACGGCGTAGACGATGCCGATGACGATCTCGGCGAGGATGACGGCGAGGAAGAAGTACCAGTACTCCGAGCGGCGGGCCCGCCCGGGGAAGTTGGTCGCGTTCTTGAGCACGGACGAGACGGCGTCGGTGAAGGACATGGGCGTGACCTCTCTGGTGTGAGCCGCTCGACGCTAGCAGCGGCATGGCCTGGCTGTCTGCGGTCGAGCGTCACCGTCGGCGTCCTCCTCTACTCTCCTCGTGTGCGACACCACCTCCCGCGCGCCCCGGAAAAACCGCCGCGGTAGCGACCTCCCCGCGACCGGCGGGATGGCGCTGCCGCTCGATCTCCGGAGCGCCATCCGCCGTCGGCCTGTGGAGAGTCGATTGAGCTCGCCGCGCCGTGGTGCCACGATGGCACCATGAAGCGGATGAACCTCCGGGACGTGCCGGACGACGTGTACGAGTCGCTCGTCGCCGCAGCCGCGGACCGGCGGCAGTCGCTCTCGGCGTACGTCGTCGAGCGCCTCGAGGAGCTCGCGCGGGCGAGCCGGCTCGAGGAGCACCTCGCGTCGTACCCGGCGCCCGTGGGCACGCACGTCGACGTGGAGGCCGCGGTCGCTGCCGTCCACGACGGGCGAGAGGCGTCGTGAGCCTGGCGGTCGTCGACGCCTCCGTGCTGACCGTGTTCTACGCGACGGACGATCCGCGACGCGGTGCCGTGGTCGACCGGCTCGCGAGCGGCGACCTCCTCCTCGCGCCGGCGCACCTGGACGTCGAGGTCGCGTCCGCCCTGCGAGGACTCGCGCGGGCGGACGCGAGCGTCGAGCGCGTCGCCGCGTCGGCTCTGGACCACCTGGCGGGCCTCGCCGTACGGCGCTCCGCCGTGGCGCCGCTGCTCTCGCGGGTGTGGGAGCTCAGGCACAACGTCACGCCGTACGACGCCGCCTACGTCGCGCTGGCCGAGCGCGCCGACGCCCCGTTGCTCACCTGCGACGTGCGGCTCGTATCCGCCAGCGGTCCACGGTGCCGCTTCGAGCTCCTCGCCTGACTTCTCGCGTGACCCGTCAGCCCTGGCGGACCGCGCGCAGGACGACGTCGTCCACGTGGTGCGTGCTGATCGCACCCGGCGGTCGGGGGCGGGTCTCGTGCACCTGGACGTCCCACGCCTCCGGCTCGGCGAGGACCGCCGCGGCGACCTCCTCGACGCCCACGAACGCATCCGGGTCGTACATCCGGGTCTGGGTGGCGGGGTCGACCGGCTCGCGCATCGGCGCCATGTCGTGGTGCACCACCAGCAGCGTGCCGCCCGGGGCGACGGCGCCGAGCAGGCCGCGCAGGCCGCGCTGGTCGGGAGTGCGCTTGAACGAGCCGTACTGCAGCGAGACCAGGTCGTACGTCGCCCCGCCGTACGGCGCGGGGTCGTTGGCGTCCTCGCGCAGCAGCGTGACGACGAGCCCGCGGCGGCCGGCCTCCTCGGCGACCCGGGCGAGGGCGTTGCCGGAGATGTCGGTCGCGGTGACGGTCCAGCCGTGCTCGGCCAGCCACAGCGCGTCGGCGCCCTCGCCGGTGCCGACGTCGAGCGCCGACCCGGGGGTCAGCGGGGACGCCTCGTGCACCAGCGTGCCGTTGGGGTTGCCGCTCCAGGCGCGGTCGGTGCCGCCGTACCGTCGCTCCCAGTCGGCCTGCTCGCCGGACGGGCGGGCCGCGTCGCGCAGGTCCTCCTCGGCCAGGCTGAACGCGACCATCGCGCCGACCCGGCTGCCGTGGGCGGCGGCCGGCAGCACCTGGAGCGAGGGGTCGGTGACGTTGCCGGCGGCGTACACGCCCTCGACCTCGGTCATGCCGGTCATCGGGTCGACGACGAGCGCGTCGCCGGCACCGCTCGGGTGCGGGGTGGCGGTGAGGCCGAGCGGGGCGAGCGCGTCGACCCGGGCGCGGAAGGTCGAGCCGAGCACGACGGTGTCGGCGTCGAGCACCGTGCCGTCGCCGAGCTCGACGCCGGTCAGGGTGCCGTCGGCGTCCTCGCGGAGGCGCGTCACGGTCGCCCGCTCGACGGGTACGCCGGAGGCGACCAGCGCGTCGACGGCGTCCTGGTCGATGCCCGTCGCGTCGTGCAGCACGACCGTCAGCCGGTCGGTGAGGTGGCGGAACAGCGGCGTCGGGTGCAGACCCATCGGGCTCGCGACGACCTGCACGACCCGCTGGTCGCGCACCTCGAAGCCGTGGCAGAACGGGCAGTGCACGACGCCGCGTCCCCACTGCCCGGCCGCGCTCTCGATCGGGGGCAGCTCGTCGACCAGCCCCGTGGCGGCCAGCACCCGACGCGCGACCAGCGTGTGCCCGCCGGAGAGGTCGAGCCGGAACAGCCCGTCGTCGCGGCGGTGCACCCCGAGCACCCGGCCGGCGAGCACCTCGCCGCCGTACGACCGGACCTCCTCGCGGCCGACCGCCATCAGGTCGCCGGGGGCGGCGCCCTCGTGGCCGAGGTAGCCGTGCATGTGCGCGGCCGGGGCGTTGCGCGGGGAGCCGTCGTCGACCACGACGACGCTGCGGCGCTGCCGGGAGAGCTGGAGGGCCGCGGCCAGTCCCGCCGCCGAGCCGCCGATGACCGCGACGTCGCAGTGCCGCTCCATCGTCGGTGGCTGCCCGTGGCCGTGCCCGTGGCCGTGCCCGTGGCCGTGGCTGTCGCCGTGGCTGTCGCCGTGGCTGTCGCTGTGCTGGTGGGAGTGCTCGCTCATGTCCTCGACGGTACGGACTCCGGCGCTTGCAGCAAAGCAACTTGCAGTATCAGCAAGAACCACCCACGATGGTCACCATGAGTCCGAGCGCCGACGTCGAGCTGCTGGCCCGCACCCGCCTGCGCAGCCTCCGCACCACCCTGGGCTACTCCCTCGACGAGCTGGCCGAGCGCACCAACCTCAGCCCGTCGGTCATCAGCCGGGTCGAGACCGGCAAGCGCACGCTGAGCCTCGACGTGCTCGTGCCGCTCGCCCAGGCGCTCGGCGTCTCGCTCGACGTGCTGCTCGAGGCCGACTCCGACGAGGACGTCGTCATCCGACCGGTCGCGCACAGCCACGGCGCCCGCACCACCTGGCCGCTGAGCCGCCCCGACGGGCGCACAGTCGCGATGAAGATGCGTCTCGAGCCGACCGGTGCGAAGCCCGAGCAGCGCGTGCACGAGGGGCACGACTGGTTCCTCGTGCTGGAGGGCCGGGTGCGCCTGCACCTCGGCGAGCGCGAGATCGACGTCGACACCGGGGAGGCGGCGGAGTTCGCCACGATGGTGCCGCACGCGGTCACCGCGCTCGGGGCGCCGGCCGAGCTGGTGATGATCTTCGACCGCGAGGGTCAGCGCGCGCACGTGCACCAGTGACGGCCCCGCGCGCCGATCAGCGGACGGTCACGGTGCGGGTGCGCCTGGCCCCCTGCGCCGTGAGCACGACCTTCGCCTTGACCGACCGCTTGCCCTTCGTCGCCTTCTTGCCGGCTCCGGTGAGCCGTAGCGTCACCGTGCCCTTGCCGCCCGTGCGCAGGGAGAAGCGCTTCGTCCTTGCCAGCGTGCCCTTGCCCTTCGCCCGCTTCAGCTGGACGGTGCCCTGGCAGGAGCCGTGGCAGCGGACGGGCAGCCGGACCTTGCCCTGGCGGGCGGTGACCTTCTTGGTGGTGACGGTGCCGCCGCAGGCGCCGCCGCTCCCGGCGCGGGCGAGCGCGCGAGCGGCCTGACGCCCGGCGGAGCCGGACCCGCTCGAGCAGAACGTGAAGTCCATCGTGAGCAGGAACGACGGCACCTGGCGTGGGTCGGTGCGCACCTGGTCCGGCGTGACCTGCGGGAAGAACGACATGACCGACGGGTTGCCCGGGTCGAGGGTCTGGCTGGTGTTGGGCGGGTCCTGGGTGACCCGGATCGGCAGTGTGCCGACGTTGGAGTCGGCGCTGAAGCCGACGTAGTCGGTGATCGACACCTGCTCGGTGACGCGCTTGCGGTTCTCCATCGGCAGGTTGAGCGGGATGGTCGTCACGGCGTTCGGACGCAGGCGGAACGTGCGGGTCATCTGGTCGCCGAAGCAGCACTGGGTCGAGCCCTGGATCGGCTGGCCGTCGGGGGTGAGCCCGGTGCGGCCCTGCACGACGGTGATCCGGATCGGTGCGGGGTTGGCGCCCGACCGGACCCGGGCGAGGGTCACCCGTCCCAGCGGCACCGGCGCCGCGCCGGACGTCTCGTCGAACGGTGCGGTCTGGAAGTAGGAGCACGTCGGGTACGAGTGCGACACCGGGCCGTAGTCGCCGTTGCCGTTGACGATGCTCGGCGCGACCTCGCACCCGTAGCTGTAGTTGGGCGGTGCGGACGTGTCGCCGCCGAACGCCGCGGACGGCACGCCGGTGCCGAGCGTCGCGGACGCCGCGAGCGCGAGGGCGGTGCCGGCGGCGGCCAGCAGGCGGAGGGCGCGGCGGGTGCTACCGGCGCGGTGCGTGCTGGCTCGCGTCGTACGGGGTCGGATGCTCACGGTGCCTCCCGGATCGGCTCGGTGCGTCGGACGGCGGCAGCCTAGGGAGCACCTGTGCCGCGTCGGGTGGCTTCGGGCCAGTCTTTACCCGGTGGGACGGACGTCCCGGCTCACTGCGCGGCGATGCGGGACGAACCGCCGCCCAGCCCTACGATTCCCGCCGTCACCACCAGCAGCGGTACGACGCCGAGGCACGGCAGCGGGCGACTCGCGGTGACGCCGGTGGCCTCTCGCTGCCCGCCCTGCTGGCCGGATCGGTCAACTACGTCGCCTGGGACGTCTACCTCTGGCACGCCGGTACGCCGGTCCTCCTCGTCAACAACGTCCTCGCCACCGGTGTCTGGGTCGCGATCACGGCGCTCGCCGCGCGTCGTCTGCCGCTGACCGCGGGCTGTGCCGTGCCGCTGGCGTGGCTGCTCGTGCTCGTCGCGGTCGCCGTCGGCTGGGGCGAGCTGCTCGGCCCGCTTCTCGGCGTCGGCTCGCTGCTGACCCACGTCCCGCAGGCCGTGTCGGCGTGGACCTCTCCGTCGCTGCGCGGTCTGTCGCCGACGACGTGGGTGCTCAACGCGGTGCAGGGCGCGATCTGGCTCCACGAGAGCCTCCACCACGTGCTCCTCGGCGGCCTCGTGTACGGCGTCGTCGCCACGACCGCGTCCGCCTGCGTGCTCACCGCGATCGCCGTACGTCGCGAGGCCGTGCGGGCGCTGGCGCCCGCGGTCGACCTGTCCGACCTGACCCCGCCGACGACCCAGGAGCTCGAGCTCGGAGCCTGAGCGGTCCCCAGTGCCTTCCTTCGGGGGAGCGGGCCGGGCATACCGTCGGGGGGTACGTGGATCCCGGATGTCCAGGAGGCACACCATGAGCGTCGCGCACGAGGAGCACCAGCAGCACGAGGGTCACGGCGGCCACGAGAACCACGAGGGGCACGGCGGCAACAAGATGGCTGCCAGTGCCACCCTGCACTGCCTGACCGGGTGCGCCATCGGCGAGATCACCGGCATGGTCATCGGGGCGGGGGTCGGCCTGGGCAACGCCGCGACCGTGCCGCTCTCGTTCGGGCTGGCGTTCGTCTTCGGCTACTCGCTGTCCACGCTGCCGGTGGTGCGGGCCGGGGTGGCGTTCCTCGCCGCGCTGACGACCGTGCTGGCGGCCGACACCCTGTCGATCCTCACCATGGAGGTCGTCGACAACGGCGTCGTCCTGGCGATCCCCGGGGCGCTGGAGGCCGGTCTGGGGAACCCGCTCTTCTGGGTCAGCATGGCGATCTCGCTCACCGCGGCGTTCGCGGCGGCGTTCCCGGTGAACAAGTGGCTGATGGCGCGCGGCAAGGGTCACGCGAAGACCCACGAGTACATGCACGGCGGCCACGAGCCCGAGGGCTGGCGCCGGTGGGTGCCGGACCCGGCGCCGACGACCCTCGCCGCGGTGATCGCGGCGTTCCTGGTGGGTGGCCTGCTGGCCTCCCTGGCGGGCTGAGGCGTCCGGCTACTGCGGACGCCGCAGGGTCAGCCGTGACCCTGGCAGCGGTCCTCCTGGGCGAAGGGGGCGAGGGCCTGCTCGACGTGCTCGCCGCACCCCTCCCACGTCGCCTTGCCACAGACAGGACAGCTCACCGCACGACACATGCCGGCCAGTCTGCCACCGGGCGGGGACGCGTTCCAGATCCCCCGCCGGGGTCGGTTGGCGAGTTCTGTCGCTCCGGAAGCAAATGGGGGAAAACCGCTCTCGCGGGCAGGCGACTGACTAACGTGCCCGCAGCGGTGTCCCCTGCTCGACCGTGGGGGGAGAGCAGGGGACACCACTCCTTCTCCTTCGTTGGGGTGTCCGGTGGTGTCGTCCGACCTGCCTAGCGTCGAGGCATGACCTCCTCCAGCGCCGTCCGCGGTCTGACGCGCGTGCTCGACGCCGCGCTCGACCGCTCCGTGCTCCTCGGCTACAGCCGGGTCGGACCGGCGCTGCGCCGTCGCTGGTGGCCCGCCGATCCCAAGCCCGGCTCGATGAGCGGGCAGCGGGTGGTGGTCACCGGCGCGACGTCCGGCATCGGCGAGGCGATGGTCGCCTCCTTCGTCGAGCTCGGCGCCACCGTGCACGTGCTGGGTCGCAACCCCGACAAGGTCCGCACGGTCGTCGCCGACGTACGACGCACGCACCCGACCGCCGACCTGGTCGAGGAGGTCTGCGACGTCGGCGACCTCGCCGCCGTCCGCGCCTGGACCGACGACCTCTCCTCCCGCGTCGACGCGCTGCACGGGATCGTGCACAACGCCGGCGTGCTCGCCGAGGAGCGCCAGGAGTCGCCGCAGGGTCACGAGCAGGGTCTCGCGGTGCACGTCCTCGGCCCGCACCTGATGACCGAGCGACTGCTCCCGCTGCTGGGCGCCGGGCCGGGCACGGTGGTCTGGATGAGCAGCGGCGGCATGTACACCTCGGGGCTGCGGACGACCGAGGACGAGGTCGAGTACCGCGAGGTTCCTGCCGAGGAGTACGACGGCGTGCGGGCCTACGCGCGCACCAAGCGGATGCAGGTGGTGCTGGCCGAGGCGTGGAGCACCCGGCTGCGCGGTGGCGAGGTGCTCGTGGAGAGCTGCCACCCCGGCTGGGCGGCCACCCCGGGCGTGACCGACGCGCTGCCCGGCTTCGACAAGGTCATGGGACCGCTGCTGCGCGACGCCCGCTCGGGAGCCGACACGGCGGTGTGGCTCGTCGCCACCCGACCCCACTCCGCGGGCACGAGCCACTTCTGGCACGACCGGGCGCCGCGCCCCACGACGTACCCCGTCCAGCGACGGGCCGACGCCACCGCCGTGCACGCCTTCCTGACGCAGGTATCGGCCATGACGGACACGGTCTGGCCCGCCCCCGTGATGGCCGTACCGAGCCCGCGCGGGTGAGCGGTGCCACACCACCGACCTGCCAGACTCGGGCCATGACGACGCTCAGCGACTTCTCCGCCACCGCCATCGACGGCCGCGAGGTCGACCTCTCCGCGTACGCCGGCCAGGTCGTCCTCGTGGTCAACACGGCCTCGCAGTGCGGCTTCACGCCGCAGTACGAGGGCCTCCAGAAGTTGTACGCCGACTACGCCGACCAGGGCTTCACCGTCCTGGGGTTCCCCTGCAACCAGTTCCAGCAGCAGGAGCCGGGCGACGACGCCAGCATCGCGTCGTTCTGCGACCGCAGCTTCGGCGTCACCTTCCCGATGTTCTCCAAGATCGACGTCAACGGCGACGGGACGCACCCGCTGTACCGCTGGCTGAAGTCGGAGAAGGGCGGCGTGCTGGGCGAGAAGATCAAGTGGAACTTCACCAAGTTCCTCGTCGGCAAGGTCGGCACCGTCGTCGGCCGCTATGCGCCCACCACCAAGCCCGAGAAGATCGCCGGCGACATCGCGAAGGCCCTCAAGGCCTGACGCCGGCGTGCCCACGCCACCCACCCGGGAGACCCGATGAGCACCTTCAACGCGTCCACCACCGCCGAGGCGGTCGTGCGCACCGATCGCGAGCGGGTCTGGGAGGTGCTCGTCGACCCCGACCTGGTCGCGCGGTTCACGCCGTTCGTGCGCTCGATCGAGGAGCAGGGCGAGCACTGGATCTGGAGCATGTCCGGCATCCAGGTGGCCGGGCGGGGGTTCTCCGCGACGTTCACCGAGCGAATGGAGCTCGAGCACCTCAAGCGCATCGAGTTCTCCCACGACCCGCCGCAGGGGGAGAAGGAGCGGGCCGGCGTGCACGGCTGGTACGCCCTGTCCGAGCACCCGGAGGGCGTCCGGCTGGAGACCAGCCTGGAGATCTGCGTCGACCTGCCGCTGCCGCGGATGTCCGGTCCGGCGGTGCGGGCGACGATGAAGGGCGTCATGGCGCAGATGGGCGACCGGTTCAGCAAGAACCTGCTCGACCACCTCGGGGTGGCCCAGGAGGGCTAGACACTTCCGGGCAGAAGGGACAAAGGGCCGGGGTTCGTGCGGCCGAAAGGCCACTTCTCGGCAATTTCGTCACCTATTTCCTGAGAGCACGTTGAGGGTGTCGGCCACCCCCTCCGTACTCCTGGAAACGGAACAACTGTGCTGCGACGCGCCTTCGCACCTGCTCTCACCCTTGCCCTCGCCGTCTCCGGCGCCGCCGCGACCGCCTCGGTCGCGACCGCTGCGCCACCCGCTGTCGTGCAGGCGCCGACCGGACCGCAGGGCGCGGCCGCGGTCGGCTCCTTCCTGCTGTACATGCTCCCGACGGGCGACCCTGACGGCACCGGTGCCCTGTGCACCGGCATCGGCCTGAACACCAGCGACGACCCGTACGTCGCGGGCAACGACTGCGGCTTCCTGCAGATGAGCGCCAGCGGGGTGACCGGCGCTCTCGTGGCGACGTTCGAGGGCGAGGACGGTACGGTCTTCCTCACCGACGACGCCGACGAGGACGCCCAGACGGCCGGTGACTACCAGGTCACCGTCGACCCGGACGACACCTGGCCGGCTGGCGCGATCACCGTGCGCTTCAGCGACGGCGACGGTGCGGCCGCCGGCACCTACCGGTTCTTCCACAACGCGCTCGTCGCCGACGTCGAGGCGGGAGACCCGACCGCGCCGGGTGAGGCATTCGACGTGACCGGCTCGATCGTCGGTCACGACGGCGCGGGCGCCGACGCGGGCGACCTCGAGGCCGACGGCGCGACGTTCTCCGTGCGGGTCTCCACCGCCGACGGCACCGAGCTGTGGACCTCCGACGAGCAGACCGCAGACGGCACGGGCGGCTTCAGCACCACCGTCCCCGACACCGTGACCGCCGGTCTCGCTCCGGGGGCGGCCGAGAACTTCCAGACCCAGCTGTCGGTGGACGTGGTCGACGCGACCTGGGAGGACGGCACGGTCGTCGGCGGTACCGGCACCTGGGGTGCCGCCGACGCCGGCAGCGACAGCCACCTGGTGCAGGGCGACGCCCCCGCTGCCGAGGCCATCACCGTCGAGAACTCCTTCGTCTCCTCCGTCGGCTGGGTGAAGCCCGGCGACGAGTACCCGTCCCGCGTGGTCGTCACGAACGTCGGCGACGCCGCCTCCGACGTCACCGTGGCCATCCCGGCCCCCGACGGCGCGAACTACACCGAGGCGCGCGCGCCGCAGGGCACCAACGCCTCCGTCGTCGACGGCTCGATCACCTGGACCATCCCGACGCTGGCCGCCGGCACGCCCGACGCGCCCACCACCGTCGCGATGGTGATGCTCTCCGAGGCCGACACCCTGGCCGAGGACGAGAAGGTCGTGTGGAAGAACCTCTCCACCACCGCCACGCTCACCGCCCGCACCGTCGAGGACACCTCGACCACCCACGGCCCCAAGGTCATCCCGCCGAACGAGACCTACGAGTCCGCGCGGTACGGCGACCGCCCGTTCCCCGTCATCCCGGTCGCCTACCGCGACCGTGCGCCGTACCCGACCAGCTCCGGTGAGGCGCTCGCGGAGAAGATCAACAGCCCCGACGTCGTGGGCTCGACCTTCAACCTCTTCCAGGAGATGTCGCTCGGCCAGCTCTTCCCCGACGGCACGGTGCCGTCGGCCGGCATCGCCAGCGCCGACTTCGACTACGACGACGGCTTCCCGTTCACCTCGCTCGAGCCCGCCGGCACCTGCTCCGGCACGACCGTCGCCGACAGCCCGCTGCCGGTGCAGGGCACGCCGCTGTACCCCGAGCGGATCACCGACGGCTTCTACAACCTGCCCGGTGACACCGGCTACTACGGCTCCGACCCCTACGGCTCGGCCATCGTGGGCTCGGCGACCGGCCTGCTCTTCGACATCGACTCCGGCTGCGGCCCGACCGGCAAGCTGGTGCTCGACGCCGCAGCGGTCACCGACCCCGAGATCGACTACAACGACTACGACACCGACAAGGACGGCGTCGTCGACTTCTTCATGGTCGTCTACACCGGCTGCGGCGGCAACGGTGCCAGCCAGCTCGGCGTCTGCACCGACAACACCAGCGACACGCTGCCCTACGACAACGTGTGGCCGCACTCCTCGTCCCTGGAGTTCTACTACAACGACCCGGTCACCGGCCTGCCCGGCTTCGCGACCGACGACCAGTTGAAGAACCTCGAGGGGCAGTCGCTGTTCTGGGTCGACGACAGCTACTCCCAGCAGACCACCGACGACACCGGTCTCCCGGTCTACGTCCGCGTCGGCCCGTACAACGTGAACCCCGAGACCGCCATCGAGAAGGCCTCGGTCATCAGCCACGAGTACGGCCACTCGCTCGGCCTGCCGGACTTCTACTCCCTGGGCGGCAGCCGCGAGACCTACGGCGACTGGACGCTGATGGCGACCGACAAGTCGCAGAACATCGACGCCTACGGCCGCCAGGAGCTCGGCTGGGTCGTCCCGACCGTGCTCCAGGCGGGCCAGACCGTCGTCGAGGGGATGACGGACTCCAAGGAGGACACCAACTCCATCACCTGGCAGACGCCGGACGGCACGCCGTACACGCTCACCGGCGACGACGTGCACAACTCCGAGATGTACGTCGCCAAGCTGCCGGGTCGCCAGCTGCTCAGCGGTGACATCTTCGCCAACGGCGGGTCGGCCACCCACGCGTGGTGGTCGGGCTCGGGCAACGACTTCGCCTGCCCGAACAACGCCAAGACCCGCTCGCTGGACATCGCCATCCCCGGCATCGAGGACCTGCCCGCGGGCAGCACCGTCGACCTGACGTTCGACTCCTACTTCGACATCGAGTGGAACTACGACTACGGCTTCGTCATGACCACCACCGACGGTGGCCAGACCTACACCTCGCACGCCTCCGAGGCCGGCACCACCACCGACAGCAACCCCAACGGCGTCGGCTGCCTGACGACGTACGGCAACGGCATCCACGGCTCGTCCGGCTCCTACGCCGCCGGGTCGGAGCAGCTCGACGCGCTGACCGACACCTACCCCGACCCGGAGTGGATCGAGGACTCCTTCGACATCTCCGACCTGGTCGGTGCCGACGCCCCCGCGCTGCGCCTGGCCTACGTCACCGACGGCGGTCTCGCCCGGCCCGGCTGGTTCATGGACGACATCACCGTCACGGCCACCACGCCCAGCGGCGAGCAGGTGCTGCTGCAGACCGATCTCGAGTCCGGCGGCGGTCCCGAGGACCCCCGCTTCTTCCCGGGCGGCTGCAAGGAGGGCCTGAGCATCGCCAGCGTCTGCGGTGTCGGGTGGAAGTACGTCGACGGGGACGCGGTCGACGCCGCCGACCACGCCTACTACATGGAGATGCGTGACCGGTCGGGCTTCGACCTCGACAGCCACGACGAGAACGACCGGGCCGACATCGACTTCGGTGCCGGCTTCTACGTGGGCTACACCGACGAGAACCACGGCTACGGCAACGTCGGCACCGACAACGAGCCGGCGCAGTCGCCGCTGGACTCCCAGCCGGTGCAGGGTGACGAGGCCCCGAACCTCGCCGACGCGGCGTGGACCGCGGCGGTCGGCGACAACACCTTCTCCGACGCCAGCGCCGACCCGTGGATCGACAACTACGACGACGGCTCGGGCGCCTGGACGTTCGACTACGACTGCCTGTCGTTCGAGGTGACGTCGATGAGCGGTGAGGGCAACGGTCCGGCCACCTCGGACGGCGACCTCACCGGTGACGTGACGTTCGACCTGGCCGGCAAGTGCGGCGAGTTCGACTACGGCTACTCCGACGTCGAGGTCCCCGACAACACCGCTCCGAGCGCCGCCGCGACCGCGACGCCGGACACGGTCGCGGTGGGTGAGCAGGTCGCCCTCGACGGCTCCGGCTCGTCCGACGCCGAGACGCCGGACGACCTGTCCTACAGCTGGGACTTCGCCGACGGCGGCGCCACCAAGGACGCGACGACCGAGACCACGACGGTCACCTACGACGAGCCCGGCGTGTACGACGTCCGGCTCACCGTCACCGACCCGCTCGGCGAGTCGGACCAGGCGACGGTCCGGGTGGTCGTCGAGGGTGCCACCGGCGCCCCGGTGGCCGGCCTGACCGCCAGCCCGACGATCGCGGCGACCGGCGAGACGGTGTCGTTCGACGCCTCGAGCACGGTCGACTCCGACACCCCGGCCGAGGACCTCACCTTCAACTGGGCGTTCGGTGACGGCGATACCCTCGCCGACGCCGGGCCGATGGTCGACCACGCGTACGCCGCCGCCGGCAGCTACGACGCGGTCGTGCAGGTCCTCGACCCCGAGGGCAACGGCGACGTGGCGACCGTGACCATCACGGTGACCGCGAACGAGGCGCCGGAGGCCGCGATCACGGCCGACCCGGTCGTGGCGGGCGTGGGCCAGGCGGTGTCGTTCGACGCGTCGGGCACCACCGACGACAGCACCGCGATCGACGACCTCGTCTTCGACTACGACTTCGGTGACGGCAGCTCCGTCCCCGACGCCGGGCCGACGGTGTCGCACGCCTTCACCACCGCCGGTCAGAAGACCATCACGGTGACGGTGACCGACGCCGACGGGGCGTCGGACACCGCCGACGTCGCCATCACGGTGCAGTCGGCGCCGGGCAACACGGCCCCGACGGCCGCGGTCACCGCCGACCCGACCACGGTGGAGGCCGGCAACCCCGTGGCCTTCGACGCCAGCGGGTCGACCGACGCGGAGACCCCGGACGACCTCACCTACACGTGGGCGTTCGGCGACGGCGGCCAGGGCGCCGGTGAGCCCACCAGCCACACCTACACCGATGCCGGCACCTACCAGGCGGTCGTCACGGTCACCGATCCCGGCGGCCTCACCGACTCCGCTGCCGTGGAGATCACGGTCACGGGCGGCGGCACCGGCGGCGGCGACAACACCGCACCGACGGCGGCCGTCACGGCCGACCCGACCAGCACCACCGTGGGCCGGGTCGTCCAGCTCGACGCGACCGGCTCGACCGACGCGGAGACGCCGAACGGCCTCACCTACGACTGGGACTACGGCGACGGCGAGACCGCCGTCGACGCGGGTGCGACCCCGCGCCACTCGTGGGTCGAGACCGGCACGTTCACCGTCACGGTGACCGTGACCGATCCCGACGGTCTGTCGGACACCGCCACGGTGGACGTGGTCGTCGACGAGGCGACCAACACCCCGCCCACCGCGGAGCTGTCGGCCACCCCGGCGACGGTCGACGCCGGCGAGGACGTCACCTTCGACGCCTCGGCGAGCACCGACGCCGAGACGCCGGACGACCTGGTCTACGACTGGAACTTCGGCGACGGCACCACGATGCGCGACGCCGGACCGGTCGTGACCCACGCCTACACCCGCACCGGTGAGCGGACGGCGTACGTGCTGGTCACCGATACCGACGGCCAGAGCGACGTCGCCGCGGCGACCGTGACGGTCAACGCGGTCGGCACCGCTCCGACCGCCGTGCTCAAGGTCGTGCCGAAGGTGGCGGTCACCGGTCAGACGATCACCCTGTCGGCCGGGGCCAGCCGGGACGAGGAGACCCCGCGCGGTCAGCTGACCTACCGCTGGGCGTTCGGCCCGGGCGCCAAGGTCGTCGACGGCGAGGGGGCGCGCACCTCGGTCCGCTACCTGCGGCCCGGCACGCGCACCATCACCGTCGCGGTGATCGACGAGGACGGCATGCGGTCGCAGGCAGAGGTGAAGGTCCGTGTCGACCAGTACGTCGCCTGCCCGAGCCGCACGGTCAAGCGCGCCGGCCGGTGGGAGACCGCACGGTCGAACGGCGCCGAGGGCGGCACCTACTGCGCCAGCGTGGGACCGAAGAAGCACGTCGTACGGGTCGCCTTCACCGGCCCGTCGGTGCGCCTCGACCTCGGTCGGGCCAAGGACGGCGGTCAGGCGGTCGTGAAGGTCGACGGCCAGCGGGTGCGCAAGCTGTCGTTCCGCGGCGGCTCGAAGCGGGTCCGGTTCGGCACCACCAAGACCGTCAAGGGTCTCGGCGGCGGGAAGCACGTCCTCACGGTCGTGGTCCCGAAGGGTCAGGGCCGCGCCTACCTCGACGGCTTCGTCGTCAGGAGCCTGCGCTGACCGCGTGACCACCCGACCCCGCTGAGGGGCCCCTGTACCTCGACCCGGCGCACCCTGCGTGCGCCGGGTCGACGTGCGTCCGGGGCCCGTGGCGGACGCGTGCCGGGCGTCACGGGTGTGCGACTTGCCGGTAACCGAGCGGTGGGCGGAAGGTGGCCCTCGTGACCGACGACCCGAAGCCCTCCACCCGCACAGCCCCCACGGCGACCACGTCGTCGTACTCGATCACGATGCGGCTGCACACCCGGCCCGACAACGCAGTCGTCGGCGCCGTCGCGACCGCGATCTCGGCGGCAGGTGGCATGGTCACGGCGGTCGACGTGGCGGAGTCCCACGCGCACGAGCTGGTGCTGGACGTGACCTGCTCCGCCGGGGACGCCGAGCACGCGCAGGAGCTGCGCGCCGCGGTCAGCGAGCTCGAGGGCGTCCGGGTGCACAAGGTCAGCGACCGCACCTTCCTGCTGCACATCGGCGGCAAGATCGAGGTCTCGTCGAAGGTCCCGCTGCGCAACCGTGACGACCTGGCGATGGCCTACACGCCCGGCGTCGCCCGGGTCAGCCAGGCGCTGGCCGACGACCCCGAGGACGTGCCGCGCCTGACGGTGAAGGGCAACTCCGTCGCGGTCGTCACCGACGGCACCGCCGTGCTCGGTCTCGGCGACATCGGCCCCGGCGCCGCGCTGCCGGTGATGGAGGGCAAGGCGGCGCTCTTCAAGCGCTTCGCGGGCATCGACGCCTGGCCGATCTGCCTGGACACCAAGGACACCGACGAGATCGTGCGCGCGGTCGAGCTGATCGCCCCCGGGTTCGGCGGGATCAACCTCGAGGACATCGCCGCGCCCCGGTGCTTCGAGATCGAGCGGCGGTTGCGCGAGAGCCTCGACATCCCGGTCTTCCACGACGACCAGCACGGCACCGCGACCGTCGTGCTCGCTGCCCTGCGCAACGCCCTGCGGGTCGTCGGAAAGCAGATCGACGAGGCCAAGGTCGTGGTGTCCGGTGCGGGTGCCGCCGGGTCGGCGATCGTGACGCTGCTGCTCGCCGCGGGCGTGCCCGACGTCATCGTCTTCGACCGCGAGGGCTGCCTGGTGCCCGACATCGAGGACCTCTCGCCGGCCAAGAAGGAGCTCGCCGAGCGCACGAACCCGCGCAAGGTGACCGGCTCGCTCCGGGACGGTCTGCGCGGGGCGGACGTCTTCGTCGGCGTCAGTGCCGGCGGGCTGCTCGAGGCCGAGTGGATCCAGGAGATGGCCGACGACGCGGTCGTCTTCGCGCTGGCCAACCCCACGCCCGAGGTCGACCCGGGCGCCGCCGGCCGGTACGCCGCGGTGGTGGCGAGCGGACGCTCCGACTACCCCAACCAGATCAACAACGTGCTGGTCTTCCCGGGCGTGTTCCGCGGTCTGCTCGACGCCCGCGCGAGCGACGTCACGACCGACATGCTGCTGCGCGCCTCGGACGCCCTGGCGGCCGTCGTGCGCGACGAGGAGCTGAACCCGACGTACATCGTGCCGAGCGTGTTCGACCCGGAGGTCGTCACCGCGGTGGCGTCGGCGATCTCGGGTCGCTGAGCCTCAGGAGTCGTAGGGCACGGGAGGCGGCCGGCTCGCTCAGCTCAGCGGTTGCCGCGCTGGACCCGGATGTCCAGCGCCGCCGCGGGGCGGAAGGTCACGACCTGGTCGAGCGCGGCGTCGCGGCTGCGCTTGGTGGGCGCCAGCACCTCGACGGTGAACGGGTGGTCGGCGTACGCCACCGTCAGCCGGAACCGGCCGTTCTTCACCTTCTTGTCGCTGCGGTAGACCAGCCGGTCGCCGCCGGCGACGCGCTCGGGGTCGGTGCCGCGGTACTGCTTGGCGACGAACGCCAGGCCCCGCTGGAGGCTGCTGCGCTCGGTGTAGGTGATCCGCACGCGCTGGCCGTTGACCTCGCGGGTGCAGCGCCACTCGTAGGGGCGGGTGCCGTTGTCGCGGTCGTAGGTGACCTCGGAGCACAGCCGGCTCTTGGGTGTGAAGCTCGGGAAGACGTGCTTGAGCCCCACCTGGCCGGTGGGCTCGCCGCAGTCGGCGCGCACCTGCTCCGAGCCGTCCCAGCACACGACCGTCGGGGGCGGGGCCTCGCGGACGGGGCGCTCGGCCCACAGCATCGAGGCGCCGCGGGCACCGGCCCACACGAGCGCCGCGGCCAGCAGCGGCAGCACGACGAGGGTGCGGAGGATCCGGTTGCGTCGTGCGTGGGAGCGGCTGCTCGGGGAAGACATGGTGGGCACCATCTTGCCGCAACAACTCCCGAACCACTCGACGTGCCGCGGTTATCGGCGCATCCTGGGGAGGAACCACCCGCACAGGTGGGTCGCCGCCCGGTCACAGCCGGGTCCGAGGTCCGCCCGAGCCGTTGTTCACGGGGGACGTACAGCCTGAAATTTGTCCCAGATCCGCCGCCTGTACCCGGTCGTCTCGTGAGTATGCAGAAATTTTCGGTCATACTGTGGGCATGTCGTACGGAGTGATCGCATCGAAATCGGCGAACATGATGGTCGAGACCATCGCGGGCGCCGGCGGCAATGACAGTGACGGTGCCCTGGACCGGTTCCAGAGCATCTGGGGCGGGGCCTGGGTGCCCGGTCGGGTGACCCTGACCCGCCTCCACCTCAACTTCATCCCCAACCGCGCCGGCCGTGGTCTGGCGATGCTCGACCTGAACCTGCGCGACATCCACGTCGTGGAGCTCTCCGGCGGTCGGGTCTCCAAGGTGATGGGCCTGCGCACCGGCACGCACCTGGTCAACATCCGCGCCCTCGGCATCGGCAACCTCGCCCCCGAGATCGCCCAGCTCGCTGAGGCGGCGCGCAAGACGCCCCAGCGCCGGCGCTAGTCGCCACCCCACTCCTGCGGCACACGACGCCGGGACCCCGACGGGGCCCCGGCGTCGTCGCATTTCAGGTCGCTCGCCTCGGACACCCTTGCCACGACGGTTTACATATTCTATGGTCTTGTAAACCCCGTGGCGTGACGCGCGCCACTCCGGCAAGGAGGCCGCCATGTCCGACCAGCTCCCGCAGGCGTCGGCCGAGCAGGTGCCGCACAGCACGGTGCCCCAGGGCTCGACCGACACCTGGAAGGACAAGAAGCGCTACCTGTGGCTCATCGGCCTGGTGGTCCCGTCGCTGGCGTTCGTCGCCTTCGGCATGTGGGCCGCGACCGGCTGGGGCGTCTGGTTCTGGATCGGCCCGATCGTCATCCTCGCGATCGTTCCGGCCATCGACCTGGTCGCCGGGCTCGACCGCTCCAACCCGCCCGACGACGCGATCGAGGCACTGGAGAAGGACAGGTACTACCGCTGGATCACCTACGCGTTCCTGCCGATCCAGTACGTCGGCTTCGTGGCGGCGATGTACGTCATCGCCGAGGGCGCGCCCTTCGGTCCCGGCGAGCTGAGCGTCGTCGACAAGATCGGCCTGGCGCTCTCGATCGGTTGCATCGGCGGCATCGGCATCAACACCGCGCACGAGCTCGGCCACAAGCGCGAGGCCAACGAGCGCTGGCTGAGCAAGATCGCCCTGGCGCAGTCGTTCTACGGGCACTTCTACATCGAGCACAACCGCGGTCACCACGTCCGCGTCGCGACCCCGGAGGACCCCGCGTCCAGCCGGCTCGGGGAGTCGTTCTACGCGTTCTGGCCGCGCACCGTCCTCGGCTCGCTGCGCAGTGCCTGGGGGCTGGAGAAGAAGCGGTACGCCCGCAAGGACACCCACCCGTTCCACCCCGGCAACGACGTGCTCAACGCGTGGGTCATGTCGGCGGTCCTGTGGGGCGCGCTCATCGTGTGGCTGGGCCCGGTCGTCATCCCGTTCCTGCTCCTGCAGGCCGTCGTCGGCTTCTCGCTGCTCGAGGTCGTCAACTACATGGAGCACTACGGGATGCTGCGCCAGAAGGTCGGCACCGGCGACCGGCAGCGCTACGAGCGCGTCGACCCGACGCACTCCTGGAACTCCAACAACATCGCGACCAACGTGCTGCTCTACCACCTGCAGCGGCACAGCGACCACCACGCCAACCCGACCCGTCGCTACCAGACTCTGCGCGACTTCGAGGAGAGCCCCGTCCTCCCCACCGGGTACGCCGGCATGATCGTGCTCGCGCTCTTCCCGCCGGTCTGGCGACGCGTGATGGACCGCCGGGTGGTCGCCCACTTCGGTGGCGACGTCAACCGCGCCAACATCCACCCGCCGAAGCGCGAGAAGGTCCTGGCCCGGTACGCCGCCGCGGCGCCCGCCGCCACGACCACCCAGGAGACGGCCGCCACCACGGCGCCGGCCGGTGGCGCGCACGCGGCGGAGGTGCTCGCCGCCCGCTGCCCGGGATGCGGCTACACCTACGAGGTCGCGGCCGGCAACGAGCTCGAGGGCTTCGCCGCCGGCACCGCCTGGGACGACGTGCCCGACGACTGGTGCTGCCCCGACTGCGGGGTCCGCGAGAAGGTCGACTTCGTCCCCGTCGAGCCGGCCTCCCTGGGCTGACGCTGCGCCGTCGAGCCCGGGATTTCCCTCCCCCCGGGGTCATCGGTCCACCCCCCTAGAATGGACCGGTGACCTCGGGGACCGTCAGCCGCACGATGCGGGACCGGGTGGTGGACGCCGCCATCCGCGTCACCACCGAGCGCGGTTGGGCGAAGGTCACGATGTCGCGGCTCGCCGACGACGTCGGCGTGAGCCGGCAGACCGTCTACAACGAGGTCGGCAGCAAGAACGACCTCGCCGAGGCGATGGTCGAGCGCGAGCTGGCCCGCTTCCTGTCGGTCGTCGTCGAGGCGTTCGACGCCCACCCCGACGACCTCGTCGCCGCGATCCGCACCTCCACCCGCGGGGTGCTCGAGCACGCGCACGACAACCGACTGCTGCACGCCGTCGTGTCGGCCACGCACGGTGCCGACACCGAGCTGCTCCCGCTGCTGACGACCAACTCCGAGGCGCTGCTCTCGACCGCCAAGGCGGTGCTCGTGGAGCGGGTGACGACGCACGACCTCGACCTGCCCGACGACCGCCGCGACGCCGTCGTCGACACCGTCGTGCGGGTGGTGCTCAGCCACGTGATGCAGCCCAGCGCCGACCCGGTCGCCACGGCCGACGACGTCGCCTGGATCGCGGCGCGCGTCCTGCGCTGAGCCGGTCGTCCCGCGGGCGCGTCAGGCGGCGCGCTCGTCGGCGAGCTCGACCGCCCGCCGGAAGGCGTCGACGACGTACGCCGGCACCGGCAGGCCGTCCTCGCGTGCCCACAGCAGCTCGCGCTCGACGCGGGTGACCTCGGCGGCGAACTCCTCGATGCCGTCCCGGAGACCGAGTGCGTCGACCACCTCGCCGAAGTCGGCGTGCTGCTCGTCGTTGTTCACCCCGACCGGGCCGTAGGAGATCGTGCGCATCCGACGCACCATCCACTGCTGCCACGGGGCGAGCTGGGCCCACAGGCCGCGCGCGGAGAGCTGGTAGAAGGCGAAGTGACCCGGCTCCTGGCGGCGGATCGGCGCCACCACCGTGCGGGCGACCGCGTCCTCGCCGAGGTCGAGCAGACCGGAGTGCAGCGCGTTGTAGGCCAGCACCGCGGAGCGCTCGGTCGACATGCCGGTGAGGTAGTAGAGCATCCGGCAGACGTCCTGGAACGACCCGAGATGCGCCAGCCCGCCCAGCACCTTCAGCTTGACCCCGACCGAGTCGGTGTCGGTGACCGCCGGCGCGCGTCCGATCTCGGTCTGCAGGGTGTCGAGGATGATCCCGTGCCGGATCTCCTGCGGCTGCCAGACGTCGGCGTAGAAGTGCCGGTCGACCTCGGGCGGGTCGGGCAGCAGGGTCAGCAGCTCCAGCACGTTGCGGTCGACCTCGAGCTCGACGCGCGCCATGTAGTCGAGGACGCCGCCGAAGCGGGCGTCGAGTAGCGCTGCGTCCTGGACGGTGTAGTCGACGGAGTCGAGCTCGATCGGCGGGTGCTGCTCGCCGAGCCGGTCGACGTGCTCGCGCAGGCGTGCGTCGACGTCGGTCGGGGCGGCGCCGGCTCGGCGGCGCGGGGAGGTCGGTTCGATCGTCATGGCTCACGTGGTTCGGAGTCGTGGCCCGGGCGGTTCGGGCCGGCCCCCACATCTTCCCGCACGCCCCTCCCGGTGAGGAGCGCCGGGTTACCCTGGTCACAGGGAGGGTGCGAGTGGACGCGACGAGGCGTGCGCGGGCCGCGCTCGGGCTGGCGGCTCTGCTGCTGCCCGCGGCGCTGCTGTCTGCCTGCGCCGACGACGCCGTCCCGAGCGCGGGCGACCCGGCTCCGTCGGACGCGACCTCCTCGACCGCCGACAAGCCCTCGGGATCCGCGACCACCGGCAGCGACACCGCCACCCCCGAGGACGCCGGCGAGGCGGAGCCCGACCTCAGCGACACCGTCGAGTACGCCGTCGACCCGCCCGGACCGCGCAGCGGCGCCCTGGTGCCGGCCGACCTGCTGGTGCAGGACGCCGACGAGGTGCCGCAGGCGACCGTCCGCGCGCTGCGCGACGTGGCCGGCGTACGCACCGTGTCGCGGCTGTCGCTCGGCCAGGTGTCGCTGGAGAACAAGGTCTACACGATCGCCGCGGTCGACCCCGGCGAGTACCGCCGCTTCACCGAGCTGGCCAGCGCCGAGCTCCAGGACCAGTGGGACCGCGTCGCCGGCGGCGAGCTCGCCGTCGACCCCGACGTCCGCAAGAAGCTCCCCGTCTCGAAGGCCGGCTGGCTCAAGCTCGGCGTCGACGAGACCCGCACCCGCGTGCACGTCGGCGCCTACGCGCCGCAGGTCGAGGGCATCGACCTCGTCGTCAACGAGAAGGTCGGCGCGGCGCTCGGCCTCACGATGCACAACGCCGTCATCGTCTCCGCCGGCCGCCGCGACCCGGCCTCGCTGCGCGAGCCGATCGAGTCCGTCATCGGCGACCGCCCCGCCGTGCAGGCGCTCGACGCCGTCGCCCGCTACGGCCTCGACCCCGACGCCGTGCAGAACGTCGTGCTCGTCGGCTCGCGGGCCGAGGCGGTCGGGGTCTTCCGGTTCACGCCGATCGGGGGCGGCCGGGTGCAGCCGGAGGCCTCGTGGGTCTCGGCCCACATCGCCACCGAGACGATGCCGATCATCGGCCGGATGACCTGCAACAAGGCCGTCTTCCCTCAGCTGCGCGCCGCGCTGGAGGAGATCGTGCTCGCCGGGCTGTCGTCGAAGATCCACCCCGGCGAGTACGCCGGCTGCTACTACCCGCGCTTCATCGCCGGCACCACGACGCTCTCCAACCACTCCTTCGGCCTCGCCTTCGACATCAACGTGCCGGGCAACGGCCGCGGCACCGTCGGCGAGATCGACCGCAAGGTCGTGGCGATCTTCAAGAAGTGGGGCTTCGGCTGGGGCGGCGACTGGAGCTACACCGACCCGATGCACTTCGAGCTCGACACGATCGTCCGCCCGGGCTGAGTCCCTCGCCGACGGCAGCGCCGCGGCTCAGAGCCGGCAGGCGGCGGTCGATCCCGGCAACCGGTGCCGGTTGCGCGCGACGAGCGCGTAGACGAGGTCGGCCAGCGGCCGCAGCACCCGCAGCGAGCCGATCCTGGCCAACCACGACCACGGCGCCCCGCAGGTGGCCAGGGACGCGAGCACCGCGCCGGCGCCCTGCTCGGCGACCCGTCCGTCGGCGTCGAGCCAGTAGGCCCGCGCCCGCACGTCGTCCTCGGTGAGGCCGAGCGCCGCGAGGTCGCTGCGCTGCCAGGACACGACGCCGGCGGTGCCGTGCCGGTCGAGCCAGTCGGCGCACACCGAGCAGAAGCCGCAGTCGCCGTCGTACACGACGGTGCCGGGGCTGGTGGCGCGCGCGGTGGCCATGGTGCCGACGCTACTGCGGGCCGCGCAGCGCGGCGGCCACCCGCCGGGCGACCTCGGCCATCGTCGTCCGCGCGCGCACCGGGTCCTCGGTGAGGAAGTAGTGGTCGGTACGGGGCGTGACGTCGTGCCAGACGTCGACCCCCGCCTCGCGCAGGCGGACGGCGTAGGCGTCGCCGTCGGCGCGCAGCGTGTCCCGCTCGGCCGTCATCACCAGCGCGGGCGGCAGCCCGGTCAGGTCGGGCGCGCGCAGCGGCGAGGCGTACGGCTCGGCCCGGGTCGCTGCGTCCGGGAAGTAGACGCGGCGCACCAGCCCGCGCAGGCCGGGCGAGATCATCCCGTTGCCGGCGGCGTCCTCCACCAGGTCCAGGGCCGGTACGCCGAGCACCTGCAGCCGCGGCGCGAAGGACCCCAGATCGCGGGCCTGCAGGCAGACCGCGGCCGCCATCCCGCCGCCGGAGGAGAACCCGCCGACGCTCACCGGACCCTCGTCGGCGACGGCCGCCGCAACGTCGTGCGCCTGGTGCTGGGCGACCGGGTAGGCGACGTACGGGCCGGTCCGGAAGTCGACGTTGAGCACCCGCACGCCCGCCGTCGCGGCGAGGTAGCGGCACCACCAGTCGTCCATGCCCGGGTGCCGCATCAGCCAGGCGCCGCCGTGCAGGTGCACGTGGACCGGCCCCTCGCCGGCCGTCGCACCCTCCGGCACGTACTCGTACGCCGCCACCCGTCCGTGGCGGGTGTCGAACCGGCGTCGACGCGGGTCGGGAAGGTCGGAGCCGGCGAACCGCAGCTCCTCGCCGTAGCGCACGGTCCAGCGCGCGGTGGCGTGCATCAGGGTGGCCGAGAGCCGGTCGGTGAGTCGCATGGTCGTTGTTCGGAGCAGCCGTTCCAGTCAGATGCCTTACTGCGTAGTGTCCGTCACATGCGAGCAGCCCAGGTCGTCACCCTCACCGGTCCCGCCGACGTCGTCGTCAACGACGTCCCCGCCCCCGAGCCCGAGGACGGCAAGGTGCTGATCCGGGTCGAGGCCGTGGGCGTCGCCTTCCCCGACCTGCTGCTCAGCCGCGGCGAGTACCAGATGAAGCCTGAGCCGCCCTTCACCGTCGGTGCCGGCCTCGCCGGCACCGTGATCAGCGGCGGCGGGTTCGAGCCTGGCACCCGGGTCTGCGGCTGCACCGGCTGGGGCGGCGCCCAGGAGCAGGTGCTGGCCGACCCGTCGTGCGTCTTCCCGATCCCCGACTCGATCACCTTCGAGCAGGCCGCGGCGATCCCGATGAACTACCTCACCGCCGACTTCGCGCTGTTCGAGCGCGGCGGGCTCCAGCCCGGCGAGACCGTGCTCGTGCACGGTGCCGCGGGCGGCCTCGGCACGGCCGTCATCCAGGTCGCCAAGGGCATGGGCGCCACCGTGATCGGCGTCGCGAGCACCGAGGAGAAGCGCGCGCTGGTGCTGGAGTGCGGCGCCGACCACGCCATCGGTCTGGAGGGGTTCAAGGACGCCGCGCGCGAGCTCACCGGCGGCCGCGGCGTCGACGTCGTCGCCGACATCGTGGGCGGCGACATCTTCACCGACTCCCTGCGCTGCCTGGCACGCCAGGGCCGCCTCATCGTGCTCGGGTTCGCCGCCCAGCAGGGCATCCCGAGCGTGAAGGTCAACCGGCTCCTCTTCACCAACACCGACATCCGCGGCGCCGCGTGGGGCGAGTACTGGATGGCCAACCCCGGCTACATGCAGGAGCAGTGGAAGCGGCTTGAGCCGATGCTGGGCGTCGCCGTGCAGCCCCCGGTCGGCCGCACGTACTCCCTCGCCGAGACCGGCCAGGCGCTCGACGACATGGACCAGCGCCGCGCGCTCGGCAAGCTGGTCGTGCGGGTGCGTGACTGACGCCGACCGGTCGCGGGACGACCTCGCCGCGGCCCACCGCCGCGCGCACGGGCAGGCGTCGTACGACGTCCGGGTCGAGCACGGTCCGACCGGTGCGGCCGCCGCGGTGGCCGACCTCGGCGCCGGCGACGTGGCGGTCGTGGTCGACGTGCTGTCGTTCACCACGACACTGACGGTGGCGGTCGAGCGCGGCGTGGGCGTGCTGCCGTTCGCCTGGCGCGACGAGCGGGCGGCGGCGTACGCGGCGGAGCAGGGTGCGGTGCTGGCCGTCGGGCGGTTCGAGGCGCGCGAGCGGCCCGGGCTGCCGAGCCTGTCGCCCGCCGCGATGGCCGCGCTCGACGCGGCCGAGGTCGAACGGGTGGTGCTGCCCTCGCCCAACGGCTCGACGATCTGCACACTGCTGGCCGGCACCGGGGTGGACGTGGTGGCGGCCTGCCTGCGCAACGCCTCGGCCACCGCGGCCGCCCTCGCCGAGCGCGTGCGGACCGGGTCCCGGGTGGTCGTCGTCGCGGCGGGGGAGCGCTGGCCGGACGGCTCGCTGCGCCCGGCCTGGGAGGACGTCGTCGGGGTGGGCGCGGTCGTGGCGGGGCTCCTGGCCGCGGTGCCGGGCGGGGCCGCCTCGCCCGAGGCGATGCTCGCCGCGGCCGCGTGGGCTGCCGTCGACGACCTCCCGTCCGCGCTCGCCGTCTGCGCCGGCGGCCGCGAGCTGGCCGCGTCCGGGTTCGCCGAGGACGTCGCGGTCGCGGCCGAGCACGACGTCAGCGACGTGGTGCCGGTGCTCGTCGACGGGGTGTTCTCTCCGAAAGGCTGAACGACGTCCGTCCGAGCCGTCCGGCTGAGCGTGGACGAACCGCCGCGGAGGCACTTCGTTCATCCTTTCCGCGGATGACTAGGGTCGGCGGGGTGAGCATCCTCGACGACGCACGCCCGGGCATGGACCACGACGTCCGGCCGCAGGACGACCTGTTCGGCCACGTCAACGGCACCTGGCTGACCGAGACCGAGATCCCCTCCGACCGTTCGAGCTGGGGCCCCTTCGTCGCCCTCTCCGACGCTGCGGAGGAGCACGTCCGCCAGATCATCACCGACATCGCCGACGCGACGGCCGCGGGCGACCCCACCGGCGCCGACGGTGTCGAGGACGCCGACGAGGCCCGCAAGATCGGTGACCTCTACGCCTCCTTCATGGACACCGACGCCATCGCCGCCCGCGGGCTCGACCCGGTCGCCCCGCTGCTGGCCGCGGTCGACGGCCTGCGCGACGTGCGCGACCTCGCCGCCCTGCTCGGCGAGCTGGAGCGGATCGGTGGCCACGGTCTCTTCGGGTCCTACGTCGACACCGACGCCAAGGACTCCGACCGCTACCTCTTCAACCTCACCCAGGGCGGGCTCGGGCTGCCCGACGAGTCCTACTACCGCGACGAGAAGTTCGCCGAGACCCGCACGGCGTACGTCGCCTACCTCGAGCGGCTGCTCGCCCTCGGCGGCGTCGACGACGCGGCCGGCGCTGCGGCGACCGTGATGGACCTCGACACCCGTCTGGCCGCCGGCCACTGGGAGCGTGCCGAGACGCGCAACGTGCAGAAGACCTACAACCTGCGCACCCTGGCCGAGCTCAAGGAGGTCTGCCCGGCCTTCGACTGGGACGCCTACGTGCAGAACCTCACCGGCACGTCGGTCGACCCGGCGCCCGTGCTCGCCGAGGTGTGCCTGCGCCAGCCGTCGTACTTCGAGCACCTCTCGGCCGTGCTCGGCGAGGTGCCCGTCGAGGCGTGGCGCACCTGGCTGACCAGCCGGGTGCTGCGCTCGGCGGCGCCGTACCTCACCGACGACCTGGTCGAGACCAACTTCGACTTCTACGGCCGCACCCTCAACGGCACGCCCGAGCTGCGGGCCCGCTGGAAGCGCGCGGTGACGTTCGTCGAGGGCTCGATGGGCGAGGCCGTCGGCAAGGTGTACGTCGCCCGGCACTTCCCGCCGGCCGCGAAGGCCGCGATGGACGACCTGGTCGCCAACCTGCTCGCCGCCTACCGGGAGTCGATCGGCGCGCTGGACTGGATGACCGAGGAGACCAAGGAGCGGGCCTACGAGAAGCTCGCGACCTTCCGGCCGAAGATCGGCTACCCCGAGCGGTTCCGCGACTACGCAGCCCTCGAGGTGGTGCGTGACGACCTGGTCGCCAACGTGTGGGCGGCCGCGGCGTTCTCGACCGACCGGGAGCTGCGCAAGATCGGCTCTCCGGTCGACCGCGACGAGTGGTTCATGCTCCCGCAGACCGTCAACGCCTACTACAACCCGGGCACCAACGAGATCTGCTTCCCGGCCGGCATCCTGCAGAAGCCGTTCTTCGACGTCGACGCCCTCGACGCCGAGAACTACGGCGGCATCGGCGCGGTGATCGGCCACGAGGTCGGCCACGGCTTCGACGACCAGGGCGCGCAGTACGACGGCGCCGGCAACCTCAACGACTGGTGGACCGCCGACGACAAGGCCGCCTTCGAGGAGCGCTCGACGAAGCTGGTCACCCAGTACGACGCCTTCGAGCCGCGCAACCTGCCCGGCGAGCACGTCAACGGCCAGCTGACCGTCGGTGAGAACATCGGCGACCTCGGCGGCCTGACCATCGCGCACAAGGCCTACGTCATCGCCGAGACGAAGGCCGGCCGCGAGGCGTCGGTGGACGATCGCCGCACCCTCTTCCTCAACTGGGCGCACGTGTGGCGCACCAAGCGCCGGGCCGAGCAGGAGCGGCAGTACCTCACCATCGACCCGCACAGCCCGCCGGAGTTCCGCGCCAACATCGCGCGCAACCTCGACGAGTTCCACGAGGTCTTCGGCACCCAGCCGGGCGACGGCCTGTGGCTCGACCCGGAGGACCGCGTCCGCATCTGGTGAGCCGGTCGTCCACAGCCGGTCGCCCGCCGGCTCGTGGGCGTCGGCGCCCGCTGGTAGACACGACGCCATGACGACGAGCGCCGAGCCGACGACCGCGACCGGCACCCCCGCGGAGGGGCGCGAGCGGGCCGAGGCGCACCTGCGGGCGCTGGTCGGCCGCGACGACGCGCGGCTGCGCGACGACCAGTGGACGGCGATCGAGGCGCTCGCCGTCTCGGCCCGCCGCACGCTGGTCGTGCAGCGCACGGGTTGGGGCAAGTCGGCGGTCTACTTCGTCGCGACCCTGCTGCTGCGCGAGCGTGGCGCCGGTCCGGCGGTCATCGTCAGCCCGCTGCTGGCCCTGATGCGCAACCAGATCGCCGCGGCCGAGCGGGCCGGCATCCGCGCGGTCACGATCAACTCCACCAATCTCGAGCAGTGGGACCTCATCCACGATCAGGTGCGCTCCGGCGAGGTCGACGTGCTGCTGGTCAGCCCGGAGCGGCTCAACAACCCCGGCTTCCGCGACGAGGTGCTGCCCCGCCTGGCGGCCACCTGCGGCCTGCTGGTGGTCGACGAGGCGCACTGCATCTCCGACTGGGGCCACGACTTCCGCCCCGACTACCGCCGCATCCGCACGCTCCTCGACGAGCTGCCGACCGGCATCCCGGTGCTCGCGACGACCGCCACCGCCAACGAGCGGGTCACCACCGACGTCGCCGAGCAGATGGGCGCCGACACTCTGGTGCTGCGCGGCTCGCTCGACCGGGAGTCGCTGCGCCTCGGCGTCGTGCGTCTGCCCACGGCCCAGCAGCGCCTCGCGTGGCTGGCCGACCACCTGGCCGAGCAGCCGGGCTCCGGCATCGTCTACTGCCTCACCGTCGCCGCCACGCAGGAGGTCGCCGACTACCTCCGCTCGCGCGGGCACGACGTCGCGGCCTACTCCGGGCAGACCGACCCGACCGAGCGGCAGGCGCTGGAGGAGCAGCTGGCCCGCGGCGAGGTGAAGGCGCTGGTCGCCACGAGCGCGCTCGGGATGGGCTTCGACGCCACGCTCGGGTTCGTGGTCAACCTCGGTGCCCCGGGCTCGCCGGTGTCCTACTACCAGCAGGTCGGCCGTGCGGGTCGCGGCACCGACGAGGCCACCGTGGTGCTGCTCCCGCAGGCCGAGGACAAGGACATCTGGGCCTACTTCTCCTCGCTGTCCTTCCCGCCGGAGGAGCAGGTCCGCGACGCGCTCGACGTGCTCGCCGAGGAGGGCCGGCCGATGAGCACGGCCAACCTGGAGACCCGGGTCGAGCTGAGCCGCAGCCGGCTGGAGCAGATGCTCAAGGTGCTCGACGTCGACGGCGCCGTACGACGGGTGCGCGGCGGCTGGGAGTCGACCGGCGCACCGTGGACCTACGACGGCGAGCGCTACGAGCGGGTGCGGGAGGCGCGGGCGCGCGAGCAGGCCGCGATGCTCGACTACCAGGCGACCGACGCCTGCCGGATGCGCTTCCTGCGCGAGCAGCTCGACGACCCCGACGCGGTCGACTGCGGCCGCTGCGACAGCTGCGGCGGGCTGACCCTCGACACCGGCGTCTCCGACGACGCCGTGGCCGCGGCCGCCGCCCGGCTCGACCGGCCCGGCGTGGTCATCGACTCCCGCAAGCAGTGGCCCACCGGCCTCGACCGCATCGACGTGCCGCTCAAGGGCAAGATCCGCGCCGGCGCCGAGGAGGGGCGGGCGGTCGCCCGGCTCACCGACCTCGGCCACGGCCAGGCGCTGCGCGAGCTCTTCCGCGACGACACCCCGGACGGCCCGGTGCCGGTGCCGCTGGCCCGCGCGGTCGTCGACGTGCTCAACGACTGGCAGCCCCACGTCGAGGGCATCGTGCTGGTCGAGTCCGCCACCCGGCCCGCGCTGGGGGAGGACCTCGTCGCCGGGCTGTCCCGCTTCCTCGGCATCCGGGTCGTCGGGCGGCTCGCGCTGGCCGACCCCGACGTGCCGCCCGGGGCCGGCTCGGCCAACTCCGCGCGCCGGGTCGCCGCCGTACGCCGCCGTACGTCGCTGCAGCTCGACGCCGACGTCAGCGGTCGCTCGCTGCTGCTCGTCGACGACCGCACCGTCACCGGGTGGACGCTGACCATCGCAGCGAGCGCGCTGCGCGAGGCCGGTGCCTCCGCCGTGCACCCGCTGGTGCTCGCGGTCTCCGCGTAGGGCGCGTCACCCCGTCGTCGGGTCCGCAGCGGGCCCGCGTCGACTCAGAGGCGCCAGGACGAGTCGACCTCGAAGTAGACGTCGAGGGCGTCGCGGGAGCGCTCGGGGTTGGCCCGCGCGAGGGCGAGGTAGAGCGCGTCGACCACGGCCAGGTGGGCCAGCCGCCCCGACAGTGACTCGAAGCGGAACGACAGCTCGCGGCCGCTGGCGACCAGGGCGTGGTCGACCCGCTCGGTCAGGCGGGTGCGCGGGAAGCTGGTGATCGCCACCGTCGGCACGTCGCGGGAGGTGAGCGCCTCGGCGCACCGGATGGTGTCGCGGGTCGCGCCGGTGTGGCTGATGATCAGCGCGGCAGCGGTCGGCGGAGCGGTGCGGCAGCGGAGGTACTTGAGGTTGGTCTCCTCCGGCGCGGTGGCCTTGAGCCCGATGGAGGAGAACTGGTCGCGGGCGCCGCGCGCGACGTTCAGCGAGGCGCCGAAGCCGATGATGATGATCTCCGAGGCCGCGTCGAGGAGCGTCACGGCCGCCTCGAAGGCCTCCGGGTCGATGCTGCTCGCGGCGTCCCGGATGATCTCGGCGGACAGCCCCATGACCTTCACCAGCACGTCACCCGGGGCGTCGGTGGGCTCGATGTCGCCGCCGTAGGCGTACGTCGTGAGGCTCTTGGTCTCGCCCGCGAGCGAGATCTTCAGGTCCTGGAAGCCGCTGAAGCCGAGCGTGCGGCAGGTGCGGACGGTGGTCGACTCCGCCGAGCCGGCCCTCTCGGCGACCTCGCCGACCGTCATGTGCACGACCTCGTCCGGGTGCGCGAGCACGAACTCCGCGACCCGTGCCTCGCTGGGCGCGAGCGTGGGGAGCCGAGCCCGGATGCGTCCGGTGACGGAGCGGCCGTCGGCGGTGCGGCCCTGCGGGCCGATGCCGGTCCCTCGTGGTCTTCCCACGTGCTTCACCCGGCCGCGCGCGGCCGTTGCCTCTCGATCGGATCAGCCTCGCAACGACCGCAGCGGAACGCCGCGTCGTCGCGGATCCAGGCGGTGCCGCCGGAACGGGGCAGGAGCATATCGCCGCGGGCACCGAGGTGGAGGCAGGTCTTGGCAGCAGCACGACTGGCCGTGACCAGCGCGTCCTCGGGGGTGGCTCCGTCGACCAGCGCGGCGGCCGCCGCGGCGGTGAAGGCGTCGCCTGCGCCGATGGTGTCGACCGGGGGCTGGTCGAGCGCCGACGGCACCCGGGACCAGCCGCCCCGGCCGGCGTACCGGACGCCCTCGGCGCCCTCGGTCACGACCCGGAGGGCTCCCGCCGTCTCCGCGGAGTCCAGCGCCGGCGTGTAGTGGTCGAGGTCCTCGGAGGAGACCTTCACGACGTCCGATCGGGCGGCGAGGTCGCGCATCGCGGGCGGCAGGCACTCGCGCAGGGAGGCCTCGAACCAGACGAGCGTCCCGCCGTCCTGCGCGACCCGCGCCAGCTCGACGGTCGTCGCGTCGGCGACGTCGACGACGAGCAGGTCCGCCTCGCGCACGGCACGTGCCACGTCCGGGCCCAGCTCGTCGGGTCGCGGCACCTCGAGCAGGTGGCCCCGCGGCCGGCCGCAGCGCGGGCACTCCAGCAGCAGCGACGGGGAGCCGCCGCCGTCCGCGGCGTCGGCGACCTGGAAGACCCGCGGGGTCAGGTAGCCGACGCGCCCCACGACGCCCGTGGTCCCGACGCCCCAGCGCTCGAGGTCGGCCCGCAGCAGGTCGGCGGCCGCGTCGTGGCCGACCAGGGCGACCATCTCCACGTCCCACCCGTCCGCCGCGAGTCGTACGGCGATGTTGGCGCCGGAGTTGCCCACGGCCGCCTGCGCGGTCGGTGCCGACACGTCGCCGGCGACGAGGTCGACCGAGACGGTGCCCACGACGACGGCCCGACGTCGGGCCGTCGCGGGCGCGGTCACCGGCTGCTCCGGCGTACGACGTACCGGTCGCCGAGCCAGACCTCGAGGAACCCGAGCAGGCTGTAGGCCAGCACCGACAGCAGCACGACGACGAAGATGCCGCCCCACATGTCGACGTACCGGTAGTTGGCCCGGGCGAGGTTGATGAAGGTGCCGATGCCCTCGCCGGTGGCGATGTACTCGGTCAGGATCACGCCGCTCAGCGAGGCGGGCAGCGCCAGCTTGCTCGCCGAGATGAGTCCGGGCACCGAGCTGGGCAGCCGGACCGAGACCAGGCGACGCCAGCCACTGCCACCGAGCACGGCGGCGAGGTCGTCGATGCCGCGGGCAGCGGAGCGCATGCCCGAGACGATGCTGATGAAGCACGAGAAGAACGTGATCATCACGCACACGGTGATCGACGTCGCCGGCCCGCGGCCGACGAGCATGATCACGACCGGCGTGATCACGATGACCGGGACGACACCCAGCACCACGGCGAGCGGCATGATCGCGCGGGCCATCGCGGCCGACGCGGTCACGACCGACGCCAGGGTCAGCGCCACCAGGACCGCGATGAGGTAGCCGGCCAGCAGCATGGTGAACGTGCTCAGCAGGGCTGCGGCCAGCTCGCCGACGTTCTCGCCGCTGACGGCGAACTCCACCGCCTCCAGCGGACCGCGGAGGAACTGGTTCTCGGGAAGGGTCAGGTAGACGACCTGCCACAGCAGCATCAGCACCAGCAGCGGGCCGATGCCGGCCAGCAGCTCGGTGGCCAGCAGCCGCAGCGGCCGGTCGGACTGTGAGCGGGCGGTCCCGGTGGCACCGGCTCGCGAGCGGCGCACGCGGCCGGTAGTGGTGGTCCCGGCCGCACCGGTGGTGGTGGCCTGGCTCATCGGGTCAGCTCCTCGGTCCAGGGGAGGGCCCGGGCGACCAGCTCGACCAGGGCGAATGACAGGGCGCACACCAGGGTGATGACGATGCCGAGCGCGTAGGCGCGCGGGGCGTTGAGCTGGGCCAGGCTGTTGATCATCAGCACCCCGATGCCGCGGGCGCCGCCGAAGTACTCCGCGAGCGTCGTGCCGAGCACGGCCGTGGGGAGCGCGATCCGGGCCGCGACGAGCAGCTCGCGGGTGGAGGCCGGGATCTGCACCGAGCAGAAGTAGCGGCCCCGGCCGCCGCCGGTGACGGCCCGGAGGTCCTCCCACTCCTCATGCCGGGCGGTGAGGCCCTGGGCCAGGGAGATGTAGATCGGGAAGACGACCGAGATCGCGGCGAGAGCGACGTGCGGGCCGGGCAGCTCGAGGACCAGGAAGAGCAGCGGCGCGATGGCGGCCAGGGGCAGGCAGAAGACGATGGTCAGCTGCCGGGCGATGGGTCGCCGCAGCGGCGGGACGGCCACGGCCAGCACCGCGAACGCCGCGGCGACCGCGGCGCCGTACGCGAGGCCGCGACCGGCGGAGCCCAGGGTGACCAGCAGGGCGGGCTGGATGATGTTCCAGTCGTCGCCGAGCGCGGTGACGACCTGGGCGGGCGTGGGGAGCAGGCGCCCCTCGCCGGGCGCGACGCCGGCGTACCAGTTCCACAGCAGCACGAACGCCGCCAGCACCAGCGCCGCGGGACCGTAGCGGACGACCCACCAGCCCGCGCGGCGGCCGAGCCCGGCGAGCGGGAGCCCCGGACGGGCGGCGGTGACCTCAGACGCCGACATCGGCGCCCCCGCCCCCGGGTGCGGCGGACGCCTCGGCGGAGCGCAGCACGTCGCTCACCCGGGCGCAGAGCCGGAAGAACTCGTCGCTGCCCAGCAGCTCGGCGTCACGGGGCCGGGCGAACGGCACGTCCACGATCTCCACGACGCGTCCGGGGCGAGCGCTCATCACCACGATCGCGTCGCTCAGCAGCACCGCCTCGGCCACCGAGTGGGTCACCATCACCGTGGTGATGCCCTCGTGCATCCAGATCCGCTGGAGCTCGAGGTTGAGCTTCTCGCGGAGCATCTCGTCCAGGGCGCCGAACGGCTCGTCGAGCAGCAGCAGCTTGGGCCGGGTGACCAGCGCCCGGGCGATCGACACGCGCTGACGCATGCCGCCCGAGAGCTGGGCCGGTCGCGACTTCTCGAAGCCCCGGAGCCCGACCAGCTCGATGAGCTCGTCGACGTACTCCTTGTCCTTCGGCAGCCCCGCCATCTCCCGGGCGAAGGCGATGTTGCGCTGCACCGAGCGCCACGGGAGGAGGGCGGAGTCCTGGAAGGCCATCCCGAGCTCGTGGGCCCGGACCCGCTGACGCGGGGTGCTGCCGCCGAGCGAGATGGTCCCGGAGGTGGGGGTCTCGAGGGAGGCCAGCGACCTCAGCAGGGTGGACTTGCCCGACCCGCTAGGCCCCACCAGCGACACGAAGCCGCCGGCAGGCACGGTGAAGGACACGTCGGTGAGGGCCTCGACGGGCCCCGCCGCGGTGGCGAACGTCTTGCAGACGTCCGCCACCGCGATGTCGAGAGAGTGGTCCATGACGGATCGGGCGTCGGTGCTCAGCTGTCCTGCGGGGGCAGCTGGCCGAAGTCCGGGTCCTCCTCGTGAATCTCGTCCAGCAGGGACATGTCGATGAAGTCGCCGCCGTCCTCGGGCATCTCGGTGCCGAGGATGGTGCTGAGGGTGTCCATGGACAGGGCGAGCTCGTCGCCGGCCATGTAGCCGATGCCCTCCTCCTCGGACGTCGGCGAGTAGAACAGCTCGGCGGCCGACTCGGCGGTGTAGAGCTCGGTGTCGTACTCCAGGCCGAGCTCCTGGCCGTAGCGGTCGACGGTGAGCTGGGCAGCACCCTCGGGGTCGTTGATCATGTCGAGCTGGCCCTCGAGGTCGGCCTTCAGCAGCGCCTTGATCTGCTCGCGCTTCTCGTCGTCCTCGAGGTCCTCGCGGCGCACGGTGTAGACGTCGACGTAGTAGCCGTAGCCGTAGTCCTGGAGCAGGAAAGCCTCCGGGTCCATGCCCTGCGCCTCGAGCAGCGCCGGGCCCTCGGTGATGAAGCCCATGTAGGCGTCCACGTCGCCGGCGGCCAGCGCCTCCGGGCCGGTGGTGATCGGGACGACCTCGACCTGGGAGGTGTCGATGCCCGCAGCGGTGGAGAACTGCTCCCACACCGACTGCGAGGTGGCGGAGATGCCGACCTTCTTGCCCTCGAGGTCCGACGGCTCGGTGATGCCGTCCTCGGCCTCGGAGATGAAGGACAGCGGGCTGCCCTGGTACATCGTGCCGATGACGACGTAGTCACCGCCGTCCTGGTTCAGCGTGGCGGGCTCGGTGAGACCGGAGAACGCCATCAGGGCCTGGCCGGAGCTCAGCGCGGCCATGAAGTCGACGTTCGGACCGCCGGTGGCGATGTCGACGTCGAGGCCGGCCTCCTCGTAGTAGCCGTTCTCCTGGGCGAGGTAGCTGCCTGCCCAGGTCGAGTTGGTGATCCAGTTGAGCTGGAGGGTGACCTCGTCGAGCCCGGAGGCGGACTCGGAGGAGTCGTCGGAGCCGCAGGCGGCCAGCGTGCCGGTCAGGAACGTGGCGGCTGCGATCGAAGCGACGGTGCGGCGCAGTCGGCGCCGGGAGGTGGAGTGCATGGTGTGGCCTTTCAGGATCAGTGTGCCGTGGGGTTGATGAGGTCTGCGAGGTCGAGGTCGTAGAGGACGTCGCCGAAGGTGTGGCGACTCCCCCAGCCGACGTCGATCCCGCGCACCCTGCCGATCGCGCCGACGAGAAGCAGCAGGAGAACGAGGGACCCGACCTGCTCCGCGGCCGGTGAGTCACCGGTCGCCGCGAGCCCCGCGTGCGGGACGTGGTCGGGGATCGCGTCCAGGGAGGTGCGCGCGTAGGGCTCCTCCCGGACGCCGTACAGGGCGACGACGCCGGCCTCGGCCAGGCGGGGCAGCATCATCTGGTAGCGCCCGTGGGCGAAGTTGCGGTACTCCGACATGCTCAGCTCGCCGAGCCCGGACTCGGCGAACTTGGAGTCCAGGTCGATGGCCGCCGTCTTGGTGTCCGGCCCGTGCAGGAACACCAGCAGCGGCTGCGCCAGCGCCTCGCCGAGGACGTCGACGACGTGGTCGAGGGCGGCGTCGACGTCGGTGACCTCCGGACCACCGGGCAGCAGGTCGGCCAGGGAGGCGGGCACCGTGCCCAGCGTCGGGTGGGCCTGGGCGAACGCGCGGGCCAGGACGACGGCCTGGGCGAGCAGCACGTTGACCGCGACCCAGCCGTGCACGTCCGGGAGCAGCTCGAAGGCGAAGACGTCGACGTCGGTGCCGGCGAGCAGCTGCTCACCTGGCGAGTCGACCTTGCCGCAGAAGACCGCAGCGTCGACGGGCACCTGCGGCAGCAGGCGGCAGCAGGCGAGGGAGTCGCTGTGGCCGCCGCTGGCCGTCACCAGGAGCACGGCGGTGTCGACGGCGTCGCCGAGGAGGTAGAGGTCCATCGGCTCCCGGCTGGCGCCCAGCCGACCGGTCGCGCGCTGGTGCAGCTGGGCGGCGAGCTGGGCCACGGCCAGGGAGCCGCCGGCGCCCGCCGCGACGAGCGGACGGTCGCCGTGGTCGCGGAGCCAGGCGGCCAGGTCGGTGACGTCGACGGCCGCGGCCTCGGCGTACGTCTTCTCGAGCTGGCGGAGCTCGTCGACGTAGTCGATGACGACGAACCGCTCGAAGTCGGTCGCCCCTGGTGCGGCGGGGGCGTGAGGGTCGGCAGGCATGGTCTCTTCTCTGTCGGTCGTGCGGGCAGGACGGGTCGGGCGGCCGGGGTCTCCGGGCGCCGAGGTGCGGTGGGTGGATGGGTGGCCCCGTGGCGGGACGGGGCGGGCGTCAGTCCGCCGGCGCGTCCCCCAGCCGGGCGAGGATCGTGTCGTTGTTGGGGTCGGATGGCGCGCGGTGCACGGTGACGTCGGTGAAGCCGGCGGCGCGCAGCGCGGCGACGTACGACGAGGTGCCCCACATGCCGCCGGGGGCGATCCCCTCGCGTCGCTTGGCGAGCGGGAGGCAGTGGTAGAGCCCGAAGCCGAGCACGCCGAGGGCGTGCGCGTCGCGGGTGTCGTGGTCGAGGTCCCCGGTGAAGCCGAGCTCGTGGAGGTAGAGGACGCCGCCGGGGGCCAGCAGGCGACGGGCGCGGGCGAGGAATCCTGCTGGGTCGGCCAGGTCGTGGACGAGGTTGGCGGCCATGACGAGGTCGAACGGGCCGTCCGCCGCGAGAGCGGCCAGCGGGTCGGTGCTGTCGGTTCCGTCGTGAGGCAGGTCCTCGACGTCCACCACGTGCGCCTCGACGTTGGTGAGACCCGCCTCGGCCACCCGCTGCCGCGTCGCCTCGACGGAACCGGCCGACTGGTCGACGCCGACGAGGTGGGCCTCGGGGAACCGGCCGGCCAGGAGGCCGAGGGCCTGCCCGGTGCCGCAGCCCACGTCGAGCACCCGCCCGCCCGCCTCCAGCGCCTCGGTCACGCCGAGCAGCGGGACGACCTCGTCGAGGAGCGCACGGGCGAAGATCGGACCGCTCTCGCCGGCGAGGACCTCCACGATCCGGCCCTCGTACGACGACGCGGGGATGCCGCCGCCGGTGCGTGCGGCCTCGACGAGCTGGTCCTCGAGGGTGGCGAGGGCGGTGATCTGGGTGGTGATGCGCGACCAGTGCGCCGGTCCACCGCGCGGGGTGAGCACGACCTCGTAGCCGGGGCGCAGGCCGAAGCGCGGCGCGTCGGCGTCGCCGACCTGTGCGGCCATGCCCCCGGCGACCAGGCCCCACACCCACTCCTGCACGTAACGGGCGTCCACGCCGGCCCGCTCGCCGATCTCCACGGTGCTCCGCGCGACGCCGTCGGCCATCGCCTCGTGCAGGCCGAGGCGCTCCCCGAAGGACAGGAGCAGGCCCAGCCAGGCGTCGTTCATGACCCGGACGACGTGGTCGGTCGCCGCCTGGACGTCGGGGTGCTCGGGGTCCCGGTGCTGGGGACCGGGCTCGTCGGTGGACCGCATGCCGAGGACCTTAGGAGCCTGAATTCCATGATTCGATAGTTGCGATGGAATTTCATTCCACTGTTACACCTGCGAAACGGCTCCACCGAGACCATGGAAAGGGGAGAGAGGCGCACGCGTCCCGCGGCCCGCGCCGGGGCACCACCGCACGGGCGGTGTGGATCTCACCCACCAGGAAGGCCGCTGACCTGCAGGAACGACTGCCGGGTCCGCGTGCCGACGACGATCGACCTCGAGGGAGCCCAGCACGATGAGCCAGCCGGCCGATGCGTGGAACCAGATTCCAGACCTGATGGAGCGTGGTTCCGTACGGCAGCACGTGACCGCACGTCTGCGCGACGACATCGTCCACGGACGGCTCCGTCCGGGCGCCCGGCTGACCGAGGCCTCGCTGGGATCGCGCTACTTCGTCAGCCGCACCCCGGTGCGCGACGCGCTGCGCACCCTGGAGGAGGAGGGCCTGGTCGCCACCGCCGGTGCGCGCCGGTACGTCGCCCGCCTGGGCCGCCGCGGCACCGAGGAGCTCTTCGACCTGCGCGCCGCCCTCGAGCCGCGCGCCGCCGGGCGGGCGGCCGAGGCCCCCGACCTGACCGTGCTCCGCGACCTCGTCGCCGTCGTCTCGGCCGGCGAGCACGCGCTCGCCCGCGGCGACCTCGACGAGGTCGCGGTGCTCAACACCCGCTTCCACCACGGGCTCGTGCAGGCCTCCGGGTCGGTGGTCCTGCGCGACGCGCACGAGCCGCTCGCGCTCCGGCTGACCTGGGCGCACCCGCGCGAGGCGGGGGCCGGCCTGGCCGAGGCCTGGACCGAGCACCGACGGATCCTCGACGCCGTCGTCACCGGCGACGTCGCCACGGCCACCGCCCGTGCCGCCGCCCACGTGCGCGCCTGCCGCACGCGCTACGACGTACGCAGCGCCACGACGGCTCGCCTCGCCCGGCCGGCACCGCGCGGCCTGCGCCCGCTCGGACCGGTGGTCGGCCGATGACCGACGCGCTCCCGCTGCTCCGGATCCGCAACGCCACCCTGCTGCCGGTCGACGACTCCGGCGAGGACGTCCTGCACGACGCCTGGCTCGAGGTCGGCGCCGACGGTCGCGTGGCCGCGATCGGCACCGGCACACCCCCGTCCGGCCGGGTCGTCGAGGACCTCGACGTCGCCGGCGCTCTGGTCGCCCCGGGCTTCGTGTCGTCCCACAGCCACCTGTTCACCAGCGGCTCCCGCGGCCTCGGCTCCGACTGCACGCTCTACGGCTGGGCCGACGCGATGTACGCCCGCACCCGGGAGGCGACGCCGGAGGAGATCTACTGGTGCGTCCTGCACGGGTCGCTGGACTACCTCGACAACGGGGTGACGACCGCCTTCGACTTCGCCGACCCGCTGCTGCGCTGGGAGCCGATGGTCGACGGGAAGCGGAGCGAGGTCGGGCACCTGCGGCCGATCGAGTACGCCTACCGCCAGGTCGACGCGAAGGTCGACGCCGGGCTGCGGTTCGTGCACGCCATCCAGCTCGACGAGTCGGTCGGCACCGACGAGGAGATCCTCGAGCGGCTCGGTGCCGGGGTCGCCCACGCCCGGACCGCACCGGCCGACCAACTCCTGCGGGCGTCGGTGAGCGGCGGTGTGCAGTGGGCCCGTCGCCGCGACGCCGCGGACCTGGAGGCCGAGGCGATGGAGCGCTTCCGGCTGATGAACCAGGCTCACTTCCTGGAGACGCCGGAGGCCGTCGAGCACCAGCGCAGCAGGTTCGCCTGGCTGCGCGAGGCCGGTCTGCTCGGCTCGGACTTCGTCTTCGGCCACTTCGTGCAGACGACACCCGAGATCCTCGACGAGGCCGCGGCCAACGGCTGCGCGGTGTCCTGGCAGCCGGCCGCCAACGGGCGCCTCGGCTCCGGCGTGGCCGACGTGGTGGGCATGCGCGAGCGCGGGATGCGCGTCGGCATCGGTCTCGACGACCAGGCCTGCTCCGACCTCGCCGACCCCTGGCAGAGCATGCGGCTCGGCCTCTACACGCTGCGCGCGACCGGCACACCGCCGTCGTCGCTCCTCCCGCGCGACCTGCTGCGGATCCACACCCGCGGTGCGGCCGAGGCGCTCGGTGTCGACGACCGCGTCGGCAGCCTGGAGGTCGGCAAGCAGGCCGACCTCGTCGTGGTCGACCCGCGGCACCCCGACGTGGGACCGCTGTGGGACCCGGTCGCGAGCTACGTGCTGTCGATGAGCCTGCGCAACCTGCGACGGGTCGTCGTCGGCGGCCGCACGGTCAGCGTCGACGGCGTGTCGACCAACCCGGTCGCCGACGAGGCGCGGGCCAAGCTGCACGAGGTCATGCACGCGATCGCGGTGCGGTCGTGATGGCGCGCCCGGCTCTCGCGGTCCTGGTGCCCGGCCCCGCGGGCGACGGCTCCTGGGTCGACGCCGCGCTGGCGTCGTACGACGGTGTGGTCGCGGGCGAGGACGTCGTCGTGGTGCACGGGACGCCCGACCGGCTGCCTGACGCCGACGTGGTGCTCGCGCACGGCATCCAGTACGCCCCGCTGGTGCGCGCGGCTCCTGACCGGACGGTCGTGATGAGCGACGTGCCGGCCTCCGTCGAGGGGCTCGGGCACGCCACGCTCGTCGACTGGGCCTGGTACGAGGCGGCCCGGGTCGCCGGACGCGTCGCGGCGGTGGTCGCCGACGGCCTGCCCGTCGGCCTGGTCGCCGGCCCCGCCGTCCCCACCCAGCGCAAGGTGGCCGACGCCTTCTCGGCCGGCGTCGCCGACGCCGGGACCGGCTGCGCCACAGTGGCCGTGCACCTGCCGTCGTTCGACGACGTCGCCGGCGGTCGTGGGGCCGGCACCCGCCTCGTGGAGGCGATGGGGTGCCGGGTCCTGCTCGGCACGGCCGACGGCGCGGGCGACGCCGCAGCGGAGCAGGCCCGCGCGGCCGGTGCGCTGACACTCGGCTTCCTCCGGCCCCACCCCGACGACCTCGGGCACGTGCTCAGCGACGTGACCGGCGTGCTGCGCGGGCTCGTCACCGACGCGCTCGCCACCGGGCGCACCGGCACCGCTGCCGGGCACGACCGTCCCGTCCACGCCGGCCTCGCCTCCGGCCACCTCGACCTCGTCCTGAGCGACCACGTCGGCGCCGCCGCCGTACGCGCTCGGGCGGACGCCCTCGCGGCGTACGCGGGCTGACCCGCACCCAGACCTCCGGAGCACCGGACGCACCACCACATGGAGAACCACCGATGACCACCCTCACCCTGCCCCTCGTGGAGGCCTGCCCGAAGAAGATGCGGCTCGGCCCCTGCGGCGGGGTCGGCCCCGACGGCGGCTGCGAGATCGACCCGTCGCACGCCTGCCTCTTCCTCGAGCCGGAGTGGGCGTCCGCCCAGGCTGCGTCCGCCCCGGTCACGCCGGCCACCCATCGCACCGCCCCGGGCACGAGCGCCTTCCAGGACCGGCTCGACTCCGGCGCCTTCGGCGTCGTCGCCGAGGTCAACGGACCCGACACCGTCGACGTCACCGAGTTCGTCACCGCCGCCGAACGGATCGCCGAGGTCGCCGACGTCGTGTCGGTGACCGACCACTCCGGCGCGACCGTGCACATGGGCAACGTCGCGGCGACCGCGCACCTCCTGGCCCGCGGGCTGGAGGTGATGCCGACCTTCGGCTGCCGCGACCGCAACCGGATGGCGCTCCAGGGCGACCTGCTCGGCATCGCCAGCCTCGGCGCCCGCAACGCGCTGCTCGTGACCGGCAACCACCCGGAGGTCGGCGACAGCCCCGACGCCACGCCGGTGTTCGACCTCGACAGCCCCCGGCTGCTCCAGGTCGCGGCGCGGATGCGCGACGAGGGCCGCTACGCCAACGGCCGTCCGATCGAGGAGCGGCCGCGCCTGTACCTGGGCGCCACCGCGCACCCGTTCGCGCAGCCGTACGACGACCGCCCGGGGCAGGTGCTGCGCAAGGTGGTCGCCGGCGCCGACTTCGTGATCTCCCAGCACGTCTTCGACCTGCCGCTGTGGCGTCGCTTCGTCGACGGCGTCAACGCGCTGCGCGGCGACGCGCCGCCGTTCCACCTGCTCGGCGGCGTGGCGATCCTCCCCGACGAGCCGATCGCCCGCCGCGTCAACGCCGGCCTGCGCGGCTTCTCGATCCCCGAGGAGACCCTGACCCGGCTGCGGCAGGCCAGGGACCCGCAGGCCGAGGGCATCACCATCGCCGCCGAGATCGTCGCCGAGCTCGACGCCACCGACGGGGTGTCCGGCTGCCTGCTCGCGCCGGTCACCGGCCGCAGCAACGCGCTCACCGCGAGCGCCGAGCAGACCGAGCTGATCGCCGAGGTCCGGCGCCAGGCCGGCGTGCCGGTGCCGGTGTCGGGGGCCGCTTCGTGAGCCCCCGCGCCGGCGGGGGCGGTGCCGGCGTGGAGGAGGGCTCCGTGATGACGGTGACCGGCCCGCTGGCCGCCGCCGACCTCGGCCTGGTCCTTCCGCACGAGCACCTCATCGCCAACGCCACCAGCCAGTGGCGGGTACCGGAGTCCGACGAGGACCTCGCCGAGCAGACCCGGCCCTACCGGGCCGAGCTGCACGGCAAGGTGCAGACCCAGCCGTTCTCCTACCGGTCGGCCATGCAGCAGCTCGACCTCGACGTCGCCCTCACCGAGCTCCGGTCGTACGCCGCCGCGGGGGGTGGCACGGTCGTCGAGCTGGGGATCCCCGGCTATGGCCGGGACGCCGCCGCCCTCCAGGTGCTGTCACGGCTCTCGGGGGTGCCCGTGGTGATGGGCTGCGGCGAGTACGTCGCGCACTCCCACTCGCCGTACGTCCGGCACGTGGGCGCCGAGGTCGTCCGCGACGTGCTCATCGACGAGATCACCGTCGGCGTCGGCGCCACCGGTGTGCGGGCCGGGATCATCGGCGAGATCGGCAGCGGCAACCCGGTCGACGAGCAGGAGCTCAAGGTGCTCGACGCGGCCGCGATGGCGCACCTGGAGACCGGCGTGCCGATCAACATCCACCGGTCGATCTTCCCCGACCCGATGGCCGGGCTGGTCGCGCTCGACCGGGTGCTCGACCACGGCGTCGACCCGGCGAAGGTCGTCGTCAGCCACTGCGACGAACGGCCCGAGCCGGAGTTCGCGCTCGCCGTCGCCGAGCGCGGCGCCTGGGCGGAGCTCGACACGTTCGGCATGGAGCAGTGGGCCTCCACGGCCCGCCAGGGCACGACGTACCCGGCGCGGTCCTACGACCACCACCGCATCGACATGCTGCTCCGGCTGCTGGACGCCGGGCACCTCGACCGGGTGCTGCTCAGCCACGACATCGCGATGAAGCCGCAGTTCAGCGCGTACGGCGGCTGGGGGCTCACCCACCTGCTCACCAACATCCGGCCACAGCTCGAGGCGCGCGGGGTCGCGCCGGCGGAGGTCGACCGGATCATGCGGGACAACCCGCGGCGGATGCTCGCGGGCTGAGCGGGGCCGGCCCAGCGGGGTCCGCGTGGGCCGGCCTGCGGGGGGCGGTGCACGGTCAACCGTCCGGACGACCGGATCGGTTGACTGCTCACCGCCCCCGGGCACTCCCCGGAGGCGGCCGGGCCGGCCTCAGACCTGCGGCGCCCAGTACCGCGCGCCCGACTCCTCACGTGCGGCGTCCATCCGCTGCAGCCGGCGCAGCCCGTCCACGAGCGTGGTCGTGGCGTCCTCGATGCCCGCGCCGACGGCCAGGGTGCGCCCGGACGGGTAGGTGTCGGTGCAGCCGAGCACCACGCCGGTACGCCGCCCGAACAGCGACCCGAGCGTCACCACGGCCGACGCCTCCCGGTCGTTGCTGAGCACGCCCGCGCGCACCCAGTAGTCGACCACCTCTGCGTGCCGCGGTTGGAGGTAGCCGCCGATCGACGGGCGGCCGTTGCCGAGGATGTCGGAGTCGGTGGAGCGGGTGACGCCCGCGTGCACCGAGGCGCCGGCGTCCTGGGCGGCGCCGAGGAACGCCGCCACCACGTCGTACGACGTCGCGGCGGGGTAGTGCGACTCGACGTACGCCCGGGTCATGCCCTCCTCGCGCACCACGCCGGTGGAGACGACGACGTCGCCGGGGTGCAGGAACGGGTGCAGGCCCGCCGCGGCGCCGAAGTAGACGAGCACCTCGGCGTCGGTGTGCTCGAGCAGCTCGACCAGGGCGAGCTCCAGGTCCGGGCTGCCACTGCCGGTCGCGACGACGGTGACCGACTCGCCGCCTCCGAGCGGGGCGGTGGCGGTCTGGAAGAGCCCGGTGGAGCCGACCTCCTCGGCCGGCCCGAAGCGCGACGCCAGCCGGTGCGCGTGACCGGGCCCCTCGTGCCCGCCGAGCGGGTCGCGGACGCTGAGCACGACGTACTTGCCGACCTTGGTGGGGTCGATGCCGGTCAGCGCCGGCCGTCCGTCGATGGACAGCCCACGCTCCGGCATCACGTCGCGGTAGCCGTAGTCGTCGAGCACCCGGCGACGCAGCCGGGTCACCGCCTCGCGGTCCTCGGCGGAGACCCAGGCGGGGTCGTGGAATCCGGTCATCGCGTGTCTCCTGGTCGGGTGGTGCTCGGCTGGGGCTGGGACTGGGGCTGGGGCCCGGACGGCAGCGGGCGCACGGTCACGGTCGCGGCGAGGGCCGCCGCCCGTTGCCGCGCCGTACGTCGGTCCACCGGCGGGCCGGTGCGCTCGATCGCCGCGGCAGCCGCGCCGGTCGCGGCGACGGCGGCAGCGGGGACGTCGTGGTCGCGGACCCAGGCGGCGAGGAAGGCGCCGGACCAGGCGTTGCCGCCTCCGGTGGGATCGACGACCGTGACGTCGGCGGGGGAGACCTCCCAGGCGCCGGTGGCGTCGGCGACGACCGAGCCCGCACCGCCCCGGCGGAGCGCGACGACGTCGGGTCCGAGCGCGCGCAGGGCCGCGACGGTCTCGACGGGCGACAGCGGGCCGACGAGCGCGTCGGCCTCCTCGGCATTGATGGAGAGGACGTCGGTCGCGGCGAGCACGGTCAGGGTCTCCGACGACGGCTCGGGGACGCAGAGCCGCCCGGGGATCTCCCACATCAACGGTGTGCCGGTCACGCGGACGTGGTCGAGGACGGGCTGCCAGAAGCCGGGGTGGTGGTCGCGGAAGACGTAGTAGGCGCGCGCCGAGCGCGCCGGCTCGGGCCCCTCGGGGTGCATGGTGCGCATCGCGACGTGGCCGGCCCAGTCGGGCAGCCACTCCTCGTGCCGGTGCTCCCCGACGGGATAGGTGATGAGGGTGCGCGGGGTGGTCGGGCCGTCGACGAGCAGGGCGCCGGTGTCGATGCCGAGCCGCTCCATGGTGCGGCGGTGCGGCTCGAAGTCCTCGCCGACGCGACAGGTGAGCGCGACCCCGTCGGCGACGGTCGCGGCTCCGACGGCGGCCCAGAAGCCGGAGCCGCCGAGCACCTCGTGCGGCGGCGGGCCCTCGAACGAGTCGAGGACCACGCGCGAGATCACGAGCACGTCGGGCTCGGCGGGAGCGGTCACCACTCCACCCTGGCAGCGGTCCGGGCCCCGCGGGGGCTGTGCGCGGTGCCCCTCGCAGCACCGTGTTTCGGCGCTGTTTCGGGTCGGTACCGAGGTCGGAGCACCGGCCCGCCGGACGCCCGCTCGGGCCCGTCACCTGCCTAGCGTGGCCGGAGCCCGTCGGCACCCCGACGGCCAGACCCGGCGCACCGTGAGGCGCCACTGAGGGAGACACCATGAGCGGAGACGCACCCGTCGTCCGTCGGCTCACCGAGCTGCCGGCCTTCCTGATCAGCGCCGACGACACCGTCCGGCTCGTCGAGCTCGCCGGACCGACCCAGGGGACGAACGCCAGCATCTTCCTCGAGATCTGGGAGCCCGGCGGCGCCCAGCCGGTCAACTCCCACAAGGACTCCGCGGAGACCTTCGTCGTGCTCTCCGGTCAGGCCGAGGCGCACTCCGACGACACGGTCGTGGCCCTCGGCCCCGGCGACGTCCTGACCCTGCAGCCGGGGTCGGAGCACCGCATCTTCAACACCAGCGAGACCGACCGGCTCTACACGATCACCGTGATGGCCAACGACGGCGGCTTCGCCAAGCTCGTCACCGACGGCACGCAGGTGCCGCTGGAGGACACTGACGTCGCGGTGCTCGCACCCGGCGCGCTCGATGCGGACTGAGCCGACCGAGCGCACCGACCGCGCGACGGACCTGCTCGCCGACCCCGACCTCCCGGCGCTCCTCGACGTCCTGCGCCGGTACGAGACCGCCCTGGCGCACCACGACCGGGAGGTGCTCGACGCCGCCTTCGTCCCCGGCGGTGCGGGTGCGCCGGTCCGGGCAGCCGGTGGCGCGGCTGCCGTCGGCGCGACGCAGATCGCGGCCGGTCGTGCGCACGGTGGTCCACCCCCGCCGCGCCGACCGGTCCGCCTGCACCTGCGTCGCGTCGACGGCGCCTGGACCGCGACGCTCGAGGGGCTGCGCTCCGATGGCACGCCCACCCAGCAGACCCAGGTCTGGGACGGCCGGGACGGCTGGCGGGTCGTGGCGGCGCACGTCTCCCACGGCGCACCGCCGGCGCCGCGGCCGCCCCACGACGACCAGGACGACCGGGACCACCAGGACGACCGGGACGACCTGAACGCCTGGCGGGTCCACGAGCCCGCCGGCCTGGAGCCGTCCGGCGAGGGGCCCCTCGCCGGTGTGCGCGTCGCGGTCAAGGACCTGTACGACGTCGCCGGTCACGCGCGCGGCGCCGGCACCCCCACGGTGCTGGCGTCGGCGCCGCCCGCCGCCGCCCACGCCACGGCGCTGCAGCGACTGGTCGACGCCGGGGCCGGGGTCGCGGGCATCGCTCGCACCGACGAGCTCGCCTTCGGGCTCTCCGGCGTCAACGCCCACGAGGGTGTCGTCGCCAACCCCGTACGCCCGGGCCGGCTCGCCGGTGGGTCGACGTCCGGACCGGCCGCCGCGGTCGCCGCGGGTGAGGCCGACCTCGGTCTCGGCACCGACCCCGCCGGGTCGATCCGGGTCCCGGCCTCCTACTGCGGACTGCTCGGCCTGCGCCTGACCCACGGTGCCGTGCCTCTCACCGGCGCCCAGCCGCTCGCCCCGTCCTTCGACGCCGTGGGTCTGCTCGCGCGCGAGCTCGACGTCCTCCGCGCGGGAGCGTCGGTGCTCGTGGGCGGCGTAGGCCCGGACGTCCCCGTCGAGCGACTGCTGGTCCCGCCCACCCTGCTCGACCTGGCCGACCCGACCAGCCGCGACGCCGTCGTCGCCGGCGTGCTGGCGCTCGCCCTGCGCGCCGGCTGCTCCCCGGAGGCGGTCGACGTCGTCGGCGCCGTCGAGCTGGAGGAGTGGTTCGCGGCGTTCCGCGCGGTCCAGGCTGCCGAGGCGTACGCCGAGCACGCCGCGCTGCTGCGCGACCACCCCGACGCGGTCTCGCCCGACGTGCGCGACCGGCTGCTCGCCGGCGACCTCCCCGCCGCCGAGGTCGACCGGCACCGCACCGTCCTCGCCCGGGCGACCGGCACGATCGCCGACCTGCTGCCCACCGGCACCGCCCTCGCGATCCCGAGCGCGGCCGGCCCGGCCCCGCTCGCGACCACCCGCGGCGCCGCGCTGGACGACGTACGGGCGCGGACGCTGCGGCTGGGCTGCCTGGCCTCGCTCGCCGGACTGCCCGCCCTGTCGCTCCCCACGCCGCTCGCCGACGGCGACCCCGTCGGGCTGTGCCTGGTGGCCGGGCGCGGCCACGACCTGTCCCTGATCTCCCTCGCCGAGAGGACCCTGTGGTGACCGACCCGACGCCCACCCCGACCGCGCTTCCGGCGTACCGCCGCAACGACTGGACCCTGGACGCCGACTCCGCCGACCTGCGCCGGGCAGCGCCCGAGCCGCGGACGGTGACCTTCGACGCGCTGCCGCAGCGGCTCACGGTCGACCTCGCGCGCACCGCGGTGCTCGTGGTCGACATGCAGAACGACTTCTGCCACCCCGACGGCTGGCTGGCCGGCATCGGCGTGGACGTCTCCGGCGGCGCCGGCGCCGTCGACGCGCTCGCCGGACTGCTGCCGCGGCTGCGGTCGGCGGGTGTGCCGGTGGTCTGGGTGAGCTGGGGCAACCGGCCCGACCAGGTCAACCTGCCGCCCAACGTGCGCCACGTCTACGACCCCGAGGGCCGGGGTCTCGGGATCGGGTCGGGCAACAGCCCGGCGGGTGCGCCGGTGCTCGAGGCGGGATCCTGGGGTGCCGCGCTCGTCGACGGCCTCGCCGTGGAGCGCGGCGACCTGAGCGTCGACAAGTACCGGATGAGCGGCTTCGTCGACACGCCCCTCGACTCGGTGCTGCGCCAGCTGCGGGTCGACACCCTCCTGCTCACCGGGGTCAACACCGACCAGTGCGTCTACGCCACGCTGGTCGACGCCGCCAACCTCGGCTACGACACGGTGCTGCTGGAGGAGGCCTGCGCGACGACCTCGCCCGACTTCTGCCGCGAGGCGACGCTCTACAACGTGCGCCAGTGCTTCGGCTTCACCGCGCACGTGGCCGACCTGGAGGCCGCGCTGGGCTGACGCGTGGCCTGACGCGTCGGCGGCCCGGCCTAGGCTCGCGCCCATGCGTGTGGGAGTGACTCTGCTGACCGACGTCTCGTGGGCCGAGGCCCGGCCCCGGTGGCAGGCCGTGGAGGAGATGGGCTTCGCCCACGCCTGGACCTACGACCACCTGGTCTGGGGAGGTCTGCCCGACTCCCCGTGGCGCTCGGGGATCCCGGTGCTCGCGGCCGCCGCGGCGGTGACCGGGCGGATCGGCCTCGGCACCCTGGTCGCCTCGCCCAACCTGCGCCACCCCTACTTGCTCTTCCGCGACGCCCAGGCGCTGGAGGACGTCTCCGACGGCCGCTTCCTGCTCGGCGTCGGCACCGGCGGTGACCTCGACTCCCGGGTGCTCGCCGGCGAGGACCTCGCGGTGCGCGAGCGGGTCGACCGTTTCTGCGAGAACGTCACCGTCCTCGACGCCCTGCGCCGCGGCGACCACGTCGACCACGACGGTCGGTGGTTCTCCACCGCCGACGCCCGCACCCTCCCGGGTCTGGGCCGTACGCCGCTGCTGGTCGCGGCCAACGGTCCCCGCTCGGTGCGTCTCGCCGCCAGCACCGGCGACGGGTGGGTGACGACCGGCCCGTGGGGCGCCGACGACGACGCCTGGTTCGCCGCGCTCGGGTCGTCCGCCGGCGTGCTCGACGAGGCGCTCGTCGGGGCCGGGCGCGACCCCGCGACCTTCCCGCGCTACCTGCTGCTCGACTCCGCCGGCTCCCTGACCGGAAAGCCCGACCGCACCTCGCTGAGCAGCGTCGGCTACTTCACCGACCTGGTCGGCCGGGCCGGCGAGCTCGGGTTCACCGACGTGGTGACGCACTGGCCGCGGTCGACTGCGCCGTACGCCGCCGACGAGGCCGTGCTGGAGACCGTCGCGGCCGAGGTGCTCCCGACGCTCTGACGTCGCCGGGGGCGGGTCGGTGTCGAGGCGCGATGGACCGGCCTCGGACCAGCCGCCCCGCGACCGCCGTCCCTCACCGCGGTCTGCCAGGATCGCCCGCATGACCCGCCGCCGGGTCGTGCTCCATGTGGGCATGCCGAAGTCGGGTACCACCTACCTCCAGGGCCGGCTCCGCCGCAACGCGGGCGCCCTGGCCGAGCACGGCGTGACCGTGCGGCGTCGCCCCGAGCGGCCCGGCGGCCGCGGCGGCTGGGACGTGGTGTTCCGGGGCGCGCTCGACCTCGCCGGCGTCGGCCCGGGCCGCGGCAAGGACTTCACCGAGGGCCGCTGGGACCTTCTGCTCGCCCACCTCGCGGACCTCGAGGGCACGGTGGTGGCGAGCGATGAGGCGTTCAGTCGCGCCGACGACGAGGCGGTGGCCCGTGCGGTCGAGGATCTACGGGCCGGCGGCGACGCCGACGTCGAGGTCGTCGTCACCGTCCGGGACCTCGCCCGCACCCACGTGGTGACCGTCCCCGCAGTGGGCGCCGACCCGGGGCTGCTGTGGCGCAGGTTCTGCAGGGTCGCCGGGGTCGCCGGGGTCGACCCGGAGGTCGCGCCCGAGCCGCCGCCGCGCGGCAACGAGTCGGTCGGCCCGGTCGAGGCGCAGGTGCTGCGGCTGCTCCAGGCCCGGCTCGCCGGCAGCGGGGTCCGGGTCGTGGGCGACGCCGCCGAGCTCGTGCCCACCGTGTCCGACGCGCTGTCGTGGCGCGATCCGGACGTCGTGGGCGCTGGCCCGCGAACGCCCCGCGACGGGCTAGGGCTGCTCGGCCGAGAACGTCGGGCGCAGCACCGTGCTCACGGTGGCGTCGCACTCGGGGGAGTCGACCCCCGTGACGAGCGCGCTCGAGATGCCGAGGATCGCGGTGTGTCACCCGCCTCGACGGGGAACGTGCCGACGACCGAGGTGTCGTCGTACAGGGTGCCGGGCGCGGAGGCGTGCGGGAAGAAGAGCCGTCCGACGCCAGCCGCGTCAGCGGTCGTTCCGGCGAGCACGGCCCGAACCTCCCACAGCGTGTCGGACGGGGCGCCCGCGGCCGCGCAGCTCAGGTCGATCCGGACCTCGAGGTCCCCGTCGACCGGCACCTCGACTTGCGCCGCGGTGACCAGCCGGAGCAGGGTCCCGTCGACGACCGTGGTCGTGGCCCGCCGGGGGTCGGCCGGGTCAGGTACGCCACGACCCGGGCTGGAAGGACGACGACGCCCCCGCCCCAGCGGGCGGAGGCGTCGCGCAGGCGTCGGTGAAACCGTGGGCGTGGGTCAGCGGTAGAGACCGCCCGACGGAGCGCCCCGGGCGGCCCGCGGGGTCAGGTCGGGGCCGTCACCGTTCTCGTCGTACGGCGAGAACGCCGTCGTCGCCGACACGTTGCAGTCCAGGGAGCCGTCGCCCTCGAAGAGCAGCGCCTCCAGGTCGAAGTCGTACGAGCCGGCCGCCACGGGGAACCGGGCGGGGATGCTCACCGTGTCGTACGGCGTGCCGGTCAGGGAGGCGTGCGGGAAGCCCAGCACGGCGCCCGCATAGTCGCCGCTCTCGTTGCCGTCGAGGACGACGTCGACGTAGTAGAGCGTCTCCTCGGTGCCGCCGAAGCTAGCGCAGGTGAGGCGCGCCTCGACGGTGAGGAAGCCGTCCACGGGAGCCTCGGCGGTGACGAGGTCGATGACCTGGTCACCACTGGTGTTGACGGGGAACGTCGTGAACCCGGCCCGGGTCAGGTCGTTCGCGGCGAGGCCCTGCAGAGCGTCCGCCGTCGCAGCGCTGTCGGCGGAGTCGGCCGACAGGGCCCGGTTGGCAACCTTGGCGCGCGTGGCCAGGTCGGCGCGTCGGGCGGAGCGGGCCTTCTGCTTCGTGCCGAGCACCTGTCCCTTCTTGATGTCCTTGAGCAGCAGCGAGCCGTTCTTGACCTGCTGGGTGGTGACCGAGTTGCGGGGCAGCTTCGCGGCGGCCCAGCCGGCCCCGGCCGAGGCGACGACCAGCGCGAGCAGGGCGACGACGAGGGCCAGGCGGCCGCTGGACACCCGCGGGAGCGGAATGCGTGGGGACATGGGGTCTACCTCCGAGTGTGGGTTCGACCCGACAGGCTGCCGGTCCACGGCGCCGCGGGTGGGCGATCGACGGAACCTTTACCTGCCGCCACCTGCCGTGCCCGTCCGCCGGCGCATGTCCTGCGTGCCCGCGGTGGCCCTGTCGGCCCCCACGGCTACCGTCGTCGTCGTGAGCTTCGTGCCTCTCGGCGGCACCGCGGTCTTCCGGCCCGCGGAGGCGCCCGACCCGCCGCGCGAAGGGGTCGTGGAGTTCTCCGACGACCGCCGCACCGTCGCGCTCCCGGTGCGCGCGGCGATCCCGGTGCTCACCAAGGCACGCACCCGCGACGACCTCGACCCCAGCCTCGGCCTGCTCGCCGGCGCCGCGATGCTCGGAATGCGGCTGGTGGCCGCCGGCCGGTTCGAGCCGCACCCCGAGGGCGCGTCGTGGCGGATGGCGCCGCTGTCGGCCGAGGACGCCGACAAGGTCCGGATGCTGGCCCGGGCGGGGGAGGGTGACGCCCACGCCCACGACGACCACGCCGCGGAGGCCGAGCGGACCGTCCGGCTCCTGCTCGACGCCGTCGCCGACTCCGTGCCCCGCGGCGCCCCGCCGGCGTCACGCCGTACGACGTCCGCGGCGCCCGGCGTGCCCGCGACCACCGGCCGGGCGGGCAGGCCCACTGGTGCCCCCGCCGACCCGGCCTTCGTCGACCGGCTCCGCGAGCGCGTCGAGCGCAACAAGCGCCGGGCCCGCGCCGCGCTGCTGCCCCAGCTGGTGCGGATATCGCTGCGCGTCGAGGCCGACGAGGAGGAGCTGGTCGCCGGCTCGCTGCGACTGGTGCTCCAGGCGCACGCCGAGGGCGACCCGCTGCACGTCTGCGACGCCGCCCGCCTCTTCGACGACCCCGACGACCTGCCCGCCGACCCGTCCGACCCGGGCCACCACGGGTTCGGGGAGCGAGCCCGTACCCACCTCCTCATCGCGCTGCGTGGCGCCGCCGAGGCCTGGCCGCCGCTCGACCGGCTCGCCCAGCTCGGCGTGCCCGACGAGATCTCCCTCGACACCGACGAGCTGGTCAGCCTGCTCGACCACGGCGTCGCCGCGCTGCGCGACCGGGGCGTCGACGTGCTGTGGCCGCGCAGTCTCGGCCGCGACCTCACCTCGCGCCAGGTGCTCGACCGCGCCGAGCCCGACCGCGGTGGGCCGGGTGAGCCCGGTGAGCCCAGGGGCGGCCGTCGCGAGGAGCCGCTGCAGGACCCCGTGCTCGGCACCAGCACGCTGTTCGGCTTCCGGTGGCAGACCGCCCTCAACGGCGAGCCGCTCACCGACGAGGAGATGGACGCCCTCGCCGCGGCGGCGAGCCCGGTGGTCCGGCTGCGCGGCGGCTGGGCCGTGGTCGACCCGGCCGTCGCCCGCAAGGCCCGGCAGCGGCTGATCCGCACCCTCCAGCCGGCCGAGGCGGTCGCGGCCGCGCTCACCGGCGAGCTTCCGGCCGGCGCCACCTCACCCGACGAGCCGCTGCCCGCGGGGGCGGGTCCTGGCGGGGTCCAGCTCGGCGCGAGCCTGCTGAAGGTCCGCGAGCGGCTTATGGCCGCCGCCACCCGCGAGCCAGTCCCGGTGCCGGCCGGTCTCGCGGCCGACCTGCGCGGCTACCAGCGCCAGGGCCTCACCTGGCTGGCCGACCTCACCGGTCTCGGGCTGGGCGCCTGCCTCGCCGACGACATGGGGCTGGGCAAGACCATCACCCTGATCAGCCTCCACCTCCACCGCCGCGAGCAGGGCCACATCGGTCCGACCCTGGTGGTCTGCCCGGCCTCGCTGCTCGGCAACTGGGAGGCCGAGGTCCGCCGCTTCGCCCCCGCCGTGCCCGTACGCCGCCACCACGGCGACCGGCGCGTGGTCGCCGCGCCGTCCGACGAGGGCCAGGGCGACCTGCTCGCCGAGGACCCGCCCGAGACCGACGGTGCGTCGGAGGAGGGCTTCGTGCTGACGACCTACGGCACGATGCGTCGCGACGCCGAGGCGCTCGCCGGCGTCGGCTGGGACCTCGTGGTCGCCGACGAGGCGCAGCACGTGAAGAACCCTCGCTCCGGCACCGCGAAGGCGCTGCGCACCATCCCGTCGCGCGCCCGCGTCGCGCTCACCGGCACCCCGGTGGAGAACGAGCTCACCGAGCTCTGGGCGATCCTCGACTGGTGCACGCCCGGTCTGCTGGGCAGCCGCAACGCCTTCCGCAAGGCGTGGGCGATGCCGATCGAGTCCGGCCGCGAGCCGACCCGCGCGCGTCAGCTCGCCGACCTCATCGGCCCGTTCGTGCTGCGCCGCCGCAAGAGCGACCCGGGCGTCGCACCCGAGCTGCCGCCGAAGACCGAGACCGACCACCTGGTGTCGCTGACCCGCGAGCAGGTGGTCCTCTACGAGGCGTTCGTGCGCGACATGATGGAGCGCATCGAGCGCGCCGCAGAGCAGGGCGAGCACGCCCGCCGCGGACTCGTGCTGGCGCTGCTCACCGGGCTGAAGCAGGTCTGCAACCACCCGGCCCACTTCCTCAAGCAGTCGGGTGCGACCCGGCTGGCCGGCCGCTCGGAGAAGCTCGACCTGCTCGACGAGCTGCTCGCCACGGTGCTCCCCGAGGGCGGCGCGGTGCTGGTCTTCACCCAGTACGTCGCGATGGCGCGGCTGCTCGAGCAGCACCTCGACGCGACGGGCGTCGCCCATCAGACCCTCGACGGCAGCACGCCCGTGGCGGAGCGGGAGCGGCTCGTCGCGCGCTTCCAGGAGGGCCCGGAGCAGGGGGCGCCGCCGGTGTTCATCCTGTCGCTCAAGGCCGGCGGCACCGGGCTCAACCTCACCCGCGCCGACCACGTCGTCCACTTCGACCGCTGGTGGAACCCCGCCGTCGAGGAGCAGGCCACCGACCGGGCCTACCGGATCGGGCAGACCCGCCCCGTGCAGGTGCACCGGCCGATCACCCGCGGCACCGTCGAGGAGCGCATCGGCGAGCTGCTCACCCGCAAGCGCACCCTCGCCGACGCCGTGCTGGCCCGCGGCGAGGCCGCGCTCACCGAGCTCGGCAACGAGGAGCTGCGCGACCTGGTGACGCTGCGGGCCGAGGCGCGGCGAGCGGCGATGGCGAGCGAAGCCGCCGACGACACCGACGACCTGGCCGGCGACACCGACGACCCGGCCGAGGACGACGCGTGAGCGCCGCACCCGAGCCCGCCCCGGAGGTGGTGACGCCCCCGCCGTTCGCCGCACGCCGTACGGGTGCCTGGGCGCGGTCGTGGTGGGGCAAGGCGTGGGTCCGCGCGCTGGAGGAGGCGGCGTACGACGACGGTGACCTGCGCGTCGCGCGGACCATCGCCCGCTCGGGCCGCATCGGCGGGCTCTCGCTCACCGCCGGCCGGGTGGTGGCCGCCGTCGGCGACGACCGCGGGTTGTGGACCGTCGACCTGGGCGTGCCCGTGCTCGACGCGGCGTCGGTCGAGGCGCTCGTCGAGGTGGTGGTCGCGCAGGCCGGGCGACTGCCGATGCTGCTCGCCGGCGACCTCCCGCACGACCTGGTGGAGGAGGCCGAGGAGCACGGCGTCGAGCTGCTGCCGTACGGCGGCGAGCTCGCCGCCACCTGCACCTGCGACGCCTGGGCCGACCCGTGCCCGCACGCGCTGGCCGTCGGTCTCCAGGTCACCTGGCTCGTCGACGACGACCCGCTGGCGCTGGTGCACCTGCGCGGGCTCGGCCGCGAGGACCTCGTCGCCCGTACCCACCGCACCCGACCGGTCGAGGCCGTGCCCACCGGGACCGGCGGCCGTACGGGTCGCCCGGTGCGCGAGCACGCGGACGACGAGGAGGACGAGGCGCTGCTCGACCTCGCGGAGGAGGCGGCCGCCCGCGCTGCGGCGTGGCTGGCTGGGCTCGACGGCGGCGGGGCCGACGACCTGGTGCTCTGAGCCAGGCGGCTCGAGCAGAGCTCAGCCGGCGGCCGGGAGCGCGTCGGTCACGCCCAGCCCGGCGAGCGCCATCTCCCGCAGCACCGCCCGCATGTCCTGCTCGGGCAGCAGGTTGCTGTGCGGGGTGGAGTTGAGCAGCCCGAACGTCGCGTGCGCCCGCGCCCGTCCCGAGGCCCGGTCGGGCACCCGGGTCGGGTCGAGGTCGCGCAGCTGGTCGGCCCACAGGTCGACGTACGACCGCTGGAGCAGTCGCACCCGCTCGCGCGCCTCGTCGGGCAGCGAGGCCCAGTCGCGGTCCTGCACGACGATCAGGTCGGGGTGGTGCAGCGCGAAGTCGACGTGCCAGTCGACCAGTGCGCCGAGGGCTGCGGCGGGCCCGTCGGCGCCGGCGACGCGGTCCTGGCCGACCGAGAGCAGCTGCTCGCTGATGTCGACCAGCATCTCGGCGAGCAGCGCGTCCTTGCTCGTGAAGTGCTTGTAGATGCCGGGGCCCGACATCCCGCACGCCGCGCCGATCTCGGCGACCGACACCCCGTGGAAGCCACGGACGGCGAAGAGGCGTGCGGCCGTGGTCAGGATCTGCTCACGGCGCGCGCTCATGGTCCACCAGGGTAGGCGGCGCGCACCCGCGGCGGCGTACGGCGGCGTACGACGGGGTCGGACGTGGGACTCGTCACGCGCTGAGCGGGAGCCCCTTCCCCGGGGTGGGGCCGGGGCTCGCCGCCTGTGGCAACGTGGCTCGGCGTTCTCGGGGCTGGCAGGTCAAGCCCTGCTCTCCCCTGCTTCACGGGCCTCCGACGCGCGCCGTCGTCGGGGTCGCTCCCCGACCACGGCGCTAGGACCGCACATGCGTGACTACCTCCGGGAGCACACGAACCCACCCGTCTTCCTCGGGTCGGCTGCCGTCGTGCTCGGATTCCTGCTCTGGGGCATCGTGTCCCCGAGCACCGTGTCGACCGCGTCCAGCAACACGCTGGCCTTCATCTCCGACAAGTTCGAGTGGCTCTACATCTTCGGGGCCTCGGGCTTCGTCGTCTTCGTGCTGGCGCTGATGTTCAGCCGCTACGGCCGCATCAAGCTCGGCCCGAACGACTCCGAGCCGGAGTACAGCAACCTGTCGTGGTTCGCGATGCTGTTCACCGCCGGGATGGGCATCGGCCTGGTGTTCTACGCCGTCAGCGAGCCGGTCAGCCACTACCTGCACCCCCCGACGGGCCCGGGTGGCCTCGACGCCGGTGACTCCTCCGGCCAGGTGGCGCAGGACGCGATGAACTACACCTTCTTCCACTGGGGCCTGCACCCCTGGGCGATCTACATCGTCCTCGGCGCGGCGCTCGGCTACTTCTCGTTCCGCCGCGGTCTGCCGCTGCGCCCGGCGTCGGCGTTCTACCCGCTGCTCAAGGACCGCATCTACGGCTGGCCCGGCGCCGTCGTCGACATCCTCGCGGTCTTCGGCACGCTCTTCGGTCTTGCGACCTCGCTCGGCATCGGCGGCCAGCAGGTCGGCGCCGGCCTCAACGAGCTCTTCGGCATCCCGAACACCACCACCACGCAGGTGCTCATCGTCTGCGCGATCACCTCGATCGCGGTCGTGTCGGTGATGCTCGGCGTCGACAAGGGCATCCGGAACCTGTCGCTGGCCAACCTGTGGCTGGCGTTCGCGCTGATGGTCTTCGTCTTCGCCGTCGGCCCGAGCCTCGACATCGTCAACAGCCTCACCTCCAACATCGGCAACTACGTGCAGTCGCTGCCGAGCCTGGGCATGGAGACCTTCTCCACCGGCCAGCCGTCGCCGGAGTGGGACGGCGACCCGCAGGGGTGGCAGGACTTCTGGACGATCTTCTACTGGGGCTGGTGGATCTCCTGGTCGCCCTTCGTCGGCATGTTCCTGGCGCGCATCTCCTACGGCCGCACGCTGCGGTCCTTCATCGCCGGCGCGTTGTTCGCCCCGGTCGGTGCCTCGATGGTGTGGCTGACCGTGTTCGGCAGCACCTCGCTGGAGATCCTGCAGAACGACCCGCAGAACGAGCTGCTCGACGCCGACGCCGTCGACGGCCAGCCCGCCAAGGCGCTGTTCCTGCTCTTCGACCAGCTCCCGATCGGCGGCATCATCGCCGGGCTCGCGTCGCTGGTGGTCGTCGTGGTCGTCGTGCTGTTCTTCGCGACCTCCTCCGACTCCGGCTCTCTGGTGGTCGACATCCTCACCAACGGTGGCGACCCGAACCCGATGTGGCAGCAGCGCCTCTTCTGGGCCATCACCGAGGGCGCCGTCGCCGCGATCCTGCTGATCGTGGGTGCGACGTCCGGCGAGGGCACGTTGGCGGCCCTGCAGGCGGCGTCCATCGCTGCGGGCCTGCCGTTCTGCGTCGTGCTGATCTTCATGGCCGTCGGGCTGATGAAGGGACTGCGCGAGGAGGACATCCAGCGTCCTCGCATCCAGGAGCCGCCGCCGCTGGCCGGCATGCGTGAGTACTCCGAGCGCACCCGCGGGCCGAAGGCCACCGAGACCGGCCCGACGAGCGCGTTCGGTTCCTCGGACGACGACTCCTCCCAGGAGCGGGTGGGCGAGCCGGTCGACTGACCGGCGTACCCGCTCGGTCTGGCTCGGCCTGATCGTTCGCTCCGCGGCCCCGGCCCCCTCGTGGGTGCCGGGGCCGTGGTGCGTCCGGGCCGCCCCTGCCGCTGTAACACGCCGTCCAGAGGTCTACCGCGCTGATCGATCAGTGCAGTAGATGGTCCATGTGTGCGGTAGATGGCTGAACGGCGTGTTACATGAGCAGGTACGCCGACCCGCCCCCCCTCACTCGCCCGAGCCCCCCGGCGGCACGAAACGCCGGCCGGGCAGCGCGACGAGCGCGGCCAGCGCGCCGACGAGGCACAGCGACCCGATCGTGAGCGTGCCCGCCTCCAGCCCGCGCAGGAACGCCTCCTGCAGCGCCGGCAGCACCGCCGGCAGCTGGCCCGAGAGCTCGTGGGCGTAGCCGACCGACTCCTCGGCCGCGGCCAGCGTGGCGTCGTCGAGCCCGGGCCCGCCCGCGCCGCCGAGCAGTCGGCCGAGCTCGTCGGCGTACAGGGAGGAGAAGAGCGAGCCGATGACGGCGACGCCGAGGGTGCCGCCGAGCTCGCGCGTGGCGTCGTTGACCGCCGACCCGACGCCGGCGCGCGCGGGTGGCAGCACCTGGAGGATCGACTCGGTGGCCGGGGTGGAGATCAGGCCGAGCCCGAGGCCCATCAGCACCATCTGCGGCACGATCACGGCGGGGGACGACGTGTCGATCTCGACGACGGCGCTGATCCACAGGAACGACGAGCCGAGCAGCACCAGCCCGGTGGTGACGACGGCCTTGGTGCCGACGCGGGGCGCCAACGCGCCGCCGGCCACGGAGGCGATCGCGATGCAGATCGCGACGGGCAGGATCCGGGCGCCGGTGCCGAGCGGGGAGTAGTCGCGGGCCAGCTGGAAGTACTGCGTGATCAGGAAGATGAACCCGAACAGCGAGAAGAACGCCACCGTCACCGCGCCGCACGCGGCGGAGAAGCGCCGGTCGGCGAAGAGGGTGACGTCGAGCATCGGGTGCGCGACCCGCCGCTCGAGCACCACGAACACCGCCACCAGCACCGCCGCGCCGGCGAAGCCGAGGAGCGTCGCGGCGGACGCCCAGCCGTGCTCGGGCGCCTCGATGATCGTCCAGGTCAGCAGACCGAGCGCGCCGACAGACACGAGCAGGCCCGGACGGTCCAGCGCCGGCACGGACGGGTCGCGCGACTCCGGCACGAACGCCAGCGTCATCCCGATCGTCACCAGCCCGACCGGTACCAGCGCCCAGAAGACGCTGTGCCAGGAGAAGTGCTCGAGCAGGGCGCCGCCCGCCACCGGTCCGAGCGCGACCCCGAGGCCGACCGCCGCGCCCCAGGCGCCGAGGGCCGCCGCCCGCTCGCGCCGGTCCCGGAACGTGTTGGCGATGACCGACAGCGTGGTGGGGAAGATCAGTGCCGCCGCGGCACCCATCACGAACCGCAGCGCGATCAGCGCACCGCTGGAGTCGACCAGCGCCGCAATGCCGCTGGCGAGCGTGAAGACGGCGAGGCCGAGCACCAGCGACGGCCGTCGCCCGAACCGGTCCGACAGGCTGCCCATCGCCAGCACCAGCGCGGCGAAGGCGAGGTTGTAGCCGTCGACGATCCACAGCAGCTCGCGCGTGGAGGCGTCCAGCTCGACGGCCAGGCTCGGCAGCGCGACGTTCACGATCGTGGTGTCGAGGTTGATGGTCAGCGCGGCGAGGCAGACGGTCACCAGCACGAGCGCCTTGCGGGGTGCTGCGGTCGTACGTCGGGCTGCGGGCGGGTCGGCGGTCACGGTCACGGCGGTCTCCGGTCGGTGCGGGCGGTCGGACGGGCGAGGGCCGTCGATGTGGACGGCGTCAACATGAGCGTGACCGAGAGTGTGGACGGTGTCAACATCCGCTCGGCGAACGGCTAGAGTCGCGTGCTGTGACCACCCGCTACCACCACGGCAACCTGCGCACCGCGCTTGTGGACGCCGCGGTGGAGGTCGCCAGCGAGAAGGGCCCCGACGGCCTCGCCGTGCGCGACCTCGCGCGCCGGGTCGGGGTCAGCCACAACGCGGCGTACCGGCACTTCTCCGACCGCGACGCCCTCGTCGAGGAGGTCGCCCAGCGCGGCATGCAGGGCCTGCTCGCCGCCATGCACGCCCGCCTCGACGCGGTCACCGAGACCGACCCGGTCGAGCGGGCCCGGTGCCGGCTGCAGGAGCTCGGCAAGGGGTACGTCGACTACGCGCTCGCCGAGCCCGGCCTCTTCCGCGTGGTGTTCACCGCCTACCCCGAGCCGCCCTCAGCAGCACCGTCAGGGTCCGACCCGGACGACCCCGGCGCCGCCCCCGACCCCTACCAGCTCCTCGGCGCCGCCCTCGACGACCTGGTCGACGTCGGCTTCCTGCACCCCGACGCCCGCCCGGATGCGGAGATGACCTGCTGGTCGGTCGTGCACGGGTTCGCGGTGCTCACCACCGAGGGCCCGCTGCGCGCGGTGCCGGCGCCCGAGCGCGACGCCGCGCTCGACCGGGTGCTCGCCACGATCGACCGGTCCTACGGCGCCACGACGGCGCCACGACGGCCCCGTGACGAGCCCGCGATGGCCACGGACGGTCCCACCCGTGGCGCATCAGGTTAATGATCGTTAACCTGCTCTCGTGACCACCTTGCGAGAGCTCTCCGAGCAGCTCCGCTCCCGCCTCGACGTCGTACGACGTGGCGGGAGCGAGGCGGCCCGGGCCAAGCACGTCGGACGGGGCAAGCTCCTGGCCCGCGACCGCGTCGACCACCTGCTCGACCCCGGCAGCCCGTTCCTCGAGCTCGCGCCGCTCGCGGCGTGGGGGATGTACGGCGCCGGGCAGGACGCCGCCGACGCCCAGACCGTGCCGAGCGCGGGCGTGGTCGCCGGCATCGGCCGGATCTCGGGGCGCACCTGCGTGGTGGTGGCCAACGACGCCACCGTCAAGGGCGGCACCTACTACCCGATGACGGTGAAGAAGCACCTGCGCGCGCAGACGATCGCGATGGAGAACCGTCTCCCGTGCGTCTACCTCGTCGACTCGGGCGGTGCGTTCCTGCCGATGCAGGACGAGGTCTTCCCCGACCGCGAGCACTTCGGCCGGATCTTCTTCAACCAGGCCAACCTCTCCGCGCGCGGCATCCCGCAGCTGTCGGCGGTGATGGGCTCGTGCACCGCCGGCGGCGCCTACGTGCCGGCGATGAGCGACGAGACCGTCATCGTCCGCGAGCAGGGCACGATCTTCCTGGGCGGACCGCCGCTGGTGAAGGCCGCGACCGGCGAGGTCGTCACGGCCGAGGACCTCGGCGGCGGCGACGTGCACGCCCGCACCTCCGGCGTCGTCGACCACCTCGCCGAGGACGACGACCACGCGCTGCAGATCCTCCGCGCCAGCGTCGACACGCTGCCGGCGACGCCGACCGCGCCGTGGGAGGTGCGCGCGCCCGAGGAGCCGCTGCTCGACCCCGAGACGCTGTACGACGTCGTGCCCGCCGACACCCGCACGCCGTACGACGTCCGCGAGGTCATCCGCCGCGTCGTCGACGGGTCGCGCTTCACCGAGTTCAAGCAGCTGTACGGCGAGACGCTGGTCTGCGGGTTCGCCCACGTGTGGGGCCACCCCGTCGGCATCCTCGCCAACAACGGGATCCTGTTCAGCGAGTCGGCGCTCAAGGGCGCGCACTTCGTCGAGCTGTGCAACCAGCGCGGCATCCCGCTGCTGTTCCTGCAGAACATCTCCGGCTTCATGGTCGGCCGGGAGTACGAGAACGGCGGCATCGCCAAGGACGGCGCCAAGCTGGTCACCGCAGTCGCCTGCTCGGTCGTGCCCAAGCTGACCGTGCTCATTGGCGGCTCGTTCGGCGCCGGCAACTACGGCATGTGCGGCCGGGCCTACGACCCGCGCTTCCTGTGGTCGTGGCCCAACGCGCGGATCTCGGTGATGGGCGGCGAGCAGGCCGCCTCGGTGCTCGCGACCGTACGCCGCGACGGCCTCGAGGCCCGCGGGGAGGAGTGGTCGGCCGACGACGAGGAGGCCTTCCGGGCCCCGATCCGTGAGCAGTACGAGGAGCAGGGGTCGCCCTACTACGCCAGTGCCCGGCTCTGGGACGACGGCGTGATCGACCCGGTCGACACCCGCCGCGTGCTCGGCATGGCGCTCTCGGCCTGCGCGCACGCGCCGGTGCCCGAGCCCTCCTACGGCATCTTCCGGATGTGACGGGCCCCGCGATGACACTCACCCACATCCACACGCTCCTGGTGGCCAACCGCGGCGAGATCGCCCTGCGCGTCTTCCGCACCGCCTCGCGCCTCGGCGTCACCACGGTCGCGATCCACACCGCGGCCGACGAGGAAGCCCCGCACGTGCACGCCGCCGACGAGGCGATCGAGGTGCCGTCGTACCTCGACGTCGACGCGGTCGTCGCCGCCGCCAGGCATGCCGGCGCCGACGCCGTGCACCCCGGGTACGGCTTCCTGTCCGAGCGGGCGCCGTTCGCGCGGGCGCTGGCCGAGGCCGGCATCCGGCTGGTCGGGCCGACGGCCGACGTCATGGACTCGATGGGCCGCAAGGACGCCGCCCGCGAGCTCGCGGTCGCGGCCAGCGTACCGGTGGTGCCCCGTGGCGACGACTCCGGCTTCCCGGTGCTGGTGAAGGCCGCCGCCGGCGGTGGCGGCAAGGGCATGCGCGTCGTGCGGTCCGCCGACGAGATGGACGAGGCCGTGGCGGCGGCGAAGCGCGAGGCGCTCGCGGCGTTCGGCGACGACACCATGCTGGTCGAGCGGTACGTCGAGCGCGGACGGCACGTCGAGGTCCAGGTGATGGGCGACGAGCACGGCACCGTCCTGCACCTCGGCGACCGCGACTGCTCGGCCCAGCGCCGGCACCAGAAGGTGCTGGAGGAGGCGCCGGCGCCGAACCTCCCCGACGCCACCCGCGACGCCATGCGCACCGCGGCCGTCGACCTCGCCTCGCACGTCGGCTACACCGGCGCGGGCACCGTGGAGTTCCTGCTCGACCCGGTCGAGCTCGGCGGCAGCGGCGAGTTCTACTTCCTGGAGATGAACACCCGGCTCCAGGTGGAGCACCCGGTCACCGAGGAGGTGACGGGGCTGGACCTCGTCGAGCTGCAGCTGCTCGTCGCCGACGGCCAGGCGCTCCCGCTCGGCCAGGACGACGTACGACTCCGCGGGCACGCGATCGAGGCGCGCATCTACGCCGAGGACGCCTTCGGCGGGTTCCTCCCGCAGGCCGGCACGGCGACCGACGTGGTGTGGCCGACGTGGGCGCGGGTCGACCACGCGCTCGAGCCGGGCCAGGTGGTCTCCACGGCGTACGACCCGATGCTGGGCAAGGTGATCGTGCACGCCGAGGACCGCGAGGCCGCGCGCCAACGGCTGGTCGACGCGCTCGACCGCACCGCCGTGCTCGGACTGACGACCAACACCGGCTACGTCCGCGCGCTGGCGGCGTCGGAGGCGTTCCGCGACGGGCTCGTCGACACCGCCTGGCTCGACCGGACGACCCTCGAGCCGCCCGACGAGTCCGGGGCCCGGGCGCTCGCCGGCGTGGTGCTCCGCACCGTGCTCGAGCAGGCTCCCGCCGACCCGTGGCAGCCCGACTCGTTCCGCCTCGGCGGCCCGCGCGGACCGCTCGTCGAGCACGGCCGCGACCTGCACTTCGAGGGCTGGATCGCGCCGCCCCGCGGCACCGACGGCACCCAGCACCTGGGGATCCTCGGCACCGCCGACGGCTACGTACGTCGCGGCCCGCGCGCCACCGAGGTGGTGGTCCAGGGCCACCGGTTCGTGCTCGACCGGCCCGACCCGTCGCGCCGCGCGGTCGGCGCGGCCGGTGGGGAGGTCGAGGCGCCGATGCCCGGCACGCTGCTCGACGTACGCGTCGCCGTCGGTGACGAGGTCGCCGAGGGCGCGGTGCTCGGGGTGATGGAGGCGATGAAGATGGAGCACACGCTGCGCGCACCCGTCGCCGGCACCGTCACCTCGGTCGGCGCCGCCGCCGGTGCGACGGTCGCGCTGGGCGCGGTGCTGTTCCACGTGGAACAGCCATGACCCGCCCCGCCGGCCTGCCCGCCACGCACCCCGAGCCGGGCCTGCCGGAGCGGGTGACGATCTACGAGGTCGGCGCCCGCGACGGCCTCCAGAACGAGGCCACCGCGATCCCGACCGACGTGAAGGAGCAGTTCGTACGCCGCCTGCTCGCCGCCGGGCTGCCGGTCGTCGAGGCCACGTCGTTCGTCCACCCGCGGTGGGTGCCGCAGCTCGCCGACGCCGCCGAGCTGATGGGCCTGCTCGGCGACGACGGACTCGACTGCCCGGTGCTGGTGCCGAACGAGCGCGGGCTCGACCGCGCCCTCGACCTCGGCCTGCGCCACGTCGCCGTCTTCGCCTCGGCGACCGAGACGTTCGCGCAGCGCAACCTCAACCGCTCCTACGACGAGCAGTGGGCGATGTTCGAGCCGGTCGTCTCCCGCGCGCTCGCGGCCGGCGCCGACGTCCGCGGCTACGTGTCGATGTGCTTCGGCGACCCGTGGGAGGGCGCGGTGCCGCTCGAGCAGGTCGTCGAGGCCGGCCGCCACCTGCTCGACCTCGGCTGCACCCAGCTCTCGCTCGGCGACACGATCGGCGTCGGCACGGCCGGCCACGTCGGCGCCCTGGTCGCGGCGTTCGTCGAGGCCGGCGTGGGCGTCGACCGGCTCGCGCTGCACTTCCACGACACCTACGGCCAGGCGCTCTCCAACGTCCAGGCGGGTCTGCGCGCCGGCGTCACGACGTACGACGCCAGCGCCGGCGGGCTCGGCGGCTGCCCGTACGCCGAGTCGGCCACCGGCAACCTCGCCACCGAGGACCTCGTCTGGCTGCTCGACGGGCTCGGGATCGAGCACGGCGTCGACCTGTCCTCGCTCGTGGCGACGTCGACCTGGATGGCCGACGTGCTCGGGCGGCCGAGCCCGTCCGCGGTCGTCCGCGCGCTCGGCTGAGTCGGGCGCCGGCCCGGGGGGAGCGGTGAGTAGGCAACCGTTCGCGGGTGCCGATCGGTTGCTCAGGCACCGCCTGGTGCGCGCGGCCGTCAGGGGCGGTGAGCAGGCAACCGTTCGGGTGACGCGATCGGTTGCTCACTCACCGCCCGAAGCACGCCGGCCTCCGGGGCGGTGAGCCGTCAACCGTTGCCGGCCGCAGATCGGTTGACCACGCACCGCCCCCGGGCCACCCGCCACCACCACCCGCCCGCACCCACCACCCGCCACCACCCGCCCGCACCCACCACCCGCCCCACCGCCCCACCGGGTGCCCGCACCCCCACTACGATCACCAGCGTGAGTCGCAAGGTCTTCGTGCACATCGGCGCTCCGAAGACCGGCACCACCTATCTCCAGGACCGGCTCGGCCGCAACGCCTCGACCCTCGCCGACCACGGCGTCCACGTCCCGGCGCGCAACGCGATCACCAGCCCCGGGCTGAGCCAGTTCCGCGCGGCGCTCGACCTGCAGGGCCAGGACTGGGGCGGTCCTCCGGGGCACGCCGCGGGCTACTGGGACGCGATGGCGCGGCGCATCCGCCGGCTCGACGGCACCGTGATCCTCAGCCACGAGATCCTCGCGCCGGCCCGCCCGGAGCACATCGCCAAGCTCAAGGCCGATCTCGCCGGCAGCGAGCTGCACGTCGTCTACTCCGCACGCGACCACGGCCGCCAGCTGCCGGCCGCGTGGCAGGAGAGCATCAAGCAGGGGCGCCGCTGGACCTACGCCCGGTTCTGCAAGAAGGTCACCCGCAACCAGCCGTGGTTCGCGCGGGCCTTCGACCTGCCGACGGTGCTCGGCAACTGGAGCGCCGGGCTCTCCCCGGACCGGGTGCACGTCGTGACCGTCCCGCACGAGCGCGGCGGCGAGGTGCTGTGGCACCGGTTCTGCGACGTCTTCGGCATCGACCCCGCGTGGGCACCCCTCGACAGCGACCGCTCCAACGCCTCGCTCGGCGCCGCCGAGACGGTGCTGCTGCGCAAGCTCAACAAGCGGATGGAGCGCGGCGAGCGCCGCTCGGCCCGCTACGACAACCTGATCCGCCGGATGCTCGCTGAGGGCACGCTCGTGCAGAGCAGCTCCGACCGGATCACCCTCCCGCCGGCGATGCAGCCCTGGGCGCAGGCCGAGGCCGAGCGCTGGATCGAGTGGATCGAGGGCAGCGGCGTCGACGTGGTCGGCGACGTCGAGGACCTGCGCCCGCGCCCCCTCGACCCCGCCACGCCGTACGCCAACCCCGACCGGGTCCGCGCCCGCGCCCAGCTCAAGGTCGCCCTCGACGCGCTCGCGGCGATGACGGCCGAGGCGGCGCGCCGCCCCGACCCGGACGACAACCTCGGGCGCAAGGTCAAGCAGAAGCTCCGGATGCCCTGACCGTCCGAGTCCAGCGAGGCCGGCGAGCGCCAGGAGAGGACGGCGGCGTACGTCGTCAGCGCCCGCGGCGCCGCAGCTCGGACTCGGCGTACTTCCCGACCTGCCAGGTGTGCAGCCCGTCGGCCCCCAGGCCGACCAGTCCGCCGACGACCGGCACCCGGCGCGCGACGGTGCTGGCCACCCGCTTGCCGGTGACCCGCGCGACCATCGCCGAGGCGACCTCGCGCGAGACGCGCTGGTCGATCGCGGGGTCGTGGACGGGGGCGGTGGCGAGCGCCATCGGGGGAGCGGGGAGCTTCTCCTTGGTCACCAGCGCGTCGACGCCGTCGGAGCCGAGCAGCACGGCCAGCACGGCGTTGTGGGTGCGCGGGTCGTCGAGGTCGTACCCGCGCAGGTGCGCCACGCCCGCGACCATCCGGCTCTGCAGGATCACCAGGCCCATCAGGTTGGCCGGCACGGCGACGGTCGCGGTGACGAGCCCGCCGAGGTTGGTGACGAGGCCCTGCGCGCCGGCCAGTCGGACGTGGTCGTCGACGACCGTCTCGACGGCCCGCTCCCGCGGGTCGCGTACGTCGCCCGCGTCGCGGTGGCGTCGCCGATGCCGCTCGGCGACGGTCGCGGCGCCCTGGAACGGGCCGGCGCCATCGAGGGCGTACCCGAGCGCCTGGCGCACCACGGACGACGACAGGCCGGGCGCCGCGCTGACGGCGCGCGGCGCGAGCTGGCGGCCCAGCTGCTTGCCGAGGCTCTTGGCGACTCCCACGCGCCCAGGCTAGTCGGCGACCAGAGCCCCTCCGGGTGGTCGCGCGACCGGGGGAGCCCCTAGCGTCGACCCCGTGTCCGGGACGCCTGTCGAGCCGCCGCCGTCGGCGTGGGTCTTCGGCGACCTCGACCTCGAGGCTCCGCTCGACCTCGCGCCGCCGGACGGCGACGACGGCGACGAGGGCGAGGACGACGAGCAGCACCCGGACGACCTCGTGGGCGTCGGCGCCGACCTCGAGCCCGGCACCGTGCTGGCGGCGTACCGGCGCGGGCTCTTCCCGATGCCCGTCACCGGCTCGCGGCGCGACCCGATCGGCTGGTGGTCGCCGGTGCACCGCGGCGTGCTGCCGCTCGCGGGGCTGAGCGTGAGCCGGTCGCTGCGGCGGTCGTGCCGGGAGTTCGAGATCCGGGTCGACACCGCGTTCGCCGACGTCCTGGACGCCTGCGCCGACCCGTCGCGACCGCACGGCTGGATCGACGGCCGGGTGCGGGCGGCGTACGTGCGCCTGCACGAGCTGGGCTGGGCGCACTCGGTGGAGGCGTGGCGCGACGGCGAGCTCGTCGGCGGGCTGTACGGGCTCGGGATCGGCGGGCTGTTCGCGGGGGAGTCGATGTTCCACCGCGCGCGCGACGCCTCGAAGGTCGCGCTCGTCGCGCTGGTGCGGGGGCTGTCCGACGAGCACGCGGGCGACCGGCTGGTCGACGTGCAGTGGCGCACCCCGCACCTGGCCTCGCTCGGCGTCGTACGGATCTCTCGCGCCAGCTACGTACGCCGCCTGCCGACGCTGTGCTCCGTGCCTCACCCGACGTTCCTGACCGGGCCCGCGGGGCCGCGCCCGGACGCCCTCGTGCTTCACTGAAACCGCCATGACCGACGCCGCGCCCCGTCCTCGACGCCGGGCCGCCGGACCCCTCGCCGCGGGCGCCGTCGCGCTGGCGCTGGTCCTCGCCGGTTGCGCGGGCACGCCCGACCCCGTCGACGCCACGGTCGCCCCGAGCGACGCGACGTCGCAGGACTTCTGCGCGGCGTACGACCTCGGCCTCGGCGAGGACAACCCGACCGACGCGCCGGTCGAGACCCTCGTCGACGCGCTGCGCGCCAGCGGCGTCGCCCTGGCCGACGCCGGCACGCCCGACGACGTGCCGGAGCCCGCGCGCGCCGGCTTCGAGGTGTACGCCGCCGCCATCTCCGCCGTGAGCGCCGACCAGGTCCGCGCGCTGCGCACCGCCGACACGCCGCGCACCCGCGCCCGCGCGCTCGGTCTCGGGGCGGGCGACGCCGCGCGATACCGCGCCTTCGCCCGGTACGTCGCGGCCACCTGCTTCACGCCGCTGCCCTGATGCGCGCCCGGCGTGACCGGCGTGACCGGCGTGACCGGCGTGACCGGCGTCGCGCCACCGCGAGGTCGCGCGACGTCCGACCGATGACCTAGAGTCGTCGGCTGAAAGGGAGTAGTCCCCAACAGCCGCGTCGACACACTGACGCCGCCCTCGGGCGGGGTCCGGTGCGGCAGGCCCGCCGGAGACGGTGGGCGGACGAGACTTTCGACCGGAAGAAGCACCTCATCCCTGCCCTCGTGGCACCCGAACGAGGACGCGACCGGTCGAAGGCGCGTCCTCCGCGGGAGCCCTCGACCGGCCCGCGTCCGAGAAAGAGAGACGCCCGCCATGGACGCCTTCTGGATCTCCACCGCTGTCATCTTCGTCGCCGAGCTCGGCGACAAGAGCCAGCTGATGGCGATGACCTTCGCCGCGCGCTACAAGGCGCGCGACGTGCTGATCGGCATCACCGCCGCCACCGCGATCGTGCACCTCGCCTCGGTCGGCATCGGCTACTGGATCGGCGACACCTTCGCCGACTACCAGGGCACGATCGCGATCATCGCCGGTGTGGCGTTCCTCGGCTTCGCGCTGTGGACGCTGCGCGGTGACGAGCTCACCGAGGACGAGGCCGCCAAGGCCCGCAACAGCGCCGGCATGGCGATCGTCGCCGTCGGTGTCGCGTTCTTCCTCGCCGAGCTCGGCGACAAGACGATGCTCGCCACGATCACCCTGGCCACCCAGGAGGGCTGGTTCGGCACGTGGATCGGCTCCACCGTCGGCATGGTCGCCGCGGACGCACTCGCGATCGTCGTCGGCGCCGTGCTCGGCAAGAAGCTCCCCGAGAAGGCGATCACCTACGGCGCCGCCGCGCTGTTCGCGATCTTCGGTCTCCTGCTGATCCTCGAGGGCGCCGGGGCGTTCTGACGGCCGGGCCGGCCGGGTCGTGAGCGCTACTTCAGCAGCTTGCTCATCCGCCGGTCGGCCAGCGGCTTCCCGCCGGTCTGGCAGGTCGCGCAGTACTGCAGGCTCGAGTCGGCGAACGACACCTCGCGCACCGTGTCGCCGCACACCGGGCACGGCTCGCCGGTCTGCCCGTGCACGGCGAGGTTCGACTTCTTCTCCCGCTTCAGCTCGCTGGCGGCGAGGCCGTCGGACCGGGCGACCGCGTCGGTGAGCGTCGTCCGCAGCGCGGTGTAGAGGACGTCGAGCTCGGCCTCGGTGAGGCTGTTGGCCGGCTTGTACGGCGACATCCGCGCCGCGTGCAGGATCTCGTCGGAGTAGGCGTTGCCGATGCCGGCGATGGTGCCCTGGTGGCGCAGCACGCCCTTGAGCTGCTTGCGCCCCTCGGTGGCGAGGACCTCGGCGAGCCGTTCGACGGTGAAGTCGTCGGTGAGCGGGTCCGGGCCGAGGCTGGCGATGCCGGGTACGTCGACGGGCGCGCGCACGACGTACGCCGCCAGGCTCTTCTTGGTGCCGGCCTCGGTGACGTCGAGCCCGGAGCCGTCGTCGAGGGACACGCGGAGCGCCAGCGGCGACTTCGGGCTCGGACGCGGCGGCTTGTCGGGCAGCTCGTCGCGCCAGCGCACCCAGCCCGCGCGGGCGAGGTGGATCACCAGGTGCAGGCCGCTGGCCTCGATGTCGAGGAACTTGCCGTGCCGGGTGACATCGTCGACCAGCGTGCCGGCCAGCGCCGACACGGGCGGGTCGAACGTCTTCAGTGCGCTGAACGCCACCGGCAGCACCCCGGTGATGGCGTGCCCGACCAGGCGTCCGCGCAGGTCGGCGGCGAGCGCTTCGACCTCGGGCAGCTCCGGCATGCCGCCATCGTAGGTCGCCGTGAGCGGGATAGTCCCTCACGCACATCAAGGATCTGGGGCCTCGGAACGTGATTTACGTGAGGGACTACCGCCACGGCCCGGTCCCGCTACGGCGTCACCACGGTCCGCGACTCCTTCGGCACGGCCACCGGCCGCTGCGGGGTGTCCGGCACCGGGTAGGTGCGGGTGTCCGCCCCCACGACGTACGGCGCCAGCACGAGGGCCAGGTAGGCGGTCGCGACCTGGGAGGCGGCGTACTCCTCGCGGCCGACGTAGCGGTCCTGCGTGGCCGCCACCTCGGGGTCGGCCGCGTAGGTGCGTCCGTCGCCCGCGTCGTTCGCGACGACCAGCTCCAGCTGCCCGCGGGTGTGGGCGGCGAGCGCGTCGGCCGCCGCCCACGGCGTCACCTACGCCTACGACGACGACAACAACCTGACCAGTGCGGCCTCCCGCGGTGAGGACACCGCAGAGGTCGAGTACCGCTACTGCTACACCGGACGCGGTCAGATCAGTCGGATCGACGCACCTACCGACACCGGAGCGCACTCCATCGAGGTCACCGACGACGGCTCCTGCGACCTGACCGGGAACGGCACCGACAACGACACCGTGTTCACCTACAACGCCGACGACGAGTTGCACACGGTCACGCGTCCTCAGGGGCAGTCGGAGACGTTCACCTACGACGTCCTGTCGCGGATCAAGACCGTCACCGACGCTCGTGGGGTGACCACGACCTACACCTACGACGCCCTGGACCGGGTCACGAGCGCTGCCTACACCCAGAGCGGGGCCAGTACTCCTGAGCTCGAGGTGACCTGGACCCACGACCGGGCCGGCAACCTGGTCGAGATCGACGACGGCAACGGACTCAACGCGTTCACCTACGACGCCGTGAACCGCAAGACCTCTGATGAGAACAGCCCACCCCAGGGGCCGGTCACCCAGGCGACCTACGACTACGACAACGCCGGCAACGTCACCACGATCGAGGAGAATCAACCCGGCACCCTGGGTGGCACGAGCAGCTACGTCACGACCTACGCCTACGACAAGGTCAACCGCGTCACCGAGCTGGTCGACCCGCGGTCCCACACCCGGCCCATCGAGTTCGACTACGACCGCAAGGACAACCGCAAACTCACCCGGTTCCCCGTCGGACCCGCCAACGCCGACGACGGCGGCGGGAATGCCGACATCATGCAGCGCAGCGTCTACAACGACGACGGCGAGGCGGTGTGCAGGTACTCCTACCGTGCCGTCGACGACGACGCCAACGGCGGCGGGTTCGGCACGAACAACGGCAACGACTGCCCCGGCAACCCCAGCGCCGACGCGCTGATCACCTACTACGACTACGACTACGACAAGTCCGTGCCGGACCCCGCCGACCCCACCAGCACCATCAGCATCGAGACCTCGCAGAAGCAGTCGGTCACCGAGCTGACCGGGATCACGACGGCCTATGAGTACGACGACCTGCGGCGGTTGACGTCAGCCGAGACCAGCACCGATGGTGGAGACGTGGTGCGGCGGTTCGTCTACGGCTATGACACCCACTCCAACCTGACCATGGAGCAGGCAAGTCACGACACCGGCCATGCCACCCCTGGCCTGGAGGTCGGCACCCTGTGGCTGGCTCA
>PBYI01000070.1 GCA_002729525.1 Nocardioides sp.
GACCGACTCGGCCTCGATGCGGGCCTGGGCGGGGTCGTAGACGCCGCAGGGCAGGTCGCAGTGCGCCGAGGCCTCGACGGTGCGGGCGAACAGTCGGAACGGCATGGTGGTCCTCTCCTCGGGTCGCGGCGACCGTCCGCCGCCGCACGGAGCGAACCTAGGACCTCGACCCCGCTGGAGGTCCACCCCTGCGCGGCGTGACCCCGGCGACAGCGCGGCGTACGGGATCAGGTGCGCGGGCGCCAGCGCTTCCACAGCGACGTCGCCTCGGCGCGCACCTTGCCGTCGTGCTCGATCCACGAGCGCACCGTCATCGCGCCCTCGTCGCCCTCGACCATCGCCGCCTTGAGCGCCAGGTCGGCGTCCTTCGGCGTGGGCCGCCGGTAGGCGACCTCGAGCGAGGCGGTGACGTAGGGGAGCGGGACGCCCTCGGTGACCCAGCCGTGCGCGTGCGCGGTGTGGGTCGCGGCGGCCGCGGCGTGGCAGTCGAGGACGGTCGAGATGATGCCGCCGTTGAGGTAGCCCAGCCCGTTGTCGTGCGCCGCCCACGGCCGGAACGTCGCGACGACGGTCGCCTCCGGCTCGTCGGTCGAGGCCTCGTACGACTTCAGCTGCAGTCCCTCGGCGTTCGACGGGCCGCAGCCGAAGCACGGCAGGTCGGGGAAGTAGCGGTCCTGCAGACTGACGGGCGCGGACATCGGCGGCTCCTGGGTCCAGGTCGGTGCGGACGGGGGTGCTGCACGGCACACTGCCAGGTGTGCTCCAGCGGACGGTCCGCGCCCTCTACCGGCGCCTCGGCAACCGCTACGGCGCGTTCGTGGTCGCCGTCGGCGCCGCCTCGAGCTCGGTGGTGGCGGTCGTCGCCGTCCTCATGGTGTCGACGTTCTACGAGCCGCCGGTCCTCGACGTGCTCGCGGTGGCGGTCGTCGCCGCCCTGGTCACCAGCGGCTCGGTCGCGCTCGCCGGCTGGCTGTCCCACGACGCGCGGCGGGCGTTGGAGGAGTGGCGTGACCTGCGCTCGCCGACGCCGCGCGAGACGGTGCGGGCCTGGGAGACCGCCACGACCCTGACGTTCAACCAGTACCGCCGCAGCGGCGGGTTGGTGAACGTCCTCGCCTCCGTCCCGACCGCCGTGGCCGCCGTCTGGCTCTGGGACCTCGGCCTGCTCGGCCTCGTCGCGATGGTCGTCGCCGCCGTCATCCCCGGCCTCTACGCGACGGTGCTGACCTACGCGCTCGGCGAGTGGCTGATGCGGCCCGTCGTCGAGGAGGTCGCCGCAGCACTGCCCGACGACTTCGAGCTGTCGGTCGCCGGCATCCCCGTGCGCAAGCGCATCGGCATCACCGCCACGACGTACGCCACCCTCTCCGCGGTGCTCGTCGCCGGCCTCCTCGGCATCGGCGACGGCGGCACCACCACCCAGGACTCGCTGCGCCTCATCGACACCGTCGCGTTGTCGCTGCTCGTCGGGATGACGGTGTCGTTCGAGCTGACCCGGTTCCTCGGCCACAGCGTCATCAAGCCGCTCGACGACGTGCGCAGCCAGCTCGCCCGGGTGCGCGAGGAGGACTTCGCTGCCCGCGTCCCGGTGCTCAGCAACGACGAGCTCGGCGAGCTCGCGCCCGACTTCAACCGGATGGCAGCCGGGCTCGCGGAGCGGGAGCGGCTGCGCGACGCGTTCGGCACGTACGTCGACCGCGAGGTCGCCGAGCTGATCGTCGCCGACGGCGTCCCGCGCGAGGGCTTCGCCGCGGAGGTGTCGGTGCTGTTCGTCGACGTCCGCGGCTTCACGACGTTCGCCGACGGAGCCGACCCCGAGTTCGTCGTGGAGACCCTGAACCGCCTCTTCGCGCAGATGGTGCCGGTCGTCGAGGCGTACGGCGGGCACGTCGACAAGTTCCTCGGCGACGGGCTGATGGCCGTCTTCGGCACCCCGCGCGAGCAGGCCGACCACGCCGACCGCGCAGTGGCCGCGGCCCGGATGATCGTCGACGCCGTGGGCCTGGGCGACACGGGTCTGGCGGTCGGTGCGGGGGTCAACAGCGGCAAGGTCGTGGCCGGTCCGATCGGCGGCGCCGGCCGGCTCAACTTCTCCGTCATCGGCGACGTCGTCAACGTGGCCGCCCGCGTCGAGGCCGCCACCCGGCGTACGGGCGACGACGTGCTCGTCACCGCCGCGACCCGCGACCTGCTGACCCGGCTGCACCCGCTCGAGCCGCGCGGCGAGGTCGAGCTCAAGGGCAAGGCCGCCCCGGTCGAGGTCTACGCGCTGGTGGTGGGCGACGGCTTGTAGCGCGCGTGTGTCGGCGTACGGCGCGATACTCGCTCAGGTGACCGACATCCCGTCCCTCCGGGGAGCCCACCTCGTCGACCGCTACCTCGACGACGTCCGGATCGACCGCTCCGTCGTCGACGGCATGGTGATGCGCGGCGTCGCCTTCGAGCACCTCGACATCGACGCGCCGTTCCTGCACGAGGGCGGGGTGCTGCTGGTCAACGGCGTCGACGTCGCACCCTTCGTCGACGCCGAGCTCGAGCGGCGGTTCCCCGGGCGCGAGCAGCGGTTCGCACCCGACCCGGCCGGCCTGCGCGCGGCCCATGCGGCGCTCGTCGCCGCCTGGGACGACCTCGTCGCCCGGGCCGAGGAGCTGCCGGACGACGCCGTCCACGCGCAGGTCGACGACGAGTGGTCGCTGGCGCAGACGATCCGGCACGGCGTGTTCGCCATCGACGTGTGGCTGGGCGTCTGCACCGGCACCGACGACGTGCACCCGCTCGGCCAGCCGCACGCCGAGGCCGAGGAGTCCGGCTTCGACCTGTCCCGGCTCGACCTGGACGAGGCGCCCTGGGCCGACGTGCTCGCGGCCCGCGCCGACCGGGACGCACGCGTCGTCGCCTACCTCGCCGACGTCACGGACGCCGACCTCGTGCGCGAGGTGCCGAACCCGTGGTGGCCCGACGGCACCCTCACGGTGCGCGACGCGCTGCACACGATCCTCGGCGAGGGGTGGGAGCACCTGCGGTTCGCGACGCGTGACCTCGCGACGGTGGCGGAGGAGATCTAGCGCTGCGCTCCTAGCGCGCCGCCGCGCCGGCATGCCGGGCGGCGGCCAGGTCGTCGGCCGGTACGCCGTCCGCGACGGCCCGCTCGACCCGGGCAGCGACCCGGTCCTCGTCGCCGAGCGCTGCGAGCGCGGCGACCTCGACCAGCGCCTGGGAGCGCGCGTCGAGCGTTGGTGTGTCCGTCGGGTCGGCGTCCGGCTCGGGCGCCTCGTCCGGGCCGAAGGCCAGCTCGGTGACCAGCCGCGCGACCTCGGCCGGAGCCTCGACCGGCGCGAGGTGCCCGACGCCGTCGAGCACCACCAGCCGGCCCTGCTGCACGCCCTCGGCGATCTCGGCCAGGGTCGTGGGCGGGGTCGGACCGTCGTCCGAGCCCGCCACCGCGAGCACCGGGGCGGCGATCTCCCCGAGCCGGTCGCGCACGTCGAACGAGGCCAGCGCGCCACACACCGCGACGTACCCCGCGTCGTCGGCCGCGACCAGCGCGCGCAGCAGCGCGCCGGCCAGCGCCGGCTCGCGGTCGGCGTACCCCGGACCGAACCAGCGCTGCCGCGACCCGTCCACCATCGCGGCCGTGCCCGACGCCGTGACGACACCCTGGCGGTCGGTCCACGCCTCGCTCGTGCCGATCTTCGCGCCGGTGCACAGCAGGGTCGCCGAGGTGACCCGCTCGGGGGCGTCGAGCAGCAGCTGCAGCCCGACCGCGCCGCCGACCGAGTCGCCGGCGTAGTGGAAGGACGCGCCGCCGAACCCGCCCGTCAGGTCGTCGACCACCCGCAGCACGTCCGCGGCGAGGCTCTCCATCGTGACCGGGTCCGGGCCGAGCCGTCCCCGGTTGTGGCCGTGGCCCGGCAGGTCCCACCCGACGACCTGGAACCGCTCGCCGAGCAGTCGTGCCGCCTCGCGCCACAGCGTCTGGGCCGACGTGCCCAGCGACGGGCCGAGCACGAGCAGCGGCAGGTCGGGTCGACCCCCGAGACGGACAGCGGTGACGGGCACGGGTGCTCCTCGGGACGGCATCGGTGGGTGCGGCTGGTGCGGGACCCCAGTCTGACGGGGCCCCGCGGGCCGCCTCAGAACAGGTCCGGCACCGTCCAGCCGTCCAGGTCGTACTCGCCCAGGAACTCCTCGGCCAGCCCCTTCATCTGGTCGACGCCGCCGCGGTTCTGCGCCGCGAACAGCAGCTCGGCCTTCACGTTCTCGTGGTTGCCGGAGTAGTTGCGCTCGTAGAGCTCGTGGCGGCCGCCGAACTCCGAGCCGATGGAGTCCCAGAGCGCCTTCATCACCTTGACCCGCTCGACGGCGGTGATGCCGTTCGAGCCGCGGACGTACTTGTCGAGGTAGGGCCGCACGGCGTCGGACTTGAAGTCCGCCGCGCCCGAGGGCAGGTAGATCAGGCCGGAGGCGACGTCCTGCTCGATGATCTCCTTGACCCGCGGGTAGCCGTGGATCATGAACATCCGGTAGGTCAGCCCGTACTCCAGCTTCGGGATGACCGCGTCGCCGATCCACGGCTCGGGGTCGCGTGCCATCGACTCGGTCAGCGACCAGAACAGGTTGCGCCAGCCGATGACCTCGCCGACCCGGGTCTGCACGCCGCGGAACCCACCCGAGCCGGTCGCGTCCAGCGCCTTGAGCAGCAGGCCGGCGAGGAAGTCGAGCTTCACCGCCAGGCGCGTACAGCCCTGGAAGGTGAACCGCGGCAGGAAGCCCGACTGAGGGAAGAACGCGTTGATGCGCTCGACGTCGCCGTACATGAAGACGTTCTCCCAGGGCACCAGCACCTTGTCGAAGACGAAGATCGTGTCGTTCTCGTCCATCCGGCTGGAGAGCGGGTAGTCGAACGGCGTGCCGTTGCGCGCAGCCTGCTCGGTGTACGACGGCCGGCAGATGAGCTTGATGCCCGGCGCGTCCATGGGCACGGTGCAGATCAGCGCGAACTGCTTCTTGCGGATCGGCAGGCCGTAGTGGGCGATGAAGTTGTAGTTGGTGATCGCAGAGCCGGTGGCGACGACCTTCGCGCCCGAGACCACCAGGCCGGCGTCGGTCTCCTTCTCGACCTTCATGTAGACGTCGCCGACCTCGTCGGGCGGCAGGTCGCGGTCGACCGGCGGGTTGATGATCGCGTGGTTCCAGTAGAGGACCTTCTCCTGCGACTCGCGGTACCACCGCTGCGCGTTGTCCTGGAACGGCGCGTAGAGCTCGGAGTTGGCGTTGAGCGTCCCGAGGAAGCTGGCCTTGTAGTCCGGCGAGCGGCCCATCCAGCCGTAGCTCATCCGTGCCCAGCGGGCGATCGCGTCGCGCTCCTTGAGCAGGTCGGCCGAGGACGTCGGCGTCTTGAAGAACGGCATCGTGACGCCGCCGTTGCCGGTGTCGGTCGGCACCGTCACCTCGTCGACGTGCGGGCCCTCGTGCATCGAGTCGTAGAGCCGTGCCGTCATCGCGATCGGGTTGCGGAACGCCGGGTGCGTGGTGACGTCGCCGACCCGCTCGCCGTGCAGGTAGATCTCGCGGCCGTCGCGCAGGCTCTCGACGTACTCCGCGCCGGTCATCGGACGCGACGCGAAGTTGCGGGTGTGGTTGGCCTCGTGGCCGGCGGCGGGGTTCACCGTCGGCGCACCGGTCGCCGCGGGGTCGCGGCCGTCGGGACCGGCTGCGGTCTCGGGGGCGAGGGTGTCGGTCATGGGTTCCTCCTGTGCTGGTGGTGCGGGTCAGTAGTGGGTGTCGGCTGGCACCCGCGGGGCAGTGCCCGGGGTGCTTCCGGCGCGGGCGGCGTACGGCGTGAGGGCGCTGCCGGCGTGGAACCAGCCGGTGTGCGGGTCGTCCTGGCAGCCGAGCCAGACGGTGTCGCTGGTGCGGGCGCCGACGTCGTGGAAGGCGCTGTCGTGGAAGAGCAGGCCGGAGCGGTGCGAGACGGTGGTGTGCACGACCTCGCCGAGGTGGAGCAGGTGGTCGCCGCCGTCGTCGGTGCGACGCGGGTGGCACACGAGTGTGGCGGCGGTCCCGGCGAGGACGGGTACCGGTGCCTCGATCCCGTCCACGCGCACCGGCTCGGCCCACGGCGCGGGTGCTGCGCCGGGACGGCCGGCGAAGTGCATGGCCACGTCGACCTGGTCGGCGGCGAGCACGTTGACGGCGTACGCCGCCCCCTCGAGGTAGCCGCACGCCTTGGAGCGGCGCGTCAGCGCGACCTGCACGAGTGGCGGGTCGAGCGAGACGGGCAGGAACGCGGTCACGGTCGCGCCGTGCGGCTCGCCGTCCGGGGTCGTGCAGGTGACGACGGTGACGCCGGTGGCGAACCGGCCGAACGTGGAGCGGAGCTCGCGGGGATCCATCGGTCCTCCTCGGTGGTCGGGCGCGCCGGCGGTGTGGTCGCGGTCACGTGGTGCAGCGGGACACTAGGAAGGGCCGATCGGCCCGGTCGATCCGCGCGACGCAGCCGCTGTCCGGATTGCGAACCGGGCTTCGCCGGCCCTCTGCGAAGGCGTTGGCGGGCCGCCCGCAGCGGGCTACTGTGACGGCGATCACCAGGGAGGTGGCATGAGCGCACCCGTGTCCGAGGAGAGCCTCGAGGCGTTCTCGGCGCAGGTCGCGGGCGCCTACTTCCCGCATCGTCTTGACGTGCGCCGGGCGCCCGGGCTCGCACCCGACCTGCGCTCGGTCGACCTCGGCCCGGTCCGGCTGGCCCGGATCGGTTGGGGCGCCGACGTGGCCGTGGAGTCCGACCATCCCGGCGCGTGGGCGATCAACGTCCCCCGCTCCGGAGTGCTGGAGGCGCGGGTCGGCGGGCGCACCGTCACCTCCCTCGACGGCCAGGCCACCGTCTGCCCGCCCGACGAGCCGACGCGGATGACCCGGTGGTCGGCCGACTGCCGCATCGTCGGGATGCGCGTGGAGAAGGACTACCTCGCCGACCAGGTCGGCTCGCTCGTCGGCCTCCCGGCGTCGCGGATGCCGCGCCAGCTCGACGTACGCACCGAAGCCGGCCGCGCTTGGCTCGACCTGCTCTCCGGCATCGGGACCGAGCTCATGCGCAACCCCGGGCTCGCCGCCGACCCCGCGGTCGCCCTGCGCCTCGGTTCGGTGCTGACCGCAGCGCTCGTGGGGGCCTGCTTCCCGGAGGCCGACCGCTGCGGCGAGGCTCGCCCGCGGATCGTGTCGAGGGTGCTCGACGCCATCGAGGCCGACCCGGCCCGCGACTGGACCGCGGCCGACCTCGCCGAGGAGGCCGGGGTCGGTGTGCGTCGGCTCCAGCAGGGCTTCCGCCGCTACGTCGGGTGCACGCCGGGGCAGGCGGTGCAGGCGGCGCGACTCGAGCGCGCCCACGCCGACCTGCTCGCCGGGGACGCCGAGACGGTGGCCGAGGTGGCCTACCGGTGGGGCTTCGGGCACCTCGGGCGCTTCGCCGCGGCCTACCGGGAGCGCTACGGCGTGGCCCCGTCGCGCACGCTGCACGGCTGAAAGAGGGGTCGGACGCGCGAAAAGGCTGAACGAAGTCGCCTCGCGGTCACGTTCTCGCAGGTCGAGATCGCGCCGGAGGGACTTCGTTCAGCCTTTCGGAGAGCAGGCGGGCTTTCGGGCCTGCGGGCTCAGGGCTCGACGAGGATCGTCACCCCACCGTCGGCGAAGGCCGGCACGTCGGCCTGCGCTGCCTGGCCCTCGGGCGAGCCGAGCGCGGCCTCGAGGTCGGCGACGGAGTCGAACGTCGCCCGGAACGACGCGTGCACGGGCTCGCCGGCCAGGGTCGTCACCCCGATCGCGTAGGTCAGGTCGCGGGCGCCGGGGAGGGCCTGCGCAAGCGGCAGGTGCTTCTCCTCGTAGTGGGAGCGGAACGCGTCGGCGTCCGCGGGCGGTCCGTAGAGCACGGTCAGGGTCGCCATCTCAGGCCACCTCCTCCTGGGTCACGTGGGGTGCGGGTGTGGACGTGCCGGCGGCGTCGGCCGGCGTGAACTTCTCGCGGTGGATCATCCGGGGCGCCATCCGCCGGCGCTTGAAGGCCGCGACGCCGGCCTCGACCATCGGCGGCGGGCCGCACAGCCAGCCCGACCAGCCGCGCGCCTTGGGCACGTCCTCGGTGAAGGCGTCGGTCGGGAAGCCGTGCCGGACGCCGTCGACCTGCTCGTCGGAGAGCACCGGAACGAACGTGAAGCCGGGGTGGTCGTCCCCGAGCGCGCGCAGCCGGTCGACGTCGTACAGGTCGGCCTCGCCGCGCACCCCGTGGTAGAGCCTCAGCTCGCGCTCTGGATGACGGGCGAGGGCGGTGCGGGCGAGCCCGACAAGTGGCGCCAGCCCGGTGCCGCCGCCGATCATCGCCATCGGCCCACCGTCGTCGTCCTCCTCGCTCGGCAGCACGAAGTCGCCGAGCGGGCCGGAGACCTCGACCTCCTCGCCGACGGCGAGCGTGCGGCACAGCCACCGGTCGGTGGCCAGGCCGCCCTCGACGCGACGTACGTGCAGCTCCAGGACGGTGTCCTCGTCGGCCGTGTTGGCCAGCGAGTACTGCCGCCGCGAGCCGCAGCCGGGCACCGAGAGCTCGACGTACTGGCCGGGGTCGAAGGCGAGCGGCTCGTCCAGTGCGAGCAGCACCCGCCGGGTGTCCCGGGCGATCTCCTCGACGAGGGTGACGGTGCCGACCACGTCGCGCAGCGGGTGGGTGAGCCGGCCGGCGTCACCGGGTGCGCCGTGCGGCTCGACGACGAGGTCCGAGCAGGGCCGCGCCTGGCAGGCGAGCGCCAGCCCGGCCGCCCGCTCCTCGGCGCCGAGGGTGTCCAGCGGGGCGTCGGCGTGGTCGACCTCGCCGGACAGCACCCGCACCTTGCAGGTGCCGCAGGTGCCCTGGTTGCAGGAGTTCGGCAGCCACACCCCGGCCCGCAGCAGCGACCGGAGCACGGGGGTGTCCGAGGGGCACTCCACCTCCCGGTCGGCGCCGCGGATCGCGGGCACGGCTCACACCTCCCAGGTCGCGTGCAGCGACGTCGGTCCGCGGAAGCCCCAGCCCCAGAACTCCACGTCCTCGCTGGTGTCGCGCTCGAGGTTGGGGATCGCCTCGAAGAGCTCCTCGAGCGCGATCCGCATGACGTGGTTGGCGTAGTAGATGCCCGCGCAGGCGTGGTTGCCGGCGCCGAAGGCCAGGTGCGGCAGCGGCGGGCGGTGCAGGTCGTACGTCGACGGCGCGTCGTAGTCGCCCGTGTCGTGGTTGGCGGATCCGTAGGACAGCATCACCGGCGTGCCGGCGGGCAGGTCGACGCCGGCCAGCGTCACGGGCTCCTTGGTGATCCGGGCGGTCGCCGACCAGATCGGCGAGGTCCAGCGCATGCCCTCCGAGACTGCGCGCGGCACCAGGGTCGGGTCGTCGACGACCTCCTCCAGCTGCTCGGGCCGGCTGAAGAGGCCGACGAGCGTGGAGGCGATCCCGTGGCCCGGCTCCTGCATCGCGCCGAGCAGGTAGACGTAGATCGTGGGGTAGATGTAGTCGCGGTCGCGGGTCTGGCCCTCGGGCATCCCGTCGTGCAGCCAGTGCGAGATGGCGCTGTCGCCGGGCTCCTTCGTCCACTTCTCGATCAGCGGGTCGACGACGGCCTGGATCTCGGCCTTCGCGCGGTCACCGTCCTCGAAGCCCTCGGGGTTGGCGAACTCGCCGTTCTCGTCGACGGCGGCGTTGGTGAACGACCGGTTGAGGCGGGCGAACCAGTCGCGCAGCGTGTCGTTCGGGACGTCCTCCAGACCGAGCAGGTTGCCCAGCGAGCGGACGCTGACGGGCTCGCAGAACTGCGCGACCAGCTCGGCCCTGCCGTCGTCCTCGAACTGCTCGAGCAGCTGCCGCGCGATGGGGCGCACCAGCTCGTCGACGTACCGGTCGACCTCGACCGGCTGGAGCGCCGGCTCGACCATCGAGCGCAGGTCGTCGTGGATCTCGCCGTTGACCCCGATGATCGCCGGGTGGCCGAAGGTGCGCCCGCCGGCCGGGGTGATGACGGCCTCGAACGACGGGCTGGTGGCGACCTCGCGGCACACCTCCGGCGTCGAGGCGACGTACGCGCCCAGCACGGGCACGAAGGCCAGCGGCGCCTCGGCGCGCAGCCGCTCGTAGACGGGGTACGGGTTGCGCTCGAGCTCGGTCATGGTGACGTCGTCGAGCCAGGTCAGGTCGGGTGTGGTGCGCTCGGGCGTGGTGGTCATGGTGTGCCTCCGGTGCGTCGTCGGGGGAGGTGGATGGGCGGTGAACCTAGGTCCGCGCCGACGTCGCGGCGACACGGATCGCGCGGCGCCGGTACGGATGACGCGCCTTCTCTGTGACCTACGTCTCAGGTACCGTCCGTCGTCATGTCGCACCCGCGGCGGCAGCGGCCGCACGACTGGGACCAGGCGTCCCGCGCTGTCGCGGACGTCTACTTCCCGCACCGGCTGCGCGTGCTCGACGGCGGTCCGGACCCGCGGCTGACGCTGCACTCGCTCGACCTCGGACCGGTCGTGCTCGGCCAGGTCGGGTGGGGCGCGGACGTCGCGATCGAGTGCGAGTACCCCGACTCCTACGAGGTCAACCTGCCCCTCACCGGGCACCTGCGCACCCGCGGTCGGTACGGCGAGGTCGTGTCGCTGCCCGGGCACGCGGCGGCCTTCCGGCCCGACCACCTCTCGCAGATCTCGCACTGGGACGCCACCTGCACGGTGGTCGGCGTGAAGCTCGACCGGGCGTGGTTCGAGCGGGAGTCCGAGCGGGTCCTCGGCTCCGACCGGGTGGCCCTGCGGGCGGCCCTGCCCGACCAGCTCGTCCTCGACCGCGGCCCCGGGCTCGGCTGGCGCCAGCTCGTCGCGAGCCTCACCGCCCACCTGCGCGACCCCGGCCTGCTCGCCGGCTCCGACCTGGTGCGCCAGCAGCTCGCCGGCGCGCTCGCCGCCGGCCTGCTGCTCACCGTCTACCCCGAGACCGGGTCGGTCGGGGCCGCCGCGCCCCAGCACGTACGCCGCGTGGTCGACGCCGTGCACGACGACCCGGCCCGCGCCTGGACCGCCGCCGACATGGCCGAGTTGGCGGGCACCAGCGTGCGCCGGCTCCAGGAGGGGTTCCAGCGCTGGCTGGCCACGACGCCGAGCGCCTACCTGGTCGACGTACGGCTCCAGCGCGCGCGGGCCGACCTGCGCGCGGACGGCTCGCTCGGGGTGAGCGACGTCGCCGCGCGGTGGGGGTTCTCCAGCGCGAGCCGGTTCGCGGCGGCGTACCGGCGGCGGTACGGCGTACCGCCCTCGGCCGACCGCTGACGCGCCCTGCCGCACTAGGGTCCACCCCGTGGAGCTGCGCCACCTGCGGTACTTCGTCGCCGTCGCCGAGGAGTGCCACTTCGGCCGGGCCGCCGAGCGCCTGCACATCGCGCAGCCGCCGCTGTCGCAGCAGGTGAAGCAGCTCGAGGCCGAGCTCGGCGTGCAGCTGCTGACCCGCACGACCCGCCGGGTGGAGCTGACGCCGGCGGGCGAGCGGTTCCTGGAGCGCGCGCGGGACGTGCTGACCCGGGTCGAGGACGCCGCGGCCGAGGCGCGGCTGGTGGCCGACGGGCTCGACGGGCGGGTCGCGATCGGGCTGACCGGCTCGGCGACGTACGAGCTGCTGCCGACGCTGAGCCGGGCACTGCGTGCGGGGCTCCCGGACGTGGAGGCCGACCTGCGCGGCGAGCTGCTGACGCCCGAGCAGGAGGCGATGCTGCTGGCCGGCGAGATCGACCTCGGGGTGCTCCGGCCGCCGGTCGTCGACGAGACCCTCGTGGTCCGGACCGTACGACGCGAGCGACTCGTCGCGGTGCTCCCCGAGGGCCACCCGCTGGCCGCCGCCGAGCGGGTGTCGGTCGCCGACCTGGCCGGCGAGACGCTGGTCGGCTACCCCGCGCACGGCCGGTCGGTGGTGCACCTGCTGGTCGTCGAGGCCTGCCGGGCGGCGGGGTTCGTGCCGCGCACGGTCGAGGTGGGGGAGACCTCGACGCTGGTGTCGTTCGTCGCTGCGGGGCTCGGCGTCGCGCTGGTGCCCGAGAGCGTGCAGCACCTGCGGATCACCGGGGCGACGTACCGCCCGCTCGTCGAGGACGTGCGCGTCGACCTCGCGCTCGTGCACCGCCCCGACCCGTCGCCGGTGGTCGCCAACGTCGTGGCGCTGGTCGAGCGCACGCTGCAGGACGAGCCGCACGACTGATATCTCCGACGTCCGAGTCGAGACGAACTGTGTCCTTCCCTCGTCTCGCCCGGCGTGTGACGCTCGCCTCATGAAGATCACCGCGGTCGAGGCGATCCCGTACGCCATCGACTACCGCGTCCCGATGCGGTTCGCCAGCGGTGAGGTCGCGACGGCCGAGCACGTGCTCGTCCGGGTGCACACCGACGACGGCGTGGTCGGCACCGCCGACGCGCCGCCCCGCCCCTTCACCTACGGCGAGACCCAGGCGTCCGTGGTGGCCGTGGTCCGCGACCTGTTCGCGCCGGCCGCCGTCGGCACCAGCGTGCTCGAGCGTGAGGTCGTCCGGGCCCGGATGCACCGCACCGTCGGCAACCCGGTCGCCAAGGCTGCCGTCGACATGGCCATGTGGGACGCCCTCGGACGCACGCTCGGCACCTCGGTCTCCGAGCTGCTCGGCGGGTTCACCGACCGGGTCCGCGTCTCGCACATGCTCGGCTTCCACACCCCGGCCGAGATGGTCGCCGAGGCCGAGGAGATGCGCGACACCCACGGCATCACGACGTACAAGGTCAAGGTCGGCCGCCGGCCCTGGCGCCTCGACGTCGACGTCGTCCGCGCGCTGCGCGAGGGCCTCGGCGACGACGTCGAGCTGTACGTCGACGGCAACCGCGGCTGGACCCCGACCGAGGCCGCGCAGGCGCTGGAGGCGATGTCCGACCTCGGCCTCACGTACGCCGAGGAGCTCTGCCCGGCCGACGACGTGCTCGGCCGCCGCTGGCTCAGCGAGCACTCCTCGCTGCCGCAGTTCGCCGACGAGTCGGTGACCACGCCGGCCGAGGTGACCCGCGAGCTGCTCTCCGGCGCGGCGCACGGCATCAGCATCAAGACCGCCCGGTCGGGCTTCACGACCGGGCAGCGCGTCGTCGGGCTCTGCGAGGGCCTCGGCGTCGAGGTCGTGATGGGCAACCAGATCGACGGCCAGCTCGGCACCGTCTGCACCGCGGCGTTCGGCGCCGCCCACGAGCTCACCTCACGCCGTCCGGCCGAGGCCTCCAACTTCCTCGCCATGTCCGGCGACCTGCTCGCCGAGTCGCTCACGATCGAGGACGGCGAGCTCCGCGTCCCCCAGGGCCCTGGCCTCGGCGTCGAGCTCGACGAGGACGCCCTGGCCCACTACCGCACCGACACCTGACCCGCGCCTCCCGGCGCCATCCCGCTCACCCCGCACATACCCCCGATCACCGCAGAACCGAAGGAGCACCCATGACCCAGCAGCTCGAGCACGAGACCGCCGCCGACCCGCGCGCCGCCGACTCCGGCGCCAACGCGACCCAGGTCTTCCGCAACAAGCAGGGCCAGGCCACCTCGGTCGACCCCCAGCGCGTCGACGAGGTCGCCACCGCCGCCCTCGAGGCGCTGTGGGGTGTCATCCGCGAGAAGCAGGTGACGTACGCCGAGTACGACGCCCTCAAGAGCTGGCTGATCAGCGTGGGCGAGGACGGAGAGTGGCCGCTCTTCCTCGACGTGTGGATCGAGCACGAGATCGAGCAGGTCGCCAACGCCGCCCGACCCGGCTCCAAGGGCACCATCGAGGGCCCCTACTACGTGCCGGGCGCGCCCGAGCTGGCCGCCGAGGCCACCCTGCCGATGCGCGACGACGAGGTCGGGCGCCCGTTCCTCTTCCAGGGCCAGGTCCGCTCGGTCGACGGCACCCCGCTCGCCGGCGCCACCGTGGACATCTGGCACGCCGACGACGCCGGCTACTACGCGCAGTTCGCTCCGGGCATCCCGGAGTGGAACCTGCGCGGCCGCATCACCACCGACGCCGAAGGTCGGTTCAAGATCCACACCATCCAGCCGGCGCCGTACCAGATCCCGACCGACGGCTCCTGCGGCAAGCTCATCGCCGCCGCCGACTGGCACGCCTGGCGCCCGGCCCACCTGCACCTCAAGGTCTCCGCGCCCGGCCACGAGCTGGTCACCACCCAGCTCTACTTCGACGGCGGGCAGTACCTCGACACCGACATCGCCTCCGCGGTGAAGCCCGAGCTGGTGCTCCAGCCGACCCCGCGCGCCGACGGCGCCGAGGGCGAGGAGGTCACCTACGACTTCGAGCTCGCGCCCGCGCAGGCCTGAGAGGACGCCCGCGTTGCTCTTCGCCGTACGCATGACGGTGGACCTGCCGCACGACCTCGACCCGGGCGAGCGCGACGCCGTGCTCGCCCGGGAGAAGGCGTACTCCCAGGAGCTCCAGCGCGCGGGCACCTGGCGGCACCTGTGGCGGGTCGCCGGCACCTACGAGAACCTCAGCGTCTTCGACGTCGCCGACGCCGACGCGCTCCACGACGTGCTGTGGAACCTGCCGCTCTTCCGCTACATGACCATCGAGGTCACCGCGCTCGCCCAGCACCCGTCCGCGGTGCAGCCGAACAGCGAGCGCTGAGGGGTCCTCCCGCCGGTTGGTCGGTGCGGCACCTGCGGGTGCCGCACCGGCACCTCCGGTGGAGGCGGGGACCCGGTGGGTACGACGACGCTCGTGCTCGTGACCGCACCTACCGCTCCGGCGCCCGTCCCGTCCCGTGCTGCCCCCGGCCTCGTGGAGGCCGGTCCGGCGATCCAGGTGGCCGCCGCCGCATGCGTCGCCTTCCTCTGGGGCGGGCTCACCTCCTACCTGCAGGGCGGACTGCCCGACACCGTGCTGCCGCTCGCGAACAGCGCCACCGGGTGGACGCTTCCGACGGTGGTGCTCGTCCTCGCCGCCCGGCTGCGGCTGCCGTGGTCCGCGCTCGGAGGTGGTGTCTGCTTCGTCGCCCCTCGTCGTCGGCTACACGGCTGTCTCGCAACTGCGTGGTCTCATCTACGACCCGATGCTGTGGTCGGTCGTCGGCGTGCTCGTGGGGCCGTTCGTCGGCGCGGCCGCCGGGTGGCTGCGCTGCGACGGCTGGCGGCGGGGGCTCGCCGTCGCGGTGCTCGCCGGCATCGCGCTCGGCGAGGCCTGGTGCGGCCTCACGGTCGTGTTCGCCTCGACCGGCTCGCTCTCCGGGGTGCTGGCCGGGCTCGCCGGCGTCGGCCTGCTGGTCGTCGGTCTGCCGCGGCGTACGCCGGCGTCGGTTGCTGCTGCGTCGGTCGCGGGTGCGGTGCTGGTCGCGATCGGCTTCCGGGTCGCGTACGCCGCGCTCGGTGGTTTGTGAGTGGTCCCCGGTCGTCGAGTAGGGGCGGAGCGACGCAGGAGCGCAGCGGAGTATCGAGACGCTGCGAGCCGGTCGCGGGCCCGGGGTGGTCCTGGGGTGGTTGAGCCCGACCGAGCCCTCGGCGAGGGAGGTGTCGAAGCCACCGCGAGGGGCGCGTTGACCGGGGCGCTGACGGCGACACGCCGTCCCGGGTGTCCGTTCTGTCTCCACAGGTATCGCCGCAGGTCAGGCAGGGTGTGGCGTCTGTGCAGAGCCGCGGGTGGGTGTCGGTGGTCGGTGGCATCGTGGCCGTCATGGCAGCCACCACCACGACCCTTGTCGGGCATCCGGTCACCGACACGGTGACCGGCTGCCGTGCCGCGGTCGCGGACGTGCGTGACGCCCCGTTGTGGACGCTGGGGGTGCAGGAGACCCGCGACGCCCTCGCTGATCTGGTCGCGCTGGAGGCGCAGCTGACCGAGCTCAAGGGTCGGCTGATCGTGCACGGTCGTGAGGTGGCGATCGAAGCAGAGTCCGGTGCCCGTACGCCTGGGCACTGGCTGGCCCACGCCACCCGCCAGACCCGCCCGGTCGCACTCGCCGCCCAGCACCTCGCCCGCAGCCTGGAGTCCCACCCGGAGGTCGCCGCGGCGATGGCACGCGGGCAGGTGCTCGCGGATCAGGCGCGGGCGATCTGTGAGGCCCTCGACGCCCTCGATGAGCGGGCCGACTGGCTGGATCCGGACCAGCGGGCTCGGGCGGTGGCGCAGCTGATCGGGTACGCCGGCGAGTTCGACGCGAAACAGATCCGGGTGCTGGGGCGTCGGATCCTCGAGGTCGTCGACCCCGCTGCTGCTGACGTCCACGAGGCGCGGCTGCTGGCCGAGGAGGAGCGTCGCGCGGAACAACAGAGCAGCCTGCACCTGTACGACCGGGGTGACAGCACCCACGAGGTCCGCGCCCGGGTCAGCGACCTCCACGCGGCCCTGTTGCGCACCATGCTCCACGGACTCGCCTCACCCAGGCACGTCAACGCCGAGCACGGCGCCGGCGGCTATGACCGGCGGGCCGACAAGCCGACAGCGCACCGGCTCGGGCTGGCGTTCTGCGAGCTCCTCGAGCGCTACCCGACAGACCGGCTCCCCACCAACGACGGCGTCACCGCCACCATCGTGGTCACCATCCGCCTCGCCACCCTCGAAGGTGGGGATCAGGCGGCGGCCTTGTCGACGGGGGAGCGGATCTCACCCGGGCAGGCGCGCCGGCTGGCGTGCGAGGCCCACCTGATCCCGGCCGTGCTGGGTGGGGAGTCCGAGGTCCTCGACCTCGGCCGCGCCCGCCGCCTGCACACCCGCGCGATGCGCCTCGCGCGGCTCGTGGAGCAGCCCACCTGTGAGCACCCGACCTGCGACGTCCCCGCGACCGCCTGCCACGCCCACCACCGCGAGGCCTGGGCCCGCGGCGGCACCACCGCCAAACACACCCTCGAGTGGCTCTGCCCGCACCACCACCGCCAGACCCACACCACCGACACCGTCAGACGAACGTGAGTCCGGGTGCACGGTGCGACGGTCAGCGACCGAAGAGCGCCTTGGCCTCGTCCCAGCGGTGCTGCGGCACGGTCTTGAGCCCGTTGAGCGCCTCGCCGAAGTCGACGCGCTCGATCTCGGTGCCGCGCATCGCCACCATCTGCCCCCAGGCCCGGTCGTTGACCAGGTCGGTGGCGGCCATGCCCAGACGCGTGGCGAGCACCCGGTCGAAGCCGGTCGGCGCCCCGCCGCGCTGCACGTGCCCGAGGGTCGAGCCGCGGGTCTCGATTCCGGTGAGCCGCTCGATCTCGGCTGCCACGAAGTCCCCGACGCCACCGAGGCGAGGACGCCCGTCGATCTCGACGCCCTTGCCGTTGAGGACCTCCTCGTGGCCCTCGGGGATGAAGCCCTCGGCGACGACGACGAGCGGCGACCGGCCGCGCTCGTGCACCTCGCGCACCCACGTGCACAGCTCCACCATCGAGACGCGCTGCTCGGGGATCAGCACGGCGTGCGCACCGGCCGACATCCCGGAGTGCAGGGCGATCCAGCCGGCGTGGCGGCCCATCACCTCGGCGACCATGCACCGGTGGTGCGACTCGCCGGTCGTGCGCAGGCGGTCCATAGCGTCGGTCGCGATCGCGACGGCGGTGTCGAAACCGAAGGTGTAGTCGGTGCCGTTGAGGTCGTTGTCGATCGTCTTCGGGACACCCACCACGGGGAGTCCGGCGTCCGAGAGGCGCTTCGCGCCGGCCAGCGAGCCCTCGCCCCCGATGGCGATGACGGCGTCGATGTCGTGCCGCTCGAGGATCGCGCGGATGTTGTCGGTGCCACCGCCGTGGTCGTCGATCGGGTTCGTGCGCGAGGTGCCGAGGATCGTGCCGCCCTCGCGCGCCAGGCCACGCACGCGGGTGCGCGGGAGCGCCATGATGTCGCTGTCCAGCAGACCCCGCCAGCCGTTGCGGAAGCCGACGAAGTCGTGGCCGAAGGTCTTCACACCGCGGAGCACGGCTCCCCGGATGACGGCGTTGAGGCCGGGGCAGTCGCCACCGCTGGTGAGGAGTCCGATCCGCATGACCCGAACCCTTCCAGATCAGCGAGGGGCGAACGGTGTCACCCGTGTTTCGTTCTGACCAGTCACGACGTGATCTCGGCGGCCGATCAGGACGGACTGGCCGGTAACCGCAAGACTGTGGTCGTGGTCATGTACCAGGCACTCCACACCGTCGTCCCGCCGTTGGCCAAGGCGGTCTGGCGGCCGACCGTCGAGGGCCTGGAGAACGTGCCCGACAGCGGGGGAGTGATCCTCGCCAGCAACCACCGCAGCTTCGTCGACTCGGTCGTCATCCCCGTCGTGGTGCCCCGCAAGGTGGTGTTCCTGGCGAAGTCCGACTACTTCACCGGCACCGGCGTGAAGGGCGCGATCTCGCGGGCCTGGTTCAGCGGACTCGGGATGCTCCCGGTCGACCGCGACGACCCGCAGGCGGCGCTCGGCAGCCTCGACACAGCGCTGGAGGTGCTCGGCCGGGGCGAGGCGTTCGGCATCTACCCCGAGGGCACCCGCTCCCGCGACGGCCGGCTCTACCGCGGCCGCACCGGCGCCGCCCACCTCGCGCTGACCGCCGGCGTACCCGTCGTGCCGGTCGGACTCGTCGGCACCGAGAAGCTCCAGCCGGTCGGCTCGACACTTCCGCGCGTCGTCCCGGTGACGGTCCGGTTCGGTACGCCGATCGACGTCGCGGACCGCTTCGAGGGGATGGCGCTCGGCAAGGCGCGACGGGTGCTCACCGACGAGGTGATGGACGCGATCCAGGAGCTCTGCGGACAGGAGCCCGCCGGCGTCTACAACGACCGTGCGCCCGATGCCTAGGGCCGAGCCGTCTGACATCAGTAGCCTCCGCCCATGAACCTCACCCTCCCGTTGGAGCAGGCGCGTCCATGCTTCGCGGGCACGGTCGCGGGCTTCCTGAGGGCGGTCGACGACGTGGGGGAGTACGACCTGCTCGCTGCGTCCCGCTGCCCCGGGTGGTCGCGGCTGGACGTGGTCGTGCACGTGCTGCACGGCTGGCAGGAGATGCTCGGCGGCCTGGTGTCGCAGGTCGACGCCGAGCCCACGCAGGACGCCGCGTCGTTCTGGCCGGCGTTCGCGTCGGCGTACGACGAGGACCCGGTGCCGACGTTGATGGCGCAGCGGCGGCGTACCGCTGCCTACGCCCGACCGGCGAGCGCGCTCGAGCAGCTGCACGACGTGGCCGCCGCGCTGCTGCGTGGCGTCGCCGGCTGCCCCGACCGACCGGTCACCTGGATCGGCCAGGTCTTCACCGCCGGCGACTTCCTCGCCGTGTGGGCTGTCGAGAACGTCGTGCACCACCTCGACCTCGACGTCGAGGTCCCGCCGACCGAGTCGGGGCTGCTGCTCACCCGCGCGACGGTCGAGGCGCTGGCCCGTGGCCCGGTGCCGGCGTCGTGGAGCGACGTCGACACGGTGCTGCACGGGACGGGACGGAGCACCGACCCGCCTGCGGAGGCCGCCGCGCTGGGTCTGCCCGTGCTCGGCTGAGCACGGGAGTGGTCGACGCCACCCGACGCTCCCTGGGACGGGTCCGGCGCGGGCGACCGGGTCACGTACGTTCGTGGCCGTGGACCTGGGGGAGCGCATCAGCACGCGCGGGAGCGAGTTCCTCCTGTTCGCCCTGACCCCTCCGCGGACCACCGTCAGCGAGGAGCGCGCGCAGGAGATCGCGGATGTCACGCAGGCGCGGCTCGCGCCGATCGGCCTGGACGGGCTCGTGCTCTACGACATCGACGACGAGAGCGACCGCAACCCGCGGGAGCGACCGTTCCCGTTCGTCGCGACGCTCGACCCGGCCGACTTCCGTCGTCGGCACCTGGCCGATTGGCCCACCCCGGTCGTCGTCTACCGGGCGGTCGGCAAGTACGCCGAGGACGAGCTGCGCGGGTGGCTGGGGGAGCCGGACACCGGCCGCGACCTGACGGTGTTCGTGGGCGCGTCGTCGCGGGAGTCTCGACCGGCCACGTCGCTCGCGCGCGCCCAGGCCCTGCTGTCCGAGGTGCGCCCCGACCTGCCCCTGGGCGGCGTCGCGATCCCCGAGAGGCACACGCGCCGCGGCGAGGAGCACCTGCGCCTGCTCGCCAAGCAGCAGGCGGGCTGCTCCTTCTTCGTCACGCAGGTCGTGTACGACGTCAACGCTGCGAAGAACCTCGTCTCCGACTACGCCTACGCGTGCCGCGACGAGGGCCTGGAGCCGGTGCCGCTGGTGTTCACGTTCTCGGTGTGCGGGTCGATGAGGACGCTGGAGTTCCTGGGGTGGCTCGGCATCGACGTACCTCGATGGATCCAGAACGACCTGCGGCACGCCGGCGACACGCTCCAGGCGTCGTACGAGCACGCGCTGGGTGCGGCCCGGGAGCTGATCGCGTTCTGCCGCCGGCTCGGGGTGCCGTTCGGCATCAACGTCGAGAGCGTGTCGATCCGGCTCGCCGAGATCGAGGCCAGCGTCGGGCTGGCGCGAGAGATCGCGACCGGCCTCCGCCGCTGAGCCGCTCTCCGCGCGACGAACTCGGTTGTCCGGCGGTCGGCTGCCTTCCTAGCCTCGGACCGTGGGTGACCTGTGGCTCAGCGCGATCCGTTACGACGCGGTGGACCCGCGGGGGACCGCGGCCTTCTGGTCCGGTCTTCTGCAGTGGCCCGCCGCCGAGAGACCGGACGGGACCGTGGCGCTGACGCCGGACGACCCACGGGCGCTGCCGCTGGTCCTGTGCCCGACGGACATCGCGAAGACCACCCAGAACCGCATCCACCTCGACGTCACGTCGCGCTCGCCGGATCACATGGACCGGCTCGTACGGGCCGCGCTCGACCTCGGTGGCGCGCACGTCGACGTCGGGCAGTCGCCCGACGAGGACCACGTCGTGCTCGCCGACCCGGACGGCAACGAGCTGTGCGTGATCCCGCCGGACAACCAGTTCCTGGCCGGCACCGGCGTCGTCGGGGCGGTCAACTGCGACGGCACCGCAACCCTCGGTCGCTTCTGGAGCGCCGTGCTCGACTGGCCGCTGGTCTGGGACCAGGACGAGGAGACCGCGATCCAGTCGCCGGGCGGGGGACCCAAGATCACCTGGAGCGGTCCGCCACTCATGCCGCGCACGGGTCGCGACCGGTGGCGGCTGGAGGTCACCGCCGCCGGTCCGACGGAGATCGCGCTCGCAGCGCTGGTCACCCGCGGCGCCACGGTCCCTGAGCAGGTCGAGGATGCGGTCGGCACCACGGTGCTGGACCCTGACGGCAACGAGTTCCACGTCCTCGGGACGTGACCGACCGGCGGCCGTACAGTTCGCGGCCGTGGAGAGCGTTCAGTACGTCGTGCCGCTCGGGGTGGTCGTCCGTGGCGGAGTTGAGGTCGTCGTGGCTCTGGTGCTGGCCGGCATCTGTACGGCGCATCGCCGGTCCGGTGCCGTCGCCGTCGTCGGCCTGCTCGCGGCGACGCTGTGGGCGCTGGTCGTGGCGACCTTCACTGTCACGCCACTTCCGGGAGCAGAAGCGCGCTGGTCCGACTGGGTGTGGCAGCACAACGACGTACTCGACTGGGTCCGGGTCGCAGGCATGGCGACGGCCGTCATCTCTCTCGGGGTCCTCAGTGTGCGCAACCGGCAGCGACGGGGTTGATGCCCTGGGAGAGAGGTGTCATTGTGGCTACATTCAGCCCAGCGAATATGGCTACAGGAGGTGGGCCGTGGACATCGGCGTCCGGGAGCTACGTGACGGTCTGAGTCGTCACCTGGCGTCGGTTCGCGACGGGCACACGATCACGGTCACTGACCACGGACGGCCCGTTGCACGGATCGTCCCTGTGGGCGTGCCGACGAAGCTCGAGCAGCTGATCGCGGAGGGGAAGGTGACTCCCGCCGCACTTCGGAAGGGGCCACGGCCCGCGCCGGTCCAGGCCGCGACGACGGTGAGCGATCTGGTGGACGAGCAGCGTCGGTGATCGTCTATCTCGACACGTCGGCCCTGGTGCCGTTGGTGATCGACGAGCCTGCGTCGTTTGCCTGGGGCGAGGTCTGGGACGGTGCCGACAAGGTCGTCTGTACGCGACTGGGTTACATCGAGGCCGCCGCTGCGGTCGCCATGGCCGAACGATTGGGCCGCATCTCCGCGGCGCAGGCACTCGACGCCAGAAGCGTTCTGGACGAGCTCTGGCTGGCGGTCGAGGTGCTGGAGCTCAGTGACCAGCTGATGCGCCACGCCGCCGAGCTCGCGATGCGGCATTCCCTGCGCGGCTACGACGCCGCGCACTGCGCAGCAGTCCTCGGGCTCGCCGACCCGGATCTCGTGGCAGCATCCGGCGACCAGCGGCTGCTCGCTGCCTGGAGATCCGAGGGAGTCGCGGTGTACGACGCCACTGCTGACCTGTGCCAGATCGATCGCCGATAACGTACATTATGTCAAGTGACGAGGATCCGGGTGGAGCAGCGGGTTCCGCAGGCCCTCCCCGCACGCTCCGCACCTACCCGGGGTCGCATCGCTGGACCACCGGCTGGCGCAGGATCGTCCGCCGTCGTGCCGGCTCCACGCGACGGACGTCGCTCAGGTAGATCTCGTGGTGCCGACCCGCGAGCCGCAGACCGTGCGACGGCACGTGCTGGTGGTGGATCCGCTCGAGCACCTCGGCCTCGTCGTCGAACGACCCGACGTGCAGCGTCTGCACGCACCGGCCTTCCTCCAACGCCTCGACCCGTACGTCGTCCAGCCGCGCCGGCGCGCGCCCCGTGACGACGAGAGTCTCCCGAGCCGCCTCGACGTCGGAGTCGTCGAGCCAGTCCGGGACGAGCAGCAGCAACGTCCACTGCCAGCGCGCCTTGTCCCGCGCCACCGTGAAGGCGTCCATGTCGTCGGCCCACCACAGCCCCTCCAGCGGAGGGACGACGTAGTCGCGACCCGCGGCCTTGCTGCGGAACTTCAGCGCGTACGCCAGCGGGTAGAGCGTCCCGACCGCCTCGGTGAACGCCGGAGTGGTGTTCGGGTCCCCCGCGCCGTCGATCGCCAGGTACCGCGAGGGCGGCACGTCGACGAGGTCGAGGCGGCCAGCGCGGGCGCGGTACGGCGGCAGTCGCTTCAGGTCGACCTTGTCCGCGCCCACGCCCACGCCCCCAGCCAAGCACGTCTGCTCCCCCACGGCTGCGCGGCCGCGTGGCCGCGTCGCCCTCGGGGTGGGGCGCGCACTGGGACGATCGATCCCGTGAAGCGATCCGTGGGCGCCGAGCTCGAGATCACGGCCGGCACGCAGTCCGAGGTGGAGCTCCAGGTGGCCGTGGCCCGTACGCCGGGACTCAAGGTGCGTGAGCGGCTCACCGTCGTCCACGACGACCACGGACCACTAACCCCGACCGAGATCGCCACGCCCCACCACGGTCGGCTCCACCTCCTGACGGTCCCGCCCGGGCGCACCCGGGTGTCGTACGACGCCACGGTTCGGCGCACGGCGCGCCCAGCGGAGGTCGATCAGGTCGACCTCTCGACGTACCGCCGCCCCAGCCGGTACGCGACCGCCGACACGTTCGGCGACGTCGCCGAGGCGGAGTTCGGCACGGTCGCGGACCGCGACCTGCTCCAGGCCGTGTCGTCCTGGGTGGGCACGCGCCTCGAGTACGTGCCCGGCAGCAGCGGTCCGACCGACGGCGCCGCCGACACGCTCGAGCACCGCGCGGGCGTCTGCCGCGACTACGCCCACCTCGGCATCGCGCTGCTGCGTGCCCTCGGGGTGCCCGCCCGCCTGGTCGCGGTCTACGCGCCCGGGTGCTTCCCCATGGACTTCCACGCCGTCGTGGAGGCGTACGTCGCGGGAGGCTGGCACGTCGTCGACTCCACCGCGCTCGCACCTCGCTCCAGCCTGGTGCGGATCGCCACCGGACGCGACGCGGCCGACACCGCGTTCATGACCACCACCAACGGCGACGCGGACCTGGAGTCGTCGGCTGTGACGGCGGTCGTCGACGGTTCCCTGCCCAGCGACGACCTCGACCGCCTCGTCCAGATCGGCTGACGCCCGGGCGACCGGTGACGCGGGACACCGGCCTGGCGTAGCGTCGCCGCATGGACATGCTCCGCAGCAGCGCGCTGGCCGACGTCGACCTCCCGGACTGGCGCAAGCTCGCCCAGGGCCTGCACGCCCGGTTCCTGACCGACGGCTTCGCAGCGGGCGCCCGGTTCGTCACCGCGGTCGCCGAGGCTGCCGACGCCCTCGGACACCACCCTCGGGTGACCATGGACGCCGCCCGGGTCGACCTCGAGCTCGTCAGCCACGACGCGATCTACCGCGCCGACGACGGCACCGAGCACGTCGTCGAGTGGGTGACCCAGGACGACGTCGACCTCGCCCGACGAGTCAGCGAGATCGCGGCCGAGCACGGTCTCGGCGCCGACCCCGCCCAGGTCACTGAGATCGAGCTCGGCCTGGGTACGCCTCGCCCGGACGTCGTCGCTCCGGTCTGGGCGGCCGTGCTCACCGGCGACCCGGCGTCGCAGGGGCGCGGTACGCCGGGCGACGAGGTGCGCGACGCCACGGCGCGGGTGCCGAACCTGTGGTTCGACGAGAGCGGCGACGACCCCGACTCCCCCGTGACCCAGCGCTTCCCCCTCGAGATCTACCTGCCGCTCGAGGTGCTCGCCGACCGGGTCGCGGCCGCCGTCGCCGCCGGCGGCACGGTCGTCGACGACAGCGCGGCGCCCGGCAACACCGTCATCGCCGACCCGGACGGCAACCGCGCCGTCCTGTGCGTCGACGTCGCCGCCTCGGGCGGGACGGGTCAGCCGAGCCAGTCGGCGTAGAAGATCCCCATCCCGGCGAGCACGCCGAGGCCGGCGATGATCCAGAACCGGATCACCACCGTCACCTCGTCCCAGCCGAGGTGCTCGAAGTGGTGGTGGATCGGCGCGATCCGGAAGACCCGGCGCCCCGTGCCGGTGAGCCGCCGGGTGAGCTTGAAGCCGTAGCGCTGGATCAGCACCGACGACGTCTCCATCACGAACAGCGCGGCCACGACGGCCATCAGCAGCTCCGTGCGCGACATGATCGCCAGGCCGGCCAGCGCTCCCCCGATGGCCAGCGAGCCGACGTCGCCCATCATGATCCTGGCCGGCTTGGCGTTCCACCACAGGAAGCCCGCGCAGGCCGTCGCGATCGCCGCGGACAGCACCGCCAGGTCGAGCGGGTCGCGGACGACGTAGCAGTGCTCGTCGGAGAACGCCGCGGCGCCGGAGCCGCACAGGTGGCTGTTCTGCCAGAGGTTGATGACGGCGTACGCGCCGAACACCATCACCGACGTGCCGGCCAGCAGACCGTCCGCGCCGTCGGTGAGGTTGGCGCCGTTGGACGTCGCGGTGACGATGAACCAGATCACCGCCAGCACCACGAACCACGGCAGCTCCCAGCCGAAGTCGCGGGTCGCCGACAGCTGCAGCGAGGCGGGCCGCACCCCGCGGTCGTCGGCGAACAGCTGGGTGGCCAGCACGCCGAAGCCGACCGCGATCCCCGTCTGCCCGACGAGCTTCGCCGGCCCGGACAGGCCCTGGTTGTGCTGGCGGTAGACCTTGAGGAAGTCGTCGAGGAACCCGATCGCGCCGCACCCGAGGAACAGCAGCAGGAACAGCCACGCGCTCGCGCTCGGCAGCCGCCCGGTGAGCAAGGTCGCGGCCGCGAAGGCCACCACGGCCGCGGCGAGGATGACGACGCCGCCCATCGTCGGCGTCCCCTGCTTCACGTGGTGGGTGGTCGGACCGTCCTCCCGGATCGGCTGTCCGTAGCCGTGCCGCACGAACCACGCGATCGCCAGCCGGGTGCCGACGAGCGACAGCACCACCGCCAGCGTCGCCCCCACGAGTACGGCCAGCATCCGGTGATCCCCTCTCGGCGTACGGCCTGCTCCCGAGACGCAGCGGACCGACGGGGCAGTCTGCCGTACGCCGGGCGCCTCAGAGGTAGTCGACGCGCGCCCGCAGGAACTCCGCGAGGTAGGGGATGGTGAAGCGCAGGTAGCCGCGGCGGCTCGGCTCGACCACGCCGGCGACGATCAGGCGCGAGCGGTAGCGCGACACGTACCCGTGGTCGCGGTCCAGCCGGGCCTCGATGTCGGAGATGGCCGACTCCCCCGTCGTGTCGACGGCCATCGCGGCGAGGAACTTCCGGTCGGTGTCGGAGAGGTCGTTGACCGCCGGCTCGTGCAGCGCGAACCCAGCCTCGCGCACCGCGTCGTCGATGCCGCGCGCCACGTGGTCGGCGGTGATCGCCTCCGACGACGGGTCCTGGCGCCACGCCCGGTCACCCACCACCTGCACCAGGTAGGGGTAGCCGTACGTCGCCTCGGCCATCCGCGCGACCTCGTCCGGCCCCACCTGCCGCCCGGCCTCGATGATCGGCACCCGCAGCGCCTCCTCGGCCGCGACAGGACTCAACGGCTCGAGCACGAACCGTCGAGCGCGCCGCAGGAAGGTCGACACGTCGGCCGTCAGCAGGTCCTGCACCGCGGCGGGCAGCCCGGCCGCGGCGAACGCCACCGGCCGGTCCTCCCGGAACGCGTGCTGGACGACCGCGGCGAGCTGGGCGACGTCGTCGCGGGCTCCGCGGGCGTGCACCTCGTCGATCGTGATCATGATCCCGGTGTCGTGCTCGTCGAGCAGGTCGGTGATCGCGTTGAGCTGGCGTCGCAGACCGCCCGGCCCCTGCTCCTGCGGCAGGTCGAGGTCGACTCCCCCGAGCCCGCCGGGCAGCGAGATGCCGCGCACCCTCGGGCGCGACGCCGGCGACTGGCGCAGCAGGTCGGCGAGCTCGGGGAGCCCGTCGGCCGTGATCCGGTCGACGAGCCCGTCGGTGGCGGTCTCCGACAGCACCAGCCAGCCCCGCTCCCGGGCGAGGGCCTCGGCCTCGTTGAGCACGACGGTCTTGCCGATGCCGCGGTTGCCGGTGATGAGCGCGGCCCGCCCTGCCGAGCCGGGCGGACCGTCGAGCGCGTCGGCGAGCTCGTCCAGCACCGCGTCGCGCCCCACCACGAGCGGTGGGTTGGACCCGAAGGACGGTCGGAAGGGACTACGGCTCGCCACGCCTCCAGCATTCATCATTCTTCATCAAAAGCCAAGGGCTTTCATCATTGTTCATCGGACCGATCGCGCCCACGAGGCTCAGCGCGTCGGGACGATCTCGCGGCCCAGCGGGAGCAGGGAGATCGGCACCATCTTGAAGCTGCCGATGCCCAGCGGGATCCCGATGACCGTCAGGCACAGCGCGACGCCGGTCACCACGTGCCCGATGGCCAGCCACAGCCCCGCCACCAGGAACCAGATCACGTTGCCGATCGCCGACGGCGCGCCCGCGTCGTGACGCACGACCGCGGTGCGGCCGAACGGCCAGAGCGCGTAGCCGGCGATCCGGAACGACGCGATGCCGAACGGGATCGTGATCACCAGCAGGCAGCAGATGATCCCGGCGACGACGTAGCCCAGGGCCATCCACGCACCGCAGAGCACCAGCCAGATGACGTTGAGGAGGGTCCGCACGCCGTCGATCGTGCCCGGTCGCGCCGACAGGTGACCGCCGACCGGGGAGAATCACGGTCGTGACCGCCGACGTGCTCCCCTACGACAACCGCACCGGCCGGCCGCCGGGCCGCGTGGTGCGCTCCCTCGGCGCGGTCCTGCCCGGCGTACGCCGCGTGCTCGCGCAGGCCGAGCCGTACGCCGACGCCTGGCACGCCCACAACCGCCGCGTCCTCGCCGCCCCGAGCGGCCGACGCCGCTGGGTCGTGCTCGGCGACTCGATGTCGCAGTCCGTCGGTGCGGGCGGTCACGACCGCGGCTGGGTCGGCCAGCTCGACGAGCGGCTCGCCGCCTCCGGCGTCCACCTGGAGGTGCTGAACCTGTCCGCGACCGGCGCCCGGGTGGACGACGTCCTCGACCAGCAGCTGCCGGCGCTGCGCGGTCTCCCGGCGTCGACCGCCGACGCACCGGACCTGGTCACCGTCCTCGTCGGGTCGAACGACCTCTTCGCCGGGCGCCGGGTGCGCGACGCGCTGCCCGAGCGCTTCGGCGCACTCGTGGACGCGCTCCCCCGCGGCGCCGTGGTCGCCACCCTCCCCCAGCCCCGCGCGGCCGCCCGGGGCGCCAACCGCCACGTCGACGAGGCCGGCGCGCGCGGCGCCCTGCGCGTGGTCGACATGCGCACCGACGGCCCCGACACCTGGGTCGGCCGGGTCGCCGAGGACCGGTTCCACCCCAACGAGCGCGGCTACGCGGCGATCGCCGACGCCTTCGAACCGGTGGTGCGCCGCGCGCTTGGTTGACCGACCGTGGCGGACGGTCGCGGGTCCTGGACTTCTGAGGACGTACGTCCTACCGAGAAGTGACAGGTTTCACCTGTGTTTCGGCCGCCGTTGGTCGACAGTGGAGATGAGCGCATGCGGGGGGCCCTGCGTCGCCGTACCTGCCCGCCACTGCTCCTGGAGTCGACATGACACGCATGCCGCAGTCGTACAAGGCCAGCCTCCGCACCGACGTGCGGCGTCCCGCCTCCGAGCGCCTCGAGCCGCGCCTCGCCGCCGCGCTCGAAGGCCTCACCGGTCACACCTGGGTCTCGGGCAACCTGGGTCTGTCCGACCTCAAGCTCACGTTCTTCCCCGCACGCTCCGGCAACGGCAGCACCGCGATCAGCCTGCCGCTGGAGCTGGTCGAGGAGGTCGAGGTCGCCGGCGGGCGGCTTGGGCGGGTGCTCGGCGTGCACGCCTGCGGGTACGTCGTGTGGGTGCGGGTGCTCAACGCCCGCACGGTCGCCGAGGACGTCGCGCAGCGTGCGACCGACCGGCGGGCCCGCACCGCCGGGGTCCGCTAGCCAGCCCGCCGGCCGCGGGGTCACTCCCAGGCCCGCGGCCTCACCCACAGCCCGCAGGGCTGCGAGGAGCCCGACGGCACCCAGCCGCAGCCCGGCCTCGGGGCGGGAGGCCGCAGCTCGTCGGTGTCGAGGTCGCGCTCCCAGTGCTCGCGTCGCAGCCACCACCCGCGCTCCTCGACGGCGCAGTCGCACGTGACGCCGATCCGGGTCAGGCGCCGCTCCAGGCCGACCGCACCGGGCGCGGTGGCGTCGCGGTGCGCGCGCGCCAGGCGCAGCGTGCCGTCGCAGCCGTGCTCGGCGACCGCCCGCGCCACGTAGCAGCACACGCACTCACGCTCCTGCGGCTCGACGAGCCCCGTGCCCCCGACAGCCTCCGCCTCTGCGCCCACGTCCACGCACCCGTCGTACCGGGGAGCACCGACAGTGACGACAGTGACGAGCACGACCCGGCGACCCACCCGTCCGGGCGCACGCGGGAGCGACCGGCGCCCTAGCGTGGAGGGGTGAGCGCACCGAGCATCCCGACCCACACCCTCCACGACGGCACGTCGATCCCCGCGATCGGCTTCGGCACCTACCCGCTCCAGGACGACGCGTGCGTCGACGCGGTCGTGTCCGCGCTCGACGTGGGCTACCGACTGGTCGACACCGCGGTCAACTACGGCAACGAGGAGGCGGTCGGCGAGGCGCTGCGCCGCTCCGGCCTGGCGCGCGAGAACTACCTCGTCACCAGCAAGATCCCGGGCCGCGACCACGCCTACGACGACGCGATCGCCTCGGTGAAGGGATCGCTGCAGCGCCTCGGTCTCGACCACCTGGACCTGCAGCTCATCCACTGGCCCAACCCCTCGGTCGGCCGCTACACCGAGGCCTGGCAGGCCCTCATCGACCTGCGCGAGCAGGGCCTGGTCCGCTCGATCGGCGTCTCGAACTTCACCGCCGAGCACCTGCGCACGATCATCGACGCCACCGGCGTCACGCCGGTCGTCAACCAGATCGAGCTCCACCCGCGGTTCCCGCAGGAGGAGATGCGGGCGGTCCACGCCGACCTCGGCATCCGCACCGAGGCCTGGAGCCCGATGGGCAAGCGCCGCGCTCCGCTCGACGAGACGGCCGTCACCGACGCGGCGGGCGCGCACGGCGTGGAGCCGGGACAGGTCATCCTGCGGTGGCACGTCCAGCTGGGCTCGTTGCCGGTGCCCAAGTCGGCGACCCCGGAGCGGCAGCGGCAGAACCTCGACGTGTTCTCCTTCGAGCTCACCGAGACCGAGATGGCCGCGATCTCGGCCCTCGCCGAGTCCGACGGCCGCCTCTTCGGCGGCGACCCGGACACGCACGAGGAGATGTGAGCGACCTCAGGCAGGTACGTCGGCCGGCAGGCTGATCAGCAGCCGCCGCCGGTCGCCGTCAGCATCGACGCAGACGATCGAGCCGCCGTGCCGCTCCACGATCCGGCGGCACGTCGCGAGGGCCAGCCGAGTGCCCACGCGACCCTCGTCCGCCCACGACCGCTCGGTGACGACGTCGAAGAGCGCCGCCCGCTCCTCCGGCGGCACCCGGCCGCTGTTGTCCTCGACCACGATCTCGACCAGCCCGACGCCCTCCACGGGCACGGCGGCCTCGACGGTCACCGACGGTCGTACGCCGGCCGGCGACCGCCGCAGCACGTCGGAGAAGAGCTCCTGGAACAGGGTCGTCATCAGGCGCGGGTCGCCCGCGAGCGCGACGTCGTCGACGGTGAGCCGCAGGCGGCTGCGGCGGTGCAGGGCGAGCGACGCGGCGGCCAGGCCGTCCTCGACGGCGTCCTCGAGGACGACCCGGGTCACCGCGAGGTCGCTGGTGCCGACCCGCTCGTAGGCCAGCAGGTCCTCGAGCAGCGCGACGCCGCGGGCCGCGCCGTGCTGGGCATGGGCGAGCAGCTCCTTGACCTCCGGCCGGGTCTCCATCGTCGATGCCAGCTCGGTCGTGGTGGTGACCGCTCGCAGCGGTGTCAGGAGGTCGTCGGCGACGGTGTCGACGAGGGCGCTGAGCTCACGGTGGGTACCGGCGAGGTCGTCGGCGAGCCGGTCGCGCTCGGCCAGTGACGTGGCGAGGGCGTCCCGGACGGCCAGCGCCTCGGCGCGGGCCCGCTCCGCCTCGTCCCGGTCGCGCACGGCGGCGTCGCGGTCCAGACCGATGTCGATGAGGTCGCGCCCCACCAGGGCGACCGCCAGGGCGCCGAACGCGGCCTGGACGACCGCCATCGCCGAGAGCACGAAGACCGGGTCCGCCGAGCCGTCCCGCACCGCCGCGACACCGACGAGGCCGACGAGCACGGGCAGGACCGCGACCACGGGGAGCAGGCGGCGCAGCACGGCGCCGCCGGCGGTGGCGCGCAGGACGAGCCCGGCGATGCCGCGGTCGGGGCGGGCCAGGAGCCACCCGCCGGCGAGCGCGGTGATCGCGAGCGACGTCGGCAGACTCATCGTCCCGAAGAGCCCGACGACGTACAGGTCGTCGCTGCCGTAGAGGTGGCCGACGAGGCCCTGCAGGCCGATGACACCGGCCAGACCGGTGGCGACATCGGCCCAGCCGGAGAGCCGGGCGACGCAGAGCAGGCCGCCGGTGACGAGCAGGATTTGCCCGACCGAGGTCATCACCGACATCGTCCCGGCGACGTCGTCGCCGGGAGGCACGAGGAGCGACAGGGGGAAGGCCGTGCCCCGCGAGACGGCGACCAGCGACGCGACGTCGCCGACCGCAGTGAGAGCGAGCGCCGCGACGGCCCCGATCGTGGCCGTGCGGCCCGTCCCCCCGAGGGAGACCACGAGGACCGCGAGCGCGACCAGCCCGAACCCGAGGGCCGTCGACGGCTGCATCGCGGCCAGGTCGGGATGGAACCGGGTCAGCACGTCGATCCCGGCCACCCAGCCGACCAGGACCACGACGGTCATGACCAGCACCAGCCCCGCAGCGACGGGGGCGACCCGGCGCAGCGGCGCGTCGTCGGCGACGACGACGGCGCCCGGGGGCGCAACGCCGTCCGGGGAGGGGGTCACCTCGGCATCATAGGGGCGCGAGGGCCGGCAACACCCTCTCGACCAGGGAGGACGTCCATCCGACCGGGTCGACGCCCACCGGGCTGACGACCACCGTGTCCACGCCCAGGGCGGCGTACGCCTCGGCCGTGCGCAGGAACGCGTCGCGCTCCACGACGGCGTCCTGCCCGACGATGACGCTCTTCTCGATGGCGTCGTAGTCGGTGCCGACGTCGTCGCAGTGACCCCGCAGGACGGCGAGCTTGTGCTCGACCACGTTGGGCGCCTCGCCGAACAGGTTGCACATCTGCGCGTGCTGCGCCACCAGCCGCAGGGTGCGCCGCTCCCCGGACCCGCCGACCAGGATCGGCGGGTGCGGGCGCTGGTAGGTCGGGGGCACGCCCACCGGCTCGGCGAGGGGGTGGAAGCGGCCGTCGTACGGCGTCGCGTCGTCGGACCACACGCGCCGGCAGATCTCGAGGGTCTCCTCCAGCCGGTCGAACCGCTCCCGGGTCGGCGGGAAGGGCACGCCCAGGCCGGTGTGCTCGCGCTCGTACCACGCCGCCCCGATGCCGAGCATCGCCCGACCGCGGGAGAGCCGGTCGAGCGTCGCGACCTGCTTGGCGAGGAGGCCGGGGTGCCGGTAGGTCACGCCGGTCACCAGCAGGCTCAGTCGGACCCGCGAGGTGACGGCGGCGAGGTAGCCGAGGGTCGTGTAGCCCTCCAGCATCGGCTCCGCCGGCCCGCCGAGCTGCTCCATCTGGAACCAGTGGTCCATCACGGTCAGCAGCGAGACCCCGCCCTCGTCGGCCACCCGGGCGGTGACGGTCAGCCGGTCCTCCAGGCTGTGCTCCCAGTCGGGGTGGCTGAAGCTGGCGTAGTGCAGGCCGACGCGCATGTTGGCAGCCTACGGACACGACCTCAGGACCGCCCCCTACCATCGCCGCCATGCGCCTGCGCCCCCTCGCCGCGTCCGTCGCGGTCCTCGCCCTGCCCCTGGTCACCGCCGCCTGCGGTGGTGACGACGAGACCGCCGCGGACGTCACCGGGGCCAGCGTCGAGTGCGCCTACCCGGCCGGCGGCTCGGCCGCCAAGGACGTCGAGCCCCCGGCCGGCGAGGCGTCGGCGGAGGGCGAGACCAGCGCGACGATCACCACCGACCAGGGCGACGTGCCGATCACGCTCGACCGGGCCGACGCCCCGTGCACGGTCAACTCCTTCGTGTCGCTGGCCGAGCAGGGCTACTTCGACGGCACCACCTGCCACCGGCTCACGTCGTACGACGGCCTCGAGGTGCTGCAGTGCGGCGACCCGAGCGGCACCGGGGCCGGCGGTCCGGGCTACTCGTTCGCCGACGAGCTCGACGCGCTCGACACCACTGCGGCGACCGTGCCGTACCCGGCCGGCACGTTGGCCATGGCCAACGCCGGCGCGGACACGAACGGCTCGCAGTTCTTCCTCGTGTACGGCGACTCCGAGCTCCCGCCGGCGTACACCCAGTTCGGCACGGTGTCCGCCGACGGCCTCGCCGTCGTGGAGCAGGTCGCCGCAGGGGGGAGCAATGACGCCCAGGGCGTCGACGGGGCACCGAACAGGCCGGTCACCATCACCGGCGTGAGCGTCGACTGAGAGGTCGGCACGAGGCCGACGGGCCCGTTCCCGACACGCCCGGCGGGCGCGCGGCCTTGAACGAGCGCGCCCGGTGCGGAACGGTGGAGTGCGTCCGAACGCAGTCTCCGAAAGGCGAGCACATGCTCACCCTCACCGAGAACGCCAGCAGCATCGTCCGCGAGATCACCACCCAGCCGGGGCTCCCCGAGTCCGCCGGCCTGCGCATCACCTCCGACGGCGAGCCGTCGTCGTTCGCGATCGCGGCCGCCGAGGCCCCCGAGGCCCAGGACCAGGTCGTCGACCAGGACGGCGCCACCATCTACCTCGACGAGCAGGCCTCGGTCATGCTCGACGACAAGGTGCTCGACGCCGCCGTCGACGAGCAGGGACGCGTCGAGTTCGCGCTCGCCGTCCAGGGCTGAGCCAGCGGCTCGACCCCGACGCTCCTCGCCCCCGGCGCCCCCACGTGGGACCGGGGGCGAGGTGCGTCACGGACCGAGGTCCCCGTCGACCGGTGACCTCGGCCTCTCAGGACCACCGGGCGGGCTGCCGACCGTAGAGGCGTGCTCCCCTCGCTCCGGCGCGCCCTCGCGGCGCTCCCCTTCGTCGTGCTCGTCGCGCTCCTGGCGAGCGCCGTGCCTCCCGTCCCGGCCGGCGCGACGGCGACGGCGACGGGTACGAGCCACGTCGCCGAGCGGGCCGGCCTCCTGCGCGGGTGGGACGCGCTCCCCCGCCGCGTCCGGCCGCTGTCGGCCCAGCGCACCACGCTTCGGGTGCCCGGACGGCACCGGCGGGTGACGGTGCAGCGGCGTACGTCGCGCGGCTGGCGGCCGGTCACCGACGAGCGGTCCGACGCCCGCGGCCGGGTGGTGCTCCGCTGGTCGGCACCGGCCCGGTCGACCCGCCTGCGGCTGCGGGTGCGGGTCCCACCCCGCGGCCTGCTCGGGGCCCTGCTGAGCCCGACCCGGACGGTCCGGGTGACCGGGGTGCCGGTGAGCGCACCGTCCACGGCCGCCACGGAGGTGCTGCGGCTGGTCAACGTCGCGCGCCGGTCGGCGCGTGCCTGCGGCGGAACGACGTACGCCGCCGCGCCGGCGCTCAACCGCGACCCGCGCCTGGAGGTCGCCGCCCGTCGACACGCACGGGACATGGCGACGTACGACTACTTCGACCACGACTCCCGCGACGGCAGCCGGTTCTCCGCCCGGATCACCGCGGCGGGCTACGACTGGTCGACGGCCGGCGAGAGCATCGCGGCCGGCTACGACAGCCCCGCGGCCGTGGTCCGGGGGTGGCTCGACAGCCCCGGCCACTGCGCCAACCTGATGAGTGCCGCGTTCACCGAGATGGGGCTGGGCTCAGCGACCGTCGACGGGTCGACGTACGGCACCTACTGGGTGCAGGACCTGGCGGCCCCGCGGTAGGGGTGGCCCACCCGCGACTACGGTGACCGGGTGCCGTCCAGCGACCCCGGGAGCCGTCCACGACGTCCCGGACCGACCGTCCGGCTGCGGGTCACCGAGCACCGGGCCGACGGGTCGCGCGACCGGGAGGACCGGGTCGTCACCGAGGAGCCGCTCGAGCTGCGCCTGGTCTGGCCCGGGACCGACGCCCACCGGGTCTGGGTCACCATGCGCACGCCCGGCCACGACTTCGAGCTGGCCGCCGGCTGGGCGCTGCACGAGGGTCTGTGCGGTCCGGCCGGGCCGCACGGCGTCGCCTACTGCACCGACCGGGCGCTCGCGCCCGAGCAGGAGTTCAACGTCGTCACGCTCACCCTCGACGAGGAGCCCGCCTCGGTGCCGCACCAGCACGACGCGCTGAGTGCCGGCAGCGGCGCGTGCGGGGTGTGCGGGAAAGACTCCCTCGACGCGGTGCTGGCCGCCCGCGGGGGCGTGCCGTCCTGGTCCGGCGACCTCCCCTCCGACGAGGTCGTGCGCACGCTGCCGGGCCGGCTGCGGCCCGGGCAGCGCGTCTTCGACCGCACCGGCGGCGCGCACGCCGCTGCCCTGGTCGACGCCGACGGCAAGGTGCTGGTGGTGCGCGAGGACGTCGGACGGCACAACGCGGTCGACAAGGTCACCGGCGCGCGGCTGCTGCGCGGCGAGTCGCCGTCCGCGGCCGGCCTGGTGGTGAGCGGCCGGGCCGGCTTCGAGCTGGTGCAGAAGGCCCTCGCCGCGGGCATCGGCTCGCTCGTGGCGGTCGGTGCGCCCACCAGCCTCGCGGTCGACCTGGCCCGTCGCGGCGGGCTCGCGCTGCACGGGTTCGTGCGTGACGACCGCGCCGTGCGCTACGCGTGACACGCCTCGTCCGCGGCCGCACGGCGTGGGTCCACCGCACTGTCGGCGCTCACGCCTAACGTCGCTGCACGTGCGACTGCTCCACACCTCCGACTGGCACCTGGGCCGGTCGTTCCACCGCGAGGGGATGCTGACGCACCAGGCCGCCTACGTCGACCACCTGGTCGAGGTCGTGCGCGCCGAGCAGGTCGACGTCGTGCTGGTCGCCGGCGACGTCTACGACCGCGCGTTGCCACCGGTCGACGCGGTCCGCCTGGCCGACGAGGCCCTGGTGCGCCTCGCTGCCGAGGGCGTGACCGTCGTGGTCTCCAGCGGCAACCACGACTCCGCGCAGCGGCTCGGCTTCAGCGCACGCCTCATCGAGGCCGCGGGCGTCCACCTGCGCACCGACCTGGCCCGGGTCGGCGAGCCGGTGCTGCTCGAGGACCGGCACGGCCCGGTCGCCGTCCACCCCCTGCCCTACCTCGACCCGTACGCCGTCGCGGGCGCCTGGTCGCTCGACGAGCGGTCGCACGCTGCCGCCCTCGGCGCGGCGATGTCGCGGGTGCGTGCCGACCTCGACGCCCGCCCCGGCGTCCGCTCCGTCGTCACGGCGCACGCCTTCGTGGCCGGCGCGCAGCCCAGCGACTCCGAGCGCGACATCAGCGTGGGCGGCGTCGAGCGGGTGCCGCGTCCGGTGTTCGACGGGATCACCTACGCCGCGCTCGGCCACCTGCACGGCCCGCACGTGCTCGACGACCACCTGCGCTACAGCGGCTCCCCGCTGGCCTACTCCTTCTCCGAGACCGACCAGGTGAAGGGCTCCTGGCTGGTCGACCTCGACGCCGGTGGGCTCGCCTCGGCGACCTTCGTTCCCGCCCCGGTGCCGCGGCCGCTGGCCCGGCTGCGCGGCGACCTGGAGACGCTGCTGGGAGACCCCGCCCTGGCGGAGCACGAGGGGTCGTGGCTGGAGGTCGCCCTCACCGACGTACGCCGTCCCGAGCAGGCCATGGAGCGGCTGCGCGAGCGCTTCCCGCACACCCTGCTGCTCTCGTTCGACGCAGTGCGGCCGGCCCTCGGTGCGCCTCCCGCCTCGCGCACCCACGCCCGTACCGACCACGACGTGGCCTGGGAGTTCATGGCCGACCTCGGACCGGACGAGCCGACCGACGCCGAGCGCCGGCTGCTGTGGCGCGCGGTCGACGCGTGCTGCGACGACGCCACGGCCGACCCCAACGCCGAGGCGAGCGGCCCGGCCGAGGAGGGCGACTGACCGTGCGCCTCCACCGTCTCGTCCTCCAGGCCTTCGGCCCGTTCCCCGACCGCACCGAGGTCGACCTCGACACGCTCTCGGACGCCGGGCTGTTCCTGCTCTCCGGACCCACCGGCGCGGGGAAGTCGACCGTCCTCGATGCCGTCTGCTTCGCGCTCTTCGGCGGCGTGCCCGGCGACCGGGGCACGGCCAACCGGCTGCGCTGCGACAGCGCCGACCCCGACGTCGCGCCGGAGGTCGAGCTGGAGGCCACGCTCGGCGGCCGGCGGTTCCGGATCCTGCGCTCCCCCGCGTGGCAGCGTCCCAAGCGGCGTGGCGGTCCCGGCCTGACGCCGGTCGCCACCCGGGTCTCCATGAGCGAGCTGCGGCACGGCGCCTGGGAGCCGGTCTCCACGCGCGCCGACGAGGTCGGCGACCAGGTGGGAGCGCTGCTCGGAATGAGCCTCGGGCAGTTCACCCAGGTCGCGATGCTCCCGCAGGGACAGTTCCAGAGGTTCCTGACCGCGCGCAGCGAAGAGCGGCACGCACTGCTCACCCGCCTCTTCCGGACCGGCCGGTTCGAGGACGTCGAGCGTTGGCTGGCCGAGCGTCGACGTCACCTCTCGCGCCTCGACGAGGCCGAGCACCAGGTCGTCGCCGACGTCGTCAGCCGGGCGAGCGAGGCGGCCGGCCGCCCCCTGCCCGACGGGTGGGACGTCCGCGACCTCGGCCGCCCGGCCGACGACGGCGCGCTCACCCGCTGGCTCGTCGAGCGGCGCGACGTCGCCGACCACGAGCGGGTCGAGGCCGAGCGACAGGCCTGCGAGCTCGCCGCCGCGGAGCAGGAGGCCGCCGAGCGGTTGCGCCGTGCCCGTGAGCAGGCCGAGCGCCGGCGGCGCCTCGTCGAGGCCAGGGCCGAGCGCGCCGCCCTGGACGCGCGCGCCGACGCGCACGCCGACGACGTACGACGACTCGACGCGGCGCGGCGGGCAGCCCCCGTCGTACCCCTCGACGCGCAGGCGCAGGCCCTCGCGGCGCAGGAGCACGACGCCGAGCAGCGGCACGTGGAGGCGATGACCTCGCTGCGGTCGGTGCTCGCCCAGGCGGACGCGGAGGCCGTCGACGTGGTCCCCGACGACGCCGACGGTCTCTTCGTCGACCTCGACGCGTGGGACGCGGCGAGCGCGACCCTGGCGGCGCGGTCCGTGACGCTCGAGGCGCTGGTGCCGCGGGCTGCCCGGCTGGCCGCGCTCCACCGGCAGGTCGAGTCCGAGCAGGTCGCCCGGGCCACCCTCGACCGGGAGCAGCACGACGTCGCCGCCCGGCTTGAGGCGCTGCCGCCCCTGGTGGGCGACGCCGAGGAGCGCGTCGGCGCCGCCCACCGGGCGTCCGACCGGGTGGTCGAGCTGGACGACCGGCTCGTCGCGCTCCGCGCCCGCCGGGAGGCACTGGTCGAGTGCGACCGGATCAGCGTGCGCCTCGACGCCGCCCGGGAGACCTGGACCGCCGCCCGGGAGACGCTGGTGTCACGGCGGGAGACGCTGCTCGACGTGCTCCAGGCCCGGATCGACGGCATGGCCGCCGAGCTGGCGGGTGGCCTCGCCGTCGGGTGCAGCTGTCCGGTGTGCGGATCGGCCGAGCACCCCGGCCCGGCCCGGCCCGCCACCGACGCCCCCGACGCCCGCGCGGAGAAGGACGCCCAGGTCGCCGTCGACGACGCCGCGTCGACCGAGCACGCCCGCGCCGAGCAGGTCCGCGACCTCGAGGCCGGTCTGGCGGCGGCCCGCGGGCGGGCCACCGCGCCGGGCGCGGACGAGCCCCCGACCCTCGACGACCTCGACGACGAGGCCGCCGCGGTGCGCGCCGAGCGCGACACCGCACGCAGTCGCGCCGACGGCCTGCGCGAGGCCGAGCGTCGTCTCGCCGCGTTGCGGGCCGAGACCACCGAGCTGGAGGAACGGCGGCGCCGGGGCGACGTCGCGCACGCGCACTCCACGTCCGCCCAGGAGGCGGCGGAGGGCGAGGCCGCCGGCATCGTGCAGGAGCTCGCCGAGGCACTGGTGTCGGTGGAGCCCGAGGTGCTCGACGCGCTCCCGTCGCGGGCGGCCACGCTCCGCCGTACGCACGGAGCCGTCACGGCGGTCGCGTCGGCGGCCCGGGCCGCCGACGCCGCGCGCGACCGGGCCGCGCAAGCAGTGGCGCAGGCGCGCCGGGCCGCCACCGAGTCCGGGTTCGCCACGCTCGCCGACCTGCGCGCGGCCCGGATGGCCGAGCCGGCGGTCCGCGCCCTGGCCGACGACGTCGCCGCCCACCGCGACCGGCTCGCGGCCGCCGACGCCGTGCTGGCGTCGCTCGGCACCGACGAGCCCGTGGCCCACGGTGACGAGCAGGTCGGCCTCGACCCCGAGCACTGCGCGAGCGCCCATCGCGCGGCGGTCGACGCCCGCACCCGCGCGCAGGCCTCCGAGCAGTCCGCGGCCGGACGCCACGCCCGCCTGGTCGAGCTCGCCGACCGCCTCGCGGAGGCGCTGGCCCGGTGGGCGCCGCTGCGCGACGACCTCACCGTGACCCGACGGCTCGCCGCCTTCTGCGACGGCACCTCACCCGACAACCGGCTGCGGATGCGGCTGTCGGCGTACGTCCTGGCCTACCGGCTGTCGCAGGTCGTGGCCGCCGCCAACGAGCGGCTCGGGGCGATGACCGACCGGCGCTACACGCTGGAGCACACCGACGAGCGGGCCCGGCGCGAGCGCCGCGGCGGGCTGTCGCTGCAGGTGCGCGACGACTGGACCGGCGAGGCCCGGGAGCCCGCCACGCTGTCCGGTGGCGAGACGTTCGTGGTCTCCCTGGCGCTGGCCCTGGGGCTTGCCGACGTGATCTCGGCCGAGGCCGGCGGTGCCGCGCTCGACACCCTCTTCGTCGACGAGGGGTTCGGCTCGCTCGACGCCGAGACCCTCGACGACGTGCTCGACGTGCTCGACGGTCTGCGCGACGGCGGCCGGGTCGTCGGCGTGGTCAGCCACGTGCCGGAGATGCGTGACCGCATCCCGACCCAGCTGGTGGTGTCGAAGTCCCGCCAGGGCTCGACGATCGAGGTGCGGCAGGGCGGCTGACCCCGGCCGGGCCCGCGCCGCGGGTCGGCCGCAGCCGACTGCGTCAGTCCGTGCCGGCCGACCCGTGCTCGACGGCCTCCAGCAGGGCGCCGCAGAACGCCGGCAGGTCGTCGGGGTTGCGGCTGGTCACCAGGTTGCCGTCGGTGACGACGCGCTCGTCGACCCAGGTGCCGCCGGCGTTGGTGATGTCGGTGCGCAGGCTCGGCCACGAAGTCAGCGTGCGGCCGTCGAGGACGCCTGCCTCGACGAGCGTCCAGGCCGCGTGGCAGATCGCGGCGACGGGCTTGCCGGACGCCACGAAGTCGCGGGCGAAGGCGACCGCGGTCTCGTCGAGACGCAGGGCGTCGGGGTTGGCCACGCCGCCGGGCAGCACCAGCGCGTCGTACTCCTCGACGGCGGCCTCGGCGACCGTCACGTCGACGGCCTGGGTCGACACCGAGGTGAGGTGGTCGAACAGCTCGACCTCACCGTCGGACGGGCTCACCAGGACCGGCCGGTGCCCGGCGTCCACCAGGGCCCGCCACGGCTCGGTCAGCTCGACGCGCTCGATGCCCTCGGCGGCGGTGAGGAAGGCGACGGTACGGGGGTTCTCCTGTGCGGTCATGCCTCGACGCTAGGCCCGTCGCGACCTGCGTCCGACCGCCCGGCGGGGTGGCTCGCCCCTGGGGTGAGGAGCGGCCGCTCAGGCCAGCGAGGACCAGGAGGAGACGTCGAGACCCCAGTCGCGGCCGAGGCGCTCGGCCTGCGGGCGGTAGAGCGTCGCGAGGCTGTCGCGCAGCCCGGGAGTCCAGTCCCAGTCGGCCCGCGAGGACGAGCCGGACTCCTCCTCGACGCCGCTCAGCGGCACCGGGTCGAGGCCGAGCACGCCCCACAGCCCGTCGAGCCCCGCCTGCGGGTCCTCGCGCACCTGCTCGAAGACGAGCACGTGCATCCGCTCGCGCCCGACGGCCGCGGCCCAGACGTCGAGCTGGTCGGCGTACATGCCGGTCCAGGTCTGCACCGTGATCGGGACGGGGTAGGGCCAGGACTTGCCGCGGGTCGCCGCCAGCCGCATCGCGGAGCGGAAGCGCTCGACCGGGTCGCGCAGCACGACCAGGAACGGCACGTCGTCGGGCAGCACCCGCGCGGCGCACGCGGGTGTGGAGGCGTGGCGGAGGTACTGCGGCGTCCAGTCGCCGCGGCGGACACCGTCGTCGGGGAAGAGGTCGAGGTAGTCGGACTCCGGCACCCGTCCGTCGCCGACCTTGTGCAGCAGGTGCTGCTCCTTGCGGCCGTTGGTGCCGAGGCCGACCCGCGGGTGCTGGGTCAGCAGGTCGGTGAGCCACGTGGTGCCGCTGCGCTGCGCACCGATGCCCACCCAGGCCGGACCAGTCATGACCAGAACCCTAGACACCGCGCCTCCGCGCGCGTGCCGCGCCCCGCCGGGTGCGGCTGTGTAGGTTGCGCACGTGCGTGAGATCGACCCGTCCTTCACCGCCCTCCCGCTCCGCACGCTCGCCGACGCGGCCCTCGCCCGCGCCCGCGAGCTCGGCGCGGAGCACGCGGACCTCCGCCTCGAGCGGATCACCTCGCAGTACCTCCTGGCCCGCGACGGCCGCCTCCAGGGCGCCGAGGACGGCGAGGACCTCGGCTTGGCCGTCCGCGTCGTCCACGAGGGCTCGTGGGGCTTCGCCTCCGGCGTCGTGCTGACGCCGGAGGAGGCGGTCCGGCTCGCCGAGGAGGCCGTGGCCGTGGCTCGGGTCGCCGCGCCGATGACGGCGCGGCCGGGCGAGCTCGCACCGGAGCCGGTGCACGCCGACGTGACCTGGGTGAGCGACTACGAGATCGACCCGTTCGAGGTCGCGACCCGCGACAAGGTCGACGTCCTCGTCGACTGGACGCGCCGGCTCGGGGAGGGCCCCGCCGTCGACCACGCCCGCGCCTACCTGCTGGCCGTGCGCGAGAACAAGTTCTACGCCGACCTCGCCGGCACCGTCACCACGCAGCAGCGGGTGCGGATGCAGCCCGGCTTCGAGGCGATGGGGTCGGGCGCCGACACGTTCGACTCGATGGCCAGCATCGCGCCGCCGGTCGGCCGGGGCTGGGAGTACGTCGTCGGGCTGGCCGACGGCAGCCGCCCGCACGACTGGGACGCCGAGATCGCCGAGGTGCCCGAGCTGCTCGCCGAGAAGCTGAAGGCGCCCAGCGTCGAGGCCGGCACCTACGACCTGGTCATCCACCCCAGCAACCTCTGGCTGACCATCCACGAGTCGATCGGGCACGCCACCGAGCTCGACCGGGCGCTCGGCTACGAGGCCAACTACGCCGGCACGTCGTTCGCCACGCCCGACCTCCTCGGGACGCTGCAGTACGGCTCCGACGTCATGCACGTCACCGGCGACCGCACGGTGCGTCACGGCCTCGCCTCGATCGGGTACGACGACGAGGGCGTCGAGCCCCAGTCCTGGGACATCGTCCGCGACGGGGTGCTGGTCGGCTACCAGCTCGACCGGCCGATGGCGATGATGCTCCCCGAGCTCAACACCGACCCGGCCAGCGGCGCCCCGCGCTCCAACGGCTGCGCGTACGCCGACTCCCCCGGCCACGTGCCGATCCAGCGGATGGCCAACGTGTCGCTCCAGCCCGACCCCGACCCGGGCGGGGGCGCCACCACCGACGACCTCATCGGACGTGTCGAGCGCGGCCTGTACGTCGTCGGCGACAAGTCGTGGTCGATCGACATGCAGCGCTTCAACTTTCAGTTCACCGGCCAGCGGTTCTACGCCGTCCGCGACGGCGAGATCGTCGGCCAGGTCCGCGACGCCGCCTACCAGGCCACCACGACCGACTTCTGGGGCTCGATGGAGGCCGTCGGCGGTCCGTCGACCTGGGAGCTCGGCGGCGCCTTCAACTGCGGCAAGGCCCAGCCGGGCCAGGTCGCGTCGGTCAGCCACGGGTGCCCGACGTCGCTGTTCCGCGGCGTACGCATCCTCAACACCCGCGAGGAGGGCGGCGAGTGAGCTCCTCGACCGTGACCACGACAGCCACCCCGGCCACCCCGCAGCAGCTCGTCGAGCACGCGCTGGCCACCTCCCGCGCCGAGGACTGCGTGGTGGTGCTGCGCGACCACACCAGCGCCAACCTGCGCTGGGCCGGCAACACGCTCACCACCAACGGCGTCATGCACGGCGTGTCGGTGACGGTCGTGTCGTTCGCGCACGTGCCCGGAGCAGACGGCGGCGTCGCCACCGGATCGGTCACCGGCACCGCGACGACGTACGACCAGGTGACGACGCTCGTCGAGGCCGCCGACGCGGCTGCCCGGGCGTCCTCCCCTGCCGGCGACGCCGCGCCGCTGGTCGACGACACCCCCGCCGCCGTCGACTGGGACGAGGCGCCGGTGCCGACCGACATCCACGCGTACGACGTCTTCGCCCCGGCTCTCGGCGAGGCGTTCGGCCGGGCCGAGGCGGCGGGCCGCATCCTCTACGGCTTCGTCAACCACGAGATGACGACGACCTACCTGGCCTCGAGCCGCGGGCTCCGGCTGCGGCACGTGCAGCCGACCGGCCACTACGGGTGCACCGCGAAGGACCGTGCGCTCACTCGCAGCGCGTGGGTCGGCGGCGCGACCCGCGACTTCACCGACGTCGACGCGCTGGCGATGGACGAGGCCGTCGCGCAGCGGCTCGCCTGGGCCGAGCGACGCGTCGACCTGCCGGCGGGTCGCTACGACACGATCCTCCCGCCGTCGGCCGTCGCCGACCTGATGATCGACGCCTACTGGGCCGCGGGCGCGCGGTCGGCGTACGACGGCCAGTCGGTCTTCGGCCGCGCCGGCGGCGGCACCCGGGTGGGCGAGCGGCTCGGGCGACCGGGCGTCACGCTGGGCTCCGACCCGGCGTACCCCGGTCTGGAGTGCGCGCCCTTCGTCGTCGCGACCTCCTCGGGCGACACCGCCTCGGTGTTCGACAACGGCCTCCCGCTCACCGCGACGGACTGGATGCGCGACGGGGAGCTGACCCACCTGGTGCAGACCCGCGAGACGGCCGCGCTCACCGGCATGCCGGTCACGCCCGAGATCGACAACCTCGTGCTGAGCGTCGACGGCGCGGACGGCTCGATCGACGAGCTCGTGGCCGGTACCGAGCGGGGCCTGCTGCTGACCTGCCTGTGGTACATCCGCGAGGTCGACCCGCAGTCGCTCCTGCTCACCGGGCTGACCCGCGACGGCGTCTACCTCGTCGAGAACGGCGAGATCACCGGCGCCGTCAACAACTTCCGGTTCAACGAGAGCCCGGTCAGCCTGCTGCGGCGGTTCACCCACGCCTCGGCGTCGGTGCCGACGTTCAGCCGCGAGTGGGGCGACGACTACTTCTCCCGCACGGTCATGCCGGCCCTGCGGGTGCCCGACTTCAACATGTCGAGCGTGTCCCAGGCCCTCTGAGGCCCTGGGTCAAGGAGGCCCCGGGTCGAGCCGTCGTACATGTACGACGGCTCGATGTCGGCGCACACCTCTAGCGTGCGGGAGATGCACGAGACCGACGACGACCTCCGCGCCCTCCAGCAGCTGCTCGACGCCTCGCACGGTGACGCGACCGACCACCTGCGCGACATCATCACCGACGACCGGCGACTCACCGCCCGCGACGTCGTCGGGCTGATGACCGGCATGAAGGTGCTCTCGCTGGCCACCACCACCGCCGCGGGCGAGCCGCGGGTCAGCGCCGTCGACGGGCACTTCCTCCGCGGCACCTGGTCGTTCTCGACGTCGGGCACGGCGGCGAAGGCCCGCCACCTCGCCGCCCGCCCCGCGTGCAGCGTCGCCCACGTCGACGGCGAGCGGCTCGCGGTGTTCAGCCACGGCCACGTCACGCGGTACGCCGCCGACGACCCCGACTTCGCCCCGGTCCACCGGCACTGGTGCGACCACTACGGCAGCGACCCGCTCACGTGGGGCGACGACATCGCGTTCTACCGCTACCGGTCGACCTGGATGGTGGGCTACGCCTGGAAGCGCGCAGAGGTGCTGGCCGAGGCCGGCCTGACGCCCTAGTCCTCGTCCGACCCGACGGCCTCGTCGTCGAGCAGCCGGTGGGCCAGCACCGCCTCGATCTTCCGGGGCTGGGTGCTCACCTCGATCCCGGCGGCCGCCAGGGCCTCGGTCGCCGCGTCGAGCAGCGGCACGTCCCCGCCGGTCAGCTCCACCTCGAGCTCACGCCACGCCGTTGTCGGGCCGCCGTCGAGCGGCTCCCCGGTGACGACGTCGTCGGCCACCTCGGCCAGCGGTGCGCCTTCGGCGTCGAGGAGGTCGTACGTCGTCCGGTGCGTCCGCACGACCGCCACGCCGGCGAGCGCCCGGCCGCCCGACCACGGCTCGACCCGCTCGCGCAGGTCGGCCGGCACGGCACCGGCGTCCTCGCCGAGCGGTCGGTGGATCTCGTCGCGGCCCTGCCCCGACGGCACCTTGAGGTGCCACCCCGCGTCCGCCCCGCCCGTACGCCGGCGCAGGGTCACGCCCGCGCGCACCAGCGCCAGGTCGTCGGTGTCGACGTACGTCGCCTCGAGCTCGGCGGTCACCGGCTCGACCACGTCGGCGACGCCCGGCACCGCGGCGAGCACGTCCAGCGGTGCGGCGTCGGTGCGGCCCAGCGCGAAGGTGCGCTCGATCTCGTGGTGGTCGGCCACCGTCACACCCCGCCCGGGATCGGCGCCTGGGGGTCGTACGGCGTCCGCGTGTAGACGAACGTCGCGCACTCCAGGTGCGAGACCGCATCGTCGGCACGCCGTACGACGCGCAGCGTCTCGCCGGTGAGGTAGCCGGCCGTGCCCACGAACGCGTCCGGATCATCGGTGGGCGCGAACGCCATCACGCGGCCCGGGCCGGACGGCGGGGCGAGTCGCAGCAGGCCACGGTCCCAGCGCAGCACGGCCGGGGCGTGCCCCCAGTGCCAGGTGCCGACGACCTCCCGCACGACGCCTGGCACCGGCAGCGTGCCGGGCACCCACTCGGGGGCGACGTGTGGCTCGCGGTCGAGCACCGTCTCCAGCACCTGCTGGGTGAGTCCGCCGAGGCCGTAGGCGCCGTTGGTGAGCACCACGGCGCCGACCCGGCGGTCGACGTCGGCCAGCACGCCGCAGGAGAAGCCCGGCATCGAGCCGCCGTGGCCGACCATCAGTCGACCGCGGGAGCGGCCGAGGGAGAGCCCGAGCCCGAACCCGGACCCCGACCGGTCGTCGGGGTCCGCGGTACGCATCGTGCGCATGTCGACCAGCGTCTCCGCGCGCAGCAGCGACCGCTCGGGGTCGACCAGGTGCGTCACCCAGGTGCCGAGGTCGGCGACGGTGCTCCAGAGCTGGCCGGCCGGCGCCATGGCACCGGTGTCGGGCAGCGGCTCGGCGACGACCTCGCCGGTGAGGGCGTCGACCGCGTAGCCCCCGGCGTACGGCGCCACGCCCTGGTACGACGTGCGGCCCATACCGAGCGGCGCCAGCAGCTGCTGCTGCACGGCGTCCCACCAGGTCAGGCCGGTCACGGCCTCGACGACCGCGCCGAGCACGCCGTACCCGAGGTTGGAGTAGTGCAGCCGCGACCCCGGCTCGAGCACCGGCTCGGCGCCCGCGTGGGCTGCGGTGAGCGCGGCCAGGTCGCCCCCGGTGGACCGCTCCCACCACTCCCCCGTCGGTTCGGCACTGATGCCCGAACCGTGCGAGAGCAGCCGGTGCAGCGGCGTCGTGCCGAACGGTCCGTCCGGGCAGAAGCGCGCCACCGGGTCGTCCAGCCCGAGCTCTCCGCGCTCCCGGGCGAGCATCACCAGCGTGGCGGTGAGGGTCTTGGTGACCGAGCCGATCTTGTACTGCGTGTCGGCGTCGGGCCGCGGGTCGTCGCCGGTCGAGCCCGGCAGCACCGTGCGACCACGACCGAGCGACCAGACCAGCTCACCGCCGCGCACCACGCCTGCCGCGACCGACGGCAGCCGCCCGGACGCCTGCGCCGCGGCCACCTGGGCCAGCAGCGCCGCCTCGGTGCCCGCGAGCAGCGGGGTCACTCAGCGCCCTCGGCGAACGCCTCCAGCGGCGGGCAGGCGCACTGGAGGTTGCGGTCGCCGTACGCCTGGTCGATGCGGGCGACCGGTGGCCAGTACTTGTCGGGGTCGACGCCGGTCGGGAAGACGGCCAGCTCGCGGGAGTAGGCGCGGTCCCAGTCTCCGACGATCGCGCGGGAGGTGTGCGGCGCGCCCCGCAGCGGCGAGGCCTCGGCGGTCCACTCCCCCGCGGCCACCCGGTCGATCTCGGCCTTGATCGCGACCATGGCGTCGCAGAACCGGTCGATCTCGCCGAGGTCCTCGGACTCCGTCGGCTCGACCATCAGCGTGCCCGCCACCGGGAACGACATCGTCGGGGCGTGGAATCCGTAGTCGACGAGCCGCTTGGCGACGTCCTCGACCGTCACGCCCGTGGCTTTGGTGATGCCGCGCAGGTCGAGGATGCACTCGTGCGCCACGAGGCCGCCGTGGCCGGTGTAGAGCACCGGGAAGTGCTCGCCCAGCCGGGCGGCGACGTAGTTGGCGGCGAGGACCGCGCTCGCGGTCGCCCGGGTGAGGCCCGCGCCGCCCATGAGGCGCACGTAGGCCCAGGAGATCGGCAGGATGCCGGCCGAGCCGTACGGCGCGGCCGAGATCGGGCCGATGCCCTCGCGACGCGCGGTCTCCGGGTGCATCCCGTGCGAGGGCAGGTACGGCGCCAGGTGGGCGCGGACCGCGACCGGGCCGACGCCCGGGCCGCCGCCGCCGTGCGGGATGCAGAACGTCTTGTGCAGGTTGAGGTGGCTGACGTCGCCACCGAACTCGCCGGGCTTGGCGTAGCCCAGCAGCGCGTTGAGGTTGGCGCCGTCGACGTAGACCTGGCCGCCGTGCTCGTGCACCAGGCGGCACAGCTCGGTGATGCCGTCCTCGTAGGCCCCGTGCGTCGACGGGTAGGTCACCATGATCGCCGCGAGCGTCTCCGCGTGTCTCTCGCAGGCGGCCGCGAGGTCGGCGAGGTCGACGGTGCCGTCGTCGGAGCTCTTCACCACGACCACCCGCATGCCGGCCATCACGGCCGAGGCCGCGTTGGTGCCGTGCGCCGACGACGGGATCAGGCAGACGTCACGGGCCGCGTCGCCGTTGGCGAGGTGGTAGCCGCGGATCGCCATCAGACCCGCGAGCTCGCCCTGCGACCCGGCGTTCGGCTGGATCGACACCTCGTCGTACCCGGTCACCTCGGCCAGCCAGCCCTCCAGCTCCGAGACCAGGCGCTGGTAGCCCTGGGCGTCCTCGGCGGGGGCGAACGGGTGGAGGTCGGCGAAGCCCGGCAGGCTGACCGGCTCCATCTCGACGGTGGCGTTGAGCTTCATCGTGCACGAGCCGAGCGGGATCATGCCGCGGTCGAGCGCGTAGTCGCGGGCCGAGAGCCGACGCAGGTAGCGCAGCATCTGGGTCTCGCTGCGGTGACTGTGGAAGACCTCGTGCGTCATGAAGTCGGTGGTCCGCGCCAGGTCGGCGGGCAGCGCGTCGACCGGCTCGACCGCGGACGGGGTGACCCCGAAGGCGGCGTGGATCGCGCGCAGCGTGCTCGCGGTCGAGACCTCGGAGAACGACAGCCCGACGGTGTCGGCGTCGACGCGGCGCAGGTGCAGGCCCTCGGCGCGAGCCGCGGCGACCACCTCGTCCGCGCGCCCGGGCGCCGCGACGGTGAGGGTGTCGAAGAACGACTCCGTCAGCACGTCGTACCCCGCGCCCGAGAGCGAGGCAGCGGCCCGCGAGGCGAGGTCGTGCGTACGTCGTGCGATCGCGCGCAGCCCGTCGGGCCCGTGGTAGACGCCGTACATGCCCGCGACGACCGCGAGCAGCACCTGCGCCGTGCAGATGTTGGACGTCGCCTTGTCACGACGGATGTGCTGCTCGCGCGTCTGCAGCGCGAGCCGGTACGCCGGGCGCCCCTCCGCGTCGATCGAGACGCCGACGAGCCGGCCAGGAAGGTGTCGCTCGAGACCGGCGCGCACGGACATGTAGCCGGCGTGCGGCCCGCCGTAGAACAGCGGTACGCCGAAGCGCTGGGTCGACCCGACCACCACGTCGGCGCCGAGGGAGCCGGGCGACTCCAGCAGGGTGAGCGCGAGCAGGTCGGCGGCGACCACGGCCAGGCGGCCACGCTCGTGCACGGCGTCGATCACCGGGCGCGGGTCCCGCACCGCACCGGACGCGCCGGGGTACTGCACCAGCACGCCGCACACGTCGCCCTCGGGCAGCGCGTCCGGACCGGCGGCCAGGTCGGCGACGACGACCTCGATGCCCATCGCCTCGGCGCGGGTGCGCACGACGTCGATCGTCTGCGGCAGCGCGTCGGCGTCGACCACGAACGGCCCGGAGGCCTTCTTGTCGGCCCGGCGGACCAGCGTCATCGCCTCGGCGGCCGCGGTGCCCTCGTCGAGCAGGGACGCACCGGCCGTGGGCAGCCCGGTGAGGTCGGCGACCATGGTCTGGAAGTTGATCAGCGCCTCGAGCCGGCCCTGGCTGATCTCGGGCTGGTACGGCGTGTACGCGGTGTACCAGCTCGGGTCCTCGAGCACGTTGCGCCGAATGACGGCGGGCGTGAAGGTGCCGTGGTAGCCGAGCCCGATCATCGGCTCGGCCGGGTTGTTCGACGCGGCGAGCGCGCGGAGCTCGGCGGCGACGGTCTCCTCGGAGGCCGCCTCCGGCAGGTCGAGGGCCGCGGTCTGCCGGATCGCTCCGGGCACCGCGGCGTCCATCAGCGCCTCGAGGGAGTCGTGCCCGACCAGTTTGAGCATCCGCGCGACGGCGTCCTCGTCGAGCCCGACGTGGCGGTCGACGAACGCGGGGGCGTCGGGCAGGTGGGACTCGGGACGATCGGTCACGGGGGCTCCTGGGGGCTCTCCGGGGTGCGCGGCGCGGGACCGCGCGCGGTCAGCCCTCCCCCTGAGTCACCCCGACGCTGGGGCTCCACAGTCGCCTCGTCCTCGTGGTCCTGGTGCCTGAGAGGTTCCGGGGAGGAGTTGCCCCTTCGGCGCTGCTCGGAGCAGCTCTCCCACGTGGGATCGACGGCTGCCGACAGGCTAGCCCAGGTCGGCCGAAAAGCACTCGACCCCGGCGCTGGTGCGCCGGGGTCGGGAACAGTCGGAGGAGGGCGGCTGTGCTCAGCCGGTACGTCGGGCCGCGCGGCGGGCGGCGAGCTCGTCGCCCGGGCCGGGTGCGGCCTGGGCGGCGGGGTCCTCGGTGCGCTCGGAGGGCAGCTCGGCGAGCGTGCCCTCGATCTCGCGCCAGACGCCACCGATGGCGATCCCGAACACGCCCTGGCCGCCCTGGAGCAGGTCGATGACCTCGTCGTTGGAGGTGCACTCGTAGACCGAGGCGCCGTCGCTCATCAGGGTGACGCGGGTCAGGTCGTCGGTGCCGCGCTCACGCAGGTGGGCGACCGCGGTGCGGATCTGCTGCAGCGAGATGCCGGCGTCGAGCAGACGCTTGACGACCTTGAGGATCAGGATGTCGCGGAAGGAGTAGAGGCGCTGCGAGCCGGAGCCCTTGGCACCGCGCACGGTCGGCTCCACCAGGCCGGTGCGGGCCCAGTAGTCAAGCTGGCGGTAGGTGATACCGGCGGCGTTGCACGCGGTGGGCCCGCGGTAGCCGAGGTCGCTGGGCAGCGGCGACACGTCGTCCGTGAACAGGAGGCCCTGCTCCTCGGCGGTCTCCTCGGCGCGGTCGAGCGCGAGGTCGTCCGCTGCGTCACGCCCCTGGGGCGAGTGGTGCTCGGTCACGCGCTTCCTCCGGTGTCTACTTCGTCGAGCGTATCTCCAGGGGAAGGGATGCGCAGCACCGAGGACGGCGACCACACGGGTGGAGTTACAACGAAGACATCCGGAACGCTACGGCGGCGCACAGGGCCGGTCAACGAACTCGCCGCGCGTGTCGCGAAGTCTGACCCTCAAGTTGAGAGTGAGGGTTCACGCCTCGGACTCGAAGTCCTCCGGCGTCACGTGGTCGAGGAACTCGCGGAACTTCTCGACCTCGTCCTCCTGCTCAGCCGGCACGGCCAGCCCGGCCTCGTCGAGGACCTCCTCGGCACACCAGATCCGGGTGCCGGTGCGCAGGGCGAGCGCGATGGAGTCGGACGGACGGGCGCTGACCTCGACCCCGGACCCGAGCACGAGCGTGGCGAAGAAGACGCCGTCCTTGACCTCGGTGATCCGGACCTCGTCGAGCGGGTTGTCGGTGGCGTCGAGGACGTCCTTGAGCAGGTCGTGGGTCAGCGGCCGCGGCGGAACGACGCCCTGCTGGGCGAAGGCGATCGCGGTGGCCTCCACGGCCCCGATCCAGATCGGCAGGTAGCGCTGGCCGGTGACCTCACGCAGCAGGACGATCGGCTGGTTCGAGGGCATCTCGACCCGGACTCCCATGACGTCCACTTCACGCATGCCGCAACCCTACTCCGCGCACCGCACCCCGCAGGCAGGTCGGGCCGGACCCCGGCGGCGGCGTCTCAACGACGGCGCAGACCGGCCTTGACCAGGGTCGCGTGCAGGCGCACCGACAGGGCGGCCAGCTGGGTGGCGGTGTCCTCGGCGCGGGCAGCGGCCGCGGTGTCGCGGGCGCGCCGCAGCGGGGCGACGACCTGCTCGACCATGCCGACCTCGCGGTCGGCCGCCGCCCGGAACGCGCGCAGGTGCCGCGGCTCGAGGCCGTACTCCCCCAGCTCGCGCGCCGTCGTGGCGATGACCAGCGCGTCGGAGTCGAAGTGACCGGTGCGCTGGGCGGTGACCAGACCGTGCTGCTCGAGCTCGGCGAGGACGTCCTCGGAGATCTCGGCGATCTTCAGCAGCTCCTTGCGCGACAGCCGTACGTCGTCACGACGCGCGAACGACTCCGCGCTGGGCAGACCGTCGGCCGCGAGCGCGACCGTCGGGACCGTCGGGACGACGGGCTCGATCGCCGGGGGCTCCAGCCCCCGGTCGATGGCGTCGAGGTGCTCGCCGATGACCTTCAGCGGCAGGTAGTGGTCGCGCTGCATCCGCAGCACGTACCGCAGTCGGTCGACGTCGGCCTCGGAGAACTTCCGGTACCCCGCCGGGGTGCGCTCTGGCTCGACGAGTCCCTTCTCCTCCAGGAACCGGATCTTGGGGATCGTGATGGAGGCGAAGTCGGCTCGGAGCAGGTCGAGGACCTGCCCGATCGTGAGTCGGCCCGTCGTGCGCGGGTCGGGGACGGCCGCCACGGCAGCGCTCAGGAGGACTCGTGGCCGGCGAAGTAGACCAGCCGGTACTTGCCGATCTGGACCTCGTCGCTGTCGGTGAGCGACACCTTCTCGATGCGGTCGCGGTTGACGTAGGTGCCGTTGAGGCTGCCGGCGTCGCTCACGGTGTAGCCGTCGCCCTCGCGGGCGAAGACCGCGTGGCGGCGCGAGACGGTGACGTCGTCGAGAAAGATCTCGCTGTCGGGGTGCCGCCCGGCGCTCACGGTGTCGGAGTCGAGCAGGAAGCGGCTGCCGGAGCCCGGGCCCTTCTGGACGACGAGCAGCGCGTGGCCCGGCGGGAGCGCGTCGACCGCGGCCGCGTCGGCCGGGGCGAGCTGACGGTCCGAGGTGTCGGACTTGTCGCCGACCCCGATCGTGATGGTCGCGGTGGACTCCGCCGGGTCTCCCCCGCCCGCGAGCGCGACGAGCTTGGTGCCGCACTGGGCGCAGAAGTTGGCGTCGTCGGGGTTCTGCCGACCGCAGTGGGTGCAGAAAGGCATCGGGGGTTTCCTCGCTTCGCGACGGCGGTGCTGCCCGGTCCCAGGTGACCGGACCGACCAACCCTCACCCTCAAGGTGACGGTGCGGGCGAACCTACCAGCCGGGTGACGACCTGGGAGGGGGAACCTGGGCCCGGTCAGCCGTCCAGGGTGGCGGCGTAGGCGTCGGCCTCGAGGAGCTCGTCGACCGCCGCCGCGTCGGACGGGACCACCTCGAACAGCCAGCCCCCGCCGTACGGGTCGTTGTTGACCAGCTCGGGCGTGGCGTCCAGCGCGTCGTTGACGGCCACGACTTCGCCGGCCAGCGGCGCGTACACGTCGCTGACGGACTTGGTCGACTCCAGCTCGCCGCACTCGGCGCCGGCCTCGACGGTGCTGCCGACCTCGGGCAGGGAGACGTAGACGATGTCGCCGAGGGCGTCCTGGGCGTAGTCGGTGATCCCGATCCGGACCGATCCCTCGGTCTCGCCGGGGGTGCGGACCCACTCGTGCTCGGCGGTGTACTTGAGGTCGTCGGGGAACACGTGGGGACTCCTTCGTCTGGCGGCACGCCACAGTGCCGAGAGCGGTGGTCGACGTCGACGACGCCTGCCCGACTCACGCTACCGGGTCGACCGCCGCCGGGGCAGACCTGCCCTCGCGCTCCCGGCCGCGGTCAGGACGCGGGCTCGGCGTACTGCAGCGTCTCCTGCTTGCGGACCGACTCGATGTCGAGGGAGGCCAGCTCCTCGACCTCCACGCTGGCGCCGTCGGCCTCCAGCTGCTGGCGCGGTCCGAGACCGAACTCCACCGCCCGGGCGAGGGTGTTGGAGACCCCGATGGCGTCCACGACGTACGGCGACTCGACCAGCTGGCCGTCGATCACCAGTCCGCCGATGGCCGCCTCGACGGAGGTGTCGGCCACGATCCGGGCGGTGCCGTTGACCTGCATCGCCTCGGCCCCGACCGTGCGCAGGTCCTGCACCAGGTCGAGCATCGACGACACGGTGACCGTGCCGGTCTCCTCGGTGATGGTGACCCGGATGCCGGGTCCGGTCACCGGCACCAGGCCGGCGAGCACCTGGAGGTCGTCGACCTCGCCCTGGGCCTGCTCGACCGCCGCGCGGCGCCGGCTCGACTCCGACTGGAGCTCGTCGCGGGCCTGGCGCAGCCGTGCGATCTCGGCCTGGGTGCGCTGGGAGGTGCCGGACAGGCCGGAGAGCACGTCGATGAGGTCCTGCTCGCGCAACGCGGAGTACGACGTGTCGTCCTCCGCCGTGCGGATCTGGGTGACCGCGGCGAAGCCGACGAGGGCGAGGAGCACCGCGACGACGACCTGGCTGCGCGAGGGACGGGCGCCGGCGAGGCGGCCGAGCGCCCCGAGTCCGCCGCGCCCGCGGTGCTCGTGCTGCTCGTGCTGCTCGTGCTGCTCGTGGGTCTCGCGGGTGGCGTCGTCGTCGGTCACGGTGGTCTCCTTCCTCGGGGCGGCCGGTCAGGCGTGGAACAGGTGCCGTCGGATCGCGGCGACGTTGGAGAAGATCCGGATCCCGAGGACCACGATGACGCCGGTGGACAGCTGGCCGCCGACGCCGAGCCGGTCGCCGAGGTAGACGATGCCCGCGGCGATGACGACGTTGCTGACGAACGACACCACGAAGACCTTGTCGTCGAAGATGCCGTCGAGGTAGGCCCGCAGGCCGCCGAAGACGGCGTCGAGCGCAGCGACGACCGCGATCGGCAGGTAGGGCTCCAGTCCGGTCGGCACGTCGGGCTGCCACAGCAGGCCGGCGAGCACGCCGAGCAGGAGTCCGGCGGCGGCGATCACGAGGCGTCCTCCCCTGCGGCGGGCCCTCCGGCAGCGGACTCGTCGGCGTCGCCGCCGGAGCCGGCGCGCGTCGACGACTCCGGGCTCTCCTGGTCGTCCTGGAGCCGGGTGGCGGTGCGCAGCCGCTGGAGCCGGCCGGGAGCAGCCGAGAGCATCAGCTCGTCGGTGGCGCTGACCTCGTAGCCGATCCCGAACCGTGACGCGATGCCCGCGAACTGGAGTCCCGAGGTGGTCTCGAACAGGCGGGCCGGCAGGGTGCGCCGGTCGCCGATGGCCTCCAGCGTGTACGGCGGCGCGATGCCCACGCCGTTGACCTCGATCGCGTCGCCGCTGACCCGGATCGCCGTGCCGGCGGCGATCCGCTGGCCGTTGACGGCGACGGCCTCGGCACCGGCCTCGAACAACCCGTTGACGAGCAGCTGGAGGTCGCCGTCCTGCACGACCTGGTTGTCGTCGGCGTCGTCGACCTGGGTCACGACCACGGTGATCCCGGGACCGGTGACGGCGAGGAAGCCGGTACGCGCCTTGAGCCGCCGCTGCTGGGCCTCGGTGGTCTGCTCGTCGGCGGCGAGGGTGCGCACGGTGTCCTCGAGCGAGGTGTTGGCCTCCAGGAGGCGCGCGGACTCCTCCTGCCCCTCGGCGACGCGAGCGCGCTCGTCGCCGATCCGGCTGATGAGCGTGGTCCGGCTCGCCTGGTCGGCGTCGGCGTCGCGCGACGTCTGCACGAAGGCGGTCGCCGCCAGCAGGCCGAAGACGCCGACGACGGCGGTGGCGACACCCAGGCCCCGGCGGCGCGACCCGCTCGGACCTCCCGCGACGCGCTTCTCGGCGGCGACCAGGTAGTCGGCGTCGAGCGACTGGTGCGTGATGAGCTCCAGCAGCGGCATCCGGGCCCGAGCCGCGGCAGCCGTGCGCTCCTCCGGCGTGGAGGCGACCGCACCCGGCCCGCCCGCCCGGTGCGGGTGCGCGCCGGGCCGCGGCTCGGCCGCGGTTCGGGACTCGGTAGGGGTGCTCGTCACGGTGTCGTCGCCGGGGTGGTCTGCCGCGCGGGGGCGGGGGTGGACAGGGTTCGCCTCGGGCCTGGTCAGGTCCGGTCAGGGGAGACGGTACGTGCCGTGCGGGCGTCCCCGCGCGGTAGACGCTCCGTGGTGGCCAGGAGCGTGCGCACCTGCCAGGCGTAGAGCACGCCCGCCCACCAGTAGAGCCCGACGCCCCAGAACGCGAAGGCCCACCCGAAGACCTCGGCCAGTCGGGCGACGGCACCGTCGCCGTCGCCGAGGAGCAGCAGCGGGAAGGCGTAGAGGAGGTTGAACGTCGCCGCCTTGCCGAGGAAGTGCACCGGCAGGGAGCTGTAGCCACGGGTGCGCAGCAGCGGCACCAGGCCCCACATCAGCGCGTCGCGCAGCGGCAGCGAGAGGGCCAGCCACCACGGGATGATCTCGCGCCAGCCGAGCCCGACGACCACGGCGAGGATGTAGAGCCGGTCGGCGACCGGGTCGAGGATCTGCCCGACCACGGAGCGCTGGTCCCAACGGCGCGCGAGCCAGCCGTCGAGCCAGTCGGTCACGCCGGAGACGACCAGCACGGCCAGCGCCCACGCGTCGGCCTCCGGCCCGAGCACCAGCCACAGGAAGAGGGGTACGCCGAGGAGGCGCAGCGCGCTGATGGCGTTCGGGATCGTCCAGACCAGGGGCCGCACGCCCGAGTCGGCGGCGCCGGCGACCGGTTCGCGCCCCGTGCTCACGCGTTCTCCTCGTGGTGGGCGGCGTCGCGGATCTCGCCGACGAGCTCCTCGATGACGTCCTCCAGCGTCGCGAGCCCGACCGTCGTGCCGTCCTCGACCACGCGGGCGAGGTGGGCGCCGCGGCGCTGGAGCACCTCGAGCGCCTCGTGCAGCGCCGCGGCGCGGTCGACGACGGCGAACGGGCGCACCCAGCGGTCGTCGAGCGGGAGGTGGCGCCGGTCCTCCTCGGGCTGGAGCACGTCCTTGATGTGCAGGTAGCCGACCCAGGAGCCGTCGGTGTCGACGACCGGGAACCGGCTGAACCCGGTGCTCGCGCACAGCGCCTCGACGTCGGCGGCCGACGACCCGCGCACGACCGTGGTCAGCTCGGACGGCGGGAGGAGCACGCTCTCGACGGTCTTCTCGGTGAAGCCGAGCGCGCCGGCGAGCCGGTCGTACTCTCCGGCCTCCAGCAGGCCCTCGCCGCGCGACTCCTCGACGAGTGCGGCGACCTCCTCGCGGGTGAACGCGGAGGTGACCTCGTCCTTCGGCTCCCCCCGCAGCATCCGCAACGTCGCGTTCGCGATCGCGTTGAGGCCCACGATCAGCGGGCGCAGGAAGGTCACGACGCCCAGCATCGGCGGTCCGAGCACGAGCGCGGCGCGGTCGGGACCGGCGATCGCGATGTTCTTCGGGACCATCTCGCCGAGCACCACGTGCGCCGAGACCACGACGGCGAGCGCCAGCACGAACGCGACCGGGTGGACCAGCGCGGTCGGGACGCCGGCCGCCTCGAACGCCGGCTCGATCAGGTGCGCCAGCGCCGGCTCGCCCACCGCACCGAGTCCGAGCGAGCAGATCGTGATGCCCAGCTGGGCGCCGGCCATCATCAGCGAGACGTCCTCCATGGCGCGCAGGGTGGTGCGCGCCATGCGGGACCCGGCCTGGGCGTGCGGCTCGATCTGGCTGCGTCGCGCGGAGACCAGGGCGAACTCCGCACCGACGAAGAACGCGTTGAACGCCAGCAGCACGACGGCCACCAGCAGGGCGGTGTAGTCGCTCACGAGCGTGCCTCCGTCCCACCGGTGCGGGGCTCGGCGACGGCGCCGTGCAGCCGCAGCTGGAGACGGTCGACGCGCAGACCGTCCATCTGCTGCACGGTCAGGGTCGCCAGGTGGTCCACGGGGTCCTCGTTGTCGCGGGGGTCCGGCGGGGTCGGGTCGGGCACGACGACCTCGGCGGTGTCGCCGACCGCGGGCACCCGGCCGAGCACCTTGACCACCAGTCCGGCGACGGTGTCGTAGTCGTCGTCCTCGGGCAGCGCCACGCCGGTGAGGTCCTCGACCTCGTCGGGGCGCAGCAGGCCGGAGACCGACCAGCTGCCGTCGCCGCCCTGGCGGGCGCGGGCGCCGCGCCGGTCGTGCTCGTCGGCGATGTCGCCCACGATCTCCTCGATGACGTCCTCGAGGGTCACGATGCCGGCGTGCCCGCCGTACTCGTCGAGCACGACCGCGAGCTGGAAGCCGTCGGCACGCAGCAGCCCCATCAGCGGGTCCAGGCGCAGCGAGTCGGGCACCACGATCGGCTTGACCATCAGGTGCTTGACCTTGGTGGTGGCGCGCTCGTGCACCGGCAGCGCGACCGCGTGCTTGACGTGGACCGTGCCGACGACGACGTCCTCGTCGTCGAGCACCGGGAAGCGGGAGTGACCGGTCTCGCGGGTGAGGTCGATGACCGCCGCGGCCCGGTCCTGCACGTGCAGCGAGCGGGTGCGCACGCGCGGCGTCATGATCTCGCCGGCGGTGCGGGTGCCGAACTCCACCGAGCGCTCCATGAGCTCCGCGGTGTCGGCGTCGAGGGTGCCCTCGTCGGCCGAGCGCGAGATGAGGGAGGCCAGCTCGGTGGAGCTGCGCGCGGAGCGGAGCTCCTCCTGGGGCTCGATGCCGAGCCGGCGCACGACCGCGTTGGCCGAGCCGTTGAGCACCTTGATCGGCAGCCGCATGGCTGCGGTGAACAGCCGCATCGGGCGCTGGGTGGCGCGGGCGGTGGCCAGCGGCAGCGCGATCGCGACGTTCTTCGGGACCAGCTCGCCGAAGAGCATCGTCAGCACGGTGCTCACCACCAGACCCGTGGTCAGCGCGACCGGGCCGACCGCGCCGTCGGGGACCCCCAGGCCGGTGAGCGGGTCGCGGATGAGGTCGGCGATCGCGGGCTCGGCGAGGTAGCCGATCCCCAGGTTGGTGACGGTGATGCCGACCTGCGCGCCGGAGAGCTGGGTCGACAGCGAGCGCAGCGCGACCTGCACGCCGCGGGCGCCGGGGTCACCGCCCTCGGCGGCCCGCTCGACCTGGGACCGGTCGACGGTGACGAGGGCGAACTCGGCGGCCACGAACAGGCCGCAGGCCAGCACGAGCAGGAGCGCGAGGGCGAGGAGCAGGATCGAGGTCACCGGCTGCCGCCCGGGCTGCTCGTGCGGGTGCGGCGGGGTGAGCGGTGGTGCTGGCTGCTATGAGAGCCGTCCATCGGGCGGTGGGCGTCCTTCGCGGGTGGGCGGGAGATCTCAGCGTACCCGTCTCGGCGCCCGTCGCGGTGGTCGGGACACCGGCGGGCCGATGGTCCTCGGTGGTCGCGACGGACGGTTCGGCGCCCCTGGTCATTCCTAGTCATTTCGGGCGGACCACCACCCAGGAGGGCTCCCCGGCCCTAGGGTGACGTGCGTCGGTCTCGGGCTACCGAGCACGACGACCGGTCCACCCAGCCGGTCCGCCGTCCCCCGGGCACCGCAGCACCAGCACCCGCACCCCGTACGACTGCCTGCACACGACCGTCCTGCGCTCCGGCCGCCTCCGCCGAAGGTCACCATGCCCACACCACTCGTCCCTCCGCCCGCGCCCGCCCCCGCGGGGTGGGCCGACGCCGACACCGTCCCGTCCGGGCTTGGCCGACGGTCGGCGCTCGCCACCGCCGCGGTCGCCGGCGCCGGCAGCGCCGTCGCGGTGGCCCAGCCGGCCTCCGCCCGCAAGAGGAAGGGCGGCGGCAGGCGTCGCTGGACGCAGGGCGTCGTGCTGCGCGGCGCCGACCGCCACGTCGCCGACCGCTTCGGCTACGGCCACACCCCGCGTCTGGCCCGCCAGGTCCGCAAGGCCGGCTCCGGCCAGAGATGGTTCGAGCGGCAGCTGCGCGCGTCGTCGATCCCCGACCGGCGCACGAACGCGATGGTGGGCTGGTTCCCGAGCCTGCGCCGCACGCCGACCGACCTGTGGAACCGCCAGCGCGACGGTGTCGAGGGCGGCTGGGAGGTCATGGCCGACTACCAGCGCTGGCTGCTGCTGCGCCGGATCCACACCGAGCGGCCGGTAGCCGAGCGGATGGCGGAGTTCTGGATGAACCTGCTGCACGTCCCGGTCACGCACGACGCGGTGTTCCCGTGGCGCTTCGACTACGACCGGACGATCCGCGAGCACGCGCTCGGCCGCTTCGACGACCTCCTGCACGCCGCGATCACCCACCCGGCGATGGGGCTCTACCTCGACAACGCGGTGTCCACCAAGGACGCGCCCAACGAGAATCTCGGCCGCGAGCTGCTCGAGCTGCACACCGTCGGCCGCGGCCACTACACCGAGGCCGACGTCAAGGCGTCCGCGCGGATCCTGACCGGCTGGCACGTCGACGTGTGGAAGTCGTTCAAGGCCTCCTACGAGCCCTCCGACCACTGGACGGGGCGGGTGTCTGTCATGGGCTTCTCGCACGCCAACGGCGCGGCCGACGGCCGGGCCGTCACCCGCGCCTACCTCACGTACCTCGCCCACCACCCGGCCACCGCCGAGCGCGTCGTACGCCGACTGGCCGAGAAGTTCGTCAAGGACACCCCCTCCGCGGGACTGGTCCGCACCCTCAAGCGGGTCTACCTCCGCCACGACACCGCGATCGTGCCCGTGCTGCGGGCGCTGGTGGCGCACAAGGAGTTCAAGAACGCCCGTGCCAAGAAGGTGCGCGACCCCTCCGAGGAGCTCGTCGCGACCTACCGGGCGCTACGGGTGCGCCTGGCCCGGCCGACCGACGACGGGAACGCCGTCAAGGCAATGCTGTGGACCTGCCAGGGCCTCGGGTCCGCGCCGTGCGACTGGCCCAGACCCGACGGCGCCCCCACCGACGCCGCGTCCTGGTCGTCGCCGGCCCGGCTGCTGGCGAGCTTCGACTACCACTGGTCGATGGCCGGCGGCTGGTGGCCGAGCAAGGGCATCGCCTACCGCTCGCCGAAGGCGTGGCTCCCCCGCAAGCGGATGCGCTTCGACCTGCTCGTCGACTACCTCTCCGTCGAGCTCCTCGGCACCCACGCCAGCTCGACCCTCGTGAAGGCCTGCCTCGCGGCGTGCCCGCCGTCGTTGAAGGTGCGGTCGTCCACGGTCGTCACGCCGTCCCACGGGCTGGTGCGCTGGGGCTTCTACCGGGTGCTCGGCACCATCCTCGACTCCCCCGACCACTTCGTGCGGTGACCCCGATGCCCCCTTCGTCCTCTCCTGCGCCCGCGGCCGGCGACCAGCCCTGCTGCACCGAGTTCGCCCAGCTCTCACGCCGGTCGGTCCTCGGCGGAGGCCTGGCACTCGGGGCCGCCACCGTGATCGGCTCCTCGGTCGTCACCGCCTCGCCCGCCGCCGCGGCCAGCGCCTCGTCGATCCTCGTCGTGCTGTCGCTGCGCGGCGCCGCCGACGGGCTGTCGCTGGTCGTGCCGCACGCCGACCCGACGTACTACTCAGCGCGTCCGCGGATCGCGATCCCCTCCGACGCGCTGCTGCGCAAGGACGCGACGTTCGGGCTGCACCCCGAGCTCTCGGGTCTCACCGGACTCTGGGACGCCGGCGAGCTGGCCGTCGTGCACGGCACCGGGCTGCCGGCGCGCAACCGCTCGCACTTCGCCGCCATGGAGGAGGTCGAGGACGCCAACCCCGGCTCCGACGTGCGCGAGGGCTGGCTCAACCGGCTCCTCGGGACGCTGCCGGGACAGTCGCCGCTCCAGGGCTTCAACCTGTCCGAGGGCGTCGTCCCGACCTCGCTCTACGGCCGCCAGCCGGTCATGTCCGCCGGTGAGGTCGACCGCGTCCAGTTCTCCGGCGCGCAGGGCGACGACGCGCGCCGCCGGGTGGCGTCGCTGCACAAGATGTGGGACGGCCAGCGCGGCCCGCTCGGCCGTGCGATGCGCACGACCTTCGGCGCCGTGTCCTCCTTCGGGCCGGCCGAGCGCGCCGCCGACAACACCGCGAGCTACCCGGGGACCGACCTGGGGAAGTCCCTTGCCGAGGTCGCGCGCATCATCCGCGGCGACGTCGGCGTCGGCGTCGTCACCGTCGACCAGGGCGACTGGGACCACCACAGCGGACTGGGCACGCTCGAGTGGGGGGCGATGCGGCTCCAGGCGCGCGAGCTCGCCGGCGCGATCGCGGCGTTCTTCGACGACCTCGGGGCGCAGCGCTCCAAGGTCACGCTCGTCGCGTTCAGCGAGTTCGGCCGACGGGTGAAGGAGAACGCCAGCTGGGGCCTCGACCACGGCTACGGCAACGTGATGTTCCTGGCCGGCGCCGGGGTCCGCGGCGGCCAGTACTACGGGACGATGCCGCGTCTGGACGGCGGCGAGGACGCCGACGTGCCGGTCACCACCGACTACCGCAGTGTCCTGAGCGAGATCGTGACCACCCGCTTCGGGGTCTCCCGGGCCCGGGTCTTCCCCGGCTTCCAGCCGGAGTCCGTCGGCGTCATGCGAGGTGCCTGAGCCCGGACCGGCGGACCCGCAGCCACACCGTCGGCACCGGCGGCGCCGACCTGAGGCCTGACACCGCGGTTCACTCTCCCGCGACCCCGAACCACCCGATCGGGACCCCGACCTCTGCCCGGAAGGGCGAGGTTCGGGGTCGCCGCGCCGAGGCACGATGGTCCCCACGGTCGGCAAGCGGTCGGCCTCTCGGGACGCAGCCTTGGGAGGTCACTCATGTCCGTCACCACGTTCTCCGGTCCCCGTGAGCGCCTCCGCGGGCCGCGCGTCGTCCCCTTCCTGGGGTCGCTCGCCGACGGCTCGCTCCAGCGGCTCGCCGATGCCGGCATCGGCCTGCTCTTCCGCATCGACCTGCAGAAGCTCACCCGCGACTGACCGGCTCAGGGCAGCGCGTCGCCGCCGCCGAAGCGGTCCTGCGTCGCCTGCTCGTCGAGCACCGTGTACGGCGACGCGGCCGTCGTCGCGGCCCGCGCGACCTCGCGCCACGGCGTGCGGGCACCTGCCATCAGCAGCACGTTGCCCGGACGCCGCCCGCGCAGCGTCGCCGGCTCCGCACCGGCGCTCACCGAGCCGAACACCGACCGGAGTCCGGCCACCGCGGCGCGCACGGTCGGCCACGGCGCCTCGTCGGCCACGTTGAGCAGCACGCACCCGTCCGCCGCGAGCGCCCGTCGTACGTCGTGCAGGTGCGCGGTGCCGAGGAGCGCCGGCGGCACCGCGCCGTCGTCGTAGGCGTCGACGACGACGCAGTCGGCGCGGCCGTCGGGCAGCGCAGCCACGCCGGCGACGCCGTCCTGCGGGCGCACCCGGATGCCGCTGCGCTGCGGCAGGGGCAGGTGCTCTCGCACCAGCGCGGTGAGCTCCTCGTCGGGCTCGAGCACGACCTGCCGGGTGCCCGGCCGGGTGGCGGCGACGTAGCGCGGCAGGGTGAGTCCCGCCCCGCCGACGTGGACCACCTGGGCCGTCCCGGTCGCAGGCGGGCGCGCGTCGAGCACGGCGTCGAGCGCGGCGGCGAGCCGCTGCACGTAGTCGAACGCCAGTCGCACGGGCTCGCGCAGGTCGACCATCGACTGGTCGCGCCCACCGGTGCGCACCAGCCACGCCCCCTCCCGGTCCCCGGGCACGACCTCGCGGTCGGCGGGTGCGCGACGCTCCCGCGCCACGTCGGGTCAGCGACCGGCCGCGAGCGGGACGCGCCAGACGATCCGGGTGCCCTCGCCCTCGGCGGTGTAAATCTCGAACGTGCCGCCACGTCGCTCGGCGCGCTCGCGCATGTTGGCCAGCCCGCTCTCGGCGATCGAGACCGGCATGCCTCGCCCGTCGTCGGTGACAGCGAGGACGAGCTCGTCGCCGGCCTCCACGCGGACGTCGACGTGCCGGGCGTGCGCGTGCCGGCCGGCGTTGGACAGCGCCTCGCCCAGCACGGCCAGCAGGTCGGGCGCCTCGTCGGTGCCCACGAGCGTGCGCACCGGCCCCTCGAACGTCAGCGACGGGACGACCTTCATCGTCTGTCGCGCCCGCTCCACCAGGCGCGACACCTCGGACTGGATGTCCGTCGAGGCCTCGACGGCCCCGAGCGCGAAGATCGTGCGTCGGATGTCCTTGATGGTCGAGTCGAGCTCGTCGACCGCCTCGGTGATCCGGTTCGCCACCTTCTCGTCGTCGGAGCGACGCGACAGCGCGTCCAGCCCGAGACACACCGCGAAGAGCCGTTGGATGACGAGGTCGTGCAGGTCGCGTCCGATCCGGTCGCGGTCCTCCAGGACGGCGAGGCGCTCCTGGTTCTCCCGCCCCTGGGCGACCTCCAGGCAGACCGCGGCGTGCTCGGCGAAACGCGCCGGCAGGGCGGGGTCGACCGCACGGAAGACCTCGGATCGGTCGTAGCGGTAGGACAGCGACAGCGAGCCGACGACGCCCGTGCTGGACACCAGCGGGACGACGATCATCGGTCCGAGCGGCGGCAGCCCGAGCCGAGCCGGGACGTCGACGGCACGGTCGTCGATCCGGATGTCGTCGACCGACATCGGCTCGCCGCTCTCGATCACCTCCGCGGCGATCGACCGCTCCAGCGGCAGGGTGCGCATCGCCTGGAGGTCGGCGTTGGCCCCGGACACCACCTTGAGCTCGAGGGCGTCGCGCGCCTCCCCCACGACCACCCAGGCCATGTCGGCGTCGGCGAGGACCCGCGCCCGGTCGGCCACCGTCTGCAGCGCCTCGGTGGCGTCGTCGCCGCCCATGAGCCGAGTGGTGATCGCGGCCGTCGCCTCCAACCACGTGCCGCGTCGGCGGCTCTCCTCGTACAGCCGGGCGTTCTCGATGGCGACGCCGGCCGCCCCGGCGAGCACGCCGACGACCTCCTCGTCCTCGGCGCTGAACGGGCGGCCCCCGTTCTTCTCCGACAGGTAGAGGCTGCCGAAGGTGCGGTTCTTCACCCGGATCGGGACGCCGAGGAAGGAGTGCATGGGCGGGTGCCCGTCGGGGAACCCGCCGAAGTAGGGGTGCGTGGTCAGGTCGTCGAGCCGCAGCGGCTCGTGCACGAACATCGTCGCGCCCAGCAGCCCGCGCCCGCGGGGCACGTGACCGATCCGGCCCTGCGCCTCCTGCGGCATCCCGACCTGGACGAACGTGGTGACCTGCGAGGTGTCCTCGTCGAGCGCCGCGATGGCGGCGTACTCCGCGTCGAGGAGCTCGCGGGCCGCGTCGACGATCCGTTCGAGGGTCGACTGCAGGGAGAGGTCACCGCCGACGGCGAGGACCGCGTCGAGGAGCAGCTGCTGCCGGTCGGCCGGGCTGCGGTCCTGCACGTCAGCCGTCGCGGCGCGGCAGGCGCTTGGCAGCGAACAGCGCGGCCTGCGTGCGCGAGGAGAGGCCGAGCTTCGCCAGCATCGCCGAGACGTAGTTCTTCACGGTCTTCTCGGCGAGGAACATCTCCTCGGCGATCTGTCGGTTGGTCATGCCCTCACCGATGAGCGCGAGGATGCGCTGCTCCTGGTTGGTGAGGCTCGCGAGCTCGCGGTCGACCGGGTCGCCGTTCCGCACGCGCTCGAGCACCTGCGCGGTCACCCGCGGGTCGAGGGTGGACTGGCCGTCGGCGACGCGGCGCACCGTGTCGATGAGGTCGGTGCCCCGCACCTGCTTGAGGACGTAGCCCGCGGCGCCGGCCATGATCGCGGCGAAGACCGCGTCGTCGTCGTCGTACGACGTGAGGATGAGCGCCTTCGTGTCCGGCTGGCGGGAACGGATCTCGCGGCACACGTCGATCCCGGAGCCGTCCGGGAGACGGCCGTCGAGGATCGCCACGTCGGGCCGCAGGGCGAGGATGCGCCCCTCGGCCTCCTCGGCGAGGCCGGACTCACCGATCACCTCGATGTCGCCCTCGGCCTCGAGCAGCTCGCGGATGCCCCGGCGGACCACCTCGTGGTCGTCGAGCAGGAAGACGCGGATCGTGCGGCCGTCCGGTTCGCTCATGGCGCCACCCTAGCCTGGACTTCTCGCAGGTCACGTCGGCGCGCCCGGTCAGGGCGGCGACCTTCCGCCCGCGCCGGACGCGACCTGTGGCCCGCGGGGTACGGGACCATCGTCTCTGGATCGCGGGCGTCGCCCGGGTGACCGTGGTAGCGGCGGCAGGAGCCGTCGAACCTGGAGGGCCCGGAGCGGATGTCAGTGGTACGACGCAGCGCGATCGCGACGTCGGGCGACGTCGTGCCCGAGGCTGCGCGGCTGGTCGACGTCGCCCGCCTCGCGCCCAGCATCGGCAACACGCAGCCGTGGGCCTGGCGGCTCGACGGTCGGGTGCTCGACCTGCACGCAGTGCTCCGCCGCCGGCTGGCCGACCGCGACCCGTCCGGCCGCCACCTGCTGGCCAGCTGCGGCGTCGCGCTGCACCACGCGCTGCTCGCGGCCCGCGAGCACCGGGTGGACGTCGCACTGGAGTCGCCGGACGACGCCGGGTGGGCCCGCGTCGGCGAGGCGTTGGACGGCACCGCTCACCCCGACGTGGCTCCCCGCGTAGCGCGCCTCGTGCTCGGCACCACCCGCAGCACCGCGGCCGACGGCTCCCTCGTCCTGCGCTCGCTGCGTCAGCGCAGCACCGACCGGCGTCGGTTCACGTCGTGGCCGGTGTCCGACAGCGTGCTCGGCCAGGTCGCCGAGGTCGCCCACACGCCGCTGGCGCGGGTCGTGCCCGTCACCGGTCGGGTGACCCGCCTGCGGGTGCAGCACCTGGTCAACCGCATCGGCCTCGGGACCGACCCCGATGCGGGCGCGACGCCGGCGACCGTAGGGGGCACCGACGACGTGCACCCGGGCGACGGACTGCTGGTCATGGCCACCGACGAGGACCGCCCCCGGGACTGGTTCGACTCCGGTCGCGCCCTGGGCGGCCTGTGGCTGGCCGCACAGGCGCAGGGCCTCACCGTCGTACCGATCTCGCGAGCGGTCGAGAGCCACGAGGTGCGCCAGGGCCTCGCCCACGGACTGCTCGACTCCGGGCACGTCCAGGCGCTGGTCCGGACCGGCTGGCAACCCCTGGGTCGCGCCCAGCTGGCGCGCACGGCACGACACTCGCTCGACGAGGTCCTACGGCCCGGCACCGACCCGGTGGCCTGACACCACCCCGGCGGTCCCGAGCGGCATACGTGCTCGCCACCGGCGCTGACCTGGGACGTCGTCGCGCACCCCGGGACCTCGTCCTCCCTCGCGACTCGTGGAGGTCCCGCAGCGACCGGGACCTCCGACTCTGAGGACCGGCCACGAAAGCGAGCACGGTGGAGGAGTTACCAGGCGCGGGCCGGGGGCTTCGGCTCCCATCTGGGGAGAGCAGTGCCCGTGTCCGGAAACCGGCGGTCGGCCGGACGTGTCCGGCCGACTGCCACCTCCGGGGCGCGCGTGCACCCGGGGACCCTGCGGCTCAGCCGCCGGCCGGTCCGCCCCCTCTCCGGGCGGACCGGCCCTGCACGCCCCGGCCCAGGGGTCCGTCGTCGGTGACCTTGGTCCCTCGCAAGGCGTGACCGCCGCCTCAGGTGCCACCGTCGTCGAGCGCGTTGACTTGGTGTCGAGGGAGAGGTCCGACACCCCACTGGTGGGAGGGGTCGGTCCTCGACCGGTGCGGCGCCGGGGAGGGCGCTGCGCCGGACGTGCCCGCGGGGCGGGCGGCGTCGATCGTGCAGACATCCGATCCGCCGCCGCCCCGCGGCACCGTCTCCCCGGCGTCGCGGTGGGTCCGTCGCGAAGGTAAAGGTTTCGCCGCCGGTCGTTTGGCGGGTACCCGGATGGGTACGGAGCACACGTCGTACGGCGTCCAGGGCTCGGGACCATGGGGTGGACCGCAGGACCGACACCCAGGACGCCGGGTCCGTCCACCGCGCCCACCCGTGGGCGGGCCCGGCCCCTCTGAGGGCGCGCGTGTCCCTAGGCTGTCGACATGCTCGCCAGCACGCGCGACGGCGCGGTGTCCCTGCTCACCCTGCAGCGCCCCGACCGGCGCAACGCGCTCGACCTCGCGCTGTGCCGGTCGATCCTCGAGACGGCCACCGCGGAGGTCGACGCCGGGCAACGGGTGCTGGTCGTCACCGGGGAGGGCTCGTCGTTCTGCTCGGGCGCCGACCTGGACGGCGTCTACGGCGGGGAGTTCCTCGAGGCCCTCTACGGCATGCTGCACGGCCTCACCCGGCTGCCCGTGCCGGTCGTGGCGGCCGTGAACGGCCCGGCCATCGGCGCCGGCACCCAGCTCGCGCTGGCCAGCGACCTGCGGGTGGCCGACGACGGCGCGCGCTTCGGCGTGCCGACGGCGCGCAACGGCATGGCGGTCGACGCGTGGACCATCCGCACGCTGGCCGCGGTCGCCGGCGGCGGCATGGCCGGGCGCCTCATGCTGGGCGCCGAGATCGTCGACCGGGACGCCGCGCTCGCCTGCGGTCTCGCCGACCGCGTCGGCACCCTCGACGACGCGCTCGCCTGGGCGCAGGAGATCGCCACCCTCGCGCCGCTCGCGCTGGCGCACAGCAAGAACGTCCTGCGCGGAGCCGACGACACCGGGGTGCAGCGCACCTTCGACGCCTGCTGGGCCTCCGAGGACGTCCGCGAGGCGCTCTCCGCGCGCAGCGAGAAGCGGGCACCGGTCTTCCACGGACGCTGAAAGAGACGCTGAAAGAGACGCTGAAAGAGACGCTGAGCGACCGGGGCGCTCGCCCGTCCCACGGAGTGAGGCGGACGTCACCTCACCCTTGCGCGATCCGCCCGACGGGGTGAGGGTGGACCGCGGTCCGCCACCGGAGATCCTCCGGCGAACGGACCGTCCACCACCGTTCACAGCCTTCTCGGGCTCGGCAATCTGTGAGGATTTCCTTGGGCACGCCTATCTCGACCTCCCCTGCGCAGCCTCCTGCGCGCACGTCGGCGCCGTTCTCGCGCCGACACTTCCTGCTCACCACGACGGCCGCCGGCGCCGCCGGGGCCGGCGCGGCGCTCGTCGCGGCGGGTCCCGCGGGCGCCGCCGTGCGCGTCGACCGCCACCCGGCGTTCACCGCCGCGGGTCGTGCGTACGGCGTACCCCCGGCTCTGCTCGCCGCGGTCTCCTACGCGCAGACCCGCTGGCAGCACCACGACGGACGACCGAGCGCCTCGCTCGGCTACGGCCCGATGCACCTCGTCGACGGCACCGCGCTCGCCGCGGCTCGCGCCCGGGCCGGCAAGGAGCAGTCCGCCGACGTCGTCGACACCCTCGGTGACGCCGTCGCCGCGTCCGGGCTCCCGGCCGACCAGGTGCGCACGGACGCCGACGCGAACGTCCGGGCCGCGGCCGCTCTCCTCGCGCAGCACCAGGCCGACGCCGGCCGTCCGGTCGGCGTCGACACCGACCCGGCCGACTGGTACGCCACCGTCGCCTCGACCGGCGGCCTCACCACCGCGGCGTCCCGCCTCGACCTCGCCGACACCGTGCTGACCACCCTCCGTCAGGGCGGCGACCTGCGGCTCGCCGACGGGCAGCGGCTCGAGCTGCCGCCCACCTCGGTCGGCACGCCCCGCGCCCAGCGCCGCGCGCTCACCGGTCAGGTCCGCGAGAGCCGACGCACGCAGTCGGCGCGGGCATCGGGCGACGGTCCCGTCGACGCCCCGCCCGGGCTCGACGTCGAGTGGGTCCCGGCCCCCTACGAGCAGTACGGCGAGAGCTCCTCGGCGTACGGCAACCACGACCTCGCGTTCCGACCCGACGCCCCGGCGATCACCCACCTGGTCATCCACGACACCGAGGCGACGTACGACACGACGATCCAGCTCGTCACCGACCCGACGTACGTCTCGTGGCAGTACTCCCTGCGCTCCTCCGACGGCCACATCGCCCAGCACCTCGCGCCGTCCGACGTCGGCTGGCACGCGGGCAACTGGTACATGAACTCCCACTCCATCGGCCTGGAGCACGAGGGCTTCGCCGCCGAGGGTCCGGCCTGGTACTCCGAGCCGATGTACCGCCGCTCCGCGCGGCTCGTGCGGCACCTGTGCGAGACCTACGACATCCCGCTCGACCGGGCGCACGTCATCGGTCACGACCAGGTCCCCGGCATCACCACGGCGTACATCCCCGGCATGCACTGGGACCCGGGCCCGTTCTGGGACTGGGAGCACTACTTCGACCTGATGGGCCGCTCGCTGAAGATCGGGACGACCACCCGGCCGGTCGCGGTCGGCGACGTGGTGCGGATCCTCCCGGGCTTCGTCGGCAACACCCAGCCGCTGACCGGCTGCGAGGACCCCGGCGACACCTGCGGGGGTGCGAGCGACACCAACTTCGTGACCCTGCGCAAGCAGCCGTCGGCGGACGCCGCACTCGTCGACGACCCCGGTCTGCACCAGGACGGCTCGCCGTCGACGACGAAGGTCGCCGACATCGGAGCCCGGGCCGCCGCCGGCACGGAGTACGTCGTCGCCGCGGTCGACGGCGACTGGACCGCGGTGTGGTTCCTCGGTCAGCAGGCGTGGTTCCTCAACCCGCCGCTCACGCCGACCGCGCGGCCGGTGAAGGCGCCGCTCGGCAAGGTCCGGGCCAAGCCGGGCGTGCAGGCCCGGACCTACGGGCGCTGCTACCCCGAGGCCGAGGCCTACCCGGACCCCTCGTGGGTGCAGTCGGTGGTGCCGCTGCTCTACACGATCGGGGCAGGTGAGGAGTACGCCGTGGGCGACCTCGAGCCGAGGACCGACTACTACCGGGCGAAGACCTACTCGCTGGAGACGCCGGGCGACCACGTCCTCGTCTCCGGCCAGGACCGCTACGTCCAGGTCGACCTCGGTCACCGCATCGCCTTCGTGCGCCGCGAGGACGTCGAGATCGTCTGAGGTCCCTCGCCCGCCGGACCACCGGGGCCGTGCCAGGGGGGCGCGGTCCCGGTGCCGACGGGGCACCGGGACCATGGGCGTCGTGAGCGCCTACTGGATCAGCACCTACCTCGAGGTCCGCGACGAGCAGAAGCTGGCGGCGTACGCTGCACTCGCCGGGCCCGCCCTCACCGCCGCCGGCGGCACCTTCGTCGCCCGCGGGCCGGCCGCGGTCGCCTACGAGGCCGGGGTGCTCCAGCGTTCGGTCGTGATCCGCTTCGACTCCGTCGAGCAGGCCGTCGCCGCGCACGACTCCCCCGCGTACGCCGAGGCGCTGGCGGCGCTCGGCGACGGCGCCGTCCGTGACCTGCGCGTGGTGCCCGGCGTCGACTGAGCCACAGCGCGCCGGTGCCCAGGCACCGCCGCTACAGGTGGTCCGGGACCACCAGCGCGTCGGGATCCTGCCGTGGCGGCATCGACTCGACCGCCACCCGCGCGAGCGCGGCCGCGTCGACCCTCGGCCGGCGTCCCTGACGCCCGTGCGTCGGCACGGTGTCGCCCAGGCCGCGGGCGCCCTGACCGGTGTCCCGGTCCCCCTGCGCCTGCGCTGCGGCGGCGGCGTACTCCTCCTCGGAGAACTCCGGGACGGCACCGACCGTCGGGCGCTCGGGCAGCGCCACCAGCACCGGCAGCACGACCTCCCCGGCGGCCGCGAGCAGGGGGTAGCGCTGGCCGCGGCCGAGCCCGTCCCAGGCCTCGTCGGCGCTGCGGCGTCGCCACGGGGCACGCCCGAGGGCGTGCACGTGGCGGGCGACGGCCTCGACGCCCACGGTCATCTCGCGCTCGGTGAACCTCATCGGGTCCATCGTGCCGCACGTCGGTGCCACGCGGGTCACCGTTCGGTGGCTACGGTCGGTACCCGTGCCCGATGCTCCCGCCCCTGCCGCTGACGTGGCGCCCGCGCCTCGCCGCCGGCTGCCCTCCTGGGTCGGACCGACCGCCCGGTCCGCGCGTCGCTGGCTGGCGTCTGTGCTGGTCGCCGCGGTGGTCGCGCTGCCGCTCGCGCTGGCCTGGGGCCTGCTGCGCACCGAGGTCGAGGCGACGGTCGGCACCGCGCCGGTCACGCTGACCCCGACCGTGTCGGGCACCAGCGAGCTGCGGCTGGGACTGGCCGGCACGATCTACGTCCCGCAGGCGCGCGGTCCGCTCGGGCTGAGCGTCGCCGTCGACGGGCCGGGCGACCCGGGAGCGGGCAGCGGCGACCTCGCCGACTACGTCTCCCCCGCCATGCTGCGGCTCTACACCGGCCTCTTCCGCGACCCGGCCGCTGCGGTCGACGGGTACGTCGACCTGGTCACCGCAGAGCTGCGTCGTCAGGTCGTGACGGCCGAGGTGGTGCTCGCCCTCGTCGGCGGCACGGGTGCCTGGCTGCTCGGCGGGCTGCTCCCGCGTCGCCGGGAGGTCACCCGTCGCGGCCTGCGCACCGTCGGCGCCGTCGGGCTCGCGCTGGTCACGACCACCGGTCTGGCAGTGGTGGCGGTGCGCGGCGAGGCGACCACCGCGGGCAGCGGCACCTACCCGCTCACCGCGCTGCGCGGCACCGCTCTCGACGGCAGCACGACCGACAGCCCCATCGTCCGGGCGATCGCCGGCGGCGCGCTCCGCAAGTCGCAGGCGCTGCTCGCCCGGCAGGAGGAGCGCGCAGCGCAGTTCCGCGCCGACGCGATCGCCTCTGTCGAGGCGCAGACCGACCTGATGGACGGTCCGCGCGAGGGCGAGACCGCCGTCCTGGTGCAGTCCGACATGCACTGCAACACCACGATGATCGCCTTCCAGCGCCGCGTCGTCGAGCTGCTCCGGGAGCAGCACGGCGGCGACGTACCGGCCCTCATGGCGGTCACCGGGGACCTCACCACCAACGGCACCGCCGCCGAGCGCACCTGCATCGACGCCGAGGCCGGGATCGCCGGCGACGCGCCGGTCGTCGCCGTGACCGGCAACCACGAGTCGGGCACGAGCGAGGACCAGATGCGCGACGCCGGGATGACGGTGCTCGACGGCGACACCGCGACCGTCGGCGGCGTCCGCGTGCTCGGCGACGGCGACCCGGCCCGCTCGGAGCTGTTCGGCGACACCCGGCTGCGCGGTACCGAGACCCAGGCCGAGGTCGGGGCGCGCCTGCGCGGCGTGGCCGAGGACGCCGGGGACGACCGGCCGTCGCTGCTGCTGGTGCACGAGGCGTACGCCGCGGCGGGCTTCCTCGACGTCGACGACGTACGGCCGGTGCTGGCCGACGCCTACGACCTCGAGACGTCGGGCGGCCGTCTGGAGCCCGACGCCGACCCCGACGCCGACGGCGTGCCCGACGTGCCCGCCGGCGTCGTCCTCTACGGCCACTGGCACCGCGACGTGCCGCCGCGGCTCCTCACGAACTCCGACGGCACCTGGTCGCTGCTGATGGAGCTGGACACCTCCGGCGGGGCGATCGACGAGCCGACCATCAGCAGCTTCTCGGTGCCGTGGGGTCAGCCGCAGCAGTCGGCGTCGTTCCCGGTGCTCTTCCTCGACGACGAGAGCGGGCTGGTCACCGGCTACCAGCGCTACACCGTCGACACCGACGCGACGGTCACGGTCTCGTCGCGGGTCGAGGTGGGCCCGGTCACGGGTTTGCCCGAATCTGCCACTTCGTGACAGCTCCGGTTATCCTGGCTGCACCCCCCACGCGCGGCCCCGCCAGGTGACGACCGGCGGGGCCCGTCGCGAAGGGTCCCGGTCGTGGTTTCGACACCCACGGGGGCGTCGGTTCTGGCAGGCTCGCCGACGTGAGCGAGTGGTGGAACGGCGTCGTCGGCGTCCTGGTGGTCCTGCTGGCCTTCCTGCTGGTGCTGGTGGGGCCCGCGATCCGACTCGTCGCCCTCGGCACGATCCCCCGCAACCGCAAGCCCTCGACCGGCACTGCGTGGCTGCTGGCGATCCTGCTGTGGCCGAGCGTCGGCCTGCTCGTCTTCGCGCTCCTCGGCAGCAACAAGGTCGGTCGCAAGCGGCAGGAGCGGATGGCCGAGGTCAACCGGCTCATCGCCGAGCGCACCCGCGACGTCGTCGACACCGTGCCCGACCTCGGCGGCGACAACGACGACGAGATCGCCGGTCTGGTCCGGATGAACCGCGCGCTCGGCTACCTGCCGCTCACCCCCGGCAACGACGTCGACCTGCTCCCCGGGTACGCCGACTCGATCACGGCGATGACCGACGCGATCCGCGGTGCCACCGACCACGTGCACATCGAGTTCTACATCTCGGCCTGGGACGACGTCACCGGACCGCTGCTGGAGGAGATGGCCGCCGCGGCCGACCGCGGCGTCGCCGTACGGTTCCTCTTCGACCACCTCGGCTCGCGCGGGATCCCCGGCTACCGGGACTTCCTCAAGAAGCTCGACGCGACCGGCATCCAGTGGCACCCGATGCTGCCGGTGCGTCCGCTGCGCGGCCGCTTCCGTCGCCCCGACCTGCGCAACCACCGCAAGCTGCTGGTGGTCGACGGCCGGGTCGGCTTCACCGGCTCGCAGAACCTCGTCGAGCCCGGCTACAACAAGCCCAAGAACCACGAGCTCGGCCGGGAGTGGGTCGAGCTGATGCTGCGGCTCCGGGGACCGGTGGTCACCGAGCTCGCAGCCGTCTTCGCCTCCGACTGGTACGCCGAGACGGGCGACCTGCTCGAGGTCGCCCAGCCCGCCGACGTACCGGCACCGGACGCGCCGCCGCAGGTGACCTCCGTCGACTGCCAGCTCGTGCCGAGCGGCCCGGGCTACGACGGCGAGAACAACCTGCGCATGTTCACCACGCTGCTCTACTCCGCGCACCGACGCGCCGTGCTGACCAGCCCGTACTTCGTGCCGGACGAGTCGCTGCTGTACGCCGTCACCAGCGCGGTGCACCGCGGCGTCGACGTGGAGCTCTACGTGAGCGAGCTGTCCGACCAGTTCATGGTCGGGCACGCGCAGGCGTCGTACTACGAGGCGCTGCTGGAGGCGGGCGTGACGATCCGGATGTACCCGCCGCCGTACATCCTGCACTCCAAGCACCTCACCATCGACGAGGACGTCGCGGTGGTCGGCACCAGCAACATGGACCTGCGCTCGTTCTCGCTCAACTACGAGATGTCGCTGCTGCTGCTCGGCGCGCCGTTCGTCGACGCGCTGCGCGAGGTGGAGGCCGTGTACCGCGAGAAGTCGCGGGTGCTGACCCTGGAGGAGTGGCACGAGCGGCCGTTCCGCAAGAAGTACCTCGACACCGTCATGCGGCTCACCTCGGCGCTCCAGTAGGAGGGCCCTCACCGCCCACCCGGTCGGGCACCGGACCTCGTCCTAGGCTCGGGGCATGAGCAGCCGCGCCCGCGTCGGGATGGTCGTGACCGGCACCGAGGTCCTCACCGGTCGGGTGCGCGACGCCAACGGCCCGTGGGTCGCCGACACGCTCCGCGCGCTGGGCGTCGAGATCGGCGCCGTCGTGGTCGTCGGGGACCGGCCCGACGACCTGCGCAGCGCGCTGGCCTGGCTCTCCGCCGAGCACGACCTCGTGCTCACCTCCGGGGGGCTCGGGCCGACCGCCGACGACCTCACCGCCGCCGTCGTCGCGGAGCACCAGGGCCGCCCCACCCGTCTCGACGAGGACCTCGCCCAGCGGGTGCAGGCGGTGTTCAACCGGTTCGCCGTCGCCCGCGGCTGGCGCCTGGACCCGGAGGCCACCCGCGCCGGCGTGCTCAAGCAGGCGACCGTCCCGGACGGCGCGACCGTGCTCGCGCCGGTCGGCACCGCACCGGGCCTGGTGGTCCCCGTCGCCGAGGGCCGCACCGGCCCGCCGGTGGTCGTGCTGCCGGGACCGCCGTCGGAGCTGCGGGGCATGTGGGACGACGCCCTGACCGCCGCCCCGGTGCGCGCGGTGCTCGACCGCGCGCGCCCGCTGCGGCAGGAGACCGTGCGCCTCTTCGGCACACCCGAGTCCGAGCTCGCCGCGTCGCTCCGACGGCACGAGACGGCGTACGGCTCCCTCGACGACGCAGGGCTGGAGGTCACGACCTGCCTCACCGAGGAGGGCGAGCTGGAGATCGTCACCCGGTTCTCCCCCGACGACGCCGCGGCGTACGACGACCTGCTGGCCACGGTGCGCGCCGACTTCGCCGACACGCTCTTCGCCGAGGACGCCACCACGCTCGACCAGAGGGTCGCCGACGCGCTGCGGGCGGCCGGCGCCACGGTGGCGACGGCGGAGTCGTGCACCGCCGGGATGCTCGCCAGCCGGCTGGCCGACCTGCCGGGGTCGTCGGACTACCTCGTCGGCGGGTTCGTGGTCTACGCCAACGACGTCAAGCGCGACCAGGTCGGCGTACCTCAGGAGGTGCTCGACGAGCACGGCGCGGTCTCGCCCGAGGTCGCCCGCCTGCTCGCGGACGGCGCGCGCACCCGGCTCGGGACGACGTACGGCGTGGGCATCACCGGCGTGGCCGGCCCCGGCGGCGGATCGGCCGAGAAGCCGGTCGGCCTGGTGCACGTGTGCGTCACCACGGACGACGGCCGGGTGGTCGCAGAGGAGCTGCGGCTCGCCGGCACCCGCACCCGGATCCGCCGCCGCACCGTCGTGGCCGTCCTCCACCACCTGCTCGACCTCGCCGGCTGAGCGCTCCCTGGATCGACCCGGCGCAAACGTGCGCCGGCTCGATCCAGGTCGGGGTCAGCGGCGGGTGCGACGGCCGCGCAGGCCGCGCACCATCTCGCCGGCGACGAACGCCGACGCGGCCCGCCACGGGCTGAGGTCGCGATCGGGCTCCAGGCCGCGACCGAGGCGGCCGATCTGGTGCTCGTACCACTCCGACTCCCCCGCCATCCCGGCCACCGTCGGCAGCGAGTAGCGCGGCAGCGCCTCGCCGTCGCCGCCGTCGAGGAGCCGCGTGGGGAGGTCTGGGTCGAGCGCGAGCGGGCGGCCGAGGCCGATGACGTCGACCGACCCGCCGGCCAGCAGCGCCTCCATCGCGGCACGGGTGCGCAGGCCACCGGTCAGCATGATCGGTACGTCGGGCGCGGCACCGCGGGCGCGAGCGGCGAACGCCGCGAAGTACGCCTCCTTCGCGGCGACCGGCACGTCGGAGGCGCCCGACCCGGCGCCGGCGTCGGGCAGCCCGAGGCCCAGCAGGGCGGGCGACTCGTAGGTGCCGCCGGAGACCTCGAGCAGGTCGACGCCCTCCTCGGCGAGCATCCGCACGACCTGCTCGGCGTCGTCCTCGGTGAACCCGCCGTGCCGGAAGTCGGACGCGTTGAGCTTGACCGCGACGGAGAACCCGTCGGACGTCGACCGGCGGCACGCGCGGACGGCCTCGAGCAGGGCGCGGGCCCGGCCGGCGACGTCGCCGCCCCACTCGTCGCGGCGCTTGTTGACGTGCGGGGAGAGGAACTGCGCGAGCAGGTAGCCGTGCGCGGCATGCACCTGGACGCCGTCGAGCCCGGCGGCCTCGCAGCGGGCCGCGGACGCTCCGAAGGCCGCGACCACATGCTCGATCTCGGCGTGCCCCAGCGACCGGGGTTTGGCGAACAGGCCCATCATCGGCACCGCCTGACCGCCGCTGGGCGCCACCGGGCGCCCGTTGACGAACCGGCTGGTCTGGCGGCCCGGGGGGTTGAGCTGGGCGACCACCGGGGTGCCGGCCGCCGCCTCCCGCACCCGTGCCAGCCGGGTCGTGTCGAGGCGCTCGTCGGCGACGACGTTGCGGCTGCGCTCGAGGTAGCGGCGGTCGACCATGAGGTTGCCGGTGACGAGCAGTCCGGCACCGCCGGCCGCCCAGCGACCGTAGAGCCGCTCCAGCGCGCTGGTCGGCTGGTTCTCGGCGTCGGCGAGGTTCTCGGTCATCGCCGCCTTGGCGATCCGGTTCGGGAGCGTCAGCCCGCTGGGGAGCACCAGGGGGTCGGAGAGGTAGGGCACACCGAGACCCTGGCACGACGGGCCCCCGTCGTCACGCGGACGTGGCGCTGGCAGGCTCGCCGTCGTGACCGCAGCACCCCCGGCCCCCGCCCTCGTCGTCGTCGACATGGACGGCACCCTCCTCGACGCCGACCACGAGATCCCCGACGGGCTGTGGCCGCTGCTGGAGCGGATGGGACGCGCCGGGATCGCCTTCGCGCCGGCGAGCGGACGGCAGTACGCCATGCTCGCCCGGATGTTCGAGCGTGCCGCCGCCGGCATGGTCTTCATCGCCGAGAACGGCTGCGTCGTGGTGCGCGACGACGTCGAGATCAGCTCGACCCCGCTCGATCCCGCCACGGTGCGCACCGCGGTCACGGCGGTGCGGTCGGTCGCCGGCGACGAGGTCGACCGGGTCGACGTGGGCGCGGTCGTCTGCGGGCGTCGTACGGCGTACGTCGAGCGCACCGACGCGACGTTCCGCGCGGCTGTCGACACCTACTACGCATCGGTCACCGAGGTCGACGACCTACTCACCGTCGACGACGAGGTGGTCAAGGTCGCGGTGTGGACCAGCGCCGACCCGACCGAGCGCGTCGAGCCCGCGCTCGCCCCGCTGCGCGCGCACCAGCAGGTCGTGGTCAGCGGCCAGCGCTGGGTCGACGTGATGCCGGCGGACGCGCACAAGGGCCACGCGGTGCGGGCGCTGCAGGAGTCGCTCGGCGTCACGCCGGAGGAGACGGTCGCGTTCGGCGACTACCTCAACGACCTGGAGATGTTGGACGCTGCCGGTCAGTCGTACGCGATGGCCAACGCGCACCCGCAGGTGCTGGCCCGCGCCCGGCACCGGGCGCCGAGCAACGCCGACCAGGGCGTCCTGGTCGTGCTGCGACGCCTGCTCGACGACGCGGGCGTCCCGGCCTGAGCCGGGACGCCCGCCGTACGTCAGCCCTGGGCGGGCACCCGGGCGGACACCGCGTCGAGCGCGGCGAGCTCGTCGTCGGCGAGCGTCAGGTCGCCCACGACCATCAGCTCGGCGAGCTGCTCGGTGGTGCGGGCGGAGGCGATCGGACCGGCGACGGTGCTGCGCGAGGTGAGCCACGCGAGCGCGACGGCGGCGACGGTGACGTCGTGCGCGGCGGCGACCTCGGCCATCGCGTCGACGACGGCGAGGCCCTCGGTGGAGTAGTAGCGCTGGGTGAGGGCGCCGCGGGCGGAGGCCTTCACGTCCTCCATGGTGCGGAACTTGCCGGTGAGGAAGCCGCTGGCCAGCGCGAAGTACGGCGTGATGCCGAGGCCGTGGCGCTCGGCGACGGGCGCGAGCGTCGACTCGAAGGGCTCGCGGGTGACCAGGTTGTAGTGCGGCTGGAGCGCGACGGGCTTCGCGAGGCCCTCGCGCTCGGCGATGGCGAGCCACTCATCGACCCGCTCGGCGGAGTAGTTGGACAGACCGACGTACCGCGCCTTGCCCGACCGCACGGCCTCGTCGAAGGCCGCGACGGTCTCCTCGAGCGGCGTCTCGGCGTCGTCGTAGTGCGCCCAGTAGAGGTCGACGTGGTCGGTGCGCAGCCGCTCCAGCGAGGCGTCGAGCGCCTTGCGGACGTTGGCGGCCGACAGGCCGGGGAACTGCGGGTGCTGGCTCACCTTGGTGCCGAGCAGGAGCCGGTCGCGGTTGCCGCGGGCGACCCAGCCGCCGATGACGACCTCGGACTCGCCGCCGGAGTGGCCCGGCGCCCAGGCGGAGTACACGTCGGCGGTGTCGACGAGTGTGCCGCCGCCGTCGGCGAAGGCGTCGAGGACGGCGTGCGACGCGGCGACCTCGGCGGTCCAGCCGAAGATGTTGGCGCCCAGCACGAGCGGGTGGATCGTGAGGTCGCTGCTGCCGAGCGTGGTGGCGTGGGTGGCGGTGGGGACGGTCATCGGGCGGGAGCCTCCTGTGGGTCGGGCAGTGCTCTGGACGGTGCGGGCGGCCCGCCTCGTCGTGTGTCGCTCCCTCCAGCACAGCGCGGGACGAGTCCCGGGTGTTCCGCCCGGAGGGACGAGACAGGCGGTGGCGTGCCCCACATCGCGTCGCGACACGCGTCCGTGACGTGTGGGCCCTACGATCCGCTCGTGACACCGCCCGTCGTGCTCGCCTACTTCGGCGACGACCCCGCTCGCACCTACCAGCTCGTCCAGTGGCTGCCCGTGCTCGAGACCCTCCACCCGCACGCCCCGGTCGCCGTCGTGACCCGCGACCCGGGCTCCGCGGACGTCCTGAGGATCCGTACGCCGCTCCCGGTGCTGCTGGCGGAGTCGTTCAACGACGTCACCGCGCTGTACGGCGAGCTGGACGCGCGGGTGGTGCTCTACTGCAACAACTCCCGGCTCAACTTCGACAGCCTCCTCGACGCCCGCCTGCTGCACGTGCACGTCGGCCACGGCGAGAGCGACAAGCAGAGCATGGCCAGCAACAACGCCAAGGCCTACGACCGGGTGCTCGTCGCCGGCGAGGCGGCCGTGCAGCGGCACGCCACCGGGCTGCTGGCCTTCGACACCGACCGGCTGGTGCGGATCGGACGCCCGCAGCTCGACCTGCGCCCGGCACCGCTGCTCGAGCCCACCGAGCGGCGCACCGTGCTCTACGCGCCGACGTGGGAGGGCGACGCCGACTACAACGACTACACCTCGCTGGACCGGATGGGCGCCGCGATCGTGCGCGCCCTGCTGGCCGTGCCCGACGTACGCGTCGTCTACAAGCCCCACCCGCGCATCGCCACCAGCCGCACGCCGTCGGTGGTCGCCGCGCACCGGGAGGTGCTGCGCCTGCTCGGCGACGCCGTACGCCGCGAGCCCGCCGCCGGGCACCGCTCCGTCGCGGCCGGCGACATCCTGGCGATCATGGGCGACTGCGACGCGATGGTCACCGACGTCTCGGCCGTCGGGCTCGACTGGCTCTACCTGCGCACCGACCGGCCGATCTTCCTCACCGACAAGCACGACGACCCCGAGCGCCTGCGCCACGACGCACCGGTGAGCCGCTGCGCCGACGTCGTCGACGGTGCCTCGCTCGCGAACCTGACGGCGCTGGTCACCTCTCGCCTCGAGCACGACGAGCACCACCTCGCGCGGGTGGCGATGCGCCGGCACTACTTCGACGACGTGGCAGTGGGCGAGTCCACCGCCCGCTTCGTCGAGACCGTCGTCGAGCTGGTCGCGCTGCGCGACCGCCTGCTCGCCGAGCAGGGCCTCGGCCCGGCGGTCGACGGCGCGATCACCGCCTGAGGTGCCCGCCGACGGCGGGCCGATGAGTTCGCCGCGCGGCCCGGGTCGGACACACTGACCGACCACCCGGCAGCACCCACCCTGGAGGAACCACCGTGCGCCAGCTCATCGTCACCGAGTTCATCACCCTCGACGGCGTCGTCGACTCCCCCGGCGGCGGCGACCACCCCGAGGCGGGGTGGACCTTCCGCGGCATCGAGACCGACACGGCGATGTTCGACCTCAAGGCCCGCGAGGAGCAGGAGGCCGGCGCCCTGCTGCTCGGCCGGCAGAGCTATGCGGAGTTCGCGCCGATCTGGCCGACGATGGAGGAGTTCGCCACCTACAACGCGATGCCGAAGTACGTCGTCTCGACCACGCTCACCGAGGTCGACCCGGGCTGGCTCCCGACCGAGATCCTGCGCTCGACCGACGACGTCGCCGCGCTCAAGGAGACCGAGGGCGGCCCGCTGCTGCTCACCGCCAGCCCTACGCTCGCGCAGTCGCTGGCCGCGGCCGGACTGGTCGACCGCTACCACCTGCTGACCTTCCCGGTCGTGCTCGGGCACGGCAAGCGGCTCTTCGCGACCGACGCCGAGAGGGCCGACCGGCTCCGCCTCGTCGAGCACGCGACGTACCCCAACGGCGTGCAGATGCAGGTCCTCGACGTCGTGCGCTGACCTCAGCGCGTCGCGGCCAGGCCGGCCTCCACCCGGGCCAGCAGGTCGCGGATCTCGAGGACGGTCGCCTCGTCCGGGTCACCGAGCACCGCGCCGATCCGCTCGGCGTACCGACGTCGTACGGCGGCCGTGCTGGCGGCCGCGACGTCGGTGCCGTGCAGCCGCACCGTGCGGGCGTCGTCGTCGCCGTGCTCGCGGCGCACCATGCCCTTGGCCTCCAGACCGCGCACCGTGGTCGAGAGGTTGCTCCGCTGGAGGCCGGTGGCGACGGCGACCTCGCCCGCCGTGACGCCCGGGTGGTGCTGGACGTGGCGCAGCACGGCGACCTCGTAACCAACCGGAGGGAACCCCGTGACCCAGGCGGCCACCGACCGCACCGACGACCAGGTCGGGCTGATCCGTCGCCCACTGCTGCTCACGCTGGCCCTGCTCGCGGCGGTCGCTCCCCTGTCGACCGACCTCTACCTGCCGGCGTTCCCGGTGATGGCGGACGCGCTCGCCACGACCGAGACGGGGGCGCAGCTCACCTGACGGCGTTCCTCGTCGGTCTGGCGAGCGGCCAGCTGGTCTTCGGACCGCTGTCGGACCGCTTCGGGCGCCGCGGGCCGCTGCTGGTCGGGGTGGTCGTGTGCATCGCGGCCGGGGTCGCGACCGTCCTCGCGACCTCGCTGTGGGTGCTGGTGGCTGCGCGCTTCGCGGAGGGCCTCTCGGGGTCAGCCGGCATGGTGCTCGGCCGGGCGGTCATCGCCGACCTGGTGACCGGCGTCGCCGCGGCCCGGGCGATGAGCCTGATGATGATCGTGGGTGGCGTGGCTCCGGTCGTCGGCCCGACGCTGGGCGGCGTGCTGGTCGGGCCGATCGGCTGGCGCGGCGTGCTCGACGTCGTCCTCGCGCTCACCGTGCTGATGCTCGTCCTGGTCCTGTCCTACGTGCCCGAGACGCTGCCGGCCGAACGCCGGGAGGCCGAGCGCCTGGCCGGGGTCGGCGGTCCGAGCACAACCAGCGAGCTGCTGTCGCCGACGTTCGTGCTGCCCACGCTGGCGTTCGCCGCGGCGTTCGCGGTGATGATGGCCTACATCTCGGCCTCGCCGTTCCTCTACCAGGAGCGGATGGGGCTCTCCGAGGCCGCGTACGGCGCCGCGTTCGGCGTCATCGCGCTCGGCCTGGTGCTCACCAGCGCCCTGTCGGCGCGACTGGTGCTCCGGGTGGCGGCCGCACGCCTGGCGGGCGTGGGCATCACCGTCGTGCTCGCGGCGTGCCTGCTGCTCCTGGTGCTGGTGCTGGCCGGGGTGCCCGCCGGCTGGTACGCCGCGCCGATCCTGCTCGCCGTCGCACCTCTTGGGCTGGTGATGGGCAACGGCACCGCGCTCGCCCTGGCCGCCGTGCCGCGCGCCCGAGGTGCCGCGTCTGCCGTGCTCGGCGCCGCCCAGTTCGGCCTCGGCGGCCTGATGTCCGTGCTGGCCGGCCTCGGCGACGGCACGCTGCCGCAGGCGCTGGTGATGACCGCGTGCGCGGTGGTGGCAGCCGCGTCGTTCGCGCTCGCCCGCCGGGTCGCCCGGGTCGGCGCGGGTCGCTGACGGCGTACGTCGCAGCGCGGGAGACTGGGCGCGTGCCCGAGATCCTCGACGTCCACCTGCTCCGACTCGGCGAGGTGCGGATCCGACCCGACAACGTGGCCGGCACCTGGCGGCCGATGCTGCTGTGGACCGCGACCGCGCGCCGCTGGACCGACTGGTTGCCCGTGCACGCCGTCGTCGTGCGGCACGCCGAGGGCGTGCTGCTCTTCGACACCGGCCAGAGTCCGGACTCGCTGACCGACCCGGGCTACTACCCGGGCGGTCTCGTCGGGTGGGCCTACCGGCGGCAGGCGGAGTTCCGGATCGGGCCCGGCGACCGGCTCGAGGCGGCGCTCGCAAGCGTCGGCCTGACCCCCGACGACGTCGACACCGTGGTCGTCTCCCACCTGCACCAGGACCACGCCGGCAACCTGCCGCTGCTCCCCCGCGCCCGGGTCGTCCTCGCCGAGGCGGAGTGCGCACTGCTCGAGACCAAGGAGCCGTCCGCGCACGGCGTGCTGCACCAGCACGTCGCACCTCCGGGCACCCGCCTGGAGCCGGTGACGTTCGCGCCCCTGCCCGACGACGCGCTGGCACCCTTCACGACCGGCCACGACCTGTACGGCGACGGCACCTTCGTGCTGCTGCCGACGCCGGGCCATACGCCGGGCTCGTCCAGCCTGCTCGTACGCCGCCCCGGTGCGGCGCCGCTGCTGCTCGTCGGCGACCTCACCTACGACCCGGCGCTGATGGCGCGCGACGTGGTGCCCGGCACCGGAGCCCGGGCGGCCCAGCTCGCCTCGACCTGGGCCGTGGTCGCGCTCCAGGAGCGGCTGCCCGACCTGCGCGTCGTCGCCGCGCACGACTCACGGGCCGCCGCGCTGGTCTGACGCGTCCGTTCGGCACACTCTGTTGGCGAGTCGCCAACAGTGGTTCACTGAGCGCGTGAGCACCGACGTCACTCCGTCAGCGGCACCCACCGCCCTGCGCCGCACCGCCGAGGCCCTCGACCGGTACCGCGACACCGGCCGCGCCTGGCTCGACGGCATGTGGCACGCCGACCCGCTCGCCGACGCCGTCGCGGCCGACCGCGGAGCGACCCGTGCGACCCGGGCGCTGATGACCGACGGCGCGGCCGGACTGGACGACGTACCGCTCCCGGACTCTGTGCAGGCGCTGCTCGACCACGTCTCCACCGACCCGTCGTGGCTGGAGCGCGAGCGCCTCGACCGTTCCGCGAACGTGCTGGTGCGCTACAGCGCGCAGTGGGGGCTCGTGCTGGGCGCCGCCTCGCTGCTGGCCGGCGCCGACAACTGGGTCGCGGCGCGTCCGCTCCTGCTCACCGGCCGCTACGGCACCCAGCCGGCGGTGCGCTCGATCGAGGTCGGCGAGTGGCTCTCCCGCGTGGTGCTGCCCGGCGGGATGGCGGTCGACGGGCCCGGGTGGCGGCACACGGTGCGGGTGCGGCTCATCCACGCCCACGTACGCCGCCACGTCGTCCGCGGGGGCGAGTGGGACGAGGCCGCCTGGGGCGTCCCGGTGCCGCAGCCGTACATGGCGTTCACGCTGGCGGAGTTCGGGCACGTCTCGATCGCGGCGATGGAGCACCTCGGGGTGGTGCTGCGACCCGACGAGCTCGCGGACGTCTACCACCTGTGGCGCTACGTCGGGCACGTGATCGGCGTCGAGGCGGGGCTCAACCCGGTCGACGAGGCCGACCAGGTGCGCATCGAGGAGCTCTACCGACTGACCTCCCCCGGGCCCGACCAGTACAGCCGCGACTTCTGCCGCGCGCTCACCGAGGACTACCTCGCCCCGCAGCTCGCCACCCTGCTGGTCGGACCGGAGCGGCTGCGCCAGGACGTCGCCCGGCGGGCGATGTACGGCATGTCGCGGGTCTTCCTCGGCGACGAGGCGGCCGACGCGCTCGGGGTGCCGCAGGGGTCCGCCAAGCACGTGGTCCGGGCGCTGCGACCGGGGCTGCGGGCGCTGGACGTCGCCCGGCTCGGCCTGCTTGGCCGGGAGCGAGTCACCCGCAGCGGCTACGCCCACCGCGAGCGCGAGCTGACCCGGCTGCGCGCCGAGCACGGCATGACGCACGACCTCGTCGACGCCGTACCGGGCGCCGTCGGCGGCTAGGCGACGCGATGGGCGACGGGCTGCTCCTGCGCAGCGTCCGCCGGAGCCTTCATCGCGCACACCGCGCGGGTCTGCACCAGCCCCAGCGCCCAGCAGGTCGGGCAGCCGCGCAGCAGCGCCACGCCCGGCACGAGCAGCAGCAGCGGCCAGGGAGCGACCACCGGGAGCAGCGCGAACGCCGCGACCACCAGCGGGATGCCGAGCGCCCCGCGCACCAGGTGCACGGCGACCGAACGGCTGGCGAAGGTGGTGTCCACGAGGCCAGCGTACGGGGCAGTCACGGCACGACCACGATCTTGCCGACGTGCTCGCGGCGCTCGAGCGCGGTGTGCGCCTCGGCAAGCCGGTCGAGGGGATACGTCGCCGTGACCACCGGGCGGACGGCGCCCGACCGGGCGAGGTCGACGAGGCGACCGAAGATCGTCGGGGTGTGCATCGTCGACCCGACGAGTGCGGCGTTGGCGAGGTAGAGCGTGCGGACGTCGAGCTCGACCCGCCAGCCGTCGAGGGCGCCGGCGACGACCCAGCGGGCACCGGGTCGCAGCATCCGCAGTCCCGGTCCGACGGTCGCACCGGCGACCACGTCGACCACCGTGTCGTAGCCGTCGGGCGCGGCGTCGCGCAGGTCGTCGAGGAGGTGCCCGCGGCGTCGGTCAACGACCACGTCGGCGCCCGCCTCGGCCACGGGCGCGACCTTGTCCCCGCTGCTGACCGCGACCACCCGGGCGCCACGGGCGGTGGCGAGCTGCACGGCGGCCAGGCCGACCCCGCCGGAGGCGCCGGTGACCAGGACGGTGCGGCCCGCGCCCCGCTCGGCGGTGACGCCGCCGCGCTCCAGCATCCCGAGGGCGGTGCCGTAGGCGATGGGCAGCGCGCCGAGCTCGACGTCGGTGAGCGGCGAGTCGTCGACCCGGTGCACGCAGGCGGCCGGCACCACGACGTGCTCGGCGAACCCGCCGTCCCGCTCGCTGCCCAGCACGTCCGCCGGCAGCGCGGAGTCCGGGTCGCCCGGCACGGGCCAGTCGTAGAGCAGCGGGTCGACGAGCACCCGCGCGCCGTCCAGCTCCCCGTCGACACCGCTGCCGAGGGCCACGACCCGTCCGGCGACGTCGCCGCCCTGCACCCGGGGGAAGTCGAGCGGCCCGAGCCAGCCGCCGCGCGCGTCGGCGTCGTCGGCCGACGCGGCGTACGACCCCTCGCGGGTCCAGAGGTCGGTGTTGTTGCAGCCGGCGGCAGCGACCCGGACCAGCACCTCGCCCGGGCCGGTCTCGGGCACCGGTACGTCGCGGAGCTCCACGGCCTCCGGTCCGCCGTGGTACGTCGTGACGGCGGCGCGCATCGTGCGGCGTGCGGCGTCGCTCATCCGGGGACGCGCGCCCGGATCTCGTCCGCCACCACCCCGGGCACCGCGTCGGGCAGCCAGTGCCCCTCCCCCGGCAGCCGGACGAACCGGTAGGCGCCGCTGACCGAGTCGCCGCACGCCTCGGCCGCCGCCGGGGCCACCGCGAGGTCGTCCTCGCCCCAGACGTACGTCGTCGGCGCAGCGACCGCGGGAAGCCGGCCGAGGTCGGCGCCCATCGCGCGGTACCAGTCGAGCGCCGGGGTGATCCCGCCCTCCCGCAGCAGCGCGACGTACTGCTCGACGTCCTCGTCGGGCACCGCGCCCTCGTACATCGCCCGGAGCCGTCGGGCGTCCTCGGCCATCAGCACCTCCTCGGCGTGTCCGCGCTCGCGGAACAGGCCGATGTAGGACGAGCGGCGCTGCTGCTCGGGGTCCGAGCGCAGGGCGGCGTTGTAGCCGACGAGGTGCGGGATCGACAGGGCGGTCAGCGACCGCACGGCGTCGGGGTGCCGAGCCGCCAGCACCCAGGCCACGGCCGCGCCCCAGTCGTGCCCGACGAGGTGGAAGGTCTCGTGGCCCAGGGCCGCGGCGATCGCGACGGCGTCCTCGGCGAGCGTGCCGGTGGCGTACGCCGCCACGTCGTCCGGGCGGGCGCCGGGCGAGTACCCGCGCTGGTCGGGGGCGACGAGGCGCAGACCCGGCCCGTCGGCGAGCAGGGTGCGTGCCGTCGCCGTCCAGGACAGTGAGGACTGCGGGAACCCGTGCAGCAGCACGACCGGTACACCGTCGTCCGGGCCGGCGAGGCGCACGTCGAAGGTCAGTCCGTCGTGCTCGACGGTGCTGCGGGTCCAGAGGGCGTCGTTGCTCACGCACCCACCTCACCACGCGGAGCGCTCGCCCGCGAGGACTGGTCGGCGCCGGCGCTGATCCCGCCACGGTCTCGACGCCGTACGCCGACCGCCCACCAGCCACCGGTCCCCCAACGGCCGAGCTCCCTCTGCAGCGGTCGTGCACGGGTCCGTCCGGGGCCCTGCCGCCCTCCCGTGCGGCCGGTCCGTCCAGGACGTCCCAGCGCAGAGCGTAGACCGCACCGGCGACGGGGCTGCCGGGGTCCGGGTGCTCGGCACGCTCGTTGGCGCGCTCGTCGTCGTGCTTGCAGCCGGTCGGGTGCCCCTCGCCGTCCTGGTGGTCGTCGCCGTCGCCGCGCTCCTCCTCGGGATGGCCTACAAACCGGTCGTGCCGGTGCTCGCCGGCGCCGGGTCCGCGCTCGCGGTCGTCGTCCTCGTCGGCGCGCCCTCCGGCGCCCTCGAGACCGTGGCGGCGCTCCGACTGCTCGACACGCTCCTGGGCGCCGGCATCGCCCTGGCCGCGGGGTACCTGCTGTGGCCGCGCGACCCGGCCGACGCGGACGAGGTCGCCACACCTCGCACTGCATGAACTCGCACCACTCGACTGCCTCGATGGCGTCTCCTGGACTCCTAGGCTCCGGGCCATGACTGAGCTCCCTTCTCGGACCACCTCGGACCCGCTGCGCGCCCTCAGCCCCTGGAACTACATCGCCAGCGGCATCGTCGTGACGCTCGCTTCGGCGGGCCTGGCCAGCCTCGGGGTCGCCAACCTCGACGACCCGTACAGCTCCGACGACAGCGCCGTGCTGTTCTTCCAGGTGATCGGCCTGATCGGGACGCTGATCGGAGTCGTGACGTTCCTGATCGGCGTCGTCGCCCAGGGCGTCCGCGTGGGCCTGCGGGCTCACAGCACCGACGCGTAGCCGGTGGCTCTCAGGTCCTGACCCCTGAGAGCAGAAGAGGCGGCCTCCGTCGTGCGGAGACAGCCTCTGACGCCTCGGACTGGCAGCACGTGGTCACGGCCGACTCGGACGTCGCAACTATCAGTGGTCTCGTGCGTCGGATGCGCCTGCGACGAGACCCCGCCAGGCAGCGCGGATCGCTGGCGGAAGCACGAGCTCCTCCCACAGATCCACCAGCAGGACCGCGTCGACGTACGTCAGGGCATCGACCGGCCCGCCCTCGCGGAGCACGATCTCGTACACCCGCGCCCGCTGCCTCCGATCGCGCAGATCGAACAGCCGACCTCGGTCCGACCAGTTGAGGTGCAGCGGCAGCTCGACGACCGCGAACGCCTGCTCCACCGACAACCGGGGCAACGCCGTCGTCGACACAGCTGCGCACGCTGCGAGAGCATGCGCCGGTGGATGCGAGCCCTGACGCGCCATTCGCGGAGATCGCCGATGTGCCCACGCTGCTGAGCTGGGCAGCGTCGGTCGGCGTCGACCTCTGCGACCGTCGCGACACCATCGACGCGGCGGCTCGAGGCCTGGTCTTCCTCCTGTGGAACCCCCTCAGCGTGCCGAAGGACCCGAGCGCGGCCGCTCGACCCGCGACGACGATCGACGGCCTGAATGCGGCCCCCGCTGACCGCGGCCACGAGTGCACCGGGACGATCGACGACCCCACCCACGCGGAAGAGGGTCGAGTCGGGCGGCTCGTGCAGGCCATGGCCGCCGGCGACCTCGCGGTTCCTCGCGACATTGCCTATCGCGCCTGGTACACGACCGCGCGGGACGTTCGTGACGTCCTCGACCAGACGCTCCCGGCCGCCCCGTTCACCCCAGACGGGCGCACCAACACGCGGATGACGGTCGACGCCGGCAGGCACCCAGAAGCACTGAGCCGGGCCGTAGAGGTCCTCCGTTCCCCCAGCCGTCAGCTCCACCTGGGAAACACGTCGCTGAGCGCGGCAGAGCTCCTGGGCGCCGACTGGACGGGGTTCGCGGCGGCTCTCGAGGCTCGGCAAGCGGCTCTGACCATGCTGTCCCACGAGCTCGGCACGCCCCGCACGATCGGCCTGATCGCCGCGATCGGCGCCGCCGGGGACCCGACAGGGTTCCCGCAGCGGAGCTGGAGCCAAGCGGTTGCAGGTCTACGCCACTCTCTGCGACGTGCCCTCGCAGGGACACCTCTCCCCGGCCTCGTGCATCCGCCGGTCGACCTCCACCAGCTGTGGGAGACCGCCGCCGCATGCCCGGCGCAGCTGAACGGCCCCCAGGCACTGTGGTTCGCCGAGCACCTGACCGAACCCCTGGGTGACATGCGCGCCGACGCGGCCGCTGCACTGACGGCGCGATTCCCAGGGCCGAAGCTCGACACCATGGGTGCGTTGATCATGAGCGATGGGCTCGGCATCGGCTGACCACGTCCGCCCCCTCGTCCTCGACGACCAGACGGACGGCGCACCGCGACGGACGCGCCCGCTGGCCCCCGAAATGACAACAGCCGGACCCGCAATGAGTCCGGCTGTCGCCGATGTCCTGAGACATCACACGGTCGGGCTGACAGGATTTGAACCTGCGACCCCTTGACCCCCAGTCAAGTGCGCTACCAAGCTGCGCCACAGCCCGAGGCCGCCTTGCGACGGCGTGCAGACACTACCGCAGGAGCCTCCGGCGCCTGGAATCGGCCGGTCACCGCGCGCCGCTCGCGCCGCCCGCGAGTCGCCGCAGCCGCTGGCGCAGCAACGCCACCCGGTGCTCGTTGCCCGGCAGGCCGACGTACCGGTCGCCGTACGCCGCCAGCAGAGCGTCGTCGAGGCGACGTACGGCACCGGGCGGGAACTTGTAGCCCATCACCGCGTTGAGGTCGCTCAGCTCGGCACGGCGCAGCACGTGGCCGAGCTCGTCGAGGCTGGTGATACCGAGCTCGAGGAGCAGGCCGGAGATCCAGGCGTAGTGGTCGGTGCGCGACCAGCCGGCGTCGTCGTACTGCCCGGCCAGGAAGGCGGCGAGCTCGCGGGCGTCCAGACGCGGGTCGTCCGGCTCCGGCGGGGACGGAGCCGGATGGACGACGGGCGGGCGGAGCCGCTCGCGGATCGCCGAGAACTCCTGGTCGGCGAGCTCCAGGAGACCAGCGGCCAGGGTGAACCGGCGGTCGAGGTCGCGGGCGTGCTCGGGCGGGACGGTGCCCTTGTAGCGCGCCTCGTGCTCGAACTCCGCCCACGCGTGCTGGAGCACCGTGCGCACCTGCACCGACGCCGGCCAGTGCCGCAGCTGCCCGCGACCCGGGTCGACGTCGGGACCCGCCTCGACGAGCAGGTGGCGGCTGGCGTAGCCGAACCGGCCCTCGCGCGCCGTCTCCTGGCCCATGTCCCGGTCGTCGAGGACCCGCACCTCGTCGGCCAGCAGGTCGGCGACGGCGGCGACGTCGCTGCGCACGTAGGTGATCACCCGGACGCCGACCTGGTCGGTGATGCCGGTCAGCGGGTCGGGGTAGAGCAGCGCTCCGGACTCGTCGCGACGGGTCGCCTTCTCGGCGAACGACGTGACGCTCTTGGTGCGCCCGGTGACCGACAGGTAGTTGATGCCCGCCTCGTCGAGGATCTCGCGCACCAGGTCGATCCACCCGCGTCCGGCGTCGACCAGGTCGCCCTGGCGCGCGGCGTACGTCTGGACCGCCTCGTGCGCGGGATCGGTGGAACGACCACGCAGCACGGGTGCCGGCGCCGGCTGGTCGGTCCCGCGCAGCGCCGGGGTCACGATGTAGCCGGTCTCGAGGTCGCCGTACGTCGCGGTCTCCTCCGGCCGGGTGTCGGCGAAGAGCGCGACGTAGGCGCATACGACGGCGTCGACCTGGTCCTCGACGACCCGCAGCTGGCTCTTGCGGGTCGCGGTCTCGACCTGGCGGCGCAGCCCGGCCCAGGTGTCGTCGACCGACACCAGCGTCTCGACGTGACCGATCAAGGTCAGCATCTCGCCGCGCAACCGCTCCAGGTCACGACCGGGCTTGGCCTTGTACTTCAGCGTGCGCTCGAGGTCGAAGAGCACGACCGAGGCCGCGTGCGGGTAGACCTCGATCGCGCGCCGGTCGCGCCCGCTGCGCGGGTCGGGGTCGAGCCCCAGCAGCTTGCAGACCCGCCGGGCGCGGGTGCCGTCGGCGAACTCCGGCTTGCCGGTGTTGGAGGGGTGCGTGCCGGCCTCGAACCGCCGGAAGTCGCGGCTCAACGCCTGCTCGGCCGGGCGTGAGCCGGTCGGGTTGGTGACGACGATGGGGGCGTCGAGCGCCACCAGGCACGGCCCGTCGACGTACGCCGCGAGCTCGCGCTGGATCTCCTCGTCGGTGTGCACCGTCGCGACGTGCAGCAGCCGCGCCTGGTCGTCGAGGACGGCGACGCCCGTCGGGCTGCGCAGCCCCCAGGCGAGGTCGATCCCGATGTAGTGCACCTCGGCCATCCTTCACCATCGACCGCTGCACCGGTGCGCCCCTCACCGGAAGTCGCGCGACTGCTGACGGGCCTGGAGCGCCGCCCCCGCGCCGGGAACGACGGCGTCGAGCCCGTCGACGCGGTCGGCCACCAGGTTGGTGACGCCCTCGTTGCGCTCGAGGATGCCGCGCACGACGACGGCGACCCGGTTGCGGGCCGCGCGCCGGTGGGCCTTCATCACGCCGACCGAGCAGACGACGTTGAGCATGCCGGTCTCGTCCTCGAGGTTGAGGAACGTGACCCCCATGGCCGTGCCCGGGCGCTGGCGGTGCGTGACGACGCCGGCGACGCGCACCCGACGGTGCGGCTCGGACGTCGCGAGGTCGCCGATCGAGCGGACCCCGGCCGCCCGCAGCGCCTCGCGCAGGTGCGACATCGGGTGCACGTCGGTCGACACCCCGGTGGCCCAGAGGTCGGCGAGCGTGGTGTCGACCGGCCCCATGCCCGGCAGCATCGGCGCGTCGACGGCAGGCGTGGTGCCCGGCAGGTGCTCGGCGCGCTCCGCGAAGCCCGCGGCCCACAGCGCCTGGCGCCGGTCGAGCCCGAAGCAGGACAGCGCCCCCGCCGTCGCCAGCGCCTCCAGCTGCTCCGTCGACAGCCCGGCGCGACGGGACAGGTCGGTGACGTCGGCGAACGGCGCCCGCTCGCGCGCGGCGACGACCCGCTCGGCCACCTCGACGCCGACCCCGCGGACCGAGTCGAGCCCGAGCCGGACCGCGAGTCGCCCGTCGCGGCGGTGCGCCGGCGTCGGGTCCGGGGTCCCCGGCAGCCAGGGCGCGGGGCCGAAGCGTGGCTGGCGGCAGGAGTCGTCGCCGGTCGGCTCCAGCGGGCCGGCCTCCGACTGGTCGGTCAGCGGCTCCAGGCCGGCCCGCGCCCCGGACCGCAGCACGTCGGGGCGGCGTACGTCGACCCCGTGCCGGCGGGCGTCGCCCACGAGCGACTGCGGGGAGTAGAAGCCCATCGGCTGGTTGCGCAGCAGCCCGGCCAGGAAGGCCGCCGGGTAGTGCAGCTTGAACCACGACGAGGCGTAGACCAGCAGCGCGAACGAGAGCGCGTGAGACTCCGCGAAGCCGAAGTTGGCGAAGGACAGGATCTTGACGTAGATCGCGTCGGCCTGCTCCCCGACCAGGCCGCGGCGGGCCATGCCGGCGTACAGCTTCTCCTTGATCGACTCGATGCGCTCGACCCCGCGTTTGGAGCCCATGGCCCGGCGCAGCAGGTCGGCGTCGTCGCGCGTGCAGTCGCCGAGCGCGACCGCCATCGCCATGAGCTGCTCCTGGAACAGCGGGACGCCGCGGGTGCGCTCGAGCACGGGCACCAGGTCGGGGTGGTCGTAGGTCACCGGCTCCTGCCCGGTCGCACGGCGTACGTAGGGGTGCACGGCGCCGCCCTGGATGGGGCCGGGACGGATCAGGGCGATCTCGATCGCCAGGTCGTAGAACTCCCGCGGCCGCAGGCGGGGCAGCGTGCCGATCTGGGCCCGGCTCTCGACCTGGAAGGTGCCGATGGAGTCGGCGCGGCAGAGCATGTCGTAGACCGCCGGCTCCTCCTTGGGCATCGTCGCGAGGGTCCACCGCTCCCCCAGGTGCTCGTGGGCCAGGCGCATCATGTGGTCGAGCGCGCCGAGCATTCCGAGGCCGAGCAGGTCGAACTTCACCAGCCCCATCGACTCGCAGCCGTCCTTGTCCCACTGCAGGACCGTGCGCCGGTCCATCCGGGCCCGCTCGATCGGGACGACCTCGCCGATCGGCTGCTCGGTGAGCACCATCCCGCCGGAGTGGATGCCGAGGTGGCGCGGTGCCCCCATCAGTTCCTCTGCCAGGGCCACGACTTGGGGCGGTACGTCGTGCGCAGCCGAGTCGCCCGCGTCACCTGTGACCACGCCGTGCCACCCGTCGATCTGCTTCGACCAAGCGTCCTGCTGGCCCTGGGAGTACCCCAGCGCCTTGGCTGCGTCACGGACGGCCGAGCGTGGCCGGTAGGTGATGAGGTTGGCGACCTGGGCGGCGTTGCGGCGGCCGTAGGTGTCGTAGACCCACTGGATGACCTCCTCGCGCCGGTCGGAGTCGAAGTTGACGTCGATGTCCGGCTCCTCGTCGCGGTGCGCGGAGATGAAGCGCTCGAACGGCAGCCGGTAGAAGACGGCGTCGACCGCGGTGATCCCGAGCGCGAAGCAGACGGCGCTGGTGGCGGCCGACCCACGGCCCTGGCAGAGGATCTCGCGGCTGCGGGCGAAGGCGACGATGTCGTGCACGATCACGAAGTAGCCCGAGAAGTCCTTCGCCGAGATCACCCGCAGCTCGTGCTCCATCCGCTCGCGCGCCTCCTGCTCGTGCGGGGTGCCGGCGTAACGCTCGGCGAACCCGCGCTCGGCCAGCACCCGCAGCCACGTGTCGGGGTCGTGCCCCTCGGGGATCCGGTGCTTGGGCAGGGCCGGGGTGGCGCCGCGCAGGTCGAAGGTGAGCTCGTCGGCGAGCGTGACCGTGCGCGCCACCGCCCCCGGCCAGGGCGCCAGGTCGGCCGCGACCTCGGCACCACTGCGCAGGTGGCGCGACGCCGACAGGTCGAGCCACCCGTCGAGCTCGGCGATGCTCCGGCGGGCGCGGACGGCCGCCATGGCCGAGGCCAGCCGGTGCCGCTGCGGGGTGGCGTGGTGGACGTTGCCGGCGGCCACGACGTCGAGCCCGTGCACCTCAGCGAGGCCCGCGAGGGCGGCGTTGTCGGCGTCCTGGCCCGGGCCGGGGTGCAGCTCGACCAGCACACCGTCCAGGCCGAACAGCGCGGTCAGGCGGTCGAGCTCCGCGGCGGCGGCATCGGGGCCACCGGCAGCGAGCGCGCGGCGTACGTGGCTCTTGCGGCAGCCCGTGAGCACCACCCAGTGGTCGCGGCCGCGCTCGGCGAGCTCCTCCAGGTGGTGCAGAGGACGACCCTTCTCGTCGCCGCGCAGGTGCGCCTCGGTGAGCGCTCCCGCCAGCCGGTGGTAGCCCTCGACGCCGCGGGCGAGGACCAGCAGGTGCGTGCCCTCCGGGTCGGGTACGCCGTTCTGGGGTCCGCTCAGCCCGAGCGAGAGCTCGGCGCCGTAGACCGTCGGGAGCCCGTGGACGGCGGCCGCCTCGGCGAGCATGGGAGCCGCGTACAGGCCGTCGTGGTCGGTGATCGCGAGCGCGTGCAGGCCCAGCCGGACGGCCTCCTCGACCAGGTCGGCGGGCGAGGAGGCGCCGTCGAGGAAGCTGTAGTGGGAGTGCGCGTGCAGCTCGGCGTAGGGCACCACCCGGTCGGGTCGGGCGATGTCGCGGGCGACGGGGCGGCGGCGGGGACGGGAGATCGGCGCGTCGTCGGCCCCGGGTCGTCCACTGAGCCGCCGTTCGAGCTCGGCCCAGTGCATGGCGGGGTTGTTCCAGCCCATCAGTGCCTCCTCCCCGTGGGACGGGGGTCAGTCATAGCCGGCCTCCACGGTCCAGCCGTCGTCGGCGCAGCGCAGCAGCCACGCGCGACCGTCGGCGCCCACGACCTGGAACCGGGCGCAGCGTCCCTCCGCTCCCTGCCACCAGCCCTCGTCGACCGGCCAGGGGCCGGCCCACGACAGCACCGGCTGCCAACCACCGGAGGGTGGCCGGAACGAGGTGGGCACACCGGTGACCGCGCCGCGCTCGGTGACCCGCACGCCCACCCCGGCGTCGTCGACGACCTCGCTCGGAGGCGGCTGCCGGAACACCAGCGCCGGCGGTGGACCCGGCACCCGGCCAGGCCAGGGCCGGTCGAGCGGACGCAGGTCGACGGCCCGCTCGCCCCACACGACGTCGGCCTGACGGGCGGCGGGAGTGCGGCCGCCCTGCAGCACCGGGCGGCGTACGGCCTCGAAGCCGACCATGCCCTGGACCCGGGCCACGCCGCGCTCCACCAGCTCGTCACCCGCACCGCCCCAGAGGCCCTCGCCGTGGGCGGCGGCTGGCTCCACCGTCTCGGGGACCAGGCGGACCCGCTCGACCGGCGCGGCCACGACGCCTGCGTCCTTGCGTGAGCGCACGCCCCCGGTCGCCCGGGGAGAGAGCTGCCAGTGCACCCGGTCGACCAGGTCGGCCGGGGAGAAGAACCGGGGGTGCAGCCACGTGCGGACCGACGTCGGCACCGAGGCTCCGCCGTCGTCGGTGCAGGCCTCGACGCGCACCGCGGTGCAGACCAGCTGGCGGGCGGCGAGCTGCTCGACGAGCCGGTCCGCCGTACGCCGCACGCTGAAGGCCACCGCCTCGACGGAGTCCAGCGGCGGCTCGAACACGACCTCGCACTCCAGGTCGGGAGGCGGGGTGCGGGCGTGGAACGAGGTCGGGTCCTCGCCCCGGGCCTGCCGTCGCAGCCTGGAGCCGAAGGCCCCCAGGCGGTGCTCGACGGCCTGTGCGGGGAGCCCGGCCAGGTCTCCGAGGCTGGAGAGCCCGAGCCGGCGCAGCAGCCCCACCACCTCGCGCCCCTGCGGGTCCTGCTCGAGCACCTGCAGCGGCAGGTCACGGAGGAACGTCGCCGCCCCACCCGCCGGGACGACCCGCCAGCCCTGGAGGTCGGCCCACCTTGCCGCCTGCTCGGCGCAGAAGAGGTCGTCCGCGACGCCCTGGCGGACGTCCCAGACACCCGTCTCCACGAGCGCCTCGCAGATGGTGGCGGCGGCGTTCTCCTCCGTGCCGAACCACCGACCCGGTGCGCGCACCGCGAGCAGGCCGGGCCGCAACGCCGCGACCCCCGGGCGCAGCGCCTCGACCGTCTCCAGGACCGGCTCGAAGGCACGCCCGTCCCGGTCGGGTGCGGAGGCGAGCAGCCTCAGCTCGGGGCAACGCCCCTGCGCGTCGCGGCGTCGCTGCCCGCGGCGTACGCCCTCCCGCCGGGCCTCCTCGTTGCACACCTCCACGACGTTGGCCTTGATCACCGCGGCGGGCGCGGTGGCGGGCAGACCCTCCTCGAGCAGGGCGGCCACGACGGGCCAGTCGGGGCACCAGACAGCCAGCACCCTCATCGTGAGCACCTCATCCGGACGCCCGGCGCCAGGGCGTGGCGGCGGCCGGAGCAGGCGTCAGCACCTCGACCTCCGAGCCCGTGGTGACCACGTCGACGCGGGTCGCCGGGCGGCCTCGGCGGTCGACCACCAGGGTGCCGCGTCGCCGCTCGAGGTGCCCCCGACCGTCGAGTGGCCCCTCCCACAGCGATCGCTCCAGGGACACCGAGGCCGTCAGTCGTGGCCAGCCACCGTGCACGACCAGCACCGCGGAGCGCCGCCGCAACCGCGACTCCAGCACTCCGGCCTGCTTCGCGTCGACGCGCACCGTCGGCCGCAGGACGACGACCCGCAGCACGTCGACGAGGGCGGCGGTGACCTCGAGCCAGTGCTCCCCCGGTTCGGGGACCAGCACCGTGCGGTCGAGCGCCACTCCGAGGCCGGCGGCAGCCTCCGCACCGAAGTCGGGGAAGCCCGTGAAGCCCACCCACTCCCCCGCCCGCGAGGCGCCGGCGGCCAGGGCCAGCCCCAGGAAGGCCGAGTCGACGCCGTAGGCGTGGCCTGCTTCCAGCGGGAGCACGGAGGACAACCCGGACGTCGAGGGCACCGTCTGGCCGGCACTGCGGGTGGTGCGACACTCCAGGGCCGCCACGCGCTCGCGCAGCCGCGCCACGACCTCGGCCCGGTCTCCGGACGTGGGTAGGGGGCGGACGCTCACCGACCTATGTTCGAACACGTGTTCGAACGGGTCAAGTGGGCGTCCGCCCCCGATGTGGACGGTGGTGGGTGCGGTCTACTTCCTGCGGACGGTGAGCTTCAGCAGATCGGCGTACCCGTCGCTGAAGGTGCCCTCGTAGAGACGCGCCGACAGGGTCACGCGCGCCTGCGACGTGCCCTTCGGGATGATGCCCGTCTTGCTTCGCTTGAGCAGGCCGGTGCGGCCCTTGCGCTGCTTCGGGGTCACCGGCCCGAGCCTGGCCGAGCCGGTCTTGGCGCCGGCCGGGCTCTTCCAGACGACGGTGAGCTTGGCCCAGTCCTTCTGGACGTCGTAGCCCCCAAGGTAGGCCGACAGGTCGAAGCGGGCCTTCTTCTTCTTGATCAGACCTGCGTACGGCGTCAGGTCGATGTCCTGCCAGGCGGACGAGCTCTTGCTGTCGCCGCCGACGAACATGAACTTGCCGCCCTTCTTGCCCGGACCCGGGTCGCGGTACGACGGGTAGCCGCCGTCGCCGTACCGGTTGGCCGCGATCTCCTTGCCGGCGCGGACGGTCCAGAGCTTGAGGCCGCGCTGACCGCCGGTGAAGCGCGACGGGAGGGTCTGCTCGGCACTGGGGTTCTTGATGAGGTTCTTCGGCGCGCGCTTCTTCGCGGCGACCGCCTCTGCGGGAGCCTCGGACGGTGCCGCACCGGCGGTGGTCGTGGGGGTGGCCAGCCCGAGCGTGGCGAGGGCGGCGACGACGAGGAGCAGGAAGGTCCGGTGTGCGGACCAGAGCATGGTTCTCACAGGCCGAACCTAGGGAGCGCGGGCTCCCGTCCTCGCCCGAACGGGTGAATCTTTACCGAGTGGCCATGGAGTCGCGCGACCGCCGCAGCGACGAGGTGTCGACCGCCTCGAAGGCGCTCGCCGGGATCGTCTTCAGGTCCGCCACCAGCCGCTCCGGCCACCGGCGGTGCTGCTCGCCCTGGAAGTACCACGGCGACCCGTTGTCGGCGATCACCAGCCCGTGCGTCTTCATCGCCCGCACCACCCGCCTCGCGTACGGCGACAGCCCCCGAGGTCGGTACGACGCCCGCAACCGGAAGCGCGCCCCCATCGGGGGCAGCCTGGTCGCCGGACCCGACCCGGCGTCGTGCCTGGCGGGCCACAGGTGCGCGCTCGCCGTCCGGTCGGTGGTGAACCGGATCGCGTGGTCGATGGTGTCGTCGCGCACCTCCTTCCACCGCAGAAGCCCGGGCAGGATCGGCAGCCCGGCGGCGTCGGCGGAGGTCCAGCCGTCCGGGCGCAGGTCGTTGCTGCGCAGCGACCAGGTGGCGCCCGACCCGGCGAGCCAGCGCCCGCCGCGCTGCCGGGTCAGCCAGGTCTCGTAGAGCGTGCACGTGCCACGTCGTACGACGATCGCGTGCCGGTCGCCGTCGGAGGCGCGTCCGCCCTCGATCCGGGTGTCCCTGCCCAGCGGGTAGCGCACCCGGTCGGACTCGTCGGCGTACCCGAAGCGCACGCGGACGCGGACGTGGTCCTTCCCGACCACGGTGATCGGGATGCCGTAGTCGGGGCCGTCGCCGTACGACGGCCCGAAGTCGGGGTGCAGGTCGCGGTCGGTGCTCATCGAGCGCAGCCAGGCGCGGCTGCGGCGGTGGACCGGGAGGTCGGAGACATCGGCGTGCCACCAGCTGGTCGCCGGGAAGACGGGGCAGCCTCCGATGCGCTGGGACGTCGACCATTCGCGAGGGCTCGGCGCCGACGCAGCCCCCGGTGCTGCCGCTCCGGCGGCACCAGCGACTAGAGCGGACATGGTGGAGACCACGACGACTGCCCGACCTACGCACGTGCGCACCACCGAAGCGTAGGTCTCCACCGGCGGTGGTGACAGCACCTCCGATCGCGCCCGCGCTGGCGATGTGGGACACGAAGAGGACCGCCTGGGGGCATATGACACTTCTGGGCAACGTCCCGTCGTCCCTACGTTCCGGCCATGATCAGACGGCTGGCCGCGACTGCCTTGCTCACTCTCACCATGACCCTCGGGCTGACGGTGGCATCGGGTGTGACAAGCCCAGCATCGGCTCTGAGCAGCTGCACGCTCGCGCAGTGGCAGAAGTTCGCACAGGTGAAGTGCACGTCCGGGACCGGCCAGGTCCGGGCAGCAATCGGGTGCACCAAGTGGTGGAGCGGGACCTACGTGTGGACCCGGTACGGCCCGTGGGTCGGTCGCAACTCGACCTCCCAGGCCAAGTGTGGAGCCACTGAGACACCGCGCGTCACCAACGGTCGGGTCTGGCACTGGTACGAGCGACGCTGACCGGACCTGGGGAGCCCGACCGTTCTCAGCGCTTGCGCTTCTCCCGCACCCGCTGCTGCAGCACGATCGGCGTCCCCTCGAACCCGAACTCCTCGCGCAGCCGCCGCTCCAGGAACCGCTCGTAGCCGGCGTCGAGCTTGCCGGAGGTGAACAGCACGAAGGTCGGCGGTCGGGTGCCCACCTGGGTGGCGAACATGATGCGCGGCTGCTTGCCGCTGCGCACGGGGTGCGGGTGCTCGGCGACGACGCGACCGAGGAAGCCGTTGAGATTGCCGGTGGAGACGCGGGTCTCCCAGCCGGTCAGGGCCCGGTCGAGGGCCGGGACGAGCTTGTCGACGTGGCGGCCGGTGGCCGCGGTGATGTTGACCCGAGGCGCCCACTGCACCTGGACCAGGTCGCGCTCGTACTCGCGCTCGAGGTAGTAGCGGCGGTCCTCGTCGACGAGGTCCCACTTGTTGAAGGCCAGCACCATCGCGCGGCCGGACTCGCGGATCGTCTGCACGATGCGCAGGTCCTGCTCGGAGATCGACTCGCCGGCGTTGATGACCATGACGGCCACCTCGGCGCGGTCGATCGCGGTCGAGGTGCGCAGGGAGGCGTAGTACTCGTGCCCGGACGCCTCCTTGACGCGCTTCCGGATGCCGGCGGTGTCGACGAAGCGCCAGGTGCGACCACCGAGCTCGACGAGCTCGTCGACCGGGTCGACGGTGGTGCCGGCGACGTCGTCGACGACGACGCGCTCCTCACCGGCGAGCCGGTTGAGCAGCGAGGACTTGCCGACGTTCGGCTTGCCGACCAGCGCGATGCGGCGCGGTCCGCCGGCCTGGGGGTCGGACTCGGGAGGCGGCTCGGGCAGCACGGCGAGGACGGCGTCCAGGAGGTCGCCGGAGCCGCGGCCGTGCAGGCCGGAGACGGGCAGCGGCTCGCCGAGCCCGAGGTTCCACAGGCCCCACGCCTCGGCCTCGGTGCGCTGGTCGTCGACCTTGTTGGCGGCGAGCACGACCGGCTTGCCGGAGCGGCGCAGCACCTTGACGACGGCCTCGTCGGCGTCGGTGATGCCGACGGTGGCGTCGACGACGAACATCACGGCGTCCGCGAGGCTCACCGCGACCTCGGCCTGGCCGGCGATCCGCTCGGCCAGCCCGCGCGCGTCGGGGTCCCATCCGCCGGTGTCGACGACGGTGAAGGCGCGACCGTTCCAGACGGCGTCGTACGACACCCGGTCGCGGGTGACGCCGGGGCGGTCCTCCACGACCGCCTCGCGACGGCCGATGATCCGGTTGACCAGGGTGGACTTCCCCACGTTGGGTCGACCGACGACGGCCAGGACCGGCACCGGGCCGGTCGCGGCCGCACCGCTGTGGTCGTGCTCGTGGGACTGCTCGCTCATGCTGACTTCTCCGTGACGCCCCCACCGGGGTCGGGCTCGTGCTCGCCCGCGGGCAGCGGGCCAGGCAGGGAACGCCCCAGCCGACGCTGGGATTCCTCCAGGTGGACGAGCATCCGTGCCCGCAGCACCCGTGACGTCTCCCCCACCTGCCGGCGGGTGCGCGGCCAGGCGGCCGGCGCGACGACGAAGGGTTCACCGTAGACCAGGTCGACCCGCGAACCCCTCTTCGGGAGCGACCCCATGTGCCCGCCGGGCTCACGTGTGCCGAGCATCGTGACCGGCACCACGGGCGCCCCGGTCACGAGGGCGAGGTACGCCGCCCCGCGGTGGAACAGCTCCAGCTCCCCGGCGCCGCGCTGCCCCTCGGGGAAGATCCCGACCACGCGACCGTCGCGCAGCGCCCGGATGCTCGTGCGCACCGCGCGCGGGTCGTGCCGGAACCGGTCCAGCGGGATCTGCCCGCACCGGGTCAGGAACCACCCGAGGAACCCAGAGAACATCTCGATCTTGGTCAGCGCGTGCGCCGGGCGCGGGCTGAAGATCGCCAGCAGCGGACCGTCGATGACGCCCACGTGGTTGCTGGCCAGCACGACCGGTCCCGACGTCGGCACGTGCTCGGCGCCGTGCACACGTACGTCGTACCACCGCCGGATCAGCCAGCGGCTCGTCGGACGTCCGCCGTGCAGCAGCCAGCGGACCAGGCGCGGGGCACCGTCGCTGCGAGGTCGCTCGCGGTGCCGGGCCCTCCTGCTCATCCCGCCGGCTCACCGACCCGGTCGACCAGCGCGACGAGCAGGTCCACGACCTCCTCGAGCGTGTAGCCGGTCGTGTCGACCTGGACGGCGCCGTCGGCCTGCACGAGCGGTGCGGTGGCCCGGCCGGAGTCGATGCGGTCGCGCTCGCGCAACGACGCCTCCGTGGCGCTGACGTCGGCACCGCCGGCCTCGAGGGCGCGTCGGGCGGCCCGGGCCGCGGCGTCGGCGCTGAGGTAGACCTTCACCTCGGCCTGCGGCCACACGACCGAGCCGATGTCGCGCCCCTCGACGACGATGCCGCCGGCGCCGATGATCGCGCGCTGCTCGGCCAGCAGCCGGGCGCGCACCTCCGGCACCGTGCTCACCGGGGAGACGGCGGCGTTGACCTCGTCGGTGCGGATCGCGACCGCGACGTCCTCGTCGTCGACGGTGATCGTCGGACCGAGCGGGTCGGTGCCCGAGACCATCACCGGGTCGGCGGCGTGGCGGGCGACCGCCTCGGCGTCGTGCACGTCGACGTCGTGGCGCAGCATCCACCAGGTCATCGCGCGGAACATCGCACCGGTGTCGAGGTAGCGCAGGCCGAGCCGGTCGGCCACCGCACGGCTGGTGCTGGACTTGCCCGAGCCCGACGTGCCGTCGACGGCGACGACCAGGGAGTCCAGGGGCGTCTCGAGCGGGGCGGCGGGAGCGTCGTTCACGGGCGCACAGTCTACTGGCGCAGCACGCGTACGCCGACCCGAGACGTTGTCGAGAGGGTGCGGGTCAGGCGTCGTTCGGGCTCTGCCGCACCCGCGCCAGGTCGGTGCGCAGCGCGGCGGCACCGTGGAGGTAGACGTGCGTGACGTCCGAGCGCGGGAGGTCGGTCTCCACGTGCGCCATCATCCGCACGACCCGCTTCATCGAGCGCTCGATCTCCAGCTCGCGCGCGCAGATGAGGGGCACGTCGGAGAACCCCAGCTGGCGCGCGGCGTACGCCGGGAACTCCGAGTGGAGGTCCTCGGTCGCGGTGAAGATCACCGAGATGAAGTCGTCGATCTCCAGGCCGTTGGCGCTCATCGCGTCGAGCACCATCTCCGAGACCCGCTCGAGCATGTGGTCACGCTCGTCCACCTCGAGCTGGGTCGCTCCTCGCACCGCACGCACTGCCACGTGCCCGAGCCTAGTGGGCGACGTACGGCGTCCGGCGCGGCCGTCCAGTCCCTGGCGGCGGACCGGGCCGGCCGGGCGGACCGGGGCGGAGATCAGCGGCGCGCGGCGTCCAGCAGCTCGCCCAGCTCCTCCGAGGTCAGCTCGCGCAGCGCACCGGGCTTGAGCCCAGCGAGCCGGATCGGACCCAGCTGGGTGCGCGACAGCTTGCGGACCGGGTGGCCGACGTGGTCGAGCATCCGCCGCACGATCCGGTTGCGGCCCTCGTGGATGGTCAGCTCGACCACCGAGCGCTGCGCGGTCGCCTGCCGGACCTTGGCCGCCGACGCCGCCACCGGGCCGTCGTCCAGGGTGACGCCCTCCCGCAGCCGGGCGACGACGTCACGACCGACCTCGCCGTCGACCTCGGCGACGTACGTCTTGTCGATCTCGAACGACGGGTGAGCCACCACCTGCGCGAAGTCGCCGTCGTTGGTGAGCAGGATCAGTCCGGAGGTGTCGGTGTCGAGCCGGCCGACGTGGAAGAGCCGCTCGGGACGGTCCGCGACGACGTCGCCGAGGGTGCGGCGCCCCTGCGGGTCCGACATCGTCGAGACCACGCCGGTCGGCTTGTGCAGCACCAGGTAGACGAAGTCGGACACCGGCGGCAGCCGGCGGCCAGAGACCCGTACGACGGCCGTGCGCGGGTCGACCTTGGTGCCGAGCCGGGTGACGACCTCGCCGTCTACCTCGACCTCGCCGTCCAGCATCAGCTCCTCGCACCGGCGTCGCGACGCGACCCCGGCCTGCTGGAGCAGCTTCTGGAGGCGGATCAGACCGTCCTCGTCGGTGGCGACGTCCCTCACTGCTGCTCCTCCCCCTGCTCGGGCTGCTCGGGCTGCTCGGGCTGTTCGGGCTGTTCGGGTGACGCATCCGGTTCGTCCAGGGTCGGTGCCGGCACCGCCGGAGCCAGGTCGGCGAGCTCGCCCTCCAGGTCGTCGATGTCGGGGAGGTACGGCGCCAGCTCGGGCAGCTCGTCGAGCGTGGTGACCCCGATGCGCTCCAGGAAGTACGACGTCGTGCGGTACATCGCCGCGCCGTGCTCGCCGTCGCGACCGGCCTCCTCGACCAGTCCGCGGGTCAGCAGCGTGCGCATCACGCCGTCGCAGTTGACCCCGCGCACCGCCGACACCCGGGCCCGGGACACCGGCTGCTGGTACGCGACGACCGCGAGCGTCTCGAGCGCGGCCTGGGTCAGCCGGGCCTGCTGGCCGTCCATCACGAACGCCTCGACGACCGGAGCGAACTCCTCACGCGTGTAGAACCGCCAGCCGCCCGCCACGTGGCGCAGGTCGAAGCCGCGGCCCTGCTCGGTGTACTCCGCGGCCAGACCGGCCAGCGACTGGGTGACCTCCTCGACCGGGTAGCCGACGGCCGCCGCCAGCAGGGCGGCGTCGAGCGGCTGGTCGGCCACCATCAGCACGGCCTCCAGCGCCGGACGCAGGTCGGTGACGGGGACGTCGAGCGTCTCCGGGTCCTGCTGGTCCTCCGGCACCTGGGGTGCGTCGGGTGTCTCGGACAACTCAGTCCTCCTCGGGCATCGGCAACGGCGTGCCCTCGAACTCGTCGGTGATCTCGATCTCGGTGTCGTCGCCGCCGGTGAACCGGACGGTCAGCTCCCCGAGCGCACGGGCCTGCTCGAAGGCCACGGCCCCCTCGCGGAAGAGCTCCAGCAGCGACAGGAACCGCGCCACCCGCGTGAGGGTGTCGGAAGCGTCGCTGCACAGCGCCCGGAACGTCGTGGTGCCCTGGCGACGTACCCGCTCCAGCACGATGACGGCCTGCTCGCGCACCGACACGGTCGGGGCGTGGATGTGGTGCAGGGACACCTCGGGCACCGGCTTCGGCGCCATCGCGCGGGCGGCCAGTGCCGCGAACTCCCCCAGGCCGAGACCGATGAGCACCTCCGGCAGCAGTCCGGCGTACCGCTCCTCCAGGCCGACGGCGCGCGGGAACCGCCGCCCCTCGGCCGCCAGCCGGCCGTCGAGGACGCCGGCGACCTGCTTGTAGGCCTTGTACTGCAGCAGCCGGGCGAAGAGCAGGTCGCGCGCCTCGAGCAGGGCGAGGTCCTCCTCGTCCTCCACGTCGCCCGACGGCAGCAGCCGGGCGGCCTTGAGGTCGAGCAGGGTCGCGGCCACCAGCAGGAAGGAGGTGGTCTCCTCCAGGTCCTGGGTGCCGCGACCCGGCTTCCCGCCCTCGGCCGCGAGCTTCTCCCGCAGCGCCTTCACGTGCGCGATGAACTCGTTGGTCACCGTCGCGAGCGCGACCTCGGTGATGTCCAGCTTGTGCTTGGAGATCAGGTTGAGCAGGAGGTCGAAGGGCCCCTCGAAGTTGTCGAGGCGCACCGCGAACCCCGTCGACGTCCCGGCGGTCTCGGGGGCGTCGGCCGGGACCGTCGCGGTCTCGCCCTGGGTGCTCACAGGCGCAGCATCATGCCGCACCGGCCGTCAGGCCCGGTACGGCGGCGGGAGGCGGCTACGGCCGGTCCTCGCGGAGCCGGCGCACCAGCATGCTGTCCTCGCCGTTCTCCTCGAGGTCGTGCAGCACCAGCGACACCGCCTCGCGCACGAGCCGGCCGCGGTCGACACCGAGCGAGTGCCCGGCGCGCAGCGACAGCCGGGCGTGCTCGAGGGCCAGCAGCTCCTCGGAGGTGACGTAGACCGTCATCTTCTCGTCGTGCTTGACCCGGCCGCTCGCGGCCCGGCGGCCGCCCGCCTCGGTGGTCGGGGCCGGCTCGGTGGCGGCGGTGTCGGGGACGGCGCGGACCGCGGCCGACCGCCGGGCCGGCGGCTCGCCGTCGTGCGTGGGACGGAAGAGGTCGTCGGCCTGGGGCAGGCTCACTCGCCGAGGCATCGCAGCGCGACCTCCTTGGCGAGCTGGCGGTAGGCCTCGGCGCCCGTCGAGGTCGAGGCGTACGACGTGATCGGCTCGCCGGCGACGGTGGAGTCGGAGAACTTCACGGTACGGCGGATCACGGTGTGGAAGACCTTGTCGCCCCAGGCCTGCACCAGGCGCTCGAGCACCTCGCGGCCGTGCAGGGTGCGCCCGTCGTACATCGTGCCCAGCACGCCGTCGATCTCCAGGCCGGGGTTGAGGCGCTGCTGGACCTTGTCGATCGTCGTCTTGAGCAGCGCGACGCCGCGCAGCGCGAAGTACTCGCACTCCAGCGGCACGATCACGCCGTGCGACGCGGTGAGCGCGTTGACCGTCAGCAGACCCAGCGAGGGCTGGCAGTCGATGAGGATCACGTCGTAGCGGTCCAGCGCGGGGCGCAGCACCCGCTGGAGGGTCTGCTCGCGGCCGACCTCGTGCACCAGCTGCACCTCGGCGGCGGACAGGTCGATGTTGGAGGGCAGCAGGTCCATGCCCTCGACGCCGGACTCCACGACGACGTCGTCGAGCGAGACGTCGTCCTGGAGCAGCAGGTTGTAGACGGTGAGGTCCATCTCGTGCGGGTTGAGGCCGAGGCCGACCGACAGCGAGCCCTGCGGGTCGAAGTCGACCAGCAGCACCTTCATGCCGAACTCCGCCAGCGACGCACCCAGGTTGATGGTGGTCGTCGTCTTGCCGACGCCGCCCTTCTGGTTGCACATCGAGATCACCCGGGCGTCGCCGTGCTCGGCGGGCGGCTGCGGCGTGGGCAGGTCGGGCATGGGTCGCCCGGTCGGCCCGAGCGGGACGTCGGCCTTCGGGGCGCCGTTGCGGACCGGGAACTCCAGCGTGTCTGCCACGCGCTCCTCCTGCCGGGTCGACGGGGCGGCAGCGGCTGCCGGGACCGGCACGGTGACCCGTGGCGGCATCTCCGGAGCGGTGCTCCCCTGCTGGTGCGTCCCGTGGGTGCTCGGGATCGGTGTCATGACTCCCCCTGCTGCTCGCTGCTGCTGGCTGGGTCGACCCCGTGACGGGGCCCGGTCGCCGCGCACCTTCCCGGGCTCGCGGCGAGCCGTCGTACTGCTCGTGCGAGCAGTCAACAATGTCGACACAGCGACATCGGGGACCTTCGCCGCGACGCGCCGGAGAGGCATCTCACGGACCCCTCGTCGGCGCGATCGGGCCTGCGCTCGAGGGCCTGCCTGTCACACTGTGCACGTGAGGGGGACGAGGCGTCGACGTCTGCCCGGCGCCAGGACCCTCGGGGTGCTGGCGGCCGGGATCGTCGTCGTGGTCGCGGTCACCCAGGGGTTCACCGTGCCCGCCCAGCTGTCCGACCGGCTGGCCGAGGCCGGCGACAAGGTCGAGGAGACCGTCGGCGAGATCACCGACGCCACCGCCGAGGCCGTCGACGAGGCCACCGACCCGACGGAGGCAGCCACCCCGTCGGCCACCGGCTCCCCCGAGGCCGACCCGACCCAGGAGCAGGCCGTGGAGCAGAGCCCGTGCTCGGTGAGCACCCCGCTGGTCGACCCCGACGCCACTCCCGCCGCCACCTGCCTGGCCGCCACCCTCGACGGCTGGATCGCCGACGGTCGCTACGGCCTGGGCCAGCAGCTCAACGTCTCCAGCGGCGACTACCTCGAGCCGGTCACCGCCCTGGCCCCCGCCCGACCGGCGATCGTCGGGTTCGACCTGGCCGAGCTCGCCGAGGGCGTCACCTTCTCCTTCGAGACCTCCCCGGTCGAGGGGCTGCTCCGGCTGAGCGACGAGGGCGTGCTCCTCACCGCCTCGTGGCACACCGACAACCCCGGCACCGGCTGGGACGCCGGCGACCGCGACTGGCAGGACCTCGGCGAGCTGCTCGACCCGGGCACGGCGGCGTACACCGCGTTCTGGGACGACTTCGACGCCAAGATGGCGCTGGTGCTGCGGCTCCAGACCGGCGACGACGGCCGGCACCGCCCGGCGGCCGTGCTGTTCCGGCCGTTCCACGAGGCCAACGGCGACTGGTTCTGGTGGGCGCAGGGCGCCGACGACGACGCCTACAAGCAGGTGTACGCCGCCATGCAGGAGCGTGCCGCCTCGCTCGGGGTGCACAACATCGTCTGGGGCTGGTCCGCCAACGCAGTGACCCACGACGGCATCGCGGACCCGCTCGCCAAGCTGCCCGACGCGGTCGACGTGGTCGGCATCGACAGCTACGAGTCGATGGCCGACGTCGAGGAGCAGGCGGAGTCGCTGGACCTGACCGGCCTGGCCGAGGTCGCCGGCCGCGGCCCGCGGGCCTCGGTCGCCGAGGCCGGACCGCACGGCAGCACCGACGGCGCCTGGGACCCCGCGGTCGTGGCCCGCAGCGCCGTGGCGGTCGGCGTACGTCCGTCGTACGTCATGTTCTGGTTCGACGACGGCGACGGCGACGACGGCTACAGCGGCAAGAAGGAGCTGGCCTCGCTGCGCAACGGCCGGGCTCTCGCCGAGTCCTGCCCCGACGGGGTCTGCGCCCTCCCGGGCTGACCCGACCGGCACGGCGAGGACCGCGGTCACCCCGGTCGATGACCGCGTTCCCCTGAGATCCGCGGCGCGACCCCGCACAATGGCCGCGTGCCCACGCTCCTCTCGGGCGCGCCCGGCCGGCCCACCCGTCGGCCCCGGCGTGCTGTCGTGACGCTGCTGCCCGTCCTCGTGGCGGGCCTGGCGGCGCTGCTCGTGCTCCCCCTGCTCGGCGTCCCGTCGCAGGCGGTCACTCCTGGCGCTCCTGCCACCGCCGGTACGACGTCCGCCGTCGCCGCACGCGCCACGTCGTCGAGCATCTCGGTCCGGCTGACCCCGCGCCTGGTCACCCTGTCGGCGTCCGGTGGCACCGAGCCGACCGCGCTGGTCGCGGAGGTGAAGCCCTCGGTCAGCGGTCGACCGGTGGTGCTCCAGGAGCAGGTCGACGGCCGCTGGACCACGCTGCGCACCGCGCGCACCGACGCCGCGGGGCGGGTCGGCCTGCGGCTGCGGGTGACCGAGCGTGGCCGTCGGGTCTTCCGCGCCCTGGTGAAGGGCTCGCGCGGCTACCGCGCCGCCCGCTCGCGCACCACCGCGCTGCGCACCGTCGACCAGGACGGCGGCTGCAAGCCGCGCACCCCGCTCGTCGACCCGGGCGCCAACGGCGAGGCCGTCTGCCTGGCCACCCGCATCGACCGGTGGCGTACGGCGAAGGTGATGGCGATCGGCCAGCAGGTCAACGCCTCCAGCCAGCACTGGGCCGACCCGCTCGAGGGCATCGACCCGCCGGTCATCGGCTTCGACCTCGACGAGCTGCACAAGGCGGCGACGTACGAGTACCCGTTCGCCGACCAGGTCGTCGCCGACCTCGTCACCCGAGCACACGGCGGCGCGATGCTGGTCGCCTCCTGGCACGCCGACAACCCGTGGACCGGCGGGCCCTACACCGACCGCCGCACCAAGGGTGGGCTGGGCAGTCTGCTCGACCGCAGCACCGGCGCCTCGAAGCGCTTCCTCGCCGACTGGGACGCCCAGCTCGAGCTGCTGCGCCGCTTCGCGGAGGACGACGCCGACGGGGACGGTCTGGCCGATCACGCCCCCTGCTGGTGCACGCCCGTCGTGGTCCGCCCGCTGCACGAGGGCAACGGCGCGTTCTCCTGGTGGGGCAAGCAGAAGCCCGCGCAGTACCGCAAGCTCTACGCCCTCCTCCAGCGCACCGCCCGCGCGGCCGGCGTGCACAACCTGCTCTGGGCGTACGCCGCTAACCGCGACACCTCGGGCGTGGCACCGACGCCGTCGTACCTGCCCCGCAAGGTCGACGTCGGCGGCCTGGACACCTACGACCCGGAGATCGGCCGGGGCGAGGCGAAGGACCGGCTGCCGCTGGAGGGCTACGCCGACCTGGAGAAGAAGGTCGACCGGATGGCGCTCACCGAGGTGGGCCCGCACGGCAGCGACGGCCGGTGGAGCCCCTCGGTGGTCACCCAGACGCTCGAGCGCCGCAAGGTGCGCCCTCTGTGGGCGATGTTCTGGTTCGACGACGGCAGGCCGTCCGGCAAGGGACCACAGGGCGTCAAGCAGCTCACCTCCCTCAAGGGCGGTACGTCGTGGCTGAGGCGCCGGTGCCTGGGCGGGATGTGCCCGCTGCGCTGAGGCCGGTCGACCGGCCGACCGGAGCCGGTCAGTCGGTGAGGCAGCGCAGCGCGGTCGTGAGCAGCACCAGCTCCCCGACCGCGTCGGTCGCGTCGAGGTCGACGACGGCCTCGACCACCCAGTCGCGGTCGCCCTCCGGGTCGGCGAGGGTCTGGGTGACCCGCCACAGCCGTCGCTCGGCCCCGCCGTCCTCCCCGTCGTCCGGCAGCCCCGGCGGCACCCCGGTCGTCGCCTCGACCTGGAGCAGCTCCGGGCCGCGGGCGTCGGCGTCGGTGCCCACGGTGTCGTGCTGGGCGTAGTACGCCTCGAGCGCGGCGTCCCAGCCGGCCCGGTCGAGCACCGGCTCGCGGGGCGGTTCGACCTGCTCGGCGGCGTGCTGCTCCAGCGCGGCGAGCCCGCCCACGTCGTCGCGGGCCACCAGGTCGACGCGACGCCACATCGCGTTGCGCACCATCACCCGGAACGCGCGCGCCTGCTGCGTCAGCGGACGCGGCGGCGGAGGTGCACCGTGCTGGGCGAGGTCGGCGACGCTGCGCTCGGCGTGCTCGGGGTCGTTGAGGGCCTCCCACTCGTCGAGCAGCGAGGAGTCCGTCTGGCGCACGGTCTCCCCAAGCCACTCCTGCAGGTCCTCCAGCTCCGGCGTGCGGTGCCGCTCGGCGACGGTCTGGCGCAGCGCGCGGTAGGCATCGGTCAGGTAGCGCAGCAGCAGCCCCTCCGACCGGGCCAGCTGGTAGCGCGACACCGTCTCGGTGAAGGTCATGCCCTGCTCGTACATGTCGCGCACCACCGACTTCGGCTCCAGCGCGTCCGGTCGCAGCCACGGGTGCCGCTCGCGGTAGGTCTCGAAGAGCGGCTCGAGCATCTCCGCGAGCGGCTTGGGCCACGTGACGTCCTCCAGGAGCGCCATCCGCTCCTCGTACTCGATCCCGTCGGCCTTCATCTCGGCGACCGCCTCGCCGCGCGAGGCGTTCTGCTGGGCGAAGAGGATCTGACGGGGCGCGTCGAGCGTCGCCTCGACCACCGAGACGATGTCGAGGGTGTAGGTGTCGGACTCGGGATCGAGGAGGTCCAGCACCTCCAGCGCGAAGTGCGAGAGCGGCTGGTTGAGGGCGAAGTCGTCGGGCAGGTCGACGGTCAGCACGTAGCGTCGCCCGTGCTCGTCGAGCTCGTCGAGCCTGGTGACGACCTCGGAGTCGACGAGGCTGCGGGCCTGCCGCAGCGCACGGCGGGCGAGCCGGAGCTGCTGACGGCGCGGCTCGTGGTTCTCGGTCAGCAGCCGGCGCATCACCGCGAACGCGTCCTCGTCGCGGGACAGGACGTTGACCAGCATCGAGTTGTCGACCTTCATCCTCGAGGTCAACGGCTCGGGCTCGCCGGCGACGAGCTTGTCGAAGGTGTCGGTGGTCCACACGACGGTGCCCTCGGGCGGCTTCTTGAGCTGCGCCTTGCTCTTCCTCCTCCCCGCGGCCTGGCGCTCGGCCGCCTTGGCCTTCGCCTTCTCGTTCTCGATGACGTGCTCGGGCGCCTGGACCACGACGTACCCGACCGTGTCGAAGCCGGCCCGGCCGGCGCGCCCGGCGATCTGGAGGAACTCGCGGGTCCGCAGCACCCGCATCCGGCTGCCGTCGAACTTCGCCAGCCCGGTGAACAGCACGGTCCGGATCGGGACGTTGATGCCGACGCCGAGGGTGTCGGTGCCGCAGATGACGGTGAGCAGCCCGGCCTGGGCGAGCTGCTCCACGACCCGGCGGTAGCGCGGCAGCATCCCGGCGTGGTGGACGCCGATGCCGCGGCGCAGCAGCTTCGACAGGGTCTTCCCGAACCCGGCGCCGAACCGTACGGTCGCGAGCCGCGCAGCGATCTGCTCCTTCTGCTCACCGGTCACCACCCCGCTGCTGCCGACGCCGCGCGCGTTGAGCAGCGAGGTCGCGTGGTCGACGGCGTCCTTCTGCGTGAAGTGCACGACGTAGACCGGCGCCTGGTGGGTCTCGACGAGCTGCGTGAGCGTGTCGGCCAGCGGCTCCAGCGACCAGGTGAAGGTCAGCGGCACCGGCCGCTCGGCGTCGTCGACGAGCGCGGTCTCGCGTCCCGTACGCCGCGTCAGGTCCGCCCGCACCTCGGAGGTGTCCCCCAGCGTCGCCGACATCAGCAGGAACTGTGCCCCGGTCAGCTCCAGCAGCGGCACCTGCCAGGCCCAGCCGCGGTCGGGCTCGCCGTAGTAGTGGAACTCGTCCATCACCACGAGGCCGACGTCGGCCCCGGCGCCCTCACGCAGCGCGATGTTGGCCAGCACCTCGGCGGTGCAGCAGATGATCGGCGCGTCGGGGTTGACCGCGGCGTCGCCGGTCAGCATGCCGACGTCCTCGGCGCCGAAGACCTCGATCAGCTCGAAGAACTTCTCGCTCACCAGCGCCTTGATGGGCGCGGTGTAGAAGCTGACCCGGTCGTCGGCCAGCGCGGCGCGGTGCGCGGCCTGCGCGACGAGCGACTTGCCCGAGCCGGTCGGGGTCGCGAGCACGACGTTGTTGCCGCTGAGGAGCTCCAGCACCGCCTCCTCCTGGTGCGGGTAGAGCTCCAGCCCGCGGGCGGCGGCCTGCGCCACGACCTCGTCGTAGACGGCGTCGACGTCGATGCTCACCGGCCGGACCCTCCCACGGCGCGCGCTCAGCCGCGCGCGCGGGGGTGCGCGGCGGCGAACACCTCGCGCAGGTTGTCGACGGTCACCAAGGTGTAGACCTGGGTCGTGGTCACCGAGGCGTGCCCGAGCAGCTCCTGCACGACGCGGACGTCGGCGCCACCGTCGAGCAGGTGGGTCGCGAACGAGTGCCGCAGGGTGTGCGGCGAGACGTCACGCGTCACCCCGGCCCGCTCGGCCGTGCGCACCAGGACGGTCCAGGCCGACTGCCGGGAGAGCCGGCCGCCGCGGGCGTTGAGGAAGACCGCGCCGTGCGCCCGTGCGGCCGTCGCCGCCGAGCCCGAGGCGACCAGCTCGGGGCGACCTCGCACGAGGTAGGCGTCCAGCGCCTCGCAGGCGTAGCTGCCCAGCGGCACGATCCGCTCCTTGCCGCCCTTGCCGCGCAGCAGCACGGTCGACTCCTCGGTCACCGGGTCGGTCGACACGTCGTCGACGTCCAGGCCCACGGCCTCGGAGATGCGCGCCCCGGTCCCGTAGAGCACCTCCAGCAGCGCCCGGTCACGCAGCGCGAGCGTCGTGCCCGCGGCACCGGCCGCCTCCAGGATCGCCTCGACGTCGGACAGGGGCAGCGCCTTCGGGAGCCGCTTGGCCGGCGTCGGAGGACGTACGGCGGCTGCCGGGTCGTGCGTGGCGAGCCCGTCGGCGAGCGCGAACTTGTGGAACCCGCGCACGGCGACCACCGTCCGGGCCGCCGAGCTCGCGCCGAGCGGCGGGGGGTCGGCGTCGCCCTCGCGCAGGGCGACCAGGAAGTCCGACACCGTCGACTCGGTCACCGCGTCGAGGCTGGTGGTGCCGCGGGCGTCCAGGAACCCGAGGTAGCGGCGCAGGTCGCGCCGGTAGGAGCTCAGCGTGTTGGCCGCCAGCCCCTTCTCGACGGTGAGGTGGTCGAGGTAGGTGCGCACGGCACGGCCCGGTGCGCCGGCGCCCGCGGGGGCGTCGGCGACCGGACCGGCGGCACCCATCAGGCGATCGCGTCCGCGAGCGGCAGGGCGTCGATCCCGAGCGCCTCGCCCACGGGGGCGTTGGTCAGGCGACCGGCGTGGGTGTTGAGACCGAGCGCGAGGCTGGCGTCGTCGCGGCACGCCTGCTGCCAGCCCTTGTCCGCCAGGGCGACGGTGTAGGGCAGCGTCGCGTTGGTGAGGGCGTACGTCGAGGTGCGCGGCACCGCGCCCGGCATGTTGGCGACGCAGTAGAAGACCGAGTCGTGCACCTCGTACGTCGGGTCGTCGTGCGTCGTGGCGTGGGTGTCCTCGAAGCAGCCACCCTGGTCGACGGCGATGTCGACGAGCACCGAGCCCGGCTTCATCCGCGAGACCAGCTCGTTGCTGACCAGCTTCGGCGCCGCGGCGCCGGGGATCAGGACGGCGCCGATCACCAGGTCGGCTGCGGTGACCTCGCGCTCGATCGTGAGCATCGACGACGCCAGGCCGTGCACCCGGTTGCCGTAGCGCCAGAACGACATCCGCAGCTTGTCGAGGTCGGTGTCGAGCAGCGTCACGTCGGCGCCCATGCCGAGCGCGATGTTGGCGGCGTTCTGACCGGCGACCCCCGCCCCGATGACGACGACCTTGGCCTGCGCGACACCGCCGACGCCGCCCATCAGGACACCGCGCCCTCCCTGCGCCTTGAGCAGCGCGTGCGCGCCGACCTGGGGCGCGAGGCACCCGGCCACCTCGGACATCGGGTAGAGCAGCGGGAGACCGCCGGAGGGCAGCTGGACGGTCTCGTAGGCGATGCCGGTGGTGCCGGCGTCGAGCAGCCGCTCGGTGAGCGGCTTGTCGGCCGCGAGGTGGAGGTAGGTGAAGAGCGTGAGGTCTTCGCGCAGGCGGTGGTACTCCTCCGACACCGGCTCCTTGACCTTGAGGACCATCTCGGCGCCGCCCCACACCGCGTCGGCGTCGGACTCGATCGCGGCACCGGCGGCAACGTACTCCTCGTCGGTGATCGACGAGCCCTCGCCGGCCCCGGCCTGGACGACGACCTGATGGCCGTGCTCGGTCAGCTCGTGGACCCCGACCGGGGTGATGGCCACCCGGTACTCACGGTTCTTGACTTCCTTCGGGACGCCGATCCGCACGGTCTGCTCCTCCTGCTGGGTTGCCCTGTGGGTCTCGCCCGGTCGGCCTCGGGGCCGGACCGGGTGGCGAGCCTATCCCTGTGCGCCGACGGGGTCGGCGAGGCCACGCGCGGCCGCCAGCAGCACCGCTGCGACCAGCGGGCTGTCGGTGACCTCACCCGCGACGACGGCCGCGTGGAGGTCGGCGAACGGCACCCAGGCCAGGTGCATGTCGGCCTCCTCGTGCTCCAGCGCGAAGTCGCCGCGGTCGGCCGGCGCGAGGCCGGTCGCGCAGAACAGGTGCTGCACCTCCGACAGGATCCCCGGGCTGGGGTGCACCGACGACAGGTGGGTCCAGGTCTCCGCCTGCAGCTGGGCCTCCTCCCGCAGCTCGCGGACGGCCACGTCGAGCGGCTCCTCGTCCGGCCCGCCGTCGCACAGCCCCGCGGGCAGCTCCACGAAGCGGTGTCCGCCGGCGTGGCGGTACTGCCACAGGCACGGCACGCGCTGCTCCTCGTCGAGCGCGAGCACGACCGCGGCACCGGGGTGCTCCAGCACCAGCCGCTGCGCGGTGCCGCCCCCGGGCTGGCGCACGCTGTCCTCGCGCAGCGCCATCCCCCAGGCGTCGCGGTGCCGGTCGGTGCTCGAGGCGACCGACCACGCCTCCGGTACGTCGCGCAGCGGCGGCAGCCGGTCGGGGACGGGCCTGCCCACGGGGGAGGTCACGACGGGTCGGACACCTGCTCGCCCTGACCGGGCTCGTCGATCGGGAACCGCAGCTCGCGCTGCCGCTCCAGCGCAGCCTTCACCAGACCCTTGAAGAGCGGGTGCGGGCGCGTGGGCCGCGAGCGCAGCTCGGGGTGCGCCTGGGTCGCGACGTAGTAGGGGTGCACGTCGCGCGGGAGCTCGACGAACTCCACCAGGTCCAGACCCGGGTTGAGCCCGGAGAAGACCAGGCCGGCCTCGGCGAGCTGGTCGCGGTAGTCGTTGTTGACCTCGTAGCGGTGCCGGTGCCGCTCGGAGACCTGGCCGGAGCCGTAGACCTCGCGCACGATCGAGCCGGCCGCCAGCTCGGCCGGGTAGAGGCCCAGCCGCATGGTTCCGCCCAGGTCACCAGCGCCCTCGACGAAGGACTTCTGCTCCTCCATCGTGGCGATGACCGGCTCAGGGCACTCCGGGTCGAACTCGGTCGAGGCGGCCTTCTCCAGGCCGGCCACCGACCGGGCGTACTCGATGACCATGCACTGCAGACCGAGGCACAGACCGAGCGTCGGGATGCCGTGGGTGCGGGCGTAGGTGAGCGCGCCGAGCTTGCCCTCGATGCCGCGGATGCCGAAGCCGCCGGGCACGCAGACCGCGTCGACGTCCGACAGCTGCTTGGCGGCGCCCGACTCGGTGGCGCACTCGTCGGAGGGGATCCAGCGCACGTGCACCTTGGCCTCGTTGGCGAAGCCGCCCGCCCGCAGCGCCTCGACGACCGAGAGGTAGGCGTCGGGCAGGTCGACGTACTTGCCGACCAGGCCGATGGTGACGTCCTCGCGCGGGTGGTGCACGCGGCGCAGCAGGTCGTCCCACACCGTCCAGTCGACGTCGCGGAACGGCAGGTCGAGCCGGCGCACGAGGTAGGCGTCGAGGCCCTCGCTGTGCAGCACCTTCGGGATGTCGTAGATCGACGGGGCGTCCGCGGCGGTGACCACGGCGTCCTGGTCGACGTCGCACATCAGCGAGATCTTGCGCTTGATCGACTCCGGCAGCTCGCGGTCGGAGCGGCACACGACGGCGTCGGGCTGGATGCCGACCTGGCGCAGCGCGGCCACGGAGTGCTGCGTCGGCTTCGTCTTCAGCTCGCCCGACGGACCGATGTAGGGCACCAGCGAGACGTGCAGGAAGAAGCAGTTGTCGCGCCCGATGTCGTGGCGCACCTGGCGTGCGGCCTCGAGGAACGGCAGCGACTCGATGTCGCCGACGGTGCCGCCGACCTCGGTGATCACCACGTCGATGTCCGGTCCGCCCATCTCGAGGATGCGGTCCTTGATCTCGTTGGTGATGTGCGGGATCACCTGCACCGTGTCACCGAGGTAGTCGCCGCGGCGCTCCTTGGCGATGACGCTGGAGTAGACCTGCCCGGTCGTCACGTTGGCGATCTGGGACAGGTTGGTGTCCAGGAACCGCTCGTAGTGACCGATGTCGAGGTCGGTCTCGGCGCCGTCGTCGGTGACGAAGACCTCGCCGTGCTGGAACGGGTTCATCGTCCCGGGGTCCACGTTGAGGTAGGGGTCGAGCTTCTGCATCGTGACCCGGAGGCCACGGCTGCGAAGGAGTCGACCCAGGCTGGAGGCGGTGAGCCCCTTGCCGAGGGAGGAGGCGACTCCTCCGGTCACGAACACGTGCTTGGACTGGTCGACCGGGGCCGTCTGCATGGAACTCCATCCTAGGTCATGACGACCCGATCCGGCGCCTCGGGAGGGTCAGTCGCGGCGTGTCCCCCGTGCCGGCTCACGCGCGCCCTGCGCCACGTCGAGGAGCTCGCGGGCGTGGGCCCGCGCGGTGTCGCTGTCGGCGAGCCCGGCGAGCATGCGGGAGAGCTCCTTCTCGCGGCCCGCGTCGTCGAGGACGGTGAGCCCCGAGCTGGTCACCGAGCCGTCGGACGCCTTGGTCACGACCACGTGCCGGTCGGCGTACGCCGCCACCTGAGGGAGGTGCGTGACCACCAGCACCTGGGCGCTGCGGGCGAGCGCGGCGAGGCGTCGGCCGACCTCGACGGCGGCGGCACCGCCGACGCCGGCGTCCACCTCGTCGAAGACGAAGGTCGGCACGGTGTCGGTGTCGGCGAGCACGACCTCCAGGCCGAGCATCACCCGCGACAGCTCACCGCCGGACGCGCCCTTGGCGAGCGGTCGGGCGTCCGACCCGGTGTTGGCCGCCAGCAGCAGCGCGACGTCGTCCGCGCCGTGCGGCGCCGGGGCGACCGGCGTGACGGAGACCTCCAGCCGGGCGTGCGGCATCGCGAGCAGGTGCAGCTCCTCGGTCACCGCGGCCGCCAGCCGGGTGCCGGCCTCGGTGCGAGCGGCCGACAGGGCGTCGGCAGCCTCCAGCAGCGCGGCCGTCAGGCGGTTCCGCTCGGCCGTCAGGTCGGCGATCCGCTCGTCGGTGCCGTCGAGGTCGAGCAGCCGCTCCGCGGAGCGCTCGGCCCAGGCCAGCACCTCCTCGACCGTGTCGCCGTACTTGCGGGTCAGCGCGGTGAGCGCGGCCCGTCGCTCGGAGACCGCGGCGAGACGGTTCGGGTCGACGTCCACGCCGGTGGCGTACGACGACACGTCGGCGGCCAGGTCGGAGAGCAGGTAGGTGATCTCGGCCAGGCGGTCGGCCAGGCCCGCCACCTCGGGATCGTGCTCGCGCACCGACTCCAGCGCCGTCCGGGCGACCGCGGTCGTGCCGAGGGCGTCGGGAGCGCCGGTCTCGCTGGAGAGCGCGTCGCGGGCCTGCTCGACCGCGACCCGGATCGTGTCGGCGTGCCCGAGGCGGGCCTCCTCCGCGGCCAGCTGGGCGTCCTCACCGGGCTCGGGCGACACGGCCTCGACCTCGCCGAGGCCGAAGCGCAGGAGGTCGGCCTCGCGCGCCCGCTCCCGGGCCGAGGTGGTGACCTCCTCCAGCTCGGCGCTGGTCTCCCCCAGGCGTCGGTACAGGTCGCGGTAGGTCTCGAGCAGCGCCGCGAGCGGGGCGCCGCCGAACCGGTCGACGGCGTCGCGCTGGGCGCGGGGCTGGAGCAGCCGGTGCTGGTCGGACTGGCCGTGCACGGCCACCAGGGGCTCGGCGACCGCGGCGAGCGTGGTCACCGGGACCGCCGCCCCGCCGACGAACGCACGGGAGCGCCCCTCGGCCGCGACGTTGCGGGCCAGCACGACCGTGTCGTCCTCGACCTCGCCGCCGGCGTCCTCGACGCCGGCGACCGTCGACGGGAGCCGACGGAGGTCGACCACGCCCTCCACCCGCGCCTGCTTCGCGCCGGTGCGCACGGCGCCGGTGTCGGCGCGACCGCCGAGCAGCAGTCCGAGCGCGGTCACCACCATGGTCTTGCCGGCGCCGGTCTCACCGGTGACGACGGTCAGGCCCGGGCCGAGCTCGAGCCGGGAGGACTCGATGACGCCGAGCGAGGTGATCCTGATCTCCTCGATCACGGGGCCGCCACCTCCTCCGTGCCGCGCTCGAGGCGCAGCTCCTGCTCGCCGCGCAGCCGACGCCGCTCGCCAGCGCCGCGCCAGCCCTCGACGGGCAGCCCGAACTTCGCGACCAGGCGGTCGACGAACGGCGCCTCGTGCAGGCGGAGCAGGCGGACCGGTCGCTCGTGGCGGCGCACCTCGATCCGCGCACCGGGCGGCAGGTCGGTGGTGCGTCGCCCGTCGCACCAGAGCACGCCCGCGCCGGGCGCCTGACCGTGCAGCTCCACGGCGATGACGGAGTCGGGTCCGGTGACCATCGGTCGGGCGAAGAGCGCGTGAGCGCTGATCGGCACCACGCACAGCGCCTCGACACCGGGCCACACGACCGGCCCACCGGCGCTGAAGTTGTACGCCGTGGAGCCCGTCGGCGTCGCGCACACCACGCCGTCGCAGCCCCAGCGCGACAGCGGGCGACCGTCGACCTCGAGGACGACCTCGAGCATCCGCTCGCGGGCGGCCTTCTCCACGCTGGCCTCGTTCAGGGCGAAGGTGCGGGCGAGCTCGACGCCGTCGTGCAGCGCGCGCACGTCGAGCGCGAGCCGGTCCTCGACGACGTACCGGCGCGCGACGATCGCCTCGATCGTGTCCGGCACCTCCTCGGGCTCGGCCTCGGCGAGGAAGCCCACGTGGCCGAGGTTGACCCCGAGCACCGGGGTGCCCGTGTCACGGGTGAGCTCGGCGGCCCGCAGGATGCTGCCGTCGCCGCCGATCACCAGGGTCAGCTCGCAGTCGGCGCTCGCGTGCTCCTCGTCGTCGACCACCTCGACCACCGCACGCGAGGCGGGCGGCAGGTCGTCGAGGTCGAGCGAGACCGCCTCCTCGGCCAGGAGGCGCACGACGAGTCGGTGCTCGGTGAGCCCGGCGAGGAAGGCGCGGGCGACGTCGCGGGCCTCGGCGCGACCGGTGTGCGCCAGCAGCAGCACACGGCGCGGCGCGGCGGTCGGGTCGTCGGCTGCGTCGCTCACGTGTCCAGCCTCTCACCCGGCACCGACGACGGACCGTCGGTGCCGCCGTTGCCTGTGGACGCAGCCCGTTCCTCCTGCTCGAGCACCTGTGCCCGCACCTGCTCGACGTCGAGGACGGGGCGCTCCGACCGCGCCGCGAGCCAGAGGAAGTACTCCACGTTGCCCGACGGACCCGGCAGCGGGCTGCGGGCGACGCCGCGGGTCGGCCAGCCGTGCCGGGCTGCCTCCGCGGCCACGTCGGCCACCGCCTCGGCCCGCAGCGCGGGGTCGCGGACGACCCCGCCCTTGCCGACGCGCTCCCGGCCGACCTCGAACTGCGGCTTCACCATCAGCGCGAGATCGCCGTCGGGCTCGGTCACGCGGACGACGGCCTCGAGCACCAGACCGAGCGAGATGAACGAGAGGTCGGCGACCACGATCTCGACCGGGCCGTCGGTGACCTCCAGGGAGAGGTCGCGGACGTTCTGCCGGTCGCGCACGAGCACCCGGTCGTCGCTGCGCAGCGACCAGGCGAGCAGGCCGTACCCGACGTCGACCGCGACGACCTGCTCGGCGCCACGGCGCAGGAGCACGTCGGTGAAGCCGCCCGTCGAGGCGCCGGCGTCGAGGGCCCGGCGCCCGGCGACGACGAGGCCGAGCGGCTCGAAGACGTCCAGCGCCCCAGCGAGCTTGTGCCCGCCACGGGACACGTAGTCGGGGCGGTCGGGGTCGTCGGCCACCACGACCGCGACGTCGGTGGTCACCTGGGTGGCCGGCTTCGTCGCCGTCGCGCCCTGGACGGTCACCCGACCGGCGCGGATCATCTCGGCCGCCTGCTCGCGGGAGCGGGCCAGGCCGCGGCGGACGAGCTCGGCGTCCAACCGGAGTCGACGGGGCGGCACCCGGTCAGGCGGAGCGGTCGTCGAGGGCGCGCCGCAGGTGCCCGTGCGCCTGCTCGTACGCCGTCACGTGGTCGGCGAGCGCGTCGGGCTCGGGGCCGACGTCGAGAGCGGCGACGGTGCGCACGGCGGCGTCGACGAGCTCGTGCCCGGTCGCGTCGGGGGGCGTGGCGTCCATGGCCGCAGGGTAGCCCGTCGTCCGCCCGCCTCTCCGCGACCCACCGCCACTCCGAGCCGTCGTACATGTACGACGGCTCGGCGTGGTCCGTCGATCAGGACGGCGGCGTGAGGCCGGAGGCGTCGGCGGCCTCTCCGTGGGCGTCCAGGTGCTCCCACGCGGCGCAGGCCAGGGCACGCCACCAGTCCGAGGGGGCGCCGTCGCCGTCGACGCGGAGCGACCCGTCGTCGAGCCGGGCGGTCCAGCCGCCGACCCGCCAGCCACCGTCGGTGTGCTCTGGCTCCGGGTGCGCCTCGAGGAGGGCGCCGAGGTCGGTGCCGATGTGGTCGGGACGCTCCTGCGGTCGGGCGGAGACGAGGTCCGCGACGCCGCACACCCCGGTGAGGACCAGCAGCGTCGCGACACCGGCGTTGCGTCCGCCCTCGATGTCGGTGTCGAGCCGGTCCCCCACCATCAGGGGGCGCTCCGCCCCGGTCCGGCGGATCGTCTCCTCGAGAAGCGGACGAGCCGGCTTCCCCGCGACCTGGGGCTCCACACCGGAGAAGCGCCGGATCGTGTCGACCAGCACGCCGTGGCCGGGAGCGATCCCGAACGCGCTCGGGAACGTCATGTCGGTGTTGCTCGCCACCCACCACAGACCGTCACGGACCCGGACCGCGGCGCGCATGATCTCCGACCAGCGCACGTCGGGCCCGAACCCGCTGACGACGGCCTGGGCGTCCGGGTCGTCGACCGCGACCGGCACGAGCGAGCGCTGCTCGAGAGCGACCCGCAGGCCGTCCGTGCCCAGGAGTGCGACCTTCCCTCCGTCGCCGAGGCGGTCGTGCAGCAGCCCGGCAGCCGCCTGCGAGGACGTGACCACGTCCTCGACGTCGGCGGGGACGTCCAGCTCGGACAGGTGCTCGGCCACCGTCGCCGGCGGGCGAGAGGCGTTGTTGGTGACGAAGGCGAGGCGGAGCCCGGCATCGCGGACGGCAGCGAGGTGCTCGGCGGCGCCGGGCACCGCGTCGGGACCGACGTACACCACTCCGTCGAGGTCGAGCATCGCCACGTCGTAGGTCTCCACCAGGGGCGTCCGGGACGGCGTGAGCATGCCCTCATCCTCCCAGTCGGGCGGCGCGCGACCGGGACCCGGCCACCGTCCGCCGCGTATCCTCCACCGGATGGAGGCCGTGTCGATGCCGTCGCCGACGGCCGGACCCCTCGACCTCGCGCCGTTCCACGCCCTGCGCCTCTCCGGCCCACGGGTCGGCGACCCTCGGCTGATGCGTCTGCTCGCCCGCCCGCGCGACCGCGACCACCGCGTCGTCGAGGGGTGGATCCGTCGCGGCCTGGCAGTGCGCGACGAGACCGCCAGCCTGCACCTGCACGAGTACGGCGCCGGGCGGTCGCGCGTGCGCGGTCTGGTCGGCGCCCTCGACATCTCCCGCACCGCGACGCCTGGCGGGGCGGCAGCAGTCCTGCCGCACGAACGTGTCCAGGACCGCCAGACGCGCGACCTGGCCTCACGCCTGGTGACCACCACGCTGGACCCGGCACCGCTGCTCCTGGTGCAGCGCTCCCCCGCAGCCCTGCGGGCGCTCCTCCGCCAGGTGCGAGAGCAGCCGCCGACGCACCAGTTCCTCGACCGCCACGGGCAGACCCACCGCCTGTGGCCCCTCGAACGAGCGGACCTCGTCGCCGAGGCCTCCGGGCTGCTCGCCCCGACGACCGCGGTCCTCGCGGACGGCCACCACCGGTACGCCGCCCACCAGCTGCGACTGGCGTCGTCGTCGGAGACCGACGGTCGCGCCCTGGCGATGGTCATCGACCAGGACGACCTGCCGCTGCGGATCGGCGCGATCCACCGCGTGCTGGGCGGCACCCGGCTCGACGAGGTGGTCCGGGCTGCGCGCACCACGGGCTTCACGACGGAGGACGCCGACGAGACCTCCGCGCCGGCGTTCCTCGAGGACGACTGGCTGGTCCTGGCCGACGGCCGCCAGGCGGTCGCGGTCCGCCACCCGACCGACCAGGTCCCGAGTCGGAGCCTGCACGACCGCCTGCTGCCGGCGATCGAGGGTCGTCCCCGCATCCTCGGGCACGAGCACGACGTCGACCAGGCGGTCGCCCGGGCACGAGCCTCCGCCGGCGTGGCCACCCTGCTGCCGCGGCCGTCGCTGGCCAGCATCGAGCAGGCAGTCGCCAGCGGCAACGGCCTCCCCGAGAAGACCACGTGGTTCTCCCCCAAACCCACTCCCGGCGCGGTCCTCAGGCAGGTGCGCGTCGCTGTCGACGCGCCGAGCTGACCTCGACCTCCACGCGGGACGCCGGCCCATCGCCCCCGCGGAAGAACCGTCGGTGAAGCGTGCCGCTGACCTCGACGGCGTCTCCGGCGTTCCAGGCCGAGACCGTACGCCGCGTGCGGCCCTCCCGAGCCACGCACTCGAGCGAGTCGGTGACCCGGCGGCTCCCAGGTGGCACCTCCCGCGGGACCGCGACCCGGAACACCACCAGCTCGTCTCCGCTCGGGAGGACTCGGACCTCGGGATCCGCCGGGAGCACTCCCGCAAGTCGTACCTCGTTGCGCACCGCGTGCGCCGTCGTCGTGTCCATGCGGCCAGCCTGCAGGCGACCACCTGCTCGCGTCCGCGTACGAGGCGCCGGCTGTGCACCGCAGCGCACCACCGCAGCGATGTGGAGGACCGGCGGACACCGCACCGGCGCGTCGACGGACGAGAGCCCGGGAAAAAGCACTGAGGGCGGCTCCGAAGAGCCGCCCTCAGGCGAAAGAATGTCCGGCGGCGTCCTACTCTCCCACGACCTACCGGTCGCAGTACCATCGGCGCTGGCAGGCTTAACTTCCGGGTTCGGGATGGGACCGGGTGTTTCCC
>PBYI01000071.1 GCA_002729525.1 Nocardioides sp.
AGCTCCACCAGCTCGTCAACGAGGCCACCAAGCTCGCCGGCGCCTCCGGCACCAAGGGCACCATGGACCTCGACGCCGCCGACCAGCTCCTCGCCAAGAACGACGAGATCGCCGAGATCTTCTGGGAGACGAAGAAGGCGTGACCCGGCCTTCCGACCGGTCTTCTCAGGGCGCCGCCGGCCCGTCCGGCGGCGCGCTGAGGCCCGGCCGCGCTCGTGCCGCGAAGGTGCTCCCGAGCACCCTCCGCGCCGGGTCGAGACCCTGGGCGAGCACCGTGGTGATCTCCGCGAGCTGCCCGAGCTGCTCGGACGTCAGCCGGTCCATGACGAGCTTGCGCACCAGCGCGACGTGCGGCGGAGCGGCCTCGGAGAGCCGGGTCCAGCCCTCCGGGGTCAGGGAGACCAGACGGGACCGGGCGTCGCCGGCGGCGACCTCACGCCGTACGAGGCCGGCCTGCTCGAGGCGCGCCACCATCCGCGAGGTGCGCGGCAGGCCTGCGTTGACCGACGCCGCGAGGTCGGTGAGCCGCAGCGTGCGGTCGGGGCCATCGGCGAGCTGGAGCAGCACCAGGAACTCGGTGAACGACAACCCGGCGTCGCGCCCGAGCTGGGTGTCCAGCGCGCTCGGCAGCAGCTCCATCACCGCGACCAGGTGCAGCCACGCGTCCGCGTCCGCGTCGTCGAGCCAGCGCGTCTCCTCGGGCACCCCCCGACCCTAGTGCGGTCGCGGCGGGCTCAGGGGTTGACGGTGACGAAGAGGTAGACCGCCAGCAGCACCAGGTGGAGCGCGCCGGCGAGCGGCTTCGCGCGACCGGGTACGACGGTCAGCACGGACACCACGACCGAGATCAGCAGCAGCACCATCTGCAGCGGCTCCAGCCCGAGCACCAGCGGGCCGTCGAGCCAGATCGAGGCGACCGCGATCGCCGGGATCGTGAGGCCGATCGAGGCCATCGCCGAGCCGTAGGCCAGGTTGAGGCTGATCTGCACCCGGTCGCGGGCGGCGGAGCGGACCGCGGCGATCGACTCCGGCGCGAGCACCAGCAGCGCGATCGCCACGCCGACGGTGGCGAGCGGGAAGCCGAGCACCCCGACGGCGTCCTCGATGGCCGGCGACTCGACCTTCGCCAGTCCGACGACGGCGACGAGCGAGGCGAGCAGCAGCCCGAGGCTCGCCCAGGCCTGCCGGTCGGTGGGCGGGGCGGCGTGCACCTGGTGGTGGTCGTCGTCGATCGCGTGCGCGTCCTCGCCACCCACCGTGTCGACCAGCGGGCGCAGTCCGTCGCGCTCCACCGGCAGGAAGAAGGTGCGGTGCTGCACGGTCTGGGTGAAGACGAACATCCCGTAGAGCACCAGCGACACCACGGCCGCGAACGCCAGCTGCGAGCTGGAGAACTCCGGCCCCGGCTCGGCGGTGGTGAACCGTGGCAGCACCAGCGTGATGCTCGCCAGGGCGATCACGGTGGCCAGTGCGGAGCCGGCCCCCTCGGGGTTGAAGACGGCCATCCGGTGCCGCACGGCCGCGACCAGCAGCGACAGCCCGGCGATGCCGTTGACCGTGATCATCAAGGCTGCGAAGACGGTGTCGCGGGCGAGCGACGGCGAGCCCTCGCCGGAGGCCATGAGCGTGACGATGAGGCCGACCTCGATGACGGTGACCGCGACCGCGAGCACCAGCGACCCGAACGGCTCGCCGACCCGGTGCGCCACCACCTCGGCGTGGTGGACGGCCGCCAGCACGGCGCCGACGAGGACGACCGCGACGACGCCGAGCACCCAGGTCGGCGGGTAGCGCCCGTACGTCGCGACGAGGGCCACCACCGCGACGGCCGGGACCCAGGTGGTCCACGAGCGCCAGCTCCGCTGGTGCTCGGCCGGGCCCGTCGCGGTGTCGCTGCCGATGACGTCCATGGTGCAGAACCTAGGGAACGTCCCCAACGCCCGCGCGGGATGATGGGTCGTCCGCCTGCTCCCCGCGATGGAGGTCACGATGAGCACCCCGCCCGGCCCGCTGCCCACGCTGCACGACGTACGCCGTGCCGCCGAGGTGGTGGGTCCGCTGATGCCGCCGAGCCCGCTGCTGCGCAGCGACCGGCTGAGCGACACCACCGGGTACGACGTGTGGCTCAAGCGGGAGGACCTCCAGCCGGTGCGGTCCTACAAGGCGCGCGGCGCGTCGGTGGTGATCGCGGGCCTCTCGGACGAGGAGCGAGCGCGGGGCGTCACCTGCGCCAGCGCCGGCAACCACGCGCAGGGCGTGGCGTTCGCGTGTGCCCGGACCGGCGTGCGTGCCCGGGTGTTCCTGCCGCGCACGACCCCGCGCCAGAAGCGCGAGCGGATCGCGGTGCTCGGCGGCGAGCTCGTCGACGTCGTGGTCGGCGGCGACACCTACGACGACGCGGCCGCGGCCAGTGCGGCGTACGCCGTGAGCACCGGTGCGACGCCGGTCCCGGCCTTCGACGACCCACGCACCGTCGCCGGCCAGGGCACGCTCGCGCTGGAGGTGCTCGACCAGCTCGACGCGCTCGGGCTGTCCGCCGACGCGCTGCTGGTGCCGGTGGGCGGCGGCGGGCTGCTCGCCGGCTGCCTCACCGTGCTGCCCGAGCTCGCGCCCGGGGTCCGGGTCGTCGGTGCGGAGCCCGCGGGGGCTGCGTCGATGGCCGCCGCGGTCGGGGCCGGGCAGCCGGTGCCGCTGGCCGAGCTCGACCCGTTCGTCGACGGCGCGGCCGTGCGCGAGGTCGGCGCCTGGACGCACGCCGTCGTCGACGCCCACCGGCCGCCGCTGGTCACCGTCGACGAGGGGCTGCTCTGCTCGGAGATGCTCGCGCTCTACCAGTCCGACGGGATCATCGCCGAGCCCGCCGGCGCCCTCGCGTCGTCCGCGCTGGTCGGCGGCGCACTCGCGTCGACCGCCCCCGAGCTGGGCCCGGGCGCGCTCGTCGTCTGCGTGCTGTCGGGCGGCAACAACGACGTCAGCCGGTACGCCGAGGTCGTCGAGCGGGCGCTCGTGCACGAGGGCCGCAAGCACTACTTCCTGGTGGAGTTCCCGCAGGAGCCGGGCGCGCTGCGGCGGTTCCTCGACGAGGTGCTCGGACCCGACGACGACATCACGCTGTTCGACTACGTCAAGCGCAACAACCGCGAGACCGGCCCCGCGCTGGTCGGCGTGGAGCTCGGGTCGCCGGACGACCTGCCGGCGCTGCTGGCGCGGATGGAGGCCGCTCCGCCCCGGATCGAGCTGCTGCCGCCGGGCTCCCCGCTGACGCGGTACCTCACCTGAGTCAGGTCGGCTCGAAGCGCCGCAGGCGGCGGACGAGGTCGCGGGCCTGCGGGCGCCCGACCTCGTCGCCGTCGAGCCCGGCGAGCCACGTGCGGAGGCCGCGGCCCGCGACGAAGGCCACCCCGTCCTGCTCGTAGCCCTTCGGGACCTCCTCCTGGCTCGCACCCCAGAGCACGACGACGCCCCGGACCTGCCACCCGCTCCCCGTCCCTCGGTGGCGGGTGCGGCGGCCCTTGTCCGTGACACTGCGGATCAGCCCGTCCGTGCGCGTCGCGGACCGACGTGCCGACCGGGCCATGTCCGCGACGTCGGCGCTGGTGACGGAGTTGCGCCACTTGGAGTCGATGGCGACGACCCCGCCGCGCCTGGTCACCACCACGTGGTCGATGTCGCCGACCGGGAAGGTGACCGAGTCGACCCATCCCCAGATGATGCGGCGCCAGCGACAGCCGGACAGCACGTCGCGCGTGTTGTCCTCGCCCCAGGCACCACGAAGCTGGTAGATCGCCTCAGCCTCGTGGGCGAGGAAGAGTCGGTCGATTGCCAGAACGACGGACACAGCGACGCCGGCGTGCAACACACCTAGCGCGTAGCGGTCGACACCTGAACGCGACAGCCACCACGTCAGCAGAGCGACAAGCAGCACCACGAACACGGCGAATGGCACCAGGATCTTCGCTTGCCGCAGCAGCCACGCTCGCCGCAGATCTCGCATCCGCCGGCGCGAGTAGGGGTCCCGAGATCGCACGACGCTCCCCTCCCGTGTCGCAGTCGCTGCGTCACGGTAGACCGAACGAACGTTCTCCGGGTGCGAATCGCCTGCCCGCACTAACGTCGCCAGGCGTGACGACGTACCACCTTGCCCAGCTGAACGTCGGCCGCCTGGTCGCGGCCGAGGACTCCCCCGTGGTCGCGGAGTTCATGGACGCGCTCGACGAGGTGAACGCGCTGGCCGAGCGGTCGCCGGGATTCGTGTGGCGCTTCCAGACCGAGGACGGCAACGCGGTGGCGGAGCGGCCGTTCGACGACGACCGGATGCTCGTCAACTACTCGACGTGGGACTCGGTCGACGCGCTGGCGGACTACGTGTACCGGTCGGTGCACGTGGAGTTCCTGAAGCGGCGTCGCGAGTGGTTCGAGCACCTGCGCGACGCGGTGACGGTGCTGTGGTGGGTGCCGGCCGGCCACCGACCGACGTCGGCGGAGTGCGTGAAACGGCTCGAGCACCTGCGGGCGCACGGCGCGACGCCGTACGCGTTCACCTTCCGGCAGCGGTTCGACCCTGCTGGGAGCGGCGCGGCGGGGCCGGACCGGGACAGCTGTCCCGCCTGACCCCTACGCGCCGCCCGGGCTCGGGCGCAGGGTCAGAGCAGCAGGAACAGCAGGATCACGACGGCGATGACGAGCGCGGCGATGGCGATGGTGCGGGTGGTCATGGGGTCCCTCCCTCTCGTGGTCGACGTGGTGCCGACCGGGTCCCTCACCTTGCTCTGACCTGCTCCGACCGCGGCTCACCCCCGGGGGAGGTCACCCCTGCGGGCGGGTCGGGCGGGCCGCTCCCGCCGACCCCGGCGCGGACCAGCCCTCAGTGCTCGCCCTTGATCACGAAGAAGCTGCCGCGGATCGTGCCGGCGAGCTTCGACCTCTGCCGGGCGAACTTGAACCGGTCGGCGAGCTCGGCCGGGACCTCCATGCCGTCGGACAGCTTGAACCCCACGGCCCGCTTGCCGCCCGCGTCGACGGCATACATGACATTGATGCTGAGCCCGCTCTCGTAGAAGACGTAGGCCCAGCGGGTGCCCTCGACCTCGAACCGGGTCGCCTCCAACGGCGGCGAGGCGATCACCAGGTCGCGCTCGGTCGACAGCACCTCGTGCACCCAGTCGACGACGTCGGAGGCCTCGGCGGCCGGGGCGGTGGTGAAGACGTGGTCGTACTTGTTCTTGAAGTAGCGCGCCTCGTTGGCGCGCAGCCCGGCGAGCGCCTCGGCCACCGGGGAACTCGCCAGCCCCTCGGTGCTCACGTCCTTGAAATCGACGACGGGCACGACATCCTCCTGCTGTCGCGGTCCCGCAGGGACCGGTGGTCGGTGTGGCACCAACCTAGGGACGTCGTGCCCGTCGTGACTTCTCGGATCCTGACCGGCTCCGCCGACCGACTCCGCCGGCCGCCTCCGCCGTACGTCGGTCAGCCGCGCTCGGCGACCAGCTCGCTGAGGCGCTTGAGGTGCGCGACCCGCTCGGCCGGGTCGTCGGCCAGCGGGTTGAGCAGCAGCGTGGTCACCCCGGCCTCGTCGAGCGCGGCGAGCTTGGTGCGCAGGGTGTCGTCGTCGCCGGTGAGGTTGGTGGCCTCGACGAGCTCGGTCGGCACGGCCTGCGCGGCCTCGGCCTTGTTGCCGGCGAGGTAGAGGTCCTGGATCTCCTTGGCCTCCTCCTCGAACCCGTAGCGCACGGTGAGCTGGTTGTAGAAGTTCTTCTCCCGCGCGCCCATGCCGCCGATGTAGAGCGCGAGCTGGTTGCGGATCTTGGCCTCGGACTCGGGCGGGGTCTCGCCGTGGTGGAGGCCGATCTGGAGCTGGATCTGCAGCGGGCCGAGCTCGGGGTCGCGCTTGGCGAGGCCGGCGTCGAGGGCGTCGCCCCACGCGATGCGGGCCTTGCCGGGGTGGAAGAAGAGCGGCTGCCAGCCGTCGGCGATCTCGGCGACCATCTCGACGTTCTTGGGGCCGAGGGCGGCGATGGAGATCGGGATCTGCTCGCGCACCGGGGTGTTGATGAGCTTGAGCGGCTTGCCGAGGCCGGAGCCGCCGTGCTCCTGGGTGAGCGGCATCCGGTAGAAGCGGCCCTCGTGCTCGAGGCGCTCGCGCTTCCAGACCTTGCGGCAGATCTCGACGGTCTCGCGGGTGCGGCCGAGCGGGGCGTCGTACTTGATGCCGTGGAAGCCCTCGACGACCTGCGGGCCGGAGGCGCCCAGCCCGAGGGTGAACCGGCCCTGCGAGACGTAGTCGATGCCGGCGGCGGTCATCGCGGTGAGCGTGGGCGTGCGGGTGTAGACCTGCAGGATCGCCGACATCAGCTCAAGGCTCTTGCTGCGGGCGGCGAGGTAGCCGAGCTGACTGACCGCGTCGAACGAGTAGGCCTCGGGGATGGCGACCAGTTCCAGGCCCGCCTCCTCGTAGGCCAGCAGCAGCTCGACGGTCTCGTCGAAGCCGCCGGAGTAGTCGATGATCATGCCCAGCTTCACCGCAGGAACCTCCACAGTCGGATGCCTAACCAGTCACCTCTGACTGGTTTGTGACACGCTAGCCGCCATGAGCGCCCCGCGCGAGCGTGCCGTCCAGGCCCGGACGGTCGACGTACGCCGCCGCATCCTCGACGCGGCCGTCGAGGTGCTGCTCGAGGCCGGGTACGCCGGCGCCTCGACCGTGCGGATCCAGGAGCGCGCCGGGGTGAGCCGCGGCCGCCTGCTGCACCACTTCCCGTCACGTGACGACCTGCTCGTGGCGGCCGTGCACCACCTGGCGCGGGCGCGGATCACGGCGCTCGGCGACCGGACGCAGTGGCCCGAGGAGCCCGGCGAGCGGATCGACGCCGCGGTCGAGGCGGTCGCCGTACCGTTCACGCTCGCGTTCTTCTGGGCGACCACCGAGCTGTGGACCGCCGCGCGCACCCACGCCGAGCTGCGCGCCGCCCTGCTCCCGGCCGAGCGTGAGATCGCCCAGGTCATCCGCGAGATCGTCGACGCGTCGTTCGGGCCCGACCTCTGCGCGCACCCCGGGTACGCCGACCTGCGCGAGGTGGTCTTCACCAGCCTGCGGGGGATGGCGCTCACGACCGCCTTCGACGATCGTCCCGAGCCGACCGCGCGGCACCTGGAGCGGGTGAGGCGGGTCGCCCGGGCGGTGCTGCTCGGGTGATCGCGCCGAACGACCCGCGGGGGTCCGCCGTCAGCCGTCGCGCAGCACCCGCTTGAGCAGCTTACCGGACTGGTTGCGAGGCAGGTCGGGCACGAACCGCACCGCCTTCGGCACCTTGTAGCCGGCGAGCCGGCCCTTGGCGTGCGCGACCAGGTCGGCCTCGGTGACGCCCTCGTGCTCGGTGCCCGGGCGGCGGACGACGTACGCCGTGACGGCCTCGATCCACTTCTCGTCCGGGGTGCCGATCACGGCGACCTCGGCGACGGCGGGGTGGGTGTAGAGCGCGTCCTCGACCTCGCGGCTGGCGACGAGCACGCCGCCGGTGTTGATGACGTCCTTGATGCGGTCGACGACGGTGATGTAGCCCTCGGCGTCGATCCGCACGAGGTCGCCGGAGTGGAACCAGCCGTCGCGGAACGCCTCGGCGGTCTCCTCCGGCTTGTCCCAGTAGCCCTCGCAGAGCTGGGGCGAGCGGTAGACGACCTCGCCGGTGCCGCCTGCCTCCACGGGCCGGCCGTCCTCGCCGAGCACCGCGAGCTCGACGAAGAGGACAGGGCGGCCGCACGACTCCGGCCGGTCGTCGTGCTCGGCGGGCTGGAGGACGGTCGCGAGCGGGCCGATCTCGGACTGCCCGAAGCAGTTGTAGACCTCCAGGCCGGGCATCGCGTCGCGCAGGCGCTGCAGCACCGGGCCGGGCATGATCGAGGCGCCGTAGAACGCCTTGCGCAGCGTGGACAGGTCGCGGGCGGCGAAGTCGGGGTGGTTGGACAGCGGCACCCACACCGTGGGCGCGAGGAACAGCGCGCCGCACCCCTGCTCCTCGACGACCCGCAGGATCGTCGGGACGTCGGGCACCTCGAGCAGGTGGTTGTCGGCGCCGACCGCAAGGTAGGGCATGAGGAAGACGTGCATCTGCGCCGAGTGGTAGAGCGGCATCGGGTGCAGCGGCTTCTCGTCGGCCGCGAGCCCGAGCGCGTGGATGCACGACACGTACTCGTGCACCAGCGCGCGGTGCGTCATCATCGCGCCCTTCGGCCTGCTGGTCGTGCCCGACGTGTAGAGCAGCTGCACGAGCTCGGTGTCGGCGACCGGGGCCTCGTCCGCGGGCAGCACGGCGTCCGGCACCGGGCCGGCGCTCGCCCGCTCCAGCAGCGACCCGTCGGCGTCGCGCAGCGGCAGCACCCGGTCGCCGCCCACAGCGAGCCCGGCGGCGTCGTACGTCGTGCGCAGGGCCGGGTCGACCAGCGCGGCCGCGGCGCCCGACTGGTGCACCAGGTAGGCCAGCTCCTCACCGGTGAGCGCGAAGTTGACCGGCACGTGCACCAGGCCCGCGCGCGCACAGCCGAGGAACCCGAGCAGGTAGGCGTCGGAGTTCTTGCCGTACGCCGCCACCCGGTCGCCGCGCGCCAGTCCGAGCCCGCGCAGCGCGGCGGCCGCCCGGGTGACCGCCGCGTCGAGCTCGGCGTAGGTCCACACCCGGTCGGCGAACCGCAGCGCAACGGCGTCCGGCGTGCGCGCGGCCGAGCGGGACAGGACCGCGTCGACGGTGCTGGAGCGCGGGTCGGTGGTGGTCATCGAGGGGGCCTCCCGAGGTGTGCGGGCGACGAGCGCCGCCCCCTCGTTCCTACCCCACGGGGCACCGCCGCGCGAGGGCTCGTCCACCGGTTCGACCGTGACGGGACCGGGGGACGGAGAAACTCCCCGGCGGCGGTCGCCGATCCCGGACGTCGACGGCGCCCGCCACCGAGGAGCGTTCAGAGACCAGGGTGACAGACCACTGGTGGCGCCGCCGGACCGCCGGGTCGGCGCGTTCGGAGTTGTCCGGAGTTGTCAGAGGTCGCGGAAACGGCCGCGGGAGGCGTGCCGGGCGCTCCATGATGCGAGCGCTCCCGACGAGAGGACCGACGTGACGTCGTCGACCAACGCCCCTTCCACCCTGCTCACGGACCTTCCGGCGCAGGACGACGCGCTGGAGGTCGAGCCCTACGCGTACGCGCTCGCCGACTACCTCGTCGACTGCCCGACGCCGATGACCGTCGCCGTCCAGGGTGACTGGGGCAGCGGCAAGACGACCACCATCAACCTGGTCCAGAAGCGGTTGCTGAGGTCCGGCGCGGCGGAGGTCGACCTGGTCCGGGTGGAGACCTGGCAGCTCGCCCAGCTGGACGTCGGTGGCGACCTGGTCCTGGACGTGCTCGAGGCGATCGTGGACGAGGTCGCCCGTCTCGGGGAGTCGGCCACCGTGCAGAGGATCCGCACGACGCTGCGGTCCTTCCGTACCACCGCGCTGACGGCCGTCCGCGCCGCCGCGGGCCTGGTGTCGGACACCGCGACCGGCGTGGTCGACGCAGTCGTCGAGGACCTCGCCACGTCGCACGCCGAGCGCATCAGGAAGCTGCGCGCGCACTTCGTCGAGCTGCTCGCCGAGCCCCCCCGCCGGGTCGTCGTGGTCGTCGACGACCTCGACCGGCTGCCGCCCCGTCACGCGGTCGAGATCATGGAGGCGCTGAAGACGCTCACCGAGTGCGAGAACGCGGTCTTCGTCCTCGCCATCGACTTCGCCGTGGTCTCGCAGGGGGTGCGCGCGAAGTACGGCGAGGACCTCGACCAGCGCAAGGCCCGCGCCTACTTCGACAAGATGATCCAGCTGCCGTTCGACATCCCGACGCAGCGCTTCCGCGTCGACGGGCTCGTCACCTCCGCGCTGCGGACGCTCACGCCGGCCGTCGAGGACCCGGACTCCTACGTGGCCCTGGCACGCGCCGCTGTCGGCACCAACCCGCGTGCGCTCAAGCGCCTGCTGAACTCCTTCTCGCTGCTGCGTCGCGTGGCTCCGGCGCCGGCCGGCCTCGAAGGAGGCCGAGCGGCCTACGACCTGGGACTGTTCGCGCTGCTCGCCGTCCAGGCGGCGTTCCCGGTGCTGCGCGACGACCTCCAGCTGCGGCCCCCCGCCGACGCCGCCGGCCTGCTCGACGAGGCCTCGCGCACGGCTCGAGAGACGGGGCCCGACGGTGACCCCCAGCTGGACGCGTGGGAGGTCGACCCGACGCGGCTGGAGTCCTTCGCGGACCTCACCCGGACCGCCGCGGACACCCTGCGCACACTGCCGGACCAGCTCACCGACCTGCTGCGCCTCACCTCCATCACCAGCGTGCGTCGGGGCGTCCCGGCGCACTCCGGCACCTCTGCCCCGGCACCGCTGACCGACCGGGTCCGCGCGACCGAGGACCTCGGCGTGGACGCCTCCCTGGTCGCCACCGCGGCCGCCCTCGAGGACGCGGTCGCCTCCCGGGCGACGGTCCCCGGCATCACGGCGACGCTCGTCCCGGCGAAGCGGATGTGGGTCTGGTACGCGTCCGGCACCGGGTCGCGACCCACCGGGCGGGTGCTGGAGCTGCAGTTCATGGCGCGCGGCACCATCAACCTCTACCTCGGCCACGGAGCCTGGGCGGCCGACTACCGCCGCGCGCTCCTGGAGAGGCTCGAGGCGCTCTCGGCAGGTCAGCCGTGGACCGCGAGGGCGGGGAAGGACGACGCCTACCTGCGGGTCGACGGCATCACCGCGGGCGCGCCCCTGCAGGATCTGGCGGGCCTCGTCGGCGAGTGGTTCGAGCACGCGCAGCAGCTGCGCGGCTGACCGCCCGCCGGCTCAGCCCCGGTGCTGCGCGACGAGCGCGACGTACTGCTCGGCGTTGTGCCGCACCCCCGCCACCTCGTCGTCGGTGAGCTCGCGCCGCACCTTGGCGGGCAGGCCGAGCACCATCGAGCGCGGCGGCACGACCATGCCCTGCGAGACGACCGCGCCGGCACCGACCATCGAGCCCGCGCCGATGACCGCGCCGTTCATGACGATCGCGCCCATGCCGACGAGCACGTCGTCCTCGATCGTGCAGCCGTGCAGCACCGCGCGGTGGCCGACGGAGACGCCGGAGCCCATCCGGACCGGGAAGCCCGGGTCGGTGTGCAGCACGCAGCCGTCCTGGACGTTGCTGCGCTCGCCGACGCTGATCGCGTCGCCGTCGCCGCGGAGCACGGCGGTGTACCACACCGAGGCCTGCGCGCCGAGGGTCACGTCGCCGACAACGACGGCGCCCGGGGCGACCCAGGCGTCGGGGTGGACGGTCGGCTGCTTCACGGGCGCTCCTGCTCAGGCGGGTGGCTGGTGGGGGCGGGTCGGGTGGCGCGCTCGAGCAGCACGAGGACGTGCTCGTACGTCGCGCCGGTGGCGCGGCTCATCCCGAGCTCGCAGGTGCGGTTGCACGAGGCGTGCGCGTCGGCGCCGTACGCCCGGACCTCGGCGGCCTGGGCGGCGGTCGCCGACGCGGTGAGCTCGGGGTGCAGCATGCCGCGGTCGCCGGCGAAGGCGCAGCAGCCCCACGACGGCGGCACGAACACCTCGCGCGCCACCGCCGCGGCCAGCGCGCGCAGGTCACCGTCGTGCCCGGCGCGGGTCGAGGCGCACGTCGGGTGCAGCGCGAGCCGGTCGGCGACGGGCGCCGGGCCGAGCCGGGGCAGCACGACGCGGGCGACGAAGGCGACGGCGTCCTGGACGTCGTACCCGCGGCCCGTGAGCGACTTCGCGAGGCCCTCGGAGCAGGACGCCGCGTCGGTGAGCACGGGCACGGAGGGGCCGGCAGGACCAGCACCGACCAGGGGTCGCAGCGCCTCGTCGAGCCGGTCGGCCATCACGCCGGCACCGTCGGTGAGGCCCTTGGAGCTCCACGGCATCCCGCAGCACAGGCCGCTCGCCGCGGGCTGGGCCACCTGCACCCCGGCTCGCTCGCACAGCGCGAGGAACGCCGCGTGGGCCGAACCGCCCTCGGAGCCGAACATCGTGCCCGTGCACGACGGCACCAGCACGGCGGCGAGCGACCCGTCGGCAGGTTCGCCCGGCCCCGACGCCGTACGTCGTCCGCCCGCGGGCAGGTCGTCGGTCCAGTGCGGCACGGTGTCGGCGCCGAGCACGGCGCGCCCGGCGCGCGACGCCCGCTCGGTGAGCCCGGGCGCCTTCTTGGCCAGCGTCAGCCCGACCGACGCAGCGCGGGTGGCGCCGCCCCAGTGCCGGGCGGCGGTGCGGCCGGCGGCCTGGGCGACCCGACCGTGGTCCTCCGACCGCAGTCGGCGCACGAGCTGCCCGGTGTCGATGGAGACCGGGCAGGCGGTCTGGCACATCGAGTCGGCGGCGCAGGTCTGCACGCCGGCGTAGTCGTAGTCGGCGGCGATCGCGTCGGCCTCGGCGAGCGAGTCGGCGTCGCCGGCGGCGCGCAGCGCGGCCTCGGCGCGACGGGCGACGATCCGCTGGCGCGGGGTCAGGGTGAGGTCGCGGCTGGGGCAGACCGGCTCGCAGAAGCCGCACTCGACGCAGCGGTCGACCTCCTCCTCGACCTGCGGCACCGACTTGAGGTCGCGCACGTGCGCGCGGTCGTCGTCGGTGAGCAGCACGCCGGGGTTGAGCACGCCGGCCGGGTCGCACAGCCGCTTCACCTCGCGCATCACGTCGTACAGGTCGTCGCCGTACTGGCGGCGCACGAAGGCGGCCATCACCCGGCCGGTGCCGTGCTCGGCCTTGAGCGTGCCGCCGTGGCCGAGCACCACGTCGACCATGTCGTCGGTGAACCGCTCGTAGCGGCTCTCGCCGGCCGCGGACCCGAGGTCCTCGGTGACCATGAAGTGGATGTTGCCGTCCTTGGCGTGGCCGAAGACGACGGCGTCGTCGTAGCCGTACGCCGCGAACACGCGCTCCAGGTCGGTGCAGGTCGCGGTGAGGTCGGCGACCGGGACGGCGACGTCCTCGAGCAGCGCGGTGGTGCCGCTGCGGCGGGCGCCGGCGACGGCGGCGTACAAGCCCTTGCGGACGTGCCACAGGTCGCCGCGCAGCGCCGGGTCCAAGGTGAGCGGGTCGCCGCCGACACCGGAGGCGAGCACCGGGCGTCCGGCCTCGACCAGCGCGGCGAGCTCGTCGGCCGAGCCGGCCTGGTACTCCACCAGCAGCGCCGCCTGGCGATCGAGGTCGAGCGCGGCGAGACCAGGCGTGGCGCGGGCGTCGCCGGCCGCGACCAGCAGCGAGCGGGTGTCGAGCAGCTCCAGCGCGGCCGCGCCCGACCCCACCAGCGCGGGCAGCGCGTCGGTGGCGCGGGCGAGCTCGTCGACGACGAGCAGCCCGGTGGCGGCGTACGGGCGGACCGGCACGGTGCGGTACGTCGCGGACGCGACGAAGGCCAGCGTGCCCTCCGACCCGACCACGAGGTGGGTGAGGATCTGGGCCGGCTCCTCGTGGTCGAGGAACGCGTTGACGGCGTACCCCATCGTGTTCTTGATCGAGAACTGCCGCTCCACCTCGGCGCGCATCTCGGCGTCGCCGCGCACCCGGTCGCGCAGCCGCAGCAGCCCCGCGTGCAGCGCGGGCTCGTCGTGGCGCAGCCGCGCGTCGGCGTCGGCCTCGGCGGTGTCGACGACCGTGCCCGACGGCAGGACGACCCGCAGCGAGTCGAGCGTGTGGTAGCTCGTCCCGGCCACGCCGCAGCTCATGCCGGAGGAGTTGTTGGCGACGACGCCGCCGATCGTGCAGGCGCCCTCGCTGGCCGGGTCGGGGCCCAGCGCGGTGCCGTGCGGGCGCAGCGCGTCGTTGACCGCGCGGACCGTGGTGCCGGGCGCGACCCGCACGCGGGCACCGCCATCGAGCACCTCGATCCCGCGGAACCCACGGCGTACGTCGAGCAGTACACCGTCGGTGCCGGCCTGGCCCGACAGGCTCGTCCCACCCGCCCGGAACGTCACCGGCAGTCCCTCGGCCGCGCAGGCGGCGAGCACCCGGGCGACGTCGGCCTCCCCGTCGGCGAGCACCAGCGCCTGCGGGGTCAGCAGGTAGTGCGAGGCGTCGGACGCGGCGGTGACCCGGTCGATGGCCCGGTCGCGGATCGCGTCGGTCGGGACGCCCCGGCGCTGGAGGAGGTCGCGGACGGTCACGACGTCGATTCTGGACCGACCTCGGTTAGGACGAGCTCGTAGGTCATGGCGACCGGGTTGTGCCCGGGCACCAGACCGCCGGTGTGCACGACGGCGTGGCGGTCGACGAGTCCGGCGGACAGGTCGGCGCTCACCCGGCCGGCCGCGCGCGTGACCGTGCCGTCGACGTACATCACCTCGGTGGCCGGCCCCTCGACCGCGGTCACCGAGCCGTCGGGCTGCGCGAGCCGCCCGCCGACGAGCGAGCCGATCTGCCCGCGGACCGCGGCGGCCCGCCAGCCGGCCGTCTCGACCAGGTGCTCGACGACACCGACGAGGTTGACGTTCGGGCGCACACGGCAGACCAGGGCACGGGCGCCGGTGGCAGGCGCCTCGCCGACGGCGCGCGGGACGAAGAGCGACATCGTGGTCTCGGGGTCGTGCTGCACCTCGATGGCCACCTGCTCGGAGGTCCACACGCGTGCGGTCACGCCCTCGCCGAGGACGACGGAGTCGGGGATCAGGTGCCCGGCCCGGCGGACGCCGTCGGCGTCCACGAAGAGCGCGTGGCTGTGGCTGAAGACCTCTCCGCCGCGGTGGCCCAGGGTGAGCCCGCCGCGCACCAGCCGGCCCGGCGCGACGCCGGTCCGCGGGGCGGAGAAGTTGGCGACCGGTCCGTCCGGGGGCGCCCACGTCGGGGATGAAGTAGGAGAACTCCGCGAGCTCGCCGCCGACCAGCTCGCCGGACGCCGCCCGGGCGCCGGTGCGCGCGAGCAGGCCGCCGAGCGCGCGGAGCAGCGGGGCGCCGGCGGGCAGCACCTCGACGTGCTCGACCAGGCGGGTGGCGACCGCGACGACGCGCTCGTCGGCGACCGGGCCGGGGTGCTTGAGGCGGGGCGCGTCCGGGTGCGGCTCGAGCCGGTCCCCGGTACGCCGGTCCTCGCTCGCGACGGTCACCGGACCGCTGCCTCGGGCCAGCGGCCGGCGTCCTGGAGCAGCTGGCGCAGCACCGGCGTCGTCACCTTGCCGTACGCCGTCGTCGGCAGCGCCTCGACGACGTGCACGAGCTTCGGCGCCTCGGTCAGCGCGATGTAGAGCGCGCCGTTGGAGTTGCCCATCGCGGCGATGATCGCCAGCGGGACGAGCCCGAACAGCGTGCCGTCGGGCGTCAGGTAGGCGACGCCGAGCCCGACCGCGATGGCGGCGGCGTACTTGCCCAGCAGCATCACGATGCCCTTCTCCAGGGACGACCCGACCGAGCGGACCTGGATCTGGGAGCCCATGACGAAGAAGAACATCCCGATGAGCGGCACCGCGCCGTCGCGGAACAGCGCGCTGGTGAACGAACCGATGTCGAGCACCTGCGGGAAGAAGGTGTTGATCACGGCCGCGAGGAACAGCGGCACGATCAGCAGCGCACCGGGGATCTTCCCGAGCGTGCGGAGGATGGAGTCCATGGCGATACCTCTTGCGTGAGTGGGCGTGCGCGGCACGCCCGAGGACCCATCATGGGCCAGGCGTCCGACGAGCGCCCCGGTCGTGTGCGTCCGGGGCGGTGCCGCCCCGGACGTCCGACGTCCGACGTCCGAGTCGTCGGTCCGTGCCGGGTGTGTGGCACGCGCCACTGTAGGAACGCCGGTGTGGCGCGCGACACGGACGAATGCGGGATTCGCGCGCCCGGCGTTCCTACAGGTGTCGCAAGAGGTGGTGTGGTGTTCTCCGTCAGCCGTGCGGGAGCACCACGGCGCGTCCGCTGAGCTCGCCGGCCTCCAGCAGCCGGTAGGCCTCGGGCGCCTCGTCGAGCGAGAACGTCTGCACGCCCGGGTCGATCTTCCCGGCGCGGTAGAGCGCCGCGACCTCGTGCAGCTCCTCGATCGTGCCCCAGTACGTGCTGGTCAGCTCGACCTCGTAGGGCACGGTGAAGAAGCTCCACTCGAAGACGCCGCCGGCGATGCCGACCACCGTCACCCGGCCCTGCAGCGCGACGACCTGCATCGCCAGCGCTACCGTGCCCGCCGCCCCGACCAGGTCGAAGACCGCGTCGACGCCGCGCCCCCCGGTGATCTCGCGGATCGCCTCCGCCTGGCCGTCGCCGGCCGGGACGGTCACCGCGCCGTACGACTCTGCCTTCGCCATCGCCTCCGGCTTGGCGTCGGTGGCGATGACGGTCGCCCCGGTGACAGCGCGCAGGATCTGCACCGCGACCTGGCCGAGGCCGCCGAGCCCGATGACCAGCGCCGTGCGCCCGGCTCCCTGGAGCTTCGGCAGCGCCAGCTTGATCGCGTGGTACGGCGTGAGGCCGGCGTCGGAGAGCGGCGCCGCGGCCCTCGGGTCGGCGTCACCCAGCGGCACGAGGTTGCGGGCGGGTACGGCGACGTACTCCGCCATGCCGCCGTCGCGACCGAGCCCGGCGGCGAGGTGGGGCATGGTCGCGGCGTTCTCGCAGTAGGTGTCCTGCCCGCGCGAGCAGGCCGCGCAGCGGCCGCAGCCCATCGGCCCGTAGACCAGGTGGGCGCTGCCGACCTCCAGGCCGGAGACGCCCGGGCCGAGCGCCTCGACCCAGCCGGCGCTCTCGTGACCGAGCACGAACGACGGCGCGAGCTGGGGCGGGCCGACCTCGTCGGAGAAGTCGCGGTAGACCGACACGTCGGAGTGGCAGGCGCCTGCGCCGGCCACCTTCAGCAGCACCTCGCCGGGACCGGGCTCGGGCTGCGGCACCTCCTGCAGGACGGGTGCGGACTGGTACTTCTCGAACACCAGGGCCTTCACCTGGCTCACTCCCTCTCGTGTGACGTTCTCGTCTCCGACGCTACTCCCGAGCGGGCCCGACGGCGCTGGGTCGAGCCGTCTGCTCCGTCACGTCGATCAGGACCGGGTGGCGCCCCGGACGACCTCGCCTGCGGCGCGCAGCAGGTCGGCGCCGACGTCCTCGGAGGGACCGGCGAGGACCGCGGCCACCATCGCGCCGTCGCGGAGCATCAGCAGGGTGGTGGCGACCGCCGGCGGGTCCTGCACGCCGAGGTCGGCGAGCAGCGCCTCGGCCTCGCCCCGGAGCCAGTCGCGGTGAACGGCGACCGCGCGGCGTACGGGGTGGTCAGGGTCGGGGAACTCCACGGCCGCATTGACGAAGGGGCATCCGCGGAAACCGGCGAGACACGCGACGGAGCCGGCCTGCTCGGCGTACCCCCGCAGGACCGCGGCGGGGTCGTCGGGGTGCTGCTCGCGGAGCGCGGCCACCTGGTCGCGGACGAGCCGGTCCTGCGCCTGGAGGTAGGCGACGACGAGGGCGTCCTTGGACGGGAAGTGGCGGTAGAAGGTCACCTTCGAGACACCGGCCTCGGCGATGAGGGTGTCGGCGCTGACCGCGCGCACGCCGTCGGCGTAGAAGAGCCTCGTCGCCGCCTCCAGCACCCGGTCGCGCGCGGGCACGGTCGGCGTGGACGACGTCGTGGCGGGCATGGCTACAGTGTAGACGTACTAGTTCGTCTACCCGTCGCTCACGAGGAGCCCTCATGTCGATCACCCCGACCTACACCGCCGTCGCCACCGCGGACGGCGACGGCCGCAACGGCCACGTCCGCACCGATGACGGGCTCTTCGAGTCCGACCTCGCCATCCCCGAGGCGATGGGCGGCCCGGGCGGCGCCACCAACCCCGAGCAGCTCTTCGCGGCCGGCTACTCCGCCTGCTTCCTCTCCGCACTCAAGGCGACCACCAAGCAGCACGGCGTCACCATCGAGGACGCCGCCGTCACCGCCGAGGTGGGCATCGGCTCCAACGACTCCGGCGGCTTCGGCCTCGTCGTCGCCCTCGAGGTCGAGCTCGGCGGCGGCGTCAGCCAGGAGGAAGCCGAGCGCGCGGTCGAGGTCGCGCACCAGGTCTGCCCGTACTCCAACGCCACCCGCGGCAACGTCGAGGTCACCCTGAAGGTCGTCACGGGCTGAGTACTCCAGCGGCGACCTGAGGTGGTTGAGCCCGACCGAGCCCTCGGCGAGGGAGGCGTCGAAACCACCGTGACTCTGCACAGGGCGCGGGACCACGGTGGGCGCGGCTGCTCCGCGGCTCACTGGGTTTCGACGCGGACTCGCTTCGCTCGCCCGGTGGTCCCTGAGGAGCCGAGGGACGAGGCGTCTCGAAGGGCTCAACCACCTGAACGGCCAGGCTGATCGCACCTCGTGGTCGGGTGCGGGCGTCTCGGTATGCCCGGTCCCTCGTTCCTCGGGGCCGGGCTACTCCACGTACGGAGCGTCAACCACCTGGTGGCGCCGGGCGGTCGTCCACCTCGAAGACCTGGCCCATGGGGCCGATCCACTCGAAGACTCCGTCGGGTCTGCGTCGGTAGCGCCAGCGGGCGTGGGTCTTCATCCGGTGGTGGGTCCTGCAGAGCGGCGCGAGGTTCTTCGTCGAGGTAGGTCCGCCGTCGGCGTAGGGCTCCACGTGGTCGAGGTCGCAGCGCTCGGACGCGCGTTGGCAGTGCGGGAACACGCAGGTCGGATACAGCCAGCGGGCCTGGGCTGCGAGCTTCTCGGTCGGCGCGTAGGAGTCGGTCGAGTAGTCCGCGGTCAGGTCCAGCACCTCGCGGACCGTGACGCGGGTAGCGGTCGAGCACCAGTCACGCACCTGGTCGACGCTCACGGTGACCGGTAGGCCGGGGCGGACGAACGCCTCGCAGGTCGCAGCGCCGTTGACCACGTTGACCACGAGCGGGCGGCGCTCCTGCTGCAGGTCCAACGCAACCTGTCCGCGGGCGAGGTCGCCGAGGGCCTTGGCGCGGCGTACGCCGAGCGGGTCGTCGCAGCCGGCGTCCTTCAACGCTGCGGCGCCGGCGCGCAGCGCGTCCTCGAGGTCGAGGGCGTCGTCCAGATCGAGCAGCGCATCGATCGAGACGAGGCCGTGCTTGCCGTTGTCGAGGTCGACGATCACGTCTCGGTGGTCCGACGGGGCCTCGGCCAGCAGGTCGGGTGCGAACCGCACAAGGGCCTCGTCGACCGTCCGGTCGATCTGCGCCAACGTGGTGCGCGCCGCAGCCCAGGCGAGCTGAGCGTCGACGTACGCCGCACCTTCCTCCGGCAGGGTGCACGTGGCGGCGGCGATCTTGCGGGCCTTCCACAGCGGGAGATCGAGGGCAGTCACGCGGGACCAGATGCGGGGCAGCCGGTAGCGAAGCTCGATCAGCTCCCCGACATACCTGCTACCCGACTGGCGTGACAGGCCGAGGGCGGCGGCGATCTCGTAGGCCTCGTCCTCCTCGACCACCGGGGCGCCTGGTCCGGCGAGGTGGAGCGCTTGCGAGCCGAACCGGTCCTTGGTCATCTGGTCGAGGTGCTCGTCGGCCCATTCCTCGGCCGCGCGGTCCTCGGGGAGCTGGCGGGCGGCGACCCACTCCAGGACGGCGTAC
>PBYI01000028.1 GCA_002729525.1 Nocardioides sp.
TCCTCTTATCATCGTGCTTCTCCGTGTACTTCAGGACACGAAAGAGTGCACAATCCCAACATAGGGGTGTGTCATACGACTTTTTGTACAGATCATAGAAATCTTGGATGGCGTAGATATCCGATTCCTCCACTTCGGGATCTTGAGTGAGAGCATCAAGAGAAGATCTACTAGAGCTTGCGATGTCATCATCGACATCATACAATCCATGGCAACCAAAACATTGTTCTTTACAATTCATTTATATAGAGTATAGAATAAATATATCTTTAAATAATTTTCATCAAATTTCTTTAAGTAGTTTACTCACTAATACCGATACCTGCACTTGATATATTCACCATACGTGTGAATCGTAAGAAGGCGTACACCTTCACTTCATTATAGGAATATCCACGACGAAGAGTGGATATCACACTGTTATCTTTACGTTTGAGCTCAAGTAGTGGATCGTTTTTGAATTGCAATTCCAGACGAAGTAGTTTACCTTCACGAGTATCAAGTCCAGAATGTGTCTCGTTGTCTCCAATTACTCTTTCGAAATTGAAGATATGCACGTTGCGCTCACGATTGTAGTTCTTGAAAGTAACACTATTTGCCTGATATCGATTAAATCGATTCATGGTTACCAAGGTGTTGACATAGGCAAGGGCTGGTTGTGCATTGTCCACACGATGAAAAATTCTACTCCCAATACGGAACGTAAAATTGTCAATATGAGATGAAAAGAAGTTGATACTGTGTCGATTTTGGGTTAATCGATGACTATCCATCAAGGTACACATCAACACAGTACGTAAATTCTGGAGCTGTTCCGTGAAACTGAATTGTACATAAGGGCTTTCAGGTTGAATGATGTTAAAACGGTAGGTGTTGAAGAATAAGGACAAACCATTCGATGAGTTCACACCTTCTCTTAAACGATCCATATACTCACTACTTGCCCAAATTACACTAGCATGATATGTGAATTGCCGTATGGTATAAGTCAAACTATTGGGTGCATCGTCAGGATCTCCACGTCGATACACAGATTTCAGCTGTTGTGATATCACATCTGAGCCATCCATGCCGTCAATATCATCTTCACTTAGAGGAAAGCGATGGTTCACGGCACGGAGGGCACTTTCCCAGTCACTCTCATTCGTTGGATCCCAATGCAACGCCTCCAATGCGGAACTCATAGTCAACTCAATTTTGATCCCGTTCAATAGAAACAAGGGGAGATACAACGAATGCTGTAACAATCCACTCAGGTTCAATGTAAAAGTATAAGTTCTCCACCCATCTGTTCCCGGATTCCAGTTTAACTCTAGACGGGAGTTTTCCATGTTTTCCTCCCGTGTATTACCGACCATGGAACTCTGTCCTGAGTACCAGTTGGTCTCTAAATCCTTCTCCGAGCCGCTCATATGTTGGATCATACTATTTAATACATTGTATTCCTGTATGTCCTCCAGAATTTGGTTACCACTGGATGGTAAACTGATAGTCAAGCGCTTGAACAAAGAGCTAATATCACCAGAAAGACAACTGGTCCATTTGTTCGTCTTCAGTTGGACACTGAAATAAGAGTTCTTCCCATCCAAAAGGCAATTACCCGAGATGTGGAAGTGCACTTTCTGTTCACTACTTGTGGCTCCAATCTCCAATACATGTGAAAGATTGCTTGGATATGTCACATATTCGGTCTTGTGAACGGTGCTATCGATACTCTTGTTTGTTCCTTTATAGATCGCCGCTCTCGGAACGATTTCCTGTAGCTGTGATTGAATATTGCTCATTTCTCGTATATAGTTGGTCAAGAAAATTATTTTGGCAAACTATATATAAATTTTCCAAATTACTGACTTTCTCCACACAAGATGAAGGCTATCTGATTATCCAAGTCTGAGATCCTTGACTGAACTAGGGAAATATCACCATGTCCATCACGCAAGAGTTTACGATAATAAGATCGCCTTGCACATAAACGGATCCGTTCACGATTGGTTTCACGCCACTGACTCCTTTGTTCTCGACAACGCAAGGCATTTTCTCTACGATATTTTCTCCAATATTCTAACTTTTCGGGAGGGTGTTTTAACATTATAATTAGCATATTGACAAATCTTTAAGTCGTTTTCATACAGGAAAAGTATTTAAAGGAGACTTAAAGGATTCGGTGCAAACACACATTTCATTGTCTGAAAAAAAAATTGTGGGACAACTTTCAGAGTTTATATATAAATTTCGTCAAATAAATTTAAGGTGATGCACAACACAGCCTAGTGGTTAAGAAAAAAAAAGCAAACAAAAAAACTTGTGTTCGAGTCCCTCTCAATACTTGAAAGTTTGCATCATATATGTGTATGGCGTACTCTGGTATATTATACTATAGTCGACATACCTTTAAGTACCTTTACACTTAAAGAATAGTGCAATGAAAGTGACTTAAAGAGATATCGATACTATATGTATGGCGTACCAGGTATAAAAAAAAAGTATGATTGTGAGCCTGGACCTCATATGGTACACTTAAAGAATAGTGCCATGAAAGTGACTTAAAGAGATACTATGAAAGTGACTTAAAGGGATAACAATATAATGTATATGGACCACCCCTGGTGGATCATCCACACTATAAAAAGAAACTCGACCCACTTGAATCTGCTTTAAGTGGTTCACAAGAGGTGCGTTCTAAGTGATTGCGTTCAAAAACGACTTAAACATTTGTTTTCAATATACGTATATATATAATGCGTAAAATCGTCAACATCAACGGAAAGAACATTTACGTCTACCGCAAAGGACACGAAAACAAGCACTTAGGACGAACATTCGTCAAGCTATGGAAAGAAGGCAAGGTGAACTTACCATCCAATGGAAGGCATAGTTTGGGTGTAGATCGCAACGGAAAGATTAGAGTGTATGCCAATGCACAAACAGATCGTCGGAAACTTCCATACAAGAAGTTAGAACTACGACGAAATATCCATCGAAAGAATTATGCCCTCATTCGAAATTCCTTGAGGGAGAAAATGCCTCAAATATTTCAGAACCAATCCATGCTCCAAAATGTGACCATGACCAACCAAGAATATGTTACCAAATACAAACTGCGAAAGGAGAAAGTACATGTTCATCCCGGTATAGAACATGTTCTCACATCAAATGGCAACAATAAGGATGCTATCCACAGCATTGGTAACTTTCTAAGAGTCATACTACGAAGAATGAAGATTATGCACGGTTTGAACGATGAGGATCGAATTCAACTATTTATGGAAACCAAAAAGAAACCCATCAAGACAAGTGTCATCAAAATCGGGACCCTCATTGATAAGATTGAAGAGGAATTCTTGAACAAAATCGAAGAGGTGTTACAATCCCAAGATGAACTCACCTTTGGTGAAGATACCATCATCGAAGTGCTCATTCTAGAGATGCCCCATGGATCAGGTCGCCTCTATGCTCTTTCGAAAGAGGAGTGGAACTTGAAGAAATGCCTAGTTCTTGTGCAAAATGAAGACGGTATGTGTGCTGCTAGGGCTATTTCTATATGCTTGTCCTATCTCAGAGAGGGTCCAACAAGTAGCAAATACAAGAATATGAAAAATAGTCATCGAAAGGAACAGGTCAAAGCGGCGCTTCAACTGCACAATCAGTCGGGAGTACCGGTGAAAGATCAAGGTGTTGGTTTAGATGACATGGAAAAATTAGCGAGATGTGCTAGATGTGAAATTAATATTGTTTGTTGGGAAAATAATAATGAACTTTTATATACATGTAATAAAGGATGTTTGGATAAAATCTATCTTCATAAACACGGAAATCATTATAATGCCATCACAAAGATTCATGCCTTTTACAACAAACAAAAATATTGTCACCAATGCAAAGTAGGTTATGACAAAGACCAAGACCACCGATGTAGACATACATGTAGATTATGCCTTAGTGATTGTAGCCACAGTTCACCAACACCAACAGAATGTAGGGACTGTTTCCGAACTTTTAAATCCCAAAAATGTTATGATCATCATTTGAAAACAGTGTGTAATAAATGGTTCGAATGCAAGAAATGCCACAAATTAGTAGATAGAGATGGAGACAACATCAACCCTGAAAATCACGAGTGTTACTCCAGGAAATGTAACAGTTGCAAGGAATGGGTCGACATGAACACACACCAATGTTACATCCAAAAGACAGAATTACAACCTCCGAGTGACGAATATATCTTTTTTGACATTGAAGCCAGACAAGAAACAGGAATTCATGAAGCCAATCTCATTATCGCCCAGTATATATGTGGGAAACAACATAACTTTTCAACCATACAGGAATTCTGTCAATGGCTCATCCACAAAACCCACAAACGGTATACTGTGATAGCTCATTACGGAAAGGGTTATGACTTCCAATTCATTCTGAATTACTGCATCCACAACAACATCAAACACAAAGCCATCTATGATGGAAGCAAAATCATGTACTTGGAAATATTGCATGGATTGCATCTGCGCTTTGTAGATAGTTTCAATTTCTTGTCCATGCCTCTCAAGAACATGCCCTCCACATTTGGACTCACTGAATTGAAGAAAGGATATTTTCCTCATTTGTTCAACACCAAAGAAAACACCCATTACCGTGGGCCCATGCCACCCATGGCTACCTACCACTTGGAAGCCATGAGTCCCTCTGACCAGACACAATTTCGAACGTGGTATGCCATACAGAAGCAACTACATCAAAGAAAACAGGAATTCTGGCAAGTTCTCCTTGAAATTGATATCAACACAAGAGAACCCATCGAATATGACCACCAAAAGGAACTCGTAGCATATTGTACTTCAGATGTAGATATTCTAAGGAGAGCTTGTCTCAGTTTCCGTAAACTCTTTATGGACATTGCCCACTGTGACCCTTTCCGGAAAATTACCATTGCTTCAGTATGCATGAACATTTATCGAGCTGATCACATGCCCGAGTCTACCCTTGCTGTAGTCAAAGAAAATAGACAAAACTTTAGTAAGTGTAGTATGGAATGGATGGAATACGTGGCCCAGAAACAGGGTATCCACATTCGGCATGCATGCAATGGTGGAGAATACCAAATTGGAGGGAAATATTACGTGGATGGATACCACGTAGCCTCCAAAACGGTGTACCAGTTCCATGGTTGTCATTGGCATGGCTGCCCTCATTGTTTTCAACCCGAAACGGAACATCCAGAAAAGGGAAAGACCATGTCTCAACTATACCAAGAGACCCAAACGGTGACTAAGAACATCCGTAAACTGGGATTCAAAGTCATTGAAATATGGGAACATGATTGGAATCATAGGAGAAAACAAAAGGATGTGAAAGAATGTATTGAGGAGGTAGATACAGACAGTGTCAAGCCCTTGGATCCTCGGGATGGCTTTTTCGGTGGACGTACGGACGCTCGGAAGATGCATTACCAATTTGAACCAGGAGAAGTAGGACGCTATGTGGACATTTGCTCCTTGTACCCCACGGTGAATTGCTACGATGAGTATCCAGTAGGTCATCCCGTTCAAATCAAGAAGAATTTCCAAGATTTGAGCAAGAAACCCTACTTTGGTTTCATCAAATGCAAGGTCACACCTCCCAGAGGTTTGTATCATCCCGTACTTCCTAGGAAACGGGACGGGAAGTTGATTTTTGATCTGGAGCCCCAAATAGGTACGTGGTGTACCCCAGAAATTTATAAAGCCCTCGAATGTGGATACAAAGTGGAAAGGATCTACGAGGTTTTGCACTTTGAGGAGACCACCCGTGATTTATTCAAGTCCTATGTCGGCAAATTCCTAAAGATCAAAGCGGAATCTGCCAAATCCTTGACAGAAGATGAAAAAATGATTTATAAGGAGAAATACCAGAAAATTGGTGTGGAATTGGACCCACAGCACATGACCAAAAATCCAGGTCTCAAGGCGGTGGCGAAACTTTGTTTGAATAGTTTATGGGGAAAGTTCGGACAAAGGAACAACAAGACACAGGTCGATGTGGTGTATAATGTCAAGGAATTGTGGGATTTGTTATTGAATGACCAGTTGACGGATTTCAATATATCTGTAATTGATGAAAACCGTTTGATGGTAGCCTACCGCTTGAAAGACGTATGCTTGCCTAATAGTAAGAACACAAATATCTATGTTGCAGCCTTCACGACATCACATGCTCGTCTTAGACTCTATGAACAATTGGAACGCTTGGGAGAGCAGGTATTGTATCATGACACAGATAGTATTGTATATGTGAGTCGTCCGGGAGGGTATGAGGTACCCACGGGTGATATGTTGGGAGAATGGGTAGATGAATTGGATGGACAAGATATGATCAACACATGGACCAGTGGAGGACCTAAAAATTATGCTTACCAATTGTCGGATGGATCCAGTACCTGCAAAGTCAAAGGATTCAGTTTGAAAAGATCTGATGTGGGAAGTTTGATTCATTATGATGCAATCAAGAAATTGGTCGAAGATAGGTATCATCACAATGTGGAAACCAAAATTAAAACCAGCCAAAGTATGATTACTCGTATAAAGCCCCAGGCATTGTTGAAAACGGTGGAACAGACCAAAGAATTACGTGTGAATTACACAAAAGGAGATGTGGTGATCCATGAAAATGGCACGGTGGAAACCCTCCCCTTTGGATATTTTGGAAAATAAATTTATATCTATGGAATAATATATATAGATATGACTTTAACTGGCAAAGAAAAAGTCGAAAGGATACGTCAAGCGTATTATGACCCAAAAGTGGGACTTGTGAGTGGTGACCGATTGTACAAGAAGTTACGATCTCAAGGCATTACCCGTAAAGAAGTGAATGATTTTTTGGAGAACCAACAAGTAAAACAGATGCACCATCAGTCGAAGAAGCCAACTTATTACCCAATATATAGTATGATGGATGGAAGCTACCAAATGGACCTCATGTTTTATCCGAGATTGAAGAAAATCAATCATGGATATGATACGATCATGACTTGTATCGAAGTGACGACTCGTAAGGGGTACTGTCTGCCCATGAAAGGAAAGAAAACAGAAGTAATTCTCGAGGCATGGCAACACTTACGAAACCAAACACAAGAAGCAGCAATGGAAATTAGAGTGTTAACGACTGATATGGGTTCAGAGTGGATATCGGATGCCTTTGATGAAGTGTTGGTAGAACAAGAAATTCCCCATTTCCTCGCTCAAGAAGGAGATCATCACAAAATGGGAATGATTGAACGGTTTAATCGTACCATAAAAGCTCTACTTGGGAAATATTTCACTGCATATGACACGAAAGGGAAATGGATCGATGCTCTTTCAGACATTGTCCAGAATTACAACAACACTTTCCATCGTGGAATTCAATGTACACCATTAGAAGCAGAACGAAGTCCACAAATTCGAAAGCAAATACGAGATGCAGCATCCTTTAAGACTATGTTACTGGATTATACGAAGAACCTTCACCTAGGAGACAAGGTACGAGTTCTGCAAAATCGGCAACTTTTCGAAAAGGAAGGACCGAAATGGAGTCGTCGAATCTATGAAATTGCAGAAGATGATGTAACAACATTCAAGCTAAAAGGTGAAGATCGGATCTATAAACATTATGAATTGAAAAAAGTACAGAAAGTGGAAACCAATCCCTTGGTTCGCGTTTCTCAGGGTTTCGATGTGGAGCAAAACTTGGCCCAAGCTAGACAAAATCTCGCAGGTCATCGGTCTTCCGTACAACATCGCCCATCTACACGATATCAAGAGCATGCAAGAATCGGCTTTGCTGATAAAAGATGGTCTCGCGGTCCTAAAGAGTCCCAAAAGGAGGAAATGCATGCTCTGAAGAAACAATTGGTGGGTACTGAATTTTTGGATGAAGGCATTCGATGGAAAATTGTGGATGTCAAATGGAATGGGAAATACCATAAGATGATGGTACACTATTATGATATGGATCAGTACGAGGAGGTACCATCACTGAAAAACCAAGAATATACACCCATTGATGTAATCCGTGAAATTCTCCAGGAAAATAATCTTCACAAAAGTATATAGAAATGAGTAATCAAGGATTTAAACCACGAAAGTTGCATGGATCGCTTTCCGCCAAATTGAAGAAATTCCAGGAATTGTATGAAGAGATCATGGAGGAAATCCAGGTGAAGCCATCTGTCAAAACTGAATTGCAGTCATTGTCACCTCGTACATTTACGAGACTTGTACAAGAAAATTTTGAGGAATCTTCGACAAAAGAAACCCCGAAAAGGAGTCTATATAGTGACATTACATAAGAAAAATATCTAGGAATAGGATATATATGTCCTCAGAATTGAAAATTCAAAATATGGGTTCAAAGAAGGAAGCCCATCCACTGAAGTATTCCTTTTTACCCAGTCTACCTATGCGGATGCTCGTTGTTGCACCATCCAATGGTGGCAAATCCAATATGTTGAA
>PBYI01000029.1 GCA_002729525.1 Nocardioides sp.
AGATCCGCGTACTGCCGCTCCTACTATGATCCCTAGTAGGAGGTCGCGGTGCGAGTCTTGGAACTGACCTGCCCGGAGTGCGACGTCACTCTTCAGGCGGGCGACGAAGCGGAGCTCGTCGAGCTCGGGCTACAACACGAGCGGAGCATTCACGACCGAGCGGCCTCGCGGGAGCACGTGCTGACCTCGATCTGGCTCCAGAATCGATAATGGCCCACTGACCCCGCCGAGGTTCCCGCCCTCATCCGGCACGGGCCGATCTCTCCCACAACGTGCCGACGGCGGTCATCTGCGCCGGTAGCCCCAGTGCCTTCCTTGATGCCAGCGCTGCCGCGCGGGCGTCGCCGCCGGGTGACTGTGTCAGAGCCGGGCGTCCTTCTTCGCCGGGAACTCGACATATTTGCGGGGGCAGACGGAGGTCCTTGTCGACGAAGGACCCCTGGTCGCCGCTGACCAGTACAGGGCTCGGGAGCGGCGGCGGGCTGGGCGCAGGTTCAGCCGACCTGGTAGCCAGCGTTGGTGATGGCTGTCCGCGGTCGACGACGTCGACCCGGATGTACTCGATTCGACGAGGCTGTCTTTCGAAGTCCTCAAGAACAGTGTGTCCGGGCCGATCTGTGTGATCAACAGCGATGATTCGCCGGGACCCTCTGACCAGGAAGCACCACCATGACCAAGTCTGCGAAGGCCGACGACGAGCCGAGGAAGGGCAAGAAGAAGATCTTCGCGATCGTCGCCCTTCTCGCCGTCGCTGCCGCAGCGTACTTTCTCGTCCTCAAGCCGAAGCCCGAAGCGGACCCTAAGCCAGTCGCGGGCGAGGTTGTCCCCCTCGAGCCGATCCAGCTGAACCTCGCCGCCGGAAGTTATCTGCGGATCGCAATCGCCCTGCAGCTCACAGCTGAGGCCGAGGAAGCGGACGGCAGCAGAGCCCTCGACGCCACGATCGAGATGTTCTCAGGCCGAACCGTCGCAGAGCTCTCTGACCTCAAGCAGCGGACGAAACTGAAGGAGGAGCTCACCGACGAGATCGAGGAGCTCTACCACGGTGAGGTTATGGATCTCTACATCACGGAGTTCGTGACGCAGTAGTCGCTGGATCTCGTCGAGAAGACTCCGCGACGACGCCCAGCCGAACGACCCCCACGGCAGTCCGGAATGTGTACCAGCCAACCCAGGAAACCAACAACAGCCGTGCTGCTCGGCGGGAGTCAACCCCGTTGTTTTGGCGCCGATAACCTATCTTCCGTCGTCTTGACACGGCCCGAACTGCTCCGCCCCTGCACGAGACTTGTCCCCTCCTCTTCTTCCGGTGAAGTTGGCACGCTTCGCGGTTGATCCGGCCCTGGGGATCTCGCGGGATTGCACGACCTCGGTGACCGTTTCCGATCAGGCCCCGACGGTGTTCGATGCCAGAGGAGGTGAGTCACTGGCTGCCCTGCCATGGCCAGAGCGTTCGCCCAATGCCACCCTCGACTACGTCTCCGGGCGCTCCTCACGACGGGCGCCATCGAGCTGGCGACGCGAGGCGTTGTCGGTGGCGTGGTGGCCACTGACTCTTGGACTCCTTCGTTGGGGTTTGTCGCGGTCCCCGTAGGGCGCAGAGATTTGAGGGTCGAAAGAGGTTGTCGCCCACCTATCGGAACCTGCCTGGGCACGGCTGGAGACTTGAGGGTGGGCGGAAAGTGGGCGGATTTGGTCGCGAATCGAGTCAGCCGGTGTCAAACGGTGAAGTCGTGCGTGTGGCGTTTGCGCAGGTCAGCCCCCAGAATCGTCGAACAGTGTCAAGCGACGGCAGGCGCTCAGTGCACTACGGGTGTATCCCAGAGGTCGCAGGTTCAAATCCTGCCCCCGCTACTGAAAAGTGGCCTCTGACCTGCAGAAACGCGGGTCAGAGGCCACTCGTATTTTGAACCGTTTCCGCTTATGTCGCGGATTGATGACCCAAAAACTCGGCGGATGCTGGCCCAGCGTGGCGAACTGCGCGGTGATGGCTGGCGATGTCCACCCCGATGCCTGGGTCTGAGTCAGCCGCACTGAGGCGGCGTCGCCTTCCAGAGGATCAGTGACCGTCCTGGTGGCCGTCTCCGTGATCGGTTTCGATCTCGTCGGCGGGCACTTCGGGATCCGTGGAAAGGTCGAGCGTGACGCTGCCGTCTTCGGCGTCGTTCGGGAGCGAGGAGAAGCTCACGCCGTTGGGCTTGTCTCCGACGGGGATCCGGGCCACGACCTCGAGTTCCTGGAGGTCCAGGACGGCGACGTCGTCGCCGTAGATGTTGGTGACGTAGGCGTGCTGGCTCGAGGGGTCGACGACGACGCCGTGGGAGCCCTGTCCGGTCTCGACGGTTGCGGTCACGGTGAACGTCTTGATGTCGATCACCGAGACGGCGGTCCCGTGCGAGTCTTCGGTGCCCTGGTTGGCGACGAGGAGGTAGCGGTTGTCGCCGCTGACATAGGTCTGGATGGGGCCGTCTCCGACTGCGACCGTGCCGACCAGCTTGCGCGACGTCATGTCGACCTTGGCGACGGCGTCCTCGCCGTTCAGGGAGGCGTAGACGAACCGGCCGTCGGGGGAGAAGGCGACTTGCGCGGGGGCCTTCCCGACTTCGACGTCTGTGACCAGCTGGTTGGTCCGGGTGTCGATGACGCTGAGCGTGGTGTCGGCGACGTTCGCCACGACAAGCCAGCGGCCGTCCGGGCTGGGTCGGAGGCCGTGCGGGCCATGGCCCACCTTGATGGTGTCGATGGCCTTCATGGTGGACGCGTCGATGACGGAGACGGTGTCGTCCGCGCCGTTCGTGGTGTACGCGGTTGCCCCGTCCGGGGAGACCACGACATGGGCTGGTGCCGAGCCGGTCGGGACCACACCGTGCAGGTCCAAGCTCCCCGCGGACAGCATCGCGGCGTATCCGTCGTGGCCACTCACCGTCCACACCGACGCACCGTCGGGAGACACCTGCACGTTGTGCGGCCCTTCGACGCCGGCGACGGTGGTCACGACCCGGTTGGTGGCGGCGTCGATTGCCGTGAGCGAGTCGCCGCCCTCGTTGGCGATCCAGACGGTGCCCTCCACCATGCCGCGGTGGCCGGCGAGAGCGGCCGCCGTCGAGCCCTCGTCGGCGCGGTCGTCATAGCCGTTGAGCGCCGCCAGGCCACCCGCGGCGGCAAGCACGGCCAACGCACCGGCGGAGAGAGCAACGACGCGCATCCGCCGGCTCCACCCGTGCCGATCCTTCGGGAGCTGCGCAGAAGCCGCATCGGGACCGGTGCCGGATGTTGAGCTCATGGGCGAACCTTTCGTATAGACGACGTCGGCCCGGTGGGGACCGCGCCATCACCCTCGCCGCTTGACCCAGACGGATCGCCGGTGGTTTCGATGAAGAACCGATGAAGGCCGATCACATGACTGGACAGTGGTCGAGCCGCATAGTCAGATCGAGGTGGGAGGCCGCCCGCGTGCATGAAGGAAGGACTCCACGGTGAACCTGATCCATCGCGTCTACTGCCGATCCCGGATCTGGCGCGCCCAGGTGAGAGCGCTGCTGCCATGGGCGTTGGACGGCATCTCCCTCGAGCGAGCGTCCGTCCTGGAGCTCGGGCCGGGCCCGGGACTGACCACAGACTGGCTGGTGCAGCAGGTGGGATCGCTGACGTGCCTGGATTACGACGCAGCCGATGCCACGGCGCTCGCACGAAGACACCCGGGGGTGGACGTGCGACATGGTGACGCGACGGCGCTTCCATTCGCGTCAGGCTCGTTCGACGCGGTGGTCTGCTTCACGATGCTGCATCACCTGCCCACGGCGGCGGCGTAGGATCGCCTGTACGCCGAAGCCGGCCGGGTCCTGCGCCCGAACGGCAGGTTGGCGGGCTCGGACAGCCGGTGGGGTCCGCTGTTCGCGCTGGCACACATCGGCGACACCTGCACCTTGGTCGACCCGGAGGAACTGCCGGCACGGCTGAAGGCTGCCGGGTTCGGTCTCGTCGAGACCGACACGCGACGGGACGCGTTCCGGTTCCGGGCGCATGTCGACTGATGACGACTGCCGACCCTGCGGCAGCACGGCCTAGGTGGACGCCGGCCGTGGGGTGAATCGCTCGGGCTTGGTGACAAATTCCCGTCGGCAGGCGTCAGAGCAGAACCACCACTGCTCGCCGCGCCAGCTCGCGTGGGGTCCGTTCGGCTCGACCTGCATGCGGCAGACGGGATCGACGGCAAGCGCGGCGACGTGGCGGAATTGCCCGTCCTCCAACCAGAGCACGCGGTCGGCGATCTCTCGGAGTCGATCGTCGTGGCTCACGATGACGATCGAGCGGCTGTCCTCGTCAGCGAGCTGGCGCAGCAGCCGGGCGAGGTCTCGGCCGCGAGAGGCGTCGAGGTTGGCGGTGGGTTCGTCCGCGAGCAGAACGGGTGGGTCATTGGCGAGCGCGCGTGCGACTGCGACGCGCTGTTGTTCGCCGCCGGACATCTGGGAGGGCCGCGCCGCTGCCCGGTGGGCAAGGCCGACGCGCTCGAGCAGCTGGGTGGCGCGGTGGCGGGCGGCGGATCCGGTGGTGCCGGCGAGATTGGCGGCAACTGCGATGTTCTCGGTGGCCGTGAGTGCGTCCAAGAGGGCGTAGTCCTGGAAGATGAACCCGAAGGTGCGCGACCGCAGCACAGGGAGCTCCTTCTCACGCGCCGCGGCGATGTCCACGTCGACGCCGTCACGGCTGGTGACGGTGATGGAGCCTGCGCTCGGGCGCAGCAGTGCGCCGAGCATCAGCAGCAAGGTGGTCTTGCCCGATCCGGACGGCCCCATCACGAGGAGCACTTCCCCGGCGGCGAGGTCGAGGTCGACTGCTCGCACGGCATCCACGGCGGTCTCGCCCGCCCCGTACGTCTTCGTGAGCCCTCGAACGGTCAGCACCGCGGACCTGGTCGATTCACCGTGGGGCCTGTTGTTGCCCGGTGACCGGAGCACTGGGTCGGGGACCGAGGCATTGCCGGAGGTGGTGGGGGCGTTGGTATTCATCGTGTCTCCCGGAAGGCGGTTGCCGCGTCGAGCGCGGCGATGCGGCGCAGCGGCCACAGGGCGGCGATGAGGCCGACCAGGAGCGCTGTGGTGGTGGTCTGTGCGACGGCGGCGGTGGTGATGGAGATCTGGACCGCTGGAGCGGCGAGTGGCAGCAACCACGCCAGCCCCAGCGCGGCTGTGGTGGCGACGGTGGAGGCGAGTACGACGGTGAGCAGCACCTGCACTGCCACCGCTGCCGCGAGCCGAGGTGTGCGGGCGCCGAGGGCCTTGAGGACGGCGAAGTCCCGCAGCCTGTTTAAGGTGGCCGTCATCAGTCCCAGGGCGATGACGGCGAGCGCGATGACGAGCCCGATGGAGGACATCAGCCGGAGCAGGTCAGCGCTCATATCGGTGACGATGCGGGCTTCGGAGTCGGCGAACTGCTCGCGGGTCTGGGCCGTGACGCCACCGACTTCGGCCTCGATCCGGTCCGTGACCGCTTCTGGGTCGGCGCCTGGGTCCAGCCCGGTGAGGACGTACGAAACGCGGTCGTCGTGGATCCGGCCGAACTCGCTGAGCTCGACGAAGACGGTGGTGTTGGTGATGCTGCTGCCGCCGGTGGAGAAGCCGACAGCGCGCAGGGACGTGCCCATGACCGTGAACTGGTCGCCGACGTGGACTCCGAGCTGTTTGGCTGCCTGCTCGTCCAGGACGGCCTCGCCGGCGGCCGGTGTGCGGCCGGCTACGAGGCGTGTGGGGCCGCCCCGGCCGGTGCGGGTGTCGTAGCCGATGAGGTAGGACAGCTGCCGGCCCTGTGGTCCGGCTACCGAGCCGGAGGCGAACGCGATCGGCGCGGCCCAGGCAACTCCCGGTATGTCGGCGACGCGCTCGGGGGTGTCCGCGGGGAGCGTCGAGGCGGACATGTGCATGGTGCGCACCCCGGCCTGGGAGACGAACACGTCGGCCGGGGAGGTGCGGATGTAGTAGGTGACGCGGTCGACGGCTCCGGCGAAGATGCCACCGAGGACGAGGACCAGTAGCAGGGAGGCGGCCACGCCGAGGACGGTCAGCGTGGCGCGGCGGCGGTCGGCGAACAGGAAGCGGCGCCCCACGGGCACGGCTCCTGTCGCGAGGGCGCGTCGTGGGTGATCGGATCGCGGCGGAGTTGGTTGCGTGGTGGTGGTCATCGTCCGCTCCGGAATGCGGAAGCTGCGTCGAGCCGGTTGAGTCGGCGTGCCGGTAGCCATGCGGCGAGTAGTGCCATCGTGACCGCTGCGGCGGCGGTCTGGGCGATGGTGCCAGGGGTGAGCAGCACCGGGAATGCGGGTCGCCACCAGGCGAGGACTTCCCGGGTGATGATCAGCAGGACGATCGCGGCCAGTGTGCCGAGCACCGTCAGTGCCACGGTCTCGGTCACCGCGATTCGGCGAAGCCGGCCGGGCGTGGCGCCGAGGGCCTTGAGGACGCCCAGGTCCCGCTGTTGTTCGGTGACCCGGGTGTAGGCCACGAGCGCGACGATCAGGGTGCCGGCTGCGAAGGCCACGCCCACCATGAGCCGTACCGGCGAGCCGTAGATGTCGGTCGCCAGTCGCAGGGACGCCTCCCGCAGTTCGGCAGGAGTGCGCACGGTGTACCCCTCGTCACGCAGCTGCGCTGACACGGCATCGGGGTCCGCGGTCGTGACCAGCACCGCTCCGGTGGTGCCGGTAGCCCGCAGCATCTGGTCCATCCCGGCCGTGGTGGTGAACAGCAGGGGGGTCATGAACAGTGCGGTGTCGTCGGTGAGGCCGACCACCCGCATCGGGTGTCCGAGAATGGGCAGCCGATCGCCGATGGCAAAGTCGTGTTGTTCGGCCCACAAGGCATCGATGGCCACCTCGTCGGGGGCGTCGGGGGCACGGCCATCGGTGAAGGCCCAGGGGCCACCGAGCCCGCTGCCGGGTTCGTAGGCGACCGCGGCCACGGCAGCCTTGCCGTGCGACAGCTCGAGGATCTGATACATCGTGCGCAGCGGCGCGGCTCGTGTCACGCCAGGGGCCTGGGCGATGGCGTCCACGGCCGGCGCCGGCAGAGCGCCGGGGTCGGCGAAGAGGTTGCGCGTTCCGGCCGGGACGACGACCAGGTCGGCACCGAGGTGGTGGTCGTAGGTGGTGACGCGGTCCTGGACGCCGACCCAGAGTCCGGCCAGCAGCAGCATGAGCATCAGGGCGAGCCCGATCCCGGCGGCTCCGGCGGCGGTGCGCACCGGACGCGTCGTGAGAAACCGGCGGGTGACCGGGACCGAGGCTTCAACCCTGGCCTTCATGTCGGCTCACTTCCGTTTGCCGAGCGTGGCTCGACGTTCGTGCTCGTCGTGCCGCGGGCCTACCAGGGCGAGCCCACCCAATCGTGAGCGGCCATCAGTCCGACGGCATGCCCAGGGCGATCTCCATCACCCGGTCGCCGTTGTAGGGCAGCGGGAAGAACACGCTCTCCGCGTCCCACGCGCCCACGCCGGATCCCCAGACGAAGCCGTGTCCGTAGGCGTCGTAGGGGG
>PBYI01000030.1 GCA_002729525.1 Nocardioides sp.
GTTGAAGCCGCGCTGCCACTCCAGCGCCGACTTCCCGACCTCGCGGGCGGCCTCGGCGGCGTCGTCGCTGTTGACGATGAACTCGTTCCACGCGCCCTTGAGCCAGTCGACGGGGTTGCGGGGGATCTTGGAGAAGTCGTCAAGCCACTCAGACGGGCTGCGGTAGTCGTCGACCGACGCCTGCCAGGCGTCCTGCTCCTCGCGCAGCGACCGCAGGCCCTCGCGGAGCCCGTCGATGTCGCCGGTGGCGGCGGCGTCCTGGACGGCTGCGATCGCGGTCTCCAGGTCGGCGTTGGCGTCGGTGATGTCCTGGATGGTGCCGATGGTCGCGCCGAGCGCGATGCCCAGCGGCCCGCCGAGGGTGCCGATCATGGCGCCCATCTCGGAGTTGCTGGCGCCCACGGAGTCGTTGAGGTCGGTCGTGGCCAGCGCGAGCCCGGCCAGCGGCGCGGTGGCCATGGTCGCGGCCCGGCTGAACTGGCCCACCGACCGCCGCGCGGCGAGCGTCTCGGCGCTGGCGTAGCGGGTGGACTGGCCGGCGCGATACACCACGGTGCCGTACTCGCGAGCGGTCGGGATGCCGGCCTTCATGCCTGCGACCTGGCGGCCGAACACGCCCTGCAGGCCCCCGCCGGCGGCGAGCTGCCCGGCGGCGGCCTGACCGAACACGGACTGCTGCAGGCGGCTGGTGACCGCCAGGGAGCGGTTGTACACCGACAGGGCCGCCATGCCCGCGAAGATCGGGGTGCCGAGGTCGGAGTCCGCGACGGCGCCGAGGATGGTGACGAGCTTGGTCAGCGTCTCCAGGACCGGCCCGGAAAGCGGCTCCGCGGCCTGGACCATCTGCACCAGCGCGTCGGTGGTCTCCACGAAGAAGTCACGGACCAGCGGCGCGTGCTCGGTGGCGTAGTCGAGGAACGCCTGCACGTCGGCGCGGCCCTTGTCCGACGACGCCCACCGGTCGAAGGTGTCGGCCAGGCCGGTGAGCCACTCCATGCCGGCCTGGTTGGTGGGGACCGCGGACTCCCACATCTCGGTCAGCCCGTGGGTGAAGTCGCCGACGAGCTTCCCGGTGTCGGTGATGACGCCGGGCATCTCCTCGTCCAGCATCCGCCAGAAGTCCGCCCACCGCGGCGAGGCGAGGGACTCGGCGCCGTCGGCGACGGCCTGCGCGCCGGCCTCGGAGACGTGCTCGAGGAGCCGGGCGACCTTCGGGGCGAGGTCCTCGCCGTGCTCGAGGGACTCGATGAGCCCGGGGAACCACCCGGCGGCCGCGGAGTCGCGGAGCATGGTCAGGGTCGGCTGGAAGCCGTCGAAGGCCGCGACGAACGCCCGCGCGTCCGGGCCGAGCTGGGCGAGGGCCTCCTGCGACTTCTGCAGGTTCGCCAGCGTCGGGTCGGCCTGGTACTCGTCGAGAGCCTTGACGGCGTCTCCGACCCCCTGGAAAGCGGCGGCCAGCGACCCGACTGCGACCACGCCGCCGGTCGCAGCGGTGGCGAGGGTGGTGATCGCGGGCGCCGCGACCGCACCGATGGGCAGCACGGCCGGCCCGATCAGCGCGAGGGTCTGGCGCAGCAGACGCACCCGGCCCGACAGCTGGTCGATCTCCTTCGACGTGTCCCGCGAGGAGTCCCCGACCCGGTCCACCGCGTCGGCCGCACCGTCTGCGGACGTGGTGACCTTGTCGACCTCGTTCGTGGCACGCCGGGTCGAGACCCGGGTGCCGTCGAGGTCCTTCAGCTCCTTGCGCAGCATCGCGGTGGCGACGGCGGCCTTGGCCATCGGGGTCGTGAAGTCGTCCTGCAGGATCAGCTGCACGGACTCGCGGCGAGTGGTCACCGTTCACCTCCTCGTGGTGGTCAGGTCTGCAGTTGGACCGGCGGGACAGGACGGTCTGCCGGAGGCTCGTGGTGGACGTACACGTGCCGGCCGTCGCTGGGGCGGGGCATCCCCGGCGGCGGGTTCGATCCCATCCGCTGCAGGTGCTGCTCGTCGCCGTCGCGGAGAATCCGGTCGTAGCGGGCAAGGCCCGCGCACACCGGGCAGGTGTCGGAGTCGAGCGGGAACCGCTGCTCCGGGTCGTGGGTGAGCGTGGAGTGCACGCCGCAGCGGCAGAGCTGGGACTCGTAGATCTGCAACCCCAGCAGTGCATCCCGCTGCGCGTCGTCCCATTCGGGCTCGCGGGACACGATGACCTGGGATATCCGGGCGTCGGACTCGTCGGACTCGTAGACGTACTCGTGGGTCTCGGCCGGTTCCCAGCCGAGCAGACGCTTCTCGGAGATCCCGAGCTGTCGAGCCAGGATCAGCCGGTCGCGCCGGTCGCGGTTCCCGACGAGCTCCTCAGCGATTTTGGGGCGTGGGTGCCGACCCCCTCGTGCATCTGCACGACAGCCCTGGCGATCTCCTTGAGGTCGCCTCCGGGGGCCACGGACTCGATCCAGGCCCACTCGCCATCACCGAGCGGTGCCCCGTTCCAGGTCACGGCGAAATCTCCCAGCCGGGCCATCAATGCGGCTGCGTCGCACAGCCCGTAGCTGATGGTGCGGGGGTCGTCGGGGTCATCGGCAGGGACGCCGGGGCGCGGGGGGTGCGCGTCGCGCCACAGCGCCCACGCTCCGGACTGTTCGGCCCGCAGACCGAGCGTGCCGGACTCGGCCTGCATCTTCTCGAACACCTCGACGAGCTCCGCGTGGATCTCGTCGACGCGCGGATCTGTGATGCCGCCGAGCTTCTTCGGCGGCCGAGGCCCCCCGTCAGCGTTCGCCGAGGAGCCGTCCTCGCTCTCGGATCGCCGCGGGCCGCCGACGCCGGTGGCTGCCGTGATGCCGAGATCTGCGAGTTCCCGCTGCAGGTCCTGGGCGCGTGCGACGAGGTCTTGGGCGAGGCACAGCTCGTAGGTGCGCTCCGCGAGGCGGCTCCGAGCGACTGCCCGCATCTGCGCGATGGTCATGCCCATGTCGGGCCCTCCTTCGGGGGCTGCGGGGGCTGCGGGGGGCTGGAAGACGGGCGCCGCACCAGCCCCTGCTGCGGCGCCCGTCGTCAGGAGGGTCAGGCGGCGGTGAGCGCGACGTCGTAGATCGACTGCTTCACCACGGCCTCCTGGGTGATGGAGTACTCGTCGTACTCGCCGTCACCGGTCATGCCACGGTTCTGGTAGCCGAGCTCGACGAGGTGCCAGTTCGTCAGGTCGTCGGCCGCGACCGCCTGGGTGTCGCGGACACCGAGCCGCTCGGCCACCCACACTCGGGTCCCGATACCCATGGCGGCCTTCATCGCGTTCGCCGGGTCGGTGTCGTCGGCCTGCGGCTTGTACGAGTACTGCAGTGCGGAGATGGTGCGGTTGATGGTGCCGAGCTGCTCGCGGGTCTCGACCTCGCACTCCTTGCGGGGCGCCTGGCCCTTCTGCTGCTCGCCGGACACGAGCCCGCCGCCGTACAGGTAGCAGGTCGCCTTGAAGGCGCCGGTGAGGTCCGCGACGGTGGCCGCGGCGGACGGGTCGGCCACGTCGGCCTCGGGGACGACGTAGACGGTGCGGGTCCCGTAGGACTTGGTGGTCTCGGGAAGCGTGACGGTCACGGTGTCACTCCTTGTTCTCGGTGGTGTCGCCGGCGGCGATGATGGTGGTGATGAGCTCGTCCTTGTTGCCGGTCAGCGGCAGCTGCTGGTCGGCCTCGCGGGCGTCGTTGAGGACCCGGATCCGGTCCTTCAGCTGCTCGGCGGTCTCACCGTGCAGCTGCTTGCGGAGCACCTCCTGGTCGGGGGAGGTGCGCTCCTTCAGCGGGCGGCCGTTGAGGCCGGTGACGCCGCGGATGGAGCCGTCGGGGTTGTGCGTCGCGGCGACCGCGGCGGGCTCGGTGATGACCTCGGAGCCGTCGCGGTTCGCGAAGAATCGGGTGGTCGTCGACTCCCGGCCGTTGCGGCGTACACGGACGAGGTCGGACGGGCTGGTCTTGGTCTGCGGCATGGCTGGAATCTCCTAGAGGGTGTAGGTCCACGAGTCGAGCGCCGAGACGGCGCCGTCGTCTGCGTTGGGCTCCTCACCGGTCTCGAACGCGACCGGAGTCGACTCGCCGGCGTCGATGTTGAGGACCGCACCTTCGAGCGCCTGCGCGATGAGGAACTGCAGCCGCTGCACCTCGAGCCGGTGGCCGCCGACAGAGCGCACGTCGGCACGCCAGCCGCTGCGCGACTGCACCGCTGTCACCCGGGGGGCGCCGGGGATGCTGCGGCGGCTCACCGACAGGAGCACGTACTGACGGGGCTCCGTGCCGGGGTTGAGCGCGTCCCCCCTGAGGCTCTTCCGGCCGGGGACGTCGCCGAACCCGTAGCACCGCCACGGAGCGACCGCCGCGTCGATCAAGGTCGTGATCGCGGTGTGGTGGTCGCGGGTGTCGAGCGCCGGCACGGTGCTGCTCACGACCGGCTCACCAGAACCATCCGCCGGGCAGGCGGTGCACTTCCTGGGCGAACGTCGGGCCGATGAGGTCGGCGGACTTCGCGAGGTCGTGGTGCGGCGGCTGGTTCCGGGATCCGCCCTCGAAGCTCATCTTGCCCTGCTGGCGACTGGCGTCCGGGCCGTACTCCCCGACGAACGTGCCGCCCGCGGCGCCGTAGAACGACGACACGTCCCAGGTGAACGAGCGCTTGTAGTGCTTGCCGTGCGCGCCGGCGGTGCGGCGGGCGTTCGAGCGGGCGGCAGCGTTGCCCGCGACGGTGACCTTGCGGACCGCCGAGCGCATGTCTCGGACCGCGCGCAAGGGAATCGCGCGCATGTCGCGCTCGAGCGCTCCGATGCCGTGACGCACCTGCATCCTCATGCGTCCCACTCCTCCGGCCGCTGGGTCTGATAGATCGGGACCCGCCTGGCGGACGCCTGGTCCTGCCAGGTGGCCTCCTCGACGACCCACACGCTGCCAGCGTTCTCGCCGTCGGTGATGTCGATGAAGTCGCCATCGCGCAGATCGGTGAAGCCGTGCGGGAGGTGGCCGGTGCGGAAGGCGATCTCGGTCTCGGCGCCGTCCGGCCCTTCGGTTCGGGACCTGGAGCCGCCGCGGTAGTTGCCACCGAGCCGGAACGGGACGCCGGTGCTGATCTCCGCCCACGGCGGCGTGACGGTGCCGTCGAGGCCTTGGGCGGCGGGCCCGCTAATGCGGCGGATCGTGACCTGAGACGTCATCCGAGATTCGGCGTCGGCTCGGTGCTCGGCGATCTCGGCGGGGGTGAATGCCAGGCTCATGGGGTCACCCGACCTGTAGGCGGATGCTGCCGTAGCGGCGGCGGCGCCGGGATCGTCCGGCGAGGCGGGTGCGCTCGTCCGCGGTGAGGTGCACGCCGAGTTGCTTCAGCTGGGACTCCGCGACCCGTTCGGTGCGGGAGGCGTCGTCGACGCTGCGGGTCCAGGACTGAAGTCCGCGGGGGTTGCGAGACCCGCGGGCGGCGGCCTCGAGGGCGATCGCCTTCACCCACCACGGGACGGGGGTGGTGGGGCACTTCCAGGCCTCGGTGACGAGTCCGTTGGCGAGCTCGACGTAGGCCGTCGCGTCGGTCTCGGTGGGGTTGCCGGCGCCGGGGTAGGCGATGAGGTCCGCGGTCGTGATGATGTCGATCGGATCGTCCACGTTGCTCACCGCCTACTCCGGTCCTGCTCAGTCCTGCTCGGGTGCGACCGGCTCGTCGCCCCGCTCGTCGTCGTCCTCGAGGGCGGCGATGAGGTCGGGCTTGTTGCCGGGACCGGCGACGACGATCAGGTCCTCGTCGTCTCGCCCCGAGTTGCGGTTCGCGATCTCCTCCTCCAGGCGCGGCTTGCGCCAGGACTTGTAGAGGCTCTCCGGGCCGCCGTCGCTCGTCTCGCTGTCCGGCTCGTCCCAGGCAGCGGGGTCGTCGATCTGGGCTGCCGCCCAGTCGGGAACCTCGTCGTCAGGACCGAACCAGGCCGGGTCGCCGTTGTCGTCGACCACGTAGGTCGTGACGGTGAGCCGGCGCATCAGGCGACGTCGGCGATGAACAGGCGGCGGGCGTTGGACAGGATCGGCATCGCCACCGCGTCCACGTAGGTGAACTGCCGGTACGGCGGGCCGATCTTCTCGATGACGCCGACGATGCCGGGCGCCTCCTCGAACGACAGGTCGGACCGGTCGGAGTTCACGAGCTCCAGCGCGGTGGCCGACACGCCCCAGGCGGTGTAGCCAAGGTCAGCGAGGTTCTCCGGCAGCAGGACGACCAGGTCGTCGGCCATGACGCGGGAGGTGACACCGTCGACGTCGAAGCTGCCGTCGAGCGGCGGCCCGAAGACCGGGAGGTCCTCGTCGCGCAGCAGGTCGTTCAGCTCGGTGATCGGCACCCGGGTCTTGCCGGACGTGGCGCCGTGGACGGCGGCGATGACCTCGGCGGACCGCTGCACGGCGCGCAGGCGGGTCAGGGACGTCCGGGCCACGGCGGGGCGGGACCCGTTGGTGGCGTAGTAGGCGTCGGACCAGGTCTGCAGGTCGGTCAGCGGCAGCATGGTCGCGAGGTTCGCGGAGTTCCACTTGCGGTTCTCCGTGGCGATCGTGACCTTGTGGTTCGCGGGGACACCGAAGTCGGCCTCGCCGGCGTAGCCGTTCTCGTTGATGGTGAGCTTGCCGTCGGACAGCACGTCGCCCCACGCCATCTCGAGACGGTTCTGGACCTCGCGGGTCAGCTGCTCGCCCTCGTTGTAGATCGCGCGGGCGAGCGCCTGCTGGTTGCTGCCGCCGAGGCGGGCGAACTCGAGCTGGAGTCGCTCGTACTCGCCCATGGACAGCGAGGTCGACAGCGGGAGCAGGTTGACGCGCTTCTCGGAGCCGACGTCGCGCTCGGAGACGTGGAGGCGGCCGTCGAAGGACCGGAACCGAGCGGTGCGGTTGGTCCGCACGATCTCGGCGAAGTCGACGGTGTTGGTCTCCAGGTCCTGGCGGCCGAAGGCAGCGAGGAGCTGCAGCTCCTGGGGGACCGGGACCTCACGCGTGAACGTCGTGAGGTCGTCCGGCTCGACCGGAGCGTCGAAGAAGATGACCATGTCGTGGTTCTCCTGGTTCTTGTGGTCGGGGCCGGATCAGGCCGTGAAGTGGAAGAGGCTGGCGGTCGGGAGGTCCGCGATGTCGACCGAGCCGGGGAGCTTGGAGACCTTCACGAACCCGCAGACGACGAGCGCGCCGCCGGGGTCGGCGCCGGAGGGGGGGACCTTCACGGCGGAGTGCAGGAAGCCCTTGAGGACCTCGCTGCCGTCGACGGCGTCGGGGTCCCAGGGGCCGACGGTGAGGACGCCGCCGGTCTCGCTGATCACGGCGACCTGGGTGCCGGACTCGAGGTAGCCGTTGGGGTAGTGGACGCCCTCGGTGAAGGTGGAGATGTCGAGGACGCAGGAGGGGTTCTCGCCCGGCCCCTGGCCCCACTGGCTGAGCAGCCAGGACCGGTTCTCGGCCTGGTAGCTCGTCGTGGTGACGGAGATGTCGGTCATGTGAGGTGGGTTCCTTTCGGGGATGCCCGAGCGAGCGGCGTGTGGCTACTCGCCGTTGGTGGTGTGCTTGCCGAAGCGCCGCTGCGCCTCGGCCTTTCCTCGGCTGCCCGGCGTGCTCGGAGCGCCCCCGGTGTCGCGGGAGCCGGCGCCGAAGTCGCGCACGCGGCGGGTGTCCTTGTCGGACTGGAACCTCTTGGCGAAGTTCGTGATCTTGGTGGTGTCGACGCCAGCGTCGGTGATGAAGCCGTCGACGTTGAACGACGTCGCGAGCTCGTCGACGTCGTCGCCGGTCATGCCGCCGGCCTCGAGCGCGCCGCGGAAGATCGCGGTGGCCGCGGAGCGGCGCTCGGCGGTCACTCCGGCGCGCTGCCCCTCGGCGTACTTGTCGTTGAGCGCCTGCTCGGCGGGGGTCTGCTGGTCGCGCTGGATCTTGGCGTAGGCGTCGAGGTCGGCCTTGACGGCATCGGGGGTGCGGTCGCCGACGAGGTCCTTGACGCGGCTCTCGTGGCGTCGGGAGTTGTGCTTCCAGTACGCCGCCTGCTGCCGGTCGGTCATCTGCGCGACGGGGGTGTCCTTGGGGTAGCCGAGGCTGTTCCCGGATCCGTCGACAGCGTCACTGCTCGCCGCCCCTCCGGTTCCGGCGCCACCGCTGGCGCCAGACGACCCGCTGTCGGCGCCGCTGCCGCTGGAGCCACCGTCGCCGCCGGCTCCCGCGTCGGAGGAGCCCCCGCCGCCGCTCGAACCTCCCGCGTCACTGCCGGTGGCGCCGCCGGGTGCGTCAGGTGCGCCGCCCATGATCGGCCAGTTGATGGA
>PBYI01000031.1 GCA_002729525.1 Nocardioides sp.
GATCCGGGACAGCTCGAACAGGTCGTCGACCATCCGGCTGAGCCGGTCGACCTCGCCCCGGATGCGCGCGGCGTACCGGGCGGGGTCGGCGGCGACGCCGTCCTCCAGCGCCTCGCTCATCGCGCGCAGGCCGGCCAGCGGCGTCCGCAGGTCGTGCGACACCCAGGAGACCAGCTCGCGCCGCGCCTCCTCGAGGCGGACCTCGCGCTCGCGGGCGGCCTCGAGACGCACCTGCATGGCGGCGATCTCCTCGGCGAGCTGGCGCAGCTCGGCCGGGCCGCGCATGCCGCCCTCGACCCGCTCGCCCGCGCCCACCCGGCGTACGTCGTCGCGCACGGCGTCGACCCAGCGCACGATCGCCACGCCCAGCACCCCGGCCGCGAGCAGGGCGAAGAGCCCCGCACCGACCGAGACGAGCGTGAGGACGCCGAGGTCGTGCTCGGAGATGAACATCTTGCGGGCCACGCCCAGCACGCCGGCCAGGAAGGCCAGCACCGCGACCAGCGCGACCAGCGCGACCTGCCAGGCCAGGGAGCGGCGGCGCAGCAGGACGCCTAGCACGAGACCGGCGGCGCCGACGGCGAGGGCCCAGGTCAGCGCGGTGCGGAGGATGTCGAGTTGCTCGGTGTTCACGCGGACTCCCAGCGGTAGCCGACGCCCCAGACGGTCGCGAGGCGGACGGGCCGGGCGGCGTCGTCCTCGACCTTCTCGCGCAGCCGGCGCACGTGCACCGTAACCGTCGAGTGGTCGCCGAAGGTCCAGCCCCACACCTGCTCCAGCAGCTGGTCGCGGGTGTGGGCGGTGCCGGGGTGGGTGACCAGGAAGTGCAGCAGGTCGAACTCGCGCACGGTCAGGCCGAGGTCGACTCCCCCGCGCGTGGCGGCGCGGCGGTCGGGGTCGACGACGAGGTCGCCGTCGGTGACCGGCCCGCGGGCGGGTGCGGACGGCTCGGCCAGGCGCAGGACCGACCCGACCCGCAGCGCGAGCTCGCGCGGGCTGAACGGCTTGCTGACGTAGTCGTCGGCCCCCAGCTCGAGCCCGGCGACCCGGTCGACCTCGGCGCCCAGCGCCGTCAGCATCACCACGGGTACGTCGGGGCGCTCACCGGCGCGCAGGCGGCGCAGCACCTCGAGCCCGTCGATGCCGGGCAGCATGATGTCGAGCACGACCAGGTCGGAGGGGTCCTCGCGCTGGAGGCGCAGCGCCTCCTCGCCGTCGCCGGCCTCCCGTACGTCGTGGCTGTGCGCGCGCAGGTAGGACACCACCACCTCGCGCACCGTCGCGTCGTCGTCGACCACGAGCACCTGTGCCACGTCAGGCATCCTCCCCGGTCGCCGCGTCGCGGTCGCGCTCCCCCGCCCGCAGCCGCAGCACCGTGCTCCCGGAGTCCCGTCAGGGCGCCACCCGGCTCTCGCCGTACATCAGGCACGGGCTGCTGCCGCTCCCGGTCGTCTGGGACGCCGTCGCCGACGCGCCCGGTCGCGACCGGCACCGCTTCCGCGACGAGCTGCTCTGGCAGGAGTACGCCCGCCACCTCTACGCCCGCGTCGGCCCCGACCTCGCCCGGCCGCTGCGCTCGGGTCAGCCCGTGCTGCCCGACGGTGCCGTGCCCTGGGACGACCCGTGGACCCGCGACATGGCCTGCATGGACCACGCGGTCGGCTCGCTGCTCGACGACGGGTGGGTGGTCAACCAGCAGCGCATGTGGCTCGCCTCGCAGTGGTCGGTGCGCGGCGGCCGGGCCTGGCGCGCGGGGGAGGAGGCGATGTTCGCCCACCTGCTCGACGGCTCCCGCGCCGCCAACCGGCTCGGCTGGCAGTGGACCGTCGGCACCGGGTCCGGCAAGCCCTACGGGTTCAGCCGCTGGCAGGTGGAGAAGCGTGCGCCACAGCTGTGCCGCTCGTGCCCGCTGGCCGACGACTGCCCGGTGCAGGACTGGCCGGAGTCGTCGCGTGGCGGCCCGGTCGACGGCCCGGACCTCGGACGGGGCGCGGGTGAGGCGGTGCACGCCGGCCCCGCGGAGGTCGAGGGCGCCGGCACCGGCGAGGCCGTCTGGCTGACCGCCGAGAGCCTCGGCGACGCCGACCCCGCGCTGGCCGCCGACCCCGACCGGCCGGTGGAGTTCTGCTTCGACGAGTTGCTGCTCGCGCGGCTGCGGGTCTCCGGCAAGCGGCTGGTGTTCCTGGCCGAGTGCCTCGGCGACCTCGCGACGTCGTACGACGTGACGGTGCGGCGGGGCGACCCGCTCACCGAGCTCGCCGGCCGCCCGCTCGCCGCGACCTGGACCCCGGTGCCCGGGTGGGCGCGGCGGGCGGCGGCGCTCGACGTTCCCGAGCAGCACCCGTGGCCGTGGCTGCGGCGTCCCCGCCCCTCCTCGGTGCGGTCGTTCTCGGCGTGGCGCAAGGCCGTCGAGCGCTGAGCCGTGAGTCCTGTCGGCGACCGGTGCCAGGGTGGGTGCCGTGGACCAGCGCATCAGCTTCCTGACCCTGGCCGTCGACGACCTCGACCGGGCCCGCCGCTTCTACGTCGACGGTCTCGGCTGGCACCCCGACCTCGACGTCGACGACGTGGTCATGCTGGCGGTCGGCGAGCACGTCGTGCTCTCGCTGTGGGACGCCGCGTCCTTCGAGGCCGAGGTCGGCCCGATCGACCGCGGGCCGGGCTGCGCGCCGTTCACCGTCGCCCACAACGTGGCCACCCGTGCCGAGGTCGACGCCGTGCTGGCGCTGGCCCGCGACGCCGGGGCGAGCTTCGTGGGGCAGGCGAGCGAGCGCGAGTGGGGCGGCTACACCGGCTACTTCGCCGACCCCGACGGTCACCGGTGGGAGGTCGCCTGGAATCCCGGCCCGATCGGGGAGAGGGTGCTGCCATGAGCATCTCCGAGGACGACCGCCGTGTCCTGACCGCCCGCGAGGTCGATGCCGCCGGGCTCGACGACTGGCGCCCGATGCTGGGGCCGATCATGGCGCGCTTCGCCACGGGCGACTTCGCGACCGGGCTGCGTCTGGTGCAGGCGATCGCCGAGGCGGCGGAGGCTGCGGACCACCACCCGGACGTCACGCTCACCTACCCGCGGGTCGACGTACGCCTGGTCAGCCACGACGTCGGCGGCCCGACCATGCGCGACGTCCGGCTCGCGACGACGATCAGCGGCCTGGCCGCCGACCTCGGCGTCGCCGCGGAGACGGCTGCCATCAGCGTCCTCGAGCTCGGACTCGACACCCACGACGCCGACGAGATCCGCCCCTTCTGGGGTGCCCTGCTCGGTCACGACGTCACCGACCCGTCCTTCGACGGCCACGACGTGGTCGACCCCGACGGCGTGAAGCCCGCGATCTGGTTCCAAGACTCCGCGCCGCCGGACTCGGGGGAGGCCCCGGCGCAGCGTTGGCACCTCGACCTGCGGGTGCCTCCCGAGGTGGTCCAGGACCGGATCGCCGCGGCCCTGGCCGCCGGCGGCACCCTCGTCACCGACGAGCACGCGCCGGCGTTCTGGGTGCTCGCCGACGGCCAGGGCAACCAGGCCTGCCTGACCACGTGGGAGGGGCGCGACTGACGCGTCGCGCCACCTCACGACGATCCACATCGCGGGACCGCTGTCCCGCGATGTGGGACGACTGTCATACTCGACGACGGTCGCCGGGGGCGAGGCTGTACGGTGGTTGCATGCTGCAGGACCTTCTCGTACGCACGCGACGCGCCGGCTGACCCACCCGCCTGCGCGTCCCCCTCGCTGCCCGATCGTGGCCGAGGGGTTTTTTGTTGCCCGAGCAACGGCCCGCCACTCCCGCACCACGAACAGCACGAGAACAGGAAGACCATGAGCGCAGAGCAGTCCGGCGCCGAGATGACCGGCGCCCAGAGCCTCGTCAAGTCCCTGGAAGCCGCCGGCGCGGAGACCATCTTCGGCATCCCCGGCGGCGCGATCCTCCCGGCGTACGACCCGCTGATGGACTCCACGATCCGCCACGTCCTCGTGCGTCACGAGCAGGGCGCCGGCCACGCCGCCCAGGGGTACGCCGCCGCCACCGGCAAGGTGGGCGTCTGCATGGCGACCTCCGGCCCGGGCGCGACCAACCTGGTCACCCCGATCGCCGACGCCGCCATGGACTCGGTCCCGATGGTCGCCGTCACCGGCCAGGTCGGCGCCGCGATGATCGGCACGGACGCCTTCCAGGAGGCCGACATCCGCGGCATCACGATGCCGATCACCAAGCACAACTACCTGGTCACCGATCCCGCCGACATCCCGCGCACGGTCGCCGAGGCGTTCCACATCGCCCGCACCGGCCGCCCGGGCCCCGTCCTGGTCGACGTCGCGAAGTCCGCGCTGCAGTCGATGACCCGCTTCGACTGGCCCCGCGAGCTCCAGCTGCCCGGCTACCGTCCGGTGACCCGCCCGCACAGCAAGCAGATCCGCGAGGCCACCCGACTGCTGCTGGAGTCGCGCCGTCCGGTCCTGTACGTCGGCGGCGGCACGATCCGCTCGGGTGCGTCCCGCGAGCTGGCGACGCTGGCCGAGCTCACCGGCATCCCGGTCGTCACCACGCTGATGGCGCGGGGCGCCTTCCCCGACAGCCACCCGCAGCACCTGGGCATGCCCGGCATGCACGGCACCGTCGCCGCGGTCGGCGCGATGCAGAAGAGCGACCTCATCATCAGCCTGGGCGCCCGCTTCGACGACCGCGTCACCGGCAACCTCGACTCGTTCGCTCCGGGCGCCAAGGTCATCCACGCCGACATCGACCCGGCGGAGATCGGCAAGAACCGCCACGCCGACGTCCCGATCGTCGGCGACGTGCGCGAGGTGCTGCTCGACCTGATCGCCGCGCTGCGCGAGAAGGCCGACGCCGGCCACACCGGCGACTACGAGGGCTGGGTGCGCTGGTGCGCCGGCGTGAAGTCGTCGTACCCGCTCGGCTACGACAAGCCGGCCGAGGGCCTCGCGCCGCAGTACGTCATCGAGCGCCTCGGCGCGATCGCCGGGCCGGACACGATCTACACCTCCGGCGTCGGCCAGCACCAGATGTGGGCCGCGCACTTCGTGGGCTACGAGAAGCCGAACACCTGGATCAACTCCGGCGGCCTCGGCACCATGGGCTTCGCCGTGCCGGCGGCCATGGGCGCCAAGGCCGGCATGCCCGACACCACGGTGTGGGCGATCGACGGCGACGGCTGCTTCCAGATGACCAACCAGGAGCTCGCCACCTGCGCGATCAACGACATCCCGATCAAGGTCGCAGTCGTCAACAACGAGTCGCTCGGCATGGTGCGGCAGTGGCAGTCGCTCTTCTACAACAACCGCTACTCCAACACCGACCTGCACTCCAAGCGCATCCCCGACTTCGTCAAGCTCGCCGAGGCCTACGGCTGCGTCGGCTTGGCGTGCGAGACGCCCGAGGACGTCGACTCCACGATCGAGAAGGCGATGGAGATCAACGACGTCCCCGTCGTCATCGACTTCCGCGTCGAGCGCGACGCCATGGTGTGGCCGATGGTCGCCGCCGGCGCCAGCAACGACGACATCAAGTACGCCCGCGACCTCGCGCCGGAGTTCGAGGGCACCGACGACTGGGAGGTCCGCCCGTGAGCACCGCACCGCACCGCACCAGCACGCAGCACACGCTGTCGGTGCTGGTCGAGAACAAGCCCGGTGTGCTCGCCCGGATCGCCTCGCTGTTCAGCCGCCGCGCGTTCAACATCCACTCCCTGGCGGTCGGTCCCACCGAGCACGCCGAGATTTCGCGGATGACGATCGTCGTCGACGTCGAGGGCACCCCGCTGGAGCAGGTGACCAAGCAGCTCAACAAGCTCGTCGAGGTCATCAAGATCGTCGAGCTCGACCCGGAGGCCTCGGTCAACCGCGAGCTCGTGCTCGTGAAGGTCTCGGCCACCGCCGCCAACCGCGGTGAGGTGCTCGACACCGTGCAGCTGTTCCGTGCCAAGGTCATCGACGTGGCCCCGGACGCGATCACCATCCAGATCACCGGCAACTCCGGCAAGATCCGCGACTTCCTCACCGTGCTCGAGCCTTTCGGCATCCGCGAGCTCGTGCAGTCCGGCATGGTCGCCATCGGTCGCGGCTCCCGCTCCATCTCCGAGCGCACCCAGCGCCCGGTCCCCGTCCCGGTCCGGTCGGCCGCGGGCTGACCGCCCGGTCCGCCCGCCCGCACCGGTCCACCCCGAACCCAGCAACCCAGCAAGCCAGCAAGAAGGAGAGGCCCACCAGTGGCTGAGATGTACTACGACGACGACGCCGACCTGTCGATCATCCAGGGCAAGAACGTCGCCGTGATCGGCTACGGCAGCCAGGGTCACGCCCACGCCCTCAACCTGCGCGACTCCGGCGTCGACGTCCGGATCGGCCTCGCCGAGGGCTCCAAGAGCCGCGCCAAGGCCGAGCAGGAGGGCCTCAAGGTCCTCACCGTCGCCGACGCGGTCGAGGAGGCCGACGTCGTGGTGATCCTGACCCCGGACCAGGTGCAGCGCACCGTGTACGCCGAGTCGATCGCCCCGAACCTCGCCGAGGGCGACACCCTCGTCTTCAGCCACGGCTTCAACATCCGCTTCGGCTACATCCAGCCGCCGGCGGGCGTCGACGTCGTCCTGGTCGCCCCGAAGGCTCCGGGCCACACCGTGCGCCGCGAGTACGAGGCCGGCCGCGGCATCCCCGACATCATCGCTGTCGAGCAGGACGCCTCCGGCGCCGCCTGGGACCTCGCGAAGTCCTACGCCAAGGCCATCGGCGGCACCCGCGCCGGCGTCATCAAGACCACCTTCACCGAGGAGACCGAGACCGACCTGTTCGGTGAGCAGTCGGTGCTCTGCGGCGGCGTCTCGCACCTCGTGCAGGCCGGCTTCGAGACCCTGACCGAGGCGGGCTACCAGCCCGAGATCGCCTACTTCGAGGTCCTGCACGAGCTCAAGCTCATCGTCGACCTCATGTGGGAGGGCGGCATCGCCAAGCAGCGCTGGTCGTGCTCCGACACCGCCGAGTACGGCGACTATGTGTCCGGCCCGCGCGTCATCGACGCCGGCGTGAAGGAGCGGATGAAGGGCGTCCTCGCCGACATCCAGGACGGCACCTTCGCCAAGCGCTTCATCGACGACCAGGACGCCGGCGCGCCGGAGTTCACCGCGATGCGCGAGAAGGAGGCCGGTCACCCGATCGAGGCCACCGGCAAGGCGCTGCGCTCGCACTTCTCCTGGCAGCAGGGCGACAAGGACTACACCGAGGGCTCCGCCGCGCGCTGACCCCCCGGTCGTCGAGCAGCCGGGCGCGAGCGAGGAACGAGCGAGAGCCCGGCGTACCGACACGCCGCACGACACGAAGCAGCCGCAACCCACCGGGGTTGCGGCTGCTTCTGCGTCTCAGGCGCGGTGCGCGCTCATTTCACCTCGGCGCGCAGGGTGCGCCACAGCCCGAACGCCAGCGGCAGCACCAGCCAGATCACCGTGGTGACGCCCAGCTGCGCCCAGCCCTCGGCACTCTCGTACGGCCCCTCGAACAGCGCGCCCTGGATGTAGTTGAAGTCGACCCACGGCTGCAGGTCGGCGAACCACTCCTGGAACGCCGCCAGCGTCATCGTCAGTCCGGTGAGCACGTAGACGACGACCAGGTAGCCGACCATCGCGGCCGGGCTGCTGCGCAGCACGACACCGAGCATGAAGCCGATGAGCACGCCGAGCAGGTTGGCGAGCTGGATGGCGAAGAAGTCGCCGAGGGTCATGTTCCAGACGGTGTCGACGCCGGCGAGGGCAGAGCCGACGACGTTGCCGACGGCGCCGATGGCGAAGGCGATGAGCATGCCGACGACCGCGACCAGGACGGCGTTGACCGTCTTGGCAGCGATGACCCGACCGCGACGCGGCACCCAGGTGAACGTCGTCAGGCCGGTGCGCTGGCTCCACTCGCTGGTGACCGAGAGGATGGCGATGACGGGGAGCACGACGGCCATCGGCATGCCGACGGCGGCGCCGAAGGTCTCGTAGGTCAGGGCGTCGTCCGGCGCCCAGAGCACCACGGCGGCGCTGGCGATCACGGCGAGCCCGCCGACGCTGGCCATCAGCCAGACGCCGGCGCGCGTGTCGAACATCTTGCGGAGCTCGACGCCCAGCAGTCGGCTGAACGGGATGGGGGCGTGCTCGCTGCGCGCCGGTCGTGCGGTGCCTGCGGTGGCCGTCCCGGAGGTCCGGGGGGTCTCGGGGGTGGTGGTCATGGTGGTCATGCCGCAGCTCCTTCGCGCTGGGTGTCGGCGGTGAGGGCGAGGAACATCTCCTCGAGGCCGGCGCCGTCAGCGGCGCGCAGCTCGGTCAGGGGTACGCCGGCAGCCAGGCAGGTCTCTCCGACCCGACCGGCCTCGGCGTCGGCGAGCACGCCGCCGTCGGTGGGCGTCGTACCGATGCCGGCGGCCGTGAGGGCGGCCGCGAGCGCGGCGACGTCGCGAGCGCGGACCAGGGTCCCGGCGCCCGCCAGCAGCTCCTCCTTGGTGCCGGACACCACGATGCGCCCCTGCCCGATCACGACCAGATCGTCGGCGACGACCTCGATCTCGTGCAGCAGGTGGGAGGAGAGCAGCACGGTGCCGCCCTGGTCGGCGTACCCGCGGAGCAGGTCGCGCATCCAGCGGATGCCGGCCGGGTCGAGGCCGTTGGCCGGCTCGTCGAGCACCAGGACCCGCGGCTCGCCGATGAGGGCGACCGCGATGCCGAGGCGCTGGCGCATGCCGAGGGAGTAGTTGCGCACCCGGCGCCCGGCCTCGTTCTCGGTGAGGCTGACTCGGTCGA
>PBYI01000032.1 GCA_002729525.1 Nocardioides sp.
GTACGATGATTCCATGTACACCGCAACATTCGGCGGTGCGGATAATGGCGCCAAAATTGCGTACATCGGAAACTTGATCCAATAGCAGAAAGAACGGCGTTTCTTGTTCGGAAAGGACTTTTTCCACCATCGCTTCAAAATCTTGAAATTGAACAGGAGAAATTTGAGCCACAACACCTTGATGGTTGTTACGGGTCATCCTATTCAATTTTTCGATGGGAACATAGGAGGAGCTGAGCCCAGATTTACGGATAGTGCTCTCCAGCTCTTTGAAAAGATCGCCTTTCAACCCTTTTTGAATGAATATCTTGTTAATGGGCTGGTCGGCACGTATTGCCTCCAAAACGGCACGGATGCCATAAATGAGCTGGTTGTCTTTCATGGCACAAAAGTAAATAAAAAACCGCCAAGACAATTGACGGTTTTTATGATTACTGTTCTTTTCGATTTAGGATAAACCCATTGTTATTTTGGGATTTTGTCCTATTTGAGAACCGATGAATTTTTATTGTTGGGCGTCGATGAACTCAAACAATTTTATAAGATCGGCCTCTTCCTTCATATCAATTTTATTTTCCTTGATGTAGGTTTTGATCTTGGTTTTAACCGGCTCTTTGTACAACTTCAAAAGTTGGCCTTCCTTAAGTGGAATCTCGTCGATTCTGTTGACACCTTCTTTTTGGTAGTAATATTCGGTAAAGTGTGTAAACCTATTGGGCACCGCCTTAACAAAGGAGTTTAGTGCTCTTTGTCCTTCAGTGAACTTCACCTTGTCCCTTCTGTATAGATCAATGTTCTTTCCATCGAGCAACGTGGTCAAATATCCATTGGTGGTATTCCCTTTTTTGTCGATAAAAGTAGAAAAACCCATAGGTTTTCCATTAACCATTATTCTTATGGATTTGTCTTTCACGAGGCTGCTCACTTTTTCCTCGGGCAAAATGGTTTTTTTGATTTCTATCTCTTCATTGTAAGCATTGTACCTGTAGTAAAAAGATCCCATGCTTTCTTCATTATAAAATACCGGGGCCGTGGCAAAATTGTCGTCCGTGTAGGGTGATCCGGAAAATTCGTCTATCCCCGTCTTTTTGGCCAAACGGTCATATTGGTCGTCCATATCCCCAATGACACTTGCCACCATGGCGTTGGAAACTCCGGCACTGCCGCTGGCAACCTGTACTTGACCTGCGTATTGCGCAAAAGTGACATTGATTGCGAAGAGGGAAATAGAGAATAAAATAATCTTTTTCATGTGATTGCTGTTAACGTGTTGATTTACAAACGGCTTGTAAGTTATAAAAAATAGTTTGAGAATTTTCTTAATATATATCAAAAATAAGCCGTTTGTATTAAAAGGATACTTTTTATGGTGTGATATTATTTTGATTTTATCAATAAAAATTTTGTTTGATATGGGGACAATAAAAAAGCCGCTTCTTAAGAAGCGGCTTTATGTATGTTGTGAAGATTGAATTAATCTTTACAGAAATCAATGGTGATTGGTCCAGCAGGTGCATTAGGACCAACATCTGCAACAGTATTTCCAAATGGTGTTATAATCTGGAAAGAGATTTCTCCATATTGATCACCGGGGAAATTGAAATCCGCAGAGGTAGTCCCGGCAGGAATTTCAAAAGTTGCCGTACCGGTGAAACCATCGTTAGGGGAGCAATCGCCACTTCCAAGGAAAGTTCCAGCGGCTGCTGTATAAGGTGAACACATACCGACTTCAATCACGGTACCGTCATTCAAGGTAATGGTAATACCATCTCCACCATTACCGTCGTTGGTCTGCCATCCATCACCATAGGAATCCTGCATTTCGATAGTCCAAGTACCAGGAGATGGTGCTTTTGGAGGACATACTACAGTAGAGGAATACAGGAATGGAGAGCGGAAGAATGATCCTGTTGAAGTATCAGAGTTATCACCATTAGAGAACCTTCTTCCATCAACCATTACAGCCACAAAACGAATAGCGAAGGTGTCGCTTCCGTCAACATTGGCTTCGGATACCCCAAGTGCACTCAACATTTCTGGAAGTGTGATTTCATAGGTATAACGGGGTAACCCAAACTCACCGGTGTAAAACTCAGAGGAAGGAATGGTAGAAACCAATTCTTCGCTGGACGAATAATCAGTACCTCCTTCAGCAATTGTGTTATCGTTAAAAGTGATATAAACCTCCAAACTCTGGACCAAAGAACCATTCTCCTTTGTCTGTACTTCAACTTCTACAGAGAAATTGGAATCGGATTGACCGATTGGCAGTTCATCGGAAATGATTCTAACTGTTCTTACAACAGCACCACTCGTGGTGTTGTCGAATACTTCATCCACCACGGTGTTGCTTTCTTCACATGAGTTAAATGTGAATACTGCTAGCGCTGTTGTCGTGGCTAAAAGTAATTTATTTATGATTTTCATGATTTTCAATTTTTTTAAAAGTTATTGAGCTAGAGGGAACGCTGGTGACGCTGGGTTGGTATCCCAGAATACCTGTCCTTTCAAATCCGTCTTTTGGGTCAGATTAGGATTGGTGATCACCTCGTTCTGAGGGTACAGGAAGGTTCTTGGGAACGGACCAGGGTTTGCTTCCCAGTTTGGTGCCAAATTGGTTGGGTAACCTGTTTTTCTGTAGTAGTTATAGGCTTCCACAGAACCACCATAAAGGGCAACAAAATACTGGTTGGAAAAGATGTTCATCTTGTCGTCACCGGTAGCTGCATTGAAATCGGCAATGATGCCGTTAATCCAATCTGTTACCTCAGTCTCAGTTGGGGCATAGCTCAAGTTTCCTGTTGGATCCAAGCCACCAAAAGTCATTACTTTGTCAATGGACTCCTGCAATGCTTCCCTGAAAAAGCCGGCAACAACATCATTGGCTGCACCTTTGGCAATGGCATTGTCAGCCTTCCAGAATTTTACATAGGATGAAAGGATGATAGGCTCGATACCGGCACCGCCTCCACCTTTACCCAGACCAACGGTTGGGTCATAAGTAGAATCATCTGGATCAACATCAAAGTCGTTGTCATCAAATTTACCGGCAGCTGGATATACGCCAGGAGCAGTTTTGAAGAAACCATCTGGTGGTCCACCTTCATTGTTACCGTGAGATCTTCCCCAATAACCATTTGGAACGCTGCAATAAGCCCATCCACTATCCACATAATGTTGTGGTGGAACAGCCAAGGAACAGGCCAAGGTCTCCTCATTTGGATCGGCATCAGCGCCAGGAGTGGCACCTACCTGACGGTAGAAATAGTAACGAATCCTTGGGTCTGGAGTACCTCCTTCGTTCAACATATATTCCATCAACCAGTTGGAACGATAACCACCAGCACCACTAGGAGTGTATCCTTGAGCGTAGTCAGGGTGGCGGGTGTCAGGTTGCAATTCACGGCTTCCATATTGGAATTGGAAATCGTCCTCTGCATCATCAATGTAATTGTTGCCTGCAATCACTTGATCGAAGGCGGTAGTGTTTCCTGTGGTAACGTAGGCCTTCAGTCTTAAGGAGTTTACTACCTTGATCCAGTTAGAGGTGCTGCCATCGTAGAAGAAATCGGTGGCGCCATTGGTGCTAGGACCAGCAGCGAACAATGCTTGTGCTTCACTCAACAAAGCCAAGGCACTTGCGTATACTTCTTCGCCAGAATCCATTAAAGGGGCTGGAAATTCCAAAGGATTTCCTGCTTGCGAATATACCGCTTCACCAAGATAGTCGGTCAAAAGCATCAACATGTGCGCCTGAAGGGTTTTCCCTACCGCAATATGGAATGAATAGTCTACATCGGTAATCGCGTTGATATCGATCAATGCTTGGATGTTGGTGAACATACCCATGGATACACCACTGATGGATCCACCACTACTATAGGTTCTTGACCAGATACCATCAAAAGTAGATCCTGGGTAGTTGTTAAAATAATCCCTACCGCTCATATAATCGATCCTGGTAAGCTGGCCACCCAAATTGCTAATGTCCCTAATGTTGTTGACATAGGCCAATTGAATTGAATTCAATAGCAACGCCGGATCTGCCTGATCGGCCGCAAGGTCATTTGGACTTACTCTGAGGTCCAGATCGGTTGTCTCACAAGACTGCAAGAATCCTGTTAACAAGAGAACAACGGTTATATATTTAACTATATTTCTCATAATATTTTAGCTATTTTTTTTTGATTAGAACGTTACTTTGACGCTTATACCATATTTTTTGGCACTAGGACCGTTGATAAAGTCAAATCCTTGAGAGTTACCAATACCAGCTCCTTGAACGTTCGGGTCAAAGCTGGCACCCTTTGGAGTGTTGTAAGCTTCATACCATAGGTTGAATCCTTGTGCGGTGATGCTCAAAGAACCGAATGGGGTTTTATCCAAAAATTTGGATGGGGATGAATAGCCCAAAGAAACTTCCTGAAGTCTTACAACAGAGGCATCGTAAATCTTCAACTCGGCAGGACCGAACAAAATGTTGTCGAAGTAATAAGATGAGTTGTTGGTTTGAACGGTGTTTGGTTCACCTGTTGTTTGGTTCACACCAGGAAGGATATATGTATTTTCCCTATCCAATGTTTCGGTGATCAAACCACGACCCAACAAGGTAGCAATGGTACTGGACATCATATCTCCACCTTTGGTCCAGTTCACTTGGAAACCGAAGTTCCAGTTTTTGTAAGAAATGTTATTGATGAAGTTGCTGATGAAATCAGGGTTTGGATCCCCAATGATCGGCACATTGCCATCTAGGTCTTGTTCAACAATGACATAGTCACCCACATCGTTCACCAAGAAGTTTCCATCGGCATCCCTGCCAACGGCAGTACCAACGATTGATCCTAGTGGTTTTCCTTTGATGGCGGCGTTACCACCAACAAATAGGGTAGAGCTACCAGCATAGATAATAATGTCCTGCTCTTGCTCTGTGACCACCGGTTTGTAAGTAGAGAAATTGGCTCTAGTACTCCAGTTGAATCCACCCGGGCTATCGCTACGGAACCAATCGATAGAAGCATCTATTTCAAAACCGTCTCCTTCAATCTTACCAACGTTACTTTGCGTGAACGTAAAGCCAGTTGATGGGGAAAGAGGTTCTGAAACGATCAAATCTTTGGTCACTCGGTTAAAGTACGTGAAATCCAATGAAACCCTGTTGTTGAAAAATTTGGATTCGAAACCAAGCTCGTATTCAGTCAAAAGCTCAGGTTTCAAATCTGGGTTTGCCTTGAATCCAGCAACCTGGTTGGTAGTGGTTTCCCCGCCCTCGCCAAAAACTTGAGTGCTTTGCTCAACAATACTAACGGTTGGGTAACCAGTTGGGAAAGTAGCTGAAGAACCAACACCTGCTCTCAATTTCAAGAAATTAAGACCGCCTTGCGATTGCAATTCTGGAAAAGCAGCGGTAGGCAAGAAGGAGATGCTTCCACTGGGGTAAGTTCTACTGTTGTTCTCTGTGATCAAGTTGGAAACCCAGTCAGTCCTGGTAGAACCTGTCAAGAATAACATATTGTCATAATCCAACGTTACCTGACCTAAAATACCGGCAATGTTTCTTCTTTCGGTATACTGGATAGGTGTTTGGTTGGAATAGTTGAAGTGACGTATTACACCGTAAACCAACTGTCCTGTACTGGCAACACCCTGTCTGTCATAAATATTTGATCTTGTAGTGGCACCTGCGGTAAAGGTCATACCCAATTTCTCGGATAGGTCATAGTTACCGTTAAGGGCCAAGTAATGATCCCAAATGGTGTTGTTGTTGTCAAATGTGTTCAGGAATCCGAAAATTGCAGAAGTAAAACCAACCCCACCTTTGTTGGAGTATTGTGTGTTTCTCTCGTTGTAGAAGTCCATACCACCCCTATAGGTAACATCCAAATTGTCAGACAACGCATAAGTGGCTGACGCATTCCAGAAGAACCTGTTGGTCAACTGGTTGTTAGAGATGTTGTTCAAAATCCATCTTGGGTTGATGATGTCATTTCCATTTCGGTAATATACACTGGATTTATCGATGGGGTTTTCATAAGGAAGACCCATCAAATCCACGTTTCTTGGTGTGAAGAATACGTGTCCGAACAAGGAAAGACCCAAACTACCGTTACCCCTACTCGCAGCAATTGGTGGCGAAGTATAGTCGGTTCTTGAGAAGTTCATGGCAGCACTGATGGTAAATTTGTTCGTCAGTTTGCTTCTACCACCAACAGAGATATTGAATCTGTCCAATTTGTTTCCTGGTACAAAGCTCACATCGTTCAAGTAACCAGTGTTCACGTTAAAGGAGGTGTTGCCATCGGCAGTTCCACCATTAATGTTCACAGAAGTACTGCTAACACCACCTGGACTGAAGAAATCCTCAACGCTGTCATAAGGTTTCCATGCATACCTTGCATTTTGAAGTTCAGGGAATGCTGCCCTTGTTTTGGCAATTGAGGTAGTGGAATAAGGGTGCGGTACAGTACCTTGGTCGTCAATGGCAGCCTGGTTACCCCAACCTGCTACTCCATCTCTTCTAAAACTTGGTCCCCAGTTACTAAAGAACCAACCGAAAGCTTGGTCAAAACCACCACCGTACTCATCTTGGTAGTCTGGCAAGGAAGCCATCGCGTTCACAAAGTAAGATTGGTTCACGGTAATCTCTGTTTTCTTGGAACCACCTGAACCTGCACCGGCTTTAGTGGTAATCAAGATAACACCGTTTTTACCTTGTGTACCATACAGAGTGGCCGCAGCCAAACCTTTAAGCACTTCTACATTGGCAATGTTGTTAGGGTCCAAATCCAAGAACCTGGAAGAACCAGTGTTTCCCGAAAGGAATCCTCCGGCATTGGTATCGCTACTGAAAGGTACACCGTCTACTACGAAAAGTGCTTGGTTACTTCCGCTGAAGGAGCTCAAACCCCTGATTACAACGTTGGTACCGGAACCGGCCATACCACCGGCGGCTGTAATGTTAACCCCGGAAGCCTTCCCGCTCAAAACCCTGGCCACGTCACCATCGGCACGTTGCTCAAGATCTTCCTCACCTACTGAGGATACGGCGTAACCCAAGGCTTTCTTCTCGCGCTTGATACCTTGTGCGGTAACAACTACTTCTTCAAGGGCCTGGGTGTCTTCCACCATTTGCACATTGATTACACTTGCTGCACCAACAACACGTGTGGATGGCTTTTGACCTATGTAAGTGAAGAGAAGGGTTTGCCCTGCACTTGCACTGATTGCATAGTTACCATCAAAATCTGTTTGGGTACCGGTAGTGGTCCCCTCAACGACAATGTTGACTCCAGGTAGCGGGAGGCCATCGGCATCCGTAACAGTACCTGTAATCGTCTTGTCTTGTGCAAAGGATATATGCACAACAAACGCCAATAATAGCGTTAACAATCCATTAAGTTTTGTTCTCATTGTTAAATTATTTGAATTAGCTGAGGGCTAAAATCATAATTTCATGTTAATAATCCAAACTAATTTTATAAAATCTTTAAGAGTCCCTCTCTAAATGCAATAAGTGCAAAATGTTTATGAATGATTGATAAGTCTGCAATTTGCAGGGGGGTGAATTGATCTTAATGCAAATTATCCCTTGCTTGCCCCGCAAATACTAGGGGTCTAACTTTGGCAGATGTGGAAATGATTTTTTTTGACGACATTTAAAGAGCCTTATTGCGTTCAAAAAGCCTTAAGTTAAAATTAACATGATGTTAAAATGGGTTGTATACCTTATTATATGATTTGCTTCTAGGGTTCAAAATTGAATTGGTAAGAACAGGAATGATTTTCCCAACTTGAATGGAGAATGGTCATTTAAGATTAGAGTTCAATATTTTTATAGAAGATTACAGGCCTGTTTTTGCCATTCGTTGGTTTTCCCCTGGAAAGTTTTTTTTCGGCCAGGTGTAAAATTAATTCCCATCCATTTGAATTATTCCGAAATATCACTACATTTGCAGCCCTCAAAATGAGGGTTATTCAGTTTTTAAAAGAAATTTAATGCCAACAATTTCACAATTAGTACGAAAAGGAAGGGCCACGATTACCAAGAAGAGTAAATCGGCTGCTTTGGATTCGTGTCCTCAAAGAAGAGGGGTTTGTACGCGTGTGTATACCACTACACCGAAGAAACCAAACTCTGCAATGCGTAAAGTTGCCAGGGTAAGGTTGACCAACGGTAAAGAGGTGAATGCCTACATCCCTGGAGAGGGACACAACCTTCAAGAGCACTCGATAGTATTGGTAAGGGGCGGAAGAGTAAAGGATTTGCCTGGTGTTCGATACCATATCGTTCGCGGTGCGTTGGATACTGCCGGTGTTGCCGGTAGAACACAGCGTCGTTCAAAATATGGTGCTAAGCGTCCTAAAAAGTAATCAACTTTAAGAAGAAGCGATGAGAAAAAAGCAGGCAAAGAAAAGACCGTTATTGCCAGACCCAAGATTTAACGATCAACTTGTTACACGTTTTGTGAACATGATGATGTGGGATGGTAAAAAGTCAATTGCATTCAAGATTTTCTACGATGCAATCGATATTGTTGACCAGAAAAAGACCGACGAGGAGAAAACAGCCTTGGAGCTATGGAAAGATGCCCTTTCCAATGTAATGCCGCACGTAGAAGTAAGAAGTAGAAGGGTTGGTGGCGCTACATTCCAGATTCCAATGCAGATTCGTCCGGACAGAAAGATATCCACTGCCATGAAATGGTTGATCAGTTACTCCAGAAAGCGTAACGAGAAATCCATGGCCCAAAAGTTGGCTTCTGAAATCTTGGCTGCTGCCAAGGAGGAAGGTGCTGCCGTGGAGAAGAGGGTAGATACCCACAAAATGGCCGAGGCCAACAAAGCATTCTCACACTTTAGATTCTAATCAGAAATGTCAAGAGATTTAAAATACACAAGGAATATAGGTATTGCAGCACACATTGATGCTGGAAAAACAACTACTACTGAGCGTATTCTTTTCTATACAGGTGTGAGCCACAAGATTGGTGAGGTGCACGATGGTGCTGCCACTATGGACTGGATGGAGCAAGAGCAGGAACGTGGTATTACCATTACTTCGGCTGCTACCACTTGTTCTTGGCAGTTCCCAACAGAGCAAGGGAAACCAACTGAAGATGCAAAATCATACCACTTTAATATTATCGATACTCCCGGACACGTGGACTTTACCGTTGAGGTAAACCGTTCTTTACGTGTATTGGACGGATTGGTGTTTTTGTTCAGTGCCGTTGACGGTGTTGAGCCACAATCTGAAACCAACTGGAGGTTGGCCGATAACTATAAAGTGCCACGTATCGGTTTCGTGAACAAAATGGACCGTCAAGGATCTAACTTCTTGAATGTGTGTAAACAAGTTCGCGAAATGTTGGGATCAAACTCTGTACCAATTGTATTACCAATTGGTGATGAGGCAGATTTCAAAGGTATCGTTGACCTAGTGAAGAACAGAGCTATTGTATGGCATGATGACAACTTCGGATCTACTTTTGATGTTGTGGATATTCCTGCCGATATGGAAGCTGAAGTAAGTGAATATAGAGCTGCTTTGATCGAGGCAGTGGCTGAATATGATGAGGCTTTGATGGAAAAATTCTTCGAAGATGAAGATTCCATCTCCGAGAATGAAATCCACGCTGCACTTCGTGCCGCTGTAATGGATAGGGCCATTATCCCAATGATCTGTGGTTCTTCCTTCAAAAACAAAGGGGTTCAGTTCCTATTGGATGCTGTTTGCCGTTACTTGCCTTCTCCAATGGATAAAGAGGCTATTATCGGTATTAACCCTGATACTGAAAAAGAAGAAAGAAGAAAACCAGACCCAAAAGAGCCTTTTGCCGCATTGGCATTTAAGATTGCTACCGATCCTTTCGTAGGGCGTTTGGCATTCTTCAGGGCTTATTCTGGTCACTTGGATGCAGGTTCATATATTTTGAACAACCGTTCTGGTAACAAAGAGCGTATCTCCCGTATCTATCAAATGCACGCCAATAACAAAATGCCATCGAGTTCATCGAGGCTGGAGATATTGGTGCGGCTGTTGGATTCAAGGATATCAAAACCGGGGATACCCTTTCTGATGAAAAACACCCAATCGTTTTGGAAAGCATGCAGTTCCCTGATCCAGTGATCGGTATCGCTGTTGAGCCAAAGACCAAGGCGGATGTTGATAAAATGGGTATGGCTTTGGCCAAATTGGCCGAAGAAGATCCAACCTTCCAGGTGAAAACCGATGAAGCTTCGGGTCAGACCATTATTTCTGGTATGGGTGAGCTTCACTTGGACATCATCGTGGATCGTTTGAGACGTGAGTTCAAGGTTGAGGTAAACCAAGGTAAACCTCAGGTAGAGTACAAGGAAGCCCTTACTGCCAAAGCGAACCATAGAGAGGTTTATAAGAAACAGACCGGTGGTCGTGGTAAATTTGCGGATATCGTTTTCGCAATGGAACCTGCTGCTGAAGGTAAAGTTGGATTGGAGTTTGTAAACGAAATCAAAGGAGGTAACATTCCTAAAGAATATGTGCCATCCGTAGAAAAAGGATTCAGGGAAGCCATGAAAAACGGACCTTTGGCCGGATTTGAGATGGATAGTATGAAAATTACCCTTATCGATGGATCTTTCCACCCTGTGGATTCTGATTCGTTGTCCTTCGAATTGGCTGCAAAATTGGGCTATAAGTCGGCTGCCAAAAGCTGCCAAGGCGGTGTTGATGGAACCAATCATGAAATTGGATTTCTTACACCAGAGGAGAATATGGGTGATATTGTAGGTGACTTGAACCGTAGAAGGGGACAAGTAAACAACATGGACGATAGGGCCGGTGCAAAGGTTATCAAAGCTGAAGTACCACTTTCTGAAATGTTCGGATACGTAACTTCCTTGAGGACCTTGTCTTCGGGAAGGGCTACATCCACTATGGAATTTTCACACTATGCCGAGACCCCTTCCAACATTGCAGAGGAAGTGATCAAAGCTGCCAAAGGAATAACAGCATAATTATCAGCAAGATGAGTCAAAAAATTAGAATTAAATTGAAGTCTTACGATCACAATTTGGTGGACAAATCTGCTGAAAAGATCGTGAAAACAGTGAAAACCACTGGTGCGGTGGTAACGGGACCTATTCCATTGCCAACGAACAAGAAGATATTTACGGTTTTGCGTTCACCCCATGTGAACAAAAAATCTAGAGAGCAGTTCGAATTGAGCTCTTACAAGAGACTTTTGGACATTTACAGCTCTTCATCAAAAACCATCGACGCCCTCATGAAGCTTGAGCTTCCTAGTGGAGTTGAGGTTGAGATCAAGGTCTGATAGGTTTTGAGTATTGGGTTAAAGGTTTTTGCACTTAGAAAGTGATTTAAAACTGTCAACTTAAAACTTAGAACTAAAAAAAAACATGTCCCTGACGATGGTCCGGGAAAAACGGAGAAAGAAAAAAAAATCTGGGTCAGAGCAGAATTATTTTCTTGACCCAATTTTTTTGCCAACTGATTGGCGTAACAAAAAGTAATCAATTAATAATTAATAAATATGTCTGGGTTAATAGGAAGAAAAATCGGCATGACCAGCATTTTTGACGAGAATGGAAAAAACGTTCCATGTACCGTTATTGAAGCTGGACCATGTGTGGTTACCCAAGTCAGAACCGAAGAGGTTGACGGGTACAAGGCCCTTCAACTTGGTTTCGATGACAAGGCAGAAA
>PBYI01000033.1 GCA_002729525.1 Nocardioides sp.
CGCATGCAAAGACAGCCCGCCCATCATCGGATCGGGCGCCAGTCTCGGTAGAGGTCAGACCCCGGAACCGGGTAAGACCATCCTCCCTGTCTCGGTACGGTGCTTCGCTCGTGCCTCGCTCCGCACCTACTCGACGACCGGGGGCCGCTCGACGACCGGGGCCGCTCGACGCCCGGAGCGCTCAGGCGAGCTCGCGCAGGGGCAGCACGACGGTCATGGTCGTCCCGGCCCCGAGCCCGCTGCGGCAGCTGATCCGGCCGCCGTGGAGCGTGACCAGCTTCTTCGCGCTGGCGAGCCCGAGACCGGTGCCGCCGTCGTCCTCGGCGAGCCGGCCGCGCTGGAACTCGTCGAAGATGGTCCGGAGGTCCTCGGGTGCGATGCCGCGGCCGTGGTCGGTGACGGTGAGGACGGCCTCGCCGCGCTCGGTGCCGACGCGGACGAGCACCTCGGTGTCGGGCTCGGAGTACTTGAGCGCGTTGGCGACGAGGTTCGTGACGACGCGTCCCAGGGCGACCTTGTCGATGGTGACGGGCACCGGACCGACGGTCTCAACGCGGATGCGGCGGTCGTTGACGTGGGGGAGACCCGACACCCACGGCGCGGCGAGCGCGGCGAGGTCGGCGGGCTCCATGGTCAACGGGGTGTCACCTGAGCGCAGCCGGGCGAACTCCACGAGGTCGAGGATCATCGCGAGGAGCGTGTCGGCGTTGTCCTCGATGCGCGCGAGGTAGTGGTCGAAGCCCGGCACCTCCTGCTCGCGCAGGAGGCTGGCGAACCCGCGGATCGCGGTCACGGGACTGCGGAAGTCGTGCTCGAACGTCGCGTAGAACGAGTCCTGCACGGTCTCCAGACGCTTGATGTCGCTCATGTCGCGGGTGACGACGGCGAAGCCCGACGCACGCCCGTCGTCACCGACGAGCGCGGTCATCACCACGTTCGCCCAGAAACGGCTGCCGTCGCTGCGCACCCGCCAACCGGTGGTCTCGACGCGTCCCTCGCGCCGCGCGGTCGCGAGCAGCGCGTCGGGCACGCCCTCGGCGCGCTCCTCCGGCGTGCAGAACACGGCGTACGACGCCCCGCGCACCTCGCTCTCGGCATGGCCGTGGACGCGCTGCGCGCCGGCGTTCCAGGTCGCGACGCGTCCCTGCTCGTCGAGCGCGACGATCGCGTAGTCGACGACGTTGGCGACGAGCGTGCGGAACCGCGCCTCGCTCTCCCGCAGGCGGCCCTCGAGCGCGTGCTGCTCGGTGCGGTCGCGGGTGACCTTGGAGTAGCCGACGAGCGTGCCCTGCTCGTCGCGCAGCGCGGTGATCACGACGTCGCCCCAGAAACGGGAGCCGTCGCGGCGCAGCCGCCAGCCGCTGTGCTGCACCCGGCCGTCGCGGGCGGCCTGCTCGAGCAGTCGTCCCGGGAGCCCGTCGCGGCGGTCCTCCGGGGAGTAGAACATCGTGAACGACCGACCGACCGCCTGCGCGGCGGAGTAGCCCTTGACCGCCTCGGCCCCGGCGTTCCAGGAGCGGATCGTGCCCCCGGCGTCGAGGGCGATGATGGCGTAGTCCTGGACCTGCGAGACCAGCGTGCGGAAGCGCTCCTCGCTGGAGGCGAGCTCCTCCTGGAGCTGGTGCTGCTCGGTGAGGTCGCGGGTGACCTTGGAGAAGCCGGTCAGCACGCCCTCGTCGTCGCGCAGCGCCGTCAGCACGACGTCGCCCCAGAAGCGGGTGCCGTCGCGGCGGACCCGCCAGCCCTGGTGCTCGACGGAGCCGTGCGCGGCGGCCCGGGTGAGCAGCTGCTGCGGCAGGCCGTCGCGCCGGTCGTCCTCGCCGTAGAACATCGTGAACGAGCGGCCGACGGCCTGGTCCTCCGTGTAGCCCTTGAGCGCGGCGGCGCCGGCGTTCCAGGACCGGATGGTGCCGCTCGGGTCGAGGGCGATGATGGCGTAGTCCTGGACCTGCGAGACCAGCGAGCGGAACCGCTCCTCGCTCTCGCGCAGCTCGGTGTGCAGCTGGTGCTGGCGGGTCAGGTCGCGGGTGACCTTGGTGAAGCCGCACGGCCTCCCGTCGGCGTCGCGGCGCAGCGTGATGACGACGTCGGCCCAGAACGGCGTGCCGTCACGCCGCACCCGCCAGCCCTCGTGCTCGACCCGGCCGTCGCGACGCGCGGAGCACAGCAGGGCCTCCGGCAGCCCGGCGCGACGGTCCTCGGCGTCGTAGAAGACCGCCGACGGCCGCCCGACCACCTCCGCCTCGGTCCAGCCCTTGAGGCGCTCGGCGCCGGCGTTCCAGGAGGTGACGTGGCCGCCCTCGTCGAGGGAGATGATCGCGTAGTCGACGACCTGGCTGACGAGCTGGCGGAAGCCTGCCTCGCTCTGCTCGAGGTCCTGCTCGCGCTGGCGGTGCTCGGTCAGGTCGCGGGTGACCTTGGTGTAGCCGACGAGCCGTCCGTCGTCGTCGCGGACGGCGGTGAGCACGACCCTGCCCCAGAACGTCGTCCCGTCGCGGCGTACCCGCAGGCCCTCGTGCTCGACGCGGCCCTCGGCGCGTGCCTGCTCCAGCAGCCGCTCCGGCAGGCCCTCGCGGCGCGAGGTCCCCGGGTAGAGCATCGAGAAGTGGCGTCCGACGGCCTCCTCCTCGGTCCAGCCCTTCAGCGCCTGCGCGCCGGCGTTCCACGACCGGATGACGCCGTCGGTGTCGAGGCCGAAGATGGCGTAGTCGACGACGTCGGCGACCAGGTCGGCGTCCTCGGGACGCCACGCCCCGGGCACGCCCGAGACGGGCCCGACCGGGTGGTCGGGCCCGTCGGGGGCGGTCGAGGGGCTGGGGGTGCGTGAGGCCGGGTGGGCCGTGGTCGACACAGGTGCTCCGATCAGATGGCGATGTCCACGTAGACGGGGTCGTTCCCGCGCACGGAGGTGCGCGCGATGGCTTCGGCGGCGGCGCGCTGGCGCAGCGTCACCTTCAGCTCGTCGGCCATGCGGGACACGACGGCCTCCTGCCGCCGCTGGATCTCGGAGGCGCGCTCCACGAGCGCGCCGGGCAGCGGGCTGATCGCCGTCGGCGGCTCCCACTGGTCGAGCCGTACGTCGACGCCCTTCTCCAGGCCGCGCTCGCAGCGGAGGATGTCGAGCTCGAGCCGGTCGAGGGTGATCTCCCAGTCGAGGTAGGCGCGCTCGCCGGCCATGGAGCCGATGCGTACGTCGTCCGGTCCGGCAGCGCTGGTGCGTGCGCGGACGCCGCTGCTCACCGGAGCGGCCGTGGCGGTCATGCGACGCTGCTCGCCTGGAGGGCGGCCTCGCGCCAGGTGTTGCACAGGTCCTCGACGAGGGCCAGGCAGCCGGCGGTGACCTCGGGGTCGCGGCGCATGTTGGCGCGCACGAGCTGCAGGTGGAGGAAGTCGTAGATCGAGGCGAGCTGCGGCCCGCCCTCCCAGCTCTCGGAGTCGAGGCTGGAGCGGAGCTCGAGCACGATGTCCTGGGCGTGGAGGAGCGCGGGGTGCGCCGAGGCGTGGTCGCCCTGCTGCTGGGCCTCCAGCCCGCGACGGACGTCGAGGACGAGGCGCTCGTAGAGCATGACCAGCAGCCGGGCGGGGCTCGCGGTCGCGACCGATGCATCCATGTATGCGGCGCGTGCGTTGACGTTCATGGGGTGCCTTCCTTGACTTCCCGTTTACTCGTACGTCGGCAGTGAGGCCAGCTGACCGGCCAGCCAGTTCGACTGGCTGCTCATCTGGCTGAGGGCGGTCTCCAGCGCCGTGAACTGCCGCTCGAGCGCCGTACGGCGCAGCTCGAGGCGGCGGTCCCACTCGTCGACGCTGTCCTCCATCCGGTCGATGCCGGACTGTCGCCCGGTGATCGCGGTGGAGAGTGAACCGTCGTAGGGGTCGCTGGCCGCGGTGGCGACCGAGGCGACCTTGGCCGCGAAGCCGGAGCCCGCGGTGGTGAACATGTCCGCCGTCCCGGTGGGGTCGGCGGCGTAGGCGGCCTTGAACGTCGTCTCGTCGAACTCCAGCCGGCCGTCCCTGGTCGTCTGGATCCCGTACGCCGCCAGCGAGGTGCCGCCGGTGGTGCGGATGGTGTCCAGCAGCTGGCTGCGCAGCTGGCGGACCGTGCCGTCGCCGGTGAGCGGCGAGGAGGTGCTGCCGTCGGCGCTGACGGCGGTCTTCACGTCGATCTCGGCGAGCGCGGCGTTGACGGCGTCGACGAGGGCCTTGACCTTGCCCGACATGCCGGCGGTGTCGCGGGTGACCCCGACGGTGACGACCGTGCCGACGGTCGCGGAGCCTGCCAGCGAGAGCGAGACCCCGGGGACGACGTCGTCGAAGGTGCCGCTGGCGCTGGTGACGACCAGGCCGGCGCCGAGGTCGATCGAGGCGTCCGAGCCGGCCCGGACGGTGGCGCCGCCGAGCAGCGGCGAGCCGTCCTGGGCGGTGAGGTCGAAGTCCTCGGTGAGTCCAGTGGCCCTCGACTCCACCAGCAGGCGGTAGGAGTCGGTGCCGACCTTGACCAGGGTGGCCTGCAGGCCTGTGTCGTTGGCCGGGTCGTTGAGGGCGTCGGCGAGGCCCTGGAGGGTGCCGTCGCCGGTGTCGATGGACACGGGCGAGCCGTCGAACCGGTCCAGCGTCACGATCGTGCTCGCGCCGGTGACCACGTCGGTGGTCGCGGCGGCGTTCGCGAAGCCCAGCTGGTGGGTGCGCGCGACGCCGGTGATGGTGACGTTGAGCTGGGTCGGGGCGGCGTCGTCGCCGGTGGTGACCGTCAGCTCGGTGCTGGAGCTGGTCGCGGTGAACGGCGCCCAGACGGTGGGGTCGGCGAGCGCCTCGGCCTTGGTGGCCAGCGACGCGAAGGTCTTGTTGACCGCCTGGAGGCTGGTGACGACGAGGTTCTCCGAGGAGATGCGCGTCTGCAGCCGCTGCTGCGGGATCGCCTCCAGCTGCATGAGCTGGTCGATGATGGTCGCGGAGTCCAGCCCGCTGGCCAGACCGCTGATGACAGCGCCCATGTCGTGTGCCTCCTCTCCGACTCCGGGTGGTGCGGTGGAGGGCGGGGCCCGTGGGGGGTGGGCCCCGACCTCCGGTCCGGGTGTCGGCCGGGGTGGTGGGGAGGGTCGTTCCCCGGTCCACCCCGGCCGTCACGCCGGGTGTGGATCAGCCACGCAGCAGGCTCAGCACGCTCTGGGGAGCGGAGTTGGCCTGGGCGAGCATCGCGGTGCCGGCCTGGGAGAGGATCTGCGACCGGGTGAAGCTCATCATCTCCTGCGCCATGTCTGTGTCGCGGATCCGGCTCTCGGACGCCGAGAGGTTCTCCGAGGTCACGTTCAGGTTGTTGATCGTGTGCTCGAACCGGTTCTGCAGGGCACCGAGGTTGGCGCGGCTGGTGCTGACGGCGGCGATCGCGGTGTCGAGCGCGTCGATCGCCGAGGTGGCGCCGGCCTTGGTGGACAGGTCCACCGTGCCCAGACCGAGGTCGGAGCTGGAGAAGCCGCCGGAGCCGGTGGCCGTGTTGGCGGTGTCGGTCTTGGCGCCGGCGAAGCCGGTGCCGGTGATGGTGATCGCGGACGCGGTGACGTCGGCGTTCTTCATCTGGATCTCCAGGCCACCGGTGGAGGTGACCTTCGCGGTGAACGCCGAGGCGAAGGCGTCGTCACCGTTCAGCTGGTCGGCGATGTTGTTCGCGTCGGTGCTGGCGGTGAGTGCGGCCGTGGTGACCGAGACGCCACCCGCGGAGAAGGTCGCCGTGGCGGCAGTCGTCGAGGCGGCACCGTTGGCGTAGGTCGCCTTCACGCCCTGGGGGGCCGAGGAGACGATGTCGACCTGGATGGTGTCGCCGGCGGCGTAGCCGACCTGGAAGTCCTTGCCGGTGAAGGTGCCGTCGAGCAGGTTGACGTTGTTGAACGTCGTCTTGCTCGCGATCCGGTCGAGCTCGCTGACCAGAGCGGTCGACTCCGACTGGATGGCGTCGCGCGAGGCCTGGTCGTTGGAGTCGTTGGCGGACTGCACGGCGAGGTCGCGCATGCGCTGCAGGATGGAGTGCGTCTCGGTGAGCGCACCCTCAGCCGTCTGCACGACGCTGACGCCGTCCTGCGTGTTGCGGACGGCGACCTTGAGGCCACCGATCTGCGAGCGCAGACCCTCGGAGATGGCAAGGCCGGCCGCGTCGTCGGCGGCACGGTTGATGCGGAAGCCGCTGGAGAGCTTCTCCAGGCTCTTCGACATCTGGTTCTGCGTGACCGACAGGTTGCGGTAGCTGTTGATCGCGTCGATGTTCTGGTTGATGCGGAGACTCATGATGCGTTCCTTCCTGGGGCGAGTCGGTGGGCCCGTCCGTGGGCTCCGCGCTCCCCATCGGCGGGCGACGGGGGCGCTTGAGGAAAGTGCGGGGGAATTTGTCCCGGCCGGTCCTGGTACGTACCAGGGGGATCGGGCGGGACCCCGGGTCCGGACGTGGAACGACCCGTGGACCGGGGTCCACGGGTCGTGTCCTGCGTGCGGTGCGTGCGTACGACGACGAGGCGCGCGTCGTGCGCACGCGGAGGGTCAGGCGCTGGTGGCGTGCACCGCAGCCGCCGCGACCCGGCCGGTGCCGGCGGCAGCGGCGTGCCGGCTGGCGACCGCCTGGAAGTAGGCGGCGCGGCGCTGGGCGGCGCAGCCCTGCGGGCGCGGGTGCTCGGCCACCAGGTGCGGGTCGAGCGAGAAGTTCATCGCGTCGCGCAGCAGCACGAGGGCCTCGGCGCGGATCTGGGAGACCCGCGACTCGGTCACCCCGAGACGCTCGGCGATCTCGGCCATCGGGCGCTCGGCGAGGAAGTACTCCTCGACGACCACCCGCTGGCGCTCGGGCAGCTCGGCGATCGCCGCGACGAGGTACTGGAGGCGCTCGCGGTGCTCGACGACGTCGGAGGGCAGCGGGGCGCTGCTCACCAGCACGTCGGCCAGCGTGGTCTCGCCGTCGGGCGAGGCGTTGAGCGCGACCAGGTTGGCGCGGGCCACGTCGGAGTCCGAGGCGTCGACGTCGGCGGTGCTCCAGCCGAGGGCCGCGGCGACCTCGTGGTTCTCCGGCGGCCGGCCCAGCGCGTTGGCGAGCTGGGTGCGGGCGGCCTCGAGGTCGCGGCTGCGCCGACGGACCGAGCGCGAGGCCCAGTCGATCTGGCGCAGCTCGTCGACGACCGCGCCGCGCACGCGGCTGGCGGCGTACCGCGGGAAGGGGACGCCGCGCTCGGGGTCGAACGACCGGGACGCCTTCACCAGGGCGGTGAGACCGGCGGACTGGAGGTCGTCGGCACTGACGTGCTCGGGGACCCGGGCCATGGTCTCGCGGACGATGTAGCCGACCAGCCGCATGTGGTCGAGGACGAGCTGCTCGCGCTCGCCGTCGGTCAGGGTGCCGGCGGTCTCGTGGGGGGTGGACTTCGTGTCCATGGGGTGCCTCGTTCCGACCCGGGTTGTGGGGGTTGCCCGGGTTGAGCGCCCTGCAGTGCCTCGCCCCGGGTGGGGTCCGACGCGGGAGCCCAGTGGGGGGGACGGGACCTTCGGCCCCGACAGAGGTGGTGCAGGGGTCCTCGTACGAGAGGTTCCCCCGGACCAGTCCCTCCCAGGATCTGGGTTCCGTGTCCCTGCGGCTCCCATCGCAGTGACAGGAACAGGTTTGTCGGAGAATCCCCCGGGGGGAAGGGCTTCACGCCAAAACGGCCCGGACGGAATCGGATGACCAGGACATTTGTCCTCGGGCCAATCTTGCGGTTGCTCTCAGGTCGGGACGAGGTGTGCCGAAGGTCATCTCTGTCGGTGTCGTGCGTCGCGCGACGGTGGTCTGGTCCGCACCCCGGGTCCTCGCCACCAGCCGGCGACCGGACCGCCACCGGACGGGCGGCCCGGACGTCCCTGAGGAGGATGCCATGGAGAAGCTCGGGCAGGTCCTGTGGCAGGAGCGTGAGCTCCTGGACACGTTGCACTACCGGCTGGAGGTCGAGCAGCTGGTGCTCGCCAGCGGCCGTAGCCACCACCTGATGCGCGCCGCGCGCGACGTTGACGCCGTCCTCACCACCCTGCGTGAGACCGAGGTCCTGCGCGCCGTCGCGGCCGACGCCGCGGCCGAGGAGCTGGGGCTCGCCCCCAGCCCGTCGCTGCGCGAGCTGGCCGAGGCGTCCCCCGAGCCGTGGCGCACGATCCTCGACGAGCACCGCCAGGCGTTCTCGCGGGTCACCGAGCAGATCTCGGCCATGGCCGACACCAACCGTGAGCTGCTGACCCAGGGCTACCGCTCCGCGCGTGAGGCGCTCGCCTCGCTCGGCGAGCCGGCGACCGAGAGCTACCGGCCCGACGGTCGGGTCGTCACCGCGGCTGCCCGCCGCCTCCTCGACCAGAGCCTCTGAGGCCGGCCGTGCACAGCGACATGCCTGCCCGAGGGAGGGGGACTCGATGAGCGGCACCCTCTCCTCCCTCAACACCGCGCTCAGTGCGATCCGTTACAACCGCGTCGCCATGGACGTGGCGAGCAACAACGTCGCCAACGTCAGCACCGAGGGCTACACCCGTCGTCGCGTGGTCGGCGAGGCCGAGGGCGCCCCCCAGGTGGCCGCCCTCTGGTCGCGGTACGACGGCGCCGGCGGCGGCGTGCGCACCGGCGCGATCGACCGGCTCTCGGACTCCCTCATCGTCGCCCGCGCCCGCACCGAGCACGGCTCGCTCGCCTACCTCGAGTCGCGCGCGACCTCGCTGGCCCGCCTGGAGAGCGGCGTCGGCGAGCCCGGCGACTCCGGTGTCGCGGCAGCGCTTGCCGACTTCCGCTCGGCCTGGCAGGACGTCGGCAACGACCCCGCCGGCGACGCCGCCCGCACCCAGGTGCTCACCCGGGCCGCGGCGCTCGCCGACGCCTTCCACGCCCAGGCGGCCAACGTCGAGGGCGAGGCCTCGATGCAGCGCCTGACGATGCAGGGCCTGGTGTCGGAGGTGAACACGGCCGCGGCCGAGCTCGCCGAGACCAACCGGGCGATCGCCTCGGCCCGTCTCGACGGCGTCGACGTCAACGACATGCTCGACACCCGCGACCGGCTCGCCCTCAACCTGGCCGAGCTGACCGGCGGCGTGGCCACCGAGCGCACGGACGGCGGCGTCGACGTCACCGTCGGCGGCGTCGCACTGGTCACCGGGCGCACGGCCGCCCAGCTGACCATCGCCACGGGCGTCAATCCGGACGGCACCTCCGACGGCCTGCCGGTGACCCTCGCGGTCACCAGCGGCTCCGGCGCCTCCCAGGTGACGACGCCGCTCACCAGCACCCCGCGCGGCGAGGTCGGCGCGTCGCTCGACCTGCTCACCACGACCCTGCCGGCGTACGCCGCGGGGCTCGACGCGCTGGTCGCCGACTTCGCCGACACGATCAACACGCTGCACGCCGGGGCCTACGACCTCGACGGCAACCCGGGGGCGACGTTCTTCACCTACACGCCGGGCTCCGCGGCGTCGTCGCTGTCGCTCGCCGTGACCGACCGGCGTGCCGTCGCCGTGTCGGCGTACCCCGGCGGCGTCCTCGACGCCTCCGTGGCCGACGCCCTCGGCACCGCCGGCCAGGCCGAGCACGACTACCAGAGCCTGGTCAACGGCCTCGGCACCGAGGTCGCCTCCAGCCGCCGGCTGGCCACCACCCAGTCCCTCCTGACCGCCCAGGTGGACTCCGCCCACGAGCAGCTCGCGGGCGTCAACCTCGACGAGGAGATGGTCTCGATGCTCTCCGCCCAACGCGCCTACGAGGCTGCGGCCCGGGTGATGACCGTGGTCGACTCGGTGCTCGACACCCTGATCAACCGGACCGGGGTGACCCGCTGATGGTCTCGATCCGCGTCACCCAGGGCATGCTCGTCGACCGCTCCCTCTCCTCCCTGCAGTCGGGACTGGCGAGGATGGCGGTCACCCAGGAGAAGCTGTCGACCGGCAAGGACGTCAACCGTCCCTCCGACGACCCGACGGCCTCGACCACCGCGATGCGGCTGCGCGCCGACGTCGCCTCGACCGAGCAGCACGTCCGCAACGCCCAGAGCGCCGACGGGTGGCTCAGCGTCACCGACTCCGCTCTCGGCACCATGGCCGACCAGGTACGTCGCGCGTCCGACCTCGCGCTCCAGGCGGCCAACGCCACCGCGAGCGGCGCCGGCCAGGAGGCCTTCGCGGCCGAGATCGACCAGCTGCGAGACAGCCTGCTGTCGGTGGCCAACACGACGTACCTCGGGCGTCCGGTGCTCGGCGGCATCACCGCCGGCAGCCAGGCGTTCGACGACTCCGGTGCCTTCGTCGGCGTGGCCGGCGAGGTGGTGCGCACGATCGGGCCGGGTGTCACGGTGCGCATCGACGCGCTCGGCACCGACGTGGTCGGGCCGGACGGCGCCAACCTCTTCGACGACCTCGGCGCGCTGTCGACGGCGATGCGGGCCGGCGACAGCGCCGGGGTGCAGGCCGGGATCGCCGCGCTGGCCATCCGTCTCACCCAGATCACCTCGTCGCAGGCCACGATCGGTGCGGCCCAGAACCGTGTCGACGCGACCGTCAACCAGACCGAGGACCGGCTGGTGTCGCTGAAGCTGGCGCTGTCGGAGGCCGAGGACACCGACCTGGCCGCCGCGGTCGTGGAGATGCAGGTGCACGAGGTCGCCTACCAGGCGGCTCTCGCCTCCACCGCGCGCGTCCTGCAGCCGAGCCTGGTGGACTTTCTGCGATGATCGACACCCGCCCACGGCCGCGCCCGCCCCGTGCGGAGGCCGCCCGCGAGACCAGGACCGGAGGAGCCACCATGAGCGTCGCGACGGAGCTCCCGGTCGTGGAGATGGTGCACCCGATGCCGGGCTTCCCCGGTCACTCGCGCTTCGCGCTGGTGCAGCTCGACGACGACGGCGTGCTCTGCTCGCTGCGGTCGCTCGACGACCCCGACCTGCGCTTCCTGGTGGTGCCGGCACACGTGTTCTTCCCCGACTACGCGCCGGAGATCTCCGACAGCGTGGCCCAGGACATCGGCGTCACCTCGGCCGACGAGGTGCTGCTGCTGACGGTGCTGACCGCCGGTGAGTCGCTGGCCGGCACCACCGCCAACCTGCTCGCCCCGGTCCTGGTCAACACCGCCACCCGGCGCGCGACCCAGGTGATCCTGGACGACCCGCAGCTCGCGACCGACGTCCCGCTCCTGTCCGCCGGGTGAGCCCGGTCGGCCCGGGATGCCCCGCACGCACCCCTCGGACCAGTAGCGTGGACCCATGCTGGTCCTGAGCCGCCGGGTGGGCGAGAGCGTGGTGATCGGCGACGACGTCACCGTCACCGTGCTGGAGGTCCGCGGCGACGTCGTGCGGATCGGCATCGACGCGCCCCGCTCCGTCGCGGTCAACCGCGCCGAGCTGCTGCGCCAGCTCGAGGACAGCAACCAGGCGGCTGCGTCGCCCAGCGACGACAAGGTCGCCAGCCTCGCCGAGGCGCTGCGCGCCCGTCGCCCACCGGGCTGACCGACGCCGACCCCTCCGGGGCGCCCGTCGACCTGCGGACTTGCCCGGATGTGCCACTCGTACGCCGCTGACCTGCGACGACGCGACTGACATGCGTCACCTGGTACGTACCACCGGGCCGCCTTTCCCTCAGGTGCCTCCGCGCCACGCCGATGTATCCGGTGTCACGCGGAGGAGGACGCATGGACGACGACGCCGAGATCGTCGCGGAGTTCCTGGTCGAGAGTCACGAGAACCTCGACCGACTCGACCGCGACCTCGTGGAGCTGGAGCAGCAGCCCGACTCCAAGGAGCTGCTCTCGAGCATCTTCCGCACGATCCACACGATCAAGGGCACCAGCGGCTTCCTCGCCCTGGACCGCCTGGAGGCGCTGACCCACGTCGGCGAGAACCTCCTCGCCCGGCTGCGCGACGGCCGGATGACCATGACGACCGGCACCGCCGGCGTCCTGCTCGCCATGGTGGACACCGTGCGCGCCCTGCTCGACGCGATCGAGCGGGAGGGCTCCGACGCCGCCCCCGACGTCCCCGTCGAGGACGTCGTCGCCCGCCTGGAGCGGGTCCTGGAGGGCGAGAAGGACGAGGTGTCCGCGCCGCCCGCCGCGCCCGTGGCCGAGACCACCGACGAGCCCGAGGTCGGGACGGACGCGGCGGACGCCGTCGTCGAGCCCGCCACCGAACCCGGACCGGAGGACGCCGCGCCCGTCGCGGACCCCGGCTCCGCACCGACCGCCGTGGACGCGGAGCCGACGCCAGCACCTGTGGGGGGTGCGGTCGGCTCCGCAGGGGCGGTCCCCGTCGAGGAGGCGCCCATGGCGACCGACGACGTGCCCGAGCCCGTGCTCGTGGCCCCCGAGCCGACCCGTGCAGCAGCGACCGAGCCGGTCGTCGACACCGGCGCGGAGGTGGCGGTCGAACCGGTGGTCGAGGCGACCACCGAGCCGGTCGCCGAGCCGGTCGCCGAGGCCGCCGCCGAGCCGGACGGCGAGCAGCGCCGCGGCCTGGTCGACGCCACGGTGCGGGTCGACGTCGACCTGCTGGACGGCCTCGTGCAGCTGGTCGGCGAGCTGGTGCTGACCCGCAACCAGATCCTCCAGCGCACCGACGCGGCGTCCGACGTCGAGCTGGTGCGCGCCGCACAGCGACTCGACCTGGTGGCCAGCGAGCTCCAGGAGGCGGTGATGCGCACGCGCATGCAGCCGATCGGCCAGGTCTGGTCGAAGATGCCGCGGATCGTGCGCGACCTCGCCCACCAGCTGGGCCGCGAGGTGCAGCTCGACATGGACGGCCACGACACCGAGCTCGACCGCTCGCTGCTCGAGGCGATCCGGGGCCCGCTCACGCACCTGGTGCGCAACGCGCTCGATCACGGTCTCGAGCCGCCGGCCGAGCGCCTCGCCGCGGGCAAGACCGCCAGCGGGCGCCTGCAGCTGCGGGCCTACCACGAGAGCGGCCAGGTGGTCGTCGAGATCGCTGAGGACGGCCGCGGCATGGACCCGGCGAAGATCGGCGCCGTCGCGGTCTCGCGCGGCGTCGTCACCCGCGAGGCGCTCGCCCGGATGGACACCCGCGAGATCATCGACCTGGTGTTCCGGCCCGGCTTCAGCACCGCCGAGGCGGTCACCAACGTCTCCGGACGCGGCGTCGGGATGGACGTCGTCCGTACCTCGATCGAGGGCATCGGCGGCAGCGTCGACCTCTCCAGCGCGGTCGGCCGGGGCACCACCGTTCGTGTGCGGATCCCGCTGACGCTGGCGATCATCCCCGCCCTGGTGGTGGGGGAGAATGGCGAGCGCTACGCGATCCCGCAGGCCAACCTGGTCGAGCTGGTCCGCCTCGAGGGTGCCGACCTGCGTCGCGACGTGGAGGTCCTCGCCGGTGCGCCGGTGCTCCGCCTGCGCGGCCGGCTGCTTCCGCTGGTCTCGATGTCGCACGTGCTCGGGGGCGACCCGCTGGCGGCGGGCGAGCTGCCCGACGCGCTCACCATCGTGGTGGTGCAGGCCGACGACGCCCGCTTCGGGCTGTGCGTCGGCGAGGTGCACGACACCCAGGAGATCGTGGTCAAGCCGATGGGTCGCCAGCTCAAGGCGATCCCGATGTACGCCGGCGCCACGATCATGGGCGACGGCCGGGTGGCCCTGATCCTCGACGTCGCCGGCATCGCCCGCGACCGGGTGATCGGCGCGCCCGAGCCGGTGGCGGACGAGGGACGCGGTGCAGCCGTCGACAGCCGGGCGCTGCTGGTGCTCGAGGTGTCGTCGGGCCGCCGGGCCGCGCTGCCGCTCACCGCGGTCTCGCGCCTGGAGGAGTTCGACGTCACCCGCATCGAGCGCTCGGGGAGCACCGAGGTCGTGCAGTACCGCGGCGGCATCCTGCCCCTGGTGCGCCTGGCCCCGGCGATCGGACTGGTCGACACCGCCGCCGCCGACGGGCAGGTCTCCGTCGTCGTGCACGAGGGAGAGGGGCACCGCGTGGGCATCGTGATCGACCGGGTCCTCGACGTGGTCGAGGAGAACGTCGTGGCGACGGAGGTCGGCCGGCGTGCCGGCGTCCTCGGCTCGGCGGTCGTGCAGGAGCGGGTCACCGACCTCGTCGACCTCGACGCGGTGGTCCGCCCGGCCCTGGCAGGTGCCCGATGAGCCTGACCACCGCCTCGCCGGACGTCCGCACGGGTGTCCAGCCCCGCCAGATGTGCACGTTCTGGGTCGACGGACTCTACTTCGGCCTCGACGTGTCCGCTGTCCAGGAGGTCCTGCGCTACCAGCAGCTCACCGTCGTCCCGTGCGCGCCCGACGCGGTGCACGGGCTCATCAACCTCCGCGGCCAGATCGTCACGGCCGTGGACCTGCGCTGCCGGCTGGGGCTTCCCGCCAGACCGGAGGGCGACCTGCCCATGAACGTCGTCTGCCGCAGCCGGGGCGAGGTCTCCTCGCTCCTGGTCGACGACATCGGAGACGTCATCGACACCGCTGACGTCGAGCTCCAGCCCGCACCCACCAACCTGCCGTCCACGGTCCAGGAGGCCGTCGTCGGGGTGCTCCCGCTCCCCGGCGCCATCCTGCTCGTCCTGGACGCCGACCGTGCCGTCGACGTCACTGCGGCACCCGACACCACCGGAGGAAATCCGTGACCGAGACCGCTACCCGCCCCGCCAAGACCGGCACGCGGACCCGCGCTGCCGGCGCGGCCACCAGCACCCCGACGGCGTCCGTCACCGAGGGCGTCACCGACCTCAGGTCGCTCCCGGGCGTGCTGGAGGCCATCCCGACCCGGGTGATGCTCGCCGACCGCGAGCTCAACATCACCTACGTCAACGCCGCCACCCGCGAGGGCCTCACCGCCCTGGCCGACTGGCTGCCGGTGTCGCCCGACCGCGTGGTCGGCGCCAACCTGGACATCTTCCACAAGAACCCGTCGTACCAGCGCAAGATCCTGGCCGACCCCGGTCTGCTGCCCCGCAAGGCGCACATCCAGGTCGGTCCGGAGACCCTCGACCTCGAGGTCCACGCGATCTACGACGAGGCCGGCGAGTACGTCGGCGCGATGGCGACGTGGGACAACATCACCCAGCAGCTGGCCCAGGAGCGGGCGCTCGAGGAGTCGATGAGCGACGCCGCGGCCGTCAACCAGGTGCTCGTCGCGATCCAGGCGGCGACCACCGTCGAGGAGGCCGTGGCCGGCGTGCTCGACGTGGTCCGCCAGAAGTTCGACTGGGCCTACGGCTCCTACTGGTCGCTGGACCGCGACGACATGAAGCTGAAGTTCTCCCAGGAGTCCGGCGACGCAGGGCCTGAGTTCCGCAAGGTCACCCTCGAGGCGTCCTTCGCCCGCGGCGTCGGCCTGTCCGGCCGGGCCTGGGCGACCGAGGACCTGTTCTTCACCCAGGACATCGGCGAGATGACCGACTGCGTGCGGGCCCCCGTGGCGCAGAAGGTCGGCGTGAAGTCCGGCGTCTGCTTCCCGGTCACGGTGCGCGGCGAGGTCGTCGGCACGATGGACTTCTTCACCACCGAGACGCTCCACCCGTCGACCCAGCGCCTCGACGCCCTGCGCAACGTCGGCCGCCTGGTCTCCCAGGCGATCGAGCGGATCATGAAGGAGAACCGCGAGCGCGAGGAGGCCGCGGCCATCGCGGCCAAGGTCGAGGACGTCCTCCAGGTCGTCAGCGCGGCCGGCGAGGGCGATCTCACCCGCGAGATCTCGGTGAGCGGCGACGACGCGATCGGCCAGCTGGCCGGCGGCGTCTCGGCCCTGCTCGCCACGATGCGCCAGAGCATGACCGACTTCGGTCGTACGGCGGACGCGCTGGGCGTGGCCGCCGAGCAGCTGACGATCCTGTCGCAGGGCATGGGCGACGGCGCCACGATGACCTCCGACCGGGCCGCGAGCGCCAGCGAGTCGGCCGCCCGGGTGTCGGCGTCCATCCAGACCGTCGCCAGCGCGGCGGAGGAGATGACCGCCTCGATCCGCGAGATCGCCCAGAACGCCACCGAGGCCGCCTCGGTCGCCACCGGGGCCGTGAGCGTGGCCGGGTCGGCCCAGGGCACCGTCGCCAGCCTCGGCGAGTCGAGCGCGGAGATCGGCCAGGTCATCAAGGTGATCACCTCGATCGCCCAGCAGACCAACCTGCTGGCGCTCAACGCGACCATCGAGGCCGCGCGGGCCGGCGACGCCGGCAAGGGCTTCGCGGTCGTCGCGAACGAGGTCAAGGAGCTCGCCAAGGAGACCGCCAAGGCGACCGAGGACATCGGCCGCAAGATCGAGGCGATCCAGCACGACACCTCGGGTGCGGTCTCGGCGATCTCCGAGATCTCCGAGGTCATCGGACGGATCAACGACATCCAGACCACCATCGCCTCGGCGGTGGAGGAGCAGACGGCCTCGACCAACGAGATCGCCCGCTCGGTCACCGAGGCCGCGGGCGGCGCCAACGGCATCGCCGACGACGTCAGCCAGGTCGCCAGCGCGGCCGACGAGACCCGGCAGGGCACGCAGAACACCCTGCAGTCGGCGACCGAGCTGGCCGCGATGGCCGCCGAGCTCAAGGCGCTGGTCGGCCGGTTCCGCTGCTGACGCGGCTGGAGCCGCAGAGCCCTCCGGGGGACTTCCCCTCCTGACGGCCCGCAGGCCGCTCCCGCCCGGGACCACTCCTGGGCGCGGGGCGCCTCGCGGGCCGTCGTGCTCCCGGTGCGCCTGCCCGGCGTCGCTAGGGCGAGGGAGGTCGGGGGAGGGCGAGATGCGCGAGCACCCGGTCGGCGTCGCGGACGCCGGTGAGGGCCTCGCCGCCGACGGGTTCGCCGACCCGGAGCACCGAGAAGGAGCCGCTGCGCTCGAGCACGACGAGGGCCACCTCGTCGAGGGACCGGACGCCGGCGCCGCGCAGCACCGCCCAGAGCGACGCCTTGTGCACACGGTGGCGGCGCAGCTCTGCGTGGTCGATCTCGCCGGCCACGACGACGGCCACGGCCCACCCGCGGGAGTCCTCGCTGCGCTGCTCGGTCCCGCCGACCCGGCCCGAGACCCACTCCAGCGCGAAGAGCGTCGCCAGCGCCAGGAGACCGGTGCCCAGGGTCGGCTCCGGGCCGAGCATCGAGCGGCCGACCACCGCGCCGAGCACGGCCACGACGGCCAGCTCCAGCGCCGACGGAGCGGCGTTGAGCCGCTGCCCGAACCGGCTCAGCACGGTCACGAACACGGCGTACAGCACCGCGGTCGAGACCACGATCGTGACGGCGCCGAGCGGCGTCATCCCCAGGTAGTGGTGCCATTCCTCCCACGCCCAGTCCATGGCGCGCAGTCTGGCACCGCCCGGCTCAGTGGTGGCGGGGTTCGACCCAGACCGCGGTGTGCGGCGGCAGCACGGCGTCGACGTGCCCGCTGGCCACGACGACCTCGCCCATCGGCAGCGGCGCGTCGGTGGCGCCGCAGTTGAGGGCGACGGTGAGCCCCGGCCGGTGCAGCCGCAGCTCGTCGCCGTCGACCTCGATCTCCACCGCCGAGGCCGGTGGCAGGGCCCGTCGCGCGGCCAGCGCGCGGCGGTAGAAGGAGTACGTCGACGTCGGGTCGGCGCGCTGCGCCTCGACCGTCAGGCTCGCCCACCCGGCCGGCTGGGGGAGCCAGGGCTGGCCCGCCCCCGGCCCGAACCCGTACGGCGGCGCGTCGCCCGACCACGGGATCGGCACCCGGCAGCCGTCGCGGCCCGGCCCGTCGTCGTACCCGCGGGTCCAGGCGGGGTCCTGGCGCGCCTCGGGCGGGACGTCGACCTCGGGCAGGCCGAGCTCCTCGCCCTGGTAGAGGTACGACGACCCGGGCAGCGCGAGCATCGTCAGGGTGGCGGCCCGGGACCGGGCGAGACCCACCGCGGGGTCGACGGTGCCGTCGGCCAGGGCGGCGTACCGGCTCGGGTGGCGCACGACGTCGTGGTTGCTCAGCACCCAGGTCGGGTCGGCGTGGACGTCCTCCAGCGCGGCGAAGGTGCTGCGGACGACCTCGGCGAACGCCTCGGCCGACCACGGGGCGAGCAGCCAGGCGAAGTTGAAGGTCTGGTTCATCTCGTCGCTGCGCACGAAGCGGGCCATCGACGCAGGCGTCTGCGTCCAGGCCTCGGCGACGTCCATCCGGTCACCGTCGTAGGAGTCGAGGATGCCGCGCCAGCGGCGGTAGACGTCGTGCACCTCGGGCTGGTCCCACATCGGCTCGTCGATCGCGGTGCGCTCGACCATCGCCTCCTGCCGGACCTCGTCGACCGAGCGGCCCGCGGCCGAGGCCGGGAGCTCCTGGTCGCGCAGCGACTCCTCCTTGTAGAGCCCGTGCGCCACGTCCACCCGGAAGCCGTCGACGCCCCGGTCGAGCCAGAAGCGCAGGACGGAGGCGAACTCGTCGCCGATCTCGGGGTTGCGCCAGTCGAGGTCGGGCTGGGAGGAGTCGAAGAGGTGGAGGTACCACTGGCCGTCGTCGACCCGGCTCCACGACGGGCCGCCGAAGACCGACTGCCAGTTGTTGGGCGGCTCGGCGCCGTCGGGGCCGCGGCCGTCGCGGAAGAGGTAGCGCCCGCGCTCGGGGCTGCCGGGCTCGGCGGCCAGCGCCGCCCGGAACCACGCGTGGTCCTCGGAGGTGTGGTTGGGCACCAGGTCGACGACGACGCGCAGCCCGAGCGCGTGGGCCCGCTCGAGCAGGGCGTCGGCGTCGTCGAGGGAGCCGAACAGCGGGTCGACGCCGCGGTAGTCGGCGACGTCGTACCCGTGGTCGTGCTGCGGGGAGGGGGAGAACGGGGTGATCCAGAGGGCGTCCACCCCGAGGTCGACCAGGTGCGGCAGCCGCGCGGTGATGCCCGGCAGGTCACCGACCCCGTCGCCGTCGCCGTCGGCGAAGCTGCGGACGTAGACCTGGTAGATGACGGCGTGCCGCCACCACTCGGGCTGCTGCTCCTCGCTCATGCGGTCGAGCCTACGAGCGGCCGCCCCTCGCCCTAGGAGGGGCCGGCGCCCGCTCGCAGCAGGTGGTCGTCGTGGTGCAGGACGTCGCGCCACAGGTGCTCAGCCCGCGCCAGCAGACGCCCCTGTACGTCGTGCAGCGCGGCGACGGTGTGCACCCGGTCGCCGAGGGTGCCCTGGACCGCCGCGACCACGACGTGCTCCTCGCCGAGCCGGGGCAGGTCGAGCACCTCGACGACGAGTCGCTGGTGGACGAGCAGGCGGTCGGACAGGGTGCCCGCCCAGGCCCCGACGCAGTCGATGGCGGCCCAGGTGACCGGCAGCGTCGCGGTGGACGCGCCGGTCGCGCCGGTGCTGGCGTGCGGGGTCCAGGTGGTGGCGACCAGGCCGCGGGCCGAGCCGGGGACGTGGCCGGGGTGGATGCGCAGGCCGTCGGCGGCCGAGCGGTCGCAGCCGCAGCAGAAGCAGACCGGCACCGGGTGCAATGCCGGTCCGGGGACGACGCCGGCGCGGGCCGCCGTCCGGGCCAGGGCGGGGTCGACCGGCGCGAGCGTCTCCAGCGGACGCTCCCAGTGCGTGGCCTCCATGAGCAGCCGGTCGCCGTCCCAGGCGGTCGCGCGCCCGCCGTCCGCGCCGTCGCGGCGCTCGTCGACGCGCACCTGCACGGGCTCGTCCAGCGGGAGCACGGCGCGCAGGTCGACGGCCACGGCGCCGGGTGCCAGGTAGCGCGCGAGGGCGCCGGCGGCCCACCCGCAGTGCGCGGCGCCGCCGGTGCTGCGGAAGCGCTCGGGCACCACGAGGTCCGGGGGGCCGGGACGGTCAGGGGGCCCGGGCTGGGGGGACCGGGTGGTCATGCCTCTAGTGTCCTCCTCGATACCCCACCGGGTGAGGGGGACGAAGTCCCGGTCTGCACCGGGCCTCGGGCACCCGAGGGACGACCGTCAGCGGATCGCGTTCCAGCGGTCGAGGGCCTCCTGCCGCTCGGCCTTGTGGTCGACGATCGGCGCCGGGTAGCCGACGAGGTCGCGGGTGTCGCTGTCCGGGTCGTGCGGGTCGGGCACCTGCTCCGGGTCCGCCAGCTCGGGCACCCAGCGCCGGATGTAGTCGCCGCGCTTGTCGAAGCGCTCGCCCTGGCTGGTGGGGTTGAAGACCCGGAAGTACGGCGCCGCGTCGGTGCCGCAGCCGGCGGTCCACTGCCAGCCGTGCTGGTTGGAGGCCAGGTCGCCGTCGACGAGCCAGTGCATGAAGTGCCGGGCGCCGTGCTGCCACTCCACGTGCAGGTCCTTGACCAGGAAGCTGGCGACGATCATCCGCACCCGGTTGTGCACCCAGCCGGTCGCGCGCAGCTGGCGCATCCCGGCGTCGACGACCGGGAAGCCCGTGCGGCCCTCGACCCAGGCCTCGAAGGCCTCGTCCGGCTCGTCGTAGTGCATCTTCGCGTACTCCGGGCGGTAGTACTCCCGGGCCGACTCGGGGTGGTGGTGCAGCACGTCGGCGTAGAACTCCCGCCAGGCGATCTCCGAGCGGTAGGTCTCCGCGCCCTTCGACCGCTTCTGCCCCAGGTCGGCGAGGATCGTGCGCGGGTGGATCTCCCCGTACTTCAGGTGGTGCGACATCCGCGAGGTGCCCGCGACCCCGGGCCGGTCGCGGTCGCCGTCGTAGTCCGACAGCGGGCCGTCGAGGAAGTCCTGCCACGCGGCCAGCGCCGCCTCCTCGCCGGCCTCGGGCAGCTCCAGGCCGTCGGGGAGGTCGACGTCGGGGAGGTCGACGGTCTCCTTCAGGTGTCGCCACGCGGGGTCGTCGGGCGCGTCGACCGGACCGCGCCAGCCGTGGTCGGCCCAGGCCTTCGAGAACGGCGTGAACACCTTGTACATCGCTCCGCTGCCGTTGCGGACCCGGCCGGGCGCGACGGCGTACGGCGAACCGGTGCGGACGAGCTCGATCCCCTCCTCGGCGAGCGCCTTCTCGACTGCCTCGTCGCGGCGCGCGCCGTACGGGCCGTAGTCGGCGGCGACGTGCACGCGGGTGGCCCCGACCTCTTGTGCTGCGGCCAGCACCTGCTCGACCGGGTCGCCCTCGAGCACCGAGAGGGGTACGTCGCGCCGCAGCGCCCGCAGGCTGGCCACCAGGTAGGCGCGCCGGGACGGCCCAGCGGGGTCCCACAGGGCGGGGTCGAGCACGAAGAGCGGGAGCGTGGGCCCGTCGGCGAGGGCGTCGAGCAGGGCGGGGTTGTCCCGGGTGCGCAGGTCGCGGCGGAACCACGTCACCGTGGTGGTCCGGGTGTCGTCAGCACTCACCGGTGCGAGCGTGCCAGCGCCGGCCGCGGTGCGACCCACCCCGAAGGCGAAGTCGGCGCTCGTCGGCGTGATGGTCCACAATGTGCGGCGTGAGCGACCTCATCGACACCACCGAGATGTATCTGCGGACCATCTACGAGCTGGTCGAGGAGGGCATCGTCCCGCTGCGCGCGCGGATCGCCGAGCGTCTCCACCAGTCCGGGCCGACCGTGTCGCAGACCGTCGCCCGGATGGAGCGCGACGGCCTGCTGACCGTCGAGGGCGACCGTCACCTCGAGCTCACCGACGAGGGTCGCAGCCTCGCCACCCGGGTGATGCGCAAGCACCGCCTCGCCGAGCGCCTGCTGACCGACGTGATCGGCCTGGAGTGGGAGCTCGTGCACGAGGAGGCGTGCCGCTGGGAGCACGTCATCTCCGAGACCGTGGAGCGGCGGCTCGTGGAGCTGCTCGAGCACCCAACCGAGTCGCCGTACGGCAACCCGATCCCGGGGCTCGACGAGCTCGGCCAGACCCGCGTCGGCGAGGGCTTCATGGACGGCGTCGAGCCGCTCACCAAGGTCGCGGGTGCGGAGGAGGCCCGGGTGCTGGTCCGCCGCATCTCCGAGGAGATGCAGAAGGACGAGGCCCTGATGAGCGCGCTGCGCCGCGTCGGAGCCCAGCCTGACCGCACGGTCACCGTGGTCGCCACCGACGCGGGGGTCCTGCTGGGGTCGTCGGGGGAGTCCGCCGAGATCGTGCCCGAGGCGGCCGACCACATCTTCGTGAAGCGGCTCTGACCGGGGGTGTCCCTCACCGGGTCTCTTCGGTCCAGGTGTCGTCGTCGCGTGTCCACGTTCGCGCGGGCGCAGGAGCGAGCGTGACGTCGGTCAGCCAGTACGTCTGGTCGGGGTCCCATCCGGCGAGGACTGAGGACGTCGTCTCGGTGACGGCGACGGCCCGACCAGCCGTCTCCAGGTAGCCGGCCACGGTGAGGTGGACGGCGTCGAGCTCCTCGGCGACCCGGGACCAGTCGGGGACGACCCACCTGCCGGCCACGCCGGTGGTCCGGAACCAGTCGTGGCGACGGGACGCCGTGACGTCCAGCGGGAAGCGTGCGCACAGCCGGGCCCACGCGCGCGGTCCGTCGACCTCGTAGACCTTCGCGGAGTCGGGCACCTCGACCGGATGCGCGGAGGCACGGTCCCAGTCGTCGGCGTCCTCGACGAGGCGCAGTCCGAGCGGTCCCTCCGCCCCGAGACCCTGCGTGGTCCGGGTCAGCTGGCGCGGCGGCGTCGACCACCACTCTCCGCTCCAGCCGGCGTGCGGGTCGGAAGGCCGATCCCGACCGGCGCGCACCTCACTGGTCACCGTCTCCGACCGCCAGCGCTCGAGGTGCTCGGCGGCCGTGCCGGCCGTCGTCGACGGGGGTGGTCGGTCGTCCTGGAACCCGACGCTCCACTGCGCGGTTCGGTCCAGTGGTCCCGCCCACCACGCCGCAGCGTCGGACGAGCCGATGGACCCTGCGACGCGCGCGAGCGGACCCTGCATGCTGCGTCCGGCAGCGAGCACGTCCTCGCCGTCCGGTTCCTGCCAGTACCTGGCGCTGTCCACCGCCGCCACCAGCGCGTCCATCAGCAGACGATCGTCGACGTCCCCGAGCGGGACGGTGCTCGCCAGGGCCGCCACAGCCTCCGGCGCGACGTTCGGGACTGCCGGACTGCGACCGTCCCTGGGGGCCGACAGCATCACTCGTGAGGCACCACTGCCTGGATCGAGGTGGTGCGCCGCGACGAGCACCGCCCGTGTCAGCTCCTCGGCCACCGGCGTGGCGGCATCACGAGCCGACGCCAGCAAGAGCTCCAGGCACAGGCGTCTCCCACGAGGTCCAGCCAGGAGCTGAGTGGCACCGAGCATCGGCCAACCGTAGACGCCCGTGGTCGTGACGGGCCCCACGAGCACGGCGAGCAGCCACGGGGGCACACCCGGTGAGGCCACGTCCGGCGTACCCGACCGTGTTCGGGATCGTCCGGATACCCCCACGGACACGCCCACAGCCCCTCGATCAGGAGTAAAACCCTGGTCAGGGCGGGACTTTGGTCTCGACCGGCCTGGTGAGGTCGGACTAGCATCGACGGAGCGGTCCAGACCGGTGACAGGGCGCGTCACCCCAGGACGGCCGACTCGTTGTCCCTGAGAGCAGCGTTGCGACCAGGGAGGGACGAGGCGATGCCGAACACGACATCCACGAGGGTGGCCACGAGGGTGGCCACGAGGGGAGCGTCCGTCATGCGCCTGGTGACGCTCGACCAGCGGGTGCTCGACCTGCCGGGTGAGACCACCCGGCGCCTGCGCGTGACCGACCGCGCCGGCCTCTACCGCGCGCTCGGCGTCGACGACGCCGTGGTCGCCGTCGACCAGACCGGCGAGTTCTTCGGCGCCCGGGTGCTGGAGACCGGCGAGTCCGGCTTCTGGTTGGAGATCGGCGTCCGGCTGCCGCAGAAGGTCGCCCAGGACCGCCTCAAGGGTGGCGCCGCCCCCGCCGAGCGCGAGACCACCCACACAGTGCTCGACATGCTCGGCGAGCTCCGTCGCCTGCGCCGCCAGGGCTGACCCCTCCGCGGCCCCGTCCGCGCCCGACCGATCAGCCCCGCGCGGCCGCCAGTGCGCGCAGGAAGTCGGTGCACCCGGCCTCGACCGTCGCCGTCGCGACGTCGTCGCCCCGGGTGGCGCCCCGGTTGACCACCACGACGGGGTTCCCGGCCTTCGCCGCCCGTCGCACGAACCGCAGTCCGCTCATCACCGTCAGGCTCGACCCGGCCACCAGCAGCGCGCCGTCCCGGTCCGCCAGCGCGTCGACCGCGTCGAAGCACCGTGCCACCCGCTCGGGCGGCACGGTCTCGCCGAAGAACACCACGTGCGGCTTGAGCACCCCGCCGCACACGTCGCACGGCGGCACCACGAAGCCGGCCGTGTCGTCGACCTCGACGTCGCCGTCGGGTCGGGTCTCGGCGGTGAGGTGCCGGTCGGCGTACCCGGGGTTGAGCTCCTCGAGCCGCTCGTGCAGCGCGACGCGGGCGCTGAGGGTGTCGCAGTCGAGGCAGACCACCTCGTCGATGCGGCCGTGCAGCGCGACGACCCGGCGCGACCCGGCGGCCTCGTGCAGGCCGTCGACGTTCTGGGTGACCAGCAGTCCGGGGTCGACCTCCGCGAGCGCGCGGTGCCCGTCGTTGGGCACCGCGGCGCGCATCCGGCGCCAGCCGACGTGCGAGCGCGCCCAGTACCGCTGGCGCGGCACCGGCCCCGACACGAACTCCTGGTACGTCATCGGGGTGCGGTCGGGCGCGCCCGGCCCGCGGTAGTCGGGGATGCCGGAGTCGGTCGACATGCCGGCACCGGTGAGCACGACCAGCGGTCGGTCGCCGAGCAGCGAGACCGCCTCGTCGGTGTCGGCCGCGTGCGGGCGAGGGCCGTGCGGGTCGGCGGGACGCCAGGTGCGCACCCGCACCTGCGGCTGCAGGGGCGCCGTCACGCGTAGCGGGCGCGGGCCCGCGCGCGCGCCTTCTCCGCCTCGACCGCCCGGTCCTTCGGCGGCGCACTGGTCACCAGCGCGTCGACCAGGTGCCGGGTGACGTGCGCGATCTCGTGCACCGCCTCGTCGAACGCCGCCTGGTTGGCCGCCGACGGCTTCGTCGCGCCGGCCACCTTGCGGACGTACTGCAGCGCCGCGGCGTGCACCTCGTCGTTCGTCGCCGGCGGCTCGAAGTTGTTGAGCGGGCGGATGTTGCGGCACATGCGTCCAATGTACGCAGCCCCCAGGTCACGGCAGCCGGAAGAACGTCACGTCCTCCCCGGTCACCAGGGCCACCCGTCCGTCCGGCAGCGGCACGGTCCGTACGTCGGCGACGTCGCGGCCGTACTCCACCTGCGTCATCGTGTTCGCCATCTCGCCGCCGCCGAGGCGCAGCGCGGAGACGTAGCCCGCCCGGCCGCGCTTCTCGACCACGGTGAGCAGCAGCCGCTGCTGCGGCAGCCAGGTCACCTGGCGGGGGTCGTCCCCGGCCCGGGTGGAGGAGCCCCGCCCGTAGTGGACGACGTCGAGGCGCCGCGGGTCGGTGAGGTCGGTGACGTCGAACAGCCCGGCCTGCCCGCCCCAGCCGCGCCACGAGCCGCCACTGCCCGGACGCGGGCCCTCGCCGATGCCGACGACCCGGCGTCCGCCGAGCGGGTGCAGGTAGGCGGAGAATCCCGGGATCTTCAGCTCGCCCAGCAGGGTCGGCTCCTCGACGTCGGTGAGGTCGACGGCGTACAGCGGGTCGGTCTGCCGGAAGGTCACCAGCAGCGCGAGCCCGTCGAACCAGCGCACCGACTGCAGCCGCTCACGGCGCCCCAGTCCGTCGAGCCGGCCGATCTCGGCCAGCTCGGTGCGTCCGCCGACCTTCTCGGCGCGCAGGGTCACCACGGAGGTGAAGTCGCCGGTCTCGCTGGTCGGGTCGAGCGCGAGGCGCAGCACGCCGTCGGCCTCGTCGAGCGACCAGCGGTCGCGCAGGCCGCCCTCGACCTCGCCGGCTCCGACGTACGTCGCCGCGGCGGGGTCCGCGGTGTCGTCGCCGTCGGTCCCGGCGCCGCCGAGGGCGAAGTCGTAGACGTGGGTGACCCCGGTGCCGGCCGTCCGGTCCTGGATCGTCCGCAACGTCGGCGTGCCGAGGGGGTCGCCCCACCACCAGTCGACAGCCTGCTCCTGGGTGGCGAGGTAGAGGTGGTCGGTCGAGGCGTAGGCCAGCGGCGCCGCCCCGGCCAGCCCGAGCGTGCGCAGGTCGTCGGCCGCCACCCCGTCGGCGGCGACGTCCGGGCTCACCCGGAAGCCGACGACGGTCATCGTGGCCAGCGGCAGGTCGGCCCTCGGCACGGCGACGTCGGGGCAGGCGACGAGCTGCTGCGGGTCGCCCGCGCCGACCCGCACGTGCGGCAGCCAGTCGTCGATCGTGGTCTGCGCGACGAGGGCCCGGTTGCGCCGCTCGGCGGTGCGCTCCCCGACGTCGCCGTCGGGCGTGACGAAGTCGAGTCGGGGGAGGTCCTTGCGCAGCACCAACCGGACGGTGTCGCCGTGCTGGCGCGCGGCGACGACGCCGGCGTCGTACCGGGCGCGACTGGTGACGACCGGGGCGGCGGTGTCGGAGACGTCGACGGTCAGCACCGTGGTGCGGCTGTTCCCGGCGCCCTGCCCGAGCGCGACGACCGTGTCGCCGACCAGGAGCAGCTCGGCGACGTGGAGGCCGAGGTCGAGGCGGGCGGTCTCGCGCACGGCGTCGCCGGTGACGTCGTAGAGCCGGAGGTCCTGCTCGCGCACCCGCACCAGCAGCGAGCCGTCGGTCTTCACCACGTCCGGCTCGTCGACGCCGGCCTCCTGCACGTTGGTGCCGGTGGCGCTGCTGGTGGCGGTCTCGGTCTTCGCGGAGCTCCGCGTCCTGTCGGCCCCCGCCTGGGGCACGGCGAGCTCGGCGGTGAGATCGTCGACTCGCGCCACGCCGTCCATGAACGCGGTCAGCGGGTAGCCGTTCGCGCCCACCCAGCCGTACGCCGTCACAAGGTCGCGCGCCTCGCGCCGGTAGTGCGCGAGCAGGTCGTCGCAGTCGTCGGGCGCCTCGAGCGCGCCGTAGAAGCCCACCGGCGTGGCGTCGCCGGGGGCCGGGGCGGCGGCTCCGGGCGGCTGCGGCGAGGAGGTGCTGTCCTCGCCGACGAGCGTGCCGAGCACGAACGCCGCGGCCACGCCGGCGGCGACGGCGGTGACCCGGAGCCGTCGGCCGAGGCGACGGCGGTGCAGGTCCGCGGGGGCGGCGGCGGTGTCGACGGGTGTGTCGGCTCGGTCGTCTCCGGCGGCGTCCGCGCGGGCGGCGGCGAGCACGGCGTGGATCGGCGCCTCACCCACGGGCAGGTCGTCCCAGGCCTTCTCGAGGTCGGTCATCGGTGGTCTCCCGTCAGCTCCGGCGAGCCGGGTCGCAGGTCGTCGAGGTGGTCGTCGGCGGCGAGGTGCGCGAGGGCGCGGCTGAGGCGGCTCTTCACGGTGCCGGGCGGCACGTCGAGCGCCTCGGCGGTCTGCCGCTCGGTGAGCCCAGCGAAGTAGCGCAGCACCACCACCTGCCGGTTCAGCGGCGACAGCCCGGCCATGGCGCGGTGCACGGCGTCGGCGGTCGCGCCGCCGTCGGCGGCGTCCGGGGTGCCGCCGCTGCGGTCGACCGGCAGGTGCTCGGCCGGCCGCTCGGAGGCCGAGCGGCGGCGTCGGGCGTCGCGCAGCGCGTTGACCAGCATCCGGTAGACGTACGCCGTCCGGTCGTCGGCCGCGGCCACGCGCGGCCACGCGGCGTACGCCTTGACCAGGGTGGTCTGGGCGACGTCCTGCGCCTCGTGCAGGTCGCAGCCCAGGAACACCGCGGAGCGCACCAGCGCTCCCCACGCGTCGCGGGCCCAGGCGGTGAACTCCGCCTCGCGCCCCGCACGCGCCTCGTGCTGCTCGCCCACAGCCCCTCCTCAGGTTGGTCGGGGGTACGACGCGCCAGGGTGCCGGTTCGGTTCCCTCCGGGGGTAGCGACGTACGACGGGGCGGCTGGCAGGGTGTCGCCCATGCCTGAGACGCCTGCGAAGACCGACCGTGAGCTCGACCTGGTGCTGCTGGGTGCGACCGGGTTCACAGGCGGCCTGGTGGCCGACTACCTCGCCGAGCACGCCCCCGCCGGCCTGCGCTGGGCGCTGGCCGGCCGCAACGAGGCCAAGCTGGCCGCCGTCCGCGACCGCCTGGCCGCGAAGGCCCCCGACGCCAACACCCTCGAGCTGGTCGTCGTCGACTCCGCCGACACCGAGGCGCTCACCGCGATGGCGGCCCGCACCAAGGTCGTCGCCAGCACGGTCGGCCCCTACCAGCAGCTCGGCGGCCCGCTGGTCGCCGCGTGCGCGGCGGCCGGCACCGACTACGCCGACATCACCGGCGAGCCGGAGTTCGTCGACGAGACCTACCTGGCGCACCACGAGACCGCAGTCGCCTCGGGAGCCCGGATCGTGCACGCGTGCGGCTTCGACTCGGTGCCGCACGACCTCGGCGCCTACTTCACGATGCTCCAGCTCCAGCCGACCGGGAAGGTCGCGCTGCGCGGCGTCGTCCGCTCCAACGGCTCGTTCTCCGGCGGCACCTTCCACTCCGCGATCGGCGCGTTCTCGCGCGGCAAGCAGATGGGCGCCACCGCCAAGAAGCGGCGTCAGGCCGAGGGTCGTCCCGAGGGGCGCTCATCGAAGCCGGTCGCCGGGAAGCCCGGCAAGGACTCCCTGCTCGGCTACTACCTGCTGCCGCTGCCCACGATCGACCCGCAGGTCGTCGCCCGGTCGGGCGCCGCGCTGTCGTCGTACGGGCCGGAGTTCCGCTACTCCCACTTCGCCGGTCTCAAGACCCTGCGGTACGCCGTGGGCGGCGCGGTCGGCGTCGCCGGTCTCGGGCTGGCCGCCCAGGTGCCGCCGCTGCGCAAGCAGATCCTCGGCCGGATCAAGCAGGGCGAGGGGCCGACCCCGGAGCGGCGCGAGAAGAGCTGGTTCACCGTCGACTTCGTCGCCGAGCACGGTGGCACCACGCTGCACACGCGGGTGTCCGGCGGCGACCCGGGCTACACCGAGACCGCGAAGATGCTCAGCGAGTGCGCGCTCTCGCTGGCCTTCGACGACAACCCGCACCTGTCGGGCTGCCTGACCACGGCGCAGGCGATGGGCGACAACCTGCTCGGCCGGCTGCGGGCCGCGGGCATGCGGTTCGAGGTGCTCGACGACGGGGCCGACGCCGGCGACTGAGCGCCGAGCCCGCCGGCTGCCCGCCTCCTCGCACCGACTTCCGGCGAGGTGCTCTTCGGCGGCCCCCGGTGGTACGTCCGCCGGCGGAGCTGGCGGTCGTGTTCCAGGACGACAGCCGCTCGCTGCTCGCGTGGACATCGGTCAGCAAGAACGTCGCCCTGCCGTTGCGTTCGCAGGGGATCGGTCGTCGGGATCGCCCGCGAGGCGCTCGAGACCGTCGCGGTCCCGCTCGGCACGCGACGTGACCAGATCACGACCAAGGCCAGGCCGGAGTTCGCCGCACTGCGCGGGCATGTCCTAGAGCAGGTCCGGCGCTCGACGGGCGCCGCCCGGGAGGGTGCTGAGCCGGGGGCCGCACGTCCCACCGGACCCGATGACGCCAGCTCCGAGGGCTCGGCACGTAGGTCTGAGGCACGCGAGCACACACCGGCCGCGGAGCAGCCCGCGGGCGGGCTCACTGCCCGGCGAGCAGCTGCGAGAGTTCGGCCCGGCGGGCGTAGTAGGTCTCTAGCGAGTGCAGCTTGATCTCCTCGTAGCCACGGACCCACTCCGGCAGACCGGCCAGCACGCGGACCTGGTCGGCGTTGTGCGCCGTGAGCCGCGCGGTGGCCTCACGCATCGCGCGGACGTAGTCGACGATCAGCGCCCGCTCCTCGCGTCGGACCTTGGCATAGCCGAAGACGTCCAGCCGCGTGCCCCGCAGCCCGCGCAGCCGGTAGAGGATGCGCAGCGCCGGCCTGGCCCACCAGCCCCGGAGCCGGATCTTCCGCTTCAGCCCGAGCGCCTTCAGGATCGGCGGGTGGAGCAGGTAGGAGTGGCGAGCGCCCGCGCCGAACTGCTCCTCCACCTGGGCCGTGAAGGCCGCGTCGATCCCGAGCCGGGCGACCTCGTACTCGTCCTTGTAGGCCATCACCTTGAAGAGCTGGCGGGCGTACTCCTCGGCGATCTCGCCGGACGGGGACCCCAGCGCCGACTCCTCCGCAGCGCGCACCAGCTCGACCTCCGCGACGTAGCGCCGGGCGTAGCGAGCCGACTGGTACGCGATCAGCTCCTCGACCCGGATCGCGACAGCGGAGGCCAGTGCACTGCCCTCCGCTGAGTGCACGACGCCCGCGATCTCCTGCACCAGTCGTGCGGTTTTGCTCGGCGCGTCGTCCGATCCGGCGCCGCTGCTCGCGCCCTGGGCGACATACGAGCGGCCGAGGCGGAACGCCAGGAGGTTCCGCTCGACCTGCACGCCGTTGAGGTCCAGTGCCCACTCGATGTCGGCGGGCGAGATCGGAAGCACCCCGGCCTGCACGGCGACGCCGAGGAGGAAGACGTTGGCGTAGGCGTCGTCGGCGAGGATCGTGCCGATCTCGTCACGGACGTCGACGAAGACGTTCTCGGGGCGCCGGCCGCCCCACTCGATGCGGTCGACCAGCACCTGCGTCTCCGGGAAGGTGACGGTCGGGTCGGTGATCATGCCGCCGGTCGGCGACGCGGACGTCGACACCACGGCGTACGTGCGTTCGGGGTCGATGACCGCGAGGTTGGCCTGGGCGGCCGCGACGAGGACGTCGCAGCCGAGGTACAGGTCGCACGCGCCGGGGCCGATCTTGTTGCTCCCGATGATCTCGGCGGACGACAGGCGGACGTCGGATACGACGGCGCCACCCTTCTGGGCCAGCCCCAGCTGGTCGAGGCCGACGCAGTTCAGGCCGGCCCGGGCGGCGGCCGCGGCGAGCACCTGGGCGACGGTGACGACGCCGGTGCCCCCGACGCCAGTGATGCGCATGGTGAAGTCCAGATCGCTCACGTGCACCTGCGGTGTGGGCAGCGAGTCCGGGTCGACTGCGCGACCCACGGCGCTGCTCGCGGGCGCCGGGCGGCCGGTCCGGTCGGACCGTGGCTTCTGGCCGGTGGCCGGGACGACCTCGACGAAGGACGGGCAGTCGCCCTTGATGCAGGAGAAGTCGAGATTGCAGGAGCCCTGGTGGATCTGGGTCTTGCGCCCGAACTCGGTGTCGACGGGCTGAACCGACAGGCAGTTGGACTTGTCGCCGCAGTCACCGCATCCCTCGCAGATCCGCTCGTTGATGAGGATCCGGCGGTCGGGCGTCTCCACCAGGCCGCGCTTGCGCTTTCGCCGAAGCTCGGTGGCGCACTCCTGCTCGTGGATGAGGACGGTTACGCCGTCGATCTTCGCCAGCTCATCCTGGACGTCGATGATGTCGTCGCGATGCCGGATGCTGGCGTTCCGGGGCAGGCGACCCCGGCCGAAGGCACGGCGGCTCGCCTGCGGGTCGTCGGTGGTGATCACGATCCTGCGGACGCCCTCGGCGAGCAGCTCGGTGACGATCTGCGGCACCGTCATCTTCCCCACAGGCGCCTGTCCGCCGGTCATGGCGACGGTGTCGTTGTAGAGGAGCTTGAACGTCATGTGCGCGCCCGACGCGACGGCATTGCGCACGGCCAGGGAGCCGGAGTGGTGGAAGGTGCCGTCGCCGATGTTCTGGAAGAGGTGGTCACGGGTCACGAACGGCGACATGCCGATCCATGCGCTGCCCTCGACGCCCATGGCCGCCAGGCCGATCGTCTCGCCGGAGCGTTCCTCGGGGAGCATGGCGATCATCGCGTGGCAGCCGATGCCGCCACCGACGAGTGCGCCGTCGGGGACGCGGGTCGAACTGTTGTGGGGGCAGCCGGAGCAGAAGTACGGCGTGCGAGGGAGGATCGGTAGCAGCGTGGGGACGCGCCGCGCTCTGCTTTGTGCCTCGAGCCAGGCGGCTACCGAGGCAGGGCCGCCATGGTCGCGGATCCGTGGGCCAAGTCGCGCCGCGATGTAGTCCGCGGGCAGGTCCCCGTCGGCGCGAAACAGCTCGCTCCCTTCCTGGTCCCGCTTGCCCAGGACTCGGGGTGCGCCCGCCTGGCCGTACAGCAGGTCCTTGAGCGCCAGCTCGATGAATGCCTTCTTCTCCTCGACGACCAGGACCTCGGAGAGACCTTCCGCGAACTCGGCCACGATGCCGGGCTCGAGGGGGTGCACCATGGCCAGCTTCAGGATGCGCACACCGCTCTCGCGCAGGGTCTGCTCGGTGATGCCCATCTCGGCGAGGGCCTGGCGGACCTCGAGGTAGACCGCGCCCGCGCAGGCCAGGCCGAGCGTCGCCGTCGGGTCGCCGATGATGGTGTTCAGCCGGTTCGCCGCCGCGTACCGACGCGCGACCTCCAGGCGCTCGCGGCTCTGCGAGCGCTCCAGCCGGCCGAGGACGGGCTGGAGGAGGTGCCCGGTGACCTCGTGCTCGAACTCCGTGCCGTCGAAGGTCCGGTCCGGCTCGGTGGGCTCGACGCGCGTGGGGTCGAGGTGGACGGTGCCCGAGCCGTCGACGACGTTCGTGGCGAGCTTCAGCGCCACCCAGAGCCCACTGGTCCGCGACAGTGCGATGCCGTGCAATCCGTAGTCGAGCACCTCCCCGGGATCCGCGGGCACGAGGCACGGCATGCCCAGCTCGGCGATCGCCGCCTCGGAGCTGCTGGGCACGGTGGAGGACTTGGCGGTCGAGTCGTCGCCGACGAGCGCGAGGACCCCACCGCGGCGGTCGGTGCCGGACAGGTTGCCGTGGCGGATGGCGTCGGTGGCGCGGTCGAGCCCCGGGGCCTTGCCGTACCAGATGCCGACCACGCCGTCGCCGATCCGCTCCGGCGATGCCGAGGCGATCTGCGAGCCCTGGACGGCGCTCGCCGCCAGCTCCTCGTTCACCCCCGGCTTGAAGACCACGCCGTGCTCGGCGAGAAGCGGGGACTGTCGGTGCAGCTGGAGGTCGAGGCCGGCGAGCGGCGAGCCCTCGTAGCCCGAGACGAACACGCCGGTGTCGAGCCCTCGCGCACGGTCCAGCCGCACCTGGTCCAGGGGCAGTCGGACCAGGGCATGCAAGCCGGAGAGATGGACCTCGCCGGTCCTCGCGTCGTAACGGTCCTGGAGTGGGCTCGGCGCGGTGGCCTGCTCGGTGGTCATGAACGTCCTCCACATGCCGACATCGGTGTATCCACCAGTGTCCGCTCCTGAGAGACTCGACTTCCATTGACGAATGCGCGAATTGTGCGCTTGGAGTGCGGCGATGTCTCGTGATCTTCACAAGGTCGAACCCGACTGGGAACCGGTCCGATCGGTGCTGGGTGCGCTGCTGGAGGACCTGGGGGACCTCGCGCAGACGGTGACCGACTTCATCCGGCACACGGTGCCGGTCTATCTCGCCCTGCCCGAGGAGGAGCATCGCGCAGCCGTGGAGGGCCAGCTCATGCTGCGCCTGTGCGCGCTCGCCGAGGCGCGGCCCCTGGGGGCGGCGGCACTCGAGGCCTCGGCGGGGCTCGCCGCCGCTCGCGCCGCGGAGGGGATCCCGATCGACGCTGTCATCGCCGCCTACCAGGCGGGTGACCAGGAGATCTGGCGCTCGCTCGCGGAGCGCGGCTCGCCTGGGGTGACCTCGATGATGCCGGAGATCGGACGGATGATGTTCGCCGCGACGAGCGCCACCACGGAAGCGATGGCGCGGGCCCACATGCGAGTCGCCCGCGGGATCGACGGTGGCCGGATCACCCTGGCTCACCAGTTCCTGCAGCTGCTCGACGACCCCGACGGCCAGGCCGAGGCCGCCGGCATCGCGCGTCGGCTCGGATTCGACCCGTCCGGTGACTTCGTCGCTCTGGCGTGGCTCGCGGGCGGCGACCCTCCCGGGTCGGCGTACGAGGCGGCATCGTCGCTCCGGGCCGCTGACCTCGATGTGGTGATCCGAGCGACCGGCCACGGGAGCGTCGAGGTGCTGGCGCAGGCCCAGGCTGCCGACCAGATGGTGGCGCACGTCGTCGACGAGCTCCCCGGAGGGCGGCTGGGGGTCGGCTTGCCGCGGCACGGCCTCGCCGGGGCGCGGTCGAGCATCGCGGACGCGAGGACCGCGCTTCGGGCGACGACCTCGTCCCGGCCGATCGTCCGCTTCGCGGACCATTGGCTCGAGTCCGTCGTGCTCGCCGACAGCGAGCGGCTGGAGGTCATTACCCGGGCCGCGGTGGAGGCGGCCGAAGCCCACGCGCACCTGGCCGCCACGGTGGAGGCCTTCGCCGCGGCCGACATGTCGATCGCGACCACGGCGCAGGCGATCCACCTGCACGCCAACAGCGTCGCCTACCGGCTGGGGCGCTGGAGACTGCTGACCGGGCTGGACCCGCGTACCTTCGAGGGTCTCGCCCAGTCGGTCATCGTGTGCCGCATCGCTCAGCAGCGCCAATGACGGCCCCCTGGCTCGGCCTCGCCCCTCACTACGCTGGCGGCATGCCGAAGAACAGCCAGGAGATCCCGCACGCCGAGCGCAGACGCAAGGTGCTCGACGAGGCCGTCCGCCAGTTCGAGGCGGGGGGCTACCGCGCTACGAGCGTGAAGGCGATCGCCGGCGCACTCGGGCTCTCCTCGGCGGCGGTCCACTGGTACTTCCCCACGAAGGACGACCTCTTCGCCGAGGTGCTCACCTCGATGTTCCATGCCGCGACGGCGCAGGCGACCGCGAGCCCCACCTCGAGCGGCGATCCGCGCGCCGAGCTCATCAGCGTCCTGGCCGAGCTCGACCCCTACAAGTTCCTGGTCAGGGAGGCCTACGAGCGCCTGAACTCCTCCCCGACGCTGCAGGCGGCGTACGCCGAGATGCTGACGTGGGTCGACGGGCGGCTCATCGATGCCATCTCCAGGCGCGTTCCCGAGGGGGCTGACGTGGCTCTGCTCGCCGACACCGCTCACGTCCTCCTGGAGGGTCTGCTGGTCAGCGTGCGCAAGACCGACCGCCCGGTGGCGGACATGATCGACCTCCTCATCGATCCTCTCGCCGCCGCAGCGGCCGCGCGTGTGACGGATCTCCCACCTTCCTCTTGACTGTGAATTAAGACACTCGGTACTCTCTCGACGCTCAGTTAAGAGACGGTCGTCTCTGCACCGCTGCTCGAGAGGAACTCCCGTGGTCTCACCCGCCAAGCTCGCTCACGTCGTCCTGCGGACCGGCCAGCTGCCGCAGATGCGCGACTGGTACGTCGACGTCTTGGAGGGCCGTGTCGTCTATGCCAACGACGCTCTGGCCTTCCTCACCTACGACGAGGAGCACCATCGCGTCGCGCTCCTCAACGCGGGCACCACGCAGACGCCCACGCCGGCGCACTCGGGCCTCGAGCACGTCGCCTTCACCTATGCCGACCTCGGCGACCTGCTCGACACCTACCAGCGGCTCAAGGCCTCCGGGACGCTGCCCTCGTGGACCGTCAACCACGGACCGACCACGTCGTTCTACTACCGCGATCCCGACGGCAACCAGATCGAGCTGCAGATCGACAACTTCGACACCGACGAGGAGCTCGAGGAGTTCTTCAACTCCGGTGCCTTCGCCGCCAATCCCATCGGGGTGGAGTTCGATCCCGACGAGCTCCACGCTCGCCTGAAGGCGGGCGAGCCCAAGAGCGAGCTGATCAAGCAGGTCGGGACCGCGGTGACGCTCGAAGAGGCGCAGGAGAAGTGACCGAGACTGCCGACGTCCCGGTCCTCGTCGTCGGTGCCGGGCCGGTGGGCCTGGCGACCGCCTACGTCCTGGGCCGCCACGGCGTGGCGACCCTGGTCTGTGAGCGGCGCGACGCCATCAACCCACATCCGCGTGCGCACGTGGTCAACATCCGCACGATGGAGCTCTTCCGGTCGTGGGGGATCGACGAGGCCGTCCTGGCGGAGTCGCTCGGTCCCGAGTGGACCCACGTCCTGTGGAAGCACACCTTCGCGGGGGAGGAGTTCGGGCGCATCGTCTTGGAGACCGACCAGGCGGCCCACTCCGCACGGGTCTCGCCCGTGGCCACCGTCTCGTGTGCCCAGGACCGACTCCAGCAGGTCCTGCTGAGTGCCCTGCGAGCACAAGGGGTCGCCGAGGTGCGGTACGGCGTCGAGGTGACGCACGTCCAGCAGCGCGAGGGCGGGGTGACGGCGACGCTGCGCTCCGCTGACGGCACCGTCGAGGACGTGGCCGCGCGGTACGCCGTCGTCGCCGACGGCGCGTCCGGCACCTTGTCCCAGGACCTCGGGGTCGAGATGGAGGGCGTGCCGGAGTTCGGCCGGCAGATCAACGTCTACTTCCACGCCGACCTGACGGCGTGGACCGCCGACGACCCGGGGCTGCTCGTGTGGCTGCTCAACTCCACGGCGCCCGGAGTGATGGTCGCCATGGACGGTCGACGACGATGGACCTTCAACGTCGGCTACGACCCCGAGGTCGAGTCCGTCGAGGACTACACCCCCGAACGCTGTGCCGATCTCATCCGGGGAGCGCTCGGGGTCGAGGACGTCGACATCGACGTCAGGTCCGTCGGCACCTGGCGGCTCGCCTCGCAGATCGCGCGCCGCTACCGCCACGGCGACGTCTTCCTCGTCGGCGATGCGGCCCATCAGTTCCCTCCGACCGGGGGCATCGGGATGAACACCGGCATCGCCGACGCCGACAACCTCGGCTGGAAGCTGGCGGCCGTGCTCGGCGGCTGGGCGCCCGAGTCGCTGCTGGACACCTACGACGCGGAGCGTCGCCCGGTGGCGGAGAGCAACGCACGATGGAGCGTGGAGAACGCGATCAAGATGGGGGAGTGCGGGCTCGGCCCGACGACGGCGGCGATCGTCGCGCTCCTGGAGAGCGACGACCCCGAGGTCGCGGCGGCCGAGCGCGCTCGTCTCGCCGAGGCGATCACGCGTCAGCGCGAGCACTTCGGCTCCGTCGACCAGGAGATCGGCTACGTCTACGGCAGCGGTGAGCGACCGCTCGCCCCGCTCCACCCGGAGAGCCGCGGGGTGGCCGGGGGCCGCCCCCCGCACCGCTGGATCGATCGGTCGGGACAGCGGATCTCCACCCTCGACCTCACGACGACCGGGTTCACCCTGGTCGCCGGGCGTGAGGGTGGGCACTGGCTCGAGGCATTCGACGATGCTGCCGGCCGCGCGCCACGCACCGGGCACCTCGTGGGTCGCGACCTCGACACGGGTGCGGAGGACCCCCTCGGCCTCGGCGACCGCGGGGCCGTCCTGATCCGGCCCGACGGGCACATCGCCTGGCGGTCCCCCGCCGAGGCAGCCGACCCCGGTGCGGAGCTCTGTCGGGCCATGGAGACGGCCCTCGGCGCGGTCCCGGCCCGCCAGTAGTCCGCCCACCACCCCAACGGCTCAAGCACCAGGAGGCAGCAGACCATGCGGATCTACACGACCGACCGAGGGATCGGCCGGGAGTCGGAGCGGGGGAGGCTCGATCTTCTCGACCTTCCCCAGGCCGAGCTCGGAGAGCTGCTGCGGGGACCCGGCGTGGGCGCTGCGCGCGAGGCGGCGGTGACCGAGACCGTCGCACTCCACGACGTCGAGATCCTCGCCCCGGTGACCCGGCCGGGCAAGATCGTGATCATCGGCTACAACTTCCCCAGCCACGGGGACGAGGTGCGCGAGCGGCTCGGCGACGTGCACCTGCCGGAGGAGCCCAACTTCAGGCTCGTCGCCGGGACCGCCGTCACCGCACCTCACGCGGCGATCAGGCTGCCGGCGCTCGCCGACACGCGGGTCGACTACGAGGGCGAGGTCGCGGCGGTGATCGGTCGCGTGGCCAAGGACGTCGAGGTCGGTCACGGCTGGGAGCACGTCGCCGGCCTGACCGTCGTCAACGACGTCACGGCGCGCGACATCCAGGCCCGGGCGATGGCGGGGGACCCCACGGCATCGCTCGGCATCGCGAAGAGCTTCGACACCTTCAAGCCGTTGGGCCCCTGCCTGGTCACCACGGACGAGATCGGCACGAGTCCCGATCTGCGGCTGGTCACCCGGGTCAACGGAGAGGTCCGCCAAGACGACCGCACCGGCAGCCTCCTCCACCCGATCCCGGCCCTCGTCTCGTACCTCTCCTCGTTCATGACGTTGGAGCCGGGTGACGTCGTCTGCACCGGCACTCCCCGAGGGATCGGGTACTTCGCCGGCCGGTTCCTGCAGGACGGCGACGAGGTCGAGGTCGAGGTCGAGGGGATCGGTTCTGTTCGCAACACCGTGAGAAGGAGCTGACATGCCGCACCTGAGCGTCGTCATCGGAAGTACCCGTCCCTCCCGCGTGGGCGGTCTCATCGCGCAGTGGACGGTGGCCGCCGCGACCAGGCACGGCGGGTTCGAGGTGGAGGGCGTCGACCTCGCGGAGCTGGACCTGCCGCTGCTGGACGAGCCGCACCACCCGCGGCTCGCCGACTACCAGCACGAGCACACCCGTCGCTGGAGCGAGCTGGTGGCCGGCGCGGACGCGTTCGTCTTCGTCACCCCCGAGTACAACTACGGCGCCCCGCCGGCTCTGCTCAACGCGATCGACTACCTCTTCGGCGAGTGGCAGTACGCCCCCGTGGGCTTCGTCAGCTACGGCGGGGTCTCGGCGGGCACCAGGTCGGTGCAGATGCTGAAGCAGGTCGTGACGACGCTGAAGATGATGCCGGTGCCCGAGGCCGTCTCGATCCCGTTCTTCCCCGACTTCATCGAGGACGGCGTCTTCGCTCCTGACGAGGTGGCGGAGCAGGCCGCAGACGCGATGTACGACGAGCTGCTGCGCTGGACGGGCGCGCTGCAGGGGCTGCGGGCCGGCGCCGTGGGACGCTCGGCGCCGACCTCGGGCGCCGAGCAATGACGCGGAGCCTGATCGCCCAGCTCCCGTTCCGCCGCGAGCACCGGGCACCGCACGCGCCCTGCCTCCGCGACGCACGAGGTGGCCTCGACAACACCGAGCTCGCCGGCGCCGTCCGGCACCTGGCGAGCAGACTGGAGGAACTCGGCGTCGGGCGAGGCGACACGGTCGCCGTGCTCCTGCCCAACTGCGCCGAGGTCGTCGTCGTCATGTTCGCCGTGTGGTGCCGCGGCGCGGCGATGACACCGGTCAACCCGGCCCTGACCGACGACGAGGTGCGCTACCAGCTGCAGGACTCAGGGTCTCGAGTCGTGGTGGGCGACGCCCGGGCGGGAGCGCTCGCCGACGCGGTCGGCGCGGCGTGGGTCGACGTCGACTCCGTCCACCGCGGCGTCCACCTGTCCGGGTCGCGGCCCGATCCGTCGGCGGTCGCCGCCGTCGACGACATCGCCTTGGTCATCTACACCAGCGGCACCACGGGCCGGCCCAAGGGTGTGCTGCTCGACCATGCCAACCTGGAGGCGATGAGCAGCTCGCTCCTGGAGCATTTCGAGCTGACCGGGGCGGACCGGAGCCTGTTGGTGCTGCCGCTGTTCCACGTCAACGGGCTGGTCGTGAGTGTGCTCTCGCCCCTGCGGTCCGGGGGCGACGTGGTCCTCGCCCCTCGCTTCGCGGCCGACACCTTCTGGGACCTGGTGGCAGAGCACCGGCCGACCTACTTCTCGGCGGTGCCGACGATCTACGCGATGCTCGAGGCCGACGACCGCGGTGGTGTCGACAGTTCAGCCCTGCGTTTCGCCATCTGTGGGGCGGCGCCTGCTCCTGGCGGTCTCCTGGGGCGCTTCGAGCAGCGCTTCGGCGTCCCGGTCATCGAGGGCTATGGGCTCTCGGAGGGCAGCGTGGCCTCCACGATCAACCCGCTCGCCGGTCCTCGCAAGCCCGGCACCGTCGGCGTCGCTCTGCCCGGCCAGCAGGTCCACGTCGTCGCCGCCGACGGCAGGCCCGTGGCGCCGGGTGTGCCCGGCGAGGTCGTCGTCCGCGGGGCGAACGTCATGCGTGGCTACCTCGGTCGCCCGCGGGAGACCGCCGAGGTGGTCCGCGACGGCTGGCTGCACACCGGCGACGTCGGCATCCTCGACGAGGACGGCTACCTGCGCATCGTCGACCGGACGAAGGACCTGATCATCCGAGGTGGGGAGAACCTCTACCCCAAGGAGATCGAGGAGTGCCTCCACCAGCACCCCGCCGTGCTCGAGGCGGCCGTGGTCGGCCGACCCGATGAGACGTATGGCGAGGTGCCGGTGGCCTTCGTCTCGACCCGTCCGGGAAGCGACGTGGGCGTCGAAGAGCTGCGGCAGCACTGCGCGAGGCTCCTGGCCAGGTACAAGATCCCGGCGACGATCGAGCTGCTGGACGAGCTCCCGAAGAACTCCGTCGGCAAGGTGGTCAAGGCCCCCCTGGCCGAGGCGGTGGCGCAGGCGGCGCCATAGCCGCAGGCCGACGACGCAGGACCCCAGGCCCTCCACGGTCTGGCTCTGTCGGGATGCGTCGAGTGCGGTGGTGTAGCCGAAGACCATGGACGGGCCGATGGTGGCGCCGGGGCCGGGATAGGCCACCTCGAGGGCAGGTCCCGCGTCGGTGGGTCCACGTGGCAGAGCCCGGCCCGGCACGACAACAACAACATCGAGACCGACTACCTCGCCGGCGAGATCGTCCTCCTCGGTCGCCTCCACGGTGTTCCCACTCACTCCCTCAACAGCGCGTTGGCCCGACTCGCCCGACTGGAAGCAACGGAACCCGCGGGCCGAGACCGATCCAGGCCGACGCGACCCAGCGCCGCTTGACCATCAGCTAGCTGCGGAGTCGACCGCTCAACTGTTGTCCGAACCTGCACGGCGGGGCCGCAGGCCGGCGCCGTCATCGCTGCTCAGACGTCCCGGAGAGCCCGTCCGTACAGTGCCTCGCCCCGGCCACAGGGGGCGTACGTGTCACGGAAGCATCTGCGCTGACCGACGTCGCTCCGATGTCTCTGCAAAGGGCTGGCAGGGTTGTCGCGGTGGGTCATCACGGAGTTGGTCGGTGGCGCGGTCGACGATTCGACGTGTGCCGCAGATCGCGAGTCCAAGCACCTTCCAAGCGCCCGGCGGGGTCGGGTCGAAGCGCGCGACTCGGCTCCCACACGTCCGCAGAGAACTCCATGGAACGGCCGTGAAATCGTCGTCAACATGCCGCTCACAGAACAGAGGTCAGGCCGACTCGGGCTGGCACTGGCCGGTACGGGTCCAGCAGGGAGCAGAGAGATGACAAACGCGCAGATCAGAGGCCTGTTCAGCGTCGTGACCTGCGCGTTCGCGGTGGTGCCCCAGGCAGGAGTCGAACCTGCGACCTTTCGCTTAGGAGGCGGCTGCTCTATCCGCTGAGCTACTGGGGCGTGACGGGCTGCATCCTCTCAGGTCGCCCACCGGGCACGCTCCTTCAGGTGGTCGAGCCCGATCGAGCCTCCCCCCGGCGACCAGGCTCCTCAGGTGGTTGAGCCCGACCCGAGCCCTCGGCGAAGGGAAGGAGTCGAAACCACCGCGACCGTCCTCAGGGCGTGCGAGCACGCCGGCCGCGGCCGCTGGTCGGGTCGCTGGGTTTCAGCGCGGACTCGCTTCGCTCGCCCGGTGGTTCCTAAGGAGCCGAAGGACGAGGCGTCTCGAAGGGCTCATCCACCTACGGGGGGCGGTCGTCGACCTGGAAGACCTGGCCCATGGGGCCTGTCCACTCGAAGACTCCCTCGGGTCGTCGTCGGTATCGCCATCGGGCGTGGGTCTTCATCCGGTGGTGCGTCCTGCACAGTGGGGCGAGGTTCGCTGTCGAGGTGGGGCCGCCGTCGGCGTACGGCTCGACGCGGTCGATGTCGCAGCGCTCGGCCGCGCGACTGCAGAACGGGAACACGCAGGTCGGATGCAGCCATGGGGCCTGGGATGCGAGTTTCTCTGTCGGGACGTAGGTGTCAGTCGAGCAGTTCGCGGCCAGGTCGAGGACTTCCCGGACGGTCACCTTCGTGGCCGACGTGCACCAGTCACGCACCTGGTCGACCGAGACACTCACCGGCAGGCCAGGGCGAACGAAGGCCTCGCAGGTCGCCTGCCCGTTCACGACATTCACGACCAGCGGGCGACGCCCGGTGCCGCCGGTCTGGAGATCGAGGGCGCCTCGGCCGCGGGCGAGGTCGCCGAGGGCCTTGGCGCGGCGTACGCCGCGCGGGTCGTCCGACCCGGCGCCCTTGAGCCTCGCGGCGCCGGCGCGCAGCGCGTTTTCGAGGTCGAGCGCGTCGTCGAGATCCAGCAGCGCATCGATCGAGACCAGTCCGTGCCGGGTGTCGTCGAGGTCGACGATCACGTCGCGGTGATCCGCCGGGTCCTCGGGCAGCAGGTCGGGCGCGAACCGGACCATCGCCTCGTCAACGGTCCGGTCGATCTGCGCCAGCGTCGTGCGTGCGGCGGCCCAGGCGAGCTGGTGGTCGACGTACGCCGCACCAGCCTCGGGGAGCGTGCACGTCGCCGCGGCGGCAATCTTGCGCGCCTTCCACAACGGCAGATCGAGCGCGGTGACCCGGGACCAGATGCGAGGCAGCCGGTAGCGCAGTTCGATCAGCTCACCGACATACCTGCTACCCGACTGGCGTGACAGCCCGAGGGCGGCGGCGATCTCGTAGGCCTCGTCCTCCTCCACCACCGGTGCGCCCGGTCCGGCCAGGTGCAGAGCCTGGGAACCAAAGCGGTCCTTGCTCATCTCGTCCAGGTGCTCGTCGGAGCATTCGTCGGCGGCGCGGTCCTCGGGGAGCCGTCGCGCGGCGACCCACTCCAGCACCGCCAGCGCCTTGTCGAGCTGGGCGCGCTGCTCGACGTCCGCGGCAGCCCTGACGGCGGCGGCGAGACCGACCGGGGTCGGTGAGTCGTCGCAGGTCAGGAGTGCTTCTCGCATGCCCCGATTCCAGGTGCGACCACGACAACCAACCCTGGCCTCGGAGGGCCGGCTGTGGACGCGGTGGGTGGTCGGCTGACCGGGGTGTCGACACCGCCCTCGCTGGCGCTCGGGCGGGCTCAACCACCTGGGATCGGCTCGCCCAGCTGAGCCGCCGACGCCCGACACGCGCGCTCACCTGCGCGGGTGTGGCGCATGGCCGAGGTCACGCAGCGGATCTTTTGGCCCGTCACCACCCAGCCCGCACAATGAAGGCTGGCCTGAGCTGGTCGTCGCCCGGACCCCGAACCGGTGACACGCCCCGGGCCGACCTCCCCGATCCTCCCCGACCACGAGGTGCCATGAGCGACGCGACCGTGCCCGGAGACCCCTCCGGCGACGAGCTGTCCCGCCCCGCCCGTCGGGTGAAGCCCAAGCGCCGTGGCCGTCCGCACCCGTCGCGCACCGTCGGCACGGTCGTGATGAGCACGACGCTGGTGCTGGCGATGCTGACGGCGCTGAGCGTGGTCTTCCTCTACCGCCACCTCAACGACAACCTCGACTTCCAGGACGTCTCGAGCCAGCTCGACGACCGCCCGACGAAGCAGGCGTCGGAGGAAGGCCCGTACGAGCCGGTCAACATCCTGGTGATGGGGTCCGACAGCCGCGAGGGCGACGGCAACAACATCGACAACCTCACCGGCAGCGGCGAGCGGTCCGACACGACGATGATGTTCCACCTGTCGGCCGACCGAAGCTTCGCCTACGGCATCTCCATCCCGCGCGACTCCCTGGTCGACCGCCCCGAGTGCACCACCGAGGACGGCGACACGATCCCGGCCGCCGACAACGTCATGTGGAACGAGGCGTTCTCGGTCGGCGGGCCGGCCTGCACGATGCAGCAGTTCGAGCAGCTGACGGGGATCCGCCTCGACAACTACGTCGTGCTCGACTTCAACGGGTTCCAGGACATGGTCGAGGCCATCGACGGCGTCGAGGTCTGCATCCCGGAGGACATCGTCGACCCGGCACACGGCATCAACATCCCGGCCGGCACCCGCGAGATCGAGGGCAAGCAGGCACTCAACTACGTCCGCGCCCGCTACACGCTCGGCGACGGCTCCGACCTCAGCCGCATCAAACGCCAGCAGGCCTTCATCGCCGCGATGGCCGGCAAGGTCGTCTCCTCCGACGTGCTGACCCGGGTCGACCGGGTGATCGGGTTCCTCGACGCCGCCACCAGCTCGCTGCAGACCGACTTCGAGTCGGTCACCCAGATCGGCAAGATCGGCAACTCGTTCCGCAGCATCGGCCTCGACAAGATCAAGTTCGTGACCGTGCCGTGGCAGTACGCCCCGTCCGACCCCAACCGCGTCGAGTGGCTGCCGGAGGCCGACCGCCTCTGGAAGCGCGTCATCGACGACGTGCCGCTCACCCGGGGGCTCCAGCAGGGCGTCATCAAGGCCAGCGACAAGGTCTCCGGCGGCGGGTCCACCGGGGGCAAGAAGGCCTCCGCCGCCCAGACCGAGGCGCGTCAGCAAGCAGGGCTCTGCGTGTGACCACCGAGCCGGACCGCCCCGAGGGGGACGAGCCCTCGGCTGACCTGGTCGACACCGAGGCCGACGCAGAGTCCGGTACGCCGGAGCTCAGCGCGTGGGAGCGCCGGCGGCGGCGCGCGGCGGTGTTCGGCGACGCGATGCCCGACACCACGTCGGACGAGCGCGGCCAGGGCGACGAGCGCGGCGGCCGCAGCAGCGACCAGTGGCTGCTCGACCAGGTGCCGCCCCACCACGGCTCCTGAGGGAGCCGGGGGAACGGCGCGGCGTCAGGCCAGGTCGGACGTGGGGCCGCTCGGGTGGTCGCCGGTCTGCTTGGCGAGCAGGTCGCGGATCTCCTGGAGCAGCTTGATGTCCTCCGGGGTGCCCGGCTGCGGGCTGGGGTAGAACCGCTCCTTGGCCTTCACGTACGGCGTCACCACGAAGAAGTAGACGACCGCGGCGAGGATCAGGAACGCCACCAGCGCGGTGAGGAACGGGCCCACGGCGATGTCGCCGGGCGCGTAGTCGTCGAAGTTGGGCTGCGAGCCGCCGGTCGCCTTGGCGATCGCCGAGAGCAGCAGCTCGGTGAAGGCGGTGACGACGGCGCCGAAGGACGTGCCGATGATGACCGCGACGGCCAGGTCGACCAGGTTGCCGCGGAGGAGGAAGGTCTTGAAGCCGCTGAGCACGGGCTGCTCCTGACGTCGTGAGGTGGGTGACCGGCAGGCCGGGCGCAGCCCGGAGCCCGGCCCGCGCGACTGCGACCCTAGTGCGCGCTCCAGGTGAACGTCACCAGGGTGCGGGCCGCGGCGTCGGCGACGTCGGTCACGTCGTCGGGCTCCAGCCCCACCACCACGAGCCGCCCGCCGGACAGCCCGCCCGCGCCCGCTCCGAGCCCACCGGTGGCCGGGCCGTCGGCGTCGGAGGGCGTCGCCAGCACCGGTACGTCGGCAGCCACGGTAGTCGCCGTCCCCGCGGTCGGGTCGGCCGCCACCAGGTCGACGACGTCGCCCACCTCCAGCAGGTCGGCCATGCCGGCGTCCGGGAGTCGCACGGGTGTCGCCACCCGCCCCTCGTCGGCCAGCCCGGGCCCGAGCAACCGGGTGGTGGTGACCGGCTCGCCGAGCCCCAGCGCCCCCGCCGTACGACGCCCGACCGCGTCGGCCGCCGCGTCGGACGCACCCTCGGGCACGGTGCCGACCCGGTAGCGGACGACCGTCACGTCGTCGGCCCCGAGCACCGACCCGGCCGGCACGTCGCGCGCGGCGACCAGCACCGGCTCGGTCGGCTCGGGAGGAGGCGCCACGGCTCGTACGCCGGAGCCGACCGCGACGGCGGTCAGCAGTGCGGCCAGGCTCCGGCGGCGTCGGAGCACCCCGCGGCGCAGAGCGCGCCAGCGGGAGCGGAGCGGGGAGTCGAGGAGGGCCATGCCACGACGCTAGGTCGCGACGGCCTCACGTGCAGCGCTCCTCCACAGGCCCGGACGGGCCTGCGGGAAAGACCAGGTCAGGAGGCCTTCGACCCGCTGCCGGACGTGCTCGAGGACGACGAGGACGACGAACCCGAGGACGACCCCGACGAGGAGGAGGACGAGGACGAGGAGGAGGACGAGCCGGAGTCCTTCGAGCCCGAGCTCCCGGAGGAGTCGGAGGAGGACGACGCCGACGACGAGTCGCCCGAGGACGAGGAGGACGAGCCCGCGCCGCTGGTGCGGCTGTCGGTCTTGTAGAAGCCCGAGCCCTTGAACACGACGCCGACGGCGTTGTAGACCTTGCGCAGCCGGCCGGTGCACTGCGGGCACTCGGTCAGCGCGTCGTCGGTGAACTTCTGCACCTGCTCGAAGGCGTGACCGCACTCGGTGCAGGCGTACTGGTAGGTCGGCACGACGATCTCCTCAAGAACTCGCCCAGGATCTGCGCGCGGGCCGGGGCCTCGACCGTCACCGATCTGGCACTCCCGCCCGACGAGTGCCAATCATACGCCAGCACCCCACCCGGCTCCGACCCGACGGCTGCCCGAGCGGGCGAGAGACGCGCGGGTGAGAATGGCCCGGCCATGACCGACGCCCCCGCCACCCCTCCGGCCCCGGCGTCGCGCGCCGTACGACGCCTGGTCGTCGCCGGCGTGCTCCTGGTCCTCCTCGTCGGCGCGGTGGTCGCCGCCGGCGTGGTCGTCGTACGCCGTCCGCTACCGCAGGTCGACGGCACGGCCGCCGTGCCCGGCCTGTCCGCGGAGGTGACCGTCCGCCGCGACGCCGACGGGGCGGCGTACCTCGAGGCGTCGACCGCGACCGACCTCGCGCTCGCGCAGGGCTACGTGCAGGCGCAGGACCGGTTCTGGCAGATGGACGTCGCCCGCCGCACGGCCTCCGGCCGGCTGGCGGAGCTCCTCGGGGCCGACGCCGTGGAGAGCGACCTCTACGCCCGCACGCTGGGGTTCCGGGACGTCGCCGAGGCGGAGCTGCCGCTGCTCGCACCGGCGACGCGGGGGTTCCTGGAGGCCTTCGCCGACGGGGTCAACGCCTACCTCGACGACCGCTCGGGCAGCCGGCTGTCGCTGGAGTACGGCGCGCTCGACGTCGCCGGGCGGGCCGTGACGCCGTACGACTGGACGCCCGCGGACTCCCTGGCCGTGCTGACCGCCCGCGCCTGGGACCTCGACCGGCAGGGGGTCACCGACGAGGTCTCGCGCCGGCTGGCCAGCGACGCGGTCGGCGCCGAGCGGGCCGCCGAGCTCTACCCGCGCTACGCGCTGCGCCGACGCGAGCCGGTCGTCACCGAGGGTGCGGTCGTCGACGACGTCTACGAGCAGGGAGCCACGCGCGGAGGCACCCGCAACCCGCGCCGGGCGGTCCCCTTCGCGACGGACGGTGCCGCAGCCGCGCTGGCAGCCGTCGAGGCCGGTCTGGCCCGCGGGCCCGTCGTCTCCGGACGCGGTGAGGGCCTCGGCAGCAACGCCTGGGCGGTCTCCGGCGACCGGACCACCACCGGCGCGCCGCTCCTGGCGGCGGACCCGCACCTGGCGCCGACCTCGCCCGGTGCCTACCTGACGGTCGGTCTGCGCTGCGCGCCCGTCACCGCCGCCTGCCCGTACGACGTGTCCGGGCTGTCGGTCCCCGGAGTGCCCGGCGTCGTGGCCGGTCAGAACGGACGCGTCGCCTGGGCGACCGCCCACCTCGACGCCGACACCACCGACCTCTACCTGGAGCGGGTCCGCGGCGACCAGTGGCGCCGCGACGGCTCCTGGGAGCAGCTCGACGTGCGCACCGAGACCGTCCGGGTCGCCGGCGCCGACGACGTCGACCTCACCGTGCGCAGCACCGTGCACGGACCGGTGCTCTCCGACGTCGACTCCGCCCTCGACGCGCTCGCGAGCCGCTCGCCCGACGACGACGCCCCCGGCCCCGGCGAGCCCGAGGTCGCGGTGTCGCTGTCCTGGACGGGCCTGCAGCCGGCCCGCTCGATGGACGCCGTCCTGGCACTCGACCGGGCGTCCGGCTGGGCCGACGTCCGCGCGGCCGCGGCGCTCTGGCAGGTGCCCGCCCAGTCCGTCGTGTACGCCGACCGCGACGGCCACGTGGGTTACCAGGCCGCCGGGCGGGTGCCCGTGCGCAAGTCCGGCAACGGCGGTCGGCTCCCCGGTCGGGGCTGGCGCGCCTCCTCGGACTGGACCGGGGACGACGTGCCCACGGCCGCGCTGCCGAGCGTGCTCGACCCCGAGGGCGGCGTCGTGGTCGCCGCCAACCAGGCCGTCGTCGGCCGCGGCTACCCCTACCTGCTCACCACCGAGCCCGACCCGGGCTTCCGCGCCGACCGGGCGCGTCGGCTGCTGAGCGGCGGCGCGCTGCTGGACGCCGACGACGTCGAGGCCGTCCAGCACGACGTCCGCGACCCGCTGGCCGACGTCCTGCTCCCGCACCTCCTGCGCGTCGAGCTGCCCGCGGGCTACGCGTCGGCCGGGCAGCGGCTCCTCGCCGACTGGGACCTCGACCAGGACGCCGACAGCGCGGCGGCGGCGTACTACGACGTCGTGTGGGCACGACTGCTGCAGACCGCCTTCGACGACGAGCTGACCGGTCCGGCGCGCCCCGACGGCGGCGCGCGCTGGTACGTCGTGGTCGAGCGGCTGCTGGACCGGCCGGACGACCCGTGGTGGGACGACGTCACCACCGACGTCCGCGAGGGCCGCGACGACGTGCTGCGCCAGGCCCTCCTCGACGCCCGCGACGTGCTCACCGAGCGGCAGGCCGTCGACACGGGGGAGTGGACGTGGGGCGCGCTGCACGTGCTGCGCCGCGACCCCGGAGCGGTCGCCGACCTGCTGCCGGGCCTGCGGCGCGTGCTGGAGCCGTCGACCGTCGGCGCGGGCGGCAGCAGCGGCACGATCGCCGCGACGACCTGGGACACCCGCGAGGGGTACGCCGTCACCTCGGCGCCCGCCGCCCGGCTCGTCGTCGACCTCGCCGACCCGGACGCCTCCCGGTGGGTGCTCCTCGGTGGCGCCTCCGGGCACGCCCGCAGCGGTCGGTGGGACGACCAGACCGACGCCGTGCTCGACGGGGAGGGGCGGCCGTGGCCGGTCACGCCCGAGGCCGTCGCCGAGGCGGCCGAGGCCGTGCTCGTGCTGACGCCGTAGGGGACAGCGGCCCTAGGGGAAGATGTGCTTCCCGCTCGGCGTGACCACCGCGTCGACGGCCCGGTCGTGCGGTTCCACCGGCAGCACCAGGCCGACCTCCTCGTCGTACAGCAGGACCATCGTGAAGGCGCCCGGCCCGACCCGCGCCAGCGCGCGGTCGTAGGAGCCGCCGCCGCGGCCGAGGCGTACGCCGGCGTCGTCGACCGCGAGCCCGGGCAGGACCATCGCGTCGACGTCGCGCACGGCGTCGACCCCGAGCCGGGGGCCGACGGGCTCGCGCAGCCCCATCCGCCCGGGCTCGAGGACCCCGGCGGCAGCCGGGTCGCCGGTGAGCTCGGCCCAGTCGAGGTCGCCGTCGGGCAGCAGCACGGGCAGCAGCACCCGTTTGCCCTGCTCGAGCAGACCGTTGAGCAGCCAGGAGGTGCCCGGCTCGCTCCCGAAGGAGACGTACGCCGCCACGGTCGCGGCGCCGGCGACCTCGGGGGCCTCCATCGTGTGCCAGCAGACGGCCCGGGACGCGACGCCGCGCTCGGCGTCCGGACGGTGGTTCCGGGCGGTCGTCAGCTGATCCCGGATCGCGACCTTGGCGATCGCTCGCTCGGTCGGTCGTCCACCGGAACCTGCGGGAGGTTGTGACACGGCCACGTGACGAGCCTAGGCTCGTCTCTCATGGGAAGTCCCGCGATGATGAAGGCCCGCGAGAAGATGCTGGCCGCAGGGGTGGACGAGGTCGCCGTCGACACGTTCTGCCACTACTTCCGGCTGCTCGAGCACGGTGAGACCGGCATGGTCCCGGAGTCGACGATCGACCCCGTCGACATGGACAGCCTCGCCGACGTCGAGGTCGACGACGACGTGGCTGCGCAGGCGCTGCGCACGACGGCCGTCATCAAGCTCAACGGCGGTCTCGGCACCTCGATGGGCATGGACCGCGCGAAGTCGCTGCTGTGCGTGCGCAAGGGCATGTCCTTCCTCGACATCATCGCCCGTCAGGTGCTCAAGCTCCGCGAGACCTACGACGCCCCGCTCCCGCTGATCCTGATGAACTCCTTCCGCACCAGCGAGGACACCATGGCCGCGCTCGCGCGGTACGACGCCCTCCCGGTGAAGGGCCTGCCGCTGGAGTTCCTGCAGAACAAGGAGCCCAAGCTCCTCGTCGACGGCCTCGAGCCGGTCTCGTGGGAGCCCGACCCCGACCTCGAGTGGTGCCCGCCCGGGCACGGTGACGTCTACACCGCGCTGCGCGGCACCGGCCTGCTCGACGCGCTGCTGGAGCAGGGCTACGAGCGGGTCTTCATCTCCAACTCCGACAACCTCGGCGCGGTCGCGACCCCCGAGGTCGCCGGCTGGTTCGCCGCGAGCGGCGCGCCGTTCGCGATCGAGGCCGTACGCCGTACGCCGTCGGACCGCAAGGGCGGCCACTTCGCCCGTCGCAAGGCCGACGGTCGTCTGGTGCTCCGCGAGACCGCGCAGACGCCGGACGAGGACAAGGACGCGCTCGCCGACCTGAGCCGCCACCAGTTCTGCTCGACCAACAACCTCTGGGTCGACCTGCGCGCGCTCAAGGAGGCACTCGACGTGCGCGAGGGCATTCTCGGGCTGCCGCTGATCCGCAACGTCAAGAACGTCGACCCCAGCGACAAGACCTCGCCGAAGGTCGTCCAGGTCGAGACCGCGATGGGCGCGGCGATCGAGGTCTTCGAGGGCGCTCAGCTCATCGAGGTCGGCCGCGACCGCTTCGTGCCGGTGAAGACCACCAACGACCTGCTGGTGCTGCGCTCGGACGTCTACGAGATCGGCGCCGACTTCGTGCTCGACCAGGTCGCCTCCGAGGTGCCGTTCATCGACCTCGACGACGACCACTACAAGCTGGTCGGCGACTTCGACAAGCACTTCCCCGAGGGCGCGCCCTCGCTGGCCAAGGCCTCCTCGCTGCGCATCGAGGGCGACTGGACCTTCGCCAAGGGCGTGCAGGTCATCGGTGACGTCCGGCTCAGTGGCGACGGCACCCGCCGCCTCGACCCGGGCGAGGTCCTCGAGGGCGGCGCCTGATCGTGCGCGGTCGCCCGTGAGCGCCCTGCGCACCGTCGAGGAGCACCTCGCGGCGGTCCTGGCCGGCGTCACGCCGCTGGACGACTTCCGGCAGCCGCTGCTCGACGCCCTCGACCTCGCCTGCGCCGAGGACGTCGTCGCCGACGTCGCCCTCCCGCGCTTCGACAACTCCTCCATGGACGGCTACGCGGTCGTCCAGGCCGACGTGGTCACCGCCTCCGACGAGGCGCCGGTGCGGCTGCCGGTCGTCGGTGAGATCGGTGCGGGCATGGGCGCCGACGCGGTCACCCGGCTCGACCCCGGCACCTGCGCCAAGATCATGACCGGTGCCCCGTTGCCCGAGGGCGCCGACGCCGTCGTCCCCTACGAGTGGACCGACCGGGGCGCCCCGGAGGTCTGGATCACCCGGTCCCCGGCGACCGGCCAGCACGTGCGGTACGCCGGCGAGGACGTCGACCACGGCGACCTGCTCGTCGAGGCCGGCACCCGCCTCGGTCCGCGTCACGTCGGGCTGCTCGCCTCCGTCGGTCGGGCCGGCGTACGCGTGCGGCCGCGGCCGCGGGTGGCGGTGCTGTCGACCGGGTCGGAGCTGCGCGAGGCCGGCACGCCGCTGGACGACGACGCCGACCGCGACGCGATCTACGACGGCAACTCCTGGCTGCTGGCCGCCGCCGTACGCCGGGCGGGCGGGATCCCGCTGCGGGTCGGGCTGGTGCCCGACCGTCCCGACGCGTTCCTGCGGGTCCTGCGCGAGCAGCGCGGCCGGGCCGACGCCGTGATCACCTCCGGCGGCATCTCGATGGGCGACTGGGACGTCGTCAAGGAGGCGCTGTCCGGCGGCGCCGGCGACGACCACGACGTCTGGTTCGGCGGCGTCGCGATGCAGCCGGGCAAGCCGCAGGGCTTCGGCCACCTGCTGCACGGCGGCACCGAGGACCGCCCGCCCCGCCGGGTGCCGTTCTTCGCGCTGCCCGGCAACCCGGTGTCGTCGTACGTCAGCTTCGAGCTGTTCGTGCGGCCCGCGCTGCGCCGGATGATGGGTCTGGCCCCGGAGTCGCACGTGCCGGTGACGGCGCGGCTCACGCACCGGGTGACCAGCCCGCCTGGCCGTCGCCAGTTCCTGCGCGGCGCGCTGACGGTCGCGACCGACGGGAGCGGGGCACAGGTCGAGCCTGTCGGCGGACCCGGCTCGCACCTGCTGGGCGACCTCGCGTCGTCCGACGCGCTCATCGTCGTGCCCGAGGACGCCACCGTGCTGGAAGCAGGCGCGGACGTCACGGTGCTGCGGCTGGACCAGGACTGACCCGGCGGCCAGACTGACGCCGGCGCGCCGCTCGGGGCGCGCACCAACGACGAGGGAGTGACCGCGGTGGCCGACCGGCTGACGCACGTCGACGAGCGCGGCTCCGCGCGGATGGTCGACGTCTCGGGCAAGGACGTCACGGCGCGTACCGCCACGGCGTCCGGACGCGTGCTGGTGTCGGCGGCGGTCGTCGACCTGCTCCGCGGCGCGGGCGTGCCGAAGGGCGACACCCTCGCGGTGGCCCGGCTCGCCGGCATCATGGGCGCCAAGCAGACCTCGACGCTGATCCCGCTGTGCCACCCGCTGGCGCTCTCCTCGGTGACCGTCGACCTGGAGGTCGAGGACGACGCCGTCCGCATCGAGGCCGCCGTGCGCACCACCGACCGCACCGGCGTCGAGATGGAGGCGCTCACGGCCGTCTCGGTCGCCGCCCTCACCGTCGTCGACATGGTCAAGGCCGTCGACAAGGCCGCGGTCATCACCGACGTCCGGGTCGAGACCAAGACCGGCGGGAAGTCCGGGGACTTCCGCCGGTGACCGCCAGCAGCGGCCTGCCCGCCGTGGTCGTGGTGGCCTCCAACCGTGCCGCCGCCGGCGTGTACGACGACACGACCGGTCCGCTCATCGCCGACGCGCTGCGCGAGCTCGGGTTCGACTGCGGCGACCCTCGGGTCGTGCCCGACGGCGACCCGGTGGGTGCCGCGATCGCCGACGCGGTGGGTGCGGGCGCGCGGGTCGTGCTCACCACGGGCGGCACGGGCCTGACGCCGACCGACCGGACCCCCGAGCAGACCCGCCCCCTGCTCGACCGCGAGGTGCCGGGCCTGGCCGAGGCGATCCGCGCGGCCGGGGTGGCCAAGGGCGTGCCGACCGCGGTGCTCTCGCGCGGGATCGCGGGCGTCGCGGGGGAGTGCCTGGTGGTCAACCTGCCGGGCTCGCGCGGCGGGGTGAAGGACGCGCTCGACGTGCTGCGCCCGGTGCTGGTGCACGCCGTCGAGCAGGTCGTCGGGAGCGACCACTGAGCCGCCGGGCGCCGGGCTGGCCGGCGTACCTCGAGAGCGGCCGCGACCCCGTCGTGCGGCTGCGGCCGCTGCGCTCCGGCGACATCGACGCGTGGCGTGAGACGCGGCGCCGCAACGCGGCCTGGCTGCTGCCGTGGGACGCCACCGCCCCGCCGAGCTCGCCGAGCCGGCCGGTGACGTTCCGCTCGCTGGTGCGCAAGCTGCACGCCCAGGCCCGCGCCGGGCAGACCCTGCCGCTGGCGCTCGAGGTCGACGAGACCTTCGCCGGGCAGGTGACAGTCAACAATATCGTGCGCGGGTCCGCGCAGTTCGCGAGCATCGGCTACTGGATCGACCAGCGGTTCGCCGGCCGCGGCGTCATGCCCCGCGCGGTCGCGATGGTCGTCGACCACTGCTTCGGCGACATGGCGCTGCACCGCATCGAGATCGCGATCCGACCCGAGAACACCAACTCGCTGCGGGTGATGGAGAAGCTCGACATCGGGGAGGTCGGCTACGCGCCGCGCTACCTGCACATCGACAACGCCTGGCGCGACCACCGGCTGTTCGCGATCACCAAGGAGGAGGTCCCGCTCGGACTGCTCCGTCGGTGGGAGGACTCCGTGCGCCGTCCCCAGACCGACGTCGGCTGAGACGACCCCATGAGTCACACCAGCCATTTGCGACACACCCCTGGACATCCGGTGAGTCGTCAGGTAGCGCTCCTACGCTCTGGCACGTGGACCTGAGCGCGCTCATCTTCGTGGCCCTCGCCCTGGCCTGGGCGGCCTACCTCGTGCCCAAGGCGCTCCGTCACCACGAGGAGTCCGCCGCCGACCGGTCGGAGGAGACCGTCACCGAGCGGGTGCGTGTCGTCGCCCGTCGGGAGAAGGTCGACCGCTCCACCTCGACGCTGGTCGTCGACCGCGAGGTGCGCGAGAAGCGCCGCCCCGCGTCGCAGACCACGAGTCGTACGGTGCCCGCCCCGGCCCTCGCGCCGCGTCGTGAGGAGTCCACCTCCGAGCGTCGCCCGGTGCCGGCCGGCCACCGCGAGGCCGCCGCCCGCGCCGCCCGTCGACGCCGCCGCGTGCTCGGCTCGATCCTGGCCGCTCTCGCCGTGGTCGGCGTGCTCGCCGCCACCGCCGTCCTCAGCCCCGTCTGGGTCGCCGCTCCGGCCGCGCTCCTGGTCGCCTGGCTCGTCGCCTGCCGGGTGATGGTCAAGCGCGAGCGCCGCGTCCTCTACCGCGCCCGTGGCACCGCGATGCGCGCCCGGGCCGGCTCCCTGCTGCGCATGGAAGGCCCCGGCGGCGCCCCGGTCGTCCGTGCCGGCGACACCCCGGCTGCCGAGCTCCTCGACGAGGCCGAGGCCGCGCTCGAGGGCGAGTTGCTCGACGACGAGGCGCACACCGAGGAGGTCCCGGCGGTCCGCGAGGACGTCGTCGAGGCCGACGTGCGCGTCGAGGACCTCCCCGCCGCCGAGACGGAGGGCGAGGAGATGGTCGGTGGCTGGGCCCCGCGCCCGGCCCACGTGCCGACGTACGTCTCCAAGCAGGCCGCGCGCCGCACCGTGCGCACCATCGACCTGGACTCCACCGGCGTGTGGACCTCGGGCCGCACCGACGCCGACGCCGCCGTGGCCCGCGAGGCCGAGGAGGCCGCTCGCGAGCAGGCCCGCGACGAGCGCGACGACGACCGCCGCGCCAGTGGCTCCTGACGCCCCTCGGGTGACCCGGTCCGGATTCGGGCTCGCGTCGCCCGGGTGCTAGCGTTTACCTCCGTCCGCGAGGACGACCTGGGGCTGTGGCGCAGTTGGTAGCGCGTCTCGTTCGCAATGAGAAGGTCAGGGGTTCGAATCCCCTCAGCTCCACCGAGTTTGTCGGCCGTGTGGCTGCGGTGCGTTGGTAGCGCACTGTGCCGATGGCAATGAGGAAGTCACGGGTTCGAATCCCCTCAGCTCCACCAAAGTGCTCGGAGGGCAACCCTGCCCCTGAGCAACACCACTAGTGAACGCATCTCCTCCCGTCCGGGTTTCCGGGCGGGAGGTTTGCTTTTCGGTCTCAAGTTGCCGGTGGACGTGGGCGGGTACGAGGCGTGAGAGCAGGTGGGCGTGATGCTGCATCACGCCCTCTGGTGTCACACCGGGTCACTAGGCTCCGCGGGTGCTCCAGACACCTGCGTCGCTCGCCGTCGGCCTGCTCTGCGTCCTCCCGCTCGTCGCGGCGTGCGGAGGCGACGAGACGCCGGCTCCGGGCTCGGCCGACCTGACCGTCGACGGCAGGTCGAGCACCGCCCTGGCCGACGTGCCGGAGGCGGACTCGCCGGAGGGCGCCGTGCGGATGCTGCTGACGGCGTACGGCGAGAACGACGCCGACACGGCCTGCGCCCTCCAGACGGTGCGCTACACGCAGGCGGCCCTGGAGGAGAGCATCGGCGCCGACACGCTCGGGGATGACGCGACCTGTGCCGACGGGATCCAGCTGGGTGCCGACCTCTACGAGCTACGCGGGCTGGACGCCTCGACCGCCGACGTCGAGCGGGTGGACGAGGAGGGCGACGTCGTCACGGTCGAGGTCCGGTGGAGCGGCGCCGAGGGCGACGCGACCGCGTTCCGGGTCGTCGACGCCGGCGGCACCTGGCTGGTCGACGGCTCCGGCGAGTAGCGCGGGCCGCGGCACGGGCGTCTCGGTTAGCCTGCGCGGATGAGCACGACCGACCGGAGCAGGCCGTGAGCGACGAGACCCGCATGCTCGAGGACACCCTCAGCCTGGGCGAGGTCGCCCGCCGCAACGGCGTCGGCGTCGACGCGCTCCGGCTGCTCGCCCAGGACGGCGTGCTGCCGGTGGCGCACGGCCGGGTCGGCCACGTCCGCGTCCCGCGTGCCGCCTGCCCGGATCCCGACGAGGTGCGGGCCCTGCTCGCCCGCCGCCGTGCGGAGCTCGCCGAGGAGGCGGCCGGCCAGGTCGCCCGGGTGCGCCGCGGCGTCGACTCGCTGGAGCGCCTGGTGGAGTCGGCGCGCAGCCACCCGGAGGACCCGCCCGCGGTCGGCGACGGGCTCGTGCACGCCTCGGTCGTGCTGGACGACCTCGTCGAGCGCCTCTGCGCGTACGACGACGCGTTGCGGCGCGCGGGTACGCCCACCGCCGGGGGCTGACGGGCGGTCTGGTCCACCTCCCCGGATCTGTCCGGACCTGACCGGCTTCGCCCGCGCCGGTGTGCGTGTCTCGCTACGGTCGGTGGTGCCCGGACGCGGTGTCCTCCCTGCGACAGTTCCCACCACGCCTGGCGTGACCGCCCGCTGCGCTCCCACTTCCGCGGCTGGCGGTGCAGGGGCGACGCGGACGTCCGGTGACGCACCACCGGCCCGGACGTGAGCGTCCGGGCCGGTGGAGGCGAGCTGGTCGGGCGGTCGCCCGAGCGCGGTCGGTCAGTAGCGACGCGCGCGGATCTTGATGCGGGTGGTCGCGTAGCGCTTGGAGCCCTTGGCGGTCAGGCGGTAGAGGATGCCCTTGCGGTTGCCGTCCATCGAGAAGGTCGTCTGACCCTTGTTGTTGGTCTTCGGCCGCTGCACGGTGCGCCACTTGCCGTTCTTCTTGCGCTGCAGCACGGTGCGCTTGTTGCGGTAGTCGGGGGTGATCTTCACCCGAGCGGTCGGACGCTTGCGCTTCGCGGAGAGGTCCTTGAAGCCCATCTTGCGGCCGGTGACCACCTTGATCGGCTTCGAGAACTTGCCCGGGTAAGTGTACGTCGTGCTGCCGCTGGAGTAGGTGCCTCCGGTGTAGGCGAGGCGGTAGTAGGCGTTGCCGTTGAACTTGTCGTAGTTCGGGTAGTAGGCGAAGCCCGGGCTGGTGTCGACGCCGACGTTCTTCCAGGTCTTCGAGCCCAGCCACAGCCGCTGGAGGATCACGCGGCCGGCCAGCGGGCCGTTGCCCTGGGCGTCCTTCACGGCGCCGGTGAGCGACAGGTAGTCGCCGTAGGTGCCGCGCTTGTCGAGGTCCTTGGCGAAGGCGACGTTGACGGCGACCGTCTCGGCGCTGGCGGGGGCCGCAGTCATGGTGGGGACGGCGAGGGTCGTCACGGCGAGGGCAGCTGCGGTGACGAGACCGCGGAGCCGGGGGAGGCGCATGAGGGGCATCCGTTTCTGATCTGTGAGCGAGGGTGGTGCGGCCCGAGTGGGTCGCCGGGGGACTGCCCGCGGCGCGTTCGCGGTAAACCTCCTCGATGTGGTTTCGCCGGACTTTCTGGCCTGTCGGCACGCTCACCTACAGTGGGCACTCGCCGAACGCGACGACGTCGTCGCAGGTCGGCCCGCCAGCGCCGACCAGTCTGATGGGGGAGACCGCCCGTGCGCACCGTCCGCACCCTCCGCACCGCTCTCGTGGTGGTGTTCGCCGCGCTGCTCTCCCTGCTGGTCGTCGGCGTCACCGTCGCGCCCAGTGGTGAGACCGCGGGTCGCACGGTGCGCAGCACGCTCGACGGCGAGAAGGTGCGCATCACCTTCCCCACCGGCGAGGCCAGGCCCAAGGGGCTGGCCATCTGGTTCCACGGCCAGGGCGGCAACGTCAACGACCGCGTCGACGGCCCCTTCCTGAGCGCGCTGGTCCGCCACGGCTACGCCCTCGCGTCGTCCGACTTCCACCTTCAGTCGTGGGGCAACGAGGCGTCCACCGCCGACACCCTCGCCCTGGTCGAGTGGGCCGAGGAGCAGGCCGGCGTCCCGGTCACCCTGTGGGTCTCCGGCTCGATGGGCGGCTCGATCTCCCTCAACGCCATGCGCTTCGGCGCCCCCGTCCCGCCCTGCTGGTACGGCGTGAAGCCGGCCGTCTCGCTCACCCAGATGGACCGCGTGCCGACCGCCCGCAAGTACATCGCGGCGGCGTACGGCGGCGAGGTGCCGGTCGAGCGCGACCCGGTCCGCAACACCGACGGCCTGCCGGTCGACGTCCGCTACCGCGTCGTGGCCTCGCCCGACGACAAGTGGGTCCCGATCGACGAGAACGGCGGCGCCGTCGCCTCACGGCTGGCCGCCCGCGGCGCCGAGGTCACCTACTTCCTCGCCCACGGCGCGCACAACGACCCGTCGCACTGGGACGCCACCGACCTGGTCAACTTCGCCAACGCGTGCGCCGGTGACGAGGGCGTGGTCGTGAAGTCCGACCGCGCCAGCGGCTGACGCCGGGCTCCGACCCGACGTGGCTCAGTCCGGCAGCAGGTCCCGTCCGGCGAGGAACCGTCGTACGTCGATCCGCAGCGCCACCCGGTCCGGGTTGGGGCGCGGCTGCCGGTAGCGGCCGGCGTACCGCTCGCAGGCCCGCGCGACCGCAGCCGGGTCGTGGTGCACGACCGCGGTGCCCTCGATGGTCGACCACCGGCGCCCGTCGACCTGGCAGGCCGTGACCGGCCCGCCCTCGATGCCGGCGGCGAGCAGGTTGCGCACCTTGCGGCTGCCGCCCGACGAGATGACCCAGGCGCACTCCTGCTCCGGGTCGAGCGCGACACCGACCGGCACGGTGTGCGGCAGCCCGTCGGGGCGCAGCGTGGTCAGCGTGAGCAGGTGCCGCTCGGTCCAGAAGTCGTGGAGGGCCTCGGGAAGGGCCTCCCAGCCGGGGGTGAAGCTCGCCATCGTGCTCCTCGGGTGTCTGCGGGTGGGGAGCGCGCCTAGATCCAGCGCGAGAACCACATGCGATCCAACCACCCGCTGCGCGAGATCACCTCGAAGGAGAGGATCGGGTAGAAGTACGCGAAGTTCAGCAGCACCAGCACCGCGAACGACCCGGCCACGACCACGCCGACCGTCCGGCGGCGCGACGGCTCCCGGGACGGGCCGATCAGCCGGCCGAGCACCAGGGTGAGGGCCAGCACCAGGAACGGCAGCGTCGCGACGGCGTAGAAGAAGAAGATCGGCCGGTCGTCGTACATCAGCCACGGCAGCCAGGTCGACAGCGCTCCGGCCACCGCCACGCCGTAGCGCCAGTCGCGGGCGCCCGCCCACAGCACGCCCGCCGCGAGCAGCGCGAGCGCGCCGCCCCACCACAGCACCGGCGTGCCGATCAGGAGCACCTGGCGGTAGCAGACGCTGCCGTCCGGGGCCCGGCACCCCTGCTCGCCGGGCTGGATCTCCAGGTCGGTCGCGGCGCCCACCGGGCGGTTGACCAGCAGCCATCCCGACGGCAGCGACTGGTAGACGTGCGAGGAGCAGTTCAGGTAGTGCGTGTGGAAGATGTAGACGTCGTGGTGGTACGACGCTAGCGACCGCAGTGACTGCCACACCTCGCCCAGGCCGGTGGCGTCGGGCTCGGTCGCGGTGGGCCACCGGGCGTCGTCGTCGGAGGTGTTGTCCGAGGTGCGTTCGTCGCCCTCGCCGACGCACCCGTTCTCGCTGACGAACCCGGTGTACTGCGTCGAGGACAGGCTCTCCTCGTACGCCGAGGCGTGCACCAGCCAGCCGCTCCACGACGCGACATACACGACGAGGGCGACCAGCACGAGCTGGAGGAAGGCCGGTACGCCGTCGACCAGCGCGCTGCGCACGACCGACCAGCGCACCCCGAACGAGCGCCGGGCGCCGGCGCTCCACAGCCACACCAGCACCCCGAAGGCCGCCAGCGGGTAGGCGGCCGTCCACTTCGTGCCGACGCCGAGGCCGAAGCAGACGCCGGCGGCCAGCAGCCAGGGCCGCCACAGCAACGGGCCGACGGGTCCCCAGCCGCGCCGGGTGCCGGGCGGGGCGTCGGGGTCGATGAGTCGGGCCAGCCGGGCGCGGTGGTGGTCGCGGTCGGCGACGACGCACGCGACGCCGGCGAGGATGAAGAAGGCCAGGAAGATGTCGAGCAGCGCCAGTCGCGACAGCGTGAACTGCAGGCCGTCGAGCATCAGCAGCAGCCCGGCGAGCAGGCCGAGCACGGTCGACCCGGTGAGGCGCCGGGCGAGGCGCACCATCACCAGCACCATGAGCGACCCGACGACGGCGGCGGCGATGCGCCAGCCGAACGGGTCCATCCCGAACGCCTTCTCACCCAGGCCGATCAGCCACTTGCCGACCTCGGGGTGCACGATCATCGATGGGTCGTCGTTCCAGATGCCCGTGGTGCGGCCGCTCAGGATGACGTCGTTGATCGGGGTGCCGTCGATCTCGTCGGGGTAGGACAGCACGTAGCCGTGGTTGACCAGCGACCAGGCGTCCTTGGCGTAGTAGGTCTCGTCGAAGGCGAACCGGGCCGGGTCGCCGAGCCGCCAGACCCGCATCGCGAAGGCGACCAGCGTCAGCGCGAGCGCGGCGCCCCACGAGCCCAGGCGCCCGCCGACGGCCTGCTCGAGCCGGTCGGCGCGGGCGCGGGCCCGCTGCCAGGCGCTCGGCCGCCCTCCGGCGTCGTGCCCGGTGCCTGACGGCACCTGGGGAGGAGTGAGGGTGCCGGCCACGAGGAGCGACTGTACGGGGGACGTCGTCGGCGACGCGGGACCTGACAGGATCGTCCGGGTGAGCGACCCCACCGACCAGCGCGCCGGCTCCGGCGGCGTCCTCGTCCTCGCCGGTACGCCGATCGGGCGCGTGGACGACGCCTCCCCGCGGCTGGTCGCCGAGCTGGCTCGCGCCGACGTGGTCGCCGCCGAGGACACCCGGCGGCTGCGCCGGCTCGCCACCGAGCTCGGCGTGGAGCTCTCCGGCCAGGTCGTGAGCTACTTCGAGGGCAACGAGCAGCAGCGCACCCCGCGGTTGCTGGAGTCGCTGGAGGCCGGTCAGCGCGTGCTGCTGGTGACCGACGCCGGCATGCCGAGCGTCTCCGACCCCGGCTACCGGCTGGTGGCCGCCGCGGTCGAGGCCGACGTGCCGGTGACCGCGGTGCCCGGCCCGTCGGCGGTGCTCACCGCGCTCGCCGTCAGCGGTCTGCCGGTCGACCGGTTCTGCTTCGAGGGCTTCGCGCCCCGTAAGGCCGGCGAGCGCGCCCGCCGCTTCGCCGACCTGGCCGACGAGCAGCGCACGATGGTGTTCTTCGAGTCCCCGCACCGCACCGCCGCCACGCTGGCCTCGATGGCCGAGGCGTGGGGCGCCGACCGTCGTGGCGCGGTCGCCCGGGAGCTCACCAAGACCTACGAGGAGGTCGTGCGCGGTCCGCTCGCCGACCTCGCGGCCTGGGCCGAGGGCGGCGTGCGGGGCGAGGTCACCCTCGTCGTCGAGGGCGCCGCGCCCGCCAGCGCCGTCGGCACCGACCCGGCGGGGCTGCGCGCGACGGTGGCGGCACGCGAGGATGAGGGCATGAGCCGCAAGGACGCGATCAAGGACGTCGCCCGCCTGGCCGGGCTGCCCAAGCGCGAGGTGTACGACGTGGTGCACGCCCGCGGCGAGGACGAGCCCGAGGAGGGGACCCGATGAGCGTCCGCAGGCTGACGACGTACGAGCGGGACGGGCTGGTCTTCGACGTCACCGACGACGGCCCGTTCGACGGCGACCCGGTGGTGCTGCTGCACGGGTTCCCCGAGAAGGGCTCGTGCTGGGCCCAGGTCACCGAGCGGCTGCACGCCGCCGGCCTGCGCACCTACGCCCCCGACCAGCGCGGCTACAGCCCCGGCGCCCGCCCGCGGCGGCGCCGCGACTACCGCGTCGACGTGCTGATCGAGGACGTGGTCGCGCTCATCGACCGCATCGGTCGCCCCGTGCACCTCGTCGGGCACGACTGGGGCTCCGTGGTCGGCTGGGGCGTCGCCGCCAAGCGGCCCGACCTGGTGCGCACCTGGACCGCGGTGTCCGTGCCGCACCCGATCGCCTTCGCCCGGTCCTGGTTCACCTCGCGGCAGGGCCTCAAGAGCTGGTACATGCTGCTGTTCAACGTGCCCGGGCTCGTCGAGACCGTCGGCCGCCGCGCCCCCGGGCGGCTGCGCGGCGCGATGCGGAAGGCCGGGATGGACCACGCCGACGTGCAGCGCTTCCAGCACGAGATCCTCGACGACGACGCGCTGCTCGGCGGGCTGATGTGGTACCGCGGGCTGCCGCTGGTCGACTCCTCCGCGAAGCGTCCGCGGGTGTCGGTGCCGACGACGCTGGTCTGGAGCGACGAGGACGTGGCGATCGCGCGGGCCTCGGTCGACACCACGCCGCGCTACGTCGACGCGCCGTACGAGCTGGTCGAGCTGCGCGGCGTCAGCCACTGGATCCCCAGCCAGGCGCCGGACGCGCTCGCCGAGGCCGTCCTGGCCCGGGTCGCCTCCGTCGCGGACGGTGCCGCGTGAGCCAGGCCCGCTCCCGCTCGTCGACCAACGAGGACGGCAGCCGCCGCGACCGCGAGCGCCCACCCGCGCCCGAGCCGCTGCCGCACCCGGTCGTGGACAACCACTGCCACCTCGACATCGCCGACGGCGACTGGCTGTCCACGGAGGACGCGGTCGCCGCGGCCGCTGCCGTCGGCGTGCCCCGCATCGTGCAGATCGGCTGCGACCTGCCCGGCGCCCGCTGGGCCGTCCAGGCCGCCGCGGAGCACGACGCGCTCGTCGCCGGCGTCGCGCTGCACCCCAACGAGGCGCCCCTGCTCGCCGAGCGCGGTGAGCTCGACGCGGCGCTGGCCGAGATCGAGGCCCTCGCGCAGACCCACGACGCCGTGCGCGCGGTGGGGGAGACCGGGCTCGACCGGTTCCGCACGGGCGAGGACGGGTACGCCGCACAGGTCGCGTCGTTCCGCCGCCACGTCGACATCGCCAAGCGCCTCGACAAGACCCTCGTCATCCACGACCGCGACGCGCACGACGGCGTGCTCGAGGTCATCGACTCCGAGGGCGCACCCGACCGGTGGGTCATGCACTGCTTCTCCGGCGACGCCGACTTCGCCCGGGCCTGCCTCGACCGCGGCGCCTGGCTCTCCTTCGCCGGCACGGTCACCTTCAAGAACGCCCAGCACCTGCGCGACGCCCTCGCGGTCGCTCCGCAGGACCGGGTGCTGGTGGAGACCGACGCGCCGTTCCTGACCCCCACGCCGTACCGCGGGCGGCCCAACGCCTCCTACCTGGTGCCGCACACGATGCGGTTGATGGCGCAGGTGCGCGGCGAGGACCTCGGCGAGCTCTGCGCCGCCGTCGAGGCCAACACGTACGCCGCGTTCGGCGGCGCCTGGTAGTCCGCCGGGGTCCTCGGGAGCCCCGTCGAGGACACCTGTGGGGGTGTGCTGAGCACGTGAGACGGGTCACGGACCACGCGGGGCGGAGGTCCCGCGGGTTTGCATCCCGTGCCCCGATGTGTGTCTGCTGGAAACCGGCCTCCCGGTTCCGCACGTGATCCGGAAGGCCACCGAGGAGGGTCCGACCGCCCCTTCCCAGCCGGCCCCATCGCGCCGGCAGGTGGTCCCCGAGCACCGTCCTCCGCGCCCCGACCCGGCCACCGCCGGGCCACCAGGGCGCTGCACGCCGCCCGGACACGCGAGGAGACGCCGATGTCGACCGACCCGACCGAGAACACCCAGCCGCTGAGCCTCGACGACCTCGGGCAGCAGCAGGCCGGGGGTCCCGAGACCTCCACCACCGAGGGCCGCTTCGCGCGCCTGGCCCGGCTCACCCGCAGCCGCGTGGTCGTCGCCGGCCTGGTCGCCGTGGTGCTGCTCGCCGTGGGCGGGACGACGTACGGCTACGCCACGATGGGCGACGACGTCACCCTCGCCGTCGACGGGCAGGCCCGCCAGCTCACCACCACCGCCGAGACCGTCGGGGACCTGCTCGACGAGGAGGGCGTCGAGGTCGGCTCCCGCGACCTCGTCGCGCCCGGGCTGGACACCCCGCTCAGCGACGGCAGCGAGGTCAGCGTCCGGATCGCCAAGCAGGTCGAGCTCACCGTCGACGGGAAGACCACGTCGCACTGGGTCACCGCGACCGACGTGCAGGGCGCGCTCGGCGAGATCGGCCGCACCTTCGACGACTCGCGGCTCTCCACCAGCCGTGGCCTGACCCTCGACCGCGCCGGCATGCAGCTGGAGGTCGTCACGCCGAAGACCCTCACGCTCAAGGTCGGCGACAAGAAGGTGCGTCAGCGCACCGTCACCGCGCTCACCGTCAAGGGCGCGCTCGACCGCCTCGGCATCGAGCTCGACAAGCGCGACACCGTCAAGCCCGGCCGCAAGAAGACCGTCGACGACGGCGACAAGATCGTCGTCACCCAGGTCCGCTGGGAGAAGAAGAAGGTCCGCGGCGAGTCCGTCCCGTTCGGCACCGTCGAGCGCGAGGACTCCTCCGCGCTGCAGGGCACCGAGGACGTCGTCACCGAGGGTGTCGCCGGCGCCCGCGACGTGACCTACCGCTTCATCTACAAGAACGGCGAGCTGGTCAAGAAGATCGAGCTCGCCGCCACCGTCACCCGCGAGCCCGTCGACCGGGTGGTCGAGGTCGGCACCAAGGCCCCGGCTCCCGCGCCGGCCCCGAACTACGCCGGCGGCGGCACCGTCTGGGACCGCCTCGCGCAGTGCGAGTCGGGCGGCAACTGGGCCATCAACACCGGCAACGGCTACTACGGCGGCCTGCAGTTCAACCTCGGCACCTGGCGCTCGTACGGCGGCCCCGGCTACCCGCACACCGCCAGCCGCGGCACCCAGATCGCCATCGCCGAGAAGGTCCGCGCAGCCCGCGGCGGCTACGGCGCCTGGCCCGGCTGCGCCGCCAAGCTCGGACTGCCCCGCTGACCCACGCCGCGTCCGGCCCCCGTCGCCCCACCGGTGACGGGGGCCGCGCTGCGTCCCCGTAGCCTTCCGCGCATGACGTCCGCGCCCGGCCCGAGCCTGCTCGGCGCCACGGACGTCCGGCGCCTGGCCGACGAGCTGGACCTGCGTCCGACCAAGCAGCGCGGGCAGAACTTCGTCATCGACGCCAACACCGTGCGCCGCATCGTGCGCGAGTCCGGCGTCGGCGCCGACGACGTGGTCGTCGAGGTCGGCCCGGGGCTCGGCTCGCTGACGCTGGCGCTGCTCGAGGTCGGCGCGCACGTCGTCGCCGTCGAGGTCGACGACAAGCTGGCGGCGCTGCTGCCCCGCACGGTCGCCGAGCGCGCGCCCGGCTGCACCGACCGCTTCGACCTGGTGCTCGCCGACGCGATGCGGGTGACCGAGCTGCCCGGACCGGCGCCGACCGCGCTGGTCGCCAACCTGCCCTACAACGTCTCGGTGCCGGTGCTGCTGCACCTGCTGGCCCTGCTGCCCTCCCTGGAGCGCGGTCTGGTGATGGTGCAGGCCGAGGTCGCCGACCGGCTGGCCGCCGCCCCCGGCAGCAAGGTCTACGGCGTCCCGTCGGTCAAGGCCGCCTGGTACGCCGCCGTACGCCGTGCGGGCGCGGTCGGGCGCAACGTGTTCTGGCCGGCGCCCAACGTCGACTCCGGGCTCGTGGCCTGGGAGCGGCGCGACCCGCCGGAGACCACCGCCACCCGCGAGCAGGTCTTCGCCGTCGTCGACGCCGCCTTCGCCCAGCGTCGCAAGGTGCTCCGCGGGGCGCTGCGGGGCCTGGCGGACGCCGCCGGCGTCGACGCGGCGCTGGCGCACGCCGGGGTCGACCCGCTCACGCGCGGAGAGCAGCTGACGATCACCCAGTTCGCCGCCGTCGCCGAGGGGCTGCCGTGGGCGGCCTGAGCGCGACGCGCGGCGGCCCGGTCACGGTGCGCGCCGCCGCCAAGATCAACCTGCACCTGGGCGTGGGAGCCCCGCGCGAGGACGGCTTCCACCCGCTGACGACCGTCTACCAGGCGATCGGCCTGTGTGACGACGTGACGGCGCGGGCCTCGGTCGCCGGGGTCGAGGCCGACACGCTCGGGATCGAGGTGTCGGCGTCCGACTGGGTCGACGCGGCCGCCGTACCCCTCGACGCCGCCAACCTGGTGCACCGCGCCGCCGTGGCGCTCGGCGAGCTGCACGACCGGCCGGTGGGCGGGTCGGTGCTGCTGGAGAAGTCGATCCCGGTGGCAGGCGGACTGGCCGGCGGCTCGGCCGACGCGGCCGCCGCACTGGTCGCGCTCGACCGGCTGCACGACCTCGGCACCAGCGACGACGACCTCCTCCGGATCGCCGCCGACCTGGGCAGCGACGTCCCCTTCTCCCTGATCGGCGGCACCGCGCTCGGCACCGGCCGCGGTGAGCTGGTCGAGCCGGTCGGCGACAACGGCACCTGGTGGTGGGTCGTGGTGCCCAGCGACGAGGGTCTCGGCACCCCCGACGTCTACCGGCACTTCGACCGGATGCGACCCGACGCCCCGGCCGAGCCGCCGCCGGCCGACGCGCTGCTCGGCGCGCTGCGCACCGGCCAGCCGCTCTCGCTGGCGCGCTTCCTGCACAACGACCTCGGTGACGCCGCGATCGACCTGCGACCCGAGCTCGGCGACCTGATCGTGCGCGGGGAGTCCGAGGGAGCGCTGCGCGGCATGGTGTCCGGCTCCGGACCGACCGTCGTCTTCCTCTGCGAGTCCTCCGACCACGCCCGCGACCTCGCCGGCGCCCTGATGCGCACCGGGAGCCGGGTCGTGCTGGTCGCCAACGGAGCCGTGGCCGGGGCGCACGTCGTCCGGGCGCACGCGTGAGGCGCGGCTGATGGCCGGCACCAACCTCGTCAACCTCGAGCAGGTCTCGAAGTCCTACGGCATCCGTCCGCTGCTCAGCGAGGTGTCGCTGGGCGTCGGCACCGGCGACCGCGTCGGCATCGTCGGCCGCAACGGCGACGGCAAGACCACGCTGCTGGAGGTGATGACCGGCCTGGAGGAGCCCGACACCGGCCGGGTCTCCCGCTCGCGCGGCCTCCTGCTCGGCTACCTCCACCAGGGCGACGAGCTCGACGACACCCACGCGGTGCGCGAGGCGGTGCTGGGTGGCCGGGCCGACCACGAGTGGGCGGCCGACCCGCGCAGCCGCGAGGTCGTCACCGAGCTGCTCGCCGGCATCTCGCTCGACCGGCCCGTGCACGGCCTGTCCGGCGGTGAGCGGCGCCGCTGCGCGCTGGCCGCGCTGCTGCTCGGGGACCACGAGCTCGTCGTGCTCGACGAGCCCACCAACCACCTCGACGTCGAGGCCGTCGCCTGGCTCGCCGCCCACCTGCGCGACCGCGACTGCGCGCTCGTCGTGGTCACCCACGACCGGTGGTTCCTCGACGCCGTCTGCACCTGGACCTGGGAGGTCCACGACGGCGCCGTCGACGTCTACGAGGGCGGGTACGCCGCGTTCGTGCTCGCCAAGGCCGAGCGGCAGCGCCAGGCGGCGGCCGCCGAGGAGCGCCGGCAGAACCTCGTCCGCAAGGAGCTCGCCTGGCTGCGGCGCGGAGCACCGGCGCGCACGTCGAAGCCGAAGTTCCGCGTCGACGCCGCCAACCTGCTCATCGAGGACGTCCCGGAGCCGCGCGACCGGCTGGAGCTCCAGGAGTTCGCCACCCAGCGCCTCGGCAAGGACGTCGTCGACCTCGAGGACGTCGACCTGTCCCGCGGCGAGCGGCAGCTGCTGCGGGGCTGCACCTGGCGGCTCGGCCCCGGCGACCGGATCGGACTCGTCGGCGTCAACGGCGCCGGCAAGACCTCGGTGCTCAACCTCGTCGCCGGCGTGCTCCAGCCGTCGGCCGGTCGGGTCCGCCAGGGCCGCACCGTCAAGCTCGCCCACCTGACCCAGCAGGTCGACGTGCCCGCCGACGACGCCCGGGTGCTGGCGACCGTCGAGGGCATCCGCCGGGTCACCCGCACCCGCGACGGCGAGGTCACCGCCACGGCGATGCTGGAGCGCTTCGGCTTCACCGGCGACCGGCTGACCGCTCGGGTCGGAGACCTGTCCGGCGGCGAGCGGCGACGCTTCCAGCTGCTGTGCCTGCTGCTCGACGAGCCCAACGTGCTGCTGCTCGACGAGCCGACCAACGACCTCGACATCGAGACCCTCACCGTCCTGGAGGACTTCCTCGACGGCTGGCCCGGCACCCTCGTCGTGGTGTCGCACGACCGCTACTTCCTGGAGCGGGTCACCGACTCGGTCTGGGCGCTGCTCGGCGACGGCGGCGTCTCCCAGCTGCCGCGGGGAGTGGACGAGTACCTCGAGCGGCGCGCCGCCGGGCTGGCGCCGGCGGGGGAGACCCCGGCCCCGGCGCCGTCAGTGCCCGCCCCGGCCCCGGAGCCCGCAGCGAGCGAGCCGGCGTCCACGACCCTGCGCGCCGGCTCGGCCGAGGAGCGGGCCGCACGCAAGGAGCTCGCCCGGCTGGAGAAGCTCGTCGAGCGGCTCACCGACCGCGAGGCCGTCCTCAACGACGAGGCCCTCACCCATGCCTCCGACCACGAGCGGCTGGCCGCCCTCGGCCCGGAGCTGGACGCCGTACGGGCCGAGCGGGAGGACGCCGAGACGGCCTGGCTCGAGGTCGCGGAGCAGCTCGGGGCGTAGGACGGCTGGTGGGCGGCAGGGGTCTCGACGCCTCCTCGCCCAGGGGCTCGTCGGGCTCAACCACCTGAGTGGGCTCAGCCGCGGGAGGAGAACGGGCCGAGCAGGGTGCGCAGCAGGTCGGCGAGCCGACCGCGGTCGTCGTCGGGCAGGTCGGCCAGGAAGCCGCGCTCGGCGTCGACGAGCTCGGTGAATGCCGCGTCGACGGTCCGCTTGCCCTCGGGGGTCAGCCGGACGAGCACGCCGCGCCGGTCGGCCGGGTCCGGGTGCCGCTCGACCAGCCCGCGGGCGGCGAGCCGGTCGACGCGGTTGGTCATGGTGCCGCTGGTCACCAGGGTCTCGCGCAGCAGCCGCCCCGGCGACAGCTCGTACGGCGTACCGGCGCGGCGCAGCGCTGCGAGGACGTCGAACTCCCAGGCCTCGATGCCGTGCGTGCTGAACGCCGCACGCCGAGCCAGGTCGAGGTGGCGGGCGAGCCGGCTGATCCGGGAGAACACCTCGACGGGGCCGAGGTCGAGGTCGCCGCGCTCGCGAGCCCATGCCTCGACCAGCTCGTCGACCTCGTCCCGCACCCCGACAGGGTAGCGCGCGTCGAGAATCTTGACATCGAGACACTTCGGTCGGAGAGTGGAAGTATCTTGATGTCGAGATACTTGCCGCGAGGCAGGTCAGGAGGGCCGATGGCCGACTGGGACCCCGAGCATTACCTCGTGTGGGCCGACGAGCGCGGCCGCCCGTTCGTCGACCTGCTCGCCCGCGTCGCGCCGTCGGCCCCGCCGCGCACGGTCGTCGACCTCGGCTGCGGCCCGGGCAACCTCACCGCGATGCTCGCCGAGCGCTGGCCCGAGGCGGACGTCCTGGGTGTCGACTCCAGCCCGGCGATGGTCGCCGAGGCCCGCCGGCGTGCCGCTCCCCGCGTGCGGTGGAGCGAGGGCGACCTGCGCGACTGGGCTCCCGATCGCCCCGTCGACGTGCTCGTCAGCAATGCCACGCTCCAGTGGGTGCCCGGCCACCTCGACCTCCTCCCGCGACTGGTCGACGCCGTGGCCCCCGGCGGGGTGCTGGCGTTCGGCGTGCCGGGCAACCTCGGCGAGCCGAGCCACGAGCTGCGCCGCCGCCTCGCGGCCGAGCCGGTGTACGTCGAGCACACCCGGGGTGTCGCCGTGCCCCACGCGCACGACCCGGCCGACTACGCCCGCGCCCTGACCGTGCTGGGCTGCACCGTCGACGCCTGGGAGACGACGTACCTCCACGTGCTCACCGGCGAGGACCCGGTCTTCACCTGGGTGTCGTCCACCGGCGCCCGCCCCACCCTCGACGCGCTGCCCGACGCCCTCCGACCCGGGTTCGAAGCCGAGCTGCGGTCCCGGCTGCGGGAGGCCTACCCGCCCGAGCCGGACGGCTCGGTCCTGCTGCCCTTCCGCCGGGTCTTCGTCGTCGCCCGGGTTCGGGGCGCGGGCGCGGCCCGGGTCTGAGAGGCTGCCGGGATGATCGCGCTGCACCACGTCCAGGTCGCCTGCCCGCCGGGCGGGGAGGACGCCGCCCGCACGTTCTACGGCGCCGGGCTCGGCCTCGTCGAGGTCGAGAAGCCCGAGCCGCTGCGCTCGCGGGGTGGGGTCTGGTTCCGCGACGTCGACTCCACCGAGACCGGCGCCGACCCGGCGCTGGCCGAGCTGCACGTCGGCGTGGAGGACCCGTTCGTGCCCGCGCTCAAGGCGCACCCGGCGTTCCTCGTGGGCGACGTGGTGGCGCTCGACCTCGTCGTGGCCCGGCTCCGCGGGCTCGGGGTCGTCGTCGACGAGAGCCAGCGGACGACCTTCCCGGGCTACGAGCGCGTGCACGTCTCCGACCCGCACGGCAACCGGGTCGAGCTGCTCGGGCGCCCCGGCGTTGGCCAGGACCCGACGCTCGGCTGAGGCTGTCTCCGGCGGGTCGCCGTGTCCGTGGCGTGATGTCCCGGGGGGCTTCGCCGCGCGCGCGACCCGGTCCGACATCTGTGCAGGTCAGCGCGTAACTTGTGCGTCGCCCTCGCGTTGACGTGAGTAGGTGCAGCACACCCCGACCCGTCGGGGGATGCCGCGCCGACAACCGGTTGGGGGACCGGGAGGCATGGGGACGGGGTGACCAGCACCCCGCAGGCACGCCAACCAGGAGGACACGTGCTTCAGGAGCAGAGGGCGACCGCCGTCGTCAACCGGGTCAAGCGCGCCCAGGGCCAGCTGGCCGGCGTGCTGCGGATGATCGAGGAGGGGCGTGACGTCGACGCCGTCCTCCACCAGGTGAAGGCCGTCTCGGCCGCCATCGACCGCGTCGGGTTCGCGCTGGTGGCCCAGGAGTGGAGCAAGCACGTCGACGACGACTCGGTCGGCACCGACGAGCTCGCCCGGCTCGAGAAGCTCGTCCTCGGCCTCTCCTGACCGGCCTCTTGCCGCCCGAAGTTACCGAGCGGTAATCTCGGCCGCATGAGCCCGGTCCTCGCCCTCTGGCAGCGCACCAGCACCCTTCCCGTCGTCGGGTCGACCGTCGGCAAGCGGGTCTTCTCGGCCGCCTTCTCGCTCAAGGCGCCCTACTTCCGCACCATCCGGCCGCGGTTCGTCGAGATCCGCCCCGACTACGCCGAGCTCGTCATTCCCAAGCGCTGGGGCGTGCACAACCACATCGGCACCCTGCACGCCATCGCGCTGTGCAACGGCCTCGAGGCCGCCATGGGTGCCCTCGCCGAGGCGAGCATCCCCGACGACAAGCGGTGGATCCCGCGCGGCATGGAGATCCAGTACACCGCCAAGGCCACCAGCGACGTCACCTGCGTCGCCGAGACCGACCGCGAGCAGTGGACCGGCGACGACCCCAAGCTCCCGGTGCGCGTCACCGGCCGCCGCGAGGACGGCACCGTCGTCATCGAGGGCGTCATCGAGCTCTGGGTGACGCCCAAGAAGTAGGGCTCAGGCGCCGCCCTGCTGGTTGCCGGCACGCTCGGTGTCCATCGGGCTCTTCTCGCCGACGAGCCGCTTCTGCACGAGGGTCGCGACCCAGGTGAGCAGCAGGTTCAGGGTGATGTAGAGCAGCGCGACGACCGTGACGGTCTGCAGCTGGTTGCCGAACTGGGTGTAGATCTGCCGACCGACCGTCGACAGGCCCGGCGCCAGCACGGCGTACCCGAGGCTGGTGTCCTTGAGGATCACCACCATCTGGCTGATGATCGCCGGCAGCATGATCTTGACCGCCTGCGGCAGCTGCACGAGCCGGACGACCTGGCTCTTGCGCATGCCCAGGGCGTACGCCGCCTCGGACTGTCCGGCCGGCACGGCGTTGATGCCCGCGCGGAACCCCTCCGCCAGCACCGCGCCGTTGTAGAGCATCAGCGCGAGCACGACGCTCCAGTAGGCGCCGGTGGAGCCTGAGTTCACGAACCACAGGTAGAAGAAGAAGATCATCAGCAGCAGCAGCGGGACGGCGCGGAAGAACTCCACGACCGCCCAGCAGGGCCACCGGACCCAGCCGTGGTCGGACAGCTTGCCCAGGCCCAGGGCGATGCCCAGCACGATCGACAGCACGATCGCGGAGACCGCCATCGTGACGGTGTCGATGAGCCCGTTGAGCAGTGCCTGCATGTAGCGGGGGGTGACCAACGGCTCCCACTCGCTGTAGGCGAGCTCGCCCTCGGCGGCCAGGCGCCAGACGACGAAGGCGCCGACGGCGAGCAGCCCGAGCGCGGTGAGGGCGGTGTAGATGCGGTGGCGGCGGACCGTGCGCGGGCCCGGCGCGTCGAAGAGGACTCCGGCGGACATCAGGCGATCCTCCAGCGGCGCTCGATGCGGTTGGCGGCCAGCGAGACGACCTCGACCAGCAGCACGAAGATGAGGGCGAAGGCGATGAAGATGCCGATGCGCTGGGTGGCGTAGTCGTTGGTGAGGTCGCGCATCCGGTTGAACGCCTCGTAGACGCTCACCGCACCGGCGACGGTGGTGTTCTTGAGCAGCGCGATCTGCACGCTGGCCAGCGGCGGCAGGGAGTGCCGGAAGGCCTGCGGCAGGATCACGTGCCGCATCACGCCGCCGAACGGCAGCCCGATGGCGCGCGCCGCCTCGGCCTGGCCGAGCGGCACCGCGTTGACGCCGGCGCGCAGCGCCTCGGCGACGAAGGTCGAGGTGTAGATCGTCAGGCCGACCACGCAGGCGGCGAAGATGTTGTTGAGGTTGACCCGGCCGAACTGGAAGTCGACGAAGCTCCACGTCAGCCCGATCTTGGGGCCGGCGAAACGGAAGAAGATGAGGACGATCAGCAGCGGTGTGTTGCGGATGATCGAAACGTAGACGGCAGCGGCGCGTCGCAGGATCGCGACGGGTCCGACTCGGGCGGCGGCCACCACGGTGCCCAGCGCCAGCGACAGCACGCCGCTGATGAGGAACAGCAGCACGGTGTAGGTGAACGCCAGCGCGACGACGTCGGCGTTGTCGAGGACGGCCTGCACTCAGGGCTCCTGTCCGTGGGAGGGGCTGGGCGGGGTGCCGTGCGCGGGACGACGTACCGAGTCGTACGTCATCCCGCGCGCGGGCGGTCTGCTCTGTGTGGCGGTGCGGCTCAGGCGCAGGCGTCGAGCGCCGGCGGCTGCGGCGTCTCGACGTCGTCGCCGCCGAGGGTGGCCTCGAAGGCCTCGGCCCACGAGCCGTCCTCGTAGGCCTCCTCGAGCACGCCGTTGATCCACTCGCACATCTCCGGGTGGTCCTGCGAGTAGCCGACGCCGATGCGCTCCTCGGAGAACGGGTCGCCCACGACCTTGAGCTCGCCCTCGTTCTGGGCGGCCAGGCCGAGCAGGATCGAGCCGTCGGTCGACATCGCGGGCACCGTGCCGTTGAGGACGTCCTCGGCGCACTGGGAGTAGCTGTCGGCCGGGGCCGGGACGGCGCCCTCGGCCTCGACGTTGCTCAGCGAGGTCGAGCCGGACGCGGCGCAGACCTCCTCGCCCTGGAGGTCCTCGATGCCGGTGACGTCGCTGTCGGCCTGCACCAGCACCTGCTGGCCGGTGAGGAAGTACGGGCCAGTCTGGCCGACGATCTTGCGACGGTCGTCGGTGATGGAGTACGACGCCAGCACCAGGTCGACGCGGTCCTCCTGGAGGAAGGGCTCGCGGTTGTCGGAGATCGTCTCGACCCACTCGACGGAGTCGGACTGCGGGTCGATGCCGAGGTCGGCGACGAGCAGCTTGGCGATCTCGACGTCGAACCCGGTCGGGATGGACGCCGAGGCGTCCTTGAAGCCCAGGCCGGGCTGGTCGTACTTCACGCCGACCCGGATCGAGCCGGCGTCGGCGAGCTCGGCCATGTAAGAGCCGTCCTCGAACTTGCCGTCCTCGACCTCCTCGGCCTGCACGTCGACGCTGCCGGAGCTCTCGCCGCCGGCGTCGCCACAGGCGGCGAGGCCGAACGTGAGTCCGAGCGTGGCGAGGCCGAGCGTCGCCTTCGTCCGCTTGAGTCGCATCTGGGTTCTCCTTCGTGGTGCTGGGTGGTGGTGCTGACAGGGTCAGGAGTGCTGGGGGTGCCTGACGGGGCCGGTACGGGACCGGCCGGGCGTGAGGTGGCCGTCCTCAGTGCTTGAGGATCTTGCCGAGGAAGTCCTTGGCCCGGTCGGTCTGCGGGTTGGTGAAGAACTCCTCGGGGGTGTTCTCCTCCTGGATGCGCCCGTCCGCCATGAACACGACGCGGTCGGCGGCGGTGCGCGCGAAGCCCATCTCGTGGGTGACCACGATCATCGTCATGCCCTGCTTGGCCAGGTCGACCATGACCTCGAGGACCTCCTTGATCATCTCGGGGTCCAGCGCCGAGGTCGGCTCGTCGAAGAGCATCACCTTCGGCTGCATGGCCAGCGCGCGGGCGATCGCGACGCGCTGCTGCTGACCGCCGGAGAGCTGGGCGGGGTACTTCTTCGCCTGGTGGCCGACACCGACCCGGTCGAGCAGCTCCTGCGCGCGCGTCTCGGCGTCCGCCTTGCTCTGCTTGAGCACCTTGGTCGGGCCGAGCGTGACGTTCTCGAGGATGGTCTTGTGGGCGAAGAGGTCGAAGCTCTGGAAGACCATGCCGACCTCGGCGCGGAGGTTGGCGAGTGCCTTCCCCTCGGCCGGCAGCGGCTGCTGGTCGAGGGTGATGTCGCCCTCGTCGATGGTCTCGAGCCGGTTGATCGTGCGGCACAGCGTCGACTTGCCCGACCCCGAGGGGCCGATCACCACGACGACCTCGCCGCGCTTCACCGTCAGGTCGATGTCCTGCAACACGTGCAGGTCGCCGAACCACTTCTCCACCCCGGACAGCACCACGAGCGGCTCGCCGGGCGCGGCCTGGGTCTCGTGAGCAGGGGTGACGGGTGCCTGGGTCATGCGCAAGGACCCTAGAGGGTGATAGTACGAACGGGCCATCACCCCTGTGGTGCGACCGGGTCATCGTGACCATGCCGTGTCCGGAGCGAGACCGTCGGAGGTCCGCGAATCGGGTGGCCCGCCCGCCCCGCCGTACTCTTGACGACCGTCATGACTGCTACCGCGACCGGCCGCACCTACGAGGTCAAGACCTACGGGTGCCAGATGAACGTCCACGACTCCGAGCGCCTCACCGGGCTGCTGGAGGACGCGGGGTACGCCGCCGCGCCCGCCGGCGAGCAGGCTGACGTCGTCGTCTTCAACACCTGCGCGGTGCGCGAGAACGCCGACAACCGCCTCTACGGCAACCTCGGCCACCTCGCGCCGGTCAAGGCGGCCCACCCGGGCATGCAGATCGCCGTCGGCGGCTGCCTGGCGCAGAAGGACCGCGAGACCATCACCGACCGCGCGCCGTGGGTCGACGTCGTCTTCGGCACCCACAACATCGGCTCGCTGCCGGCGCTGCTCGACCGGGCACGCGCGCAGGAGGAGGCGCAGGTCGAGATCCTCGAGTCGCTCGAGGTCTTCCCGTCCACCCTGCCGACCAAGCGCGACTCGGCGTACGCCGCGTGGGTGTCGATCTCCGTCGGGTGCAACAACACCTGCACGTTCTGCATCGTCCCGAGCCTGCGCGGCAAGGAGAAGGACCGCCGGCCCGGCGAGATCCTCGCCGAGGTGGAGGCGCTGGTCGCCGAGGGCGTCACCGAGGTGACCCTGCTGGGTCAGAACGTCAACGCCTACGGCGTGGAGTTCGGCGACCGCCAGGCGTTCAGCAAGCTGCTGCGCGCCTGCGGCGAGGTCGAGGGCCTGGAGCGGGTGCGGTTCACCAGCCCGCACCCCGCGGAGTTCACCGATGACGTCATCGAGGCGATGGCCGAGACCCCCACCGTGATGCCCCAGCTGCACATGCCGCTGCAGTCGGGGTCCGACCGGGTGCTCAAGGCGATGCGCCGGTCCTACCGCAAGCAGAAGTTCCTCGGCATCATCGAGCGGGTCCGAGCCGCGATGCCCGAGGCCGCGATCACCACCGACATCATCGTCGGCTTCCCCGGCGAGACCGAGGTGGACTTCCTCGAGACCCTCGACGTCGTGCGGCAGGCGCGCTTCTCCAGCGCCTTCACCTTCCAGTACTCCAAGCGCCCCGGCACGCCCGCCGCGACCATGGACGGCGAGGTGCCGCCCGAGGTCGTCAAGGACCGCTACCAGCGCCTCGTCGCGCTCGTCGACGAGATCGCCTGGGAGGAGAACAAGCAGCGCGTCGGTCGCACCGTCGAGCTGATGGTCGCCGAGGGCGAGGGCCGCAAGGACGTCGAGACCCGTCGGCTCTCCGGCCGCGGCCCCGACAACCGGCTCGTGCACTTCGCCGCGCCCGAGGAGCCCGTCCGGCCCGGCGACATGGTCACCGTCGAGGTCACCTACGCAGCCCCGCACCACCTGGTCGCCGACCGCGTGCTGTCGGTGCGGCGTACCCGCTCCGGCGACGCGTGGGAGGCCCGCACCGCGGCCCCGGCGACCGCGGGTGTCGGGCTCGGGATGCCGACCGTCGGCGTGCCCGCACCGCTCCCGGACGCTCCCGCCTGCCGCTGAGGCCGGCCGCGCCCAGCGTGCCTGTGGAGGAGTGGTCGCGTCGGCGGCCCTCCCCGGCGAGGGTGGCGGGGTGGACCTGGACACCGCGCTCGAACGCCTCGGCGGCGCCGCGACGCGGGGTGTGCTGGTGTCCGCGTGCGGACGGGCCGAGGTCGACCGGGCGCTGCGCGACGGTGACCTGGTCGCGGTCGCGCGCGGACGGTACGTCGGGGCAGCGACCGACGCATCCCGGGCACTCGCCCACCGGGTGTCTGGTGCTCTCGCCGGACCGAGCGCGGCGCTGGCGCACGGGTGGGCCGTGAAGACGGAGCCCGAGCGACCGTGGGTCGCGGTGCCCGAGCACCGGGTCGTGCCCGCCGAGGTACGCCGGCAGGTCACGGTCGTGCGGATGCCCGTGGCGCCGGAGGAGATCGCCGCGGGCGTGCTCGACCAGGACCGCACGCTGCTCCACGCACTACGACGCCTGCCGCCCGACGAGGCCCTGGCGGTCGCTGACTCCGCGCTGAGGGACGACTACCCGCACCGACGGCTCGCAGCGTTGGCGGCTGCTGCGCAGGGGCCGGGGAGCAGGCAGGTCCGCGAGGTGGCCGCACGAGCCGACGGCCGGGCGGACAACCCGTTCGAGTCGGTCCTGCGCCACCTCGCGACCGAGTCCGGCCTCGACGTACGACCACAGGTGCCGCTGCACGGGACGCACGGCTTCCTCGGGCGCCCGGACCTGGTCGACCACGAGCGGCGCCTGGTCCTCGAGGCAGACTCGTTCGCCTGGCACGGCAGCCGGGACGCGCTGTGCAGGGACGCGCGACGCTACAACGCCTTCGTCGCCCACGGGTGGCTGGTGCTGAGATTCACCTGGGAGGACGTGATGCTCCGTCCCGATGACGTGTGCGAAGTCCTGGTGGCCGTCGTACGGCAGTGGGGGTACCACGGACGCCACAGCGGACCGGCCGCGTGACACCGCGGCATCCCCGCCGGAACCGAACCGTTACCCCCAGTCGGCTACGAGGCACCTAGGGTGTGCGCCGTGCCCGCGGACGCTCCCACCATCCTGGCCACCTCCGGCGGCATCGTCGCCGGCTCCCGCACCCGCTGGGAGGTCGGCCCGCTGACCCACCACGCCGTCGACCTGGCCGGCGTGACCGGCCGCGCCCCGAAGGTCTGTTACCTCGGCACCGCGTCGGGCGACCAGGCCTCGGCGATCCGCGACTTCTACGACGCCGCCCAGCTGGTCGGCTTCGAGGCCAGCCACCTCCAGCTCTTCACCATGCCCAACGTGGCCGACCTGCGGGCGCACCTGCTCGCGCAGGACGTCATCTGGGTGTTCGGCGGGTCGGTCGCCGGACTGCTGGCGATGTGGGAGCTGCACGGCGTGGGCGAGGTGATGCGCGAGGCCTGGGAGGCGGGCGTGGTGCTGACCGGCGTCTCGGCGGGCTCGATCTGCTGGCACGTCGGCGGCACGACCGACTCGTTCGGGCCGGACCTGCGCCCCGTCACCAACGGGCTGGCGCTGGTGCCGTACTCCAACGGCGTCCACTACGACTCCGAGGAGCAGCGGCGCCCGCTGTTCCAGTCGCTCGTCGCGGACGGCTCGCTGCCGGAGGGCTTCGCCACGGACGACGGCGTCGGCGTGCTCTACCGGGGCACCGAGCTGGTCGGCGCGTACGCCGAGCGGCCCGAGGCGGGCGCCTACCACGTGGTCCGCGACGGGGACCGTGCCGTCGAGACGCCGCTGGACGTGGTCCGGCTCTGACGTCCGGCCGGCAGGGCCCGGACGGCTAGTCCGGCTGCGTGCTCTGCGGACCCTTCTCGCCGTCGATGCCCTTCCACGGGTGCTCGGCCGACTTCGGGTGGTGGCTGGGGTAGCCGGCCTTGGTGGCGACCTCGTCGGGGTTGGTCTCCGGGGCGCCGGCGGACTGCTCCGGCGGCACCTCCTCGCCCGGGGCGCGCTCGTGCGGACTGACGTCGCGGGTGCCGGAGGCCTGCTGGACCTCCGGGCTGCCGGCGTCGGGGATCTGCTCGCTCATGCGGGGGACTCCTTCTCCGGCTCGTCGTCCTCTTCGCCCTCGGTCGCCTTGGTGCGGGTGTCCTCGAGGGTCTTCATCTCCTCGGGGAGGGCCTCATCGACGGCCGGATTGTGGTCGGGGTCGAGGTCGTGCGGCTCGACGTCGCCGGCCATCGCGGGCTCCGGGACGGCGTCGACGCCGCCGGGGTTGCCGGGGCCGGGCTCGGTCTCCGGCTCGGGGCGGGGCCCGAGGTCCTGCTCCTGGTCCTGGTCGCTCACGTGCTGCTCCTCTCCGCGCCGTCCTACTGGGACGGCTGGTCCTGCGAGGTCTCGGCGTTCTCCTCCTGGAGGGCCGACGCGGCCTGGTCGCCGTCGTGGGCCCCGGGTGCGTCGCTGGGGTGCTCCCCGGGCGGCTCCTCGGTGAGGTCGAGCGCGGCGTTGTCCTCCTCGGGCACGGGCTGGGTCATCGCACGTCCCCGCCCTGCCGGCCGTCGAGACCGTCGAGAGCCTTCTTCGCCTGACCTGACGCCTGCGTGATCCGGGCGCTGTGCTTGCCGCCCGTGCGTCGGTCGGCCTCGCTCGCGGCGCGGTCGATGCCGCGCGAGATCGTGTCGCCGTGGTCGTCGACGGCCTTGCGCAGACGTCCCTTGGCCTTGCTCAGGAAGCTCACGGTGTCCCTCCTCGTACGCGGTGCCGGTGTCCTCCTTGAGACACTAGGCAGATGGACGTCCCGCCCACGGCACCCCTGGGGGTGCCTCCGGTGGTCGCGCTGGTCGGCCCGACGGCCGCGGGGAAGACGGCGCTGTCGCTGGACCTGGCCGAGCGGCTGGGCGGCGAGGTGGTCAACACCGACGCCATGCAGGTCTACCGCGGCATGGACGTCGGCACCGCGAAGCTGCCGCTCGACGAGCGGCGGGGCGTGCCGCACCACCTGCTCGACCTGATGGACGTCACCGAGCCGGCGTCGGTCGCGGAGTTCCAGTCGCTGGCGCGCGCCACGATCGCCGCGCTGCGCGAGCGGGACGTCGTACCGGTGCTGGTCGGGGGGTCAGCGCTCTACACGCGGGCGGTGCTCGACCGCTTCGAGTTCCCCGGCACCGACGAGGCCGTGCGCGCGCGGTTCGAGGCCGAGCTGGAGCGGGTCGGGGCGCCGGCGCTGCACGCGCGCCTGGCGGAGGTCGACCCGGAGGCCGCGGCCGGGATCCTCCCCGAGAACGGTCGCCGCGTGGTGCGCGCGCTGGAGGTCGTCGAGATCACCGGTCGTCCGTTCTCGGCGTCCCTGCCCGAGCAGGCCTACGTCGACCCGCGCACCGTGCAGGTGGGCGTCGAGATCGACCGGCCCACCCTGGACGCGCGGATCGCGCAGCGGGTCGAGGAGATGTTCGTCGACGGGTTCGTCGCCGAGGTCGAGCGGCTGCTGGGCGCCGGGCTCGCCGAGGGCCGGACCGCGTCGATGGCGATCGGCTACCGCGAGGTCGCCGCGCACCTGGCCGGCGACCTGACGCTCGAGGAGGCCCGCGAGCGCACCGTCGTCGCCACCAGGAGGTTCGCCCGGCGCCAGCTGTCGTGGTGGCGGCGAGACCCCCGCATCACCTGGGTGCCGTACGACGCCGCCGACCGGGTGGAGCGCGCGCTCGACGCCGTCCGGGCGCTGGGCTGACAGCGGGCGGAGGGGCCGCCGTACCGGCGTGATCCTCTCCACAGGAGCGCGTTATCGAGTGGCCGGTGAGTCCGGCGGTGCGGGAGAGTCGGACCCACCATGAGTGCGACTCCCGCGAGCCCCTCGGCCGCCACCCCGACCACCGGCGACGCCCCCGACTACGGCGTGCTGCGCTGGCTGGTCGCCGGCACCTTCATCGTCATCCTCAACGAGACGATCATGGTCAACGCGATCCCGCGGCTGATGGTCGAGCTCTCGATCGACGCCCGTGCCGCGCAGTGGCTGACCAGCGGCTTCATGCTGACGATGGCCGTGGTCATCCCGGTGACCGGCTGGTTCCTCCAGCGGGTCACCACCCGGCAGGCGCTGGCGACCGCGATGGCGACGTTCTGCGCCGGCACCGCGCTGGCCGCCGTCGCGCCGACGTTCGAGGTGCTGCTGGCCGGTCGCGTCGTGCAGGCCGCCGGCACCGCGGTGATGATGCCGCTGCTGATGACGACCCTGATGACGGTCGTGCGCGAGCAGGACCGCGGTCGGGTCATGGGCAACGTCACCCTGGCCATGTCGGTCGCGCCGGCGCTCGGCCCGGCCGTGGCCGGCGGCGTGCTCGCGGTCGCGAGCTGGCGGTGGATGTTCGGCCTGGTGCTGCCGATCGCCGCGGTCATCACGATCGTCGGCCTGCGCAAGCTGGTCGACGTGGGGGAGACCCGCCGCAGCGACATCGACTGGACCAGCGTGCTGCTGTCGCTGGCCGGCTTCGGCCCGCTGGTCTACGGCCTCTCCCAGCTCGGCGGCGACGTCTCGCCGGCCTGGCTCCCGTGGGCGACGGTCGCGTTCGGCGTGGTGTGCATCGGCCTGTTCGCCCAGCGCCAGCGCCGCCTCGTCGCCCGCGAGGACGCCCCGCTCCTCGACCTGCGCGCCCTCACGCACCGCACCTTCACCCTCGGCCTGCTGCTGATGTCGGTGGCCTTCATGGCGATGCTCGGCTCGATGATCCTGCTGCCGATGTACCTCCAGGAGGTCAAGGGCCTCACCGAGCTCCAGGCCGGACTCACCGTGATGCCCGGCGGTCTCGCGATGGGTCTGCTCGGGCCCACCGTCGGACGCCTGTACGACGCGCACGGCGGCCGTCCGCTGATGATCCCCGGTGCCGTCGGCGTGCTCCTCGCGCTGACGTCGCTCACCCAGATCGGGACCGGCACCTCGGTGTGGCTCGTGCTGGCGGCGCACGTGGTGCTGATGGTGTCGCTGGCGGCGCTGTTCACCCCGGTGTTCACGCTCTCGCTCGGCGCGCTCCCGCCGCACCTGTACTCCCACGGCTCCTCGATGCTCGGCGCCCTCCAGCAGGTGTCGGCCGCCGCCGGCACCGCCGTCGTCATCGCGGTGATGGCCTTCCGCACCACCGGCCTGCTCGACGACGGCGCGGCGTTCCTCGAGGCCCGGGCCGGCGGCATGGACTGGGGCTTCGCCGTGGGTGCCGCGCTGGCCGTCGGCGTGCTGGTGCTGGCCGTGCTCATGCCCGGCCGACCCGAGGGGCACGAGGGTCACGGCGACGCCGCGCGGACGCCGGACGCCGACGAGCAGCCGCGTACCGTGACCACATGACCACGGGCGCCCACTGGCCGACGATCGACACCGACGCCGCGCTGACCGAGCGTCTCGGCGGCGAGCCGATGCCGGTCGCCCGGGACAAGGACCGCGACCGGCTGGTCGACGTCGACCTGGCCTGGCTGGCGGCGTCGCCCTTCGTGGTCGTCTCGACCGCCGACGAGCACGGCCGCTGCGACGCCTCGCCCAAGGGCGACCCGGCCGGCCAGCTCGTGCACGTCGTCGACGACCGCACGCTCGCGATCGCCGAGCGCCCGGGCAACCGCCGGGCCGACGGCTACCGCAACGTGCTGCGCAACCCGCACGTCGGGCTGCTGTTCGTCATCCCCGGCCGCACCGACACGCTGCGCGTCAACGGCCGCGCACGACTGGTGAGCGACGCGCCGTTCTTCGACGACATGGTCGTCAAGGGCCACCGGCCGGTGCTCGCCCTGGTCGTCGACGTCGAGCAGGTCTTCCACCACTGCGCCAAGGCCTTCATGCGGTCGCGCCTGTGGGACGCCGACTCGTGGGACCCCGAGCTGCTCGTGCCGCGCCGGGCCGTCCTGTCGCAGCAGCTCGAGCGCCCCGACGCCCCGCTCGCCCAGCTCGACGACTACTACCGGCCCGAGAACTACGCCGACGGGCTCTACCGGTGACCTACCCCTTCCTCAAGGGCCACGGCACGGAGAACGACTTCGTGCTCCTGCCCGACCACGACGGCTCGGTGCACGGCGACCTCGACCCGGCGCGGGTCCGGGCGTTGTGCGACCGCCGCGCCGGCATCGGCGGCGACGGCGTGCTCCGGGTCGTCCGCGACCACGTGGTGCTCGGCGAGGCCGGCACCGGGCTGTGGTTCATGGACTACCGCAACGCCGACGGCTCCACCTCGGAGATGTGCGGCAACGGCATCCGGGTCTTCGGACGGCACCTCGTCGACGAGGGCCTGCACGACCGGGCCGAGCCGCTGCCCGTCGCGACCCGCGACGGCGTGAAGACGCTGGTGTTCGCCGACAGCGGCGGGATCACCGTCGACATGGGCGTCCCGCGGCTGCTCGGCGACACCGCGGTCGGCGCGCGCGTCGGTGCGGCGGAGGAGACCTGGCCGGCCGTCCACGTCGACATGGGCAACCCGCACGCGGTCGCGTTCCTCCCCGAGGGCGGCCCAGGGCTCGACGACCTCGGCGCCGTGCTCGCGCCGCCGTCGTACGACGAAGCGGTCTACCCACACGGCGTCAACGTCGAGCTGGTCGTACGCCGCGGCGAGCGCCACGTCGCGATGCGGGTGCACGAGCGCGGCTCGGGCGAGACCCGCTCGTGCGGCACGGGTGCCTGCGCGGTCGCCGTGGCCGCGGCCGCGGCGGACGGTGCCCCGCGCGACGTCGACTACCGCGTCGACCTTCCGGGCGGCACGCTGACGATCCGCTGGACCGCGGACGACCGGGTGCTGATGACCGGCCCGGCGGTCGTCGTCGCGCGCGGGGAGACCTCGCTCTAGGCGTCTGCGTCGATCGGCCGCGCGGGCCGGGCGCGCACCAGCGCGACGAGCCCGACGACGCCGAGCACCAGCGCCGGCCACGCGGTCGGCGTACCGACCACGTCGACGACGGCGCCGAGCACCGCGACCGGGTGGTCCTCGTGCGCCCCGGGGGCGGGCGCCAACAGCGCCGCGACGAGCAGGTAGCCGAGGGTCAGCACCTCGCCGACGACCAGCAGTCCCGAGAGGACCCACAGCGCGGGGGCGGGGCGCAGGCCGAGCAGGCCGAGACCGAGTGCGACGACCGACACCAGCAGCAGCCACCCGAAGCCGGCCGCGGCGTGCCCGAACTCGCCGGAGTCGGCGGTCTCGCCGAAGAACTCCAGGTGCGGGCCTAGCCAGACGGGGAGGCCGGTGAGGAACAGCCCGGGGACCGCGACCACGTGCCCCAGCCCGGCCAGGGTGCGTCGGCTGGCGGGCTCCACGCGGCAACAGTGCCATGCCGCTCTCGAAACCGAGCGCTCGTTCGGTCTAGGCTGCGGCCATGGAACTCAGTGGATCCTCCGCCATCGTCACCGGCGCGGCCTCCGGCATCGGCGCCGCGGCCGCCCGTCAGCTCGCCGCCCTCGGCTGCCACGTGGTCGTCGCCGACCTCCAGGCCGACAAGGGCGAGGCCCTCGCCGAGGAGATCAAGGGGGTGTTCGTGCAGGTCGACGTCACCAACACCGAGCAGATCGCCCAGGCCGTCGAGGTCGCCACCGGCCTCGCGCCGCTGCGCGCCGTGGTCAACTCCGCCGGCATCGGCTGGGCCCAGCGCACCATCGGCCGCGACGGCACCGTGGAGTCGGCGCACTCCCTGGAGGCCTTCACCAAGGTCGTGCACATCAACCTGATCGGCACCTTCGACATGGTGCGCCAGGCCGCCACCGCGATGAGCCTCAACGAGCCCGACGCCGACGGCTGCCGCGGCGCGATCGTCAACCTCGCCTCGGTCGCGGCCTTCGACGGCCAGATCGGCCAGGCGTCGTACTCCGCGTCCAAGGGCGGCGTCGTCGGCATGACCCTGCCGGTCGCCCGTGACCTGTCCGCCGCCGGCATCCGCCTCAACACTGTCGCGCCGGGCCTCATCGACACCCCGATCTACGGCGAGGGCGAGCAGGCCGAGGCGTTCAAGGCCAAGCTCGGCGAGTCGGTGCTGTTCCCGAAGCGCCTCGGCGTGCCGGACGAGCTGGCCTCGATGGTCGTGGAGTGCCTCACCAACTCCTACATGAACGGGGAGACGGTGCGCCTCGACGGCGGCATCCGGATGCCTCCGAAGTGAGCCGCCGGAGTCCCCGCTCCAGCGGGGACTCCGTCAGCAGTGCCGGCGGTGGCAGTCACCACGTGACTGCGACCGCCGGCACTGTCGCGTCCGGCCCCGTCGAGCGGGCGCTCAGCCCGCGCGCCCCAGCCGCGCCAGCAGCCTCGTCTGCCACGAGGCGTCGTCGGGCACCTCGAGCGCCGGCTTGCTGGCGCCGTACTCGTAGAGCATGTCGCCCTTCTCGTCGAGGCTCGCCTCGAGCAGCCGCATCTCCTCGTCGGTCCACAGCACCGGCTGGTCGGCGGCCGAGCCGAGGTCCCAGCGGTGCACGAGCAGGTCGAAGGTGTAGAAGGCGTGCAGCGTCTCCCCGACGGTCGTGCGGCCGAACGGCGAGTCGTAGGAGACCGCCAGCAGCGCCTCGTCGGCCAGCGCCGCCCGCACCTGGGCGTCGTGCGCGGCCCACCGCTGCGCCGGCTCGCCGTCCTCGCGCACCAGCTCCACGCCGTACCGGCCGAGGAAGTCGGCCTGGGTGCCGACGACGTGGTCGAGCACGTCGGCGGCCGTCCACTCCTCGCACGGGCTCGCCGCGGTCCAGGCGCCCTCACCGTCGACGCCCTCGACCACCGCCCCGAACAGGTCGAGCTGGGCGAGGAACGTCTCCAGGGTGTCCATGGCCCGACCCTGCCCCACCACCCGGGCCGCTGTCTTGCACGAGTGCGACACGGCCGGCGGGCGCGTGCGGCCCGGTACGCCGGAAGAAAGTCGCTCGTGGAGACGTTCTCCACCTCCTACGCTGGAGGTATATGACGAACGCACGTGACTTCTCCCTCGAGGCCGAGCTCGCCGAGACGACGGGCTGGGACTCCGACGACGACGCCCGCTTCGAGTCCGGGTACGCCGACGAGCCCGACGCCGGGGCGAGCCGGGACGCCGATCCCACCACCGGCGCGATGGACCTCGCCGACCGCGCCAACCTGCGCCGCGTCGCGGGTCTGCGCACCGAGCTCGAGGACATCACCGAGGTCGAGTACCGCCAGCTGCGCCTGGAGAAGGTCGTCCTCGTCGGGGTCTGGACCGAGGGCACGATCCAGGACGCCGAGAACTCCCTCGCCGAGCTCGCGCTGCTCGCCGAGACCGCCGGGTCCGAGGTGCTCGAGGCCGTCTACCAGCGGCGCAGCAAGCCCGACCCCGCGACGTACGTCGGACGCGGCAAGGTCGAGCAGCTCGGCGAGGCCGTGCGGGCCAGCGGCGCCGACACCGTCATCTGCGACGGTGCGCTCGCGCCCAGCCAGCTGCGCAACCTCGAGGACCGGCTGAAGGTGAAGGTCGTCGACCGCACCGCGCTGATCCTCGACATCTTCGCCCAGCACGCGAAGTCGAAGGAGGGTCAGGCTCAGGTCGAGCTGGCCCAGCTGCAGTACATGAAGCAGCGTCTGCGCGGCTGGGGCGGCAACCTCTCCCGCCAGGCCGGTGGCCGGGTCGCCGCGGGTGCCGGTATCGGCGGTCGTGGTCCGGGTGAGACCAAGATCGAGACCGACCGGCGCCGCATCAACACCAAGATCGCCAAGCTCCACCGCGACCTGAAGCAGATGAAGGTCACCCGCGACGCCAAGCGCTCGCAGCGGCGCAGCAACGAGATCCCGAGCGTGGCGATCGCCGGCTACACCAACGCCGGCAAGTCCAGCCTGCTCAACCGGCTCACCACCGCGGGTGTGCTGGTCGAGGACGCGCTCTTCGCGACCCTTGACCCGACCACGCGTCGTACGACGACCGCCGACGGCCGCGTCTACACGATGAGCGACACCGTCGGGTTCGTCCGGCACCTGCCGCACGAGCTCGTCGAGGCGTTCCGCTCGACGCTGGAGGAGGTCGCCGACGCCGACCTGCTGCTGCACGTCGTGGACGGCTCGCACCCCGACCCCGAGGGCCAGATCGCCGCGGTGCGCGAGGTGCTCGCCGACATCGGTGCCGACGACGTGCGGGAGCTGATCGTCATCAACAAGGCCGACGCCGCCGACCCGCTGGTGATCTCCCGCCTCCAGGCCCGAGAGCCGCACACCGTCGTGGTCAGCGCCCGCACCGGCCAGGGCATCGCCGAGGCGCTCGCGCGCGTCGAGGCCGAGCTGCCCCGCCCGGCCGTCGCGATCGAGGTGCTGCTGCCATACGAGCGGGGCGACCTGCTCAACAAGCTGCACACCGACGGCGAGATCGACTCCGTCGAGCACACCGCCGAGGGCTCGCGTGTGCGCGGGCGTGCCACCGAGGCGCTCGCCGGCGAGCTGGCGGCGTACGCCGTCGCGCCGCAGGCCTGACCTGCGCCCAGCCGGCCGCGCCGCTGCCTGTCGGGTCAGCCCAGCAGGAGCACGCCGAGCTCGGCCAGGCACAGGGCGGCCGTGGCCGCGGCCAGTGCCGCCCCGAGGGCGCCGGTGGGACCGCTCGCCGGGCGCTCGTCGGCGCCGGCCTCCCGGGCCCGGTGCCGACGCGACAGCAGCAGCACCGCGACGCACAGCGGCACCGCCAGGGCCGGTACGACGAGCGCGCGGACGCCGTGCTCGAGCACGCCGAGCCGGGCCAGCACGAGGGAGGCGACCAGCAGCGCGATCGCGGTGCGCTGCCAGGCGAGCCCGGTGCGCTCGGCCTGCACGGCCGGCGGCGGGTCGCCGGCCGGCCGGGGGAACGGCTCGGCCGGGGTCACACGCCCGCCAGCACCAGGACCGCCGCGACCAGTCCCACGCCGGCGGTGAGCAGCAGGCCGAGCGACGACGCGGGAAGCGGCTCGCCGCGCCGGATCGCCCGCTCGCTGCGCGCCCAGCGCACCCACGAGCCGACCGCGCAGGCCAGCCCGAGGAGGGTCAGCAGGATGGCCAGCGCGGGCCCCACGCCGCCGGGCAGGCCGAGGTCGAGGCTGTCGACGGCCACGCCCGCGGCGAGCAGGGCCAGGGAGGTGCGCAGCCAGGCGAGCAGCGTGCGCTCGTTGGCCAGGCTGAAGCGGTAGTCGGGCTCCTCACCCGTCCCGTAGACCCATCCCGGCCAGCGCGCCATGCCCCGACCCTAGTGGCGCCCAACCGACGCGTTCCCAGCGCCGTCCCAGGCTCCGCACGGCATCCGCTGGCGTCGTCCGCGATGATGGGCGGGTGTTCCACCGCCACCCGTTCCTGAGCCTGGTGACGTTCTGCTACCTGGGGTTCGTCGTCTGGCTGACGCTGACCCCCAACCCGTCGGGCTCGGGGTGGAGCAGCCTGAGCATGCGGGTGCTCGCGCGGCTCCAGCGCGAGGACGGCTTCGAGTGGCTCACCTTCGAGCGGGCCGAGTTCCTCGCCAACGTCGCGCTCTTCGTGCCCGTCGGGCTGTTCCTGCTGCTGCTCTTCGGCACCCGCTGGTGGTGGGTCGCGGGGCTCGGCTGCTTCGTGGCGACGTCGCTGATCGAGAACGTGCAGCGCACCATCCCGGGCCGGGTCTCCGACGAGCGCGACGTCGTGGCGAACACTCTCGGCGGACTGGTGGGCGTGCTGATCGGGGTGGTGCTCACGCTCGGCTCGGAGGTACGCCGGGCGCGGGCCCGCCGCGCGCAGCGCCTCACCAGGGCCGGCTGACCCGCCGCGTCCCGGCGAGCACGATGACCGGATCCGGCCATTGCCGGAACGGGTCATCCTGATGGTCTGGACCACCCACCCCTGTGGGTGGCCTGTGCCTAGGTTCGCGAGGGCCAGTGCCGCTGTCCGGGGCGGCACGCGTCCCTCTAGGGAGCCCCCATGTCCCGTCGCCTGCGACCCTCGATCCTCGTCGCGATCGTCGCCGCTCTCTCAGCCGTCCTGACCCTGGGCGCGCTCGTCGCCCCGGCCTCCGCCGTCGTGGAGTCGTCCACGCTGACGACGGACACGCCGCAGAGCGGCAGGATCTTCCGCGACGGTGTCCCGTCCGCGTGCGGGTCGGCCAAGACCTACCCGAGCCTGTTCAACCCCGGGGCCACCTTCGACTACGACACCACGACGTTCACCGCTCCGGTCACCGGTTGCATCACCATCGAGCGGGTGTCCGCCGAGTGTGCAGCGTCTCCGGGCGACCTCGACAACGTCAACGTCCACCTGTCGGTGTACGCCGACTCCTACGACCCGCTCGACCAAGCGGCGAACTACCTCGGCGACCAGGGCTCGTCGATCAACAACGTGATGGCCCTGGACGTCGTCAAGGGCGACGCCCTCGTGGTCGTCGCGACCAACACCAGCGGCCAGGACGCCTGCACGACCGAGGTCACCATCTCGACCCCGCCGGTCGCCGCTGTCATGGTCACGAAGATCGGCAACGCCCGCGACGGTGCCAACGTCACCTTCGAGGCCGCCGACGCCGACAGCTTCGAGTGCTCGATCGACGGTGCGGCGTTCACGGCCTGCACGTCGCCCGCGATCTACCCGGGCCTCGCCGACGGCGACCACACGGTCCAGGTGCGCGGCACCAACGCGCTCGGCACCCAGGACCCCTCGACCACCGTGGCCTTCGAGACCTGCAACACCGTGGCGCCGAAGGCGGCGAACGTGGCCGCAGCCGGTGCGAAGACCACGGCGGTCAAGGCGGAGAAGAAGGCCGCGAAGGCGCTGAAGAAGGCCAAGAAGGCGAAGGCGAAGGCGAAGAAGAAGCTCGCTGCGGCCAAGAAGTCCGGCACGCCCGCCCAGATCGTCAAGGCGAAGAACTCCTACGCGAAGAAGGCCAAGGCGTTCAAGAAGGCGGCCAAGAAGAAGAAGGCCGCCACCAAGAAGCGGAAGGCGGCCGTCAAGGCCGCCAAGGCGGCGGCCAAGGCGTACGCCGACTGCCTGGCCGTCTAGGGACGCAGCCCCCGGGGTCGGCTCCGGGCTGGGACGAGCGGCAGGAGCACCGCACACTGGAACGGTGCTCCTGCCCGCTCGGCCGCGCCTGCGCGGACGCCGCCCGCTGCTCCTCGCCGCGGGTCTGGTCGTCGTGCTCACGCTCGGCGGCGTGATGGGCTTCGCGGCGCTCGCCGACCGGGCCAGCGGGCCCGGCACGCGCTGCGACCGGTTCGCCCAGGCCTCCCTCGACCGCCGCGCCCGCGACGTCGACGACGGGTCCGGCGCGGGCCGGGTGGCGGTGCTGGGTGACTCCTGGTCGGTCGGACTGGGCCTCGAGGACCCCTACCGCTCCTGGCCGTCGCGGCTGCCCGGGGTGGTGCACGTCGACGGCTTCTCCGGGTCGGGGTTCTCCACCGACGCGAGCCCCTGCGGGTCGAGCGTGATGTACGCCGAGCGGGCCGACCGCGCCGTCGGCGTCGGCGCCGACGTGCTCGTCGTCGAGGGCGGGCTCAACGACTGGGACCGCACCGGTGACGAGATCCGCACCGGCTTCGCGCTGCTCGCCAGCCGGCTCGAACGGGTCGATGTCGACCGTGTGCTCGTCGTGGGCCCCGCGCCCGCGCCGTCGCGGCTGACCGGCGCCGAGCGGGTGGACGAGTTGCTCGCGCAGCAGTGCGCGGCGTACGGCTACGACTACCTGTCGGCCATCGAGCTCGACGGGCTGACGTACCTCTCCGACCGGTTGCACCCGACCGTCGCGGGGCACGCGGCGTTCGGCGACCGGGTCGCGGAGGCGGTGCGCCCGCTGCTCCCGGGCCGGACGGGGGAGTGATCGACGCGCCTGTGGAGGACGTCGGCGCACTCCACCCGCGGCCGACTAGCCTGCACCGGTGCCCGACTCCGCCGACTCTGCCGACGCCGCCCCCGACGCCGCAGCCGACACCTCGCGCGTGCGGGAGGTGCTCGCGACCGCGGTCGGGGCGCTGGGCGGCGCGGAGCGCAGCGACCAGGTGGCGATGGCCGAGGCGGTCGGCACCGCGCTGGCCACCCACCGGCACCTGCTCGTCCAGGCCGGCACCGGCACCGGCAAGTCGCTGGCCTACCTGGTGCCGGCGGTGCTGCACGACCGCCGGGTCGTCGTCGCCACGGCCACCCTGGCGCTCCAGCACCAGCTCGTCGAGCGCGACCTGCCGCGCCTCGTCGAGGCGATCGGCTCCGAGCGCGGCACCGACACGTCGTACGCCGTGCTCAAGGGCCGCGCCAACTACGCCTGCCTGCACCGCATCCGCGAGGGCGTCCCGGACGACCAGGGCACGCTCGTCGACGTGCCCGAGGGCTCGATGGCCGAGTCGGTGCTGGCGCTGCGCTCGTGGGCCGAGGAGGAGGCCGACCAGGGCGGCACGGGGGAGAAGGACAACGCCCCGCGGCACACCGACCGGGAGTGGCGTCAGGTCAGCGTGAGCTCGCGCGACTGCCTTGGCGCACAGCGCTGCCCGTTCGGCGCCGAGTGCTTCGCCGAGCTGGCCCGGGAGAAGGCCGCCCGCTCGCACCTGGTCGTCACCAACCACTCCGTGCTGGCCATCGACGCGCTCGAGGGCCTGCCGATGATCCCGGAGTACGACGCCGTGGTCGTCGACGAGGCGCACGAGCTGGCCGCCCGGGTCACCCAGGCCGCCACCGACGAGCTGACCGCGCCCGAGGTCGAGCGGGCGGCCCGGCGGGCGCAGCGGCACGTGGAGGGCGAGGAGGCCGACGAGCTCGCCGACGCCGGCGGGGTGCTGCGCGACGTGCTCGACGAGACCCGGCCGGGGCGCATCGAGACCCTGCCCGACGAGCTGTCCGACGCGCTCGTGCTGGTGCGCGACGCCGCCCGCGCCTGCCTGTCGTCGTTCCCGCGCGGCGGGAGCCAGGGCGAGAAGGGCGAGCCGGCCGACCCCGGGCTGCAGCAGGCTCGCGGCACGGTGCAGGAGCTCTTCACGGTCGCCACCCGGATGGCCGAGCTGTCCGAGCGCGACGTGCTCTGGCACGCCGAGGGCATGGGGCGGATGCCACCGCGGCTGTGCGTGGCGCCCCTCGACGTGTGGGGGCCGATGCGTGAGCGGCTGCTCAAGGAGAAGACCGTCGTGATGACGTCGGCCACCCTCATGCTCGGCGGCGACTTCGGCGCCCTGGCCTCCGGCGTCGGGCTCAAGCCGTCCGAGCGGGTCGCCGAGGACGCCCCGCCGCAGGCCGTCGACGGTGACGAGAGCGACGAGGACGTCCAGCCGTGGGCCGGCATCGACGTCGGCAGCCCCTTCGACTACCGCCGCCAGGGCATCCTCTACGTCGCCCGTCACCTGCCGCCGCCGGGCCGCGACGGGTTGATGAAGGCGCACCTCGACGAGATCGTCGACCTCGTCGACGCCGCCGACGGGCGCACGCTCGGGCTCTTCTCCAGCCGGCGGGCCGCCGAGGCCGCCGCCGAGGAGGTCCGCACCCGCCTGCCCCACCTGACCACGCTGGCTCAGGGCGAGGCGCAGCTGCCCGAGCTGGCCGCCCAGTTCGTCGGCGACCCGCACACCGTGCTGTTCGGCACCCTGAGCCTCTGGCAGGGCCTCGACGTGCCGGGCGACACCTGCCAGCTGGTGCTCATCGACCGGATCCCGTTCCCGCGGCCCGACGACCCCCTGATGAGCGCTCGGCAGAAGGCCGCCGACCGCGCCGGTGGCAACGGCTTCCTCCAGGTCGCCGGCACGCACGCCGCGCTGCTGCTCGCCCAGGGCGCCGGCCGCCTCATCCGCACGACGTCCGACAAGGGGCTGGTCGCGGTGCTCGACCCCCGCCTGGCCACCGCCCGATACGGCGGCTTCCTGCGCGCCTCGCTGCCCGACATGTGGCCGACCAGCGACCCCACTGTCGCCCGGCAGGCGCTGAAGCGGCTCGCGGCCGCAGCGTCCGACTGAGGCTCGCTCCGGCGCCCTTCTCAGTCGAGCTCGCGGCGCAGGTGCACGAGGTCGAGGTGCGCGCCCTCGCGCCGGTACGTCGCGTGCGCCCCGCGGGCGTGCCCGTAGACCCGGATCTGCACGTCACGGGCGCCGTGCTCGTGCGCCACGCGCCGCAGGGCGCCGACCAGCGACGGGGTCAACCGTTGGCCGCGGAACGCGTCGTACAGCTCCATGTGCTGGCCGTGCACGTCGACGGCTTCCCCGTCGCGGACGAGCGACAGCCAGGCGCGTCCGACCTCGACCCCGTCGACCTCGGCGGTGAGCAGCACCTCGTCGACGGGGCACTCCGGGGCGCCGAGCCCGGCCAGTCGCTGCTCGAGGGCGCCCACCGGAGCGGCCTCGTCGACCAGCACCCCGGCGCGCAGCATCCCGGCGCGCAGCACCTCGCCCGCCTCAGCGGCGAACCGGGCCCGCTCGTCGTCGGTCATCGGGCGCAGCGCGACGCGGCGGTCGTCCTGCAGCTCGGTGGCTCCGGCCGGGTCGAGTCGCTTCGCCCAGCGGGCCAGCGTGGTCGTCCAGCCTCGATCCTGCAGACCGGCCACGAGTGCTGGCGGCACGGCCACCACGAGCGTGCGCGTGCCGCGGCGCTGCGCGTGGTCCTCGAGCGCGGCGATCAGCGCGGTCCAGGTGGCGGTGTCGGTGACGGGCAGGGGCGTGTGCACCTGCCGGACCTCCGTGGTGGCGTGCCCGCCCGGCGCGTGGTGCGCGAGCAGCACACCACCTGCCACGGTGCCGTCGATGACGGCCCGGAGCGCCTCGTGGGTCTCCGTCGGACCCGGCGTCGGCAGCGGGTCACCAGCCTCGCTCCGGGCGGTTGCCCACGCGGCCAACTCGGTCTCCGGCATCGGGTCCAGGGAGACCCGACCCAGGTCGGTCACCGGAGCCGGAGCTTCTTCGAGGTCGACGCCTGGGCGCGCTTGCTGGAGACCACCTTCGCGACGTACAGCGTGGGTCGGGAGCCGTTGAGGTCCCGCACCGACAACCGCGCGACGTCGCCCGTGCGGTTCAGCCGCTTCGAACCGACGAGTGCATTGCGGCGGCCCTTCTTGGCGTAGAGCTTGACCCGCTCACCGGCCAGCGTGGTCGGGCCGACGACCTTGATGACGTCGGGCCTGCCGCCACGGGACCTGCCGGTCAGGCGGACGACGGCCGTGCCACGCCCCGAGCCGAACTGGGTGGCGCTCGTCGCGCTGGCCCGGCTCGAGGCCAGGGTGAGGACGAGCTTCCCGCCGTACTCGGTGGGGCGACCGCGCTCGGCGGGGTCGAGGATCGCGAGCGGCACCGCGCCGGACTCGTCGGTGGTCAGCGTCGAGCGCAGGGTGAGGCGTCCGCCAGCCGTGGGCAGACCGGCGTCCGCCTCCGTGCCCGGGACCGCCTCGACCCCGCGGCGGTAGACCGCGCGGACGGTGCGCCCGACCAGGGGCTGGCCGGCGACGGTGAGCACGGCGCTCGCGTCGATCCGGCCACCGCTGGCTGCACTCAGCCGGCGGGGCACCTCGACGGTGGCCCGACCCGTCGTGACCGTGCGGCCGGACCACCCGTCGGTGGTGCCGGTCCGGCGGTACTCCACGCTCCACTCGGTGTCCTCGTCCGGCAGGGCCGGGAGCGGGATGGGGGAGAGCCCGTCGTCGCCGACGACCGTGGCCTCCTGCACGGCCGACGGGGTCGAGTCGACGGGGTAGACCCGGTACTCCACGGGGTGGGTGCCCTCCCGCATGGGTGCGCCGTACTGGTCGAAGGCCTCGACGACGATGTCGCCGACGCGGTACTCGTCCACGTCGAGCGCCGAGCCACGCGGCACGAACGAGTCGGTGCTGCCGGTCTCCTGGACGTAGGTGGTGGTCGTGACGGCGTTGGTGAGGAGGTCGGTGCCGGCCTCGTAGGCGTCGACGTCGGTGAGGTTGGCGTAGTAGCGCTCGTTGGTGCCGGTCGGTTGCTGCGCCACGACCTCGCCCGCGCCGTCGGTGTACCCGACCAGCGCCCCGTCGCTCTCGCGCCGCACCTCCACGCCCGCGACCCGTCGCTCCTCCGGGTTCGCGCCTCGGCTGACGACGACCGTCACCGGGGCAGTCGGGCTGCCCTCGGGAACCGGGTCGGCCTCCGCGCCGATCTGCTCGGGCAGCTCCTCGACGAGGTCGACGACCGCGACGTCGTCGGTGTCGTGCGCGGCCGCGAGGGCCAGCGGAGCGCCGAGGTCGAAACCGGTGAGGTCGACCTCACCGCGGAACTCGCCCCCGAAGGCGCTGGAGGGCGTGCCGCCGCCGCTGCCGTCGGAGAGCTTGAGGTTGGCCGGGGTGAGGCTGACGTCCTGGTGCCCGGCGAAGGTGCCGGTCTCGGCGTCGTACCAGCTCAGGTCGACGGTGCCGCTGGTCGCGCGTGAGACGCCGCGGACGGAGGCGACGGGCGCGGTGCGACCGGAGTCGGCGTACGGCTGGGTGAAGTAGCCGACGGTCGTCGCAGCGTCGTTCATCTCGGAGGTGTCCGGGTTCTCGTTCTGGGTGAGTGCGATCGGCGCGAGGGGGTCCTCCGGCCCGCCGACGAGCACGTCGTTGCGGACGTCGTACGCCGTGCCGCCCGGCGAGGTGGCCGCGGCCCGCAGCGCGACGCGGGTGTTGCTGAGGGCCTCACCGGCGAGGCGACCGTCCCAGCGCAGGATGCCGTACCCGCCGTTGAGCTCCGTGGCGGCGCCGAGGTCGACCCAGCCCGGGCTCGCCGCGGTGGCGGCCGGGTCGAGGTTGGCCTGGAAGGAGAGGTCGGCCGAGAGACCGCCGACGGCCGCGAGCGTGATCGCGGCGTCGACGCTCTCGGGGGCCGAGGAGGCGGCCTGGGTCTGCTGGCTGAGCAGCACGACCGCGCCGGGAGCGCGAGCGGGCTCGGCGGCCACCGGGGCGGCCAGGCAGGTGGCTCCGAGCCCGAGAGCGGTGACGGCGCAGACGGCGAGTGAGGACGGACGGGCGAGTCGCACGGTGATCTCCGAGATCTGATCGGTACGGCGCCTCACGGTCGCTGGTCTCCCGAGTCCCTGCGAGGCCGACGACGCGCACGTTAGAGCACGTCACCGACCGTGTGCCCGTTTTTCACAGGCTCGGGACACGTGTCCCTCGAGCGCCTGTCTGCGATCGCGGTGCCGCTCAGAGCCGCGAGCGTCCGTCCCAGCCGCCCCGCGGCGACCCCTTCACCCCGAAGAAGTCCGCCACCGTCGGCGCGACGTCGACGGTGTGCGCCACGTCGGCCGACGCCACGCCGCGCTGCACCGAACGGTGCCCGCCGGTGATGAAGAACGGAATCGAGCGGGTGACCAGGTGACCGTGGTTGCCGGGGATCGGGTTGCTCGTCACCGGGTCGGGGTCGCTGAACCGCCAGCCCTTCTTGCAGAACACCACGACGTCGCCGGCCTCCGGGCCCAGACGCATCCACTTCTTGGTGCGCGGCAGCGCGGCGTGCACGCCGTCCACCCGCGCGGCGACCCGCTGCATGCGGCGTACGGCCTTCTCGCGCTGGGCGGCGGGGCCCAGCCAGTAGAGGAGGTCGGCGCCACCGTTGTCGCCGATCGCGACCTTGCCGGCCAGGAACGGGTCGGAGTCCATCGGTCCCTGCAGCGACACCACGCGGTGGGGGTAGGACCAGTCCATCGAGTGGTCGGCCAGGACGATCATCATCGAGTTCTTCCAGCGGCCGGTCTCGACGAGCATCCGGGTGAACTGCGCGATGTAGTTGTCGGTCTTGGCCAGCGCGAGGTTGCGCAGCGCGCGCACGCCGGTCGGGCCGGTCAGGTCGGTGTGGCCGTAGCGGTCGATGTCGCCGAGGTTGACGAACATCAGGTGCGGGTCGTAGTCCTCGACCATCGCGGTGGCGGCCCGCATCGTGAACTCGTCCGGCGCGTGCCCGGAGACCGGGATGATCGGGAACGGCTCCCAGCGGCGCTTCGCCCGCGGCCCGAAGATGCCGTAGAGGTACTCCTTGCTCAGCACCGTCGCGGTGCGCAGGCCCTGGCGGTTGAGCCGTTGGAGGATCGTGTCGGCGCCGAGGTCGCGGGCCCGGTCGAGGGTGCGGGTGTCGCGGATCGAGCGGTCGTAGATGCTGTTGGCCGGCACGCCCGAGCGATCGGGGCGGACGCCGGTCATCATCATCACGTGGTTGGGGATCGTCTCCATGATCGGCATCGACGACGCCCGCGACCACCGCATGCCGCGGTCGCGCAGCCGCATCAGGTGGGGCGTGAGGCCGGCGTCGATCTCCTCCGGCTTGCAGCCGTCGATGACGAACACGTAGGCGCGCTTGCGGGTGCGCGGGCTGACGGCCTCGGCGTGCTCCATACCGAGACCGGCCGTCGCCGCGGACATGGCGAGCCCGGCGCCGCCGAGCTGGAGGAGCGTCCGGCGTCCGGTGGCCAGGTCGGCCGCCCCGCGCTCGTACGGCGCAGGGTCGCCGGCGGGGCGTCGTACGGGACCGCCGCTGCAGAGGTCGCTCATCGGGCCACCGGTCCGTCCGCCCGCTGCACGGTGCTCGTGCCGGTCCTGGTGACGTACGACGTCTGGTAGCGCAGCGTCGCGTCGCGGTCGGCCCGGTCGCTGATCACGAACCAGTCCATCTGGGCGCGCTTGGCGTTCAGGTCGAGCACCGAGAACCCGTGGTCGTCGAAGTTGAGGTGCTTGATGTGCGGGTTGTCGGCCATGATCACCTGCTCCACCGCGATGCTCGTCGTGCGCGACGGCGTCCCGGTGATGTCCTTGAGGTTGTTCGAGGTGACCGACGAGCAGACGAACTCCACGCCGGCAGACCCCGACAGCGGGTAGCTGCCGACGTCGTTGGGGATCTCGCACGCCCACGCGGAGTGGATATCGCCGGTGATGAAGAGGGCGTTCTCCACGTGGTGGTTGTTGATGAAGTTGACGACCTCCTGCCGGTCGTGGGTGTAGCCGTCCCACTGGTCGACGTTGTACGGCGCGCCGTCGGTCGGGATGATGCCGGTCACCGAGCTCACGGGGTCGACGAGCTCGCCGGGCAGCTGGGCGAACGTGACCGGCGTGATCATCACCGGGTTGCCGATGACCTTCCACAGCGCGCGCTTGCGCACGAACGACTTCTTCAGCCAGCGCAGCTGGACCTTGCCGGTGATGGTGCGGTGGGGGTTGCTGACGGCCGGGTCGATCGCCGGGGTGGCGACCTGCTCGCTGCGGTAGGTGCGCAGGTCGAGCATGGAGATCTCGGCGAGCTTGCCGAAGCGCAGCCGGCGGAACAGGCGGGTGCCGTCGCCGAGCTCGGCGGTGCCGTCGAGCAGCACCGGCATCCACTCGTCGTACGCACGGTGCGCGCGGGCGCGTCGCTTGAGGTAGTCGCCCTCGCTCGCGTCGTGGTTCTCTGCGCCGCCGCGCCACTGGTCGTTGGTGACCTCGTGGTCGTCCCAGGTGACGATCCAGGGGAACCGGGCGTGGGCGTCCTGGAGGTCCGGGTCGCGCTTGTACTGCGCGTGCCGGCGCCGGTAGTCCTCCAGCGACACCATCTCGTGCGCCGGGTCGTGCCTGCGGATGTCGACGTTGTCGCTGCCGTAGCCGTACTCGCCGGGGCCGTACTCGTAGAGGTAGTCGCCGAGGTGGACCACGGCGTCGAGGTCGTGGCGCTTGGCGAGGTGGCGGTAGACCGAGAACCAGACGGCCTGGAGGTTCGCGCACGAGACGACGCCGAAGCGCAGGTTCCTCGGCGAGGCGCTGCGGGCCGGTGCGGTCTGGAGCCGCCCGACGCGGCTGCGGGTCCCGCGGTAGACGAAGCGGTAGAAGTAGCGGCGCCCGGACTTGAGCCCGGTGACGTCCAGCTTGACCGTGTGGTCGCGGTGCGGACCGGTGGAGAACGTGCCGCGGCGGACCACCTTGCGGAAGCGCGCGTCCTTGGCGACCTCCCACCGCACCGTCACCTTCGGTCCCTTGCCGGAGCCGGGCGTCGCCTGTGCGGTCGGGGTGACCCGCGTCCAGATCACGCACTTGGTCGGGCGCGGGTCGCCGGATGCGACCCCGTGGCGGAAGTAGCGCTTGCCCGCCGCCTCGGCGGGGTCGGGGAGCACGCCGCCGGCGAGGCCGACACCGGCGGCACCCGCGGTGCCGGTGGCCAGGACGGTGCGTCGTCGCACCGGGGGGTTGAGGTTCACACCCGGATTCAACGACGGCGGCGCCGTCAGGTCATGGGGACTCCCCGGTCCTCACCCGCTGTTCACCCGCCCGTCGCCCTCCGTGAGCGGGTGGTCGGGCCGTACGTCAGCGGCGTACGGCGTGCGCCTTGACGACCTGCCGACGCCGGTCGTCCTTCGAGGTGCCGGTGCACGAGAAGGCGTCGCCGGTGTCGCAGCGGTAGTGGTCGCCGGCGTTGACGACGGTGACCTCCACCCACTTCACGGTGCCCTTGGTGAACTTCGCCGAGATCCGGCCGTCGCCCTTGGTGTTGAGGCCGACGAAGCGGCTGGTCGGCCTGGCGCCCTTCTTGTTGACCGTCACGACCGCGCCGGCGCCGCGGACGGCGTTGGAGAGGTCGAAGCGGAAGTTGAGCTTCCAGCGACCGTTGCCCAGCCCGGTGCTCGGGACGTAGCGGTACGTCGCCGAGGCGAGGTGGTTGAGCCGGAAGGAGCGGTTGCGGGCGTCGGTGGAGCGGGTGACCTTCTGCGAGCCGGCCAGCGGCGCGCTCGGGTAGGCCTTGCCCTCCTCGTACGAGCGACCCGGGGACCGGTTGGCGGTGGAGAAGAACGCCCACGCCTTCGTGAGCGAGACGTTGCGGGCGGCGAGGGTGTTGCCGACCGCCTTGATGGAGTACTGGTCCATCCCGCCGGGGGCGGCGTCCGCGCGGCGCCACATGTCGCGCACCAGTGTCGGCAGGTCGCCCTGCGCGCCGGGACGCAGCTCGGTCAGCCACCGGAAGAAGATCCACGTGCCGTAGGGGAGCAGGCCGGCCTGGTAGTCGAGCGGGAGGTTGGGGTCCGAGATCGGGCTCTCGCGGAGGTACTGCCGGTTGTCGTTGACGTTGTCGAAGACCTCGTCCTCGGCCCAGGTAGCCGTGCCCTCCATGAACCAGGTGTCCTCGTAGATGTCGTAGGCGAACTGCACGGCGTGGAAGTACTCGTGCGCCGCGGTGACCTGGAGGTTCTGACGGGACGTGTTGAACGGGAACTGGCTGGAGGAGTAGTCGTTGTCCAGCACGCAGTAGGCCCACACGTCGGAGGCGCCGCTGGTCTCGTCGGTGGTGCAGTAGCCGTAGAAGCCGCGGCGTCCGACGTCGGAGAGGTAGACGTCGGTGCGGTTGTCGCCGCCCCGGGTGCCGTCGGGCTTGGGCGCGCGGTAGCCGGCGTCGACGTACGTCTGGTGGACCTTGGTGAGGGTGCGCACCGCGAAGGTGACGTAGTCGGGCACGCCGTCGTCGTCGTTGTCGGCCATGGGCGGTGCGTCGCGGGTGGTCGCGACGTAGTGGATGCACACGACGGTCGAGCAGACCGGGGTCTCCTCGGCCACGGAGTAGCCGTCGTACGCACCGGCGCCGCTGGTGGGCCGGGCAAGCACGCGGGCGGCCTCCTCCTGCTGGGCCTCCGGGAGGTCGTCGCGGGTGGCGACGACGTCGCGCAGCGCCATGGTGACGCTGGTGGCCTCGGCGGTGTCGGACCCCGTGTCGGCCCCCGCGTCGGCCTCGCTGCCGCGACCGACCGTGGGCACGTCGCCGCTGAGCACGTCCTGTGCGGTCTCCAGGGCGGCGACGGCCTGCTCGGCCGGGGTGCCCGGATCGGCGGCGTCAGTGAGGGGGTCGGTCAGCGACGCGGCGGGGTCGACCGGTGCCGGGTCGTCCGCGGAGGCGGGCGAGACCGGGGCGACGAGCAGCGCCGAGCCCACGGCCAGGGAGGCCAGGGCAGCGGTGAGCGAGAGCGTGAGCGGGCGCATGGACGCGAGGCTACGTGGCGGGTCTGTGGATGTCTGTTCGGGAGACGTCAGCGGGGACGTCGGTCGACGACCGACGTCCCCGCTCACGGTGGACTGCTGCGTGGGATCACATGCGGCGCAGGACCGCGGTGACCTTGCCGAGGATGGTGGCGTGGGTGCCGTCGATCGGCTCGAACGCCGGGTTGTGCGGCAACAGCCAGACCTTGCCGTCCTTGCGCTGGAAGGTCTTCACGGTGGCCTCGCCGTCGATCATCGCCGCCACGATCTCGCCGTTGTCGGCGGTCGGCTGCTGGCGGATGACGACGTAGTCGCCGTCGCAGATGGCTGCCTCGATCATCGACTCGCCGCTGACCTCGAGCAGGAAGAGGGTGCCGTCGCCGACGAGCTGGCGGGGGAGCGGAAACACGTCCTCCACGCGCTCCTCGGCCAGGATCGGGCCGCCCGCCGCGATCCGGCCCACGACGGGCACGTTGGTCGGCACCGGGGCGGAGTCGCCGACGCCGGTCTCGTCGTACGTCGACTCCTCGGCGCTGCTGATCGACCGGCGGGCCTTCATCAGCTCCGGCAGGAACACCTCGAGCGCGCGCGGCCGCTTCGGGTCGCGCTTGAGGAAGCCCTTCTCCTCCAGCACCCGCAGCTGGTGGGCCACCGAGGAGGTGCTGGACAGGCCCGCGGCGTTGCCGATCTCGCGCATGCTCGGCGGGTAGCCGCGTTGCTCGATGCTGTCCTTGATGTGCGCCAGCACCCGCTGCTGGCGCGGCGTCAACCCCGTCGCGTCGGGCGGGCCGTCGGGGATCTCCGACACGGTGCGCTTGCTCGCGCCCCGGCGGCTGGTGCTCGAGGTGTCGCGGGAGGAGGCCATGGCAGGAGGGTGCCACCACCGACCCCCGCGATCAAACATGTGTTCGAACGGCGTGTCGCGCCGCTCCCGGCCCGTCCACGGCCGGCGGCAGTCGGGTGCGGGCGCCGGTCGGACCGTGCCAGGGTGCCCGCATGAGCTCCCGCGTCGTCCCCGGCACGTCCGCCGTCGTCACCGGATCGGCTCGCGGCATCGGCCGCGCCGTCGCCGCCCGTCTGGTCGCCGACGGGCTGCGGGTAGTGGTGGCCGACCTCGACGGCGAGGCGGCCCGGCGTACGGCTGAGGAGATCGGGGCGGTGGAGGGACTCGCCCAGGACGTGCGCGACCCGGCCTCGCACGGGCTGGTCGCCGACGCTGCCGAGCGGCACGGCCCGCTCGCGGTGTGGGTCAACAATGCCGGCGTCGGCTTCGACGGCGACCTCGCCGATCTCTCCGAGACGCACGTCCGCGGTCTCGTCGACGTCAACCTGGTGGGCGTGGTGTGGGGCATGCGCACCGCGCTGGAGCGGTTCCACGGGCAGGGCGAGCTCGTCAACGTGGCGTCGCTGTCGGGGCTCGGCCCGGTGCCCGGGCTGTCGCTGTACGCCGCCACCAAGGCCGCTGTCGTCTCCCTCACCTCCTCGGTGTCGATGGAGGCGCCCCGCGGGGTCGGCGTGCACGCGGTGCTGCCCGACGGCGTCGCGACGCCGCTGCTCGCCGACATGGCCGACGACGGCCGCGCCAAGGCGCTCGTGCACTCCGGTGGCCGGATCCTGTCTCCCGAGGAGGTCGCCGACGCCGTGGCCGAGCTGCTCGGCTCCTCCCGCGTCCTGCGCACCCTCCCGGGCCGCCGCGGCGCCGTGATGCGGCTGGCGGCGCTCGCGCCCTCGGTGTCCGCGCGGGTGATGGGACTGGTCACCGCGCAGGGGCGCCGCGCGCTGCGCTCCTAGGTGGTTGAGCCCTTCGAGACGCCTCGTCCCTCGGCTCCTCAGGAACTACCGGGCGAGCGAAGCGAGTCCGGGTCGAAACCCCGGTGGCCGCCCGCCGACCGCGCCCACCAAGGCTCCCGCCTGCCCGCGACACGTTCGAACAAACTTTCGCCCAGGTGCTTGATTCCGTTCGAACACCTGATCTAAACTCGCACATGTGTTCGATCGAACGCATGCTCGATCAGCCAGCTGAGCCGATGACATCACCGCAGGTCACAGACTTGTCGGCGGTCGCGTCTAGAACTGGTCCCACATCGAGCAGCACCCGATCCGCACGCAGACCCGAGGCTGACCGCCACTTCCCCAGGAGGTCCTCATGAGCACCACCGCCGTCCTTCCCCGCACCGTCGACACCCGCGTCCTCCCCGAGGTGCGGGCGGTCCGTCCGGTGCGCCACCCGGCGGGCCGCTCCGGGGGGTCGACCTACCGCCTGACCCGCCGCGGACGTCTCGTCGTCTTCGCGCTGGCGCTGCTCGCGGTGATGGCGGTCGGGCTGCTCCTGGCCGGCGGCTCCGCCGCGTCGCCCGAGGCGGAGCCGACCACCACGGTGGTCGTCGCGCCGGGCGAGACGCTGTGGGGGATCGCGGGCGACCTCGCTGCAGAGCGCGGCGACGCCGACGTGCGCTCGATGATGGAGCGCCTCGAGAAGCTCAACGGCCTCGAGTCCAGCATGCTGATGGCCGGCCAGCGCCTCGAGGTCCCGCTCGACTGAGCCTGAAGACGTGCGGGTCCGCGTGGGGCGGACCCGCCGACACGCGTCGCCGGTCGCCTCGACCCCGACCGGCGCGCTTCACAGGGGAAGAAACAAAGGTGCGGAGCCGGCCGATCCCCGGCTCCGCACCTTTCCTGTGTCCGAGTGGATGCAGTGAGGGCGTCAGCCCAGCACGTTGCTGCGCGAGATCGCCGTCATCACCACGAGGGCGAGCAGACCGCAGGCCAGCAGCGTGACGAGCAGCAGCACGAGGGCATCGGTCCATGGCGTGCGCCCGACCTGCTCGTCGACGTGCCGTCGGTGCAGGCGGACCGCTGCCGACTCGGCGCGGCCGGGCGAGCGGCGTACGACGTCGTCGCGCCAGCCGCAGTGACACGTGATCGTGCGCGTCCAACGGTCGTCGTCGGTGGCGAGCGCCTCGCCGAGCAGGGCGCCGTGCACCTGCTGCCGGTAGCGGCGGGTGCCGAACTTCGGCGGCTTGGCCGCGCGGGCCGCAGCGCGCGCACGGGCCTTCGCCTCACGTCGTACGTCGGTCATGTGCGCCGCACGGGCGCCGGACGCCTTGAGGCTGGCGCGGGTCCGGTCGCCGGCCTCGGTCACCTTCTCCCAGCCGCAGGTGCACCGGCTGGTGGTGCGCACGACGGTCCGCTCACCGGCGCTCGGCCGGGTCGGGTCGGGCTCGACGGTCTCGACGACCTCGATCTCCTCGGCGACGTGGCTGAGGGAGAGCAGCTCCTCATTGGGCGGGGTCGCCCGATCCGGCTCGCCGTCGTCGTCCGGGATCTGCTGGTCGTGCTCGTCCGCCGCGTCCATGGTGCTCACCGTGGGTGCCTCGCCGTCGCTCGTCGGCTCATTTCGACTGCGAGGGTAGGACGACACGAGCGGTGCCGACACCGTGTTCGGGGTGAAATCTCTGCGGTCGTCGCAGGCCAGGTGGCAGGACGCGCTCAGCGGCCCGACTGCTGGCGACGGCCGGTGTCGCGTGGGTCGCGGGTGATGCCGAGGCGCCGGGTGATCCGCGCGAGCAGTAGCAGGCCGAGGAACAAGCAGGCGACGGCGCCGAGCGAGGCCAGCGCGAGGTACCACCACGACGGGCTGTCGCCCTCGCGGGCGGTCGTGCCGAAGTCGATGGCCGCCAGCACCAGGTAGCCCCAGGCGACGACGCAGCCGGTCACCCCCAGGGCGAGCACGAGCAGGGCGGGGCTGAACGTCCGCCTGCGGCGTGCTCCCGCCCGCTTCCCCTGTGCCACGACCCCATTGTCACCGATGGCCCCAGTCGTCACATCGCGAACGCGCACACCCGGAGGGAGGGGGCCATGGCGCCGCCACGCCCGGCACGGGGTGGTCCGCACCGCGCGATCGCGGCCTGACCTGCGAAGACGCGTGACGGGGCGATTGTTCTCGACGGATGTCGTCGTACCGCTTGCGCCCCTTGTGGTCGAGGCGTACGGTTCCCACAACATCTAGTAGTTACACGGATGTAGTTATCCACATCTAGTGCACACCAGATGCCGGAAGACTCACATCCTGAGGCTTGTTCTCCACAGGGAGACGAGTTCTCTCCACACCCTCACCGGGGGTGTGCGTAAGCCTGCCGCCAGCCCACGACGTACACGAAGGAGGTCGCCTGAGATGCACTGCCCGTTCTGCCGCGCGACCGACACCCGCGTCGTCGACTCCCGCGTCTCCGAGGACGGTGGCTCGATCCGTCGTCGCCGTACCTGCGCAGGCTGCGAGCGGCGATTCACCACCGTCGAGCAGATGCTGCTCTCGGTCGTGAAGCGGTCCGGCGCCACCGAGCCGTTCACCCGTGAGAAGGCCGTCGCCGGCGTCCGGAAGGCCTGCAAGGGCCGCCCGGTGTCCGAGGACGACCTCGCCCGGCTCGGCCAGGAGGTCGAGGACACCCTGCGCGGCTCCGGCTGCCCCGAGATCGCCGCCCACGAGGTGGGCCTGGCGATCCTCGGCCCGCTGCGGCGCCTCGACGAGGTGGCCTACCTCCGGTTCGCCAGCGTCTACCGCGCCTTCGACTCCGCCGACGACTTCGTCAAGGAGATCGGCGAGCTCCGCGCCGACGGCCTGGCCGCCGCGGGCGCTCCCGTCCCAGCCGGCACCGGCTGACCACAGACCGCCCCGGCAGGCGGAGGGGAAGCCACCTGCCGGGGCGCACCACGTGTGCTCCCCACCGCCCCTCGGGGCCCGTCAGGACCCGGCGTACGCCGTCGTACCAGGTCAGCCCTGGTTGTCGGCGCCCACCGGCATGCTCGTACCGCCACACCACCTCATCCGCGCAGAGGAGACCCCCACCATGACCGAGACCGCCAGCGGCTCTCACACCTCGACCGACGGGCGCCCCGAGGGCCTCCGTCTGGAGCACGTCTTCAGCACCCCGGGCGTGCACCCGTACGACGAGATCACGTGGGAGCGTCGCGACGTCGTCCAGACCAACTGGAAGACCGGCGAGTCCGTCTTCGAGCAGCGCGGTGTGGAGTACCCCGACTTCTGGTCGCTCAACGCCTCGACCATCGTCACCACCAAGTACTTCCGCGGCGCGCTCGGCACCGACGCCCGCGAGTGGAGCCTCAAGCAGGTCGTCGACCGGGTCGTGAAGACCTACGTCGCCGCCGGACTGGAGCACGGCTACTTCGCCACGGAGGCCGACGCGGAGGTCTTCGAGCACGAGATCACCTGGCTGCTGGTCCACCAGTACTTCTCGTTCAACTCGCCGGTGTGGTTCAACGTCGGCACCAAGAGCCCGCAGCAGGTCTCGGCCTGCTTCATCCTGTCGGTCGACGACTCGATGGACTCGATCCTCAACTGGTACAAGGAAGAGGGCTTCATCTTCAAGGGAGGGTCCGGCGCGGGGCTCAACCTGTCGCGGATCCGCTCCTCCAAGGAGCTCCTCTCCTCCGGCGGCACCGCCTCCGGCCCGGTCTCCTTCATGCGCGGTGCCGACGCCTCCGCCGGCACCATCAAGTCCGGCGGCGCGACCCGTCGCGCGGCGAAGATGGTCGTGCTCGACGTCGACCACCCCGACATCGAGGAATTCGTCGAGACCAAGGCGCGCGAGGAGGACAAGATCCGCGCGCTGCGCGACGCCGGCTTCGACATGGACCTCGGCGGCGCCGACATCACCTCCGTGCAGTACCAGAACGCCAACAACTCCGTGCGCGTCAGCGACGAGTTCATGCGCGCCGTCGAGGACGGCACCGAGTTCGGCCTGCGCGCCCGGATGACCGGCGAGGTCATCGAGACCGTCGACGCCCGCGAGCTGTTCACCAAGATCTCCAAGGCCGCGTGGGAGTGCGCCGACCCGGGTCTGCAGTACGACGACACCATCAACGACTGGCACACCAACCCCGAGACCGGCCGGATCACCGCGTCCAACCCGTGCTCGGAGTACATGTCGCTCGACAACTCCTCGTGCAACCTGGCGTCGCTCAACCTGCTGAAGTTCCTCGGCGACGACGACACCTTCGACGCCGAGCTCTTCGGCAAGGCCGTCGAGCTGATCATCACCGCGATGGACATCTCCATCTGCTTCGCCGACTTCCCGACCGAGGCGATCGGCGCGACCACCCGCGACTACCGCCAGCTCGGCATCGGCTACGCCAACCTCGGCGCCCTGCTGATGGCGATGGGCCTCGGCTACGACTCCGACGGCGGCCGCGCGATGGCCGGCACCATCACCTCGCTGATGACCGGCACGTCCTACCGCCGCTCGGCCGAGCTCGCCGCGATCGTCGGCCCCTACACCGGCTACGCCCGCAACGCCGAGGCGCACAACCGGGTCATGCGCAAGCACCAGGCCGCCAACGACGCCGTGCGCACCCTGCACGTCAACGACACCGCGACCCACAAGCTTGCGACCGCCGAGTGGGCCAAGGTCGTCGACCTCGGCAAGGCCAACGGTTTCCGCAACGCGCAGGCCTCGGTGCTCGCGCCCACCGGCACCATCGGCTTCATGATGGACTGCGACACCACCGGCATCGAGCCCGACTTCTCCCTGGTGAAGTTCAAGAAGCTCGTCGGCGGCGGCTCCATGCAGATCGTCAACCAGACGATCCCGCGGGCGCTGAAGAAGCTCGGCTACCAGCCGGAGCAGGTCGAGGCGATCGTCGACTACATCGGCGAGAACGGCCACGTGGTCGACGCCCCGGGCCTGAAGTCCGAGCACTACGAGATCTTCGACACCGCGATGGGTGCCCGCGCCCTCAAGCCGATGGGCCACGTGCGGATGATGGCGGCGGCGCAGCCGTTCCTGTCGGGTGCCATCTCCAAGACCGTCAACCTCCCCGAGAGCGCGACCGTCGAGGAGATCGAGGACATCTACCTGCAGTCGTGGAAGCTCGGTCTCAAGGCCACCGCGATCTACCGCGACAACTGCAAGGTCGGCCAGCCGCTGTCGAGCGGCAAGGGCGAGTCCAAGGCGGACGACAAGGCCTCGACGGAGGTCGCCGGGACCGCCGAGCCGACCGTCATCGAGAAGGTCGTCTACGCCCCGACCCGCAAGCGCCTGCCGAAGTCGCGCATCGCCCGCACCACGTCGTTCACCGTCGGTGGCGCCGAGGGCTACATGACCTCCGGTGCGCACGAGGACGGCGCCCTGGGCGAGATCTTCCTCAAGCTCGGCAAGCAGGGCTCGACCCTGGCCGGCGTGATGGACGCCTTCTCGATCGCCGTCTCGATCGGCCTGCAGTACGGCGTGCCGCTGGAGACCTACGTCTCGAAGTTCACCAACCTGCGCTTCGAGCCCGCCGGCCTCACCGACGACCCGGACGTCCGGATGGCGCAGTCGCTCATGGACTACGTCTTCCGCCGTCTGGCCCTGGACTACCTCGACTTCGAGTCCCGCTCGATGCTCGGCATCTACTCCGCCGACGAGCGCCAGCGGCACCTCGAGACCGGCTCCTACGAGCCGATCCAGGAGGAGACCGGCTCCGCCGCCGAGCTCCTCGAGGACGCGCCCCGCGCCCCGAAGGCCAAGGCCGCCGAGCCCGCCCAGCCCGCCCAGGTCGTCGAGGAGTCCGCACCCGCCGAGGAGCCCAAGCGCGCCCACACCAGCGCCGAGCTCCTCGAGCAGATCACCGGTACCGCCGTCGACAGCCCGCTGTGCATGACCTGCGGCACGAAGATGCGCCCCGCCGGCTCCTGCTACGTGTGCGAGGGCTGCGGCAGCACCTCCGGCTGCAGCTGATCGAAGCGTGAGCGAGGCCCCCGCGACCGATTGGTCGCGGGGGCTTCGTCGCGTTTCGGGGTCTCGAGGGCGTCGCTGAGGGACACGAGGCACAAGGTGCACTAGGCGCCCGCACCAGACTCCCGGCAGGGGCTACTCCGCGACGTAACGGTCGTCACAGTCCCGCGTTGAACGGGGCGTACCCGACCTCCGGAGGCAGCGTTGCGTCCCACCCTCGCCCGTACGTCGTCCGCGCTCGCGGCCGCCGCTCTCGTCGCCGGCCTGCTCGGCCTCGGCGCCACCGCACCGGCCAGCGCGGAGAGCGGGGGAGGAGCGAGCGGCGTACCGGAGGGCGCGCCGGCAGCGGCGCACGGGAAGGAGCCGCGGCTGCGTACGCCGCAGGGGTGGCCGTTCGCGCAGCGGCTGAGCCGCACGTCGGGCACCGGCCGCCTGCACGGCGGGGCGTCGTACTGGTCCGACTTCGTGTACGACGACCACGGCGCGGCGCTCCCGGGCGGGTTCGCCCTCGACAACCTCGCGCTACTGGCGCCCGAGCAGGGCGTCTACGAGTACCCCACTCCGGCGGCGCGGCAGAACGGCGCCGACGTGTTCGTCGCGGCCGTCGGCCTGGACGACCGGGCCAGCTACTGGCGCGTCGACTGGAACACCCTCGCCGACCCGCGGGTGCCGCTCGCGGTGTGGGCGCTCGACACCGACGGCAAGGCCTCCACCGGCGTCAGCGACTGGCCCGTCGGCGCCGGGGTGACCAGCGACGGCATCGACCGGGCGCTCGTCGTCAGCAGTCGCGGCGTCTGGCTGCACGACCTCCGTCGCGGCACCGCGCGCCGCCTCGCCGCCCCGACCGTCGACCGGCGGACCCGCTCGTTCGTCGCCCGGGTGCCCCGCAGCGTGCTCCCGGTCCGCGGCACCTGGACCGTCCGCCTCGGCGCGGGCGTCGCCGACGCCACCGGCCGACGCCTCGCCGCCCCCGACGGCCCCGAGGGCTTCTCGATCCCGCCGGGCACCAGTCGCCTCTTCAACGTCGCCTACCGCACGCCGCGGCAGGAGAAGGCGGTCGTCCGCGACAGCCAGACCGCCGGCCTCGTCGCCGCCGGCGAGCATGTGCTCGCCACCCTCCCGGTCAGCAGCCAGCTCGGTGTCGACGGCCAGGCCCGCTTCGTCACCGGCAACTTCTGGATGGAGGACGCCCAGGCCGACGCGCTCGCGGTCGGCGACGTGTCGCGGTTCCGCCAGCGCGTCCGCTGGCGCGACCTCGCGCGCGAGCGACGTACCCGCGAGCCGCTGGTGCGCGGCTACTCCAACCGCTGGTACGTCTCCCGGCTGCGCCTGGGCCAGGGCGTCGTCGACGACGAGGGCGGCGGCACCGGCGACGGCCGTCCCAACGTGCTCAGCCGCATCCAGCCCTACTCCGTCTACGTGCCGCGCTCCTACCGGCCCGGCCGCGCGACGCCGCTGACCTGGACGCTGCACTCGCTCAGCGTCAACCACAACCAGTACGGCGCCTACGACCCCCAGCTGATGCGCTTCCTCTGCGAGCAGCGCGGCACCATCTGCGCCGGCACTCTCGGGCACGGCCCGGACGGCTGGTACCTCGACGAGGCCGAGGCCGACTTCTGGCAGGTGTGGGGCGCGCTCGGCCGGGGCTTCACCCTCGACCCCGAGCGCACCGTGATGACCGGCTACTCCATGGGCGGCTGGGCCGGCTACCACCTCGGCCTGTCCCACCCCGACCTGTACGCCGAGGTCGTCGTGCTCGCCGGCCCGCCCCAGTGCGGCGTCTCCCTCGACGCCGACCAGCTGGTCTCCCCGGCCTTCGGCGGACGCTGCACCACCGACGGGACGGCGTACGACCTCGTCGGCAACGCGCGGTGGCTGCCCTACCGGATCGGGCAGGGCACCCTCGACCAGCTCGTGCCGTTCACCTCCGTGGAGCAGCACGTCGGCCGGTTCGCCGACGCCGGGCTGCGGCACCGGTTCGTCCGCTACCCGGCCGAGGACCACCTGATCTTCGCCGTCCAGGACCGGTTCGCCACCGTGCTCGACGGCCTCGGCACGCCGCGCCGCACCACCCGGCCGCGCAGCGTCGACCACACCTGGCGCCCGCACCTCGACCGCCGCGACCTCGGCATCGGCGCCACCACGGCGTACTGGCTCAGCGAGCTCCGTGCCGCCGACCGCGGCCCCGGATCCCTCGCCCGGGTGCGGGCCACCTCCGAGGCCCTGCCGGGTCACGAGCACCAGGTGGTCACCACCGGCCCGACCCCGGTCGCCTCGCCGCTTCCGGCCGTCCGCACCGACACCACCTGGCGTACGGGTGCAGCGCTCCCGCAGCGGCAGCGCCTGGTCCTCGACCTCGAGGACGTACGCCGGCTGACGGTCGACCTCCGCGCGGCCCGGCTGCGGTGCGGGGCCCGGATCGTCGTGCGCAGCGACCGGGACTCCCGCGTCGTGCTGACCGGTCGCGGCGGCCGCCAGGTCGTCGACGCCGGCACCGGGCGGACGGGCGCACGCGTCCGCTGCTGAGCGGGCCGGCACCGGGCGCGGCACCGACGCCGAGCACGTGGCCGCGATCTCGGCGGACCTCGCCGGCTGAGGGAGGACGACCTGTGGATGAGCGGCGCCGGCTGTCGCCGGCCGTAGGTAGTCTCGCCGCTCGTCCACCCCGCCCCCCTACCCGGAGGAGCTCCGACGATGGGGAAGAAGAGCCAGGCACGCCGCGCCGCGAAGGCCAAGGACCGCGCCCGGCAGCGGGCACGTGCCGAGCAGCATCGTCGCGACGGCACAGGTCGGCGGGCCGCGGGCCCAGGGTCGGACGGCGGCATGGGACACGGTGCAGCGTTCCCGTTCGGGGTCCCCGGCCCCGAGCCGGTCCTGAACGAGGCCGAGGTCCTGGAGAGCGCCTGGTACTACCTCTCCCAGCCTGATGAGCGGCCGACCGCCGACGTCGGCCTGTGGACCACCGCCCTGACCAAGATGCCCGAGCGACGCGCCGACGCCCGGGGGGAGCAGGCGGTCATCGAGTGGCTCGGAACGCTCTGGGAGCACGGCTGGCAACCCGTCGAGCTCGTCCGCCAGGTCCGTCGTACGGGGTCGGCGGCCGACGCCCGGCTGGTCACTCTCGCCGTGCACGCTGAACGCGCCGGGCACCCCGGCCGGAGCGAGGACCCACGGTGGAGCGCCCAGGTGGCCGAGGTCGGCCTCGGCGACGTCTCCGTACGCGACGGCTTCCTGCGGCCATGGCGCGCGGTGGAGGGTCTCGACCGGGCCACCTCCTACCTCGACGCCTCGGCCGTCCTGTGCCGGCTGTACGACACCCCACCGATCGACGTGCTGATCCCGCCTCCGGGTGCGCGCCGGGATGTCGCGGTGCTGGGGCTCGGCGGCGGAGACGGGGACCCCGCCGATCCCCTTCTGCGCCGTATCCGCAAGCTGCTCGACAAGGCGGAGGCGACCGAGTTCGAGCAGGAGGCGGTCAGCCTCACGGCGAAGGCGCAGCAGCTGATGACCCGGCACGCGATCGACGCGGCGGCGGTCGCCGGGGTCGACGACGGTAGTGGCCCGCGGATGGTGCGGGGCGCGGTCGACCCTCCGTACGCCGACCACAAGTCGTCCCTCGTCGCCGTCGTCGCGCGCTCCGGACGCTGTCGTGCTGTCTGGTTCGAGGCGTTGGGGTTCAGCACGGTCGTCGGGCACGCCGACGACCTCGTGGGCGTCGAGCTGCTCTACACCTCGCTGCTGGTCCAGGTGCAACACGCGCTGCGTGACGCCGCTCGGCGCGCGCCGGCTGGCACGCGGGTGCGCAGCTCGTCGTACCGGATGTCGTTCTACGAGGGCTTCACGCTCCGAGTCTCCGAGCGTCTCCAGGCCGCCACCGACGCTGCGTTCGACGACGCCGGTGAGCAGGGGCGGTCGGCCCTCCCGGTGCTCCGAGCGCGCGAGGACGCGATCGAGGAGTTCCTCGAGCAGCACTGGGGCGACATCCTCGGCACGGCCTCGCAACGTCGTGGGTGGGATCGGCAGGGGTGGGAGCAGGGCCAGCAGGCCGGCGACCGCGCCCGGCTCGACGCCGGCGAGCTCTCGTGACGAGCGACAGTGTCGGCGTTGCGCGTCGTCGCGGCGACATGCATTCTGCATGCATGCCGTCGATGACCATCCGTGGACTCTCCGACGAAGCCCGCGACGAGCTGGCGGCTCGGGCGGCTCGGCGCGGGCAGTCGATGCAGGAGTACGTCCGGCTCCTGCTGGAGCGCGAGGTCGCGCACGCCGACCTCGACGAGCTGCTCGACGGGCTGGCGCGCCGCAAGACGGCGGCCGGCTCCCGGGTGGCCACGGACGACATCCTCGCGGCCCGGGAGGCCGAACGCCGGTGACCGTGGTCGTCGACGCGTCGATGGTGGTCTCCGCCCTGGTCGACGACGGACCCGACGGGCGCTGGTCGGTCGAGACGATGAGGGGCGCGTCGGACCTGCTCGCTCCGCACCACCTGCCTGCCGAAGTCACCGGCGTGCTGCGTCGCCTCGTCGCCGCGTCAGCGCTGAGCGCCCACCAGGCCGCGCTCGCCCTGGCCGACCTGTCCGCGCTGCCCCTGCGGCTCGTGCCCTTCGCGCCGTGGCAGGCACGTGTCTGGCAGCTGCGCGGAGCGGTCGCGACGTACGACGCGTGGTACGTCGCCGTCGCCGAGGCGCACGACGCCCCGCTCGCGACGCTCGACCGTCGGCTGGCGCGGGCGCCCGGGCCGCGATGTCGCTGGGTGCTGCCTCCCGGCGACGGGTGACCCCTACGGTGGTGACGTGACCGAGCGCCGCACCCTGCACCTCGTGCTCCGCGGCCCCGGCGACCCGACGCTCACCTGGGCGATGACCGTCCTGTACGCCGCCAAGCAGGCGCGGCTGCGCGGCCTCACCGCCACCGCGGGTCGGGTCGAGCTGCACCCGGGCGAGCCGGACGTGGTGCCGGAGCTGTTGGAGGCGTGGCTGGTGCTCGGCACGCCCGCGCAGGCCGCGACGGACGCCGCCCCTGGGCGCCAGGCCGACGTCGACCGGCTCGCCGAAGACGTGGTGCGCGCCGCGCAGGAGCGGGCCGACCGCGACGGCACCCGGCTGACCGTGGAGCCCGACGCCTCGTGAGCGGGCACGAGCCCCCGAACCGGTGGGGCGGCCAGGACGCCCGACGCGAGCACGAGCGGCGACTGCGCGGCGAGCGCGAGCGGACCGTCGTACGGCTGGCGGCGCTCACCGACGACTACGCCGAGGTGGTCGAGGCGTCCCGGTGGACCAACGCCGACGACGAGCACGACCCCGAGGGGCAGACCATCGCCTACGAGCGTTCGCGCACGGGTGCGCTGGGGGCGCAGACGCGGGCGCACCTGGCGGAGGTCGACGCCGCGCTCGCGCGCCTGGCTGCCGGCACGTACGGCGTGTGCGAGCGCTGCGGCCGGCCGGTCCCCGAGGAGCGCCTCGAGGCCCGGCCGACCGCCCGTACCTGTGTGCGGTGCCCGGCTACGTCCTGATCATGTCGCCTCACCTGGGCGGACGTGCCCGAACAGGTGAACGGCCGGGGGTGTCGGCGACCTAGGTTCGACGCATGATCGGATTTCTCGTGGCAGGACTCGTCATCGGCGTGCTCGCACGCCTCATCAAGCCGGGCAAGCAGAACCTCGGCATCCTCGCGACCCTCGGCCTCGGCCTGGTCGGCTCGCTGATCGGCGGGGTGATCGCGCAGTTCTTCGGAGCCGGCAGCATCTGGGAGTTGAACGTGCTCGGGTTCGTGCTCGCCGTCGTCGCCGCGGTGCTGCTGATCGGCGTCGCCGAGAGCGTCGCCGGCAAGGACCGCGCCCGGGTCTGAGCCGAGCGCGCCCGCACGCACCGGGCCGCCACCTGCCGTCGTACCGGTGGGTGGCGGCCAGCGCCTCTCCCGCTGTCGGCGGTCCGTGGCACCCTGCTCACCGCCATGCCGTACGACGCCCGCCCGCCGCTCCCTGCGCCCTCGACGCCCGCCGTCCCACCGGCCCTCAGCGTCGCCAACGCGTCCTTCGTGACCGACCGCCTCCTCGTCGGCGGCGACCTCGAGTCGACCGACCCGACGCTGGCCGCCGCCCAGGTGACCGAGCTCGTCGACGCCGGCGTCACCCACGTCCTCGACGCACGCCTGGAGTGGGACGACTCCGCCACCTGGACCCGCGCCCGCGTCTCGGCCCGGTGGGCCGGCATCGACGACTCCGGGCAGCAGGTGCCGGGGGAGTGGTTCGAGGACGTCGTCTCCTGGTGCCTGGCCGCGCTCGCCCAGCCCCGCACCAAGGTGCTGACCCACTGCCACATGGGCATCAACCGCGGCCCGAGCGTCGGCTACGCCGTGCTGCTCGGCCTCGGGTGGCACCCCGTCGAGGCGCTCGACGCCGTCCGGCGCGCACGCCCGATCGCCTACGCGGCGTACGCCGAGGATGCCCTGCGCTGGCACCACGACCGCCACGGCACCGCCGCTGAGCAGCGCCGACGCGACCGCAAGGACGTCGCGGCGTGGCGCCGGCAGCACCACCTCGACCTCGCGACCGTGGTCCGCCAGGTCAGGGGCGGGTAGCCCGATCGGGCCATCCGGGTAGGTCGGAGGGCCCTGATCGGGGCTGGGGTCGTGACACCTCCCGGGGGGACGGGTGACGATGCTGGACGGTCCTGTTCCCCGACGAAGGAGTCCCCCCATGACCTCCACCTCCCGCCCGCGCGCCGCTCGCTGGGCCGGCGCCGTCCTCGCCGCCGCCCTCGTCGCCGGCCCGGTCGCCGCCGCCGCGGCCACGCCCGCCTCGGCCGCCTCCGTGTCGACCTCCGACGTCGCCGCGAAGCCGGGCACGAAGGGCAGCAAGCCCGACAAGGGCTCGAAGGGGAACAAGGGCGACAAGGGCTCGAAGGCGAAGGGCAACAAGACCGCGCAGCTGCAGCGCAAGATCGACAAGCTGGCCCGCAAGATCGAGCGCTTCACCACCGGCCGCTCCGTCCGCGGTCTCTCCGACGAGCAGGCCGCCACGGTTGCCGCCAACGGCGCCGACGACCTCGCCTACCTCGAGGAGCTCACCGCCGCGCTCGAGTCCGCCGAGACCCACGCCGACCGCAAGGCCGTCATGAAGGACCTGCGCGGGGTGAAGCCGTCCAACTACCGTCTCGCGATCAACACGCTGCGGTTCGGCGCCCGTCTCCAGGCTGTCATCGACGACCTCGCCGAGCAGACCGCGGACGACCCGGAGCTCGGCGCCGACGTCGCCGAGGCCCAGACCCAGCTCGACGACGCGACCGCCGCCGCCCTGGCCGTGCACGCGACCAGCCCGCGCTCGGACCTCCGCGCGGTCCGCGCCCAGCTCAACGCTGCCGTCCGGACCGTGAAGGCGGTGCGCGAGGCGCTCGCCGAGGAGCCCGTGGAGGAGCCGGCCCCCTGACGGCTCTCTGACCGACACCCACGGGTGCCGTGCGGCCCAGGCCGCGCGGCACCCGTGCTGCGTCCGGCGCCGGGGGTGTGAAGCCACCGCCACGCCACCGCCGGCTCACACCGGACCCACAGACCCCGGGTGTGGTCTGGGGATCGTCGAGAACGACGTCCCCACCCACCCCAGGAGTGACCCTCATGGCGCAGCACGCACCGCAGACCGTCGACGCAGCCCCGGCCGGCCAGGCCGCCCACCGCGGCCGCGGCGGGCGGTGGCGGCGTCGTACCGGTGCGGTGCTCGCCACCGCCGTGCTGGCCGTCCCCGTCACGCTCGGCACCAGCGCTGCCGCCGCCGCGCCCGCCACGCCGCAGGCCCCGGTGGCCACGCCGACCACGGCCGCCGGGCTGCTCGCGTCCAGTGCCTGGTGGTGGACCGAGACCACGCCGTACGGCCAGCAGCCGGGCTACGGCGGCGGGCCCGGTGCGGGGTCCGGCTACGGCTACGGGTACGGCTCCGACGGCAGCAGCACCGACGGCGAGGAGAGCACGTCCTCGGAGACCTCCGACGCCACCGACGAGCAGTCGACCGGACTGGTGCTCATCAGCACCGAGCTCGGGTACGACGAGGGCGAGGCCGCCGGCTCCGGCATCATCCTGGGCAGCGACGGGCTCGTGGTCACCAACCACCACGTCGTCGAGGGGGCCACGGACATCGAGGTCACGATCGCCACCACCGGCGAGACGTACGCGGCCACCCTGCTGGGTGCCGACGACACCCACGACGTCGCGGTGCTCCAGCTCGAGGGCGTCGACACCAGCCTCTCCGCGGTCGACACCGACACCGCCGGTGTGAGCGTCGGCGACGACGTCACCGCGGTCGGCGACGCCTACGGCGACGGAGGCTCGCTCACCGCGGCGCCCGGCGTCGTCACCGCGACCGGGGAGTCGATCACCGTCTCCGACGAGATGGGCGGCAGCGAGTCGCTCAGTGACCTCATCGAGGTGGACGCCGACATCGTCCCGGGCGACTCGGGTGGCGCCCTGCTCGACACCGACGGCGACGTTGTCGGCATGAACGTCGCGGCGTCGTCCGGGTCCGCGAACGTCACCGGCTACGTCATCCCGATCAGCACCGTCCTCGACGTCGTCGACCAGGTCGAGTCGGGCGTGGAGTCCGCCGACGTGACGATCGGCTACCCGGCCTTCCTCGGGGTCGAGCTGGCCTCGGCGACGGGCTACGGCTACGGCAGCGGGTCCGGCACCACGACCGGCCCCGGCGTGACCGTCTCCGGCGTGATCGACGACACCGCCGCCGCCGAGGCGGGCCTCACCGCGGGCGACACCATCACCTCCTTCGACGGCACCTCCGTCACCGACGCCGACGCGCTCAGCGCGGCCGTCGCCGCGCACGACCCGGGCGAGGAGGTGACGGTCACCTGGACCGACTCCAGCGGTACGTCGCAGTCCGCCACGGTCACCCTCGGCACCGGCCCGGTGGCCTGAGCCGCACCACGCCGGCACCACGCCTGACCTGCGCGGTCGTCGTCGTCGAGCAGCCCCACGGGGGTGCGGACGGCGACCGCGCAGTGGTGCGTACGTGAACGCTCGGAGAACCCTCGCGCGCACGCCGCCACGTCGCTTGAGCACCCGCGGTGCGCGGGCGGATCATCCACACCACGATGGCCGCGCTCCCCGCCCCCCGCACGCTCGCGCCACGATCCGATGTGGTCGTGGTGGGCGCCGGCGTGCTCGGTCTCGGGCACGCGGTCGAGGCCGTCCGCGCCGGCCTCCAGGTCACCGTCGTCGACGCCGAGGAGCGGCTGCTCGGGGCGTCCGTGCGCGGCTTCGGCCACGCCTGCGTGGCCGGCCAGCCCGCGCCGCTGCGTCCTGCCGCGCTCGACACCCGCGAGCGCTGGCTCGACCTCGGCGCCCGCGCCGGCTTCTGGGTCGGCGACGCCGGCACCCTCGCCGTCGCCCGCGGCCTCGACGAGCTCGCCGTGCTCACCCAGCTGCGCGACGAGCGCGACGGCGTCGGGATCACGATGCTCGACGCCGACGACACCGCCCGCCGCCTCGGACCGGGCGCCCGCCAGGTCGTCGGCGGTGCCCTGCTCACCGAGGACGTGCGGATCGAGCCCCGGCACGCCGTACCGGCCCTCGCCGCCTGGCTCGCGCACCAGCCCGGCGTGCGGTTCCTGTGGTCGACCCACGTGCACTCCGTGACGGACGGGCTGGTGCAGACCTCGCGCGGCGACCTGCACGCCGACCACGCCGTCATCTGCCTCGGCCACGACCTCGACCGGCTCCTGCCCGACGTCGCCGCCGCGGCCGGCCTGCGCCGCTGCCGCCAGCACATGCTGCGACTCGCGCCACCCGACCGCACCCGCATCGCGCCCGCCGTGATCACCGGGCTGTCGATGCTGCGGCAGCCGGCCCTCGCCGCCCAGCCGGCGGCGGACGACGTACGACGCCGGATCGCCGCCGAGCGGCCCGAGCTCGTCGAGCACGACGTCGACCTGGTGCTCGCCCAACGGCCCGACGGCGACCTCGTCGTCGGCGACACCCACGACCTGCGCGCCGGCGTCGACCCATTCAGCTCGGAGTCGCTGGACCGGCTGCTGCTCGACGAGACCGCGCGGCTGCTCGGCGTACCCGGTCTGCACGTGAAGGAGCGGTGGCTGGGCGTGCACGCCGAGGGCGACGACGACGTGCTGGTGCACGCCCTGGACGCCCGCACCACCGTCGTGTCGGCCACGCACGGGGTCTCGGTCGGGCTCGGCCTCGCCGCGGACGTCGTACGCCGCGTGGTCGCCGGACGGGCGCTGCCGGCGGTGGTGCGACCCCCGGCCCGGCTGTGTTTCTTCCGGGACAACCGGGCGACGCGGTCCTAGCCTGGAGCGGTGGACACCGAACCCGTCGAGCGAGCCGTCGAGGAGCGCGGCCGCACCTGGGCCGGGCGCCGGCGCTCGCTGCGCAAGGCGGCGCGGTTCGTGCTGGTCATGGCGGTCGTCTACGTCGCGCTCGCCCAGCCGCCGGTGGTCGTGGACGCGCTCGGTGACCTGGTCGACACCGTCGCGGACGCGGCTGGCGGCGCGCCCTAGGACCGCTCCGTCGGCACCGTCACCGCGATCTCGCCGCCCAGCGACGCGCCCTGCTGGAGGTCGAGGTCGTCGCCGGACCAGAAGCGCCCGGGGTCGTAGTAGTTGGTGGGCCGCTCAGAGTCGAGCAGCCCCATCGCCTGGTACGTCGACGCGACGACCTCCGCGCAGTAGGTCATCTCGGCGTCGGCCTTGCGGCGTACGCGACCGCGCAGCCAGCGGCCCGCGAGCCGCGCCGTGCTCGGGAACGGCGTGCCGTCGAGGCGGGCGACCGTGCGCAGGACGGCGTCCTCCATCTCGCGGCTCGGCTCGGGGTCGATCTGGCGCAGCCAGGCGCGCTGCTCGTAGCGACCGCACCACTGCACGACCGCCTCGCGCAGGTCGTGCAGCTGCACGCCGCGGTGGTGGTCGCCCGACCACACGTCGCGCAGGCCCTTGCCGAGCTCGGCGTGCCACATCAGCGGCGGCAGGTCGTCGAGCACCACCGCCATGCCGACGTGGTTGACCGGGGCGTTGGTCAGCACCCGGATAGCGTGGTCGGCGGGCGTGCGGCCGCGGAACAGCCACAGGTCCCCGGTGCGGGTCAGCGCGACGGCCTCGTCGAGCGACAGCGCCGGCTGGTCGTCGGCGCGGTGCCGGCCTCGGGTGGACATGGGAGGAGTCTCACGCATGGGTGGCGACGGAGGCGGAGGGCGTACGGCGCTCCGCGTGGCGAAGTGGCTCGGCGTCGCCGGGGTGGCCGGGGTGGCCGCGTCCGGCGTGGTGGTGGCGCGCAACCAGCGACGGCGGGCGCAGGTGACGCCCGACGAGGTGCGCGACCGGCTGCACGCGCGCTACGCCGAGGCGGAGGGCTCGGACTCGGGCGCGGGCTCCGACGCGGGCTCGGCGTCCGACTCCGGCGACTGACCCTCCCCTTGTGGGGTGCGCCACTCGCGGCGACCGGTGAGGGTGGAGTGCATGAAGGTCGTGGTGGCGGGCGTGTCCGGGTCGGGGAAGACGACGGTCGGACGTGCGCTGGCCGACCGGCTGGACGTGCCGTTCGTCGACGGCGACGACCTGCACCCCGAGGCGAACGTCGCGTCGATGGCCGAGGGCGTCGCGCTCGACGACGCCGCCCGGCAGCCGTGGCTGCGCTCCGTCGGCGCGTGGCTCGCCGACCACACCGACGGCGTCGTCGCCTGCTCGGCGCTCAAGCGCTCCTACCGCGACGTGCTGCGCGAGCACGCGCCCGATGCCCGGGTGCTGCTGCTCGACGGCGACCGAGCGGTCATCGCCGAGCGCCAGGCCGATCGTCCGGGCCACTTCATGCCGACGTCGCTCCAGGACAGCCAGTGGGCGGCGTTCGAGCCGCTCGGCGCCGACGAGGCGGGCGCGACGGTCGACGTGGCCCTCGCACCGGACGAGGTCGTCGACGCGTTCGTCCGGCAGTGCGGCTGACCGGCCCGCTGTAACACGCCGTCCGGAGGTCTACCGCGCTGATCGATCAGTGCAGCAGATGGTCCATGGGTGCGGTAGATGGCCGAACGACGTGTTACATGACCGCTGAGCGCCGGCCTCAGACCTCCGGCTGGCACACCGGGCACCAGAACACCCGGCGCGCGGCGAGGTCGTCGGCCAGCACCCGGGCGCCGCAGCGACGGCACGGGAACCCCTGGCGCCGGTAGACGTAGTGCGCGTCGGCGCGGGTGACCCGCCCCGCGCGGGAGCGGTCGTCCGGCTCGGTGGTGACGATCCGGCCCGCGCGCACGCCGGCGCGCATCAGCACGACGAGGTCGTCCCACATCGCCTTCCAGGTCACCGGGTCGACGTCGCGGCTCGGCGTGCGCGGGTGCACGCCGTGGCGGAACAGCACCTCCGCCCGGTAGACGTTGCCGACCCCGGCGACCGACCTCTGGTCCATCAGCAGCGTGCCGATCGGCATCCGGCTGCCCGCCACCCGTGCCGCGACCTGCTCGACGTCGGCGTCGGCGCGCAGCGGGTCCGGGCCGAGCCGCGCCAGCAGCGCGTCACGCTCGGGTGAGGTCATCAGCTCGCACGCGGTGGGCCCGCGCAGCTCCACCCAGACCGGGTCGGCGTACGACGAGCGCCCGGGCTCGGCGTCGGCGACCAGCCGCAGCCGCAGCGCGCCGCGCGGCTCCGGCGGCTCACCGGTGCCGTCGCGGAACTTCCCGTACAGGCCCAGGTGCACGTGCAGCCACACGTCGCCCTCGTCGGGGTAGTGGTGCAGCAGGTGCTTGCCCCACGCCTCGGTGCCCCCGAGCCGCTGCCCGTCGACCAGCGCGGCGCCCTCGGCGAACCGGCCCTGCGGGCTGTCGACGGCCAGCCGGCGACCGACCAGCATCCGGCGGTGCCGGTTCGCGAGCCGGTGCACGGTGTGTCCCTCGGGCATGACCTCGATCCTGACGCGCCCGCCGTCGCGGGAGTACGCCCGTCGGGGCGACGGCCAGCCCGGCGCCACGGCGTTGTCGGCGCTCGCACCTACCGTGGTCGTCGTGGACCTGCGTGACGCCTTCGCGATGGCCGAGGACCTGGTGGAGCACCACTGCCCGCCGGGCTGGTCGGTGCAGTACGACGCCGCCCGCCGGCGCGCGGGCGTGTGCCGGTTCCGCGACCGGGTGATCGGGCTCAGTGCGCCGCTGACCGCGCTGCACGACGAGTCCGAGGTCCGCGACACGGTCCTGCACGAGATCGCCCACGCCCTCGCCGGTCCGCGGCACGGCCACGACGAGGTCTGGCGCGAGGTCGCGCAGCGCATCGGCAGCACCGGTGAGCGGTGCGTGCCGGCCGACGCCCCGCGGGTCGAGGCGCCCTGGATCGGCGTCTGCGCGCAGGGCCACACCGCCGAGCGGTTCCGCCGTCCCGAGCGGGTGATGAGCTGCGCCCGCTGCGGCCGGGGCTTCTCCGTCGACCGGATCTTCACCTGGACCCACGAGGGCCGGCCCGCGGTGATGCATCCCAACTACGAGGCCGAGCTCGACCAGCTGCGCCACGGCACGCGCGTGGTCCGGCTGGCTCCGGGCACACGCGTGCGGATCACGCCGGCGGCCGGCAGCGAGCACGGCGGCCGCACCGGAACGGTGCTCAAGCGCGGCCGCACCCGCTACCACCTGCGCTGCGGGCGGCAGACCCTGACGGTGCCGTTCGCGTGGGTCGAGCGGGTCTGAGGGTCAGTCCGCCGGGTCCAGCAGGCCCGCCTCGCGCGCCGGGGCGGCGTACGCCTCGGCCAGCGTCTCCACCGTCTCGTGCGCGTTGAGGCCGCTCGGGTTGGGCACCACCCACAGGGCCGCGCCGCCCAGCGGCTCGGGCTGCCGGCCACCGACGGCGTCGCGCACGCCGAACGCCGTCCGGTACGCCGTGATGCCGGCGACCGCGACCACCTGCGGCGCCTCGGCCTCGACGAGCGCCGTCAGGGCTGCGGCCCCGTCGCGCAGCTCGGTCGGACCGAGCTCGGAGGCCTTCGCGGTCGCCCGGCGGACCAGGTTGGTGATGCCGATGCCGCGGGCGCGGAGCCGCTCGCGGTCCTCGTCGGTCATCCCGGCCGCCGGGTCGACCCGGTGCTCGAGCACGCCCGCGCGCAGCAGAGCTGGGTAGAAGCGGTTGCCGGGGTGGGCGAAGTGGGTGCTCGTCGCCGCGGTCCACAGCCCCGGGTTGATGCCGACGAACAGCAGCCGCAGCGCCCCGCGCGGCGGCAGCAGGTCGGGCACCTCGGCGTCGCGGTACGACTCCAGCTCGGCTCGTGTGAAACCCACGCGCCGAGCCTGCCCCACGTCGTACGACGGAACCACCGCGGGGCGGTTACCGTCGAAGGCCCATGAGCTCTCGGACCCTGCTGCTCCTCGCCCGCACCCGCATCGCGCTGCTGGTCGCGGGCCGCCCCGTCGCGCGGCCGGCGCGCGCGCCCGCACGCCCCGTCGTACGCCGCCCCGGCCGCGTGGTGGCCGTACCGGTCCTCCTCGCCGCGGTGTCGGTGCTCGCCGCGTGCGGTGACGAGGACCCGGCGCCCGACGTGGCGACGACGGCGTCGGAGTCGCCCGCGGAGGCGTCCACGAGCGACGCCCCCGACGGCACCGACGAGGGCGAGGACGGCGACCTCGGCGCCGACGCGGTGCTCCTGCACGCCCCCAACGGCGGCGGCTCGGTGCAGCCGAGCCTGGTGTGGGTCAGCGAGGAGGCGGAGGCGCAGACGTTCGTCAGCGACCTGTCCGACGAGGCGTTCCGCGCCGAGGTGCTGGCCGCGATCGAGGCCGCACGGGCCGACGGGGTCGACGTGTGGGCGGGGATCGTCGCCGTCGGCTGCGACGTGCCCGCGAGCGTCCGGGTGACCCCGGGGGAGGCCGGGCTCGAGGTCGAGCCGGTGCTCGCCGGCAAGCCGAGCACCGAGTGCTTCGTGCCGCACACCACCGTGGCCGTGGTGCCGGTCGAGGTGTGAGCGCCGGACGCCCGCCCGGCCGCGCCGCCCGGCCGCGCCGCTCAGCCGCGCCGCTCAGCCGCGCCGCTCAGCCGCGCCGCTCAGCCGCGCCGCTCAGCCGCGCGGCCTGGTGTAGCGCACCTCGACAGTGTTGGCGACGCGCCGCTGGAAGCCGTCGGACGGACTGTTGACCACGACCTTCTTCCCGTCGCGGCGCGCGATCATCGTGGAGGAGCCGCCGCCGTCGAGGTTGAGGGCCTCGTCGGCGCCGAGCTCGATCATCTTGTCGGCCAGCTCGACCATCGTGTAGCCGCGGCTGAACCGCTGGCGGCCGTCGATCACCAGCATCAGCACCCGGTGGGTGTCGTAGTCGATGCCGATCGCGGTGCGCGGGTGCATCTCGGTGTCGTCGATCGCCTTGATGACGCCGTCGCGCACGAGGAAGACGTTGCCGGTGATCGCCATCCGCGGGGTGCCGAAGACGACGGTCTTCACGCTGGCCCTGCGCCCGCGCTTCAGCGGCACCAGCGCCTTCGCGCCGGGCCCGCGGCCGACCAGGATCTTGCCCTTGATGAGCGTGCCCTGCGGCAGGCGCGTGGAGTTCTTGACGACCCGGCCGTTGCGGACGACGACCATCCGCACCTGCTTCTTCTGACCGCCGGTCCACCGGTAGCCCGACGTACGGCCCCAGGCGGAGGTGTAGACGCCGACCTTGCCCGGCAGCACCTCGGGGGAGTTGACGTGGTTGACCTTCACCTGGGGGAAGTGGCGGACCGAGGTGCTGACGGTGACCTCGTCGATGTCGGGTCGGCCGTTGCGGTCGACGAGGAAGGCACGGTTCCAGCCCTCGTAGCGACCGTTGAGCAGGCCGCGCCCGGGAGCCCGGCCGGTGCCGAGCGGGGCGCCGGTGTCGCCGATGTCGAAGAAGTCGCCGTTGACCGCGGCGATGACGCCCCGGTCGCGCTTGGCGATGTCCATCACGGTGTCGGTGCGCGCGACCTTGCCGGCGTTGCCGTAGTCGATGCTCAGACCGGCGACGCGGTAGTCGACCGACAGCAGGTAGGCGCGGATCCGGCCGCGGGAGTCGTGCTCGTCCCACACGGTCGCGCGCACGCCCTTGGCCGGGGTCCAGCGGCGGCGGATCGAGGTCTGCGCCCTGGTCGACCGGCGGCCGGTGAACGACTCGGCGCCCGCGAGCGGCGCGATCTCGCCGGCGATGCCGTCGCTGGTCTGCGGCTCGGTCTGCCGGGGACGCGGGCCGCCGGGGGCCAGGGGGTCCGTGGGATCGGAGGGGAGCGGTGCCACCGTTGCCGAGTCGCCGACGGGCGTCGCGGCGTGCACGACGGTCGGCGCGGACAGGACGACGAGCCCGGCGAGCCCGGTCGCCACGAGCCGGGGGGCTCGGGCGGTCCGGTGGGCGGGCGTGCGGATGGGGCGGCGACGGGGAAGGCGCACCCGCTCAGGGTAAAAGGGTCAACGCCGCGTCACGGGCAGGTGCACCACCGTGTCGTCGATCCGCACCGAGGCCGTCGGCGCGGGTCCGAGGGTGATGAAGTGGTCGGACACCGCCGAGCTCACCAGCCACAGCCGCTGGCCGCGCGGCACCCGCACGGTCACCGACGTCAAGGGGACCCGACGACGTACGTCGGTCACCGGACGGCCCTGCACCAGCGGCAGCACCTGGTGGTCGACCAGCTCGGCCTCCCGGGCGGTCGGCCCGACCGCGAGGCCGAGGAAGGTCCGCGCGTCGCGACCGGTGGTGGTCAGCCGACCGGTGAGGTACGGCGTGCCGGCGACGGTCGCCGGCCCGCGCACGAGCGGGCGCAGCTCGGTGACGCCGTCGACGGTCGTCGTGCGCGCACCGGCGCGGTACGCCCGGGTCGTGCGGGTCGCCCGGGTGGTGAGCGAGGTGCACCGGGTCGGCGAGGTGGCCAGGTGGATGCGTCCGTAGCCGCGCAGCCCACGGTCGGCGCCGTTGAGCTGCTCGTCGAGGAACGCCACCGACAGGCCCGGGAACGAGCTGCTCCCGACCCGGCGCGTGCACGGGTCGGACCGGGGCATGGACTTCTCCAGGGCGACGCCCGGCGTCAGGTGGCCGCCGAGGTAGCCGACCAGGATGCTGTCGCGCCGGGCCTGCGGGGTGAGCGCGCGACGCCAGGTGCTCAGTGCCTCGTCGAGCGGGAGGAGCGTGTCGTTGAGGCCCTGCCCCAGCAGGGTCGGTACGTCGATCCGCCGCCCGCCGCGCATCAGGCTCGGCACGCTGCCGGGCCGGAAGTAGCCGGCCAGGTCGGCGCCCGTGAGCGACGACCCGTCGGGCCAGCGCCCGGTCGCGATGGCCAGGGCCGTGGCGTCGTAGAAGCGCCGCGGCAGCGACTGGGTGGCGAGGGCGACCGCACCGACCGCGGCGGTCCAGGTGGACCGCACCACGCCGCTGGGCGCGAAGCCGTGGTTGAGGTCGAACCACGTCATCTGCGGTGCGATCGCGTCGAGCACGGGCCGGCCGCCGCGGCGCAGCGTGAGCGCCGCCATCAGCTGGAACCCGCCGCCGTACGACGCGCCCATGGCGCCGACGCGCGGGTCGCCGGGGCCGTCCTGGAGCACCCACGGCGTGCGGGCGAGCCGGCGTACGAGCAGGGCCACGTCGCGGCCCTCGATCGCCGGGGTCTGGAAGTGGGCGACGCCGCCGGAGTCCCCGAAGCCGCGCTGGTCGAAGGAGAGCACCGCCAGCCCGCGGCGCAGCAGGGGCGCGACCTCCTCGGCGTCGGTGGCGCGCGAGCCGCCGAACGGGTGGCCGTGCAGCACCGCCGGCACCGGGTGGGCGCGGGTCGCGCCGGGCGGCCGGAAGAGCGTGAAGCAGATCCGCACCGGGGTGCGCGTGCCCGGCTCCGGCACGCTGCGCAGGCAGGCGTCGGTGGTCCGGGTGCCGGCCGGTGCCGCGACCGCGGTGACCGCGGCCGGGGCGGCTCTCACCCCCGTCGGCACGTCCGCCCGCGCCGGTGGCGCAGGCAGGGTCGACAGCAGCACGAACGTCAGTAGCGGCACCAGCCGACGCAGGGCAGGCGCCGGCGGTATGCCCCCCCAGCATGCTGGCGCAGCACGGACCGTCCTCGGACTATTCCGATCCTCCCCACCGGTCCAGACCGATGGGGAGGATCGGGGCGTGCTGCGAGTTCTGCCGGAGTCCGCCCAGGTCAGCGGCGTACGACGGGCAGGTGCACCACGGTGTCGTCGATCGTGATGACGCCCGGTGTGCGCGAGCTCATACCGGCGAACGTGTCCGAGATCGGGGTGACCATCAGGTACAGGTGCTGCCCGCGCGGCACCCGCACGGCCGCCGACGGCAGCTCCACCCGACGCTGTGCGCCGCTGACGGGGGTGTCCTCGGCGAGCGGGAGCACGTTGTTCTGCACCAGGTGCGCGTCGAGCGGCGAGGAGCCGACGGCGAGACCGTAGAACGCCCGGTTCTGCACGCCGAGCGCGGTGACCGCGCCGGTGAGGTACGGCGTGCCGGCCACGGTCACCGGACCGTCGGCCACGAGGTAGGGGAGCGGGGCGCCGGCGGCGGTCGTCGAGGCGACCGTCCCGATCGGCACGGCCGTACCGGCGCGGGTGCCGCCGCTGGTCTGGGTGACGCAGGTCGAGTCGGCGGTCGCCAGGTGCACCTTGTGGTAGCCGCGTACGCCGCGGTCGTGGCCGCGCAGCTGCTCGTCGAAGAACCGCACCGACAGGGCGCGGAAGTCGCGGCTGCCGAGCGCCCGGCTGCACGGGTCGGAGGTGACCGAGACGCCCTGCGGGAGCACCGACGGCAGCACGTGGCCGCCGTTGTAGCCGATGAAGATGCTCTTCTTGCGGGCCCGGTTGGTGATCGCGGTGCGCCAGTTGTCCAGGCCCTGCTGGAGCGGGAAGAGGCTGTCGGTCGTGCCCTGGCCGAACAGCACCGGGATGTCGAGCCGGCGGCCGGCGCGCGTGTGCCACTGCGGGCCGTTCTTGCGCATGAACGACACCATGTCCTCGGTGCCCGGGATCGACCCGTCGGGCCAGGTGCCGGTCGCGGCGCCCTCGATCAGCGCCTTGTAGACGTTGCGCGGCAGCGCGTCGTCCGGCACCGAGGCGGCGCTCAGCGCGAGCGCCCACTCGGTGCGCACCACGCCCTCGGGCGCGAGGCTCTCGCTGAGGTCGTTCCAGGTGATCTCCGGGGCCAGGGCGTCGAAGACCGGCTTGCCGCGCCGCTTGAGGAGCTCGAAGGCGCCGACGAACTGGTAGCCGCCGCCGTACGACCCACCGATCGCGCCGAGGCGCGGGTCGCCCGGACCGTCCTTGCGCACCCACGGCTGCCGGGCGATGAACCGCACCAGGGTGCGCACGTCGACGCCCTCGTACGCCGGGTTCTCGACGTGGGCGTGCCCACCGGACTCGCCCCAGCCTCGCTGGTCGAACGACAGCACGCCGTAGCCGCGCGAGGTGAGGTCGGCGAACTCCGCCGGGTCGGTGGTGCGCGACCCGCCCCAGCCGTGGCTGTGCATGATCACCGGCACCTTGTGCGAGCGCGAGGCCTTCGCCGGCTTGAAGAGCGTGAAGCAGATCCGCACCTTCGCCGTCGACCCGGGCTCGGGCACGCTGCGCACGCAGGCGTTGCGGACGGTGACGCCGTCCGCTGCGCGCGCCGCGCGGGCCGCGCCCGGTGCGGCACCCTGCACGGCGACCGGGCCGACCTGGGTGAGCGGGGCGGCGGTCGCGGGGGCGGCGGTGGCCGGCGCGAGCAGCCCGACGGCGAGCGCGGTGGCGCCGAGGAGGCCGGCGCCGCGAGTGCGGGTGGTGGTGCGGGTGGTGCGGAGGGTCATGACCGGTCAACGAGCGGGGGTGACGATGGTCACTCGCCGGGCGCGGGCGTCGTACGACGGCGGGCAGGTGTGGTCGCGCCGCTCAACGCGAGCAGGGCACGGCGCCCAGTGCCGCCAGCCCGGCCAGGTCGCCCGGACCGTAGCCGCGGGCGCTGATCCCGCGCGGGTACATCAGCTCGTTCGGGTCGTCGACGTGGTCGAGGCCGACGAGGTGGCCCAACTCGTGCAGCAGCAGCGCCCGGTGCAGCGCCCGGCCGTCGGAGCCGTCGCCGAAGGAGTCGGTGACGTCCTGGTCGAGCACCACCGACCCGCTCACGTAGCCGCGCAGCCGGCCGACCGTCAGCACCGTGGGTCCGCCGATGCCGGCCACGTCGTCGGCGAGGTCGGACACCTCGCCGTCCTCGGCCCAGCCGATCAGCACCGGCTTGGCGCGGCTGAACGAGCCGACCCGGTCGTCGAAGTCGCGGTCGTCGGTCTCGCCGTCGTAGGTGAACCCCAGCCCGGAGGCGTCCTCGACCGTCGCGACCGCCTCGGCCACCACGGTCTGCCAGCCGTCGGGCGCACCGAGCGGGTTGACGACGTAGTGGATCTCGCGGCACGGGTCGAAGCCGACCGGCCGCTCCCCGCCGTCCTGGGTGTCCAAGAACGCGTAGCTGCCGCCGCCCTCCGCCTCGACCGCCGGCCGGACCCGTCCGTCGACGCCGCGCAGCCGGTCGACCAGGTCGGTCACGGGGTTGTCGGTCGCGGCGAGCACGAGCATCACCGCCACCACCGTGGCGGCCACCGACACGACGGTGATCGTGCGCTCCCGCTCCCGACCCACCACGTCGACCATGATGACGGGGTGGTCCACGCCGCCCCCGAGACGACGGACGCGGGCGCGGTCGCGCCCGGGGCCGCGCCGGTGTGCAACCGCTTCGTCGCCGGCGACAACCTCGACGTGCTCCGGACGCTGCCCGACGCGGCGTACGACGTGGTCTACCTGGACCCGCCGTACAACACCGGGCACGAGTTCGCCTACCTCGACGACGTGCGCGACCCGGTGACCGGCCGGGCCGGGCGGCACACAGCGTGGACCGCGATGATGCGGCCCCGACTTGAGGAGGCGCGGCGCGTGACCGCCGAGCGCGGCGTGGTGCTGGTAAGCATCGACGACCACGAGGTGGCGCACCTGCGGCTGCTGCTCGACGAGGTCTGGGGCGAGGACAACCTGCTCGCCCAGCTGGTGGTCAACCTCAACCCCAAGGGCCGCCAGCTCGGGAGCGGGTTCGCGACGTCGCACGAGTACCTCCTCGTCTACGCCCGCGACGCCGCCACCTGCGTGCTCGACGCCTCGACGCCCGACACCGTCGACCCGGCCGACTTCCCGCGCACCACCGACGACGGACGCCGCCACCGGCTGCTGCCGCTGCGCAACACGAACAAGAAGTTCAACCCGGTCACCGCGCCGACGCTGCACTACCCGCTGCACGGCGACCCGGTGAGCGGTCGGGTCTCGGCCGTGCCGTTCGACGGGGCCGTCGAGGTGCTGCCGGTGTTCGGCGACGGTACGCCGGCGGTGTGGCGCTGGAGCGCCCCGCTGGTCGAGCAGCGCCCCGACGACCTGCTCTGCCGGGTGGTGGCCGGTCGGCGCGGCGAGCGGGTCGACGTCTACCAGCGCGACTGGCTGCACCCGGGGCGTCGCAAGAAGCTCCGCACCGTCTGGCTCGCCGAGGAGGTCGGATCCACCGACACCGCGGTCGCCGAGCTCAAGGACCTCGTCGGCCACATCTTCGAGTCACCCAAGCCGACCGGCCTCCTGCGCCGGGCGCTGGCCACGATGCCGCCCGACGCGCGGGTGCTCGACCCGTTCGCCGGCAGCGGCACCACCGGGCACGCCGTCGCCCTCCTCAACGCCGCCGACGGCGGCAGCCGCACCTGCCTGTCGATCGACCGCGACGAGCCGGTGCGGCCTGGCTCGCGCGCCGCCGGCGCGGGGCTCGCGACCGTCGCCGACGTGACCCGGCTGCGCCTGCGCGCCGTCGCCGAGCGGGTGGGCGGCGGGTACGTCGAGGGCCTCCCCGCCCCGGTCGACGCCCCGGTCGTCGAGTAGCCGCGGAGCGACCGAGGAGCGCAGCGGCGTACCGGGACGCCGTGAGCCGAGAGGCGACCTCGAGCGGACTCAGGTAGTTGAGCGCGACCGAGCCCTCGGCGAGGGAGCAGTCGAAACCTCCGCCGCCCCCGCCCCGAGGATCACACCCCGACGGCCTTCTCCAGCGCGGCGAGCTCGTCGTCGAGGTGCGTCAGCATCCGCTGCAGGCTCGGCACGGTCCGCCGGCACCCGGTCAGCCCGAACGCCAGCTGCCCGTCGTACGACGTGCAGGTGATGTTGAGCCCCATCCCGTCGACGGGGATCGACAGCGGGTAGGCGCCGACGAGGCGGGCGCCGTTCCAGTACTGCGTGGTGCGCGGGCCGGGCACGTTGCTGATGACCAGGTTGAACGGCGGGCGGGCGATGCCCTGGAGCCGCAGCAGCGGGTTGACCACGACGGGGGCGAGCCCGAGCGCGCTCATCGCGAGCACCTGGGTCGACGACATGGTCGCCAGGGCCTTCTTGCCGTCCTTCATCGAGGTGTGCACGGCGCCGAGGCGGCGCGCGGGGTCGTCGAGGTGGGTGGCGAGCTGGCACATGACCGAGCCGACGGAGTTGCCGCCGTCGGCAGACGGCGTACCGACGTCGCGGCCGCCGAGGCTGACCGGCACCATCGCGATGAGCGGGGCCTCGGGGAGTGCGTCGAGCTCGAGCAGGTAGGACCGCAGGGCGCCGGCGCACATGGCGAGCACGACGTCGTTGAGCGTGGTGCCGGACGCCGCGCCCACGGCCTTGAGCCGCTCGACCGGCCAGTCCTGCGCGGCGAAGCGGCGCGATCCGGTGATGGTGCGGTTGAGGATGGTGCGGGGGGCGTGGAAGGAGACCGCGGAGGTCTCGTTGCGCAGGCCCTTGACCATGGTGCGGGTGAAGGCGCCGGGCAGCCCGGCGGCGTCGGTGGCGATGGCGAGCGCGCTGCGCACGGTGCTGGCGGTGACGCCGGCGAGGTTGGTGAGGCCGGGCGCCGACGGCGGCTCGGTGGGGGCGCGGGTCGGGCGGTGCTGGGTGGCCCACGGGGCGGGCATGTCGCGCCGGTCCTCGTCGCCGGTGAGGGTGCTGGCCATGAGGCGCATCGCGGAGACGCCGTCGACGAGTGCGTGGTGGAGCTTGGTGTAGAGCGCGATCCGGCCATCGTCGAGACCCTCGATGACGTGCGCCTCCCACAGCGGTCGCTCGTGCGCGAGGCGGGTGCTGTGCAGCCGCGAGCAGAGCTCGAGCAGCTCGCGCACGCGTCCGGGCGCCGGCAGGGCGCTGTGCCGGACATGGTGCTCGATGTCGAGGTCGTCGTCGTTCTTCCAGACCAGCTGGCCGGCGGCCTTGAGCGAGCGGGCGGGGTGCTTGCGGAACAGCGGCGAGATCTCCGCGGCGTCGCGCATCTGCTCGTACATCTCCCGCGCGTAGCCGGGCCCGGCGCCCGCCGGGGGCTCGAACAGCTGGAGACCGCCGACGTGCATCGGCATGGAGCGGCTCTCGGCCAGCAGGAACGCGGTGGAGGTCGGGTCGATCACGGCAGGCACGGCGCGATCTTCGCGCCTGCGTGACCCGGGCCACAACACCCGGCCCGCGGCGGGCCTTCGCCGGGGCTCGGGCGCGAGGGTTCTCCCTCGTCTCGACCCGCGACCTCGGGCGACGCGCGGTGCCGCTCTTGCCGGGTCGGTGGTGAGCCGCGAGCGTCGTCCGTGCGGCGTGCATCGTGCGCCGCACCGCCCCTCCGGCCTGTCCGCCTGTCCGCCGGTCCACTCGGGAGACCCTCATGTGCTGCGTCCGTCTGCTCGCCCCGCCCGCCACCGCCCTCGTCGGGCTGTTTCTGGGGCTGCTCCTCGGGCTGTCCGGTGCCCTCGTGCCCGCCCCGGCGCACGCGGCCGACTACTCCGCACCCCTCAGCCAGGCGGTCGCCGACCTGCCGGAGGCCGCGGAGGTGCGCACCGGCTACGACCGCGACCTGTTCCGGCACTGGGTCGACGCCGACGGCGACGGCTGCGACACCCGCGACGAGGTGCTCCTCGCCGAGGCCGACGACGCCCCGACGGTCGGCTCGGGCTGCTCGATCAGCGGCGGCCGCTGGTACTCCTACTACGACGGCGTCTCGCAGTACGACGCCTCCGACCTCGACATCGACCACATGGTGCCGCTCGCCGAGGCGTGGGACTCCGGTGCTCGCTCGTGGTCGTCGGCCCGGCGCGAGGCCTACGCCAACGACCTCGGCGACTACCGCACGCTGGTCGGCGTGACCGCGGGGGAGAACCGCTCGAAGGGCGACCAGGACGTCGCCGACTGGCTCCCCGACCAGCAGGTCTGCCGCTACCTGCGCGAGTGGGTCGCGGTGAAGCACCGGTGGGGGCTCAGCGTCGACAGCACGGAGAAGTCGGCGATGACCTCGATCGCGGCCGGCTGCAGCGACCTGACGATCACGGTGACGATCGCGTCCTGAGGCGGCGCGCTCGGCGCGGCGCGCCGATGCCTGCGTCCGTACGTCGTCCACAGCCGGCGGGTCGCCGGGCGTCGTCCCCAGGGACGTAGCGCGGCCCGGCGGGCACCCCGCGATCGTTCCTAGCGTCCTCGACGTCGGCCGGACCCGCCGGCCACGACGACGAGAGGACCGCCCGTGCTCCACCCGACCCGCCTGTCCGCCCGCCCGTCCGCCCGCCTGCTCCGACCCGTCGCGCTGGCGCTCGCGCTGCTCGCCGTGCCCGTGCTGCTCGTCGCGGCCCTGGCCGGCCCGGGTGCCGCCGGGGGCGACCGTCCGGTGATCGTCTCCGTCGGCGGCGACGCCGCGAACGGCTTCGACCTCCGCTACGCCGACGGCTCGTCCCTGCACCCGCCGACCAGCTCGGAGGCGCTCGCGGAGTGCTCCGCCTACGACGGTCGGCTCGACCGGGTGAAGTGCCGGGTGCGGTTCCGCACCTGGTACCGCGACCTCGGCGACCTCCAGCGCTCCCTGGCCTGGCACGCCCGGCACTGACGTGCGCCGTGGCAGCATCGGGCCATGGCCGTCGATGCTGTCGTCGATGCTGCCGAGACCGGCGATGCAGGCGAGGCGGCCCGGCGCCTGCGGTGGGTGCTGCACGTCGACCTCGACCAGTTCCTGGCCGCCGTCGAGGTGCTGCGCCGGCCCGAGCTGGCCGGCCTGCCGGTGGTGGTCGGCGGTCGCGGCGACCCGACCGAGCGCGGGGTGGTCTCCACCGCGTCCTACGAGGCGCGCGCCCACGGCGTCGGCTCCGGGATGCCGCTGCGGGTGGCGTTCCGCAAGTGCCCGGACGCCGTCTTCCTGCCGGTCGACAAGCCCGCCTACGACGAGGCGTCCGCAGCGGTCATGGACGTGCTGCGGGCGCAGCGGTGGGACGACCAGCCGCTCGACCTGCAGGTTCTCGGCTGGGACGAGGCGTTCCTCGGGCTCACCGCCGACCGCACCGGCGAGCCGGTGCCCGCCCCGCTGTCGGACCCCCGTGACCTCGCGGCGCAGGTGCGCGCCGCGGTGCTCGACGCCACCGGGTTGCACTGCTCGGTCGGGATCGGCAACAACCGCGTGCAGGCCAAGATCGCCACCGACTTCGGCAAGCCGCGCGGGGTGCACGTGCTCACCGACGACACGTGGTTCGCCCAGCTCGGCGACCGGCCGACGACGGCGCTGTGGGGGATCGGCCGCAAGACCGCTGCTCGACTGGCCGACCTCGGGGTCGCGACCGTCACCGACCTGGCGGCGGCCGCCCCGCGGCGGCTGGCGGAGGCGTTCGGACCGACGACGGGCCCGTGGCTGCGACGGCTCGGCCGCGGTGTCGACCCCGCGCCGGTCGACCCCACCCCGTGGGTGGCGCGGGCGCACGGGCGGGAGGAGACCTTCCAGACCGACCTCGACGACCCGGCCGCGGTGGCCGACGCCGTGCGAGCGCTGGCGCGACGCGCCGCCGCCGACATCGCGGCGGAGGGGCGGCCGGCGGTCCGGGTCGGGATCAAGGTCCGCGACGCCGGGTTCCGCACGGTGCAGCGCAGCCTCACCCTGCCCGGCCCGGAGGCCGATCCCGAGGTGCTGGGCGCGTACGCCGTGTCGCTGCTCGACCGGGTCGAGCTGCGGCGTGCGGTGCGGCTGGTCGGCGTACGACTGGAGATGGCGGAGCCCCGGGAGCACTGAGCGGGGCGGAGGGACGCGCCGCCGTCACCAGCTCTCGCGCAGCTCCTCCACGACCGCGTCGACGACGGCCACCAGGTCTCCGGTGCGCTCGGCGACCGCCCGCTGGCGCTGGTACGACGCCCCGCGCTCGACGATCGTGGCGACGTCGGCCAGCTCGGCGCTGCAGCCGAGCCGGTCGGCGACGGATGCGAGCCGGTCGAGCAGGTCGGCGAGGTCGTCGGTGACGAGCCGCTCACGGTTGTCGTCATCGAGGATGACGATGGCGTCGAGGCCGTAGCGGGCGGCACGCCACTTGTTCTCCTGCACGTGCCACGGCGGCATCGTCGGGAGGCTCTCGCCGGCGACGAGCCGGGCGTCGAGGTCGACCACGAGGCACTGGATGAGCGCGGTGAGCGCGCCGAGCTCGCGCGGGGTGGAGACCCCGTCGCAGACCCGGTTCTCCAGGGTGCCGAGGTGCGGGGCGGGGCGCAGGTCCCAGCGGATCTCCGACAGCTCGTCGATCACGCCGGTCTCGAGCTGGTCGGCAGCGAAGTGCTCGAACTCCTCCCACCGCTCGAAGTGGAAGGGGAGCCCGGCGGTCGGGAGCTGCTGGAACATCAGGGCCCGGTTGGAGGCGTAGCCGGTGTCCAGCCCGCCCCAGATCGGGGAGGAGGCCGAGAGCGCCTGGAGGTGCGGGTACCACGTCAGCAGCGACGTCAGCACCGGCAGCACCCGCTCCTGCGACGGCATCCCGACGTGGACGTGCACGCCCCAGATCAGCATCTGACGGCCCCAGAACTGGGTGCGCTCGATGAGCTCGGCGTACCGGTGGCCCTCGGTGAGCTGCTGCCCGGCCCACGAGGCGAACGGGTGGGTGCCGGCGCCGTACAGGTCCAGGTCGAGACCGTCGGCCGCCTCCAGCACCGGCAGCACGATCGAGCGGAGGTCGGAGAGCGCGTCGCCGACGGTGTCGCACACGCCGGTGACCACCTCGACGGTGTTGCGCAGCAGCTCCTTGTGCAGCCGGCCGGGGTCCGGCAGACGGTCCGCGACGGCGGAGAACAGGTCCGCGGCGTCGTTGCGGAGGTCGCGCGAGTGCCGGTCGACGAGGGCGAGCTCCCACTCCACGCCGACGGTCGGACGCGGCGAGGCGTGGAAGTCGATCCGCACGGCACCAGCGTTCCACACCCCGCCTCGCCCGAGGGTGTCCGACGTCGCACACCGGACCCACAGGCTCGGCTTGGGCGCCCCTCGGGACCGGTGCCACCATCGTCGTGTGGAACCCGCACGTCGCATCAGCCTGACCCTCGACTTCTGCCTCCGGGTGGGCGAGGTGCTCCTGTCGAGCGGTGCCGGCGCCGCCGACGTGGCGGCCACGATGCGCGACCTCGCCGACGCCTTCGGGGAGCGCGGCGTCGACGTCGACGTGACCTTCACGTCGCTGTCGATGACCCACCAGCAACGTCCCGAGGACCCGCCGCTGACCGCGCGCCGCCAGATCGTGCGCCGCACCATCGACTACCGCGACCTCACCCGCGTCGACCACCTCGTGCGCGGGGTGCTCAAGGGCGACCTCGACCTGCTGCGCGGCCGCGCCGAGCTGCGCCGCATCGTCAGCGGCGGCCACGACCGGCCCCGATGGCTGGTCAGCGTCGGCTGGGGCGCGATGTCGGGCGGCGTGGCCGTCATGCTGGGAGGCGGGTGGTTCGTCATCGCCCTGGCCGTGGTCGCGGCCCTGTGCATCGACCGGCTCCAGCTGCGGGTCGCTCGCCGCGCGCTGCCGCCGTTCTACCAGCAGGTCACCGGTGCCGGCGTGGCCACGCTGATCGCGGTGATGGCGACGTTCGTGCCGATCGAGGCCAACGTGTCGCTGGTCATCACCGCCAACATCGTCATGCTGCTGGCCGGCATCGGGTTCATGGGCGCGCTCCAGGACGCGCTCACCGGCTTCTACATCACCGCCACTGCCAGGATCACCGAGGCGCTGCTGTCGACGGCCGGCATCATCGCCGGCGTGAGCGGCGGCCTGAGCATCGCGGCGGCGGTCGGGGGGGAGCTGCCCACGCTCGCGCTCGGCGACTACGACTTCCAGACCCTCGGCCTCTCCGCGCTCGGCGCGGCGGTCGCCGCGGCCGGGTTCGCCTACGCCTCGTACGCCCCCGTCCAGGTACTCGCCCCGATCGCGGTGCTGTCCGGCGCGGCGGTCACCCTGTCGCGCAGCATCGAGGCGCCCGGCCTGGCCCGCTCGTGGTCGGTCGCGGTGGCCGCGCTGGCCGTCGGCCTGCTGGGGTACGCCGTCGCCCAGCGGCTCAAGGTGCCGCCGCTGATCGTGGTGGTCTCGGCGGTCGTGCCGATGCTGCCGGGTGTCTCGATCTACCGGGGTCTCGCGCTGATGGGCGAGGGCACCCGGCGCGACACCTCCGAGGGGCTTGTGGCGCTGTTCACTGCCGCGTCCGTGGCGCTCGCCATCGCCGGCGGCGTGCTGCTCGGGGAGCACCTGGCGCAGCCGCTGAGCCGCGAGGTGCAGCGCCTGGAGTCCCAGGTCGAGGCGCGCCTGGTGTCGCCGGGTCCGCAGGGCTTCTCCCGGTTCGCGACACCCCACCTGGTCGGGCCGGCGCGCGGACTGAGCGCGAAGATCCGCGAGCGGCAGCCGCACGTGCGCGGCTCCCAGGGCCCGGGTCAGGCGTTGAGGGAGGCCAGCCAGCGGCCCGCCGTACCGGCGGCGCCACGGTCGAAGGGCGCCGAGCCGGACCGCACCGTCGCGAGCACCCAGGAGCAGCTCTCCTCGGCCAGCGACACGACCTCCGGCGGGTAGCCGAACGACACCTGGTGCTCGGCGAACTCGTCCTCGTCGTCGACGACCACCACGCCGTTGGTGCCGCGGATGACGTCGAGGTCGAGGTCGACGGCCGTCACCGTGGTGCCGTCCCACGTGGCGACGGTGGTCATGTCGACGTACACCTCGACGTCCGAGCCGACCTGCGCCCAGTCGCGCCCGTTGGGTGCGTGGAAGGTCGCCATCCACGCGGCACCCCCGCCGGCCCCGGCGTGCGGCACCAGGACGACCTGGTCGTTGTCGCCGGTGAACTCGCGGCCCGGCCGGCTGAACACCGTCCCGGGCGGCACCCCGATCCAGTCGCCGTGCTCGTCACGGCCGAGGTAGTGCGCGTCGTACTCCCAGTGCGCGCGTCCGCCCCACTTGGTGTTGACCACCCTGACCCGAGTTCCGCGCTCCACGGGGTCCGTTCTACCCGGTCGGCCCCACCCGCTGTCACACGCCGTCCACCGCACTACTCACACGCTGCAACGTGTGGGTAGAACGGTGGACGACGTGTGACATGCCCGTACGCCGGCCCCGCGCGGGCGCCGGCGTACGGACGGGAGGAGCAGGGAGCGGGGAGGGTCAGACGACCTTCGTGCCCGGCATGACGCGCTTGGCGCCCCGGGCGATGACGTCCTGGTAGCGGGCGCCGAGCAGCTTGCCCATCGTGTGCAGGGCGTGGGCGTCGAGGCCGACGAGCACGCGCGGCTGGTTCTTCAGGATGCCGCGCACGATGATCTCGGCGGCGCGCTCGGGGGTCATCTTGGCGAGCTTCTTGTCGAAGAACTCCGCCGTCTTGGCCTGGTCCTCCTTGTCGGAGACCCGGGCGTTGCGGGCGATGGCGGTCTTGATGCCGCCGGGGTGGACGGCGGTGACGCCGACGTTGTGCCCCGCGATGAGCATCTCCTCGCGCAGCGCCTCGGTCATGCCGCGCACGGCGTACTTGGCGGCGTTGTACATCGACTGGCCGGGCATCGAGACGAGCCCGAACAGCGACGACAGGTTGACCACGTGGCCGTCGCCGGAGGCGATGAGGTGCGGCAGGAACAGCTTGGTGCCGTTGACGACGCCCCAGAAGTTGATGTTCGTGATCCACTCCATGTCGTCCCAGTCGAGGTCGACCAGGTCGCCGGCGAGCGCGACGCCGGCGTTGTTGACGACGACGTTGACGCGGCCGAAGTCGGCGACGACCTCGACGACGTACGCCTCGAACGCCGCGCGGTCGGCGACGTCGAGCCGGTCGGTGCGCAGCTTCTTGCCGCCGAGCTCCTTCACCAGGCGCTCGGTCTCGGCGAGCCCGTCGGTGTCGACGTCGGAGAGCGCGAGCAGCGAGCCGCGGCGGGCGCAGTCGAGCGCCAGCGCCCGGCCGATGCCCGATCCGGCTCCGGTGATCACGACGACCTTGTCGTCCAGCGTCTTCATGCGGTCACGACCTCTCGGTGAGTGGTGCCGGCGCTGTCGCCGGCGGTGTTGTCGGGGGAGGGTGCGCCGGGCGCGTCGCCCGGCATGGTGCGGTAGGCGTCGGCGTCGAAGTGCCGCAGCGCCAGGCGGAACGAGAACGTCGTCCGCGGCCACAGGGTGGTGTTGTTGCCGTGCTTGTCGAGGTACCAGCTGGCGCAGCCGCCGGTGCTCCACACCGACCGCTTCATCCGCCGCTGGAGGTCGGCCGACCAGTGCTGCTCGGCCTCCTCGCGCACCTCGACCGAGCCCCACCCGCCGGCGCGCATCGCGGCGAGCGCGTCGCGGACGTAGGCGACCTGCGACTCGATCATGAAGACCATGCTCGAGTGGCCCAGGCCGGTGTTGGGGCCGACCAGGAGGAACAGGTTGGGGAAGTCGGCGACGGTCGTGCCCTTGTACGCCGACATGCCCGACTCCGCCCACCGCTCCGAGAGCCGTACGCCGGAGCGTCCGGTGAGTCGCTCGGTGATCGGCAGCTCGGTGGTGTGGAACCCGGTGGCGACGACGAGTACGTCGATCTCGCGCTCGGTGCCGTCGGCGGTGACGATCCCGGTGGGCGTGATCCGCTCGATCCGGTCGGTGACGACCTCGGTGTTGTCGGCGGCGAGCGCGGGGTAGTAGGCGTTGGAGATCAGGATCCGCTTGCAGCCGATCTGGAAGTCCGGGGTGACCTTCTCGCGCAGCGCGGGGTCCTTGATCGCCTTGCGGATGTTGCCGAGCGCGGCGCGCTGGGCGGGCAGGGCCAGCTCGGGCTTCCACGCGAACGCCGGCACGTAGGTCTCGCGACCCCAGTAGATCGCGGTGCGGTAGGCGTCGCGCAGGAACGGCACGTGCTTGAGCGCCGTCCGCTCGGGGAGCGTGTAGGTGCGGTCGTGCCGGGGCAGCACCCACGGCGCGGTGCGCTGGTAGACGTCGAGGTGCCCGGCGACCTTCTGCAGCTCGGGCACGATCTGGATGGCCGAGGCGCCGGTGCCGATGACGGCGACGCGCTTGCCGGCGAGGTCGACGTCGTGGTCCCAGCGGGCGGAGTGGAACGTCTCGCCGGCGAAGGAGTCGATGCCGGCGATGTCGGGGAGCTTGGGCTCCGACAGGCCGCCGGCGCCGCTGACGACCACGCGGGCGGCGTACGTCGTGGGCTCGGTGCCGGTGGCGTCAGTCGCCTCGGGCGAGACGGGGGCGACGGTGACGAGCCAGCGCTGCGCGTCGTCGTCCCAGCGGGCGTCCTCGACGACGGTGCCGAAGCGGAAGCGGTCGAGCACGCCGGACTCGCGCGCCACGCGCTGGAGGTAGGCGTGGATCTCGGGCTGGAACGAGAAGGAGCGGCTCCAGTCGTTCGGCGCGAAGGAGAACGAGTAGAGCTGGCTCGGGACGTCGCAGGCGGCGCCGGGGTAGGTGTTGTCGCGCCAGGTGCCGCCGACGTCGTGGCCCTTCTCGACGACGACGAGGTCGGTGACGCCGTCCTCGGACAGCTGGATCGCGGTGCACAGACCGGCGAAGCCGGCTCCGATGACGAGGACGTCGACGGGGAGGGCGTCGGGGTCGGTGGGGCGGTCGGCGTCGCTGCCGGTGACCGCGGAGGGAGTGGCGGTGCTCATGTCGGGACCGTATTGCGACTATTGAACATTCGTCAATAGACTGCACCCTGTGACCGCCCACACCCGCGTCCGGCTCAGCCCCGACGAGCGCCGTGCCCAGCTGCTCGACCTCGGGGTGACCCTGCTGGCCACCCGCTCGCTGGACGAGATCTCCATCGACGTGCTCGCCGAGGAGGCCGGGATCTCCCGCGGCCTGCTCTACCACTACTTCGGCAACAAGCACGCCTTCCACGAGGCCGTCGTACGCCGTGCGGCCGACGACCTGATCGCGCAGACCGCGCCGCCGACCGAGGGCGACCCGCTCGAGCGGCTGCAGGCCTCGATGGAGGCCTACGTCGACTATGTCGTCACCAACTACGCCGGCTACCGCTCGCTGGTGAAGGCCGCTGCCGGCGGCCACGAGGGCCTGCGCGCCATCTACGACGAGGTGCAGGGCGTGCTCGTCGAGCGGATCTTCGCCGAGGACGAGGGCACCCTCACCGTGCCCGACACCCCGGCCGTCCGGCTGGTGCTGCGCGGCTGGTCGACCATGGTCGAGGAGCTGGTGCTGGTCTGGTGCGAGGACGCCTCGGGCGTCACCCGCGAGGAGCTGCACCGGATGGTCACCGACTCGATGCCCGCCCTCGTCGCGATCACGCTCGGCGCGGGCGCCTGACGCCTCGACGGCCTCCTAGGAGGTCAGGTCGTAGATCGTGACGCCGTCGACGTTCTGGGCGGTGAAGCTCGCAGCCACCCACTCGCTGATCTCGCTGGCCGTGCCGCTCCCGCCGCCGGCTCCGCGTCCGCCCAGCCCACCGCCGCCGGCGATGAAGTAGTGGATGCGTCCGTCGGCGACGTACTGCTGGAACTCCGCGAGCGTCGGGCTCGGGTCGCTTCCGTTGAACCCGCCGACCGGCATCACCGACTCCTCGCTGGCCAGCTGGTAGCCGGCGGCGGAGTTCGAGCCGATCGCCGCGGCGACCCAGTCGTAGGAGTCCGCGTCCTCCTGCAGCATCGAGGTGATCGTGCTGGTCGACTCGCTGCCGCTGAGCAGGCCGCCGACGCTGCCGGTCCCGCCGGTGGTGCCGCCGGTGGTGCCACCCGTCGTGCCGCCGGCCGCCCCCGGCGCGGTGCCGGCGTTGGGCGGGGTGAAGGTGCCGTTGCCGCCCGGTCCGCCGTTGCCGCCGAAGCCACCACCGCCACCACCGGGACCGCCGTTGCCGCCGCCGGCCGAGGTCGGGCCGGCGCTCGGGATCGAGCCGGTGTGCGCGGTCGACGCCGTGCTCAGCGCGTACGCCGACGGGCCGGCCAGGGCGGCCAGCAGCGCGGCCATCGCGACGACGGCGCCGACCCGGCCGGGGAGGTGCCGCACACCGACGACCATGAGGGCGGCGGCGAACCCGACGGTCGCGACGACGTACTTGAACCACGGGTGCCAGTCGCCGGCCCGGTCGAGCAGCACGAACGCCAGCGCCGTGGTCATCGCGACGGTGAAGCCGAGCAGGCCGGACGCCACCAGCGACGTGCGCCGCTGCCACAGCACCCAGGCGCCGAGCGCGACCGTGCCGGCGATCGCCGGGGTCAGTGCGACGGTGTAGTAGGCGTGGTAGATGCCGGCCATCAGGCTGAAGGTCAGTGCGGTGACGACGGTCCAGCCGAGCAGGATGGTGGTCGCCAGGCGGACCCGACGCGTGCCCCAGACGAGCGCGGCGACGCCGAGCACGAGCGCGGCCGGCAGCAGCCAGGCGATCTGGCCGCCGTTGTCGCTGTTGAACAGGCGCAGCAGGCCAGTCTCGCCCCAGCCGTTGCCGCCGCCGACCGAGCCGGTCTCGTCGCCGGTGATCCGGCCGAAACCGTTGTAGCCGAAGGTCAGCTCGAGGAAGTCGTTGGTCTGCGAGCCACCGATGTAGGGGCGCGAGGACGCCGGCCACAGCTCGACCAGTGCCACCCACCAGCCGCCGGCGACGAGCATCGCGCCGAACGCCGCGAGCAGGTGGCCGAGGCGGGTGCGCCACGGGACGGCCGCGAACAGCGCGTACGCCGCCACCATGCCGGGCAGCACGAGGAACATCTGCAGCGTCTTGGTGAGGAACGCCAGGCCCAGCAGTGCCCCGCCGAGCACCATCCACCGCACGGCGCGCGGGCTGTCGACGGCCCGGACGACGGCGTACGCCGCCCCGGTCATCAGCAGCACCAGCAGCGCGTCGGGGTTGTTGAAGCGGAACATCAGCACCGCGACCGGCGTGGTCGCCAGCACCGCGCCGGCCAGGATGCCGGCCTTCCACGAGCCCGTCGTACGCCGGACCAGGGCGTGCAGCAGCGCCACCGACCCGACGCCCATCAGCGCCTGCGGCACCAGGATGCTCCACGAGCTGAGGCCGAAGACCCGCACTGACAGCGCCATCGGCCACAGCGCGAGCGGCGGCTTGTCGACGGTGATCGACCCGGCCGCGTCGGAGGCGCCGAAGAGGAACGCCTTCCACGACGCCGAGCCGGCCTGCGCGGCGGCGGAGTAGAACGAGTTGGCGTAGCCGGACGCGCCGAGACCCCACAGGTAGAGCAGCGCCGTCGCCCCGAGGAGCACCCCGAGCGCGGCGCGGTCGGGGTGACGTCGTACGGCGCCGGAGCCCGAGCGGACCCGGTCGCCGAGGGAGCGTCCGGCCCCCGCTCCGGCGGACGGGTGTCCGTCGTCGGGGGCGGGGGAGCCGTGGACGTCGGGGCGCGTGGCGGTCGCGGTCATGCCACCCAGCGTCCGCGCGGTGGCTGGGGTGGGGGTCGGGGTTTCCTGGCCGGTCCCTGTGAGGGTGGCTCGGGGTCGGGGCCGGTCGGGGTCGGCCCGGTCGGGTCAGGGCCGGGCGCAGAAACACCGGCCGGCCGGTGAAACTGATCCCGGTCGTACGAAACTTCGTACGACGAGCGCCAGTTCCACCGGCCGGCCGGTGAATCGTGTGACGGGAGGGACGAGCCTCAGTGGCCCGCCACCACCGCCTCGAGCTGGTCGAGACCCCAGGAGAGGTCCTCGGCGGAGATGACCAGCGGCGGGGCGAGGCGGATGGTCGAGCCGTGGGTGTCCTTGGCCAGGACGCCGCGGGCCATGAGCCTCTCGCAGACCTCGCGGCCGGTGCCGACCGTCGGGTCGATGTCGACGCCGGCCCACAGGCCGCGCACGCGGACCCGCAGCACGCCGTGGCCGACCATCGCCTGGAGGCGGGCCTCGAGGATCTCGCCGAGCTCGGTCGCGCGGGTCTGGAACTCACCCCCGGCGAGCATGTCGACGACCTCGGAGCCGATGGCGCAGGCGAGCGCGTTGCCGCCGAAGGTCGAGCCGTGCTGGCCCGGCTTCAGCACGCCGAGCACCTCGCGGTCGGCCACGATCGCCGACACGGGGACGACGCCGCCGCCGAGGGCCTTGCCGAGCACGTAGACGTCGGGGACGACGTCCTCGTGGTCGCAGGCGAACGTCTTGCCGGTGCGGCCGAGGCCGGCCTGGATCTCGTCGGCCATGAACAGCACGTTGGTGCGCGTGCACAGCTCGCGCAGGCCGCGCAGGAAGCCCTCGGGCGGGAGGACGACGCCGCCCTCACCCTGGATCGGCTCGACGAGCACGGCGACGGTGTTGTCGTCGATGGCGGCCTCGACGGCCGCGAGGTCGCCGTACGGCACGTTGGTGAAGCCGGGCGCGAACGGACCGAAGTCGTCGCGGGCGTCGGGGTCGTCGGAGAAGCCGACGATGGTGGTCGTGCGGCCGTGGAAGTTGCCGTTGGCGACGACGATGTTGGCCTGGTCGGCCTCGACGCCCTTGACCTGGTAGCCCCACTTGCGGGCGACCTTGATGGCGGTCTCGACGGCCTCGGCGCCGGTGTTCATCGGCAGCACGAGGTCCTTGCCGCACAGGTCGGCGAGCTTCTCGGTGAAGTCGGCGAACTGGTCGTGCACGAACGCGCGGGAGGTGAGGGTCAGCTTGTCCAGCTGGGCGTGGGCCGCCGCGAGCAGGCGCGGGTGGGAGTGGCCGAAGTTGAGTGCGGAGTAGCCCGCGAGCAGGTCGAGGTAGCGGCTGCCGTCGACGTTGGTCATCCAGGCGCCCTCGGCGTGGGCGACGACGACGGGCAGCGGGTGGTAGTTGTGCGCGGTGCGCGACTCGGCGCGGCGGAACTCCTCGCCGTTGCGGGCGTCCTCGTGGCCGGCGGGCTGGCCCGCCTCGGAGGCTCTGGTGGCGGACACGGTCATGCTGGTCACTCCTCTCGCGTCGGGTCCCCTGCGGACAGGGGCTCACTCGGCCCACGGTAGGGGCCGTCCCCAAGATTGTCAGACAATCTGTCCGTTGCCTACCCGACGCGAGTCGTACGAGGTACGCCGCACGGCGGACCCGCAGGTCAGGCCGAGGGTGCAGGCGTGGTCGAGGAGTCCAGCCACGCGCCGTCGTGCCAGCCCGCGTCGGCCTCGGGCAGCCGGACCGAGATCGTGGTGTCGCCCGGCTGCGAGGACAGCGTGACCGTGCCGCCGTGGGCGGTCACGATGGCCTGCACCAGCGAGAGGCCCAGTCCGACGCCGCCCGCGCGCACCCGCGCGGTGTCGGCGCGGGTGAAACGCTCGAACGCGCGCGGCACGAGCTCGGGTGGGAAGCCGGGGCCGTCGTCGTGCACCTCGAAGCCGCCCTGGCGTGCGCGCACCGTGACGGTCGTGCCGTCGGGGGTGTACTTGCGGGCGTTGGTGAGGAGGTTCGTGACCACCTGGTGCAGCCGCTGCTCGTCGCCGAGGACCTCGAGCGCCTCGTCGGGCAGCTCGAGCTGCCAGCGGTGCTCGGGGGAGACGACGCGCGCGTCGGACACCGCCTCCAGCAGCAAACGGGTCAGGTCGACCGGCTCGCGGGTCAGCGGCCTGCCGGAGTCGAGACGCGCGAGCAGGAGCAGGTCCTCGACCAGCGCGGTCATCCGTGCCGCCTCCTCCTCGACCTTCGTCAGCGCGGTCGCGCTGGTGTCCGGGTCGGGGCGACGCCGGGCGAGCTCGGTGTAGCCGGCGATCGTGGTGAGCGGGGTGCGCAGCTCGTGCGAGGCGTCGGCGACGAACTGGCGCACCCGCTGCTCGCTGGCGTGCCGGGCCTCCAGCGACGACTCGACGTGCTCGAGCAGCGTGTTGAGGGCGGCGCCGACGTGGCCGACCTCGGTGTCCTCGGCGGTGAGGTGCTCGGGCACGCGCTCGTCGAGCGAGATGGCCCCGGAGGAGAGGGGCAGGGCCGCCACGCTGTGGGCGGTGCGGGCGACCTCGGTGAGGGGCCGCAGCTGGCGTCGTACGAGGACGACACCGGCGAGCGCGGCCAGCAGGGCGCCGGCGAGCACGAGCGCCGCCTCCCAGGTGACCAGGGTGCGGACGATGTCCTGGACGTCGTTGGTGGGCAGGCCCGACACGACGGTGTACGGCGCCGCCGCGCCCGTGTTGGTGACGGCGTCGATCTCGGTCGCGACGACCCGGTAGGTGCCGAACCCCGGGACGTCGACCTCGTGGACCTCCCCGTCGTCCGGGACGTCGTCGAGGACCTCCAGCGCGTCGGTCGAGAGCACCGAGCGCGTGGTCTGGCCCTTGGCGCTGTCGACGAGCACGTTGCCGACCTGCTGTGCCTCGAGCCCGGCCACGTCCGAGGCGGCCACGAGGTACGCCGTGAGCGTGCCGACGCCTTGTCCCTCCGGCGTACGCCGTGGGCCGCGGCCGTCGAAGTCGTCGCCGTCGTCGTCGGGTGGCGACGTCGAGACGGTGCCGTCGGAGTCGATGAACAGCGGGGCGATGGTCGCTCGGTCAGCCGACGAGCGGACGTCGGCGTCGAGCTTGCCAGTGAGGTAGCTGTCGACCGCCAGGGCCGTGACCGCGCCGATGAGCAGCGAGACGCCGAGCACCAGCGCGACGGCGGTCACGACCAGTCGGGAGGTGAGCGACGCCAGGCGGCGGCGTAGTCGGGGGAGCACGGCGGACTCTCTGCTGGTCAGGGGGGTGGTCGGGCTGGTGGTGAGCTCGGTGGTCAGACGGCGGGCTTGAGCACGTAGCCGGCGCCGCGCATGGTGTGGATCATCGGGTCGCGGCCGGCGTCGATCTTCTTGCGCAGGTAGGAGATGTAGAGCTCGACGACGTTGGCCTGGCCGCCGAAGTCGTAGTTCCACACGCGGTCGAGGATCTGGGCCTTGCTGAGGACCCGCTTGGGGTTGCGCATGAGGAAGCGCAGCAGCTCGAACTCGGTCGCGGTCAGGTTGATCTCCTCGCCGGCGCGGACCACCTCGTGGCTGTCCTCGTCGAGCGTGAGGTCGCCGACGGCGAGCACGGAGGACTCCGCGGCCCGCTGGGCGCCGGAGCGGCGCAGCAGGGCGCGCAGCCGGGCGACGACCTCCTCGAGGGAGAACGGCTTCGTCACGTAGTCGTCGCCGCCGGCGGTCAGGCCGGCGATGCGGTCCTCGACGGCGTCACGGGCGGTGAGGAAGAGCACCGGCACGTCCGGGTCGCTGCCGCGCATCCGGCGCAGCACCTCCAGGCCGTCGATGTCGGGCAGCATCATGTCGAGGACCACGGCGTCGGGCTGCAGGCTCTTCGCCGCGGCGACGGCCTTGGTGCCGCTGTGCGCCATCTCGACCTTCCAGCCCTCGTAGCGCAGGGCCATGGCGATCAGCTCGGCGATGTTGACCTCGTCGTCGACGACGAGGACTCGGAGGGGGGACCCGTCGGCGCGGGTCAGTTCTGGCTCGGCCATGGCTGCACTGTGTCGTTGCTGTCTGTGGGAATCCTGTGCGTTGCTTCGCTAGTCACCATGGAACACCGCGCTACCGTCCGCGCGCGACCGACCCGCCGCCCCTCGACGCACGTAGGCGCCGGGCGGTACGCCGACGAGTGCGGTGAAGTCGCGGGTGAAGTGCGCCTGGTCGTACCACCCGTGCTCGGCCGCGAGGTCGGCCAGCGACCCGTCGTGGCCGGCGTCGAGCGCGGCCACCACGTCGTGCATCCGGTAGCGCGCCAGCACCCACTTCGGCGACGCGCCGACGTACCGCGAGAAGAGTCGCTCCAGGCGCCGCCGGGGCACTCCGGCTCGTCGCTCGAGGTCGTCGATCCGGAGGACGGAGCGGTCGCCGAGAACGTCGGCGACGAGGCCGAGCAGCAGGTCGTACGCCGGGTCGTCGCCCGCCGCGTCGACGTGCGGCGCCAGCGCGGCGTCGACGCAGGCGGACGCGAGGTCGGTGGGCGTGCCGGGGGCGAGCTCCCGCACCGCCGAGACCACGTCGGGCGGCACGAGTCCCGCGGCGGGGACGGTGCGGTCGGCCAGCGTGCGGGCGTCGAGGCCGGTGAGTGCGGCCAGCCCGCCGGGACGGAACTTCACCCCGTGCACCCACGCGCGCCCGCGCACGTCGACCTCGAAGCGGCGGGTCACCACCCCGGTGAGGACCACCGGGTCGGCGCCGACCTCCGGCCGCCCGGCGCCGTGCTCGACCGTGAGGTGGCAGGCGGGGTGGGGGAGCGTCTCGCTGCGGTGGTGCACCCCGTCCGGGAGGTCCCACGCGAGCGTCCAGTGGTGCTCGACGTACCGAGCGAGCGTCGTGTCGCACGGGGTGCGGGTCAGCGCGACGTGCCGGGCGAGCTGCTCGGGCCGCAGGATCCCGCCCTCGGTCGAGGTGGGACCGGGGGGGGCACCGGGCTGGGGGAGCGGGACGGGGCCGGCATGCGCCGAGCCTAGGGACGACCGCCGACAGCTGCCGCGACGTGGCGTGGCCGGGAGGTGACCCGGGTCACGCTGGGCGAGCCCAGAACCAGCCCACAGGGTGCGCACAGCCTGCGTCGCCACGGTGGTCGCATGACCGACGACGTGACTCCCCGGGGCGCCTCCGCCGGCGGCCGGCCCGGCGCGCAGGACCCGCAGCTGCCGCACACCCAGCCCATCGCGGGCGGCACTCCCGCCGATGCCTGGCACGCGCCTGCCGCGGCCTCCGACGGCTCCGGTGGCGGGTGGACCGACCAGGCCGGCGCCCGCGCGGACGCGATGAGCGCCTGGCCGCCGCCTGCCGCGGCACCCACTGCGGCGCCCACTGCGGCACCGGCAGGAGCGACCGCCACCGCGGTGTACGCCGCCCCGGCCGCGGCTCCGGCTCGTGAGGAGCAGCCCGTTGCCTCGGATGGCACGTGGCGGCACCGGGTGCTCGGCATGCGGGCCGTCGCCGCGGTCGCCCTGGTCGCGCTCCTGCTCGGCGGTGCCAGCGGTGCGGCCCTCGGGCTCGTCAGCGACGGCGGCAGCAGCGACCGAGGCGGCTTCACCGGCCCCGGGCGCAACGGCGGCTTCCCCGGCCAGCAGGGGCAGCAGGGCGTGCCCGGCCAGAACCAGCAGGGCCAGCAGAGCTTCTCCGCGCCTCAGGGCGACGGCACCGGCGCGGACGGCACCGAAGGCACCGACGGCGGGCTGACCAGCCAGGACGCTGACGGCAGTACCGACGGGACCACCGACGGCCACCACGGCGGCCCGCGCGGACTCCCGCCGATGAACGGACTGCCGCCCGGCACCACGCCGCCGGACGACGTCAGCCCGGACGGCGGCGCCGACGCCCCGAGCGGCACCACGACGTAGCGCAGGACACGGCGGATTCTTCGATGTGACGAGTTCTGCCAGAACGCCGGACACGGGCCGGGCGGCCCTCGTAGGGTCGTCCGGCTCCTGTCGTCTCGGAACTCGAGGTCCCCGTGCTCCATCGCGCCCCGCGCAAGTCGACGATGTTCATCCTCGCCCTGCTGGTGCTGGTCGTGGTGTCGACCGGGCTCTCCGTCGCCGTCCCTAGCCGGGCGGGAGCCGACGAGCCCGTCGAGGAGCAGCCGCGAGAGCTCGTGGTCACGGCGGACCACGAGGAGACTGTGCCGAGGATTGATGCGCCGTACCACCTTCGGGTCAGCACCGAGGTCGACCTCAGGTCCCTCGCGGGCAGGGCGTGGCGCCTGTATACGGTCGGTGAGGACGGCGACCTCGACACCCTGCTCAGGCACGGCAAGTCGATGGTTCTCCCGATGACTGACCCGCGCCACGGCTATGTGGAGGTCGACCACAGAGGACTCGCCTACGGCTCCACGTACGCGTACACCTTCGCTCCCCGCGGGAGGACGCCGGAGGGTGAGACCGTTGACGGGGCCGTGGTCACACTCCCCTTCGTCTTCGACGGCCACGCCCAGATCGCCGCTCGACCCCTTGACCGATCCTTCCTTCCCTACCGCGACGGTGAGAGGGACTCCGCGCGCGTTCGCGTCATCTTCGGCGAGCCGATCGAGAGCGTGACGGCGCGGCTGAAGGGGCCCGGGGGGCGATACGTCCATGCCAAGCTCGTCAAGATGCGAGCGAGATCCGCGATCTTCAAGTCCGTGGCGTGGTCGAGATGGGGCAAGGCCCAGCGGGGACTGCTGCAGTGGAACGTCACCGCATTCGACCGCAACGGCGATCGAGGCACGGCGACGGCGTACGTCCGCGCCCTTCCAGATCGTCTGGTCTGGGCGTGGTGGACCCGACGGGCGGAGGCTCGGTCCTCGGTGATCGACAGTGGTGTCGGGTCGTGCTCGGACCTGCGTTACCAACGCACCTCGGTGCGCTACCTGTCCGCCACCCGTTGTTCGAAGCCGCGCCAGAGTCAGGTGTCGACGGTGAGTGCGGTCAGGCTGCCGAAGAGCGGCGCCAAGGGCTTCAGAGAGCTGTCGATCAAGGTGAAGGGAAAGCCCGAGCGGCCCGACGCCTACCTCGTGATGTTCCTGATCGATCGGGCGGGCGAGTACCGCAACCGCGTCCAGCTCGGAGGGGGCTGGGGCCACGATCGCGCGCTCAGGTCGAGGGGGCTCGGCGACTTCGTGCGGACCGACGACACCAGTCCCTACCTGCTGTGGAGCGCGGGACTATCGGAAGGCAGCCGGTACCGCGTCGACGAGTTCATCGTGAAGGTCAGGCGGCAGGTGCTGGTACGCGCTGGATGAGGGTGGAGTTGCCTGTCTCTGACAGAACGCCGGACAGGAGCCGGGCCGGTCTCATAGGGTCGTTCGGCTCCTGTCGTCTCGGAATCCGAGGTACCCGTGCTCCACCGCGCCCCGCGCACGTCCCTGCCCTCCGGCCGCCGGCTCGGTCCCGGCTCGCTCGTCGCCTCGCTGGCGCTGCTGATGCTCCTCGCGCTGCTGCCGTCGTACGCCGCCCCGGCGTCCGCGGAGGACCCCGCGCCCGAGGACCCTGCCCCGCTCATCCTGACGTCGGCGTACGACGAGGAGGTCGCATCGATCGGTGGGCCCTACCGGTACGAGGTCCGGTTCGACCAGGCGCTGAGTGCTCTGCACGTCGTCGTCCGGGTGCGCCCGGTCGAGTCAGACGGCACGCTCGGCGACGAGATTCTGGTGTTCCAGGACGACCCGGTGCTGCACGAGGACGCGATGTCGGCCGAGATGAACTTTCACAGCGCGACGAGGTTCCTGGACTCCGAGCGCACCTTCGCTTTCCTCGTCACCCCGAGCGGGACCACGGTCGGTGGGGACGCCGTGACGGGTCCCGAGGTCGAGCTGCGCTGGACGGATGACACCACGGTCGACGTCGGGATCAGATCCGTGACCCCGGAGTTCTACCCGGAGCTCGACGGCCGACAGGACACCGCGCTCGTCGCTCTCCTCGTGCGTGAGGATCTCGGTTTCCTGCGCCTGCATCTGGTCGACCCCGCCGGACGGGTCGCGGCCGGGGCCGACGTCGGCCGCGTCCATCGGCGCGCCGGGATCCACCGCTTCCGCGTGAGGCTCGCGGCGCGCGCGCTGAGGCGCGTCGAGTCGGGGACCTACTACTGGCGCGCGGAGGTGGCCGACAACTACGGCCACCGAGCGGTCGTCAGGGAGCCCATCGAGGTCCACGCCGGGAAGGTGGGCTGGATCCCGGCCCGGGTCAAGATCAGCGGCGCCCGGAGCGTGATCGACACCTCGATCGGCCGGTGCTCGCGGCTGATGAACCGCAAGGGAACCCTGCGGTACCTCTCCCAGACCCGCTGTCGGGTCGGGAATGAGAGTCAGGTCATCGCGCTGCAAGGCGCCCGGATCCCGCAGGCGATCGGTAAGCGCTACCGCCGTCTGGAGATCGAGACGTGGGGCGGTCGCGAGAACCGCCGCGGCTATCTCGTCTCGTTCGTCGTCGACAAGTCCGGCAAGTACCGCCAGCGCACGGTGATGCGAGGCCCGATCAACAGGGTCGTCGCCCAGCACCGCCTTCGACTGAAGGTGGCGAAGCCTCGCTCCTACGTCCGTTACGACGACCGCGGGCCGTACGTCGTGTGGAGCACAGGGCTGACCGACGGCGCCCGGTACCGGGTGAAGCAGTTCGTCGTGACGGTCGAGTACTGGGACTGGACGGGCGAGGGGCCGATCCCGTCGCGCTGAGACCGGTTCGGTCACCGCACTGACCCCGACGCGTCGGGCGGGTGGGGAAACCCGCTCGACGCGCCCGGCACAATGGGTCGGTCATGTCCGCGCCCTCCTCGACGTCCGGTCCCGACGGAGCCGCCCCCGATCCGGGGTCCTCACCCGACCCGTCCCGCGAGCCCTCCACCGAGCCGTCGTCCGAGCTGGCGATCACCTACCCGCCCGACCTCCCGGTCAGCGCCCGCCGTGACGACATCGCGGCGGCGATCCGCGACCACCAGGTCGTCGTGGTGGCCGGCGAGACCGGTTCGGGCAAGACGACCCAGCTGCCGAAGATCTGCCTCGAGCTCGGTCGGGGCCGCGGTGCCGGGAAGGGCGGCCTGATCGGGCACACCCAGCCCCGCCGGATCGCGGCGCGGTCGGTCGCGGAGCGGATCGCGTCCGAGCTCGGCACCGAGGTCGGTACGCCGGACGCGCCGGTCGGCTACCAGGTGCGGTTCACCGACACCACCTCGAAGGCCGGCCGGGTCAAGGTGATGACCGACGGCATCCTGCTCGCCGAGCTGCCGCGCGACCGCGACCTCGCGAAGTACGACACGATCATCGTCGACGAGGCGCACGAGCGGAGCCTCAACATCGACTTCCTGCTCGGCTACCTCAAGCAGCTGCTGCCGCGCCGTCCCGACCTCAAGGTCGTCATCACCTCCGCGACCATCGACGTCGAGCGCTTCTCCGAGCACTTCGCCGACGCCGACGGCAACCCCGCCCCGGTCGTCGAGGTGTCGGGCCGCACCTACCCCGTCGAGGTCCGCTACCGGCCGCTGGCCGACCCCGAGACCCTCGACGAGGACGGCGAGCCCGTCTCCCGCGACCAGACCGAGGGCGTCGTCGACGCCGTCCGCGAGCTGTGCGCGGAGGGCCCCGGCGACGTGCTGGTGTTCCTGCCCGGCGAGCGCGAGATCCGCGACACCGCCGAGGCCCTGGAGCCGCTGTCGCAGGGCCCGCGCGGCTTCGAGATCCTCCCGCTGTTCTCGCGGCTCTCCGCCGGAGAGCAGCACCGGGTCTTCGCCTCCCACACCGGCCGCCGCGTGGTGCTGTCCACCAACGTCGCCGAGACGTCGCTGACCGTCCCCGGCATCCGGTACGTCGTCGACACCGGCGTCGCGCGCATCTCGCGCTACTCCGTGCGCACGAAGGTGCAGCGCCTGCCGATCGAGGCGATCAGCCAGGCATCGGCCGCGCAGCGCTCGGGTCGCTGCGGTCGCGTCGCCCCCGGCATCGCGATCCGGCTCTGGTCGGAGGAGGACCACGAGTCGCGTCCGGAGTTCACCGAGCCGGAGATCCTGCGCACCAACCTCGCCTCGGTCATCCTCCAGATGGCCTCGCTCGGCCTCGGCGACGTCGCCCGGTTCCCGTTCGTGGAGCCGCCCGACCGTCGCAACGTCTCCGCCGGCGTCCAGCTGCTGGAGGAGCTCAACGCCGTCCGCCTCGGCGACGGCGCGCCCCGGCACTTCGACGCGATGGACCAGAGGGGCGGCCAGAAGAGCGGCCCGCAGGGCGGCCAGCACGGCGGTCACCGGCATCCCGGCCCCCGCCTCACCAAGCTCGGCCGTCGCCTCGCCCGCCTCCCGATCGACCCGCGCCTGGGCCGGATGATCCTGGAGGCCGAGCGGCTCGGCGTCGTCCGCGAGGTGCTCGTCATCGCCGCGGCGCTGTCGCTGCAGGACCCGCGCGAGCGCCCGGCCGAGCAGCGCGCCCAGGCCGACCAGCAGCACGCGCGGTTCAAGGTCGAGGGCTCCGACTTCCTCTCCTGGCTCGCGCTGTGGGCCTACCTGTCCGAGCAGCGTCGCGAGCTGTCGGGCAGCGCGTTCCGGCGGATGTGCAAGCGGGAGTACCTCAACTACCTGCGCGTGCGGGAGTGGCAGGACTTCGAGTCCCAGCTGCGCAGCGTCTGCAAGGAGATGCGCATCGAGCTCGGCCCGCGGATGCGCGGCGACGGCGACCAGACCGACGGCGACGGCGTCCACCAGGCGCTGCTGTCCGGCCTGCTCAGCCATGTCGGCCTGCTGGAGCCGCGGGAGAAGTCCCACCCGGGCCAGAAGCGCGACCGGCGTCCGGGCCCCCGGGAGTACGTCGGCGCCCGCGGCGCGCGGTTCGCGATCTTCCCCGGGAGCGGGCTGCACCGCCAGAACCCGACGTACCTCATGGCCGGCGAGCTCGTCGAGACCAGCCGCCTGTGGGCCCGCCAGAACGCTGCCATCGACCCGGTCTGGGCCGAGCGGCTGGGCGCCCACCTGGTCAAGCGCACCTACTCCGAGCCGCACTGGTCGAAGAAGCGCGCCAGCGTCGTCGCCTACGAGCGCGTCACGCTGTACGGCGTACCGCTGGTGGCCGACCGGATGGTCGCCTTCGGCAAGGTCGACCCCGAGCTCAGCCGCGAGCTGTTCATCCGCGAGGCGCTGGTCAACGGCGACTGGCACAGCCGGCAGAAGTTCCTCTCCCGCAACCGCGAGCTGCTCGCCGAGGCGGCCGAGCTGGAGCACCGCGCCCGGCGCCGCGACATCGTCGTCGACGAGGGCACCCTCTTCGACTTCTACGACGCCCGCATCCCCGCCGACGTCGTCAGCGGCGCCCACTTCGACGCGTGGTGGAAGGACGAGCGACGTCGCAACGGCGACCTGCTCACCTTCGACCCGGCGATGCTGACCCGCGACACCGCCGACGAGGTGCGCGAGGCCGACTTCCCGACGCGCTGGCAGTCCGGCTCGGTCGGGGCGGGGGAGGACGGCGGCTTCCCGATCTCCTACCACTTCGCGCCCGGCGCGGCCGACGACGGACTCACCATCGACGTGCCCGTCGCGACGCTCAACCGGGTCGGCGACGACGACTTCTCGTGGTCGGTGCCCGGGCTGCGCGAGGAGCTGGTCACCAGCCTGATCCGCAGCCTGCCGAAGAACCTGCGGGTGTCGTTCGTGCCCGCGCCCGACAAGGCCCGGGAGTTCCTGCGCGACGTGCCGCCGGGGGACGAGCCGCTGCTCGACTCCCTGGAGCGTTGGTGCCGCGCCATGGCCGGCGTGGTGGTCCCGCGCGAGGCGTGGGACTGGTCGAAGGTCGCGCCGCACCTGCGGCCGACGTACCGCGTGGTCGACGAGCGGGGCCGCGAGCAGGCCCGAGGCAAGGACCTCGGCGCGCTCAAGGAGCCGCTGCGCGGGCAGGTCGAGGAGGCCTTCACCGACCTCGCCGGCGACGTGGGGCTGACCGCGACCGGGCAGACCTCCTGGACGTTCGGGACGGTGCCGGACGAGGTGACCGAGCTGCGCGCCGGCCACGAGGTGACCGTGCACCCCGGGCTCGTGGATGAGCTGCCCGCCGGCACCGTGGGGCTGGCGGTAAGGGCGACGGCCGACGAGGCGGCGGCCCACCACCGGCGCGGCGTACGCCGCCTGCTCGAGCACGCTGTCCCGGACCCGACGCGCGCGCTGGTCGACGGGCTCTCCAACACCGAGAAGCTCGCGCTGGCCGGCACGCCGTACGCCGGGGTGGCCGACCTGCTGGCCGACTGCCGGCGCGCGGTGCTGGCCGACGTCGTCGACGCCCGGCCGGCGGTCCGCGACGAGGCGGGGTTCGCGGCGCTGGTCGAGGTCGCCCGGCGCGACCACGAGGCGTCCGTGCGGGCCGTGCTCCGCGACCTGCTGACGGTGCTCGGGCGCTGGCGCGAGATCGACAAGGCGCTCAGCGGGCGGGTCGAGATGACCCAGCTGCCGGCCGTGACCGACCTCCAGGCCCAGCTCGCCCGGCTGGTGCCGGCCGGGTTCGTGGGCGAGGCCGGGGCCGCCCGGCTGCGTCGCTACCCGACGTACCTCGCCGCCATGACCGCGCGCCGTGGCCAGCTCGACGAGCCCGGAGGCGTGGGTCGCGACCGGCGCCTGCACGACCAGGTCGCGGCGCTCCAGGACGCCTGGCAGCACCGCCTCGACGCGCTCCCCGAGGGCGCCGTGCCGGACGAGCGGGTGCGGCGGGTGCGCTGGATGCTGGAGGAGCTCCGGGTCTCGCTGTGGGCCCAGCAGCTCGGCACCGACGGCCCGGTGAGCGACCAGCGGATCCGCAAAGCGCTCGGCTGAGGGATAGTCCCTCACGCAAATCAAGCCTTGAGGCGCCTTGAGCGTGATTTGCGTGAGGGACTACCGGCCGCAGGTCGCAGCGCAGTCCCGCGACGTACGGTGGGCCGGTGCCCCACGACCGCCCGCACCACCGACCGATGACCCGCCCGGCGGGGTCGTTCGACGCGTTCGAGGGCGGCCCCGACCCGGCGCTGGTCCAGGAGGCCGCCGACCGGGCCGCCGAGGTGCTGGTGCGTGGTGCCCGGGAGAGCGGCGACGACGCGGTGGCCGACCGGCTGCTGCACCTCGCCGACACCGAGGGCATCGAGGCGATCGCCGAGGTCTGGTCGGGCTCGCCGGCCGAGTCGGTCGCGGGCTGCCTGTGGCGGCTCTACCTCCTGCGCTCCTGGGTGCACGCCGACCCGGTGCGCGTGGCGCGCGAGTTCGACGCCGGCCGCCGCCGCGCGCCGGTCGCCGAGGTCGTCGCCGGGGTCGCCGACCCGCCCGGACCCGACGAGCTGCGTGCCATGGTCGACACCGTCCTGCGCGGACTCGCGGCCGGTGAGCTCGCCGACGTGCTGCTGCGGGCCGCCGCGTTCGCCCGGGTCGTCGCCACCGGCCGCGCCGGGCTCGCCGACGCCGAGGACGACGACGTACGCCGCATGCTCGGCCTCTCCGAGCAGCTCGAGGCCGCGGGCCACCTGGAGCTCGCCGGCCGCCTGCGCTGAGCGCGGGTCGCCGCGAGCAGCGCCGGCCGGGCCGGGAGACGCGCCCGGGCGGCCTGGGACCCGCGAATGCATGGCGTGAGATCACGCACCCCGAACGCCCTTCCGTAGGCGTCGGAGCGGACTACAGTTGCTGGTCGAGCACGTCGGGCCGCGGCAGCCCCGGGTCCCACAATAAGCCGCTACGAGCGGCCACGCGCCGTGAGGCGCTCCCGGTCCGGCGTGCTCGACACCGACCAGCACCGGCCGGAAGCCGGTCCGGTGCCGGCCTGCTGCCCGCCGTGGGAGCCCGCCGCGGCACGCCGTCGCGTGACAGCCAGGTTTCGCGCATCCGACGCGTCGGTACGCTGACCGGGCCGGGCGCGCCCTCCCCGTGTCGCGCCGAGTCCCCGTCGCCCGGCGGGGAAGACGTCCGACGAACGACGAAGAGGTGAGCCGAGCGTTGCGCGCACTGGTGCTCCGCGACCGCGCGGTCCGACTGGCGGGAGCGGCCCTCGCCACCACCCTGGCCCTGAGTCTCGCCGCGTGCAGCGGCGACGACCCCGACGCCTCCCCGGGCAGCGGCGCGACCGACGGTGCGACGAGCAGCACCGACGAGCCGGCGCCCGACACCCCCACCGTGCCGCCCGGCGAGCAGGTCGAGCTGACCTTCGGCGTCTTCGGCACCGAGGCCGAGGTGGCGGCGTACCAGGACGTCGTCGACGCCTACAACGCCCAGGCGACCAGCGTCGAGGTCACCCTCCGCTCGTGGCCGACCCGCGGCCGGCTGCTCAAGGCGCTCGAGGGCCCTGCCGAGCAGCGGCCCGACGTCTACCTGCTCAACCGGCGCGACCTCGGACGGGTCGTCGACGACGGTGTCAACCGGTCGCTGTTCGGCCTGCTCCAGGCCCGCGACATCAGCTACGGCGACGGCTTCTCGCAGCGCTCGATCGCCGCGTTCTCCGCGCAGGACGACCTCCAGTGCATCCCGTACGGCGTCTCGCCGATGGTCATGTACTACAACCCCGACCTCGTCGACTTCGCCGACATGCGTGAGCGTGGCCTGCCCGCGCCCGACGAGGAGCTCGACTCCTGGGACTGGCAGGAGATGGCCGCGGCCGTCCGGTACGCCGTCCGCAAGCACCCGCGCGCCCGCGGCATCAGCATCAGCCCCGACCTGGAGAGCCTCGCGCCCTTCCTGTACGCCGGCGGCGGCCAGGTGTTCGAGGGCGACCCGCCCACCAGCCTCAACTTCTCCGACGGCACCAACGTCGACACCCTCGCGCAGGTGCTGCCGCTGCTGCGCAACCCCAACCTGACCCTCAGTGACGACCAGCTCGCCAAGGCCGACCCGGTCACCTGGTTCGAGCGCGGCCGCCTCGCGATGGTCGAGGGCTACCGCTCGCTCACGCCGCGGCTGCGCGAGGTGCGCGGTCTGCACTTCGACGTGCTGCCGATGCCCAGGCTCGACACCGACGCGACCGTCGGCGAGCAGGAGGGTCTGTGCGTGTCCCCGGGCCCCAAGGTCCAGCCGGCCGCCGACTTCCTGGTCTACGCGATCTCCGACGAGGGCATGAGCACGATCGCCGAGACCGGGTACGTCGTGCCCGCGTCGCTCGGCGTCGCCCGCTCGGAGTCCTTCCTCCAGCCCGACCAGCAGCCCATGCACGCGGGCGTCTTCAACGCCGCGGTCGACGACATCCAGCTGCTGCCGATCGCGCCGCGGCTCAAGCGCGCCGAGGCCCTCGTCGCCGACGACCTCGACCTGCTGCTGCACGCGCCGGTGATCGGCGACCTGCAGTCCGTGACCGAGCGGATCGACGAGACGTCGCGGTCGGTGCTCGACCCCGAGTACGTCCCGGAGGACGAGTCGACCGACGGGGCGAGCCCGACCGACGACGCGTCACCGTCGGACGGGGAGACCAGCAGCGACGGCTGACCGGCGGCTGACCGGCGTACGACGGGGCGGCCGTCAGGAGGCGTCGTCGGAGCCCGGCGCCTGCGCGGCCGACTCCTCGGCGGCCGCCGCAGCCTCCGCGTCGGCGTGCAGCACGGCGTCCACGACCACCGGCGCGACCAGCGCGACCTGCCACGCGCGCGCCCCGAGGTCGCCGAGCCGGTCGACGACCGCGTCGAGCAGGGCGCCGGGGTCGCGCGGACGCGGGGGAGCCCAGAGCACCCGACGCAGCAGGTCGGGGGTGAGGAGGTTCTCGGCGGGCACCTTCAGCCGCTCCGACATCGAGGCCACCTCGGCGCGGGCGCGCTTGAGGCGTCGGTCGGCGACGGGGTCGCGGTCGGCCCAGGCCCGCGGCGGCGGGGGACCGTCGCCGCGCGGGGCGCGGGCGGGCAGGTCGTCCTCGGACATCTCCTCGGCGGCGCGCAGCGCCTCGAGCCAGCGGTTGGCGTACCGGTCGGCGCCACGGCCGTGGAAGCCCTTGGTCGCCTTGAGCGCGTCGCGGTCGGCCGGCGCGGCGGTCGCCGCGGCGACGATGGCGCTGTCGGGCAGTACCCGGCCGGGCGTCACGTCGCGCTTCTGCGCGATGTCGTCGCGGGTCTCCCACATCGCCCGGACGGCTCCGAGGGCGCGGCGTCCGCGGACCCGGTGGACGCCCGACGTACGCCGCCAGGCCTCCTGCCGCTCGGGCTGCTCGAAGGAGAGCAGGTGCTCGAACTCCTGGCGCGCCCACTCGGCCTTGCCGGTCTCCTCGAGCTCGGCGGCGAGCCGGTCGCGCAGCTCGACGAGCACCTCGACGTCGAGCGCGGCGTACTCCAACCACGACTCCGGCAGCGGCCGGGTCGACCAGTCGGCGGCGCTGTGCTCCTTCTTCAGCCGCTGGCCGAGCAGCACCTCGACGAGCGTGGCCAGGCCGACGCGCGGGTAGCCGAGCAGCCGCCCGGCGAGCTCGGTGTCGAAGAGGTGGTCGGGCCGCAGCCCGATCTCGGCGAGGCAGGGGAGGTCCTGGGTGGCGGCGTGCAGGATCCACTCGGTGCCGTCGAGCGCCTCGGCGAGCGGCTCCAGCGTCGTCAGCCCGATCGGGTCGACCAGCCAGGAGCCGGACCCCTCGCGGCGCAGCTGCACGAGGTAGGCGCGGTTGGAGTAGCGGTAGCCCGACGCGCGCTCGGCGTCGATGGCGACGGGGCCGGTGCCGGCCGCGATCGCGGCGGCAGCCTCGCGCAGCCCGGCGTCGGTGTCGGTGACCGGGGGCAGTCCGTCGCGCAGCGTCAGCAGCGGGAGCGGCTCCGGCTCGGGAGCCTGCTCGGTGGTCTGCTCGGCGGTCTGCTCGGTGGAGTCCGAGGGATCCTCGGGAGCGGCTGCGGGGTCGTCCGGGGTCCGTACGTCGTCCGCACGGTCCTCCGGCTGTCCGCTCATCCGCTCGCCGCCGGTCCCCGTTGTCCGCGCCGGCTGGGCATGACCGCGACGCCCTCGGGCACCGGCTCCAGGCCGGCCGCGGTGCAGAGCAGCTCGCCCCACGCCTCGACGTGCGGGGTGATGTCGAGCGCGGTCGTCGGGGCGACGGGGCGACCGTCGCGCAGGGTGCCGGCCTCGGTGGGCAGCGGCGTCCACGAGGCGCGCACCTCGACCTGCGCGGTGCCGCCGTCCTCGGCCATGCCGCCGAAGCTCTCGGTGGCGACGCGGGTGACGGTCCCGGAGACGGCGGTGTAGACGGCGCCGTGCGCGGACAGCGCGTCGACCAGCCAGGTCCAGCCGACCTGGGCCAGCAGCGGGTCGGAGACCAGGTCGAGCTCGATCTCGCTGCGGCAGTAGGCCACGCAGCGGAAGGTGCCGTTCCAGGTGTCGTTGCCCTCGGGGTCGTGCAGCAGGATGAGGCGGCCGGTGCCGACGTCGGTGCCGTCGACGGCCACGTCCGCGGACAGGGCGGAGGCGTACGGCGCGATGCGCTGCGGGGCCGGCATCTCCTCGCAGAAGACCTCCGGACGCAGCCGCGCGAGGCGCATGCCTGCCACGGCCGCGCGGAACTCCGCGGGCACGGCGGCAGTCTCGGTACCGGCGACCATAGGGGTCACAGTAGGTCAGCCCACCCTCTCGCCGGTGTGCGAACACGCCGACGCCCTGGGAGGCTTCACCCATGAGCACGCCGTCCACGCCCGCCGCGAGCCGGTCCGGGCACCCCGGGCTCGCCTCCAGCCCGTTCCTCGCCGCGGTGCGCGGCGAGCCCGTCGACCACACGCCGGTGTGGTTCATGCGTCAGGCGGGGCGGTCGCTGCCGGAGTACCGCAAGGTCCGCGAGGGCGTCGGGATGCTGGAGTCCTGCATGGACCCCGACCTGGTCGTCGAGATCACCCTCCAGCCCGTACGCCGCTACGGCGTCGACGCCGCGATCTTCTTCTCCGACATCGTGCTGCCCCTCAAGGCGGTCGGCGTCGACCTCGACATCAAGCCCGGCGTCGGCCCGGTCGTCGCCGAGCCGGTGCGCACCCTCGCCGACGTCGAGCGGATCCCCGACCTCACCCCGGAGCACGTCGGGTTCATCACCCAGGCCGTGCAGGGTCTCGTCGGCGAGCTGGGCGGCACGCCGCTGATCGGCTTCGCGGGCGCGCCGTTCACCGTCGCGTCGTACCTCGTCGAGGGCGGTCCCTCGAAGGAGCACGCGAGGACCAAGGCGATGATGTTCGGCGCCCCGGACGTGTGGGACGCGCTGATGCGCAAGATCGCCGGCATCGCCGCGACCTACCTGGAGGTCCAGGTCGCCGCCGGCGCCTCGGCCGTGCAGCTCTTCGACTCCTGGGCGGGCGCGCTGACCCCGGCCGACTACACCGAGCACGTGATGCCGCACTCCGCCGGCGTGCTCGCGCGGGCCGGCGCGCTCGGCGTGCCGCGCATCCACTTCGGCGTCGGCACCGCCAACCTGCTGACGCTCATGGGCGAGGCCGGCGCCGACGTCGTCGGGGTCGACTGGCGCACCCCGCTCGACCGGGCGATCCCGCTCGTGCCCGGCAAGGCCGTGCAGGGCAACCTCGACCCCACGCTGGTGTTCGCCCCGACCGAGGTGATGACCGCGCGGGCCGCCCAGGTGATCGAGGCGGGCCGGGCCGCGCCGGGGCACGTGTTCAACCTCGGCCACGGGGTGCTGCCCTCCACCGACCCCGACCAGCTCGCGCGGCTGACGGACTTCGTGCACGCCTACCCGGTGGGCTGAGCCTGGCGGTTGTTGGTTTCACCGGTGAACCGGTGGAACCAACACTTCCTGCAGGAAGGTTCCTGCTGGAGGTGTCGGGTCCCTGCGGTCGGTCGCGCCGGTCCGGCCGACCTGGCGCCGCTCAGCCGGCGACCGGCGGGGCGGGCGGCGTCGTGGGAGCCGCGACCCGGCGGCGGCGCCACAGCACCCGCGCCGGTACGCCGACCACGAGCGCGAGCAGCGCGAACGGCAGCAGCGCCCCGGTCGCCGTCAGCACTGCCGTGGCCGTGGCGGTGAACGCGTCCCACCCCGAGGACAGGCCCGCGACGAACCCGGTCGCCTCCTCCTTCTCGGGCTCCTGCTCGCCCGCGGGCAGCGAGACCGACACGACCAGGGTGGACATCGTGGTGGTGTCGCGCAGCTGCTTCTGCCGCTGCAGCAGCGAGCCGAGCGTCGCCTCGCGGTCACCGAGCTCGCGCTCGATGCTCACCACGTCGGCGAGGTCCTTCGCCTGGTCGAGCAGGGTGCTGATCCGGCGGATGCTGCGGCGCTGGGTGGCGACCCGTACGTCGGTGTCGATCACCTCGCTGGTGACGTCCTCGACCTTGCTCGACGACGACCGCAGCTGCGCGGTGCGCTCGAGGTCGGCCAGCGCGTCGTCGAAGGTGTCGACCGGCACGCGGAGCACCATGCGCGCATAGGTCTCGACGCCGTCGAGGTCGGTCTCGGTGCTCTGGCCGGCGACCTCCCCGCCGTACGCGTCGGCCACCCGTTGCACGTCGTGGCGGGTCGTGGCGACGTCGTCGCTGCTGAGGTCGACGGTGCCGCGCTTGACCAGGGACCGCTCGCCGACGGTCACGTCGTCCAGGGCCCGGCCCGCCCGGGGAGCGGCCGCGTCCTCGGCGCCGGCCCGGCCGACGCGGTCGGAGGTCGCCCCGGCGTCGCCGCCCCCGCCGTCCTCCGCGGCCTCCTCGTAGGACGTGGCCGGCTCGACGTACCCGGCGTCGGACGCGGAGTCGGAGGAGGCGCTGCAGGCGGCGAGCGGGGCGAGCAGCAGCAGTGCGGGCACGAGCAGGGCGGCGCTGCGGACGGTGCGGGGGTGTCGGGTCATGCGGCTGGGACGACGCAGGTGGCCGGGCGGTTCCACCGGCGGTCGGCCGGCGTGCTCCTGCTCACCCGCCCGCGCGCCGACTTGCCCGGCCCACTTAAATGCACCATGTTTGTCGAGTTACATGACATCAAGCCCACGAGAGGACCCGCATGAGCACGTCCACCACGCTCCACCCGGTCGCCACCGGGGTCCCCGTCCTCGGGGACGACGAGGCCCGCGCCGTCGCGGCGGACCTCGCGCCGCTCCTGGCGGCAGGGGCCGTCGAGCGCGACCTGCGGCGCGAGCTGCCGGCGTCCGAGCTCGACAGCGTCACCCGTGCCGGACTGCTGGCCCTGACCGTGCCCGCCGAGCACGGCGGCGCCGACCTGTCGACGGCGACCCTCGTCGAGGTCGTGCGGGTGCTGGCGACCGGCGACCCCAACGTCGCCCAGATCCCGCACAGTCACTTCGTCTACGTCAACGCGCTGCGCCACCAGGGCACTCCGGCACAGCGGCGGCACCTGTTCGGCGAGGTGCTGGCCGGCAAGCGGTTCGGCAACGCCCAGTCCGAGCTCGGCACCAAGCACGTGCGCGACCACCGCACGACGCTCACCCACGACCCGGAGCGGCCCGGTCGGTGGCGGCTGGACGGCCAGAAGGGCTACTGCACCGGCGCGCTGCTGGCCGACTGGGTGCCGGTGCTCGCGCACCGCGACGTCGACGGCCCGATGGTCGTCGCCTGGGTCGAGCGCCACGCGCCGGGCGTGACCGTCGTCGACGACTGGGACGGCCTGGGGCAGCGCACCACGGCCAGCGGCCGGGTCACCCTCGTCGACGTGAAGGTGCCCGACGCCCTCGTCACGCCGTACCACCTCACCTTCACCGGCCCGCAGACGTACGGCGCGTTCGGCCAGGTGCTGCACGCCGCGATCGACGCCGGCATTGCGCGCGCGGCGCTCGTCGACGCGGCCGTGTTCGTCACGACCCGCAGCCGGCCCTACCCCGACGCCGGGGTCGAGCGGCACGCCGACGACCCGCTCGTGGTGCAGGCCGTGGGGGAGATGGAGCTCCAGGTGCGAGGCGCGGAGGCGCTGCTCGCGCACGCCGCCGCCGCGGTCGACGCGGCGGACGCGCACCTCACCGGGCAGTCGGCCGCGACGGCGAGCCTCGCGGTCGCGGCGGCCCGGGCGGCCACGAGCCGTGCCGCGGTCGAGGTCTCCTCGCGGCTGTTCGAGGTGTGCGGCACCCGCTCCGCCGCGGCGGGCGCGGCGCTCGACCGGCACTGGCGCAACGCGCGGGTGCACACCCTGCACGACCCGGAGGCGCAGAAGGTGCGCGTGCTGGGGCAGTGGGCGCTCGACGGCACCCTCCCGACCCGGCACGGTCACCTGTGAGCGCGATGCGCGGCGATCGGCCGGCGTTCGCGACGAACCAGGACCTCGACCCGACCCGCCTGCGGCAGGCGTTCGGCATCTTCCCGACCGGCGTCGTCGCCGTGGCGGCCGAGGTCGACGAGGCCCTCGTCGGTCTCGCGGCGAGCTCGTTCACGTCGGTGAGCCTCGACCCGCCGCTGGTGTCCTTCTCGGTCGCGGCCACCTCCAGGACCTGGCCGGACCTGCGCCGCTGCGACCACCTCGGTGTGACGGTGCTCGCCGACCACCAGGGCCTGGTCTGCCGCCGGCTCGCGGGCCCGGTGGCGGAGCGCTTCGACGACGTCGCGGTGAGCGTGACCGAGAACGGTGCGGTCACCGTCGACGGCGGCCTGGCGCGGTTCGACTGCACGGTGCACGCCGAGGTCGAGGCCGGCGACCACGTGCTGGTGCTGCTGCGGCTGCACGCGGTGGAGCACGTGAGCGCCAGCGGGGAGGAGGGCTCCTCCCCACTGGTGTTCCACCGCAGCGGCTTCGGCCGGCTGGCCGTGACCTGAGGCCGGTCCCCGGGCGGCACCCGGGTCAGCCCTCGGCGGGCTCCCGGGTGACCGTCAGGTCGTAGGCGAACGACCCGGAGCAGTCGAGCGCCCAGGTGCGGCCGTCGTACCGGAGCGCGAGGTCCGTGCGCAGCCGGCGGTGGGTGCCGTCGGAGACGACGACGTGGTCGAGCTCGCCGACCTCCTCGTGCACGTGCCGGGTCGGACCGACCCGCTTGACCGTGCCGCGCACGACGGCGCGGGCGGTGTCGTCGCCGTCGTGCACCTTCACCGCGGCGCGGACGGTGCCGCGACGCGCGAGGTCCCTCGCGGTGTCCCGGGAGCCGTGGGCCCCGCCCTCCTCGAACAGCACGTCGACGTGGTTGCCGTGCAGGCTGTTCTCGTAGACGACGACCGACAGCGGGCCGTCGGCGACCGGGCTGTGGCACTCGACGACGATCCCGCGCTCCCGGTCCGGGCCGGGGGAGTACGGCGGGGGCTCGTCGGCGTACGAGACGCCACCCGCGCCGGCGGCCAGCGCCCCGGACGTGCCGAGCACGAGGGCGGTGGTGGCCAGGGCGCGCTGGCGCCGGCGTCGGTGCCGGGCGGCGGCGAGGGCGCGACGCAGGTCGGCGTCCTGCAACGGGGTGCCGGGTCGGGTCGAGCGGGTGGTGCTGGGGGTCGTGGCGCGCACGGCGGTTCCTTCCGGAGTGGGTGGATCCGAGGGACCGGAGCGCTGGATCTCCCTCTGGACGGCGGTGGTCCCCGGGCGGTTGGACCGGCCGCCGAGCGGTCTGGACCGCCGGGGAGCCGACCGGCCCCTGCCCGGCGGGCCGGTGGTCCCACCCCTGCACGACGGGACCGGTCGCGGTGGCACGATCGAGGGCATGGTCGATCGAGGCACGGTGCGACGCGCGGTCGTCGTCGGCGGGGGAGTGGCCGGACTCGTGGCGGCCCGCCGCCTGGTCGAGGCCGGGCACGAGGTCGTGCTCCTCGAGGCCGGCGAGCGCGTCGGCGGCAAACTAAGGCGCGAGGAGGTCGGGGGCGTGCTCGTCGACGTCGGGGCCGAGGCGATGCTCAACCGGCGGCCCGAGGGCGTCGACCTGGCCCGCGCCGTCGGTCTCGACGTGGTGCACCCGGCCCTCGCCTCGTCGCGCATCTGGACCCGCGGCGCGCTCCGCCCGCTGCCACGCTCGCTGATGGGGGTCCCGCTCGACCTCGAGCAGCTCGAGACCAGCGGCGTGCTGTCGGAGGAGGGCCTGGCCCGGGTGCGGCAGGAGCCGTCGCTGCCGCCGGAGGAGCTCCACGGCGCCGACGTGTCGGTGGGCGACCTGGTCGAGCGCCGGTTCGGCGCCGAGGTCGTCGACCGGCTGGTCGAGCCCCTCCTGGGCGGCGTGTACGCCGGCCACGCGCGCGAGCTCTCCGCCCGGACGTCGGTGCCGCAGCTGGTCGCCTTCGCCGAGCGCGGGTCGCTGCTGGAGCAGGCGGCCGCGATGCCCACGACGTACTCCACCGACGTGCCGGTCTTCGCCGGTCTCCCCGGCGGCATGGGCCAGCTGCCCGAGCGGCTGGCGGACGCCCTGGTCGACGCCGGTGCGACGGTGCGCACCGGCGCCACGGTGCGCTCGCTGGAGCGCACGCCGACCGGGTTCGCGCTCGTCGTCGGGCCCACGACCGCGCCCGAGCGGCTCGAGGCCGACGTGGTCGTCCTGGCCACCCCGCCGCCGGCCGCCGCCCGGCTGCTCGCGGGCGTCGCGCCCGCGGCCGCAGCCGACCTCGGCGAGGTCGAGTCGGCGTCGATGGCCGTGGTGACCTTCGCCTACCCGGCCGCGGTGCTCGAGCCCGTCGCCGGGGCCGTCGGGTCGGGCTTCCTGGTGCCCCCGGTCGACGGCCGGGCGATCAAGGCCAGCACCTTCAGCTTCACCAAGTGGGCCTGGGTCCGCGAGGCCGGCGCCGCCGAGGGCGTGGTGCACCTGCGCACCTCGCTCGGGCGGCACCGTGAGGAGACCGCGCTCCAGGTCGACGACGCCGAGCTGGTCCGCCGCTCGCGGGCCGACCTGCGCGCCGCCACCGGCCTGGACGCCGAGCCCGTCGACACCCACGTGCAGCGCTGGGGCGGCGGGCTGCCGCAGCACGCCGTCGGCCACGCCGACCGGGTCGCCCGGGTGCGCGCGGCGGTCGCTGCGGTGCCCGGCCTCGCGGTGTGCGGGGCGGCGTACGACGGCGTCGGCATCCCGGCGGTCGTCGGGTCGGCCGAGGCGGCCGTCGCCTCGGTGCTGCCGGTCGCCGCCCGCTAGCCGAGCTCGTCGGTCGCAGCCGGCTCAAGCGCCTCCCACAGCACGTCCGCCGGCGACCCGACGCCCAGCGACCGCGTCACGTAGGCGGCGGCGTACCCGCGCCGCAGCGACCACCACGCCGAGCAGCCGCCGACGCCGCCCATCCCGAGGTCCTCCTCGTCGCGCTGGAACCCCAGCGTCCAGGTGACCTCCCGGTCCAGCACCCGGTCGTGCCCGCTCGCGGCCGGCGCCAGGTAGGCGGTGTGCAGGTCGGGCCCGAGCCGGGCCGCGACCGGCCCGTCGCCCGGCGCCAGGTCGGCGTACGCCCCGGCCAGCCCGCGCGCGGAGGCGTACGCCGAGACGGCCGCGAACGTCGTACGACGGAAGGCCTCGCCGTTGACGACGTCGGCGTCGAGCAGGCCGGGCGGGCTGCCGAGCGCGGGTCCCCAGCGCGGGTCGTGCAGGAGGGTCTGTCGCCACGGCTCCGTCGGGGGCTCGACCACGTCGGCGCAGCGGTCGAGGTCGGCTCCGGTGAGCGCGAGGTGGACGTCCCAGCCGAGGTCGGCGGCGATCGCCCGGAACCGGTCGACCAGCGTCGCGCCGGTCGCGCGGCGGACGAGCTCGTCGCACAGGTGGCCGTAGGTCAGCGCGTGCTCGGCGACGCCCGACCCCGGTTCGTGCTCCGGCTCGGCGTCGGCGAGCAGCGCCACCAGGCCGTCGTGGTCGGCCAGGTCCAGCCCGGCCGCCGCCGCGGGGAAGCGCGGCAGGCCCGCGGCGTGGCTGAGCACGTGCCGCACCGTGGTGCCGCCCTTGCCGTGCGCGGCGTACGCCGGCCAGAGCGCGGCGACCGGCTGGTCCAGCGTGAGCGCACCGTCGGCGACCGCGTCCAGCACCGTCAGCGCGGCGAACGGCTTGGCGACGGAGTAGCAGAGCACCAGGGTGTCCGGCTCCCACGGGCGCACGCCGTCGCGGGTGCCGGCGACCAGGTCCAGCTCGGTGGGGCCGCCCCCGGACCGCTCGGTGGTGTCGGGACGCAGCACGCAGGCCGCGCCGCCGTACGACGCGTCCGCGGCGACCCGGTCGGCGAGGGCCGAACGGACGGTCTGCTCGGGTCCGGAGGTCACCTCGGGATCATCGCAGCGACCCGGCACAATGGAGCGCATGAGCGAGCAGTCCCACGCGTCCTGGCTGAACGAGGTCAACGACTCCATCCGGTACACGATGTGGTCGGTCTTCCGCCTCGACGACGTCCTCGGTGACCCCGACCGACCGGCCGACCGCGACGCCGAGGCCGCCGAGGTGGAGAAGCTGCTCGCCGAGCTCGCCGAGGCCGACGTCGTGGTCCGCGGGCTCTACGACGTCTCCGGCCTGCGCGCCGACGCCGACCTGATGATCTGGTCGCACGCCGCGACGTCGGAGGAGCTCCAGTCGGCCTACCACCGTTTCCGTCGTACGGCGTTCGGCCGGCGGTTCGCGCCGGTCTGGTCGCAGATGGCGCTGCACCGGCCCGCGGAGTTCAACAAGTCGCACGTGCCGGCGTTCCTGGCCGACGAGGAGCCGAAGGCGCACGTGTGCGTCTACCCGTTCGTGCGCTCCTACGAGTGGTACCTCCTGCCCGACGAGGAGCGCCGCGACCTGCTGCGCGAGCACGGTCAGATGGCGCGCGACTACAAGGACGTGCGGGCCAACACCGTCGCGTCGTTCGCGCTCGGCGACTACGAGTGGATCCTGGCCTTCGAGGCCGACGAGCTCTACCGGATCGTCGACCTCATGCGGCACCTGCGCTCGTCGGGCGCGCGCCGCCACGTGCGCGAGGAGATCCCGTTCTACACCGGCGCGCGGGTCTCGGTCGGCGCCCTGGTGGCCCGGCTGCCCTGCCCCCTCTGGCGGGCAGGGAACCGCCGGCCGCGAGCACGCGTCGTACCGGCATGACCCGACTCCGCCTCCTGCTGGTGCCGCTGGCCCCGCGGTACTCCTGCTCTCCGGCTGCTCCGACGACGCCACCTCCGTCGCGACCGACCCCGAGCCCACGGGCTCGGCGGCACCGGCCCGTCCGACCGCGGTCCCCGCCGCGCCCGGCGACGTCGCGTCCCGGTTCCCCGGCCTGGTGATGGACACCGGCGACGGACCCGAGCTGTGCCTCGGTCCGGTCGCGGAGTCCTACCCGCCGCAGTGCTCCGGCCCGCCCGTCGAGGGCTGGGACTGGGCCTCCTACCGCGGCACCTTCGACCGCGTCGACGACGTGCGCTGGGGTGCCTACGCCGTCACCGGCACCTGGGACGGCACCACCTTCACCGTCGCGGGTGCGATCACGGCGGCCCTCTATGACGCCGTCGCACCTGAGGAGCCGGTCCACCCCGACGTCGAGCAGCCGCGCGACGAGGCCGAGCTGCAGGAGATCGCCGACGACCTCGGTGCGGTCGACGGAGGACTGCCCGGCGCCCAGGGCGCGTACGCCGACGGGGAGCGGGTGCTCGTCGACGTGCTGTACGACGACGGGTCGCTGCAGGAGTGGGCCGACGCGACGTACGGCGTGGGTGCCGTGGTGGTGACGGGGGCTTTGGTGGACGTCGGTTGAGCCGCGGGCAGTTTCACCGGCCGGCCGGTGAAACTGACACCAGGCCTCAGCCTTCGACCGGCTCCAGCGTCAGGCTGATCGAGTTGATGCAGTAGCGGTCGCCCGTCGGCGTGCCGTAGCCGTCGGGGAACACGTGCCCGAGGTGCGACCCGCAGTTGGCGCAGCGCACCTCGGTGCGCTTCATGCCGTGCGTGTTGTCCTCGAGGTACTCGATGGTGTCGGTGATCGGCTGGTAGAAGCTCGGCCAGCCGCACCCGGAGTGGAACTTGGTGTCGGACTCGAAGAGCTTCGCCTGGCAGGCCTTGCAGCGGTAGACGCCGGTGGTCTCGGTGTCGGTGTACTCGCCGGTGAAGGCCCGCTCGGTGCCGGCCTGGCGGAGCACCTGGTACTCCGCGGGCGACAGCTGCTCGCGCCACTCGGCGTCGGACTTCTCCACGTCGTAGGACATGTGTCGATCCTAGGTCGGCCGCGCGCCGCTGACACGCCCGGCAGGGGTGACGTCACCGGTTCGTCACCGGCCGGGCACGATCTCGCAGCGCCGGTAGGTGCGGGCCTGGCGGCAGGTGTCGGTGCCGTTGCGCCCGTCGAGCCGGTCACGACCTCCGCCGCCGACGAGCACGTCGTCCACGTGCGTGCCCAGCAGCCGGTCGTTGCCGCCGCCGCCGCGCACGACGGCACCGGTGCGGCCGGTCGGGCACCCCTTGTACCCGTACCCCTCGGGCTCGGCGAGGTAGCCGGGCGCGAACCCGAGGAACTGGTCGGGTCCGCCGCCGAGCCGGGCCGAGACGTGGCAGGCGTAGGTGACCAGCTCGTTGGCGCGGCCGTCGCCGACGAAGGTCAGGCGCGCCACCTGGCGCGCAGTGACGGACTCGACGGCAGCGAGCAGGGACGTGCGCCGGACGCCGTCGAGCCGGATCTCGAGCCGTCGGTCCGGGAGGTCGACGGCGACGTCCGGTGCGGTGGCGTTGTCCGAGCGTCCGGTCAGGTGCAGCAGGTCCTCGCCGGGACCGAGACGCAGGACGGGTGGGACCCCCGGGCCGACGTACACCGCGTCGTCCCCACCCAGCAGCGAGATCGACGCCGGGCGCCCGAGGAGCCCGTTGGGGTCGTCGGGGGAGCCGAGCGCGACGCTGTCGTCGTACGTCGTCCCGCGCACGGTGAGCGACGCCCAGTCGAGCTCACGCACGTCGAGCCCGGTGAAGCCGCGCAGCACCGAGGACGTGCCGTCCACCTCGAGCGTCCCGGCGTCCAGGTCGACCCGCCAGTCGCCGCCGACGCCGTCGATCTCGACGCGCGACAGCCGACCGAGGTAGGTGCCGTGGAGCCGTACGGTGCCGCGCTCGTCGAGCAGCACCCGGTCGTCGTCGGTCTCGCCGGCGGCGGTGGCCGGAGACGGGCCTGGCGCGAGGAGGGCGGCAGCAAGCGCGCCGAGCAGGGGGAGGGCAGGACGACGCACGGGTGCTCCGAGAGGAGAGGCATGCGAAGGGACGGGACGGGGCAGAGCGTGTCACGTCCGGTCACGCGCCGCCCGTCGTTCTGCCCGACGTGCCCGACCAGAAACTCGTCGGGACGACCGGTCAGAAACCCGTCGGGTTGTAGGGCGCCGTACCGCAGCGGGCCATCGCGGCGAAGGTCCCGACCGCGTCGCTCGGGCCGGTGACCCGGCCGGCCGCCGCGAGCACCTCGACGTCGACGTCGCCGAGGTACAGCGACCCGAGCGTGTCGACCGCGAGCGCCACGTCGTCCGGCGACGACGGCCCGTCGAGCGCGGAGGCCGTTGCGGTGCCCGACGCGACCTCGACCCGGAAACGCCCCTCGGCGTGCCCGAGCGGGTCGGACACGGCGAGCACGACTGACCCGTCCGCGGCCCACGGGCGGCCCTGGAGCGCCGCTACCACGTCGAGCACGCGCACCCACAGCCCGTCGCGCACGCCGGTCACCTTCACCGAGCGCGGCGACACCAGCGCCCAGGCGAGCGGGTCGTCGACGGGGGAGCGGTTCCAGGTCACGACGTCGACGAGGTCCATCGCCGCGAGGTGCTCCCACAGTGCGAGGTAGGCGGTGTCGTCGACGGCCAGCAGCTCGAACACCTCGAGCTTGCCGCGGTCGTCGGCGTAGGAGTGCTTGTGCAGCGCGTAGCCGTCGGGTCGCCCGTCGGCGTCGAGGTGGACGGCGGCCCGGAGCGCCTTGTTCGGGCCGGTGAGGTCGGGCGCCATCGAGGCGTCGGTGAAGGCGTCGTACACCGACGGGCGCCCGATCGAGCCGCGGGTCGCCGAGTGGAAGCGGGCGAAGACCTCCTGGGCGGTCGTGAGCAGGTGCGCGGGCTCCACGAGCACCACCCGGCCGGCGTCGGCGACGGGCCGGCGGAAGGCGAAGCCGGAGCGGACGTCGACCTCGACGGTCCGGTGCCGGGTGGCCGGTCCGAACCCGAAGCGGCCGTAGATGCCACCCTCGCTCACGGTGAGCGCGGCGAGCGGCAGCCCGCGTGCCGCGGCGGCGGCGAGGGCGTCGCCCATCATCCGGCGCAGCAGCCCGTTACGGCGGTGGGTCGGGGCGACGGTGACGTCGGTGATCATGTGCACCGGCACGCGTGAGCCGCCGCCCACCGAGAGGTCCTTGTCGAACGACACGAACGTCGCGACGGGCAGCTCCGGCCCGGCGTCGTCGGGGCGCCCCGGGGTCGGACGGTCGTCCCAGACGCCGGTCGCCACGGCCCCGTCGACGGCCGCGTGGTGCCGCCAGAAGCGGAGGCCGTCGTCCTCGATCCGACCGTCGTGGAAGCCGCGGGACACCGCCTGGATCCAGGCGGTGGTGTGCTGCTCGGACTCGGCGTCGCCGTCGCGCGCGTGGAGGGTCCGGAAGGTCAGGTGGGGGTGGCTCTGGTCGTTCACTCCGACACCGTAGGAGACCGCGGCCGATTCACCCCACTGACTTCTTGACGCCGTGAGTCAACACCTGTTCACTCAGGGGATGGCCAACGGCGGCACGCTCACCTGGGAGAAGGTGCGGCGAGCAGGACGGCACCTCACGACGCCCCTGCTCCCCGACGACTACCTCACGCTCCTCAACCCGCTCTGGAGCAGCCGCGAGCTGCGCGGTCGCGTGGAGAAGGTGGTGCCCGAGACCGACGACGCGGCGACCATCGTGATCCGCCCGGGCTGGGGCTGGCGCTTCGAGCACCATCCCGGGCAGTACGTCGGCATCGGCGTCGACGTCGGCGGGAAGTTCCACTGGCGCTCGTACTCCGTGAGCTCGCCGCCCAAGCGCACCGGCCGCACGCTGGCGATCACCGTGCGTGCGATGCCGGAGGGCTTCGTCTCCTCCCACCTCGTCAACGGCCTCGAGCCCGGCACGATCGTCCGGCTCGCCACGCCGGCCGGCGACTTCACGCTGCCCGAGCCGCCCCCGCAGCGGCTGCTGTTCCTCGTCGGCGGCAGCGGCGTCACCCCGGTGATGTCGATGCTGCGCACGCTGGACCGACGCGGCCACCTCGACGACCGCGACGTCGTCGTCCACTACTCCTCCACCAGTCGCGAGCGGATGATCTTCCGCGACGAGCTCGAGTCGCTCGAGGCCAGGCACGCCGGCCTCGCCGTCCAGCAGCGCTACACCGACGACGAGGGCATCCTCGACGTCCCCGGTGGTGCCCTCGACGGCGTGTGCGCCGACTGGCGCGAGCGCGAGACCTGGGCCTGCGGGCCCGGCCCGATGCTCGACGCGCTTGAGGCGCACTGGACCGAGGCGGGACTCGAGGAGCGCCTGCACCTCGAGCGGTTCTCCCTCGACCTCGGCGGCGAGGGAGGCGAGGGCGGCACCGTCTACTTCCAGAACTCCGGCAAGGAGGCGACGGTCGACGGCGCCACCACCGTGCTCGAGGCCGGCGAGTCCGCCGGCGTCGGCATGCCCTACGGCTGCCGGATGGGCATCTGCCACACCTGCACGCTCACCCTCGTCAAGGGGCGGGTGCGCGACCTGCGCACCGGCGAGGACTTCGACCAGCCCAACGAGCCGGTCCAGACGTGCGTCACCGCACCGGTCGGCGACTGCACGCTCAACATCTGACCGCTCACCAGCCCCGACCAGCACCCTCCACCCACGAGAGCACTCCCACCCACGAGAGGAGATCGCACATGGCCATCTCGGACGTCGCTGAGTACGCCCACCTGACCGACGAGGAGGTGGAGCAGCTCGGCCGCGAGCTCGACGCGATCCGCGCCGAGGTCGAGGAGTCGCGCGGCCCCGCCGACGCGGCGTACATCCGCCGGGTCATCCGCGCCCAGCGGCTGATGATGGTCGCCTCGCGCGTCGTCATGGCCGTCAGCGCCCACGACGACCGCACCCGCAAGCCCGGCGCGATCGCCGGCGGCACCGTGCTCGGCCTGGCCAAGATCCTCGAGAACATGGAGATCGGCCACAACGTCATGCACGGCCAGTGGGACTGGATGAACGACCCGGAGATCCACTCCTCCAACTGGGAGTGGGACACCGCCCAGCCGGCCGAGCAGTGGAAGCACTCCCACAACTACATCCACCACCAGTTCACCAACGTGCTCGGCCACGACAACGACGTGGGGTACGGCGTCCTGCGGATGGCGCGCGAGCAGAAGTGGACGCCGGTCTCGCTCGGCCAGCCCGTCTACAACGCGCTGCTCGCCGGTCTCTTCCAGTGGGGCGTCGCGCTGCACGACCTCGACCTCGAGCGCATCCGCAAGATGGAGAAGGACCCCAAGGAGCTGCGCCGCCAGCTCAAGCAGATCTACAAGAAGGGCAGCCGCCAGGCGCTCAAGGACTACGTCGTCTACCCGGCGATGGCCGGCAAGCACTGGCGCACCACCCTGGCAGCCAACGCGTGGGCCAACTTCATGCGCAACATGTGGTCGTACGTGATCATCTTCTGCGGCCACTTCCCCGACGGGGCGCTCCACTTCACCGAGGAGGAGCTCGAGGACGAGACCCGCGCCGAGTGGTACCTGCGCCAGATCCTCGGTGCCGCCAACTTCAAGGGCGGCCCGCTGCTGCACGTGATGAGCGGCAACCTCGGCTTCCAGATCGAGCACCACCTCTTCCCGGACCTGCCCAGCAACCGGTACGCCGAGATCTCGGTCAAGGTGCGCGCGCTCTGCGAGAAGTACGACATCCCGTACACCACCGGTCCGCTGCCCGTGCAGTACGGCCAGGCGCTGCGCACGATCATGAAGCTGTCGCTGCCCAACGGCATGACCTCGTCCAACTCGCCGAACCCGCCGCCGCCCGAGCAGGAGAACATGATCCCGCTCGACCGGCGTCGCAAGTCGGAGTCCGAGCGGCCGACCCGTCGCGAGGAGACGGGCTCGTGGTCGCGCACGGCCCGCGGCGCCTCGTGAGCCTGCGCTCGCTGCTGGTCCGGGGTGCCCAGGCGGTCGCCGCCGACGACACCCCGGACCACCACGTCGACCGGCCCTACGCCTGGACCCACGACGACGGTTCGCTCACCCTCGCGCCGGAGGTGGAGGCCCTCGACCGCACCCGGGTCACCCAGTGCGCGCTGTCGCGGGTCTGCGGGGTGTGCGCCGAGCCGCTGCGGCGCCCCGTCGCCTTCGTCGGCACCGACGAGGAGCGTGCCCGCAACGCCTTCCACGCCCCGCCGCTGCACCAGGTCTGCGCCGACGCCCTCGTCGTACGCCGTGAGGTCGCGGGGGCGTGGACGGTGACGACGACGAGCGGGTTCGAGTTCGTGCGGCCGGGGCGCGACGAGCCGGAGACCCGGCCGACGTTCCAGCCGAACTCGCTGCTCTGAGGTGCCCGGGTCGCGGGGCGCCGGCGCCCTAGGCTGACGCCCGTGCCGAAGACACCCGCCGCCGAGGTCGAGGCGGGCGGGCGCGCCGTCCGCGTCTCCAGCCCGGACCGGGTGGTCTACGAGGCCACCGACCGCACGCCCGAGGTCACCAAGCTGATGGTGGCGCAGTACTTCGCGTCCGTCGACGACGGACTCATGCGCGCACTGCGCGACCGGCCGACGGCGCTGGAGCGCTGGACGTCCGGCTACCGCGAGGGCATGCGCCTGGCGACCGGGCCGGCCGACCGCGACGCCGACGCGTTCTACCAGAAGCGGGTGCCCAAGGGGGCGCCCGACTACCTCGAGACGGCCCGGATCACCTTCCCGTCCGGTCGCACGGCCGACGAGATCTGCCCGACCGAGATCGCGGTGCCGGTGTGGTGCGCGCACATGGGCACGCTGACCTTCCACCCGTGGCCCGTACGGCGTACCGACGACCCGGCCAGCCTCGACCGTCCCGACGAGCTGCGCATCGACCTCGACCCCCAGCCCGGTACGTCGTTCGCCGACGCCGCCCGGGTGGCCGGGGTGGCCCGCGAGCTGCTCGAGGAGCTCGGGATGACCGGCTGGCCGAAGACGTCGGGCAACCGCGGCGTGCACGTCTACGTGCGCATCGCACCGCGCTGGGACTTCGTCGACGTCCGGCACGCCGCGATCGCGTTCGGGCGGGCGCTGGCCGAGCGGGACGACCAGGTGACGGTGGCGTGGTGGAAGGAGGAGCGCGGGGAGCGGATCTTCGTCGACTTCAACCAGAACAACCGCGACCGCACCATCGCGTCGGCGTACTCCCTGCGGCCGCGGCCCGGTGCCCCGGTGTCGACCCCGCTGACCTGGGACGAGCTGGCCGGTCTTGACGACCCGCGCGGGTTCAACCTCTTCACCGTCCCCGACCGGATGGCCGACGGCGACCCGTGGGCCGGCATCGACGACGCGGTCTGCTCGCTGCAGCCGCTGCTGGACCTCTGGGACGCCGACCCGACCGAGCTCAACTACCCGCCCGACTACCCGAAGATGCCGGGCGAGCCGCCCCGCGTGCAGCCGAGCAAGAAGGTCGCCGAGCACTGGGACGCCGACGGCAACCGGGTGGAGTAGCCGGCACGGGCCGTCGCCCGACTGCGTCGCGACCCACCGGCGAAACCGGTTTGACCCCCACCCCCGCCCCGAGATCCACTGTCCCGCTGCCCGGACGACCCGAGCAGCGCAAGATACCCATGGGGAGTACGCCGTGCACCGCACGTTGGAGAAGGTGCTGTCGGACGACCCGCTGATCCGGGCGATGGCCTACCAGTCGGTGCTCTCGGCGTTCGGCGAGGGCGCGTTCCTGACCGGCTCGGCCGTCTACTTCACCCAGATCGTGGGGCTGTCGGCCTCGCAGGTGGGCCTGGGCCTGACCATCGGCGGCGCCGCGATGTTCCTCGCGTCCGTGCCGCTCGGCCGGGCCGCCGACGCGGTCGGCACGCGCCGCACCTGGATCATCGGCAGCCTGCTGCAGTCGCTGCTCTTCGGCGCGTGGCTGCTGGTCGGCGGGTTCTGGGGCTTCGTCGCGGTGACGGTCGCCCTCGACCTGGCCGCCACGTGGATGCGGTCGGGACGCAACGCCTACCGGTTCGCGGTCTTCCCGCGCGAGGGCCGGGTGCGCTCGATGGCCTACATGCGGGCCTCGCGCAACGTCGGCTACACCCTCGGCGCGCTGGCCGGCGGTCTCGCGCTGGCGGCGAACAGCGACGGGCCGGTGCTGGCGCTCCCGGTGCTCACCGCCGTCGTGCTGCTGGCCAACACCGCCTGGATCACCCGCCTGCCCGAGCTCGACGACGCCGACGACACGGTGCCGGAGACCGGGCTGGAGCAGGCCGCGGAAGCGGTGCTCCCCGGGCTGCCGGGGCTCCCCACCCACAGCGACGACGTACGCCGCCGCGACCCGCGCGCCGCGCTGCGCAACCGCGGCTTCATCGCGTTCAGCGTGCTCGACGGGGTGCTCAGCACCCACCAGGTGCTCCTCAACGTCGTCATCCCGCTGTGGCTGGTGCAGGAGACCGACGCCCCGCACGTGCTGCTGGCGTGGCTGTTCGGCACCAACACGGTGCTGGCCGTCGGGCTCCAGGTGGCCGCGACCCGCGGCGTCACCGACGTTGCCACCTCGCTGCGCGCCGAGCGACGCGGGGCTGCGTTCCTGGCCCTGTCGTGCGTGGTCGTGATGGTCACCCACGACACGGCCGGCTGGGTGACGATCGCGCTCGTCTGGCTGGGCCACGTGACGGTGACCGGCGCCGAGCTGTTCCAGTCGGCCGGCCAGTGGGGCATCCAGGCCGAGGTGGCCGACCCCGACCGGCGCGGGGAGTACCAGGGCGTCGCCCAGCTCGGCTACACGCTCGGCAGCGTCTGGGCCCCGGCGGTCTTCACCTTCCTCGCGGTGCGGCACGGCGCCGCCGGGTGGCTGACGATCGGAGTCATCGCCGGCGTCGCCGCGGTGCTCATCGGCCCGGCCGCCCGTGCCGCCCAACGGCACCTCGAACGGCTCGGCGTCCCCCCCGCCTGACCACTCGCCCCGGCCGTACGGCGGAAGTCGGTGCCGGCGTTCGCCGTCAGTCGGTGGCGGCTCGCACCGGCACTCCGGGTGGCCTCACCGAACGGCCGGTGTGACCGCCGGCCGCGGCGAGCCCCACGGCCGCGGCCCCGATCGCCAGCCCCAGCCACTGCGTGCTCGACGGGGCGTCGGCGAACATCACCCAGCCCCACATCGTCGTGACGGGCGGGGTCAGGTAGAGAAGGGTGCTCGTGCGGGTCGCGCCGAAGCGGCGCAGGCAGGCGACGAAGGTCGCGTAGCCGCCCAGGCAGGAGAACACCACGAGCCAGATGATCGCGACCGCGACGTCGGTGCCGGGCCGTACCGTCAGCAGCGCCCCGGTGGTGGCAGCGTACGCCGTGAACAGCACGGCGGCCACGCTCACCTGTACCGCCAGGCTCGTCGCGATGTCGACGCCCGGCTGCCAATGGCGCTCGAGGAGCGCGCCGCCGGACAGACCGAGCAGGCTGAGCACGGGCAGCGCGACGGCGAGCCCGACGACGTCGGCCCCGCCCACCGTCACCGCGACCGCGACGAGCCCGAGCAGCAGGCCCACGAGCTGCACCGCGCGGACCCGGTCGTGCCAGAGTGCGACACCGGCCGCGGTGACCAGCATGGGCTGCAACGCCGCGACCAGCGCCACCGTCCCGGCGTCGATCCCGGCGGCCGCAGCGCCGAACACGCCGCCCAGGAACACCACGTGCGACAGCACCCCGAGCACCGCCTGCTCGCCGAGCTGGCGGCGGGTGAGCCGGAGCAGCCGCGGCGCGAGCGGCACGAGCAGCAGCGCCGCCGTGGCGAGGTAGCGCCAGGCGAGGAGGCCGGCGACCGCGCCGGCGTCCGCCGCCAGCGTGGCGCCCACGAAGCCGGAGCTCCAGAGGACGACGAAGCCGACGGCGAGCAGGAGTGAGGTCCGCGAGGTCATGCCGACGACAGAAGCATACCGATCGGTATACTTTCAGTGTACGCACGACGAGAGGAGAGGCACGTGACCCCGACGACCCCCGACCAGCACCCGAGCGACGCCCCCGGCCCGACGGGGGGCGTGTGGCCGACGGCGACGCCCGCGCCGCGCACCACCCGGGTCGGCCAGCGGGTGCTCGAGGCGGCCTCGGCGCTGTTCTACGAGCGCGGTATCACCGCGGTCGGCGTCGAGCTGGTCGCCGAGCAGGCCCAGACCACCAAGCGCACGCTCTACCAGCGCTTCGGCTCCAAGGACGGCCTCGTCACCGCCTACCTCCGACGCCGGGCGCACGCCTGGCAGACCACCGTGCTCGACGCGCTCGCCGCCCGGTGGGCCGACCCCGCCGAGGCGCTGCCGTCCGACGCCGTCCGCTGCGTGCTCGAGGTCGCCGAGCGCTGGGCGGCACTCAACCCCGGGGGGTGCGCGTTCGTGCACGCCTGGGCCGAGCTGCGCTCGACGAGCTCCGATGCCGTCGTGGTGATCCGGGAGGAGAAGCGCTGGATGCGCGACCTCTTCGCGGTGCTCACCGCCGACGACGACCTCGCCGAGCAGCTCCACCTGGTCTACGAGGGGGCGCAGGTGACGGCCTCGACGCTGTCCGACCCGACGGCCTGGGCGAGGGCCTGCGAGGTGGCGGACCGCCTGGTGACCGCCCGAGCCCGATCGGCCGATCAGCCGCCCCCGTCGGCGCGCCGCTAGCCCCGTCGGTTGGCCAGCCAGATCGCCAGCACCACCAGCGCGACCACCACGAGCACCGCGACCCACGCCTGTGCAGCCAGCAGACCGAGCCCCCGCGGACGGAACCGGGCAGCCTCCGACCCGGCCGACAGCAGGGGCGCGAGCAGGGACATCACGACAGGCACCCCTCGACCGTACGCACCGTGAGTGCACACCGGTAGCCTCGGCGCCGTGGTCACGCTGCTCCTCGTCACCGGCTCCGGACGGAGCGGTACCAGCAGCGTCGCCGGCAGCCTGAAGCGGCTCGGCTTCCACGTCCCGCAGCCGGAGAACCCGCCCGACGAGCGCAACCCGCGCGGCTACTACGAGCCGCAGTGGGTGAGTCAGTTCCACCTGCAGTGGCTCAACGGCATCCCGGTGCGCACCATCGACCCCCGCCCCGACGCCGGGGCGGTCGCGATGGCCACCGCCACGCCCGAGCGGCGCGAGGCGCTGCGCACCTGGCTGGCCGAGGAGCTCGCGCAGCACGGCCCGGACGACGTGGTGGTCGTGAAGGAGACCCGCGCCTACTGGGTCTACCCGCTGTGGCGCGACGTCGCCGAGGAGCTCGGCGCCCGCCTGGTCAGCCTCACCATGCTGCGCCACCCCACCCAGGTCGTCCGCTCGCGCGACGCCGCCTACCTCAGCCACCGCCCGGACGCCGTACGCCTCCAGCGGGAGACCGCCAACACGGCCGCCTGGGTCAACTCCGTTGTCGTCACCGAGCGCCAGAGCCGCACCAACCCGCGCGCCTTCGTGCCGTACGTCGAGCTCATCGACGACTGGCGCACCACGCTCTTCCGCGCCTGCCGCCAGCTCGACGTGGACCCGGGCCGCTTCGACGCGCCGCACCCGGTCGACGACTTCCTCACCGCCGAGCTCAACCGCTCCGACGACACGTGGAACGGCCTCACGGTGCCCGACGAGGTCCGCGACCTCGCCGAGCGCACCTGGACGGCCGCCCGCGCGCTCGCCGTCGACCCCGACGACGCCGTCGCCCGGACGGCGCTCGACGTCATCGGCGAGGAGTACGTCACGCTGCACGCCTTCGCGGCCGCCGTCGCCACCGACGACACCCTCGCCAAGGTCGCGGCCGAGCGGCAGCGCCTCCAGCGCCGTCTGGACACCAAGAACCACCGTATCGCCGGCCTGCGGTCCCGGGTCGCCGAGCTCGAGGCCGAGCTCGGCATCGAGCCCGAGCCGGACGCCTGACCGACGTCAGTACGTCAGTCGGCGCGCTCCCACGGCGCCGGCACCGGGTAGTACGCCTCGAGGAACTCCGCGAGCACCTGCTGGAGCCGGTCGGCCCGCAGCGCGTGGTCGTGGTGGTCGCCGAGGCAGATGAAGTCCTGGTCGCGGTCGAGCAGCCGGTTGAGCTGCCACTCCAGGTCGCTGTTGCTGATGTTGACGTAGGCCAGGTCGGCCTCGCCGACGTACGCCGTGCCGGTCTGCAGGCCGTAGTGCTGGGCCAGCGAGCTCAGGGTGGCGACGTCGGTGTCGCTGCGGAACGGCGAGCGTGCGGTCGCCGCCAGCTCGTCGTGGAACCGCTCCCACAGCTCGCTCAGCACCGAGACCCGGTGGGCGTACGGCGCGTGCGCGAGGTTGCTGGTCAGCGCGCTGCCGAAGGTGCGGTAGAGGAGCTGGCGGTTGTTCCAGGCGGCCTTCAGGAACGGTGGCGCGTCGGGGCTGTCGGTCAGCCCGACGGTGGTGGGGGAGAAGAACACCGAGGTCTGCCCGCCGGGGGTGAACAGCGCCTCCGGGCCGATCGGTCGGCCCAGCATGAAGTCGTCGTTGAGGTAGACGAAGTGCTCGGCGAGGCCCTCGATGCGGTGCAGCGAGGTCTCGATGGCGTGGGAGTTGAACGTCGGCAGCGCATCGTCGGGCAGCAGGTCGCGGTGGTCGACGACGTGGATGCCGGGGTGCTCGGTGTCGAGCCACGAGGGGACCTGGCCGGCGGTGACGAGGTGGATGCGGCGTACCCACGGGGCGAACAGGTGCAGGCTGCGCAGCCCGTAGCGCAGCTCGCCGCGGTCGAGGTAGCGCGCGCGGCCGCTGGACTCGCGGGTGCGGGCGGTGGCGCCGGTGAGCGCGGCCAGACGGGCCTCGCGGGCGTCGTCCCAGGCGGGGTCGGACCCGTCGACCCAGGTGAGGACCACGTCGACCTCGAAACGGCACTCGGTCGCGGTCGGCGCGACCATGAGCGGCAGCGAGGGCACGGCGACGCCGTCGACCTCGGCGTCGACCGTCTCCAGGGGCGCGGCCAGCCGCTCGGTGTAGGGGTTGCGGCGCGGCGCCAGCAGCGAGCCGTCGGGAGCCGTCTCCCAGAACTCCACGGTGACCGAGCAGCCCTGGCCGAGCAGCGTCGCGGCGCCGTCGACCTCGGGCCACGGCTCGACGTGCAGCACCGAGGTCGCCCCCCGACGCAGGTCGACCAGCAGGCCGCCCGGAGCGGCACCGGCCACGCCGAGCGGGCCGCGGCGCTCGGGCCAGCCGTTCTCGTCGGGGTCGCGCAGGCTGAGGTACGCCGGCGCGTCGACGTCGGCGAGCGCGGCCAGGTAGGCGTCGCGGGCGGTCATCGGCACGACGACGCTCGGGCCGGTCGCGGTGGCGCGCTCGTGGGCGGGGACGACGAGCCAGGTGTCGGTGGCCCGGCGGGCGGCCTCGGTGGCGCAGGTCAGCGCCGCGGTGCGGGCCTCGGCCGGGGTGGTGCCGGCCCCGTCGGCGCCGGGCGGGGTGGGCGCCTCGGCGAGCGCGACCGGCTCGGCGTGCGCGCGGGCGGTGAGCGCGCCACGACCGGCGCGGCGGGCGCGGGCGTCGGCGAGGACCCCGGTCCAGCGCTCGGCGAGGCGGTGCGGGTCCCACTGGCGCGCGGTGTGCAGGGCGCCGGTGCCGAGCCGGTGCCGCAGGTCGTCGTCGGTGGCGAGGCGCTGGAGGGCGGCGGCCATGCCCTGCACCGACTGCGGGCCGACGAGCAGTCCGTTGACGTCGTGCTCGACGATCTCGCGGGGGCCGGTCGGGCAGTCGAACGACGCCACCGGCACGCCGGCGGCCATCGCCTCCTGGAGCACCAGCGGGAAGCCCTCGGCACGCGAGGTGAGCGCGGCGACGGACGCGCGGGCCCACTCGGCGCCCATGTCGGGCACGGCGCCCGGGAGCTCGACGCGGTCCCAGAGGTTCCACTTGCGCACCTGCCGCTGGAGCTCCAGCCGCTGCGCGCCCTCGCCGAGGATCCGCAGTCGCCAGCCCGGCAGGGCGTCGGCGACCTGGCCGAAGGCGTCGACGAGCTTGGGGAACTGCTTCTCCGGCACCAGCCGGCCGGCGCTGACGATGAGCGGCTCGTCGAGGGTGGAGCGCGGGGCGAAGTCGAGCGGCAGCGGGTTGGGCAGCACGACGGTCGGCGGCGCGAGGTCGCCGAGCTGCTCGCGCAGCCAGGTCTCCTGGGTCGGCGTGAGCAGGGCGACGACGTCGGCGCGCGGCGCGAACGCCAGCAGCGGCTCCAGCCCGGACGTGCGGTCGTTGCTGCTGCGGTGCTCCTGGTGGACGACGGCGACGTCGCGGGGCAGCAGTCCGACCGCGGCGGCGAGCAGGCCGGGCGTGACCGTGACCAGCACGTCGACGTCGAGCGAGGGCAGCAGCGCCTCGAGGCCGACGTCGGTGAGAGCGCTGAACTGGTGGTCCCAGCGTCGCGGCACCAGGGCCGACTCGCGGGCGTGCAGCGAGGCCGCGGTGCGCGGGCCGACGCCGTCGTACGCCGGGTGGTCGCCGTCGCGCACGTCGACGACGTAGCGCACCTGCACCCGCGGGTGCAGCCGGTAGTGCGGCCGGTCGGCGCTGCGGGTGACGCTGACGACGGTGACGTCGTGGTGCGGCGCCAGAGCCGAGGCCTGGGTGACGACCGAGCGGCTGGTGCCGCCCATGCCGTCGAGGTTGAGGACGAGGAACCCGATCTTCACGCGTCGCCTCCCGCGCGCACCCGGCCGAGCAGGTCGGCGCCGTCCGGGGACCAGCGCAGCCGTATTCGCACCTGGTCGTCGAGGTCGAACACCGGCGGCAGGGGAGCGCCCAGCCCGTCGGCGAGGTCGTTGCGCGCCCGGCGCACGGGCACCGCGTCGTCGCCGAGCACGAAGCGCACCTTCTGCGGCTCGACGCCGTCGAGGGTGTCGAGCGGGATCTCGACCACCAGGACGCCGGCATCGGTCTCGGTGGTCCAGCGGCCCAGCTCGGTCGGCTCGTCGCCGGTGGTGAGCATCCGCAGCGCGGGAGTGGCGCCCGCGTCGCCGGGCGGTGGCGTCAGCCGCAGGGTCGCCCGGCCACGCTCGGCGACCGCGGACTCCAGCAGCGCGGCCGGCTCGACCGCGGCCGTGGAGATCACGACCGCACCGTCGCCGCGGCGCCGCAGCCCGTGGCGTACACCGCGTACGTCGTCGACGGGCCCCCGCCGTGCGCCCGCACCGGCCACCTCCGGGAGCGGCAGCGCCCACAGCAGCACGGTCTCGCGCTGGCCGGGACGCACCAGCACCAGCTCGTGCTCGGAGCCGACCGCCAGGGGCGTCAGGTCGAGGCGGGCGGACAGCCAGCCGGGCTGCTCGGACTCGGGCGCGGCCTCGAGCTCGACGACGTTCCCACCGCCGGCGGCGCGCAGCGCCAGCCGACCGGGCACGGCGTCGACGGCGACCCACAGGTGGCGACCGTCGAGCACACCGAGGAAGCGCACCTCCGGGCGGCCCGGAGGAGCCGTCGGGCGGGGTGGCTCGGCCGTCTCGTCGGGCGCGGGCGCCTCGACCGGCTCCGGGGCACCACGACGTCGTCCGAACACCTCGCGCACTCTAGGTCAGCGTCGTCGGCGGCCGGTCAGAAGCCCGTGACGCCGTCGCCCGGCTCCTCGGACTGCTCCACGAACGACTCGTGCTCCAGCAGGTGCAGGACGGGTACGCCGAGCTTACGGCGGGCGCGCGAGGTCCAGTCGAGGTGGAACAGCTCGGCCACCACGTGCGGGCGGGTCATCACGATCGCCTCGCGCCCGTCGACCGCACCGACCTTGTCGGCGAGCTCGTCGGTGGGGGAGCCGCTGACGAGCGCGCCCGAGGCCACGGTCGCGCCGGCGGCCTCGAGCGCAGCGGTCGACGCCTGGAGGGCCTCCTCGGAGCGGGCGCGGGCCTCGTCCTGCACGGCCTGGAGGTCGGTCGGGTCGAGCGGCACCACGGGGCCGGCGGTGTCGCCGGAGCCGAGGGTGCCCAGGGAGGCCTCGATGCGGGCGGCGGCGTCGTCGAGCGGCATCAGCAGGTGGTACGTGACGGGCTCCTCGAGCGCCTCGTGGAGGCTGCGCACGCGGCGCGCGTCGTCCTCGGTGAGCTGCTCCTCGACGAGGAGGACGACGTCGTAGTCCTCGGGCATGGTGGGTGTTCCTCTCGTGCGTGGGGTGGGTGCGTGGGGTGGGTGCGGGAGCGGGGTGCCCGGGTCAGGCGGAGCCGCCGGACAGGACCTCGCCGAGGTCGTACGACACGGGCTGCTCGAGCTGGTCGTAGCCGCACGACTCGGGCTCGCGGTCGGGCCGCCACCGTTTGAAGTGCGCCGTGTGCCGGAAGCGGCGGCCCTCCATGGCGTCGTACTTGACCTCCAGCACCCGCTCGGGGCGCAGCGGGGTGAAGGAGAGGTCCTTGCCCTGGCTCCACCGGCTCTGGGTGCCGGGCACCCGGTCGGGGTTGGCGATCGCCCACTCCTGCCAGGCGCCCCAGGGGTGCTGGTCGATCGTGCAGACCAGCGGCTGGAGCTCCTCGATCAGCTCGGCGCGACGCTTCTCGGTGAAGCTCGCGCTGACGCCGACGTGCTGGAGACCGTCCTCGGTCCACAGGCCGAGCAGGAGGCTGCCGAGCAGCGGCCGCTCGGGCGTGCTGGTCTTGTGCTCGCGGTAGCCGGCGACCACGACGTCGGCGGTGCGCTCGTGCTTGATCTTCAGCATCGTCCGGGCGTTCTCGACGTACGGCTCGCCCAGCGGCTTGGCGATCACGCCGTCGAGCCCGGCGCCCTCGAAGATCGTGAACCACTGCTCGGCGACGGCCGGGTCCTCGGTGGTGCGGGTGAGGTAGCACGGCCCGGACAGGCCCGACAGTGCCTCGACCATGACCGCCCGCCGCTCGGAGAACGGCCGGTCGGTGTACGACGTGTCGCCCAGCGCGAGCAGGTCGAAGGCCACGAAGCCCGCGGGCGTCTTCTCGGCCAGCATGTCGATGCGGGACTTCGCAGGGTGGATGCGCTCCTGGAGCACCTCGAACTGCAGCCGCGTGGCGCCCGCTTCGTCGGTCAGCGCCACGAACACCTCGCCGTCCAGCACGCACCGGTCGGGCAGCTGGGTGCGGCAGGCCTCGACGAGCTCGGGGAAGTAGCGGGTGAGCGGCTTGGTGTTGCGGCTGGTCAGCTCGACCTCGTCGCCGTCCTTGAAGACCAGGCAGCGGAAGCCGTCCCACTTCGGCTCTATTTGTACGTAAGGGAGCATGGCGAGCACCTTCTTCAGTGGCACGGATTTCGCCAGCATCGGACGGATGGGCGGCATCACCGGAAGGTCCACGTCGCTCAGCCTATAGAGCCGCCATCGTGCCTGCCCCACACATTGGGGCACCGACGAATTCTGCGCTACTCACCGGCCCCCAGAGAACGACGAGTCGTTGCGGAGGCATCGCTCAAAGTGACAAACCATAGGTGGGGCGAAGCAGCCCCCGGAACTCATCACGGCACCTTTCGGTCCGGCTATTCCGAAACTCGCGGTCGCGCGCCTCAAGTTGCAGTTGTCCGTGTTCGGCGAATTGCGAGCGTCCCGGCAGAGACCGCGCAGCCGAGACTGACCTTTCGCAGAGAGCCAGGATCACTCAACGTCCATAACAACGCCCCATTGATTCTTCAGGGTCTCGGTGCTCACCGCCCAGAATCGACTCGTGCACACCGGGTTGCCCCATACGTTCGCGTTGCACGTCACAATGAAGTTCGAGTTTCCCTCGGTGACGATGCCCCGGGCGCCGAGGCTGTTATCAGCCTTCACGCTGTAGATGGGAGCGCCGCTGTCGCCCGTGCCACTGGCGACGCCACCGTTGGTGTTCTTTACCACGAAGCCAGTACATCTGCGGGTGTCAGCGATCGCCCCGCAGTCGAACTCCACCCCTGTGTTGCCAATCTCGACATTCGCACAATGCTCGCCGGTCGCGGCACCACTGACGCACACGGATGTGCCTTGGGCGGGAGCTGCTGACCCGCTCACCACAGCCTCATTCGTTCCAGGCGCGTCCTGCGGTCCCCGGAAGACCTCGCCGATGGTTCCGCCGTTTGGATCGATCAGCAGAGAGTCGAAGTTCTTCTTGATCTGCGAGGTCCCGGCAGGCGCGATCATGTCGCCAGCACCATCGTTTACCCTGCTTCCGGCACCCCAGTTGCAATGGCCAGAGGTGAGAATGCGGCCCGTGCCGTCGGGCTTCACAACGGTGAAGCCGGTAGTGCACCGGTTGGAATTGGCTGCGAACAACAGACGCCCGCCCCCCTGCCAAGGCGCTGAATCGTTCTGTCTGCTCGCCAGCGGCATACGTTCTTTGGCCATGCTGACGACTTCTACTGACGGTTCGACGGCAGCGTCGAGACTCCGTTCGGCGGAACTTCGCGCCGACTCGCTGTTGGTTGCCGCGTACACCACAAGACCGTCGAGCGCCTCCGTGGGCTCGATCGCAACAATGTTGAGGCTTTCGGATTCCGCGGCCCAGATGCGGTCCATGGCCTTCTTGAGCGCGTCCATGGAGTATTCGGTCAGGGCTGCGTCGACAGTCACGCCGTTCGAGTCAGTTCCGAGCTGGCTGGACACTTCGCTCGGCGGCTTCCCGTTCCAACTGATTGTGACCCTTCCCATGGCCTCATCGACGACGATCTTTCCTGCCCCGTCGAGATCCATTAGGGGGCTCAACTGCTCGGCACGCGCAACAGCCGACTGAGCCAGCGTGGCTTTTGCGTCCTTGTCAGTGGTGGGCGACGCACCATCGTCGCCTGCGTTCGCCGGCAAGCCGCTCAGTGCGAGAAGTGCTGCAACCATCGCGCCCGCGACACTAGTCGCGAGGCTCCGTCGACTTATCATATTGAGTCCGTTCGGCTTAGGCGTGCTCGGCGCGGTGGCGGCGACCATCCTGCTTATGCTCGCAGCGATCGAGAGTGCGGGTCAAGGACGCGGTCACATCCTCAGAGTGGTGCACCTTTGGTCTCGCTGAGAGGTGTCCTTGCTCAGCTCAGTCAATGACGCGGGTAGGCCGGCATCTAGCACGGATTTCGCCTGCACCCGCTGCTGTGGTTGGAGCGTTGACCGATGTGGTGGCCGCTGGCGGTGGAGTAGATGAGGCAGGTAGGAGCCCGCCGCGTGAGCGAGGTTCAGGTCTGTCACTGTCCGTGCGCACGCTAGCGGTTGCCGGATCTGGGTGGCAGGCCATCAAGATCGGCCACGCCATCTCTCTCCGCTTGATCCCTGGCGCGCGTCCCGAACGGGCCAGCAGCCCTGCTGATCGACAGCTCGAATGACGATCCGTGACGAGCCTTGCAACCACTGCCCCGATCGGTCTTGTAACACCCACCGTACGAGCGGCACGCATGCTACGAAGGTTCGTAGATCGGTCCGCCCGCCTGGGCGGGCCGAGCGTCGTTTCAGGGGACGTTGACGAACAGTGACGGGCGGTGACGAGGCCATCATGCACGGCGGAGTGAAGTTCTACCGCGGCTCGACCGCCCCTGCCCGGTCTTACCTGGAGGCTGGCCACTCTCGTGCCGATGACTACTACCTCGCTGAGGGTTCCGGCCTGGCCGAGCACCATGTCGCGACGGTCGGCGGCGACGACACGGTGAGGTTGGAGCGTCGCCCGGACCTCGACGGCGACGGCTATGAGCGCTGGGTCGCTGGCTACGACGTGACCACGGGTTGGGCGAAGGGTCGGCTGCGAGATGACGAGCATGCTCTGCGGTTCGTCGAGGTCGTCGTGAACGGGCCCAAGACATGGTCATTGGCGGCCGCCCTACATCCCGATATCGCGGAGGCGTACGACGCCGCCCAGTCCCGCGCGGCGAGCGAGATCATCGGCTGGGTCGCAGAGCATGCGACCACGCGCGTGGGTCCGCGGGGCCGGCAGGCCCAAGTTCCGGTGGAGAAGATCGAAGCCGCCGTCGTCCGGCACTACACCTCCCGTGCCGGTGACCCGCACCGCCACCTGCATCTCCAGATCAACGCCCGCGTCTTCGCCGCCGGTGCCTGGCGCGGCCTGCACTCGGTCGGGGTCAGGGACTCAATCGAGGCCATCAACGGCATCGGTCACGCCGCGATCATGTGCGACCCCGAGTTCCGGGCAGGGCTTGCGGCCCGTGGCTACAGGCTCGATGAGACCGGCGAGATCCGCGAGCTGGCCCCGTTCGCGGGGCGATTCAGCGAGCGCGCCACGCAGATCGCCCGCAACGTCGACCGCTACGAAGCCGAGTGGCGCGCCGTCCATCCGGGTCAGGAGCCCGGGCCGAAGCTGCGCCGGTCGTGGGACCGACGTGCGTGGGCCGACGCACGACCGGAAAAGGTCGTCCCTGCCTCGGGTGCTGACCTGGTGGCGCGGTGGAACGAGGAGCTGCACGACCTCGGCTTCCACGAGGCTCATCAGGCGGTCGGCGTTCGGTCGACTCCGATCGGCGCCATCGACCGCGACGTCGCGGTCGAGGTGATCTTGTCCCGGCTCGGGGCGAAGCGGTCGGCATGGAATGCCGCCGACATCCGCGGCGAGACAGAGAAGCTGATCGCTTCCGTCGGGATCGTGGCCGAGCACGCGGCGCGCACCGAGCTGGCCGAGGACATCACCAGCCGCGCTGTTGCCGCGTGCCGTCCGCTGCTGGAGCGCGACGACGGTCCCGAGCACATCCGGGCGCTCACCTCGACACAGGTGCTGGCCGTCGAGGCCGCCCTCACCCAGCGCCTCGCGATCCGTGCCGAGCAACCGGTGACGCCCGCGCGCCGCGTCCGGATCCCCGCCCGTCTGGTCGACCGGCTCGACCCCGGCCAGCGCCGTGCCGTGGCCGCATTGGCCGGGCACGCGGGCCTGCTCGTGATCGAAGGTGCCGCCGGGACCGGGAAGACCACCACCCTCGCCGCAGCCCGTGCCGCACTCGATGCCCAAGAGCGGCGGCTGGTCGTGGTCACCCCGACTCTCAAGGCAGCCGAGACCGCGCGGCAGCAGGTGGGGGCAGACGCGTTCTCCGCAGCCTGGCTGGCCCACCAACAGGGCTACCGGTGGGATGAGGACGGCCACTGGACCCACACCCCGTCCCCACGCGCGCAGATCGCCCCCGAAGCCCGACTCCTCCCGGGCGACGTCTTGCTGGTCGATGAGGCCGGGATGCTCGACCAGGACACCGCCCACGCTCTCCTCGCGATCGCCGACCACGCCGGTGCCGGCGTGGTGTTCCTCGGCGACCGGCACCAGCTCCCCGCCGTCGGCCGCGGGGGAGTGCTCGACCTCGCCACCCGCTGGGCACCCGACCAGGCCCGGCTCGAGCTCGGTGCCGTGCACCGCTTCACCGACCCCGCCTACGCCGACCTCAGCCTCCTGATGCGCACCGGAGAGCGAAGTAGTGAGGTGTTCGACCAACTCGTCGAACGAGGACAGATCGTCCTGCATCCCACCGAGGTCGAACGCACCGTCACGCTCGCAGCCGTCGAGGGACTTGTCATCGCCGACACCCGCGAACAAGTCACCGCGCTGAACGCCGCTATCCGCGACCATCACCACCGCCACATCCAGAGCAGTGAACCCAACGGCGAGCCGTCTGGTGAGCGCGGCGGTGAGCAGTCTGGTGAGGCGGTGACACGAGGTGGTGAGCGGATCGGCCTCGGTGACCGGATCGCCACCCGCCGCAACAACCGCGACCTCGGCGTCGCCAACCGCGACACCTGGACCGTCGCCGGCATCGGGGACGACGGCAGCCTCCTGGTGACCGGCCGGACCGGGGAACGACACTTGCCGGCCGACTACGTCCGCGACCACGTCGAGCTCGCCTACGCCACCACCGTCCACGGCGCCCAAGGCGACACCGTCGACCATGCCCACTTCGCCCTCGGCGACACCACCGGTGCTGCCGCTGCCTATGTCGCCATGACCCGCGGTCGCCACACCAACACCGCACATCTGGTCGCCGAGGACCTCGACACGGCCCGCACACATTGGGTCGAGGTCTTCAGTCGCGGCCGCGCCGACCTCGGTCCCGCGCACGCCGCCGAGATCGCCGCCGAAGACATCGAGCGCTACGGACCCCGCGCCCCCGCGCGTGCCCCGGGACACAGCATCGCGCTGCAGGCAGGAGCCCTTCAGCAGCCACCACGACGGCGCCCTCGCCCACCCGAACCCCCGCCCGTCGGTGCTCCCGCCCGTGGCCCCGGGCACGGCATCGGGTTCTGACACCAGCGGTCGCCATCACGCTCGCGTGGTCGGTGGCCACGAGATTCCCCGGGCGTCAGGCGTCCGATCCGGGCGAGCGCAGGTTGCCTTTCAAAGCATCAGGAACCCGCACCAGCGGGCTCCGCAGACACGGCGAGGAACCACCCATGTCAACCACCGCCCAGCGTTACCGCCACCCCGAAAAGTCGGGGGACGCACCCGCCGAAACCGGAAGTCCACAATGTGGACGACTTTCGGGGGGACGCGGTCTGACCTGCGCAAACGCGACAGCCGCGGGAGCGTACCCCCTGCGTACCCCCTTGGGGGAACCCCCTCAGGGGGACGTTCGGGGGTACGCCCCGGCGTCACTCTTCGGCCAATGCTGCGCACCTGGTTGGCCAAGGAGGTCATCGCGATGAGCCCGATCCACATCCCGCGCGAATGGGACGACAACGACGTCCTCTACTTCGAGGAGTTCTGCACCTTCGTCCGCACCCCGCAACGCACCGCACGCGACTGGAAACGACGAGGCATCGGACCCCGCTGGTGGCGCATCAACGGCAACGGCCGCCTCTACACCACCGTCGCCGAACTCCGCCGCTTCCTCGCAGCCGGCCGCCGGCGCGAGTTTGGGGATGAGTGACACGGCCATGAAGCAGCGTCGCTGATCGAGCCCCGCCATGTCGACGACCCTCACCGCCGAACAGGACGCCCGAGCCATCCGTGCGCTCGCGGTGTTCAAGGCGAAGCGCGAGGCGTTGCGAGCAGGGCTACCGCTCCAGCAGCTCGACGCCGCCGCCTGGGTCGTCGACGTCGACACCGGGGACTCCGAGGTCGCTTGACGCTGCTCGTCTCGGTCGTGTCTGAAACAATGGGGATCGAACGGCAAGGAGGTGGGTCGTGGTCTTCCAAGGCCAGGTGCTCTCCATCGGAGCGCTACTCGAGCGCGCTCAGGCCGCCCCGGCCTACGAGCCGGCCCGTCATGTCGGTGTCCGGCACACCGCCGCTGACAACGCGCTGCGCTGCGCCGAGTTGTTGGCTGCTGGTGAGTCGGTGGACGCGTGCTGGCGCTTCGGGGTCCTCCAGACCCTCGACGACTACACCTCAACCCTGCGTCGAGGCGGCGCTGCCCTCGCCGCACTGGTCTTCACCGCCGTCCCCGCGCCCACCGGATCCGACGAGGTCGACGCCGCCTTCGCTGCCCTGGCAGACCACCTGGCCGTGCGTGACGGTTGGCCCGTGCCTGGGTGGGCGCTTGACCCGGCCCGGCGTGCCGACGGCTGGTACCCCGCCGTGCCGGACACCTGGAGGGTCGAGGCCGAGCGCGACAGTCCCCGCGCGTTCGCGCAGCGCGGCATCTTCATCACCGCACGGTCTCTGAACCGGGCATGAGCAGCGAGGCACGACAACTCGACGCAGAGCAGGTCCTCGGCCTGCTCCACGAACTGTCGGAGCGCCTGGCGGCCGGTGGCGTGCAGGCACAGCTCTTCGTCGTGGGCGGGGCGGCCATGGCACTGGCTTACGACCAGGGCCGTCTCACCCGCGACGTGGATGCCCTATTTGTTCCTGCGCCGGAGGTACGGGTCGCTGCTGGAGAAATCGGCGCCGCCCGCGGCCTGGAGCCGGATTGGCTCAACGACGCCGCCAAGGGCTTCCTCCCGGGCCCCGACGAGCACCCGCAAACCGTGTTCGAGTCCGAGTCGCTGCTGGTGCAGGTCGCCTCGCCGGAGTATCTGCTGGCGGTGAAACTCCATGCCTCCCGCGACGAGCGAGACCTTGACGACGCCGCGACCCTGTTCAACCGACTCGGCTACACCACGGCTCAGGAGGCAGTCGACCTGCTGAGCCACACCTATCCGCCAGGGCAACTGCTTCCACGCCACTACTACATTGCCGAAGACGTCGCCCACCGGGCCGCTGCGCGGGAACGACGCACGGCGCTGAAGTTGAGGCCGAGACGCCGGAGACTGGCGCTGAGCGACTGCGCCGCTCCATCGAGGATGAGAAGAGGCAAGACCCGGGCAGTGGCCGCCTCAGCCCGCCCGAGCCGCCCAGCATCGGCTTCTAACACCCTCGTCCTCGGAACGGACCGCCCCTCCTCCTGGAGCTTGCGTAGTCGCCCGCGCGGTGAGGTCAGGGCCGCGTGCGAGGCGTGGTGCGCCGGCGAAGCCCTACAGCAGCTCGACTCGAACGCCTGGGTTGTCGACGTAGATGCGGGTAATGCCGAAGTCGCGTAGCAGCGCCCTGCGAAGCTCGACCGGGACCTCCTCGTCGCTCAACCCGTCGACCAGCTCGGCGAACCTGTCGGCCACGGTCCCGGTGAACGGCACCACCTCGACCCTGCCGGCCTGGTCCAGCTCCTCAAGCGTGGTCCGGGCCTCGGAGATGATCGCCTCCGTCTCGGCCTTGACCGCCGCGACGTCGTCGTCCTCGAGCAGCCCCTTGACCGCGAGCCGCTTGGCATTGGCCCACTCCGCCTCGGCCTCCCTGATCCGGGCCTGGAGCCGGTCGCGCTTCTTCTCCGCGTCCGCGTCAGCGGCGACGCCGCGCGTCACCTGCACCTCGACGGTCTTCCCGCCGCGGATCGGTTGGGAAGCGATGCCCTTGATGATGTTGTCGGCCAGGATCGTGTTGACCTTCTCGCAGGGGCTGTATCCGGTGCGCGGGACCATGCCCGGCCGCTTGCCGGGGCAGTAGAACCGGATACGCACGGTCTTGTGGCTGCGAGGGTTGTCGATCCGCGTGTACATCCGGTGCCCGCACCGCCCGCAAAACACGATCCCGTCCAGCACGTTCTCCGGGGTGGCCTTCTGGTTCCTGTTCTTCTGGCCACGCGCCGCAAGCCGCCGCGCGTTGACCCGATCCCACAACTCCGGGTCGACGATCGCCCCCAATGGGGACTCGCGGGTCACCCGGCCAGGGTCATCTTCGCGCCGCTGTTCCAGATACGGCTTGCCGTTCTCATCCCGCAGCACCTGCTGGCGTCCCCAGGTCAGCTCGCCCTTGTAGAACGGGTTGTCCAGAATCCCGGCGATCGAGTTCGGCGGCCACGCATCCTTGCCCGTCTTGGTCGGCACACCCTCTCGCGTCAGCCGACGCGCGATCTCCTCCACCGACACGCCCTCATCGGCCCAGGTGAACATCTGGACCAGCCACGGGTACTCCTCGGGATGCAGTTCGGGCGCTCCCGAGCGGACCTTGCGGCCATTGACGAACGCCGGCATCCCGGATGGCAGCTCCACGCCCTCGATGACCAGCGGCTTCATCCGCACCCCATACGGCGGGCGCATCGCCACCGTCGCTCCGGCAACCACCTTGGCCCGCAGGTTTCTGCGCGTACGTCGCCGGACCTTCAACACCTCGCCCTTGGCGTTGACCGCGCGCACGTCCGCGTCGTACATCGCGTCCTCGTCGTGCGGGTCGATGAGTCCGCTGTCCTCGGTTACCAGCGTGATCCCGAGACGCTTGCACAACGACGTGATCTTCTGGCGCTGACCCACGCCGGCCGTGATGCGCTCCAGCTCGTTGACCACCAGGAACCGCACGTCACGGCGAGCCTCCAGATAGTCGAACAACTCTTGAAGACCCGGCCGGTCGGTCAGTGTGCGGGAGACGCCCTCGTCCGTGAACGTCTCCAGCAACGTGACCCCGTGATCGGCCGCGATTATCTCGTTGATCGCCCGCTGCTCAGCCGTCGAGCCCTGCTCCTCGGTCGAGTACCGCGTGTAACCCACACCCAGCCGCAACGTAGTGCTTGCAGGAGTTCGGCGAGCGCTCATAGACTGAGCATACGGATTACGTACAGAAAATTCAGAAGCCGTCCCACTTCGGCTCGAAGCTCAGCCCGCCGTGCTTCGCGGGGTCGGGCACGCCCTTGACCGCCTTGGCGAGCATCGGCCGCACCGGCGGCATCACGGGCAGGTCCATGACATCGACCCTAGTCGGGTGCGCCGACGCCCGGAGGGAGGTCAGGACCCGGCTGTGCCGGCGTCGGTCAGCAGGGCGTAGGCACCCTGGCCGACCTCCTCGCCGCTCTCGCCGATGACGTCCTGGAGCACCTCGCTGGTGGCGTCCGGGGTGTCGAGCGGCGCCTTCCTCGCGAAGGTGCGCATCACGTCCAGGTAGGCGTCGAGGCCGTGCCGGGTCACGACGTACTGCGCGGCGGCGCGGGCGAGGAGGTAGTCACCGCTCGGGTCGCGGCCCCAGTTGCCGGTGGCGACCAGCACGGGACGGCGCGCCTCGAGGTCGACGTACGTGCTCCACGCCGGCTCGTCGTCGGCGACGGTGGCGGGGTAGGTGCCGACGTACTCGGCGATGCCCTCGCTCATCCAGGTCGGCACCCGGCCGGAGTAGCGGCGCAGCACCACGTGGGTGAGCTCGTGGCGCATGGTGCGGCGGTCGGCGACGAGCTGGTCGATGTAGTCGGGGTTGAGCTTCACCAGGATCCCGGCCTCGCGGCCGAGGTCGTCCGCGGTGGCGGCGTACAGCGGACGGGTGATGGCGCCGGCGAACTCCCCGCTGGCGTTGCTCAGCTCGCTGGCCTCGCCGTTGCTGGTGGCGTCCACGAGCACCGGCGGGGCCTCCTGGCCGAGCAGGTCCGCGACGCCGGTGAGGTCCTCGGCGACCTGCGGCGCGAGCGTCTCGGCGTCCTGCGACGACGGCGCGTCGGCGTCGGCCAGGAGCAGCACCGGGCCCGACCTCGACCACGACACGAGGCCGCCGTACCAGGGACGGTCCTGGGCCGAGGACGACGGCAGGTCGCCCTCCGCGCCGACGTACCAGGTGCCCTCGCGCTGGACGAACGTCGTGCCGACCTGGTTGCCGACGGGCCGCGACAGCGCGTCCTCCAGCCGCACCTGCTCGACGACCTGGACCCGGCCGGTCGGGTCGTCGCCGTCGATCTCGTCGGGGGAGAGGCCGCTGCGGCCGACGTCGTAGGCGACCGACACGACCGGGAGGCTCTGCAGGTTGTCGAACAGGTTGGTCTCGCGGGCGCGGAACGCGCGGCCGGCGTCGGGGTCGACGGTGGCGAGGAAGGCCTCGCGGTCGCCGTCGCTCAGCGCCTGCCCGCGCGCGGCCATGACCTCGGCGAAGGCGTCGAGGTCGGCGTCGGTCACCCGGTAGTGGTCGTCGGTGCCGCCGGCCGACGACGGGTCGTACGTCGCGGAGCCGTCACCGCTGCACGCGGCGACGGGGCCGGCCGCGACGGCGAGGACGACGGCGGCGGACAGCAGGCGGCGACGGGTGGGGCGCACCCGTCCAGCCTAGGCAGACGCGGGTGTGGCGGGGGCTGCTGCGGCGCTCCGGCGTACGACGGCCGCGAACCGGGCGGCGACCTGCAGCGTCAGCGCGTGCACCTCGGCGTCCCGGCCGGCGAGCTCCGCGCCCTCCGCCTCCATCCCGTAACCGGCCGCCCAGCGGGCGAACACCTCGGGCGTCACCTCGGGGTGGAACTGCAGCCCCCAGCTGGTGTCGCCGCAGCGGAACGCCTGGTGCGGGTAGCGGTCGGTCTCGCCGAGCAGCACCGCGCCCTCGGGGAGCGCGCTCACCTCGTCGGCGTGCATCGACGGCATCGGCAGCGGGTCGGGCAGCCCACCCAGGAGCGCGTCGTCGGCGGCCGCGTGGGTCAGTCGTAGGTCGACCACGCCGGCCTCGCGCCCGCTCGCGCCCCGGCCGACAGCGCCGCCGAGCGCGTAGCCCAGCAGCTGGCCGCCGAGGCAGATGCCCAGCTGCGGTACGCCGTCGTCGTGCGCCCGGCGCTGAAGTGCGCGGACGTCGGCCAGCCACGGGTACGCCGCGTCGTCGTCGGGCGCCATCTCCCCGCCGAGCACGACCAGCGCGTCGGCGCCGACCTCGGCCGGGCTCGCCGGCACCGGGTCGCCGGCGTACGGGCGGACCGTGCAGAGGCCGATGCCCGCCTCGGTCCAGGGCTGCTCGAGCCGCAGCAGGGGCACGGTGGCGTCCGGCTGGACGAGGAGGATCTGCACGCCGCGGACGCTACTCGCGCGAGCGGTCGTCGTACGACAGTGCGGTGAGGGTCACGCGGGGATCGCGTGGGTCCGGGGCGTCACCGCGCGCGCTTCTCGGCCTTGGCCTGCGCGCGGCGGCGGCGCTCCTCGGCGTACTGCGCGGCGGCCTCCTCGATGGTGGGCGCCGAGCCGCCGTACTGCTGCGGGAGCCACCACGCGCCGGCCGGTCGCTCGTCGGCGGGGCTGGCGAGGATGCAGTGCTCGAGCATCTCCTGCATCCGGGTACGCAGCGCCTCGGTCTGCGTCGTCGGGTCGTCGCCGGTGGGGTGCATCGGCTCGCCGACCTCGATGTCGATCCGCTGCCGGCGCGACAGGTCCGGCTTGCGGCCCTTGGCGAGGATGCGCTGGGTGCCCCACACGACGATGGGGATGAGGGGTACGCCGGCGTCCGCGGCGATGCGGACGGCGCCGGTCTTGAGCTCCTTGACCAGGAAGCTCTGCGAGACCGTGGCCTCGGGGAAGATGCCGACCAGCTCGCCGGCGCGCAGCGCGTCTCCGGCGCGCGCCATCGAGTCGAGCCCGGCGGCGCGGTCGACGCTGATGTGGCCGAAGGTGCGCATCAGGGGCCCGCCGACGCGGTGGTCGAACAGCTCCTTCTTCGCCATGAACCGCGTGTAGCGGCCGCGCTCGACGCCGGGCAGGCCGCCCATCAGGTAGTCGACGTACGAGATGTGGTTGACGGCCACGAGAGCCCCGCCGGACTGAGGAATGTGCTCGATACCGGCCATGTGGATGTCCATCGCGGACAGCCGGAACCAGGACTTGGCGGCCGCGACGACGACCGGGTACGTGAGATCCACGGGTGCACCCCACCACTCGGGTGTGGGTGTGGTCCAGAGCACACGGTCCTCGGGCTGCGTCCGGCCCGGTGGCCTGCCCCGCGAGGCGGGCCCCACCGGGGCCACGCCCTAGGGTGAGACGACCGATCCCCGGTTGGTCTGCCGGGCCTGGTGATCCGCCCCGCGAGGCGGGCC
>PBYI01000034.1 GCA_002729525.1 Nocardioides sp.
CCCCCCCCCCCCCCCGACGTCGGGAGCACCGCGACCAGGTACCCGACCGACGTCCCACCGAGACCCCGACGGGCGGTGATGCTGATGCTGCCCACACATGGAGCACGCGGGTCTCAGACGACCAGGGGTCGCTTCGACGGCGGGATCGGCGCCGGCAGGATCGTCGAGCCGGTGAGGTACTCGTCGACCGCGGCGGCGGCCGCGCGGCCCTCGGCGATCGCCCACACGATGAGCGACTGACCGCGACCGCAGTCGCCGGCGGAGAACACGCCGGGCACCGAGGTCATGTAGCCCTCGTCGCGGGCGACGTTGCCGCGCGCGTCGAGGTCGACACCGAGCTGCTCGACCAGGCCAGGCTGCTCGGGACCGGTGAAGCCCATTGCGAAGAGCACCAGCTCGGCCGGGATCTCGCGCTCGGAGCCCTCGACCTCCGAGAGCGTGCCGCCCTCGAAGACCACCTCGACGATCCGCAGCGCGCGGACGTTGCCGTCCTCGTCGCCCAGGAACTCCTTGGTCGAGGCGGAGTAGACCCGCTCGCCACCCTCCTCGTGCGCCGAGGAGACCCGGAAGATCATCGGGTACGTCGGCCACGGCTGACCCGTGGGACGACTCTCCGGCGGCTCCGGCATGATCTCCAGCTGCGTGATCGACGCCGCGCCCTGGCGGATCGAGGTGCCGAGGCAGTCGGCGCCGGTGTCACCGCCGCCGATGATGACGACGTTCTTGCCGGTGGCGACGACCTGCTCGGACCCGTCGGCGTTGGCCGGCTCGCCCACGGCGACCCGGTTGGCCTGCGGGAGGAAGTCCATCGCCTGGTGGATGCCGCCGAGCTCGCGGCCGGTCACCGGCAGGTCACGGGCGACAGTCGAGCCGGTGGCCAGCACGACGGCGTCGTACCGCTCCTTGAGCTGCTCGCCGGAGTACTTCCCGCCGGGGGCGCCCGCCTCGACACCGGTGCGGAAGACCGTGCCCTCGCGCCGCATCTGGTCGAGGCGACGGTCGAGGTGCTTCTTCTCCATCTTGAACTCGGGGATGCCGTAGCGCAGCAGCCCGCCGGCCCGGTCCTCGCGCTCGAAGACGGCCACGGTGTGGCCGGCGCGGGTGAGCTGCTGGGCCGCGGCCAGGCCCGCCGGGCCCGACCCGATCACCGCGACGGTGCGACCCGAGAGCCACTCCGGCGGCTGGGGCCGGACGAACCCGGACTCCCACGCCTTGTCGATGATCGAGACCTCGACGTTCTTGATGGTCACCGGGTCCTGGTTGATGCCCAGCACGCAGGCGGTCTCGCACGGTGCGGGGCACAGGCGACCGGTGAACTCCGGGAAGTTGTTGGTCGCGTGCAGGCGCTCGATCGCGCCCTCCCAGTCGTCACGCCAGACGAGGTCGTTCCACTCCGGGATGATGTTGCCCAGCGGGCAGCCCTCGTGACAGAACGGGATGCCGCAGTCCATGCAGCGGCTCGCCTGGGTGTTGATGATCGGCAGCAGGGCGCGGCCGATGCCGTCGGGGTAGACCTCGTCCCAGTCGCCGACGCGCTCGTCGACGGGCCGGCGGGTCGCACCCTCGCGGCCGTTCTTCAGGAATCCCTTGGGGTCAGCCATGGAGTGCCTCCATCATCGCGTTGGCGGTCGCAGCCTCGTCGAGCCCGTCGGCCTCGGCCTTCGCCTTGGCCTCCAGCACCACGCGGTACTCGCGCGGCATGACCTCGGTGAAGCGGGTCAGCGAGGTCTCCCAGTCGGCGAGCAGCTCCTCGGCGATCGGGGAGCCGGTCTCCTCGAGGTGCCGGCGGACCAGCTGCTCGAGCTCGGCGGCCGCCTCCTCCTTGACCGGGCCGAGCTCGACGAGCTCGGTGTTGACACGGAACTCCTTCAGGTCGAGCACCCAGGCGACGCCGCCGGACATTCCCGCACCGAAGTTGCGGCCCATCTTGCCGAGCACCACAAGGCGACCGCCGGTCATGTACTCCGCGGCGTGGTCGCCCACGCCCTCGGTGACGACCCAGGCGCCGGAGTTGCGCACGCAGCACCGCTCCCCCACGCCGCCGCGGATGAAGATCTCACCCGAGGTCGCGCCGTAGCCGATCGTGTTGCCCGCGATGATGTGCTTGTGCGACTCGAACGTCGCAGCACGGTCGGGGCGGACGACGATCCGGCCGCCGGAGAGGCCCTTGCCGACGTAGTCGTTGGCGTCGCCCTCCAGGCGCAGCGTGACGCCCTTCGGCACGAAGGCGCCGAACGACTGGCCGGCCGAGCCGGTGAAGGTGACGTCGATGGTGCCGTCGGGCAGGCCCTCGCCGCGGTACCGCTTGGTCACCTCGTGGCCGAGGATCGTGCCGACCGTGCGGTTGATGTTGCGGATCGGCAGCTGCGCCCGGACCGGCTCGCCCCGCTCGAGGGCGGGCTCGGCCAGCGGCACCAGCTGGGTGACGTCGAGCGACTTCTCCAGGCCGTGGTCCTGCGTCTTGGTGCAGCGCGGGTCCTGGTCGGGGAAGTGGCTGGCGTCGACCTGGTGCAGCACCGGCGTGAGGTCGAGGCCCGACGCCTTCCAGTGCGACACCGCCTCGGTGGTGTCGAGCGCGCCGACCTGGCCGATGGCCTCGTCGAGCGTGCGGAAACCGAGCTCGGCGAGGATCTCGCGGACCTCCTGGGCGATGTACTCGAAGAACGTGACGACGTACTCTGCCTTGCCGCTGTACCGCTCGCGCAGCACGGGGTTCTGCGTCGCCACGCCCACCGGGCAGGTGTCGAGGTGGCAGACCCGCATCAGGATGCAGCCCGAGACCACCAGCGGAGCGGTGGCGAAGCCGTACTCCTCCGCGCCGAGCAGCGCGGCGACGACGACGTCGCGACCGGTCTTGAGCTGGCCGTCGGTCTGCACCACGATCCGGTCGCGCAGGCCGTTGAGCAGCAGGGTCTGCTGGGTCTCGGCCAGGCCGAGCTCCCAGGGGCCACCGGCGTGCTTGAGCGACGTCAGCGGCGAGGCGCCGGTGCCGCCGTCGTGGCCGGAGATGAGGACGACGTCCGCGTGCGCCTTCGACACACCCGTCGCGACCGTGCCGACACCGACCTCGGAGACCAGCTTCACGTGCACCCGCGCCTGCGGGTTGGCGTTCTTCAGGTCGTGGATCAGCTGGGCGAGGTCCTCGATCGAGTAGATGTCGTGGTGCGGCGGCGGGCTGATCAGGCCCACACCCGGCGTGGAGTGCCGGGTCTTGGCGACCCACGGGTAGACCTTGTTGCCGGGCAGCTGGCCGCCCTCGCCGGGCTTGGCACCCTGCGCCATCTTGATCTGGATGTCGTCGGAGTTGGTGAGGTACTCCGAGGTGACGCCGAAGCGGCCCGACGCGACCTGCTTGATCGAGCTGCGGCGCTCGGGGTCGTAGAGACGGTCGGGGTCCTCGCCACCCTCACCGGTGTTGGACTTGCCGCCCAGCCGGTTCATGGCGATCGCGAGGGTCTCGTGCGCCTCCTTGGAGATCGAGCCGTACGACATCGCACCGGTCGAGAAGCGCTTCACGATCTCCGAGACCGGCTCGACCTCCTCGATCGCGATCGGCTCACGACCGGTGAGGTGGCTGCCCTTGAACGTGAACAGGCCGCGCAGCGTCATCAGCTGCTTCGCCTGGTCGTCGACCGCCTGGGTGTACTGCTTGAAGATGTCGTAGCGCTGCGAGCGGGTGGAGTGCTGGAGACGGAAGACGGTCTCCGGGTTGAACAGGTGCGGCTCGCCGCCCCGTCGCCACTGGTACTCGCCACCGACCTCGAGCTCGCGGTGGGCCGGCTTGACGGCACCGCCGCGCGGGTAGGCGACGGCGTGCCGGCGCTCCACCTCCTGGGCGATGACGTCGAGGCCGATGCCGCCGAGCTTGGAGGTGGTGCCGGTGAAGTAGCGGTCGACGACCTCCTGCGAGAGCCCGAGGCACTCGAAGATCTGCGCGCCGGTGTAGGACGCCACGGTCGAGACGCCCATCTTGCTCATCACCTTGCGCACGCCCTTGCCGAGCGCGTTGACGAGGTTGCTGACGGCCTTCTCGGGCTCGGCCTTCACGTAGTAGGCCTCGCGGGCGAGGTCCTCGACCGACTCCATGGCGAGGTAGGGGTTGACCGCGGCCGCGCCGTAGCCGACCAGCAGCGCCACGTGGTGGACCTCGCGGACGTCACCGGCCTCGACCAGCAGACCGACCTGGGTGCGGGTCTTCTCGCGCACCAGGTGGTGGTGGACCGCCGCGGTGAGCAGCAGCGACGGGATCGGGGCCCGGTCGGCGTCGGAGTGCCGGTCGGACAGCACGATCACGCGCGCGCCGTGCTCGATGGCGTCGCTGACCTCGGCGCAGATCGCGTCGAGGCGGGCGGCCAGTGCCTCGCCGCCGCCGTGCACGTCGTACAGGCCGCGGGCGACGTGGGTGATGAACCCGGGCATGTCACCCTCGCGGTTGATGTGCCGGATCTTGGCGAGGTCGTCGTTGGAGATCACCGGGAACGGCAGCACGACCTGGCGGCAGGAGGCCGGGGCAGCCTCCAGCAGGTTGGACTCCGGGCCGATGGAGCCGTTGAGCGAGGTGACGAGCTCCTCGCGGATGGCGTCCAGCGGCGGGTTGGTGACCTGGGCGAAGAGCTGGCTGAAGTAGTCGAACAGCAGCCGCGGCTTGTCGCTGAGGGCGGCGATGGGCGTGTCGGTGCCCATCGAGCCGATCGGCTCCGCACCGGTGTTGGCCATCGGGGTCAGCAGGACCCGCAGCTCCTCCTCGGTGTAGCCGAAGATCTGCTGGCGGCGGGTGACCGAGGCGTGCGTGTGCACGACGTGCTCGCGGTCGGGGATGTCCTCGAGGTGGACCAGACCGGCGTGCAGCCACTCGCCGTACGGGTGCTCGGCGGCGAGCTCGGCCTTGATCTCCTCGTCCTCGATGACCCGGTGCTCCTCGGTGTCGACGAGGAACATGCGGCCCGGCTGGAGCCGGCCCTTGCGGACGATCGAGGCCGGGTCGAGGTCGAGCACGCCGACCTCGGAGGCCAGCACGACGAGGCCGTCGTCGGTGATCCAGAAGCGGGAGGGGCGCAGGCCGTTGCGGTCGAGGACCGCGCCGATCTGGGTGCCGTCGGTGAACACGACGCAGGCGGGACCGTCCCAGGGCTCCATCAGCGTGGAGTGGAACTCGTAGAACTCCCGGCGCGCCTGGTCCATCTCGCCGTGGTTCTCCCACGCCTCGGGGATCATCATCAGCACCGAGTGCGGGAGCGAGCGGCCGCCCATGTGCAGCAGCTCGAGCACCTCGTCGAAGGACGCGGAGTCCGAGGCGCCCGGGGCGCAGATCGGGTAGAGCCGCTCCAGGTCGCCCGGGATGACGTCGCTGCTCAGCAGCGCCTCGCGCGCCCGCATCCAGTTGCGGTTGCCCATCACGGTGTTGATCTCGCCGTTGTGGGCGATGAACCGGAACGGGTGGCTCAGCGGCCAGCTCGGGAAGGTGTTGGTCGAGAACCGCGAGTGCACGACGGCCAGCGCCGAGGCGACGCGCTCGTCGAGCAGGTCGGGGTAGAACCCGTCGAGCTGCTCGGTGGTGAGCATCCCCTTGTAGGCCAGCGTGCGCGACGACAGCGACGGGAAGTAGACGTCGGTCTCGCGCTCGGAGCGCTTGCGCAGGCAGAACGCGGCGCGCTCCAGGCCCATGCCGGTGAGCCGCTGGCCGGCGGACTCGACGAAGAGCATCGAGAACGTCGGCATGACCGCGAGGGCGGTGCTCCCGAGGATCTCCGGCTTGACCGGGACCTCGCGCCAGCCGAGGACGGTGAGGCCCTCCTCGACGGCGATCTCCTCGATGCGGCTGCGGGTCTTGGCGACGTCGTCGTCGTCGCCGGGGAGGAACGCCGTGCCCACGGCGTACGCGCCGGGGGCCGGGAGCGTGAGCCCCTCGCCCGCGGTGACGTCGCGCAGGAAGGCGTCGGGCACCTGCATGAGGATGCCGGCGCCGTCGCCGGAGTTGGGCTCCGCTCCGGCGGCGCCACGGTGGTCGAGGTTGCGGAGCGCGGTGAGGGCCTTCGCGACGATGTCGTGCGAGGCCTCGCCGGTCATCGTGGCGACGAACGCGACGCCACAGGCGTCGTGCTCGTGCGCGGGGTCGTAGAGCCCTTGGGGCGCCGGGAACGCGTGCTGGTACGGCACTGGAGTTCTCCCGTCGGCGTGGTGAGGCAGCGTTCACGGCCCTCGGGCCGGGAGCGGTGCCGCATCGGTGGGTCGCAGGGACGGCATTGGCCCGCGCGGGAGATCGCAGATTACCACCGGGTTACGCCTCCACCGCCAGTCCGGGTCCGTAGTTGGACACCCACCGGGGCGAAGGTCACGTCCTGGTCCGGACCGGAGTACCCCCAGGTCAGTCGTGCTTCGACTGCTCCGCGGTCGCGTCCGGCTCCTCAGCCGGTGCGTCGCCGCCCTCGTCGCCCTCGTCGCCCTCGTCGTCGGACGGGTCCTCGTCGTCGGACGGGTCCTCGTCGTCGGACGAGTCCCCGGCGTCGGACGAGTCCCCGGCGTCGGACGCGTCCCCGGCGTCCTCGGCCCCCTCGGCGCCCTCCGGCTCCGGCTCGCGACCGGGGAGCCAGACGGACTCCTCGCGACCGGGCCGGGTCCGCGCGCTCCAGACGAAGAACGCCAGCGCCAGCACGAAGAGCACGATGGAGGTCCACACGTTGAACCGCAGGCCGAGGACGTCGCGCAGCTGCACGTCGTCGATGCGGAGGTACTCGATCCAGCCCCGGCCGAGGGTGTAGCCCATGACGTACAGCGCGAAGACGCGACCGTGCCCGAGGCGGAAGCGGCGGTCGGCCCAGATCAGCAGGGCGAAGACGGCGAGGTTCCACAGCGCCTCGTAGAGGAACGTCGGGTGGAACAGGGTGCCCGGCTCGAAGGTGCACAGACCCGAGCCCGGCGGGTAGTCGCAGCCCGTCGGCCAGTTGGACGGGTCGATCTCCAGACCCCACGGCAGGTCGGTGGGCTTGCCGTAGAGCTCCTGGTTGAACCAGTTGCCCCAGCGGCCGAGAGCCTGGGCCACGATCACCCCGGGAGCGAGCGCGTCGACCAGCGGCAGGAAGCGCAGCCCCTTGCGACGCGCACCGAGGTAGACGCCGAGCGCGCCGAGCGCGACGCCGCCCCAGATGCCGAGCCCTCCGTTCCAGACGTAGAGCGCGGTGACCGGGTTGTTGCCGTCGCCGAAGTAGCGCTCCCAGTCGGTGGCCACGTGGTAAGCCCGGGCGCCGACCAGGCCAAACGGCACGGCCCAGACCGCGAGGTCCTGGATGTCGCCCGGGGCTCCGCCGCGCGCCACCCAGCGGCGCTCGCCGATCCAGATGGCGGCGACGATGCCGAGGATGATGCACAGCGCGTAGCCGCGGATCGGCAGCGGCCCCAGGTGCCACACACCCTGGGAGGGGCTGGGGATCGACAGGGCGGTCAGCTGCATCAGGTCCATGGGTGCCTCGGGTGCCTCGGGGTCAGCGGCTCAGCGGTCGAGCAGGGTGTGGATGTCGTCGGCGAACTGCTTGGGGCTGGTGTCGGAGCCCCAGAACACCGGGACCTCGTCGGCGGGGTCGACACCGAGGATCTGGGTGGTGTGCCCGCCGGGGTCGGTGCGGTCGAGGCCCACGGCGAGGTCCAGCCCCACCTCGGCGGTGGTGTCGAAGTCGGCGCGCAGGCCGACGAACGTCGTGTCGAACCCGTCGAGGTAGCCGCGGATGGTGGCGGCGTCGTCGTGGTCGGGGTCGCTGGTCACCATGACGACCTGCACCTGCTCGCGGTCGGCCTCGTCGAGGCGGGTGAGCGCCGAGGCCAGGTGCGAGAGCACGGCCGGGCAGATGTCGACGCACCGGGTGTAGCCGAAGAAGACGAGCGTGAGCCGGTCGTCGGTGTCCGCCGCCAGCGAGAACGGCTCGCCGTCGGTGTCGGTGAAGTCGACGTCGGGCACCTGGTAAGGCGACGTGAGGACGGTGCCGCTGAACGGCGCCTCCTCGTCGGACCCGCACCCGGCCAGCGCGACGACGGCCACGAGCGCGACCGCCACCAGGGCTGCTACGCGGCGTGCGCGGTCACGCACGCGCCCGGACCCCCTCGGCCAGGTCCTCGGTGAGCGCCGCGAGCGCGGTGCGGCCCGCGCGCGGGTCGTCGGCGTGGTCGAGCAGCACCCGCACGAAGGCGGAGCCGACGATGACCGCGTCGGCGTACGCCGCCACCTCGGCAGCCTGCGCGCCGTTGCTGACCCCGAGGCCGACCCCGACCGGCAGGTCGGTCGCGCGGCGGGTGCGCTCGACGAGCGGGCCGGCGAGGTCGCTGGTGCTGGTGCGGGCACCGGTGACGCCCATGACGGCGGTGGCGTAGACGAAGCCGCGGCAGGCGGCGGTGGTCATCGCGATCCGCTCGTCGGTCGAGGACGGCGCCACGAGGAAGACCTTGTCCAGGTCGCGCTCGTCCGCTGCGGCGATCCACTCCGGCGCGAAGTCGGGCGTCAGGTCGGGCGTGATGAGACCGGCGCCGCCGGCGGAGGCGAGGTCGGTGGCGAACCGCTCCACGCCGTACCGCTCCACGGGGTTCCAGTAGGTCATCACGACGGTGGGCGCCCCGGTGGCCGCGACGGCCTCCACGGTGCGGAGCACGTCGGTGGTGCGCGACCCCTTCTCCAGCGCCTGCTGAGCGGCCGCCTGGATCGTGGGGCCGTCCATGACCGGGTCGCTGTAGGGCAGGCCGACCTCGATCACGTCGCAGCCGTGGTCGACCATGCAGCGCAGCGCGTCGATGCCGCCGGGGAGGTCGGGGAAGCCGGACGGGAGGTAGCCGACGAGGACGGCGCGGTCCTCGGCACGTGCGGCGTCGAAGGCGGTCGAGACGCTCACTGCGCACCCTTCCCGCTGGTGTCGTCGGCGCTGCCCAGGCCGAACCAGGTCAGGGCGGTGCCCATGTCCTTGTCGCCACGGCCCGAGAGGTTGACGAGGATCGTGGAGCCGGAACGCTCCTGCGCCAGGCGCAGCGCACCGGCGACCGCGTGCGCGGACTCGATGGCCGGGATGATGCCCTCGGTGCGGGCCAGCAGCGCCATCGCCTCCATCGCCTCGGCGTCGGTGACCGGCGCGTACGACGCCCGCCCGCTCGCCGAGAGGTAGGCGTGCTGCGGCCCCACCCCGGGGTAGTCGAGGCCGGCGGAGATCGAGTGCGACTCGACGGTCTGCCCGTCGGCGTCTTGGAGCACGTAGGTGCGCGCGCCGTGCAGCACGCCGACCTCGCCGGCGTGGATGGTGGCGGCGTGCCGGGGCGTGTCGACGCCGTCGCCGCCGGGCTCGTAGCCGTGGATCGCCACGTCCTCGTCGTCGAGGAAGGCCGCGAACAGCCCGATCGCGTTGGACCCGCCGCCGACGCAGGCCGCGACGGCGTCCGGGAGCGAGCCGGTGAGCTCGAGGCACTGTCGGCGCGCCTCGTCACCGATGCCGCGCACGAACGACAGCACCAGGCTCGGGAACGGGTGCGGGCCCGCCGCCGTCCCGAAGAGGTACGCCGTGTGGTCGACGCTGGAGCCCCAGTCGCGCAGCGCCTCGTTGATGGCGTCCTTGAGGGTGCGCGAGCCGCTGCGCACCGGGATGACCTCGGCGCCGAGCAGCTGCATGCGGGCGACGTTGAGCGCCTGGCGCTCGGTGTCGACCTCGCCCATGTAGATCGTGCAGTCGAGACCGAGGTAGGCCGCGGCGGTCGCGGACGCGACACCGTGCTGGCCGGCGCCGGTCTCGGCGATGACACGGTGCTTGCCCATCCGCTTGGTGAGCAGCGCCTGGCCGAGCACGTTGCGGATCTTGTGCGCGCCAGTGTGCAACAGGTCCTCGCGCTTCAGCAGGATCCGCGCGCCGGCCCGCTCGGACAGCCGGGTGGCGTCGTACAGCATCGACGGGGCGCCGGCGTAGTCGCGCACCATCCGGTCGAGCTCGGCGCCGAAGGTGGGGTCGGCGAGCGACTTCTGCCAGGCGGTGTCCAGCTCGTCGAGAGCCGCCACCAGGGCCTCCGGCATGAACCGGCCCCCGAAGGCGCCGTCGCCGGCGGCTCCGAACCAGCCGTGCTCGTCGGCCTCGTAGGCGCTCGTGCGCACCCGCTCGTCCAGCTCGCTCACACCGTCACCTCCGTCTCGGGCCGGGCGTCGCCGGCTCCGCTGATGCCCGTCATCGCGGCGACCGCGCCGCGCGGGTCGCCGCCGCGGACCAGGGTCTCCCCCACCAGCACGGCACGCGCACCCTCGCCCACGTAGCGGACGACGTCGTCGGTGCCGCCGATGCCGGACTCCGCGACCAGCACCCGGTCGGCGGGCACGAGGGGCGCGAGCCGGCCGAACGTCGCTGGGTCGACCTCGAGGGTCTTCAGGTTGCGCGCGTTGACGCCGACGAGCTCAGCGCCGAGCTCGACGGCTCGCTCGGTCTCGGCCTCGTCGTGCACCTCCACGAGCACGGTCAGTCCGAGCTCGCGGGCGGCGTCGTGGAGGCGGTCGAGGAGGTCTCCCGGCAGGGAGGCGACGATGAGCAGCGCCAGGTCGGCGCCCGCGGCGCGGGCCTCCAGCAGCTGGTACTCGGTGACGATGAAGTCCTTGCGCAGCAGCGGGGTGTCCACGGTCGCGCGGACAGCCCGAAGGTCGTCGAGGCTGCCCCCGAAGCGGCGCTGCTCGGTGAGGACGCTGATCGCGTGCGCTCCGCCGGCGGCGTACTCGGCGGCCAGGGCCGCGGGATCGGGGATCTCGGCGAGGTGGCCCTTGCTGGGGCTGCGTCGCTTCACCTCCGCGATCACGCTGGACCCGTCGGCGCGGAACGCCGGCATCGGGTCGCGCGGCGGGTCGACGTCGGCCAGGGCGGCGCGCAGGTCGACCTCGCCGACGGCGGCGCGACGCGGCTCGAGGGCCTCGAGGACCCCGGCGACGATGTCGTCGAGGACGGACACGGCAGCCCTCCCGTGGTGCTGGTCTGGAGTCGTACGGTGCGCGTGGCCGGCCCGTGGCACGGCCGCCTGGACGTCCTCCGCGGGCGCGTCCGGCGTCCCACGGACGCCTCGCGCCCACCTGTGAGCATGCCACCCGGGTGTGCGCGTCGTCCTGGCGACCCCTGGCGCGCTGCCACTAGGGTCGCGCGGAACCCCCGGCGCTGCGGTCCGGGGCAACCTCGGAAGGGCTCCACCATGAGCTACGACGCACCCCCTCCCCCGCCCGCGCCCGGCTACGGAGCGCCGTACGGTGCCCCCGCCCAGAACTCCGGCAAGGCCATCGCCTCGCTGGTGACCGGCCTCGTGGGTCTGCTTACCGTCTGCTGCGGCTTCTTCGTGGTGTCCGGCATCGTCGGCATCGTGCTCGGCTTCCTGGCCCGCAAGGACATCGATGCCTCCCAGGGGCAGCTCAAGGGCGCCGGCATGGCGATGGCCGGCATCATCCTGGGCTTCGTGGAGGTCGCGCTGTTCGCGATCAGCATCATCCTGGTGCTCACGGGCGTGATCGACCTCAACTACAGCAGCGACTTCGGCTGAGCCGCCTGCTCGACGCTCCTCCCGCCGCGCCCGGCGCGGCGGGAGGCCGGCTCAGGGAGCCAGCCAGGGCACCGGTCCGTTGCGCAGCACGGAGAACACCAGCCCGGAGACGACCAGCACGGCCGCCGCGACGAGGACGGTGCGGTCGGCCGGTCGCGCCGAGCGGCCCTGCCAGCGCCGCAGCACCCACCAACCGAGCGCCGCCAGGAGGAACGGCCCGGCGACGAAGAGGAACAGGTTGCTGGACGCGGCGTCCGCGACCCGGCCGTGGGTGAGGTCGTTGACCGCTCGCAGACCCCCGCACCCGGGACACCAGAAGCCCATCGCCGCGGTCGGGCAGAAGCCCCACGACCCGGCGACGTGCGGGTCACGCAGGCGGAGCGCCAGCGTGGTTGCGGCGAGACCGCCGACCGCCAGGGTCGGCTCCAGCATGCGCCGCGCGCGACTCGCGAGCGGGACGTCAGCGCGCCCGGCGGGACCGACGGCCGTCGGCGCGGCGTCGGACGCGGCTGCCGGTGCCTCCGCCATCGCGGCTCAGTGCTCCCCGTAGCCCATCTTGTCCATCGCCACGTAGAGCACGCCGGAGATGACCAGGAGCGCGACGCCCACCCAGAAGACGGGGTAGCTGATCGGGCTGAACATGAGCCCGGCGCCGCCCACGATGAAGCCGGCCAGGCCGACGACGACGGCGGTCCAGGCTGCCGGGGTGTTGCCGTGGTTGGCGGACATGCAGGGCTCCTTCAGGAGGTCGTCGACACGGGTGGCCGTGACGGCCGGGACCAGTCTAGGGACTGCGGTCGCCGTCCGGGGCACCGGTCCGACCGTCGCGTGGCGGGTCGTCGTCGGCCTCGGTGGGGTCGTCGCCGCGGTCGAGCGCGCGCCACAGGTCGAGGTTGGTCTGCTCCTCCGGTGCGACCGCCGTCCGCGCCGGCCCGGTGCCGTCGGCGGACGTCGCGGGAGCGTCGTACCGGCTGCCCATCTCGGGCCACCGTCGTACGCCGCGCACGCCCAGCGCCCCGGCCGCCACCGCGACCAGCGCACCGAGCACTCCGAGGTGGGCCCACCAGGTGCGGGCGGTGCTCTCCCCCGGGCGGCCGCGGTCGGCGAGGTCGACGACCAGGTCGGCGGGCGCCTCGCGCCACGCGAGCAGCGCCGCGACGAGGGCGCCGAGCGAGGCGAGGGCGACCAGCCAGGTGACCACCCGCCGAGCGCGGCCGCGCGCGACCAGGACCACGCCCCAGCCGGCGAGAGCCACGAGTCCGAGGCTGGTCACGGCCGGGGCCGTGGCCGCGGTGGTGACGCCGGGCAGGCTGCTCGCCGCGACTCCCCCGGTGGTCGGCTCGGCCCAGGCGCGAGCCCCGGCGAGGGCGGCCAGGCCGGCCCCGGCCAGGCCGAGCAGCAGGGTGCGGCCGAGCGTCGCGCCGCGGGGGCGGGCCGGCGCGGCGTCGGGGGCGGGGTCAGCCAAGGAGCAGGTCCTCGTCGAAGCAGGTCGTCGCACCGGTGTGGCACGCGGCCCCCACCTGGTCGACCTTCACCAACAGGGTGTCGCCGTCGCAGTCGAGGCGCACCTCGCGCACGTGCTGCACGTGGCCGGAGGTGTCGCCCTTCACCCAGTACTCCTGGCGAGAGCGGCTCCAGTAGGTCGCGCGGCCGGTGGTGAGCGTGCGGTGCAGCGCCTCGTCGTCCATCCAGCCGACCATGAGCACCGCGCCGGTGTCGTGCTGCTGGACCACCGCGGTCACCAGGCCGCGGCCGTGCTCGTCGTCGGTGCGCTTCAGCCGCGCGGCGAGGTCGGGGTCCAGCGGGCCGGTCGTCGTGGTCACCCGTCGAGTATCCCCGGCGCCCGGTCGTGCCGGTCGCTCAGGCCTCCGCGACGAACCGCATCGCGCGACTGCGGAAGTGGTAGGTGCTGGTGAGTCCCTCGAGGACCACCAGGAAGCCGTCCGGGCCGTCGGCGAGGACGGTGCGCTTCTGGACGTTCCAGGGGTCCGGCGGGAAGTACGTCAGCGCCTGCTCCTCGGCGGCCACGAGCGCGGCGTCGCGCGAGGGGTACGTCTCCTCGACGACGTCGAGCTTCGTCGGCGGCTTGGCGTCGCCGCGGTTGGAGTACTCCAGGACGACGCGCCAGTCCTGCTCCCCGCCCCCGCGGAACCGTGCCTCGTCGGCGGCGCCGGGCGCCCGGTACGGCTCGTACTCGCTCACGTGACCCTTCCTACCCCATCCCGTGCCCCACCGAACCGGTCCGCGAGATCGACCCGGCGCAAACGTGCGCCGGGTCGACGTCGAGCGGTCAGCGGACCGGGTGGCCGGCGGCGCGCAGGCCGTCCTTGACCTCGCCGATGCGCAGGGTGCCGAAGTGGAACACCGTGGCGGCGAGGACGGCGTCGGCGCCGGCGTCGACGGCGGGCGGGAAGTGGTCGACCGCGCCCGCGCCGCCGGAGGCGATGACGGGGACGGTGACCTCGTGGCGTACGGCGGCGATGAGGTCGAGGTCGAAGCCGTCGGTGGTGCCGTCGGCGTCCATGGCGTTGAGGAGGATCTCGCCGGCGCCGAGGTCGCAGGCCTGCTTCGCCCAGGCGATCGCGTCGAGGCCGGCGGACTGGCGGCCGCCGTGCGTGGTGACCTCCCACCCGGAGTCGGTCGCGGCCTCCTCGGGGGCGCGGCGGGCGTCGACCGAGAGCACCAGCACCTGGTTGCCGAACCGGTCGGCGATCTCGGCGACCAGCTCGGGGCGGCGGATGGCGGCGGTGTTGACCGCGACCTTGTCGGCCCCGGCGCGCAGCAGCCGGTCGACGTCGGCCGTCGAGGAGACTCCCCCGCCGACGGTCAGCGGGATGAAGACCTCCTCGGCGCAGCGGCTGACCATCTCCATGGTCGTCGCCCGCTCCTCGTGGGAGGCGGAGATGTCGAGGAAGGTCAGCTCGTCGGCGCCCTCGGCGTCGTAGGTGCGGGCGAGCTCGACGGGGTCACCGGCGTCACGGAGGTCGAGGAAGTTGATCCCCTTGACCACGCGCCCGCCGTGCACGTCGAGGCACGGGATGACGCGGACGGCGACGCCCATCAGAGCGTCAGCTCGCCCCGGGTCAGCGCCAGGGCGTCCTCGAGCGTGAACCGGCCCTCGTACAGCGCCGTGCCGGCGATGGCGCCCTCGACGCCGTCGGGCACCAGGTCCATGAGCGCCGCGATGTCGCTCAGCTCGGTGACGCCGCCGGACGCGATCACCGGGCGGTCGGTGGCGGCGCAGACGTCGCGCAGGAGCTGGAGGTTGGGGCCGGCGAGCATGCCGTCCTTGTTGACGTCGGTGACGACGTAGCGGGCACAGCCCTCGGAGTCGAGGCGGGCGAGCGTCTCGTAGAGGTCGCCGCCCTCGCGGGTCCAGCCGCGCGCGGCGAGCGTGCGACCGCGGACGTCGAGGCCGATCGCGATCCGGTCGCCGTGCTCGGCGATGATTCGGGCGCACCACTCCGGGGACTCCAGTGCGGCGGTGCCGATGTTGACCCGCCGGCAGCCGGTGGCCAGCGCGGCCTCGAGCGAGGCGTCGTCGCGGATCCCGCCGCTCATCTCGACGTCGATGTCGAGCGCGCCGACGATCTCGGCCTGGAGCTCGCGGTTGGAGCCGCGGCCGAAGGCGGCGTCGAGGTCGACGAGGTGGAGCCACTCGGAGCCGGCGTCCTGCCAGCGGCGCGCGGCCGCGACCGGGTCGCCGTACACACGCTCGGAGCCGGCGACGCCCTGCGCGAGCTGGACCGCCCTGCCCTCGGTGATGTCGACGGCGGGGAGGAGCTGGAGGGTGCTGCCTGAGGTGCTGCCTGAGGTGCTGACAGAGGTGGTGGTGCTCATGGTCGTCAGAGGGTTCCGATCCAGTTGCGGAGCAGGGCGGCGCCGGCGTCGCCGGACTTCTCGGGGTGGAACTGGGTGGCGCAGAGGGGGCCGTTCTCGACGGCGGCGACGAAGCGGTCGCCGGCGTCGGCCCAGGTGACCAGGGGCGCCTTCGTGCGGTCGTTGGTGACCAGCGTCCAGTCGCGCACCCCGTAGGAGTGCACGAAGTAGAAGCGCTCGCCCTCGATGCCGTCGAAGAGCGTGGTGCCGGTCGGGACGTCGACGGTGTTCCAGCCCATGTGGGGCACGACGGGCGCCTGGAGCCGCTCGACGACACCGGGCCACTCGTCGCAGCCGTCGGTCTCGACGCCGTGCTCGATGCCGCGCTCGAAGAGCACCTGCATGCCCACGCAGATGCCGAGCACCGGCCGGCCACCCGCGAGGCGGCGGCCGATCACCCGGTCACCCTTGATCTCGCGCAGCCCGGCCATGCAGGCGGCGTACGCCCCGACGCCGGGCACGAGGAGACCGTCGGCCTCCAGTGCGGCGTCGAAGTCGCCGGTCAGGGTCACCTCCGCGCCGGCCCGCTCGACGGCGCGCACGGCGGAGCGGAGGTTGCCCGAGCCGTAGTCGAGGACGACGACCTTCTTCACGACGTCGCCCCCGCAGCAGCGGTCACAGTGCGCCCTTGGTCGAGGGCACGCCGGTCTCGCGCGGGTCGAGCGCGACGGCGTCGCGGAACGCCCGGGCGAAGGCCTTGAACTGGGTCTCCACGATGTGGTGCGGCTCGCGACCGGCCAGCACCCGCACGTGCAGCGCGAAGTGGCCGTGGAAGGCGATCGACTCGAAGACGTGCTGGGTCAGCGAACCGAGGTAGGAGACGCCGGAGCCGCCGAGCTGGACGTACTGCTGGCCCTCGGGCTCGCCGGTGTGCACGCAGTAGGGGCGGCCCGAGACGTCGACGACGGCGTGCACGAGCGCCTCGTCGAGCGGGACGGTGGCGTCGCCGAAGCGACGGATGCCCTTCTTGTCGCCCAGCGCCTCGCGCAGCGCCTGCCCGAGGCAGATCGCGGTGTCCTCGGTGGTGTGGTGGGCGTCGATCCACGTGTCGCCCTCGCTGACGACCTTCAGGTCGACCAGGCTGTGGCGCGCGAACGCGGTGAGCATGTGGTCGTAGAAGCCGACGCCGGTCGCGATCTCGTGCTGGCCGGAGCCGTCGAGGTCGACCTCGACGACGACCTTGGACTCGCTGGTGGTCCGCTCGACGCGGGCGGTGCGGCTCATGCCTGCTCCTGGGTGGGATCGGTGGTCGGGTCGGTCTGGTCGGCCTGCTCGGCCATCAGGGCGCCGGCGGGGGTGCCCAGCACGGCGGTGGTGGCGCCGCGGAACGCCGCCATCTCCGCCGGCGTGCCGACGGACACACGCAGCCAGCCGTCGGGGCCGACCTCGCGCACGAGCACGCCGTGCTCCAGCAGAGCCTGCCAGTGCGCGTGCCGGTCGGCGAACCGGCCGTAGAGGACGAAGTTGGCGTCGCTGTCGGCGACCCGGAGCCCCTGCTCGCGCAGCCACGTCACGCTCGCGTCGCGCTCGGCGCGCAGCGCGTCGACCTGGCCGAGCAGCTCCTGCTCGTGCCGCAGCGCGGCCAGCGCGACGGCCTGGGTGACCGCCGAGAGGTGGTAGGGCAGGCGGACGACGCGGATGGCGTCGCAGATCGCCGGGTCGGCGGCGAGGTAGCCCAGGCGACCGCCGGCCAGCGCGAACGCCTTGCTCATGGTGCGGGTGACCACGAGGTTGCGGTGGGTCGGCAGCAGCTCGAGCGCCGACGGGGTGCCGGCGCGCCGGAACTCGCCGTACGCCTCGTCGACGACCAGGAGTCCGTCGCCCAGCGCCTCGCAGAGCGCGCCGACCACCGACGGCTCCAGCGCGGTGCCGGTCGGGTTGTTCGGGCTGGGCAGGAGCACCAGGCTCGGCCGCTCCGACTCGACCAGGGCCAGTGCGGCGTCCAGGTCGAGGGTGAAGTCGTCGGCGCGGCGGCCGGCGACCCAGCGGGTGGCGGTGTCGCGGGCGTACTCGGGGTACATGGAGTACGTCGGCGCGAAGCTGACCGCCGTACGGCCCGGGCCGCCGAAGGCCTGCAGTAGCTGCAGCATGACCTCGTTGGACCCGTTGGCGGCCCAGACCTGCTCGGCGACGATCCCGTGCGGGGTGTCGCGGGAGAGATACGCCGCGAGCCCCTCGCGCAGCGCGACGTGCTCGCGGTCGGGGTAGCGGTTGAGCCCCGCGGCGGCCTCCGCGACCGACGCCGCGATGTCGGCGACGCAGGCCTCGGAGGGGCCGTAGGGGTTCTCGTTGGTGTTGAGCTGGACCGGGACGTCGAGCTGGGGCGCGCCGTACGGCTCCAGCCCGCGGAGCTCCTCGCGGAGCGGCGGGAAGACCATGGCGGGCCCCTACTGCTGGAACCGGATGCGGACGGACTGCGCGTGACCGGGGAGGTCCTCGGCCTCGGCGAGGGTCACCACGTGGTCGGCGACCTCCTCGAGGCCCGCGCGCGAGTAGTCGACGACGTGGATCGACTTGGTGAAGGCGCGCACCGACAGCCCCGAGGAGTGGCAGGCGCAGCCTCCGGTGGGCAGCACGTGGTTGGAGCCGGCGCAGTAGTCGCCGAGCGCGGTGGGCGCGTGCGGTCCGACGAAGATCGCGCCGGCGTTGGTGATCCGCGCGGCGACCGCGGCGGCGTCATGGGTGTGGATCTCGAGGTGCTCCGAGGCGTAGGCGTCGGCGACGGCCACGCCCTGGTCGAGGTCGTCGACGAGGACGATGCCGGACTGGGCGCCGCCGAGTGCGACCTGCACCCGCTCGACGTGGCCGGTGGCGGGCACCTGCTTCTCCAGCTCGGCCTCCACGTCGGAGACCAGCGTCTCGGAGTCGGTGATGAGCACGGCCGCGGCCAGCGGGTCGTGCTCGGCCTCGGCGATCAGGTCGGCGGCGACGTACGCCGCGTCGGCGGTCTCGTCGGCGAGGATCGCCACCTCGGTCGGGCCGGCCTCGGAGTCGATGCCGACCAGGCCCTTGAGCAGGCGCTTGGCGGTGACGACGTAGATGTTGCCCGGACCGGTGACCAGGTCGACCCGTGCGCACGGGTCGGTGCCGTAGGCGAACATGGCGACCGCCTGGGCGCCGCCGACGGCGTACACCTCCTCAACGCCGAGCAGGGCGCACGCGGCCAGGATCGTGGGGTGCGGCAGGCCGTCGAACTCGCGCTGCGGCGGGCTGGCCAGAGCGATGGACCCGACACCGGCCACCTGGGCGGGTACGACGTTCATCAGCACGCTGGACACCAGCGGCGCGAGGCCGCCGGGCACGTAGAGACCGACCCGGTTGACCGGCACCTTGCGGTGGGTCACGACCGCGCCGTCGCCGAGGACGGTCTCGACGTCCGCCTCCAGCTCGCGCTCGCTGGCGACCCGCAGCCGTCGTACGGACTCCTCGAGGCCGGCGCGGATCGCCGGGTCGAGCTCGTCGAGCGCCCGCCGCATCGCCTCGACCGGCACCCGGACGTCGGTCTGGGTCACGCCGTCGAACTTCTCCGACATCTCCAGGATCGCCTCGACCCCGCGGGTACGGACCTCCTCGCAGATCGCGTGGACCGCCGGCACCGCAGCCTCGACGTCGAAGTCCGCGCGCGGCACGGCGGACCGGTAGTCGACGGGGCCGCTCGCGGCCGCCCCACGCAGGTCGATTCGGCGGATCATGGGTCCGATTCTAGGAGCGGGAGCGTGGTGGGCGCGGATCGGCGACGTCAGGTGGACCGGCGCGGCACGCCGGCACACCGGACCGGCGCGGCACGCCGGCACACCGGACGGGTGCGTGACGTGGCCTAGGGTCGGGGCGTGGCCGACACGCTCCCCATGTTCCCGCTGGGCTCGGTGATGTTCCCCGGGCTGTCGGTGCCGCTGAAGATCTTCGAGGACCGCTACCGCGCGATGGTCCACCACCTGCTGCGCACCGACGACCCCGAGCAGCGGATGTTCGGCACGGTCGCGATCCGCGAGGGCTACGAGGTCGGCGACCACGGGGCGCAGTCGCTCTACCGGGTCGGCTGCCGCGCCGTGCTGACCGAGATCGAGTCGCACGCCGACGGCACCTTCGACGCGGTCGCGGTCGGGCTCGAGCGGATCGTGCTCGACCGGCTCGACACGACCGGCGAGTTCCCGATGGGCCACGTCTCGGACCTCCCGGACCCGCAGTCGGGCGCGCCCGAGGAACTGCTGGACCGGGCGAGGGGGACCTTCACGGCGTACCGGCTGGCGTTGAGCGAGCTGCGGGCCGACCCCTACTCGGGCTCGCTCCCCCGCGACGCGACGTACCTCTCCTGGACGCTGGCGGCGGTGGCGCCGCTGCCGCTGCCGGAGCGGCAGTCGCTGCTGGAGGCCGACGACGCCGCCGAGCGGCTCACCCTGGTGACGGACCTGCTGCGCTCGGAGCTGCGGGCGATGAACGTCATCCCGTCGCTGCCCGCCACCGACGTGGCCCGCACCCGCTGGTCGCCGAACTAGCAGGGCCCCCGCGAGGAACGAGCGGGGACCCGTGGCTGGTGAAGATTGAGCAAGCCCTGCGACCGAGCCCGCGAGGTCGCAACGGGCGCGTCGAAATCGCGTGAGCCAAGAAGCAGCCGTCACCCCAGCCCGTCACGAGAGCACCAGACCGAGGACCACGATGGCCAAGAAGAAGTCCCCCGGCGCCACACCGGCCACCACCGCCCTCACCCGCGCCGGCATCACCTTGACCGAGCACCCCTACGACCACGACCCCCGCGCGGCGTCGTACGGCACGGAGGCTGCGGAGGTGCTGGGCGTGGACCCGCACCGAGTGCTGAAGACCCTGCTCGCCGACGTCGACGGCCGCCTGGTCGTCGGGGTCGTGCCGGTGAGTGGCCAGCTCGACCTCAAGGCCCTGGCCCGGGCGGTGGGCGGGCGGAAGGCCTCGATGGCCGACCCGGCCGCGGCCGAGCGCTCGACGGGGTACGTCGTGGGCGGGATCTCCCCGGTCGGCCAGCGGCGGGCCCTCCCCACGGTGGTCGACGAGTCGGCCCTGGAGCACGCGACGGTGCTGGTGTCGGGCGGACGCCGCGGCCTGGACCTGGAGCTGGCCCCGGCCGACCTGGTGCGGGTGACCGGTGCCACGACCGCGCCCGTCGGTCGCGCCTGACCCGCGAGGGACGGGCGCGACCGACGGCGTTCAGTCGGTGGTGACCCGCAGCAGGCCGTGGGTCACGCCGTCGTCGTCGGACGACGACATGCCGATCGCCTCGAGAGGACGCAGGTTGTCGGCGAGCTCCGGCTCCCCCGCATCGGCGAGCTGGTCGAGGAGGGGGTCGACCGCGCCGAGATCGGCGAAGAAGATGCCGGTCGCCCCCTCGGCGTCGGGCACCGCGGAGCGGAAGACGTCGGAGTCGCCGAGGCCACCGTCGTCGAGCATCGACTCCGCCCGTGCCTCGTCGAAGCCGACGACGACCGTGTCGTCGTCGGACGCACGCTGCACGAGCGCGGCGTCAGGTCCGAGGGCCGGGTTCGCCAGCAGGGTGTCGAGCACCCCGTCGATCTCCTCCGCGTCGCCCTGCACCTTGACCGTGAGCGGCAGGCCCGTGGGGTCGGTGGCGAGGGCGTCGAGGTCGAGGTCGGAGACGTCGCCCAGCGAGACGGCGACCGACTCGCCGAGCAGGGTCTCGAGGTCCTCGGGCACGGAGATCCCGAGCTCGGCCTCCGCCTCGGCGAAGGCCTGGTCGAGATCGTCCTCGCCGAGACCGGACATGGCCCCGAACTGCCCGACGAGCTGCTCCACCCATCCGGGCTCGTGCCCGAGACCGTAGGCGAGCACCGTGTCCGCGGGCAGCGAGCCGACGGTCGTGTAGGCGTCGCCGCCGCTGCCGAGCAGGCTGCCGCCGGTGAGAGCGCCGGCGAGGCCCGCACCGCCGCTGAACGCCGACTCGACCTCGAGGGCACCGCCGTCGAACCGAACGGTCAGCGCGGCCCCGTCGAAGTCACCGAGGGCCTGCTCGATGATCGCGGCGTCGGGGCCTAGCGGTGAGAAGTCGTCGCAGAACGGGTCGTCGACGCAGACGTCGCCACCACCGAGCTCGCTGGTCATCGCCTCGGCGATCAGGTCGCCCGCACCGGGGGCGGCGTAGGCCGAGACGATGCCGGCGTCGCCGGCGGCGTCGGTCCACTCCTGGTAGTCGCCGTCGTCGGAGAGCGGGTCGTCGGCGCCGGCGTCGAGCACGGCGGCCGCGATCTCGTCGGTCTCCGCCACGACGGCCCAGCCGTCGCCCACGGCGAACCCGCCCTCTCCCCCGTCGCCGCAGTCGGCGAGGGTGGTCAGACCGTCCTCGGCGGCGCCGGCGTCGGTGATCTGCAGGACGCCCACGGGGACGACGGGGTCGTCACCTCCGCCTGCGTCGTCGGCGGGCACGGCCGCGACCGCGAACCGGTTGCCGAGCCACGGCTCGACGTCCGCGGCGTAGTCGACGTCGCAGTCGGCCTCGGCGCTGATCTCGTCGAAGATCCGCTCGCGCACGTCGTCGTCGACGTCCAGACCGGTCGCCTCGGTGAAGGCCGGGAACTTCCGCAGCGTGCGGATCGCCTCCAGCTTCTGCGCACCGCTGGGGTCGAGGTCGACAGCGACGTAACCGACGGTCGAGGCGGGCAGTGCCTCGGCGGGCTGGTCGCCCTGCTGGGTGAACGCAGCCCACGCCCACCAGCCGGCACCGCTCAGCGCCAGGACGCCGACGAGCGCCCCGCCGAGCACGAGGGCGCGCCGCCGGCCGCGTCGCGGCGGCTCCGGCGGCATCGGGCCACCGTCGCCGCCGTACCCGTACGACACGACGTCACCGGGCGGCGGTCCTGTCGGGGGCGCACCCGGCGGTGGCGGCACCGAGGAGGGCGGGGACGCCCCCCAGGGGCCGTCCTGACCCTGCGGTCCGGGCGGGGGCGGTGGCGGGGTGCTGCTCATCGTGTGGTCTCCCAGTGGTGGCTCGCGGCGCGAGCGGCGAGGTGTGAGGCCTCACTCTTCCCTGTGCGACCCCGGTGACACCACCGGAATGCCCGAGTCGTCCCGTCTGTGTCCGCGCAGGTCGAATCCGCGCACGTCGGCCGCGCTGCTGCCCATCAGCCACACGACCGAGGCACCGACGAGCGCGCCCAGCGGCCACGCCGACCAGGGCGCCAGGCCGCTGACGCGCATGCTCTCGTCCAGCGCGGTGCCGTCGGGCACCAGGAGAGCGAGCACCACCGGGTTGGGCGGGCTCGACGCGGTGCCGACGGCGTGGCACAGCCACGCACCCAGCAGGCTGCCGACCGCCAGCACCACCAGGGTCACCAGGGGCGAGCGGCGCAGCACCAGCGCGCCGAGCGCTCCGAGCACCAGCCCGAGCACGATGCCGATCAGGACGAACAGCCCGGTCGCGCCGTACATCCGGCCGATGGAGTCCCAGTCGTCGAAGAGCCACCGGCCCCCGGACGTGCCGCCGGTCGGCGGCTGCCACAGCCGCTGCCACAGCCAACCCGCCGCGGCACCGAGCGCCGCCCAGGTCGCGAGACCGACCGCGGCCTCGACGAGCACGCGGCGCGCGCCGCCCCGGCCCGCGGCCGCCCCGGCCGGGACGACCGTGTCCGTCTCCCCAGCGGGGTGAGCCGTGTCCGTCATGCCGCCAGCGTCTCAGTCCTGGGCAAGGCAGCCCGGACCGAGGAGCTGCTTGAGGTCGGCGAACAGCGCCGAGGTCGGGTTGACGCGGAGGTTGGCGTCGAGCCGCATCAGCTTCGTCGACTCCCGCGTCAGCAGTCGCAGCCGCACCTCGGTGCCGCCGCGATGGGTGCCGAGGACGTCCTTCAGCTGGGCGACCACCGGTGGCGTGCACCGGGTGATCGGCAGCGAGATCGTCACCGGGCCGGTGCCGCCGGCGCCGGCGGTCAGGTCGGGGACGCTGACCTCCTGGCCGCGCAGCTCGGGCTGGTCCTTGTCGCGGCTCAGCTGGCCCTTGACCCGCAGGATGGAGTCCTCGACGAGGTGCGGGGCCGCCAGGGTGTAGCTGCTCGGGAAGAGCAGCACCTCGATGGCGCCGTCGAGGTCCTCCAGCGTGATCGTCGCCCACGCGTCGCCGCGCTTGGTGATCTTGCGCTGCACCGACGTCACCAGACCGCTGATCGTCAGGGTGCTGCCGTGCGGACGGTCCTCGTCGAGCATGAGCTGACCGATGGTGCAGTCGGTGCCCTGCGAGAGCACGTGCTCCAGGCCCAGCAGCGGGTGGTCGGAGACGTAGAGGCCGAGCATGTCGCGCTCGTGCGCCAGGAGCGTCGTCTTGTCCCACTCGTCGAGCTCCGGCACCGCCACCTGGGTGCCGAACGAGCCGCCGTCGCCGTCGTCGTCGAGACCGGCGAAGAGTGAGTCCTGCCCGATCGCCTCGTTGCGCTTGATGTCGACGAACTGGTCGACCGCCGACTCGTGCACCGCGACCAGCGCACGGCGTACGTGCTTCATGTCGTCGAAGGCACCGGCCTTGATGAGCGAGTCGATGACCCGCTTGTTGCAGACGTGCGCCGGGACCTTGCCCATGAAGTCGGAGAAGTCGGTGTAGCGGCCCTTCTCCTCGCGCGCGGCGACGATGCCGTCGACGACGTTGCCGCCGACGTTGCGGACCGCGGTGAGACCGAAGCGGATGTCGGTGCCGACCGGGGTGAAGTTGGCGGCCGACTCGTTGACGTCCGGCGGGAGCACCTGGATCTTCATCCGGCGGCACTCGTTGAGATAGATCGCGGACTTGTCCTTATCGTCCTTCGTCGACGTCAGCAGCGCCGCCATGTACTCGGCCGGGTAGTTGGCCTTGAGGTAGGCCGTCCAGTAGGACACCAGGCCGTAGGCCGCGGAGTGCGCCTTGTTGAAGGCGTAGTCGGAGAACGGCAGCAGGATGTCCCACAGCGTCTGGATCGCGGCCTTGGAGTAGCCGCGCTCGGTCATGCCGCCGGAGAAGCCCTCGAACTGCTTGTCCAGCTCGGACTTCTTCTTCTTGCCCATCGCGCGTCGCAGGATGTCGGCCTGACCCAGGCTGTAGCCCGCGAGCTTCTGCGCGATGGCCATGACCTGCTCCTGGTAGACGATCAGGCCGTAGGTCTCGCCCAGGACGTCCTCGAGCGGCTCGGCCAGCTCGGGGTGGATCGGCTCCACCGGCTCTCGGCCGGTCTTGCGGCGGGCGTACTTGTTGTGCGAGTCGGCGCCCATCGGGCCCGGCCGGTAGAGCGCGCCGACCGCGGAGATGTCCTCGAACTCGTCGGGGCGCATCGAGCGCAGCAGCGCCCGCATCGGCCCACCGTCGAGCTGGAACACGCCGAGAGTGTCTCCGCGCTGGAGCAGCTTGTACGTCGCCTCGTCGGTGAGCGGGAGGTCCTCCAGCACCACGGTCTCGTCGCGGTTGGCCTTGATGTTCTTCAGCGCGTCGTCGAGGACCGTGAGGTTGCGCAGCCCCAGGAAGTCCATCTTGATCAGGCCGAGGCCCTCGCAGGTCGGGTAGTCGAACTGCGTGATCATCGCGCCGTCGGCCGGCCGCTTCAGCAACGGGATGACGTCGATCAGCGGCTCGCTCGACATGATCACGCCGGCCGCGTGCACGCCCCACTGGCGCTTGAGACCCTCGATGCCCATCGCGGTGTCGACCACGCGCTTGACGTCGTGGTCGGACTCGTAGAGCTGGCGGAACTCCCCGCCCTCGCCGTAGCGACCGTGCGCCGGGTCGAAGATGTCCTTGAGCGGGACGTCCTTGCCCATCACCGCCGCCGGCATCGCCTTGGTGATCCGGTCGCCCATCGCGAACGGGTAGGCCAGGATCCGCGAGGAGTCCTTGACGGCCTGCTTCGCCTTGATCGTGCCGTAGGTGATGATGTAGCTCACCCGGTCGTCGCCGTACTTCTCGGTGACGTAGCGGATGACCTCCGAGCGCCGACGCTCGTCGAAGTCGATGTCGAAGTCGGGCATCGAGACACGGTCGGGGTTGAGGAACCGCTCGAAGATCAGGCCGTGCTCGAGCGGGTCGAGGTCGGTGATCCGCATCGCGTACGCCACCATCGAGCCCGCGCCCGACCCACGCCCCGGACCCACCCGGATGCCGTTGTCCTTGGCCCAGTTGATGAAGTCGGCGACGACGAGGAAGTAGCCCGGGAAGCCCATCTGCGTGATGACGCCGAGCTCGTACTCCGCCTGCTTGCGGACCTTGTCGGGGACGCCGTTCGGGTAGCGGAACTTCAGCCCGCTCTCGACCTCCTTGACCAGCCAGGAGTCCTCGTTCTCGCCCTCGGGGCACGGGAACTTCGGCATGTACTTGCCGACGCCCTCGGAGAACTGCACGTCGCAGCGCTCGGCGATCCACAACGTGTTGTCGCACGCCTCGCGCAGGTCGTACTTGTCGACCCACAGCGCCCGCATCTCCTCGGCCGACTTCACGTAGTAGCCGTCGCCGGAGAAGGCGAAGCGCTGGCCCGGGCCGTCGCCGGCCGGGATGTCCATCGTGGAGCCGGAGTTGATGCAGAGCAGGTGCTCCTGCGACGGGGCGTCCTCCTTGCGCACGTAGTGCGAGTCGTTGGTCGCCAGCAGCGGGATGTCGAGGTCCTTGGCCAGCCGCAGGAGGTCGGTGCGGACGCGGTTCTCGATGTCGAGCCCGTGGTCCATCAGCTCGAGGAAGTAGTTGTCGCGCCCCAGGATGTCCTGGAAGTCGCCCGCGGTCTGGCGCGCCGCCTCGTAGTTGCCGTAGCGCAGGTGCACCTGCACCTCGCCCGAGGGACAGCCGGTCGTGCCGATCAGGCCCTTGCCGTGCTGCGAGAGCAGCTCACGGTCGGCGCGCGGGTGCTGGAAGAAGCCGTCGCGCCACGCCCCGGTCGAGAGCCGGAACAGGTTGTGCATGCCCTCGGTCGTCTCCGACAGCAGCGTCATGTGGGTGTAGGCACCACGGCTGGAGACGTCGTCGGAGCCGCCGTCGTAGAAGTTGACGCGCTTGCGCTCGAACCGGCTGATGTTGGGGGTGAAGTAGGCCTCGATGCCGATGATCGGCTTGACCCCGGCGTCCTTGGCCTTCTTGTAGAACTCGTGCGCCCCGAACACGTTGCCGTGGTCGGTCATCGCCACCGCCGGCATCCCCAGCTCCGCGGCCCGTCCGGCCAGGTCACCCAGCCTCGCAGCACCGTCGAGCATGGAGTACTCGGTGTGGACGTGCAGGTGGACGAACGAGTCGGAGGACATCGGTGCGGGCGCTCCTCGAGAACCTCATCGTGCGGGCAGGCGAAGACAGGCCGGCGCGGTCGCGACGTCGATCCTGGGGGAAGGACGCCAGCCTACGCGAGCCGTGAGAGCGATGGTGGCAGCAACCACCGACAACCCGTCTCCGCCCTGCGGGCGGGTGGGGTGGGGCTCGGCGTGTCGCTCGGGTGGGCCCGGGTGGGGCCGTGGCCTTCGGCCACCCCGACCCGGCTGGGGCGGCGCGTCGCCGGGCGGCGTACGTTGCGGGGCACGGTCCGCTGCCGGCGCCGCGGCCAGGCCCTTGAGGCCGGGACGGGGTGCCGAGGCCCCTGCCCCACCCGCGCCGCGCACCCTCGCTCGGCCTCGTGCGTGGTGGGTGTGAACCTCGTGGCCGGCGTCCCTCGGACGTCGGCGTGGTGCTCCTCCCCCACCAGCGCGAGGGGAGACGAGCGGTCCGGGTCGGACGGCGGGCCCGTCCGGAGGCACCTCCTCGCGGCCTCAAGGGGCTTGGCCGCGGCGCCGGCGTACGGCGCGTACCCACCCGTGACGGCCATGCCGGCGACGCGCCGCCCCAGCCGGGAGGAGGTGGCCTCAGAACGGGGCCCGCCGGCCGACCCACCGCCGAGGAGCCCGGACGCCCCACCCGACCCGTCAGGGTCGAAAGGCCAGCCTGACGTCGGGATCGCGCTCCTCGTTGGCACGGCCGTCGGTGCGCTCGACCTCGACCAGGCCGTGGCGGCGGTAGAAGGCGCGGGCGGGGGTGTTGACCTCGAAGACCCAGAGGCCGAACCCGTCCGGGCGCAGGGTCTTGGCGAGGTCGAGGAGCGCGGTGCCGAGGCCCTGGCCGGCGTACGACGGGGTGACGTAGAGGTCGTCGAGCCAGGTGGGGGTCAGCCGGAGGTAGGCGACGGGGGCACCGTCGACCTCGGCGAGCCAGGTCTCCTGGGCGGGGTCCTCGAGGTGGCCGCGCAGCCAGGGCTCGCAGTCGCTGTCGGGGTGCACCGAGGGCGGCATCGGCGCCGCGGCGCGCGAGCGCAGGTGGACGTCGGCCAGGGCGGGAGCGTCCTCGGGGACGGCCCGGCGCAGGACTGCCTCAGACGGCGTCACGGACGACCTCGAGCGCTGCCGCGAGGTCGTCGGGGTAGGGCGACTCGAAGCTGACGTTCTCGCGCGTCTCGGGGTGCTCGAACCCGAGTCGTACGGCGTGCAGCCACTGGCGGGTCAGTCCGACCCGGCGGGCGAGCGTGGGGTCGGCGCCGTACGTCAGGTCGCCGACGCACGGGTGGCGCAGCGCGGACATGTGCACCCGGATCTGGTGGGTGCGGCCGGTCTCGAGGTGCACCTCGAGCAGGCTGGCGAATCGGTGCGCCTCGAGGGTCTCGTAGTGCGTCACGCTCGCGCGGCCGCCGTCGAGGACCGCGAACTTGTGGTCGTGCGCGGGGTGGCGGGCGATCGGGGCGTCGATGGTGCCCTCGAGCGGGTCGGGGTGGCCCTGCACGAGCGCGTGGTAGGTCTTGTCGACCGTGCGGTCGCGGAAGGCCTGCTTGAGCACGGAGTAGGCGTACTCGGACTTGGCGATGACCATGACGCCCGACGTGCCCACGTCGAGGCGCTGCACGATGCCCTGCCGCTCCGACGCGCCACTGGTGGCGATCCGGAAGCCGGCGCCGGCGAGGTGTCCGACCACGGTCGGCCCGGACCAGCCGGGCGAGGGGTGCACGGCGACGCCCACGGGCTTGTCGATCACCACGAGGGACTCGTCGTCGTGGATGATCCCGATGCCCTCGACGACCTCGGGCACGACCACCAGCGGGTCGGCCTCGAACGGGATCTCGACCTCGAGCCGCGCCCCGGGCAGCACCCGGTCGCTCTTGCTCACCGAGGCGCCGTCGACGGCGACGAGGCCGCGGGCGATGAGGTCGGCGGCACGGGTGCGCGACAGCCCGAACATCTGCGCCATCGCGGCGTCGACGCGCTCGCCGGCCACGCCGGAGGGCACCTCGAGCGAGCGGTAGTCGGAGCCGCTCACGAGGCCGCCTCGTCGCTACGCCGCCCGCTCGCGGACGTGTCACCGCGCTCGCTGTCCGACGCCGTCGCGCCGTCCACCTCGCTCCCTGCGGGCGACTCGGGCGACTCGTCGTCCGAGTCGGTCTCGGCAGCGGCGTCGGGCGCGTCGTCCGGCGTACCGGTGTCGCGGGCGCCGTCGAGCCGCACGCCGCGGAAGGCCTGGAGCAGGATGAGGCCGGCGGCGACGTTGATGCAGATGTCGGCGACGTTGAAGACCGGCCAGCTGGGCAGCATCAGGAAGTCGACGACGTGGCCGTGGAACGCACCGGGATCGCGCAGCAGGCGGTCGGTGAGGTTGCCGGTGACGCCGGCGAGCAGGAAGCCGAGGGCCAGGGCCCAGCCGGTGCTGCGGACGGATCGGGCGTACCAGAGGACGCCGAGGGCGACCACGATCGCCAGGACGGTGAAGACCGGGGTGATGCCGGTGCCGGTGCTGAACGCGGCACCGGGGTTGTAGACCAGTCGCAGCTGCAGGAGCGACCCGACCAGCGGGACGTCGTCCACGCGATCGGTGAGGTGCTCGACCGCGAGCCACTTGGTGACCTGGTCGACTGCGTAGGCGGTGAGGGCGACGACTGCGAGCAGCAGCCGTCGCCTCCCACCGTCCGAGAGGTCCGCCGGGGCGGACGCGGGCGCGTCCGGCGCGGAAGGAGCGGGTACGTCGGGCATGGCCCGCTCAGTCTCCCACGCCGAGGCTCAGCCCTCGTCCTCGCCGAGGATCGAACGCAGGCGCTTCGGGGCCGACGGGTTGTCGAGCGAGAGGTCGTTCTCGCCCGGCGCGTCGAGGGCCTCGAGCTGCTGCGTGAAGTAGCTCTTGAGGCGGGAGCGGTACTCGCGCTCGAACGAGCGGAGGTTCTCCACCTCGATGCTGAGCTTGTCGCGCTCGCGCTCGAGCTCGCCGAACAGCTGGGTGCGGCGCTCGGCCGTCTCCGCGTCGAGCATCTGCGAGCGGGTGCGCGCGTCGGACTCCATGCGGTCGGACTTCTGCTGCGACTCCGACTCCAGGCGCTCGGCCTTGGTGCGGGCCTCGCCGATGATCTTGTCGGCGTCGTTCTTGGCCTCCTCGACGAGCTCGTCGGCGTTGCGCGTCGCGATCTCGAGGAGACGCGCGGCGGCGTTGGAGGCCTCGGGGACGGTCTCGACCCGGATGGTCTCGACCTCGCCCGGCGCGTTGGCGACGACCGGCTCGGGGGTCGGCTCCGGCTCGGGAGCGGCCGGCGGCGGCTCGTAGGCCTGGACCGGCTCCGGCATCGGCGCGGCCGTGGGGGCCTCGCCGGACTGCGCGGCCGAGAGCTTCGCCCGCAGGTCGTCGTTCTCCTGAGTGAGCCGCGCCAGCTCGGCCTCGACCTCGTCGAGGAACTGGTCGACCTCGCCCATGTCGTAGCCCTCACGGAGCCGGACGGGAGTGAAACGCTTGTTACTCACGTCCTCAGGCGTCAGCGGCATGACTTCACCCAATTCGTTGTCGGTGATCAGTGGTGCGATCGGTGTGGCAGGTCTGTTCAGCGGCACCTTAGCGCCTGGATGGGGCTGGTGTGACCACATGGCCTGGCGTGACGCACGTGGTTGTCCGGCCCGGAGGACGAGCACGGCCCGGTCTCGCGGCTGTCACACGTCCGTGTCCACCATGTCACCCGCGCCCAGCGTCCCGGGAGGGGGGTCGCCGTACGCCGGTCCGCGCAGGTCAGCGCGCCCGTGCGGGCCGCGTCGCGGGTCTCGCTACAGCAGCGTGGCCGCGACGACGTTCAGCAGCACGTAGGCGCCGATGAACACGATGAGGAAGCTCAGGTCGAGTGCGAAGTTGCCCAGCCGCAGTGGCGGGACGACCTTGCGCAGCGCCTTGATCGGCGGGTCGGTCGCGGAGTAGACGCCCTCGAGCGCGACGAGGAGCGGGCCGCGGGGCGACCACGACCGGGCGAAGACCTGCACCCAGTCGACGATGAACCGCACCCACATGCAGGCGATGAAGACCCACAGGACGAAGTACAGGACCGATCCGACGACCACGTGTAGCTCTTGCCTCGCTCTAGCTCTGCTCTAGCTCTGGTTGAAGAACCCGCCCTCGGCGATCCGCTGCTTGTCCTCGGCCGCGACGGAGACGTTCGGCGGGGACAACAGGAACACCTTGGCGGTGACGCGCTCGATGGTGCCACGCGTGGCAAAGACGAGACCGGCGGCGAAGTCGACGAGGCGCTTGGCGTCGTCGTCGTCCATCTCGGTGAGGTTCATGATGACCGGCGTGCCCTCGCGGAAGTTCTCCCCCACGGTGCGCGCCTCGTTGTAGGTGCGCGGGTGCAGGGTCAGGATCCGAGACAGCTCGGCCACGGTGCCCGCCGACGGTGCGGGCGCGTCGGCGACCGCAGTCGGGCGGCGACGCTCGGCGAGGTCGGCGACCGGGGCGGGCCCCTGGGCCGGGCGGCCGGCCACGACCGTCTCGCGCTCGCGCCGGGGCGCTGCGGCGACCGGTGCGGTCTGGTCGGTCAGGTCGTCCCGACCGTCGTACTCGTCGTAGGTGCCGGTGTCCTCGAGCAGGCCGAGGTACTCACCGATCCTGCGCATCGCGCCGCTCATGTCACCCTCCGACATCCGGTGTCGATCTGGCCGCCGGCCTCCGGTGGTGCCGGGGCGTCCTGTCTTCGGACCCTACGGCACCGAGGGCCTCGATCCGAGGACCGCGGACCCGACACGCACGTGTGTCGCACCGCGGGCCACGGCGGCCTCCAGGTCGCCGCTCATCCCGGCTGACAGCCAGGTCGCGTCGGGGTGCTCGACGAGGAAGCCGTCGCGGATCCCCGCGAGGCGGTCGAAGGCCTCGCCGGGGTCGGCGCCGAGCGGGGCCACCGCCATCAGGCCGCGCAGGGTCAGGCCGTCGGTGGAGGCCGCGCGGGCGGCGAGGTCGAGCAGGACGTCGGGGTCGACACCGGCGCGGTGGTCGGCCCCGGGCGGGTCGAGACTGACCTGGAGGCACACGTCGAGCGGCTGCTCGCGCCCCTCGGCACCACGGGCCAGCGGGGCGAGCAGCTTGGCGCGGTCGACCGACTGCACGCAGTCGGCGTACGCCGCGACGGCCGCGGCCTTGTTGCTCTGCAGGCCGCCGATGTAGTGCCAGCGCAGGTCGAGGTCGGCGCAGTCGGCCGCCTTCTGCTGCGCCTCCTGGTGGCGGTTCTCCCCCACGTCGACGACGCCGAGCCCGGCGAGCAGGCGCACGTCGGACGCGGGGAAGAACTTGGTGACGACCACGACGGTCACCTCGTCGGCGTCGCGGCCCGCGTCGAGGCACGCGGCCGCGACCCGGCGGCGTACGTCGTCCAGGCCGGTGCACAGGTCCTCCTCGCGAGTCACGGGTCCATCCGTACCAGGCCGGCCAGGCGACCGCCGCCGGGACCCTCGCGCCGGTAGGAGAACAGGTCGAGGTCCTCGACGGTGCAGCCGCCGGTGTCGGTGGCCGGGACGCCGAGCTCGGCGAGCTGGGCGAGGACGCCGGCGCCGACGTCGATAGAGGGCGTGCCCCACGTGGTGGTGGCCCGACTGGCGGGCGCCGCGGCCGCGACCTCCTCGCGCATCTCCTCCGGCACCTCGTAGCAGCCGCCGCACACCCGCGGGCCGACCCAGGCGCGGACGCCGCGGGCGCCCAGGTCGCGCATCGCCTCCAGCAGCGCCGGCACGACGCCGGCCGCCATGCCGCGCCGACCGGCGTGCGCGGCGCCGACGACGCGGGCCTCGGGATCGGCCAGCACGACCGGCGTGCAGTCGGCCGCGCGTACCAGCAGGGTCACGCCCGGCTGGTCGGTGACCAGTGCGTCGGCGCGGGCGTGGATCGGGCCGTCGTCGGTCGCGCGCGGGCCCTCCGGGCCGACGTACGCGACCTCGCGACCGTGGACCTGGGCCAGCGCGGCGACGGCGTCGCCGGGCCCGAACGACGACGCGAGCCGCCGGTGTACGGCGACTCGCGTCGGGTCGTGCGGGTCGAAGGTCACGTCGCCCGCGTGCCGGTCGGTGAAGGCCAGCTCGACGGGCCCGAGACGGGTGCGGAAGTGGAACACCGCACCAGTCTCGCGCGTGCCCCGGCTACTTCAGGAAGTCGGGGATGTCGAGGTCGTCGTCGTCGAAGGACGTCGGGTCGGGCGCGGTCGGCTTGCGGACCGGCTCGGCCGCCGGGCGCGGGGCCTCGGCGCGGGCGGGCCGCTCCGCGGGACGCTCGGCCGGCTTCTCGGCCGGGCGGGCCGCGACGGCCGCCGGGGCCGCCTCGCGGGCGGGGGCCTGGGCCTGCTGCGACCGGCCGCGCAGGGCGGGCTGGTCGTCGCGCTTCTTCGGCAGGCCGCCGTCGAAGCCGGCCGCGATCACGGTGACCCGCACCTCGTCGCCGAGCGCGTCGTCGATGGTCGCGCCGAAGATGATGTTGGCGTCCGGGTGGGCGGAGTCCGACACCAGCGCCGCGGCCTCGTTGATCTCGAACAGACCGAGGTCCGAGCCGCCGGCGATCGAGAGCAGCACGCCGTGCGCGCCGTCGATGCTGGCCTCGAGCAGCGGGCTGGAGACGGCCATCTCCGCGGCGGCGACGGAGCGGTCCTCGCCACGGGCCGAGCCGATGCCCATGAGGGCCGAGCCGGCGTTGGCCATGACGGACTTCACGTCGGCGAAGTCGAGGTTGATCAGGCCCGGGGTGGTGATCAGGTCGGTGATGCCGGAGACGCCCTGGAGGAGCACCTGGTCGGCCTGCTTGAAGGCGTCGAGCACCGACACGTTGCGGTCGCTGATCGACAGCAGCCGGTCGTTCGGGATGACGATGAGGGTGTCGACCTCCTCGCGCAGCTGCTCGATGCCGGTCTCGGCCGAGCCCGCACGGCGGCGACCCTCGAAGGCGAACGGTCGGGTGACCACACCGATGGTCAGCGCGCCGAGCGAGCGGGCGATGCGCGCGACGACCGGCGCACCGCCGGTGCCGGTGCCGCCGCCCTCGCCGGCGGTGACGAAGACCATGTCGGCCCCCTTGAGGACCTCCTCGATCTCGTCGGCGTGGTCGTCGGCGGCCCGGGCGCCGCCCTCGGGGTTGGCGCCCGCGCCGAGGCCGCGGGTGAGCTCGCGGCCGATGTCGAGCTTCACGTCGGCGTCGCTCATCAGCAGCGCCTGCGCGTCGGTGTTGATGGCGATGAACTCGACGCCCTTGAGGCCGACCTCGATCATCCGGTTGACGGCGTTGACGCCGCCGCCACCGATGCCGACGACCTTGATGATGGCCAGGTAGTTCTGTGCTGCGCCCACGGCGGCGTCACCTCTCGATGGTGGTGGTCTGTCTGGGTGTCTCGGGGTCCGGCTGCCTGGTGCGGTCGTGACCGGGGTCTGCTCGGCGAGCCTCAACTGTGACCCTCAGGCTGAGGGTTATAGTTATGTCAACCTCGTCGTGAGTACGACAGTAGGGACGAGCAGCCTCACGACGGCGCAGACACGCCGCGCCACGTCGACCCGGCGCAAACGTGCGCCGGGTCGGCATCGAGCCGGCGCACGTTTGCGCCGGGTCGATCAGGAGGCGTCGGCGCCGGAGACGGTCGGCTGGCCGGGGACGCTCACGTCGTACTCCTGGCCGGGCTGGGCGAGGAGCACCAGCAGCACCTCACCCTTCTCCTGCGACTGCGCCGCGCTCCCCCAGTGGACGGTGCGGCCGTCGCGCAGGGCGAGGTCGATGTCGTCGATGCTGGCCAGCTCGAGGTGGTCGACCATCGCGGAGACGTCGGCAGGCATCGCGGCGACGACCTTCGCGCCCTCCGCGAGCGCGTCGTCGCCGGCGGCCGGGGCGACGTCGATGCGCGGCAGGTCGGCCGGGGCGGTGCGGAACCGGTCGAAGACCACGCCGGTGGCGTCGACCGCGCGCAGGGTGCCGGCCAGGTCGACGACGGCGACCGCCTCACGCTCGGTGACGTCGATGCGTACGTCGTGCGGCCAGCTGCGGGTGACCGACACGTCCTCGACCCCGGCCAGCGTGCCCACGCGGCGCGCCACGGCGTCCAGGTCGACCGTGGCCAGCGGGCCGCCGAGCGGCACCCGGGCGGCGGCGAGCACGTCGGACTCGTCGATCCGGTCGAGGCCGACGACGCTGACCTCCTCCGCGCGCAGCCAGTCGGATAAGTAGACGGAGTAGACGCCACCGCCGACCACGAGCGCGACGACCAGGCCCACCAGCACGTAGCGCCAGGTCAGCCAGCGGCGCGCCCATCGTCGCCGGACGAAGCGGGTGCGCGAGTCAGTCCTCGCCAACGCCCGCCCCCTGCTGCTCCAGCAGCTCCAGCACCCGCGGGCCGACGCGGGTGACGTCACCAGCGCCCAGGGTCAGCACCAGGTCGCCCGGGCGGGCCCGGGCGGCGAGCTCGACCGCCGCCTCCTCGATACCGGCGACGGCGGCGACCAGCCCGTCCGGGAGGGGTACGGCGTCCGCCACCAGCGCGCCGGTGACCTCGGGGTCGGCGGCCTCGCGGGCGACGTACACGTCGAGCACGACGACCTCGTCGGCGGCGCCGAGCGCCTCGCCCATCCGGGCGCCGAACAGGCGGGTGCGCGAGACCAGGTGCGGCTGGAAGGCGACGACGAGCCGCCCCTCCCCCGCGACCGAGCGGCCGGCCACGAGGTCGCCGGCGATCTCGGCCGGGTGGTGGGCGTAGGAGTCGTAGACCCGGACGCCGGCGGCCTCGCCCTTGCGCTCCATGCGCCGGCGGGTGCCGGTGTAGGCCTCCAGGCCACGACGCAGGTCGTCGAAGGCCAGGCCGAGGTGGAGCCCGGCGGCGAGGGCGAGGGCGGCGTCGAGCACGTAGTGGCGACCGGGGATGCGCAGCACGACCCGACCCAGCTCCTCGCCGTGCCAGGTCGCGGTGAAGGCGGAGGTGGTGCCCTCGAGGACCACCTCGGTGGCGCGCAGGTCGGCGTCGGCGGCGGTGCCGGCCGTCAGCACGGTGACGCCGTCGACGGCCGAGCCGGCGAGCGCGGCCGCCTGGGCGTCGTCGGCGCACAGCACCAGCGCCCCGCCCGGCTCGACGCGTGCGGCGAACTGGGCGAAGGCCGCGGTGTAGGCCTCCTCGCTCCCCCAGTGGTCGAGGTGGTCGGCCTCGACGTTGGTGACGACCGCGACGTGCGGCACGTAGTGCAGGAACGCGCCGTCGCTCTCGTCGGCCTCCGCCACGAACAGGTCGGACTCCCCCACCTCGGCGTTGGTGCCGGAGGCGGCCAGGTCACCGCCGATGGTGTACGTCGGGGACGCGCCGGCCGCCTGGAGCGCGACGGTGAGCAGCGAGGTGGTGGTCGTCTTGCCGTGCGTGCCGGCGACGGTGACCGCGCGGGAGTCGCGCATCAGGGCCGCCATCGCGGCCGACCGCTTGAGCACCGGGACGCCGCGCTCGTGCGCGGCAGCGAGCTCGGGGTTCGTGGCGGGGACGGCTGCGCTGACCACGACGCTGTCGGCGTCGCCGAGCTGGGCGGCGTCGTGCCCGACGTACGTCGTGGCGCCGAGGCCCCGCAGCGCGGCCAGGGTCGCGGAGTCGGCGCCGTCGCTGCCGGACACCGCGTGGCCCCGGGCGAGCAGCACCCGGGCGATCGCGGACAGTCCGGCCCCGCCGATGCCGACGAGGTGGACGTGGTGGCCGAAGGCGGGGGGCACCGAGGGCGCGTCAGCCACCGGCGACCTCCTGCACCAGCCGGGCGAGCCGCTCGTCGGCGTCGCGAGGCACCAGGTCGGCGGCGGCCGCGCCCATGGTGGCCAGCCGCTCGCGGTCGAGCGCCAGCGGCACGACGTGGGTCTCCACCCAGGCCGGGTCGAGGTCGGCGTCGTCGACGAGCAGCGCGCCGCCGGCGTCGACCACCGGGCGGGCGTTGCGGGCCTGCTCGCCGTTGCCGATCGGCAGCGGCACGAAGATCGCGGGCACGCCGGTGGCGGCGGCCTCCACGACGCTGTTGGCGCCCGAGCGGCAGACCATCAGGTCGGCGGCCGCGAGGGCGAGGTCCATCCGGTCGACGAACGGCAGGGCGACGTACGGCGGCGCGCCGTCGGTGGTCTCGACGACCACCTCGTTCTTCGCGCCGTGCACGTGCAGCACCTGCACGCCGGCCGCACCCAGCGCCGCGCTGGCGCCGGACACGGCCTCGTTGATGCGCCGGGCCCCCTGCGAGCCACCGGTGACGACGAGGGTCGGCAGGTCGGGCTCCAGCCCGAACGCCGCCCGGGCCTCGGCACGCAGCGCCGCCCGGTCGAGGCCGGAGATCATGGTGCGGATCGGCAGGCCGACGTACTCCGCGCCCTTCAGCGGGGTGTCGGGGAAGCTCACCGCGACCCGGGTGGCGACCCGGGCCCCGAGCCGGTTGCCGATGCCGGGCAGGGCGTTCTGCTCGTGGACGACGATCGGCACGCGCTTGCGGGCCGCGACGTACGCCGGCACCGAGACGTAGCCGCCGTAGCCGACGACGACGTCGGGGCGGACCTTGTCGATGATCGCGTGGGTCTCGCGCACGGCCCCGCGCAGCCGGCCGGGCACTCGGAACAGGTCGGCGTTCGGCTTGCGCGGCAGCGGCACCGGCGGGACCAGCTCGAGCGGGTAGCCGGCCGCCGGGACGACGGTGTTCTCCAGCCCGCGCGGGGTGCCGAGGCAGGTGATCCCCACCTCGGGGTCGAGCCGGCGCAGGGCGTCGGCGGTCGCAAGCAGCGGGGAGGTGTGGCCGGCGGTGCCGCCGCCGGCGAGGAGGACGCGCATGGTCGCCGAAACTACCGGCGGGTGCGGCGGCGTCGGGCGAGGGCCCGGGCGGCCTCCGGCTCGCGCCGGGCGAAGCCGACGAGCAGGCCGAGCGCGATGAGCGTCGGCAGCAGACTGGAGCCGCCGTACGACACCAGCGGCAGCGGGATGCCGATCACCGGGAGCAGCGCCAGCACCATGCCGACGTTGATGATCATCTGGCCGACGAGCCACACCACGATGCCGAAGGTGGCGTAGCGGACGAACGGGTCCTTGGTCTGCCGGGCCAGCCGGAGCGCGGCGTAGGCGAGGGTCAGGAAGAGTCCGACGACCAGCAGGGTGCCGAGCAGGCCGAGCTCCTCGCCGAGCACGGCGAAGATGAAGTCGGTGTGCGCCTCGGGCAGCGCGCCCCACTTCTGCTGGCTCGCGCCGATGCCCTGGCCGAGCAGGCCGCCGCTGCTCATCGCGTAGAGGCCGTGCGCGGGCTGCCAGCCGGTGCCGTGGAAGTCCTGGAACGGGTCGACGAAGGTCGTGATGCGGGCCAGGCGCTCGGGGTCGGTGGCCGCCATCGCGAGCGCGCCGACGCTGATGACCATGGTCGAGAGCACGAAGAGCCGCGCGGGGGCGCCGACCACCCAGAGCATCCCGATGAGGATCGCGAACAGCACCAGCGCGGTGCCGAGGTCGCGACCGACGATGACCAGCGTCGTCGCCGCGAGCATGCCGGGCACCACCGGCACCATGATCTGGTGCAGGCTGCGCAGGCGGCGCTCCTTGTTGGCGTAGATGTGCGCGGCCCACACGATCAGGCTGAGCTTGGCGATCTCGGACGGCTGCACGAGGAACGGGCCCACACGCAGCCAGTTGGTGTTGCCGTTGAACTCCACGCCCATCACCGCGGTCAGCACCAGCAGGGCCAGCGACACCGAGAAGCCGACGTAGGCGAGGCGGCGTACCCAGCGCACCGGGGTGCGACTGACGACGTAGGCCAGCGGCAGGCCGATCGAGGCCCACATCAGCTGGCGCTTGACGATCGTGTAGGAGTCGCCGCTGACGCGGTAGGAGAAGACGCTGGAGGCGCTCAGCACCATCACCAGCCCGATCACCAGCAGCAGGCCCGCCGACGCCATCAGCAGGTAGTACGTCGTCAACGGGCGGTGCAGCGCGTCCTCGGCGCGGGCCACCAGGGCCCGCGGCCGGCGCAGCACGGCACCGAGTCCTCCGACGACCCCCGCGGCGGGGAACGTGCGCTCGGGGTCGGCCGTCGTCACTGGTGCTCCCGTCGCTGGGGATCGTGCTGGGGAAGGGTTTCAGCTGGGGGGGTGAGCGACGGGCCGGTGGCCGGGTCGACGGGTCGAGGGTCTTGGGGTCAGCCGGTCTGTCGCTCCCGCACCGCAGCGGCGAAGGCGTCGCCGCGGGCGGCGTAGCCGGGGAACTGGTCCTGCGAGGCGCACCCGGGGGCGAGCAGCACCGTGTCGCCGGGAGCGGCCAGGTCGGCGGCCGCACCGACGACCCGTCGCATCAGGGCAGGTCCGTCGACTACGCCGTCAGTCTCCGGTGCGTCGACCCGGATCACCGGCACATCCGGTGCGTGTCGCGAAAGTGCGTCGGCGACGACCTCACGGTCGCGACCGATGAGGACGGCGGCCCGCAGGCGGGGGGCGACGGTGCGCACCAGGTCGTCGAAGTGCGCGCCCTTGGCGAGCCCTCCGGCGACCCACACGACGTCGTCGTAGGCCTGCAGGGAGGACAGCGCGGCGTGCGGGTTGGTGGCCTTCGAGTCGTCGACCCAGGTGAGGCCGTCGGTGGTCGGCACCCGCGAGATCCGGTGGCCGTCGAGACGGAAGCCGGTGAGGCCGTCGCGGACCGCGGCCTGGCTGACGCCGTGCGCGCGGGCGAGCGCCGCCGCCGCGAGGGCGTTGGCGACCAGGTGCGGGGCGACCTCGACGCCGGCCTCGGCGCCCCCGGCGATGTCGCCGACGCGGCACAGCTCCGCGGCACTGCTGCGGCGCTCCTCGATGAAGGCCCGGTCGACCAGGAGGTCCTCGACCAGGCCGAGCATGCTCACGCCCGGCATGCCGAGGGTGAAGCCCACGGCGCGAGCGCCCTCGACGACGTCGGCCTCCATGACCAGCCGCTCGGTCTCGGGGTCGGCGACGTTGTAGACGCAGGCGCGCTGGACGTTCTGGTAGATCCGTCCCTTGTCGGCGGCGTAGTCGGCCATCGCGGTCGGGCCGTCGTACCAGTCGAGGTGGTCCTCGGCGAGGTTGAGCACGACGGACGCCTGCGGGCTCATGGAGTAGGTGTGGTGGAGCTGGAAGCTGGACAGCTCGACCGCGAACACGTCGTACGGCGCGGGGTCCATCACCGCCTCGACCAGCGGGAGGCCGACGTTGCCGGCCGCAACCGAGCGCAGGCCGGCGGCGCGCAGGATGGAGTCGAGCATCTGCACGGTCGTGGTCTTGCCGTTGGTGCCGGTGACGCACAGCCACGGGGCGGGCAGGCCGTCGGGGCCGACGTCGCGCAGCCGCCAGGCCAGCTCGACCTCGCCCCACACCGGGACGCCGCGCTCGCGCGCCTGGCGCACCAGCGGCGCGTCGGGCCGGAAGCCGGGCGAGACGACGAGGACGTCGACGTCGTCGGGCAGCGTCTGCGTGGCGCCCTGCTCGAGTCGTACGTCGGCGCCGAGCACCTCGAGCAGCTCGGCCTTCTCGTGCTGCTCGGCGTCGCCGCCCTCGGCGAGCGCGGTGACCCGGGCGCCGAGGTGGTTGAGGTTGTCGGCCGCGGCGAAGCCGGACACGCCGAAGCCGCCGACGACGGCCCGGACACCGTCCCAGGAGTCGTGCCGGCCGAGGCCGCTGACGTCGCGCATCAGAGCCTCGACACCCACTCGGCGTAGAAGACGCCCAAGCCGGTGGCGACGAAGAGACCGGTGATGATCCAGAACCGGATCACCACCGTGACCTGCTCCCAGCCGAGCATCTCGAAGTGGTGGTGGATGGGGGCGATCCGGAAGACCCGTCTGCCGGTGCCGGTGAGCTTCTTGGTGGTCTTGAACCACGTCACCTGGAGCATCACCGACACGGTCTCGAGCAGGAACAGCCCGCCCAGGATGACCAGCAGCAGCTCGGTGCGGGTGAGGATCGCCAGGCCGGCGAGGGCGGCGCCGAGCGCCAGCGAGCCGGTGTCGCCCATGAAGATCGCGGCGGGCGAGGCGTTCCACCACAGGAACCCGAAGCAGGCGCCGGTGATGGCGGAGGCGATGACCGCCAGGTCGAGCGGGTCGCGGACGTTGTAGCAGAGCGGCCCGGGGTCGGTCTGGCAGAACTGGTTGTTCTGCCAGATGTTCATCAGGGTGTAGGCGCCGAAGACCATCACCGAGGAGCCGGTGGCCAGTCCGTCGAGGCCGTCGGTGAGGTTCACGGCGTTGCTGGTGGCGGTGACGATCAGCCAGATGAGCACGACCGCGAGCCCCGCGGGCAGCGCGAGCCAGTCGATCTCGCGCAGGAACGACACCTTCTCGCTGGCCGGCGTACGGCCGTTCTCGTCCTCCAGCCAGGGGCTCAGCGCGAGGGCGCCGAAGGACACCGCGATGACGGTCTGGCCGACCATCTTGGCCTTGCTGCGCAGACCGAGGTTGCGCTGCTTGGCGATCTTGATGAAGTCGTCGAGGAAGCCGACGACGCCCATCCCGACGAAGAGGTAGAGCAGCAGCCAGGCCGAGGCCGAGGGGGCGGTCCAGGTGATGAGCTTGGCGGCGAAGTAGCCGGTGACCGAGGCGCCGATGATGACGACGCCGCCCATGGTGGGGGTGCCGCGCTTGGTGTGGTGGCTGGTCGGGCCGTCCTCGCGGATCTCCTGGCCGTAGCCCATCTTGGTGAAGAACCGGATCGTGTAGCGCGTCGCGACGAGCGACAGGATCAGCGACAGGCCTCCGCCGAGCAGGATCGCTCTCATCGGGAGTCGCTCCCTCCTTCGGGGCCGTCGGTCCCGGCGGGCTCGTCGGCGTGCGTGGACAGCAGGTCGGCGGCCACCTGGTCGAGGGCGGCGCCCCGCGACGCCTTCACCAGGACGACGTCGTCGGCGGTCGCATTGTTGCGCAACCACGCCGTCGCCTCCGCACGCCCCGCCGTGAGGATCACCTCACCCGGAGCCTCGCCGGGCGCCTCCCGGGCGCCGAGGGCGACGTCCTCCGCGACCTCGCCGACGGTCACCAGGACGTCGATGCCGGCGTCGGCGACGCCCTCGCCGACCTCGCGGTGGCCGGCCACCCGTCCGTCGCCGAGCTCGAGCATCTCGCCGAGCACGGCGATGGTGCGGCCGGTGCGGGCCCGCCCGAGCTGGGCGAGGGAGCGCACGGCGGCAGCGGTGGACTCCGGGTTGGCGTTGTAGGAGTCGTTGAGCACGAGCAGACCGTCGGCCCGCTCCTCCAGCGCCATCCGCCACGCCGAGGCGGCCTCGGCGCTCGACAGCCGGGCGGCGACGTCGGTCAGCGACATCCCGAGCGCGAGCGCCAGGCCGGCGGCCGCGGCGGCGTTGAGGACCTGGTGCTCACCGGTCTGCCGCAGCACCACCGGCGCCCACTCCCCCGCGTGACCGAGCTCGAAGCGCGGCCGGCCGCGGTCGTCGAGCTCGACGCCGCGCCAGGTGAGGTCGGCGTCCGGTCCGGCGCCGAAGGTCAGCACCCGGGCGCGGGTGCGCGAGGCCATCGCCGCGACCAGCACGTCGTCGGCGTTGAGCACCGCGACGCCGCCCTCGTCGGCCGTGGGCAGCGCCTCGACGATCTCGCCCTTGGCCGCGGCGATCGCCTCGCGGCTGCCGAACTCGCCGAGGTGGGCGGTGCCGACGTTGAGGACGGCGGCCGCGCGGGGCGGCACCAGGGTGCACAGGTAGCCGATGTGGCCGATCCCGCGGGCACCCATCTCCACCACGAGGTGGTCGGTGCCCGCGTCGGCGCGCAGCGCGGTGAGGGGTACGCCGAGCTCGTTGTTGTTGTTGGCCCGGGTCGCGACGGTCGCCCCCGCGCCGGCCAGCACGTGGGCGAGGTAGTCCTTGGTGCCGGTCTTGCCCTGCGAGCCCGTCATCGCGGCGACGGGCAGCCCGAGCCGGTCGACGACGTGGCGGGCGAGCAGCCCGAGCGCGGCGACCGGGTCGTCGACGACGACGGTCGGGGCGGAGGTGGGCCGGCTGCCGAGCACGGCGTGGGCGCCGTCGGCGTACGCGTGGCCGTCGACCCGCTCCCCCACCACGGCGACGAAGAGCCCGCCGGGCACGGCCTGGCGGCTGTCGACGTACGCCTCACCGTCGACGACGAGCGTGCCGTCGCCGTCGACGGTGCCGCCGACCACCTCGGCGAGCTCGGTCAACGTCATCGCGATCACCGCGCGGCCTCCACCCGGTCGGTCAGCAGCTCACGGACCACGTCGCGGTCGTCGAACGGGTGCTTCACGCCGTCGACCTCCTGGCCGGTCTCGTGACCCTTGCCGGCCACCAGCACCACGTCGCCGGGCCCGGCGAGGTCGAGCGCGTGCGCGATCGCCGCTCGACGGTCGCCGACCTCGACCACGTCGCAGGCGGTCGCGTCGGGCACGCCGGCGAGCATCGCGGCGCGGATGGTCGCGGGGTCCTCGCTGCGGGGGTTGTCGTCGGTGACGACCAGGACGTCGGAGAGCCGCACGGCCACCTCGGCCATGATCGGCCGCTTGCCGGGGTCGCGGTCGCCGCCGGCGCCGAGCACCGTCAGCACCCGACCACCGCCGGTCGCGGAGGGTCCGACGGCCAGCGGCCGCAGGGCGCTCAGCGCCGCCTCGACCGCGTCCGGCTTGTGCGCGTAGTCGACCACCACGAGGAAGTCCTGCCCCGCGTCGACCCGCTCCAACCGGCCGGGCACGCCGCCGGCACGACCGAGGCCCGAGGCCACCACGGCCGGGTCGATGCCGGCCTCCGCGGCCGCGGCGACCGCGGCCAGCGCGTTGGCGACGTTGTAGTCGCCCGGCAGCGCCACCGACGCCGGCACCCGCACGCCGTCGGGGCCGACCACGGTGAAGGTCGAGCCGTCAGGCGCGGTCACGACGTCCTCGGCACGCCAGTCGGCGTCGCTGCCAGGGGCGCAGGAGAACGTCCGGACCGGCAGCCCGAGGTCGCGCACCTCGCCGGCCAGCCGCCGTCCGTGCTCGTCGTCGGCGTTGACCACCGCACGGCGGGCGTGCTCGGGGGTGAAGAGGGTGGCCTTGGCGCGGTAGTAGTCCTCGACGGTGTCGTGGAAGTCGAGGTGGTCGCGGCCGAGGTTGAGGAAGACGGCCACGTCGAAGACGACCCCGTCGACGCGCCCCATCACCAGGGCGTGGCTGGAGACCTCCATAACGCAGGCCTCGACCTCCTGCTCGCGCATCAGGGCGAACAGGCCGTGCAGGTCGGGCGCCTCCGGCGTGGTGAGGGACGTCGCGACGTCCCGGCCCGCCACGCGGGTGCCGATCGTGCCGATCACCGAGGCCCGCACACCGGCTCGCTCCAGCGCGTCCTCGGCGAGCCGGGTCGTGGTCGTCTTGCCCTGGGTACCGGTGACGCCGATGGTCGCCATCGACTCGGCCGGGCGCCCGTAGACGGCCGCGGCGAGGCCGCCGAGCAACGTCCGGGGGTCGTCCACCACCACGACCGGTACGCCGGCCGTGCCCGCCCGGCCGGCCCGCTCGGCGCCCGCGGCGTCGGTCAGCACCGCGACCGCCCCGGCCGCGACCGCGTCGCCCGCGTAGTCGGCGCCGTGCGCGCGGCTGCCCGGCAGAGCGGCGTACAGGTCGCCGGGCTGGACGCGCTGGCTGCTCAGCGTCACACCGGTGACCGCGACGTCCGGGGCGCCGTCGAGGAGGGTCGACAGCGGGACGGGGGTCGGGCGCTCGGGCCGCGTGGGCAGTCGGTTGGGAGGAGCCACGGGCCGATCCTCCCCGATCACCACTCCACGGCGAGACGGGAGGGCTCGGTGCCCGTGGGCGCCACGCCGTACCGCCCGAGGGTGTAGCTCATGATCTTGCTGAACGCCGGTCCGGCGACCGAGCCGCCGCCCCCGCCGTTGCGCGGGTTCTGCACGACGACGTAGACGGTGAAGCGCGGGTCGTCGGCGGGAGCGAACCCGGCGAAGGAGACGGTGTAGGTGCCGTCGTAGCAGCCGCACTCGGCACCGACGCGCTGCGCGGTGCCGGTCTTGCCGGCCACCCGGTAGCCCGGCACCTGCGCGGCCGGGGCCACGCCGGCCTCGGGGTCGACGACCCGCTCCATCATCCGGGCGGTCTGCCGGGCGGCGTCCTCGCTGACCACGCGATGGCTGGTCGCGACGTCGCTGCCGACGACCGTGCCGTCGTCGAGCGTGGCCGAGCCCTTGACGACGCTCGGGTCGATCCGCACCCCGCCGTTGGCGATGGTGTTGACCGCCGCGGCCATCTGGAGCGCGTTGACGGAGTAGGACTGGCCGAAGGCGATGCGGTCGGCGCTCTGGCTGGTCCAGGCGTCCTTGCTCGGCAGGATGCCGCGCGACTCGCCCGCCACGCCCACGCCGGTCTTCTGCCCGATGCCGAAGGAGCGCAGGTAGCGACGCTGCTGGCCGTTGCCGTAGAGGTCGTTGGCCATGACCGTGCCGATGTTGGACGACTTGGCGATGATCCCGGCGAGCGTCAGCCGGATCGTGCCGTGCTCGAAGTAGTCGCTGATCGGGCGGTCCTGGCGGTAGAGCCGGCCCGGCACCTCGAAGCGGGTGCGCGCGGTGACCTTGCCGGCGTCGATGAGGCCGGCGGCCGTCAGCACCTTGCCGACCGAGCCCGGCTCGTAGACGTCGCTCAGCGCACGGGAGGTGTAGAGCGTCTCGGGGTAGGCCTCCGGCTCCGAGGCGTCGTACGTCGGGTCGTCGGCCAGGGCGAGCACCTCACCGGTGCGGGTGTCCATGACCACGGCGTACCCGGAGTCGCCGCCGGCGCCCTGGACGGTCTGTTGGAGCCAGCGCTGCACCCGCCACTGGAGGTCGCTGTCGATGGTGGTGACGAGGTCCTGACCGTCGCGCGCGGCGTCGACCGTCGCGTCGCCCAGCGGGATCCGGTTGCCCGAGGCGGTCTGGTAGCGAGCCTCGCCGTCGTGGCCGGCCAGGTAGGTGTCGAAGCTGTCCTCGAGTCCGGCCAGCGGGCGGGCGGATCCGTCGTCGTCAGGCGTGCCGAGGAAGCCGACGAGGTTGGCGGCGACGTCGCGGTCGGGGTAGACCCGCACCGGGTCGTCGCGGGTGTAGAGGCCCGTGAAGCCCTTCTCCTGGGCCGCCTCGACCGCGGCGGTCGCCTCGGCGGCCGGGATCTGGCGGGCGACGTACTGGAAGCGGCTGTCGGTCTTGCGCAACCGCTCCAGCGTCGTGAAGTAGTCGAGGTCGAGCCGCTTGCTCAGCAGGGTCGCCAGCTCGGGCGCGTCCTCACGGGTGAGCGACGGGTCGGCGACGACCATGAGGCCGTCGATGGAGTCGGCCAGCGCCTCGCCGTTGCGGTCGAGGATGTCGCCCCGCTCGGCGGGCAGCACGACGGAGACGGCCCCCTCCTTGGCGGCCATCTGGGCGTACTGGCGCGGGTCGATGCCCTGCAGCTGCACCAGGCGCGCGGCGAACACCGAGAGCACCATGGCGATGACGATGAAGCCGACCCGCAGCCGGAACTGGGCTGCGCCCCGGGTCGGTCGGCGACGGCTCACGCGTCCCACTATCGGCGGCCTCCGCCACGGTTCGCGGTTGCCGCGCCGTCGCTCTGCTGTGCGTTGCCGCGGGTGCTGTCGCCGGTGCGGTTCGCGTTGCCGCTGCCGTTGCCGTTCTGCTCCTGTGCGCGGGTGTCGGTGGTGAGCTGCGGGGTGTCGACCGGGACCTGCTCAGGGCGGGTCGCGGCGGCGGCCGCCGTCGGGGGCTCGTACGTCGGCCGGCGCGGCGCGATACCGCACGGACCGGCGACGGCGGCCTGGGGCTCGCCGCTCACCGCACCGGTGTCGAGGTCGAGGAACGCCGCCGTCGGGCCGACGACCATGCCGATCGAGCAGGCACTGCGGGCCAGCTGCTGCGGGTCGCGCAGCGCGTCGAGCTCCATCGCCAGCGCCTGCTGGCGCGCCGAGAGCCGGTCGGCCTGGTCCTCGAGCTGGGTGGCGGTGAACGACGCCTGCTGGAGAGACGTGTTGAAGAGGAGCAGCCCGACCACGCCCGCGAGCAGCAGGATGCTGACGAGGCTGACGAAGGGCACGCGCGGGGCGCGGCGGCGTACGCGCGGGACGACGGCAAGGCGGGCCCGGGCGACCGCGTCGGCGGCCCGGGAGCGGGCGCCGCGGCTGGGTGCGGACCGGGGCGAGGGAGACCTCAGCACGCTGCTCATCAGGCTGCTCCAGGGGCTCGGCGGGAAGGACCGGGGAGGACGCGCTCGACCGCGCGCAGGCGCACCGAGGCGGCCCGCGGGTTGGTCTCGCGCTCGGTGTCGTCGGCCTGCTCGGCCCCACGGGTGAGCAGGCGGTGGGTGGGCTCGGAGCCCGCGGGCACGAACGGCAGGTCGGCCGGCACGTCGGAGGTCGTCGCGGCGGCGAACGCCTGCTTGACCAGGCGGTCCTCGAGGGAGTGGTAGGACTCCACGACCACCCGGCCGCCGACGCGGACGGCGTCGACCGCGGCCGGGATCGCACGGCGCAGCACGGCCAGCTCGTCGTTGACCTCCATGCGCAGCGCCTGGAAGGTGCGCTTGGCGGGGTGTCCCCCCGTACGCCGGGCACCGGCCGGGATGGTCGCGTACAGCAGCTCCACCAGCGGGCCGGAGGTCTCGAAGGGCGTGGTCGCGCGGCGGCGTACGACGGCGCCGGCGATCTTGCGGGCGAACTTCTCCTCGCCGTACTCGCGCAGCACGCGGGTCAGCGCGCTCTCGTCGTAGGTGTTGAGGACGTCGGCGGCGGTCGGGCCGGTCGTGCCGTCCATCCGCATGTCCAGGGGCGCGTCGACGGCGTAGGCGAAGCCGCGCTCGGGCAGGTCGAGCTGCATGGAGGAGACGCCGAGGTCGAACAGCACCCCGTCGGCGGCGTCGAGGCCGAGCCGGTCGAGGACGTCCTCGATCTCGTCGTACACCGCGTGCACCCCGGTGAACCGGTCGCCGTACGGCGCCAGCCGCTCGCCCGCGAGGCGGAGCGCCTCGGGGGCGCGGTCGATGCCCACGACCCGGGCGGTGGCGCACCGCTCGAGGACCGCCTCGCTGTGACCGCCGAGCCCGAGCGTGCAGTCGACGAGCACGGCGCCGTCCTCGGCGAGCGCGGGTGCCAGGAGCGCCACGACCCGGTCGAGGAGCACCGGGTCGTGCGTGGGACCGGCCACGTCAGCGCCCCAGGTGGGCGAGCAGGAGGAACCCGACCGCGCAGGAGAGGGAGAGCACCAGGGAGAACGCCATCACGGCGGCCGCGTCGCGCGCCTGGTGGCGGACGCGACGCGGAGGTGCGCTGCTCACGGGAGTGGTGCTCATCGGTTCGACCCTGGTGCTGCTCGTGGACGGGCGTGGGGAGAGGCGGATCCGCAGGGCCGGGTCCCTGCCCGCTCCCACGTCAAAGGGGAAGGTGCGCCTTCTGGTGCCGGGGAAGGTGCCCCAGACGGCGGCGGTGAGGGAGCGGGCAAAGACCCCGTCCTGCGGATCCGCTGTGCAGTTGTGGTGGTGCGGGGTGGTGCGTATGGAGGAGGGCGTCAGCCCTCGTCGTCCTCGTCGTCGTCGAGCTCGGAGAACTTCTGGACCTCGGCGGCCTGGTAGTCGTCCCAGGCGGTGGGGTTCCAGATCTCCAGGCGGTCGCGGACGCCGATCACGACGACGTCCTTCTCCAGGCCGGCGTACTCCCGGAGCGCCGCCGGGACGCCGATGCGTCCCTGCTTGTCCGGGGTCACCTCCTCGCCACCGCTGAAGAACATGCGGGCGTAGCTGCGGGCGGCGCGGCTGGTCATCGGACGCTCGGAGGCGCGGTCGGCCTCACGGTCGAAGACCTCGGGCGGCCAGACGACGAGGCAACTCTCCTGACCCTGCGTCACCACGACCCCCTCTGCCAGTCGGTCCCTGAACTTCGCCGGGAGGAAGAGGCGGCCCTTGTCGTCCAGCTTGGGCCGGTAGGTGCCCATGAACCGCATGTGGCACCTCCCTTCGCTCCACTTCGCCCCACTCTACGCCACTTTCCCCCACCGTCAACCACTCTACGGCGCCACAACGGCGCTGACCAGCGGTTTCACCCGTCCCGTACGGCGTCGCACCGGCGCGTCGCCCACCACTCCCCACCACCCGCTCCGCCCTCACCGCCACCACATCTGCGCAGGTCAGCGCGGTGGGGTCACGCAGAGTGGTGTGCGATGGGGCAGCGAGGTGGCGCCGGGTGGAGCGAGGTGGGGCGGATCGTGGGGCAGGTGGGGCGCACGGGTGGTGCCCGGTGGGGAACGGCGCTCACCGGGCCGGCGTCACGAACCGGGAACGACTCGGCCGGACCGCTGACGCCCCGGCAGGGAACGACGTAGGTTGCGAGCACGTCCTACGGTGGCGGCAGCCGATCCGGCACCGCCGCGGCCCGGACGTCCCGGGACACCCCCGGACACCCCAGACCCCCTCAGCACGCACAACAGCACGCACGACCCGCACACGCGAGAGGACCCCCGTGGAGCAACCGACGGCGGCACCGGCCGACCTCGAGACGCTGGCCCGCGTCACCGGCCGCATCCGGGAGAACGTCGAGCGGGTGATCGAGGGCAAGCCCGACGTGGTCACTGCCGCGATCGTGGTGCTCCTCGCGGAGGGCCACCTGCTCATCGAGGACGTCCCCGGGGTCGGCAAGACGATGCTGAGCAAGGCGCTGGCTCGCAGCATCGAGTCGTCGGTGAGCCGGATCCAGTTCACCCCGGACCTGCTGCCCTCCGACGTCACCGGGGTGTCGGTGTTCAACCAGGACACCCGGCAGTTCGAGTTCCGACCCGGCGGCGTCTTCGCCAACATCGTGGTCGGCGACGAGATCAACCGCGCCAGCCCGAAGACCCAGTCGGCCCTCCTGGAGTGCATGGAGGAGCGGCAGGTCACCGTCGACAGCACGACGTACCAGCTCGACGCGCCGTTCATGGTGATCGCGACCCAGAACCCGCTGGAGATGGAGGGCACCTACGCGCTGCCCGAGGCCCAGCGCGACCGGTTCATGGTGCGCGTCTCGGTCGGCTACCCCGTCGCGGCGTCGGAGCTGGCCATGCTCGACAGCCACGCGTCGGGCAACCCGCTCGACGACCTCGAGGCCGTCACCGACGCCGCGGAGGTGCGCAAGCTCTCCCAGATCGTCGGGCAGGTGCACGTCTCCCCCGCCGTGAAGCAGTACGTCGTCTCGATCGCGACCGCCACGCGCACCAGCCCCGACCTAGCGCTCGGCGTCTCGCCGCGCGGCACGCTGCACCTGGTGCGGGCGAGCAAGGCGTACGCCGCCATCCACGGCCGTGACTACGTGCTGCCCGACGACGTCGCCACGCTGGCCGGCCCGGTGCTCGCGCACCGCCTGCTGCCCGCCGTCGAGGCGTCGATGAGCGGGCGCGACGTGCGCGGTGTGCTCGACCAGCTCGTCGCCGGGACGCCTGTCCCGGCCGTCGGCTAGCCACTGACCGGGACGGGGACGACACCGTGCGCGAGGCGCTCGCGAGCCTGACCACCCGCGGCCGGGCCTTCCTGGCCGCCGGCGTCACCGCGGTCGTCTGCGCGGTCGTGCTCGGGCAGCCCGCGCTGACCCGGGTCGGCGTGCTGCTGGTGGCGCTGCCGCTGGCGACCGCGGTCCTCCTCGGACGCACCCGCTACCGGCTCTCGCTGGTGCGCTCGGTGCAGCCCGGGCTGGTGCGCGCCGGGCAGCCCGCGCGGGTCTCGGTCACGGTGTCCAACGAGGGCCGCACCCGCAGCGGCGTGCTGCTCATGGAGGACCACGTGCCCTACGTGCTCGGCTCGCGGCCGCGGTTCGTGGTCGACGGCGCCGGTCCGGGCTGGCGGCGCGAGATCTCCTACCAGGTGCGCTCCGACGTGCGCGGCCGCCACGACATCGGCCCGATGACCGTGCGCATCGGCGACGCCTTCGGCCTGGTCGAGCTCGGCCGGGCCTTCCGCACGACGTCACGCCTCGTGGTCACGCCGAGGACGGTGACCCTGCCCGACGTACCCCTCGGCGGCGGGAGCAGCGGCGCCGGCGAGAACCGCCCGCGCGCGGCCGCCACGGGCTCGGCGGAGGACGTCACCGTGCGGGAGTACCGCCGCGGCGACGACCTGCGCCGCGTCCACTGGCCCAGCTCGGCCCGCGTCGGCGAGCTGATGGTGCGCCGCGAGGAGCAGCCCTGGGAGGCGCGCGCGAGCGTGCTGCTCGACCACCGGCTGGTGTCCCACCGTGGCGACGCCGCGGCCGGGTCGCTGGAGGACGCCGTCTCGGCCGCCGCGTCGGTCGTCGAGCACCTGGCCCGCCGCGGCTTCGCGCTGCGTCTGGTGACCACCGACGGCACCACGGTCGAGACCGCCCGGCGCCGGCAGGGCACGGTCGGCGACCCGTCCGCGCTGCTCGAGGCGCTGGCGGTCGTCGCGGCCGACCACTCCCCCTCGCTGCACGGTCCCGGCGTGCTCGAGCACACCGGCGGCGGCATCACGGTCGCCGTGCTCGGCGACGTGACCGACGCCGACCTCGGCACCTGGCGCAGGGTGGCCGGTCGCAGCTCGCTCGCGCTCGCGGTCGTCCTCGACGTCGACGCCTGGACCGGCAGCGGCACCCCGGGCGACGAGCCCTCGGACGAGGCGCGACTGCGCGCGGGCCGGCTCGAGCACGCCGGATGGCGCGCAGCGGTGCTGACCCCCGGTGGTGGGCTGGCCGACGTCTGGCGGGAGCTCGGACGCGCCCGCACGCGCACCGGGAGGGCGTCGTGAGCCGCCGCCGCCACGCCTCGCTCGGCTCGGAGGTGCTCGTCGCCGCGATGGCCGCCGCCACCACGTGGGCGGCCATGCTGTCGTGGCGCGGCTTCACCGAGGACGCCGGCGTGGTGGCCGTCCAGCTCGTCGTGGTCGCGGCCGTCGTGGCCGCGGTCGGCGCGCTGACCCGGTGGCTCGGCGTCCCCGTGCTCTTCGTGCTCCCCCTCCAGGCCGCCACAGGACTGGCCGTCGTCTCCGGGCAGGTCACCGGACGACCGTGGCCCGACGAGCAGCTGCGCGCGGCACTGGAGGCCGGCTCCGACGCCGCCCGCCTGTACGCCGCCCCGGTGCCGGTCGTCGACGGCATCGGCGTGCAGCCCCTCATGCTCCTCGGCGGACTCGCGGCGATGCTGCTGGTCGACCTGCTCGCGGCCGGGCTGCGGCGCGTGCCGCTGGCCGGCCTCCCCCTGCTCGTCGTCTACTCGGTGCCCGTCGGCGTGCTCGGCGGCGGGCTCGCCTGGTGGGTCTTCGGCCTCACCGCCACCGGCTTCCTGCTGATGCTCTACCTCCAGGAGGAGCGGCGCGTCGACGGCTGGGGGCGTGGGCTCGACGACGCCGGACGCCGCCAGGACGGCGGCGAGGGCTACCGGCGCGGCGGTGCCGTGCGCGGTGGGGCCCTCACCGTGGGCGCGGTCGCCACGCTCGCCGCGGTCGTCGTACCCGTCGGCGTACCGACCCTGCAGCTGTCGGTCTTCGACTTCGGCACCGGCAACGGCTCCGGCGACCGGATCGAGCTCACCAACCCGATCGTCAACCTCCGCGACACCCTCAACCGCGGTGACGACATCCCGCTGGTGGTCGTCGAGACCGACGACCCCGACCCGCGCTACCTGCGCACCACGGTGCTCACCCGGTTCGGCAGCAACCGCTGGAGCCCCGGCGACCGCGACGTCCCGACGAGCAACGTGCCACGCGGCGAGATGCCGAGCCTGCCCGGCGTCGACCCCGACCTGCTCGGCGAGACCTACGACTACCACGTCGAGGTGCAGCCGCAGTTCGAGTCCACCTGGCTGCCCACCCAGGCGCCGATCACCAGCATCACCGCCCCGGGTGCGTGGCGGTTCGACGAGGCGACCCGCGACTTCCTGGCCACCGACGACGACACCAACACCGCCGGCCTGGAGTACGACATGACCGCCGTCGACGTCGACTACCGCCGCTCCGGGCTCGCCGCGGCCCGGTCCGGCGTCGTCGAGGTCGGGTCCGCGTACACCGCCCTGCCCTCCGGGGTGCCGGCGATCGCGCGGAACCTCGCCCGCTCGGTCACCGCCGGCGCGGAGGACGACCTCGAGCGGGCTGCGCTGCTGCAGGACTGGTTCCGCCGTGACGGCGGCTTCGAGTACAGCCTCACCGAGGCACCCGACGCCTCGGTCGGCACCGACGCGCTCGCCGCGTTCCTGTCCGAGGACGGCCGGGTCGGCTACTGCGAGCAGTTCGCCGCCTCGATGGCTGTGATGGCGCGGGTGCTCGACATCCCCAGCCGGGTCGCGGTCGGCTTCCTGGCTCCCGACGAGGACCCCGCGCAGCCCGGACGCTGGGTCTACAGCGCGCACGACCTGCACGCCTGGGTCGAGCTGTACTTCCCCGGCAGCGGCTGGGTGCTCTTCGGCCCGACCCCGCCCGCCCGCGTGCCCGACGTGCCGGCGTACAGCGAGCCGCGTGCGGTCGGTCCGGAGCAGCTGCCCACCAACCGCCCCGAGCAGGAGCCGACCCGCGAGAGCACGGCGGCACCGAGTGCCGCCCCGGAGCCCACCGACCGGCCGCGCCCGCAGGACCTCGCCGCCGACGAATCCGACGACGAGGCCGGGACGGGCGTGCCGCTGGGTCGGGTGCTCGGCGTCCTGCTGACCCTGGCGGTGCTCGCCGCGGTGCTGGTCGGGCCGCGCCTGGTCCGGACCCGACGGTCCGAGCGGCGCCGTAGCGGCGGCCCGGAGGAGGCGTGGGCCGAGCTGCACGACCTCTGCGTCGACCTCGGCGTCCCCTGGCCCGAGGACCGCTCGCCACGCGAGGTGCGAGCCGCGCTGGCGCTGTTCACCGGCCGCGAGACCGCCGCGCTGGAGCGCCTGGCCGACGGCGTCGAACGGGCCCGCTACGCACGTCCCGGCAGCCAGGTCGTCGACCCGCTGCAGTCCGAGCGCGACCTCGGCGTGGTGCGCGACGCGCTGCTCGACCGCTCCTCCCCCGCGGCCCGTCGACGGGCCACGTGGTGGCCGCGGTCGCTGTTCCGACGCTCGGCCGTCGCAGCGGCGCCGACCGGGGACGCCCCGGCCGAGCGCGGCGAGCTCGTCGGGCGGCACTGACCCGCACCGAGCCAGGCCCTGGTCGTGGGTCCGGCAGGAGGACCTGTCGGGCCGACGGGGTGCCGGCCGGGGCCGACGTCCCGGGGGCCGGCCAGCGCGGCGTACGCCGCGTGCCGGGTCGCGCCGCCCGTCGGGCCGACGGCGCCGTCCGGCATCCGTCAGGACTCCCCGACGCACGACGACCCGCCACCGGTGCGGTGGCGGGTCGGTCGAGAAGGGATCAGGTGCGGCTCAGAAGCCGGACTCGCGGCGGCGGCGCCACCGCTCCTCCATGCGCTCCATGAAGGAGCCCGAGGAGCCGGACGAGCGACCGCGGGGACGGCGCTGCTTGCGGCCACCCTGCACCACGGAGAAGCCGGACGGGTGCGCCTGCGCCGTGGTCACGCCCGACGGGTCGTCCGGCACCCGTTCGCGGCCCTTGACCGCCCCGAGCGCCACGGTGGCCGAGACCAGCATCAGCAGGAAGCCGACGACGCCGACGTACCAGAGCTGGGTCACCGCGCCGGCCATCAGCACAGCGACCCCGCCGACGAAGGCGACGCCCGCGACGAGCGCGCGACGACGCGCCGCGGACCTGATCGAGGTGCCGCGCAGGGTCGAGGCGAACTTGGGGTCCTCCTCGACGAGCGCGCGCTCCATCTGCTCGAGCGCCCGCAGCTCCTCTTCCGAGAGTGGCACCGGTTCCTCCCGCACGTTCGTGGTAACAGGCCAAGTCTAGGCAGCAGCCTGGGCGTCACGGTAGGACGCAGCCCAAATTCTCATCGGCAGACGGTCTTCCGCCCTCCGCCGTCCGGGTGATCCTGCCCCACCGGTCTGGACCCTCAGGACCCCCGGGTCTGGTCCGACCGGGCCAGGAGAGCCGCGGGACGCACCGCGGCGGACCCGAATCGTCGGGCGGCCCGGTCGACGGCGCGGTCGGCGTCGGACCAGCCCCGGTCCCGCTCCCCGAGCACGCCCTGGCGCTGCACCCGCTCGCGCGGCAGCAGGCCCTCGACGCGCACCCCGACCAGCCGGACGCGCGCGCGCTGGAGGCCCAGGCCGTCGTACAGGCCCGCGGCGGCGGCGTAGACGTCACGGGTGACGTCGGTGGGCTCGGCGAGGGTGCGGCTGCGGGTGATCGTGGTGAAGTCGGAGAAGCGGACGGTGAGGGCGACGGTGCGGCCCGCCACCCCGGCCGTCCGCAGGCGCCCGCACACCCGGGCGGTGAGCCGCAGCACCTCGCGCAGCACGTCGTCGCGGTCGTCGGTGTCGCGGGCGAACGTCTCCTGGGCGCCCATCGACCGGTCGGGCTCGCCGCTGCCGGAGCGCGCGCCGTACCCGAAGACCCCGGCCCCACCCGGCGCGACCTCCTCCCGGTCGGTGCCCCACGCGAGGTGGTGCAGGTGGGTGCCGAGGTGCTGCCCGAGCGCCTGGCGCAGCAGCGGCAACGGCGTGTGGGCGACGTCGCCGACCGTGCGCAGGCCGAGCCGGTGCAGCCGCTCGCGGGTCTTCTCCCCCACCCCGTAGAGCTCGCCGACGTCCAACGGGTGCAGGAAGCCCGTCACCTCCTCCGGCGGCACGAGCAGGAGCCCGTCGGGCTTGGCCCTCTTGCTGGCGAGCTTGGCGACCGACACGGTCCGCGCGATCCCGACCGAGCAGGTGATCCGCTGCTCGTCGTGCACCGCGGCACGCAGCCGGTGCCCGATCTCCTCCGCCCCGCCGAGCCGCCGAGCGGCGCCCGAGACGTCGAGGAAGGCCTCGTCGGGCGAGACGGCCTCCACCAGCGGCGTGACACCGCGGAACAGGTCCATCACCGACGCCGACACCGAGGCGAACAGGTCGTGGTCGGGCTGGAGGACGACGGCGTGCGGGCACAGGCGGCGGGCACGGGCCCCGGTCATCGCCGAGCGGACGCCGTACTCGCGGGCCGGGTAGTTGGCCGCCAGGACCACGCCGCGGTGCCCGCCGCCCACCACCACCGGGACCTCCTGCAGCTCGGGGCGGTCACGGAGCAGGACGGAGGCGTAGAACGCGTCCATGTCGACGTGCAGGATCACCGGCACCACACGCCCTGGGCGATGGCGTCGGCCCCGGCCGGCGAGCCCGTCGGAGGCGGCGGGCGCATCAGGCCGAGCGGCAGAGCAGGTGCAGCTGTGCGGCGAGCGGGACGTACTCCGGACGCAGCGCCACCGCCCGCTCCAGCTCGACCAGCGAGGCGGCCGCGCCGGACTCCTGGTCGAGCAGCGAGCCGGGGACCAGGTCGGTGAAGGCCCGGACGGCGCGGACCTCCTCGACGTCGAGGCCGGCCGCGGCGACCAGGTCGAGCGCCTCGGCGTGGGTCCAGCGGCGTCCGGTGCGGGTGCCGGCGCCGGCCCCGGGGTCGTCGAGGAGGCGCCGGGCGTCGGCGAAGTGGCCCGCCATGGCACGGGCGACGACCGCGGCGTGCCGCTGGGCCAGGAGCAGGCTGAGGTGGCCGCCGGCCCGGAGCACGGCGCGGACCGCGTCGAGGCCGCGGGAGGCGTCGTCCGGCCCGGGCAGGACCTCCAGGACGCCGTGGCACAGCACCAGGTCGGCGCCGTCGGGTCCGACCAGGTCGACCAGGTCGGACACGTCCCCCTGCTGCCCGTGCACGGCCACGCCGGCCTCGCGGGCACGGCGGTCGAGCGCGGCCAGCGCGTCGGGGCTGGGATCGACGACCCGCACCCGGTGGCCGAGACCGGCCAGCCGGACCGCGGAGCCCCCGGTGCCGCCCCCGATGTCGACGACGTCGAGGGGCTCGCCGGTGACCAGCGGGTCGAGGGCGTCCCACACCGCGGCGGTGCGAGGGTTGTCCCGGGTCGCGGTGCTGGCCATGACCTGCACTCTAGGGCGTGCCGACCGCGCCGCGGGGAGGCCGGTCCGGTGCTCATCGGCGCTCCGGTCGCGGGGTGCGCTCCAGCAGGCCGAGCACGTGCGCGGTGCCGAGCGCGCGCCACAGCTCGTGGATGACGGCGAGGTCCCAGGCGCCGGTCGCGCGCACCGACACGCCCCGGTGGCCGGTGCGCCGCAGGACGCCACGCACCAGCAGCGCGGTGGCGTCGAGCACGGTGCGGCCGCACTGCTCGAGCGCGTCGGCGAAGAAGGTCACGTCGACCGGTCCGGTGGCGTCGTCGAGCGTCACGAAGACCACCCGCCTCCCCGAGCGCAGGGGCGGGCTCTGGGTGGCGACCTCGACCCCGGCGACCAGCACCTCGGCACGCGGCCGCTGCGCGAGCAGGTCGCGACTGCGGACCACGTCGAGCGCCTTGAGCAGCCGGGCGTGCTCGTCGACGACGTGCCGGCTGACGTCGAGCCCGAGTACCTCCAGCTCGGCGGCCGTCGTCTCCGCGGCGGTCAGCTCCGGCAGGCCCGACGGCCCGTCGTGCTGCGCCCCGACCGGAAGGTCGAGCGTCGGGTGCCCCGCCGCGGTGCGCCCGCGGTCGAGCCCGGCCACCTGGAGCAGCAGGTCGCGCCGGGTCGTGCCACCGCGGCGTCGTACGCCGTCGCCGGGCCGCAGGCCGTGCACGGAGTCGAGGCCGCCGGCCAGCACCAGCCGCTCGGCCACCGGCCGGGTGGGTCGGGCCCGCTGCCACAGGTCGGCCAGCGAGACGTACGGACGGTGGGCCAGCACCCGGTCGAGCTCGTCGTCGGAGATGCCGCGCACGTCGGCGAGCGCGACGCGTACGCCCCAGCCGTCGTCGACCGGCTCGACGAGGAACTCCCGGCCCGAGGCGTTGACGTCGAGCCCGAGCACCGCCACGTCGAGGCGCCGGGCCTCCTCCAGCAGCAGCCGCTTCGGGTACATGCCGGGGTCGTGGGTCAGCACCCCGGCCAGGAAGTGCGCCGGCCAGTGGGTCTTCAGCCAGGCGGAGTGGTACGTCGTCAGCGCGAAGGCCGCGGCGTGCGCCTTGCAGAAGCCGAACGACCCGAACGCCGCGAGGGTCGCCCACACGCCCTCGACCATCTCCTCGGGGTAGCCGCGCGAGCGCACCAACGGGCACCACCAGCGGCGTACGGCCTCCCGACCCTCCTCGGTAGCCAGCTCGCGGCGCCGCTGGTCGGCCTCGGCGTACGACGTGCCGGACAGCTCGGCGAGGATCCGGATGACCTGCTCGTGGTAGACCACGACGCCCCGGGTCTCCGCGAGCACCGGGCGCAGGTCGGGGTGGGCGTACTGTGGGAGCCGCCAGCCCTGCTTGGCCTCCAGGTAGGGCGTGACCATGTCGCTCTGCACCGGTCCGGGCCGGAACAGCGAGATGTCGGCCACCACGTCGTCGAGGTCCTCGATGCCGGACCGCCCGACGAGCTCGCGCTGTCCCGGCGACTCCAGCTGGAAGACGCCGAGCGTCCGCGCGCTGCTGATGAGGGCGTACGTCGCGGGGTCGTCGAGCGGCACCTGGGTGCGGTCGTCGAGGTCGATCGCGGTGCCGGTGGTGCGGCGCACCTCGGTGACCGCGTGCGCCATCGCCGACTGCATCCGGATGCCGAGCAGGTCGAGCTTGAGCAGGCCGAGGTGCTCGACGTCGTCCTTGTCGAACTGGCTCATCGGGTAGCCCGCGGCGCTGCGTTCGACCGGGGTGCGGTCGAGGAGCGTGGCGTCGGACAGCAGCACCCCGCACGGGTGGACGGAGACGTGGCGCGGCAGGCCGTCGAGCCGCTCGGTGAGGGCGAGCAGGACCTGCAGCCGCTGCTCGTCGACACCGAGCGCGCGCAGCTCCGGGAGGGAGCCGAGCACCGCCCGGGCGTCGCGGGCCCGCACCCGCGGGAAGCCCTTCGCGAGCGCGTCGACCTCCCCGACCGGCAGTCCGAACGCACCGCCGACGGCGCGGACGGCGTGGCGCACCCGGTAGGTGTCGGTCATCGAGACGCACACGCACCGGTCGGCGCCGAAGTGCGCGAGCACGGCGTCGTAGACCTCGTCGCGGCGGGCCGACTCGACGTCGAGGTCGATGTCGGGCAGGGCCCTGCGCCGCGGCGACAGGAACCGCTCGACGAGCAGCCCGTGCCGCACCGGGTCGACCCCGGAGATGCCGAGGAGGTAGGTGAGGATGCTGCCGGCGCCCGAACCGCGGGCAGCGCACCGCACGCCGAGCGAGCGGACCAGGTCGGTGACGTCGGCGACGGCCAGGAAGTACGCCGCGCAGCCGAGGTCGCGCACCAGGACCAGCTCGTCGTCGAGCCGCTTCCAGACGACCTGACGGGGCGCCGACCCGTAGCGGTCACCGACCGCGGCCTCGCACCGGGCGCGCAGCACGGCGTCGGCCGAGCCGACCACCGGGTCGTGCTCGGGGACGTGCATCTCGCCCAGGCCCAGGTCGGCCCGCGGGTCGAGCACGCAGCGCTCGGCGAGGTCGCGGGTCGCGGCGAGCAGTCCGGCGGCCTCGGCGCCGGCGACCTCCGCCGCGACCTCCGTCATCGCCGCGCTCGACTTCAGGTGCGCCTCGGCATTGCGGCGCTCCAGGTGGCGCCGGTGCAGCACCACGAGCCGGCGGTCGGCGTCGAGCACGTCGGCGACCGCGGCGTCGGAGCGCCCGGCGTAGCGCACGGCGTTGGTGAGCACGGCGGTGAGGCCGAGGGCCGCGGCCAGCGCGAGGGTGCGCCGCGCGTGCGGCACCGAGCCCGACCCCCACGACCCGTCGGCGTCGACCGGCGCGCGGTGCGAGACCACCTCGACGCGGAGCCGCCCGGCCGGCACGAGCGCCCGCCAGGCGTCGACCTCCGCTCGCGCCTGGTCGTCACGCCGCGCCCGGACGGCCGGTCCGAGGACGGAGTCGGGCCCGAGGAGCACCACCAGGGCGCCGCCGGCGAGCGCGGCCAGCGCGGCCGCGGGCGGGTCGGCCAGGTCGAGGGCGGGCGTGGCCCGGTCGCCGGTCGTCCGGACGGCCGAGACCAGCCGGCACAGGGCCGCCCACCCGGCCCGTCCCCCGCCGGGGCCGTCGGACGTGGCGAGGACGGTCACCCGGGGCAGCCCACCCGCCTCGAGCGGGAGATCGCGGAAGGCGCCACCCCGGGCGGGTGCCGGCCGGCGCCGCTGCGCCCGCGACGGAGCCCGGGGCACCCGACCGTCGGGCAGCGGGCGGTAGGCCAGACGGACCCCCAGCACCGGACGCACACCGGCCGCCTCGCACGCCCGGGCGAACCGCACCGCGCCGTAGGTGCCGTCGCGGTCGGTGAGCGCCAGGACGTCGAGCCCGAGGTCCGCCGCCCGACCGACCAGGGCCTCGGGGTGCGACACGCCGTACCGCATCGACCAGCCCGAGCTCACGTGCAGGTGCGGGAAGGCGGGCGGCACGAGGGCGCTCCTTCGGACGGCGGGTGAGCAGGCCGGGCGTCCGGATCGGGGACGGGCGGGTGCTGGCGGGGTGCTGGCGGGTGCGGTCAGGACACGTGGCGCGCCAGCCGCTCCGGCGCGGCGGCGTGCTCGACGAGGCCGAGGCGCCGCTCGACGACCGCGAGGAACCGGTCGGCGTCGCGGACCAGGTCGTCGGCCTCCCGCTCGCTGACCGCCGTGGTGGACCCGGCTTCCGCGGCGGCCCGCTTGCCGGCACCGGCGGCGAAGAACGACGCCCACTCCGCCAGCTCGGGGGCGACCTCGGCGAGCAGCACCCAGGCGTTGGTCTGGCGCCGTCCGCGCACGGGAGCCGGACGGGCACGCGCCGCGAGCAGGGCGGCGGCGGCCCGCAGCGCGGCGACGTGCGCGCAGGCGTAGCGCGTCGGCACATCGGTGGCGGCGACGGCCTCGGCCAGCGACTCCGCCGCCCGCCCGAGGTAGGAGTGTGTGGTGGCGGGGAGGCTGCAGGGACCGGCGAGGTCGTCGGCGCGGAAGAGGGGCTCGGTCATCGGGGTCTCCTGGGGTCGGAGGTCGGGCTCGCTGGGTGGGAGGGACGTCGGCCGCGAGGCGTCAGTCGTGGCAGGCCTCGAGGACCCAGTGGCCCTCGGCGGGGTCGAGCACGAGGTCGAACACGCCCTCGCCGAGCGCGCCACCGAGCGCACCGCGGCCGGCCCGGACCCGCCAGACCTCCCGCTCGGCGAGCAGGTCGGGCAGCTCGGGAAGGTCGGGAAGGTCGGGAAGGTCGGGAACGCCCGGCCGGTCGGGGAGGGCCCGCACGTCGTCAGCGACCGAGGACCCGCCGCCGACGGCGGCCGCACTGAGGGCGGGCGCCACCGCGTGCTCCCACCAGGCGCCGGTCTCCACCCAGCGCGCGACGACCTCGCGCACCGACCACAGCCGCTCGCGCCACACGAAGTGCGCCGGCTCGCCGGCCGCGCCGTCGCGCCGGACCTGCACCTGCTCGTCGTACCTGCGCACCTGCTGCCTCCCGGAGCCGTCGGGTCCCACCGCGTCGCGGTGGTCGCCAGTCCCGACGGGACGGGGTCGAGGCGCCCCGCCGAGTCCGGCGTTCGAACACGTGTTCGAACGACTCGAAGGTACACCGCCTCACCGGTACGCCGTCAAGGGCGCACCGGGCGGGTCGGACGGGGTCAGGCGACCGGCGTGCCCTCGTCGGCACCGGAGCGCGGACGCCGCTTCCACGCCGTGACGTGGCAGGTCGTGCCGGGCCGGTAGAGCGCGACCAGGAGCGCGGCGTCGAGCAGCCAGAAGACGACCCCGAGGGCGACGAACGGCGCCGGCGGCGAGACCCGCAGCGCGGAGGCCACCACCACGGCGGAGAGCACACCGGCCGCGGCGATGCAGTGCCGCGCCCAGTTGTGCCCGCCGCGCAGGAAGGTCACCAGCACGAGCAGCAGCACCGACACCACCAGGCACAGCACCACCGCGACGGGCAGGTAGGAGGCCGGCACCCGGGTGTCGTCGGCCGAGAGGCCCTCGCCACCCGTCCACGCCTCCACGAGCTCGGCGTCGAAGACGACCGCCAGCGCGGTGACGACGACCGCCAGCAGCACCATGACCAGGACCAGGCGGACCGCCCAGGTGACCGAGCGGGGTCTGTCGACCATCGTGCGGGCTCCTCCTCCACTGCCGGCAGCACTGCCGGCTCCGACGCCGGTCGGGGGTCCGGCGGTGCCCACAGACTAGTGGCGCCGCCCCGACGCCCCGGGGCGGGCCGGGCACAGGCTGGACACAGGCGGGGGCGTCGACGAAACCGCGTCCCGGGCCGTCGGCGCGCCCCACTAGGGTCGCGGCCATGAGCGACACCGACGCCGCCCGACGCGAGGAGCAGGTGCTGGCGCACCCCTCGGTCGTCCGCTTCCGCGACGAGCACGCCCGCCGCGGGGGTCACGGCGAGGTCGTGGTGCTGCCCGACGCGGTGCACACCGCCGCCCTGGCCGCCGACGCGCTCGGGTGCGAGGTCGGGGCGATCGCCAACAGCCTGGTGTTCGACGCCGCCGGCGCACCGGTGCTCCTGCTCACCTCCGGGGAGCACCGGGTCGACACCGGTGCCGTCGCCGAGCGGCTGGGGGTCGAGCGGCTGGACCGGGCCTCGAAGGAGTTCGTCCGCACCCACACCGGCCAGGTCATCGGCGGCGTGTCCCCGCTCGGCCACCCCGCGCCCGTGCCGACCTACCTCGACCCGTGGCTGGCCCGCCACCCGGTCGTGTGGGCGGCCGCGGGACACCCGGCCACCGTGATCCCGACGACCCACGAAGAGCTGCTCGCGCTGACCGGCGCGACGCCGCTCGACGTGGTCTGAGGGGGCAGCGTGGCACGCGCGGTCGTCGTCGGCGCCGGATTCGGTGGCCTGGCCGCCGCACTGCGGCTCGCCAAGCTCGGGCACACCGTCACCCTGGTCGACTCCGACCACGAGCTCGGCGGCGCGCTGCGCCCGGTCGTGCAGGACGGCTTCACATGGGACGGCGGACCGTCGTACACCGGGGTGCCGGCGGTGGTGCGCGACCTGTTCCGCAAGACCGGTCGGCCCCTGGAGGCCGAGATCGGGTCCGACCTCGAGCCGCTGCCGGTGGTGCGCGAGCACCGGTTCGTCGACGGCACGACCCTGGTCCTGCCGCCCGGGCGGCGCCCGCAGCGCGACGCGGTCGAGGAGCTGGCGCCCGGCGACGGCGGACGGTGGGACGAGCACGTGCAGTCGTACGCCGCCACCTGGGAGCTGCTGCGGCGCCACTACTTCGAGGAGCCCTGGCAGCGCGACGCCCTGCCCCGCGAGGTGTCGGCCGTGCTCGACGCCCGCGGCGACCTCCGCAAGCGGCTGCGCCGTACCTTCCGTGACGACCGGTTCGTGGACGCACTGGCGCACCGGCACCGCGCCGAGGGCCACGACCTGCGCGACGTGCCCCCGTGGGCGGGCCTCGACGCCTACCTCGAGCAGCTCTTCGGGCTGTGGCGGATGCCGGGCGGCATGCACGTGCTGCGCGACCTGCTGGTCGACCGCCTCGCGACCCGCGGGGTCGAGGTCGCGGCCGGCACCGACGTGCTCGACGTGGCGGTGCGCGACGGCCGGGCGGTCGGCGTACGCACCACGGGCGGCGACCTGGACGCCGACGTCGTCGTCTGCGCCGTCGACCCGCGCCGCCTGCCGGTGCTGCGCCGCTACGTCGAGCGCACGCTGGTGGCCCTCCCGCCGCTGGTCGTGCACCTCGGTCTCGTCGGCACGCCCGGGGTCGAGATGCCCGACCTCGCGCACGAGACGGTGCTGCACGGTGACTCGCCACTGGTGGTCCGCACCGGGGGCACGGCGCCCGAGGGGCACGTCACCTGGACCCTGCACGCCCACGGTCGCACGGCCGAGGACCTCGCCGTCACCCTCGCCCGCGCCGGCATCGACGTCCGCGACCGGATCGTCACCCGGGTCGACCTGTCACCGCGCGACCTGGTGGAGCGGTGGCACGGCACGCCCAACGGCGTCCTGTGGGGCGGACGCCGCACGGTCCGTCAACGGCTGGGGCCCGACACCCCGGTGCCAGGCGTGCTCGCGGTCGGCGCGCACGCCACCCCCGGCGCCGGGCTGCCGTACGTCGGGCTGTCGGCCGCCCTGGCCGCGACCGTCGTCGGCCCGGCCTCCTGACCGCCGCTCGGACCGACCCGTCGTCGATGTACGACGGGTCGACGCGGACGGGGTGTCCTGGTCCGCCGATCCGGCTCAGGCCGGGCCGAGTGAGAGCCGCTCGAAGATCTCCAGCGTCGCCCGCGACCGGTTGAGCGTGTAGAAGTGCAGGCCCGGGGCGCCGGCGTCGAGGAGCTCCTGGCACAGCTCGGCGGCGATGGCGATGCCCTCCTCGCGGATGCGCGCCCTGTCGTCGTACTGCGAGAGGCGCTCGACCACCTCGGCCGGCACGGCGGTGCCGATCAGCTCGCCCTGGCGCTCGATCGCGGCGAGGGTGAGGATCGGCATGATCCCGGGCAGCACCGGCATGTCGCAGCCGCGCTCGCGCAGCCGCTGCACCAGGTCGACGTAGTCGGAGGCCCGGAAGAACATCTGGGTGACGGCGAACTCTGCGCCCGCCTGGTGCTTGGCGGCGAGCACGTCGGCGTCGGCATCGAGGGAGTCGGCGAGCACGTGGCCCTCGGGGAAGGCCGCGACCCCGATCCGGAAGTCGCCGCGCGAGCGGGCCAGCTCGACCAGCTCGGAGGCGTAGGTGAGACCGCCCTCGGTGGGGGTCCACGGGGCCTGCGGGCCGTCGGGCGGGTCGCCGCGCAGCGCCATCAGGTGGTGCACGCCGGCCTCGACGTAGGAGTCGAGGATCTTCTGGAGCTCCTCGACGGTGTGCCCGACGCAGGTGAGGTGCGCCATCGGCGTGAGCGAGGTCTCACGGGCGATCCGACCGGTGATCTCGACGGTCTTGTCGCGCGTCGAGCCGCCCGCGCCGTACGTCACCGAGACGAAGGTCGGGGCGTAGGGCTCCAGGTCGTTGATGGCCTTCCAGAGCTGCTCGGCGCCGGCCTCGTCCTTCGGCGGGAAGAACTCGAACGAGATCGACCGCTCCCCCGCACCCAGGAGCTCGGCCATGCTGCGTCCGCGACCCGACACCATGCGCGGGACAGTAGACCGCCCGGGTCCCGGTCCCGAATCCTTGCCCGCTCCGTGAGCCCACTAGCGTGGTCGCGTGGGTCATCGCGAGCAGGTCTCGGCCGCACTGACGGCGTTCCTCGACGAGCGAGCGGTCGACCTCGCCCCCCTCGGGGACGACGCCGCACGGCTGCTCGAGGAGGTCCGGGCCGGCGTCGACGGCGGGAAGCGGTTCCGGGCGCTGTTCTGCGCGTGGGGCTACCGCGCCGTCGAGCCCGAGCCGATCGACCCGCAGGCGCTCGCCCGCGCCGGGGCAGCGCTGGAGATGCTGCACGCCAGCGCCCTGGTGCACGACGACCTCATGGACGGCTCGGACACCCGCCGCGGGCGCCCGGCGACCCACCGCGGCTTCGAGGCGAGGCACCGCGCCGAGGGCTGGCCGGGCGACACCTCCCGTGCCGAGCAGTACGGCGCCGCCGCGGCGATCCTCGCCGGCGACCTGATGCTGTCGTGGTCCGACCAGCTGCTGCGCACCTGCGGGCTTCCCTGGGAGCGGGTCGGCCCCGCGCTGGCGGTCTTCGACGACTGCCGCACCGAGGTCGTGGCGGGCCAGTTCCTCGACGTCTCGGTGCAGGCCCGCGGTCGCGCGGACGTCGACACCGCGATGACGGTGCTGCGCTACAAGTCGGCGAAGTACTCCGTCGAGCGGCCGCTGCACGTGGGCGCCGCCCTCGCGGGCGCCGGGCCCGCGGTGCTCGACGCCCTCACCGCCTTCGGGCTGCCGGTCGGCGAGGCGTTCCAGCTGCGCGACGACCTGCTCGGCGTCTACGGCGACCCGGCCGTCACCGGCAAGCCGGCCGGCGACGACCTGGTGGAGGGCAAGCGCACCGTGCTGGTGGCGCTCGCGCTCGAGCACGCACCGGCGGCCGACGCGGCCGTGCTCGACGCCGCGCTCGGCACCCCGCTGAGCGTGGCGGAGGTGGCTCGGCTGCGGGAGATCGTCACCGCCTCCGGCGCTCAGGCCCGGGTCGAGTCACTCATCGAGGACCTCACGGCGCGGGCGATGGACGCCCTCGCGCAAGCGCCCGTCTCGGACGTCGCCCGGGAGGCGCTGCGCGACCTGGCGGTCGCCGCCACCCAGCGCACTGTCTGACCCGAGGCATCCCCTCGCGTGCCGTCGGGTGCCGTCGGTACGCCGGTGGTCAGGGCGCCGAGGACGACGCGACCTGGCTCGGCTCGGCGGGCAACGGCGCGGTCGGCGTACCGGGGTCGCCGCCGTTGATCCACCAGATCCCGACGACGATCGCGAGCGGGAGCAGCAGCGCCATCGCCGAGGACGTGCGCGGTCGTGACCCGTCCTCGGGCGGTGGGAGCCGTCGGATCACCACGGGAGCACCCGCGCCGGAGCGCTCAGAAGCCCATCGACTGCGCGCGCCGCTTGACCTCCGAGCCGCGGTTCTCCCGCAGCGCGTCGATCGGGCGACCGGGCAGGTCGGCGTCGAGGAACAGCCAGGCGATGCACTCGCGGTCGTCGTACCCGGCGTCGTGCAGCACCGTCAGCAGGCCGGGGAGGCCCTTGACCGGCAGACCGTCCTGGAGGAACGCAGCCGGCACCCGCGGCCCGGCCCCGGGGGCGGACACCGCCGAGGCGAGCTCGTGCTCGCGGACCATCGTGCGGACCTTGGCCGGGGTGACACCGAGGACGTCGCCGGCCTCCTTCCAGTCCAGCCACTCGTCGACGACGACCGCGAGGTCGACCTCGGCGAGCGGGACGTCGGAGGGGGCGGTGCCCGCGGACTGGCTGGTGGGCTCGCTCATGGCCTCATCGTCGCACGCAGAGCACCCTCCGGGCGGGGGTGGAGGCGGCCGCGGCACGCCGGGCGGGCTCCGCTGCCCGGCTCTGCGCGTGCACCGCCCGTACGATGGCCGTCTCCGGAACCTTCCCCTTCCGGAGCAGGAGGGTCGACGTGGACGTAGACACGCACGCCCGCCCGACCGGTCCGTCCGGACTGGCGGGCCGGGTGCTCGACGGCCGCTACCGCATCGGTCGGCGCATCGCGCGCGGCGGCATGGCCAGCGTCCACGAGGCCCACGACCTCCGGCTCGACCGCACGGTCGCCGTCAAGGTCATGCACCCCGGTCTCGGCGACGGCGCCTCCGACCACGCCTTCGCAGCCCGCTTCGTGCGCGAGGCCCGCGCCGCCGCCCGGCTCTCGCACCCCAACGTCGTCGCCGTCTACGACCAGGGCGAGGACCACGGTGACACCTACCTGGCGATGGAGTACGTCCCGGGCCGCACCCTGCGCGACGTGATCGCCGACGAGGCACCGCTGTCGCCCAGCCGCGCGCTGGCCCTGGTCGAGCCGGTGCTGTCCGCGCTCGCCGCGGCGCACGAGACCGGCCTGGTGCACCGCGACGTGAAGCCCGAGAACGTCCTCATCGCCGCCGACGGTCGGATCAAGGTCGCCGACTTCGGCCTGGCCAAGGCCGTCAGCGCCGACACCCAGCACACCGCGACCGGTGGCGTGCTCATCGGCACCGTCTCCTACCTCGCGCCCGAGCTGGTCGTCGACGGCCGGGCCGACGCCCGCGCCGACGTGTACGCCGTGGGCGTGGTGCTCTACGAGCTGCTCACCGGCGTGAAGCCGCACACCGGCGAGTCCCCGATCCAGGTCGCCTACCGCCACGTCAACCACGACGTGCCGCCGCCGTCCGAGCGCGTCCCCGGGCTGCCGGCGTACGTCGACGCGCTGGTGGCGCGCGCGACCGCGCGCGACCTGGCGCGACGCCCCGCCGACGCCGCGGTGCTGCTGCGGCAGGTCCGCCGGGTGTCGCAGGCGCTGGCCGCGGGGCGTACCGACGACGTCGACCTCACCGCCGACCTGGCCCTCGACCCCGGTGCGGCCACGGCCGGCGCGCTCGCCGAACCGGTCTCCGACCGCACCGCGCCGCTGCGCCGCCCCGAGCCCGGCCCCTCCCCCGACGAGCCGGCGGCCCACGCCCGACCGCTGCGCCGTCCGGCGCGCTCCGAGCGCGCACCGCGTCCCGGTCCCTCGCCCCGCGTGCGTCGCCGGCGCCGCGGACTCGTCCTCCTGCTCGTCGCCCTGCTCGTCGCCGGCGGCGTCGGTGGGGGCGCGTTCTGGTACGGCTGGGCCCGCTACGAGGCGGCCCCCAGCGTCGTGGGCATGACGCGCGCGGAGGCCGTCGAGACGCTCCAGTCCGCCGGCCTCGAGGTCGCCGTCGAGACCCCGGTCTGGGACGCCGACACCGAGCGCGGCGAGGTGCTGTCGGCCGACCCGGGCGGCGGGAGCCGGGTGCTGTCCGGCGACACCGTCACGCTCACCGTCTCCCGCGGCGCTCTCCTCGCCCCGCAGGTGCGCGGTCTCGACGAGGACGCCGCCCAGGACGCCCTGCTCGAGCGCGACCTGGTCTTCGGACGCTCGGTCGGCCGCTGGTCGGAGACCCAGCCCGAGGGCACCGTGCTCACCAGCCGCCCCAAGACCGGCACCCAGCTCGAGCCCGGCGACACCGTCAACCTCGTGGTCAGCAAGGGCCGGCGCCCGATCTCGGTCGGCGACTGGACCGGCAAGCCGCTGGCGCGCGCCCAGGCGGCGCTGGAGGACCGCGGGCTCACCGTGCAGATCTCCGGCGAGGAGTACGACGACACGGTCCCGGCCGGCCACGTGCTCGCCCAGACGCCCGCCGGCGGCACCCTCAACCGCGGCGACACCGTCACCCTGACCCTGTCGCGCGGCCCGGAGCTCGTCGAGGTGCCGTCCGTGCGCGCCAACGGCGTCACCGCGGCGCGCGAGAAGCTCGAGGCACTCGGCTTCGAGGTCGAGGTGAAGCAGAACGACTCCTACTTCAACCTCGGCATCGCCGTGCGCACTGACCCCGAGGCCGGCGACATGGCGCCCAAGGGCAGCCTGATCACCCTGTACGTCGTCTGAGCCCGCACTGAGCCGGCCCGCCGGTCCCGCGCGGCGGCCGTCGGGCTACCGTCCGCCGGTGCGCAACCCCCTCGGAACCCACGTCCTGGTCGGCAAGGGCCTCGTCGCCGGTGCTCTCGCCTCGGCCGTCGAGCTCGGCTGCGAGGCCTTCCAGGTGTTCGTCGGCAACCCGCGCGGCTGGGCCCTCACCGAGGGCGATCCCGCGCAGGACGCGGCCTTCCGCGAGGCGTGCGCCGAGGCCGGGCAGCGGGTGTTCGTGCACACGCCGTACCTCGTCAACCTCGGCTCGCCCACGCCCGCGACGTACGAGAAGTCGGTGGCGCTGGTCGCGCACAACCTGCGCCGCGCCGCCGAGATCGGCGCCGAGGGAGTCGTCGTGCACACCGGCTCCTACGTCGCGCCCGCCGGTGACGACGCCGACGCCGTACGCCGCCACGAGGCCGCACTGCGCCAGGTGCGCGAGGGCCTCCTCCCGCTCCTGGAGACCCTCGACGGCCCGGACGCGCCGTGGCTGCTGCTGGAGCCGACCGCCGGGCAGGGCCGGTCGCTGTGCGCCGGCGTGGACGACCTCGCCGGCTACCTCGACGCCCTCGACCGGCACCCGCGCGCCGGCGTCTGCCTGGACACCTGCCACGTCTTCGCGGCCGGCGCACCGCTCGACGAGCCGGGCGGCACGGCCGCGACGCTCGACCGGCTCGACGAGGTCGCCGGACCCGGCCGCCTGCGGCTGGTGCACGCCAACGACTCGAAGGACCCGCGCGGCTCGATGAAGGACCGGCACGAGCGGCTCGGCGACGGGCACGTCGGCGTCGACGCGTTCGCGGAGCTGCTGGCCCACCCGAGCACCGAGGGCGTGCCGATGGTGCTGGAGACGCCGGGCTCGCGCGAGCCGGGCAACGCCGACCTGGCGCTGCTGCAGCGGCTGCGGGCCGCGCGGGCCGCCGTACCGGCGTCGTCCGGATCCTGAAACCCCGGCGACCCGTCGCGGACGCCGCGCTATCGTCATTGTCATGACGCCGACCTATTTCTTCGGACACCTGCCGGGAGCACCCGTGCAGGCCGGTCCGTAGCAGGAACGCGCCGCACACACACCAGACGCCCCGGCCAGTGCCGGGGCGTTCGTCGTGTCCGGGGCCGGTCGGGGCACAACACCAGGAAGAGGAAACCCACATGGTCGTGGTCATGTCCCCCGACGCCACCGACGAGGACGTCGCCCAGGTCGTCGAGCGCGTCGAGGAGGTCGGCGGCGAGGCGTTCGTCAGCAAGGGCGTCGTGCGCACCATCATCGGTCTGGTCGGCGACATCGAGTCGTTCCACCACCTGAACCTCCGGGCCCTGCCGGGCGTGGCCGACGTGCACCGGATCTCCGACCCGTTCAAGCTCGTCAGCCGTCAGCACCACCCCGAGCGGTCGACCGTCTGGGTCGGCACCGAGGGTCGCCGGGTGCCGATCGGCCCCGACACCTTCACGTTCATGGCCGGTCCGTGCGCCGTGGAGTCCGCCGACCAGACCCTGGAGGCCGCGCAGATGGCCGCCTCGGCCGGCGCGACGATCCTGCGCGGCGGGGCCTACAAGCCGCGCACGTCGCCGTACGCCTTCCAGGGCCTGGGCGTGAAGGGTCTGGAGATCCTCGCCGACGTCGGCCGCTCGGTCGGCCTGCCCGTGGTCACCGAGGTCGTCGACGCCCGCGACGTCGACGTGGTCGCCGAGCACGCCGACATGCTCCAGATCGGCACCCGCAACATGGCCAACTTCGGCCTGCTCCAGGCCGCCGGTACCGCCGGCAAGCCGGTGCTCCTCAAGCGCGGCATGACCGCGACGATCGAGGAGTGGCTGATGGCCGCGGAGTACATCGCCCAGCGCGGCAACCTCGACGTCGTGCTGTGCGAGCGCGGCATCCGCACCTTTGAGCCGGCCACCCGCAACACGCTCGACATCTCCGCGGTGCCGGTGGTGCAGACCCAGAGCCACCTGCCGGTCATCGTCGACCCGTCGCACGCGGCCGGCCGCAAGGACCTCGTGGTGCCGCTGTCGCGTGCCGCGGTGGCCATCGGGGCCGACGGGATCATCGTCGACGTGCACCCGCACCCGGAGACGGCGCTGTGCGACGGGCCGCAGGCGCTGCTCGGCTCGGAGCTGCGCGAGCTGGCGCAGGTGGCGCGCCGCTTCCCGCCGCTGGTGGGGCGCGAGCTGGCGACGACTCCCTGATCCGGGACGGGTCTCGCTACCCTGGCGCGCGATCCGAGGAGGCACGTGAGCACGACCTGCGCGCACTGCGGCCACGAGGTCGAGCTGGGCCGGTTCTGCACCAACTGCGGTGCACCCGTCGACCCGGCCGCACTCGACACGTGGCGCACCGACACCGCCGAGCGGCCCGCAGCGCGGGACCCGCACGTACCCCCGCCTGCCCACGAGCCGCCCAGCAGCCCGCGGTTCCCGCTGTTCGCCGACGAGGTCGAGGCCTCGTCGGCGGACGCGGGGTCGGCCTCGTCCGGCCGCTCGGAGCCGGGTGCCCGGGCGGCCGGGCGGCCGGCGGACGAGCCGCCCGCGACCGGCGTGCTGCCAGGCGTGCTGCCGGGGCTCGGCGCGAGCGGTGAGACCGACGAGGCGACGAGCACCCGCCGGACCGGCCGACTGCTGCCCCTCGTCGTCGTCGGACTGGCGATCGCGCTCGTGCTGGCGATGGGGATCCTGCTGCTGGTGATCGACCAGGACACCGGCACCGGTCCGGACACCGTCGACAGCACCAGCGAGGCGGTCGACGGCGACGCCTCGAGCAGCGAGTCCTCGACCGGGACCGACGACGACGCCTCCGACTCCAGCGACCCCGGTGGCTCGAGCGGGTCCGGTGGCTCGGGCGGCCCGAGCACGGACGTCGCCGGTCAGGCGACGGCCGAGGCGCCGGTCACCGCTCCGCCCGGCACCGACGTCAACGGCAACACCGTCCGCTACGACGCCGCCAACCTCGTCGACGGCGACGACGACACCACCTGGCGGATGGCCGGCGACGGCGCCGGCACCGAGCTCACCTTCACCCTCGCCGGACCCGCCCGACTGGTGAAGGTCGGCCTGGTCAACGGCTACGCCAAGAAGGAGCCGGGGTACGACGGCTACACCGCCAACCGACGCGTGCAGCGCGTGGAGTGGGAGCTCGACGACGGCACCGTCGTCGAGCAGGACCTCCGCGAGACCCGACGCATGCAGCGGGTCAAGGTGCCCGGTGCGGGCGAGACGAGCCAGGTGGTGCTGCGCATCCTCGACGTCTCGGCCCCCGGGGACGGACGCAGCGGTCGCGACTACACCGCGGTGTCCGAGGTCGCGCTGGTCGCCGCGGACTGATCGGCCGGCGCCGACGCTGCTGCGGGCTCAGAGCGTGGCGAGCGCCGCCGCGGCCTGCTCCGCGTCGGCCCAGGTCACTCCGAGGTGCGTCACCATCCGCACCGTCGTCGGACCCACCGTGGACAGCCGGACGCCCGCCGCCGCGGCGCGCTCGACGTACGACGCCGCGTCGCTGCGCTCGAGCACCACGATGTTGGTCTCCACGCCGGCCGGGTCGACGCCGGCCGCCTCGGCCAGCAGCCGGGCGTGCGCGTGGTCGTCGGCGAGCCGCTCGACGTGGTGGTCGAGCGCGTGCAGGCCGGCTGCGGCGAGCACGCCGACCTGGCGCATGCCGCCGCCCATCCGCTTGCGCCACACCCGGGCCTCGGCCACGGCGTCGGCCGAGCCGACCATCAGCGACCCGACCGGGGCGCCGAGGCCCTTGGAGAGGCACACGGACAGCACGTCGGCGCAAGCGCCGTACTCCGCCAGCGGCGTGCCGGTCGCGACGTGGGCGTTCCACAGGCGCGCGCCGTCGAGGTGCACCGCGGCGCCCACGCCGACGGCGTACTCCTTGAGGTCGCGCAGCTGGGCGAGCGGGAGCACGGTGCCGCCCGCGAAGTTGTGGGTGTTCTCCACCGAGAACGCCGCCGTGCGCACGAAGAACGGACCCATGTTGGGGGCGTGCATCGAGCGCACCGCGTCGAGGTCGACGTGGCCGAGCGGGTGGCTCCAGGTGCGCATCGTCAGGCCGGTGTAGGCCCCGTGGGCGCCCAGCTCGGCGCGGGCGATGTGGGCGCGCGCCTCGCACAGCACCTCCTCCCCCACGCCGACGACCGAGCGGACCGCGAGCACGTTCGACATCGAGCCGGTCGGCATGAACAGCGCCGCCTCGTGGCCGAGCAGGTCGGCGACCCGCTCCTCGAGGAGGGTGACGGTGGGGTCCTCGCCGTAGACGTCGTCGCCCACCTCCGCCTCCGCCATCGCGCGGCGCATCGCGGGGGTGGGGGTGGTGAGGGTGTCGGAGCGGAGGTCGATCACGGGTGGTGGGCTCCTTCGTACGCAGGTTCTCGGGGGCAGCGTCCGGGGGCAGGCGTGGTCGGCACTCGCATCCGGTTGGATTTCGAGACGCGTCGCTCTCGGCCGTCGCGAGCTCCGGCCGGGAGCCGACGCTCCTCAATCCTGCGCGCCAACCGTCCCTCCTTCACTGCGTTCAGGAGGAACGGGCGCGCAGCATCTCGGCGGTGAGGAAGGCGAGCTCGAGGGACTGCACCCGGTTGAGACGCGGGTCGCAGACGGACTCGTAGCGGCTGCCGAGGTCGATCTCGGCGAGCTCCTCGCCGCCGCCGACACACTCGGTGACGTCGTCGCCGGTGAGCTCGACGTGGATGCCGCCCGGCCAGGTGCCGAGAGCGTGGTGGACGTCGAAGAAGCCCTGGACCTCGTCCATGACGTCCTCGAACGCGCGGGTCTTGTAGCCCGACGACGCCTCGAAGGTGTTGCCGTGCATCGGGTCGCAAACCCAGGCCACCTGCAGACCCGAGGCGTGCACCTTCTCGACCAGGTCGGGCAGGCCGTCGCGGATCTTCTTCGCGCCGAAGCGGGTGACGAAGGTGAGCCTGCCCGGCACGTTGTCGGGGTTGAGCCGCTCGGCGAGCGCGAGGGCGTCGTCGGCGCTGGTGGTCGGGCCGAGCTTGACGCCGATCGGGTTGCTCACCGACGACAGCAGCTCGACGTGCGCGCCGTCGAGCTGGCGGGGGCGCTCGCCGATCCACAGGAAGTGGCCCGACAGGTCGTAGGGCCGGCCCGAGCGGGAGTCGGTGCGGGTCATGGCGTGCTCGTACTCCAGCAGCAGCGCCTCGTGGGAGATGTGGAAGTCGACCTTGTGGAACTCGTCGGGGTCGGCCCCGATCGCCTCCATGAACGCCATCGCGCGGTCGATCTCGTGCGCCATCGCCTCGTAGCGCTGGCCGGCGACGGAGTCGGCGACGAACGCGGTGTTCCAGGTGTGCACCTTGCGCAGGTCGGCGTACCCGCCGTCGATGAAGGCCCGCACCATCCGCAGCGTCGCCTCGGACGTGCGGTAGACCTCCTGCAGCCGCGCCGGGTCGTGGGCCCGGGCGGTCTCGGTGAACTCGAAGCCGTTGACGGCGTCACCGCGGTACGCCGGCAGCGTCACGCCGGCACGGGTCTCGGTGTCGGAGCTGCGCGGCTTGGCGTACTGCCCGGCCAGCCGGCCGAGCTTCACGACCGGCACGGACGCGGCGTACGTCAGGACGACCGCCATCTGGAGCAAGACCCGCAGCTTGTTGCGGGTGTTGTCGGCGGTGACACCGGCGAAGGTCTCGGCGCAGTCGCCACCCTGGAGTAGGAACGCCTCACCGCGAGCGACGGCGGCGAGCTTGTCGGTGAGCTCGTCGCACTCGGCGGCGTAGACCAGCGGCGGGCGCGAGCGCAGGTCGTCGTAGACCGCCGCGACCCGCGCCGGGTCGGCGTACGTCGGCTGCTGCTTGGCACCGGTCGCGCGGAGGGCCTCGAGCGAGGGCAGGGCGGGGACGTCGTGCGGCACCGGCCCAGCCTACGCGCGTGAGCAGCACGGACCGTCACCGACGACCGCACGTGGACCACGTCACCGCGTCACGAGTTTGGGACGAAAGTGTCCCAGATGAGACAGTGGTGTCTCACGCAATGATGCGACCGAGGGGAGTCTCCGTGACCACCACGCGCGAGCAGGTGCTCGCCGCCGCCCAGCGGCACCTCAACGTCGACCCGACGGCCTCGATGGCGGTGCTCGCCCGTGCCGCCGGGGTCGGCCGGGCGACCCTGCACCGCCACTTCGCGACGCGCGACGACCTGGTCCACGAGATCGCGTCGCGCTCCCTCGACCGGTGGGAGGAGAGCCAGCGCGAGGCCGGCGTCGAGGCCGCCGTCGCCTCCGGCGACCCCGAGACCCTGCGCGCCTGCCTGACCGACGTGCTGTCGCGGTTCGTGACCGACGCCGACGAGTTCGGGTTCGCGCTCACCGACTCCTACATGACGACCTCCCCCGCCCTGCTCGAGCGCTCCGACGCCCTCTTCGCCCGCGAGGTCGCGCTGTACGACGCCGCTCAGCAGGCCGGCGTGCTGCGCTCCGACGTCAGCGCCCGGTGGCTCGGCCACGCCGTCTACGGCCTCCTCGTCGCCGCGCGCGAGGCGCTGCGCGAGGGCGAGGTGGCCCGCCGCGACCTCGACGCCGTCGTCGTCTCGACGTTCCTCGAGGGCGGTGCGGCCCGATGACACTCGCCCCGTCGTACGACGCCCGCGGCCGCGCGGGTGGTCCGGAGCTCTCGACCCGGCGCCGCTGGGCCGGCCTCGCCGTCCTGTCGGCCAGCCTCCTGGTCGTCGTGATGGACATGACCATCCTCAACGTCGCGCTCCCCGACCTCGTCGCCGACCTGCGACCGGGCGCCGTCGCACAGCTGTGGATCGTCGACGTCTACCCGCTGGTGCTCGCAGGACTGCTGGTGCCGGTCGCCGCCGTCGCCGACCGGGTCGGCCGGCGGCGGGTGCTGCTGCTGGGCTTCGCGGTCTTCGGCGGCGGCTCGCTGCTCGTGCTGCTGGCCGACTCCGCCGGCGCCGTCATCGGGCTGCGGGCGCTGCTCGGCGTCGGCGGCGCGATGATCATGCCCGCCACACTCTCGCTCATCCGGGCGCTCTTCCCCGACGGGCGCGAGCGCGCGCTCGCGCTGAGCGTCTGGGCCGCCACCGCCGCCGCCGGCGGCGCGGTTGGACCGGTCATCGGCGGTGCGTTGATGGAGCTCGCCGGCTGGCACGCGGCGTTCCTGGTCAACGTCCCGCTCATGGTCGTCGCGGTCGTGGCCGGCGCCCTGCTGCTGCCCGAGAGCCGCTCGGCCCACCCCGGCCGCCTGGACGCGATCGGCGTGCTGACCTCGGTGGTCGGCGCGGTCGCCCTGGTGCACGCCGTCAAGCACGGCGCCCGGCACGGCGTCGACCTGGAGACCCTGGTCGCGGTGGTCGTCGGCGTGGTGCTGCTGCGGTGGTTCGTACGGCGGTGCCTGCGCCAGGACGACCCGATGCTGGCCGTCCGGCTCTTCGCCGACCCGGTGTTCCGGGCCGGTGTGGTGGCGGCGCTGGCCAGCAGCACGGTCATGGTCGCGCTGCTGCTGGTGGGCTCGCAGTGGCTCCAGCTCGTCGAGGGCTTCTCGCCGCTGCAGGCCGGGGCCGCGCTGGTGCCGCTGGCCATCAGCAGCGTCGTCGCGGCGCCGCTGGCGCCCGGCCTCGCCGCGCGCCACGGCGTACGCACCGTGCTGGTGGGTGGTCTGTTGACAGCCTCGTCCGGGCTGCTGCTGCTCGGCCTGCTCCCCCGCCCGCTCGACTACCCAGCCGTCGCGGTCGCCCTCGGCGTCGTCGGCCTCGGTACGTCGGCGCTCGGGCTCGGCTCCGCACTGATCATGGGCCGGGCTCCCGAGCACCAGGCCGGGTCGGCCGCCGCGACCGAGGAGATGTCGTACGAGATCGGCGCCGTGCTCGGCGTCTCTCTGCTCGGCGGGCTCGCCGGCGTCGTCTACCGCGGCGGACTGCCGGCCGACGCACCGGAGGCCGTGCGCGAGTCGGTGGCCGGCGCGCTCGGCACGTCCCTCGCCGACACCGCCGGAGCGGCCTGGACGACGGCGTTCGGCGTCATCGGTCTCGTCGGCTGCGCAGCCGTGGCCCTCGCCGCTGCGGTGGTGTGGCGCTGGATCCCGCGCGACCTCGACCTCGGGGCGCTCGAGCACTGACCGGTCCTGACCGGTCCTGACCGGCCCTGGCCGGTCCTGGCTGGTCCTGACCGGTCGTGGCTGGGGCTGGCGCGCCACGGCGATCGCCGCGAGGGTGGGGAGCGTGACCGCACCCGTGCACGTGTCCCGCTCCCGCACCTTCCCCTGCGGCGTCGCCCGCGCCTTCGACACCACGCTGGCCGTCTCCCTGCCGGAGATCCTCGGCGGGCGGGCCGGCCTGATCCCCGGCATCGCCGAGGTGCGCGGCCAGGGCGACGACTGGGGCACGGTCGGCGCGACCCGCACCATCGTGCTGCGCGACCGGAGCAGCAGCCACGAGACCCTGACGTCGGTCGACCGGCCCGGCTCGTTCACCTACCGCGTCACCGGCTTCACGGGCCCGATGAAGGCGCTGGTCGAGACCGTCGACGGGCGGTGGACGTTCGAGAAGGCCGGCACCGGCGTGCGGGTCACCTGGTCGTGGGACCTCCACCCCGCCAGCCGCGTCACCGCGCCCGTCATCCCGGTGGTACTGCGGTCCTGGCGCGGGTGGGCGCGCGACGCCCTCGACGCGCTCGAGCCGCTGCTGGTGGCCCCGACGGAGTGACCTGCGTCGCGCCGCTCCCTACTAGGGTCAGACCATGACGTTCTCCATCGTCGCGAGGTCCGACGACGGCGAGACCTGGGGTGTCGCCGTCGCGTCGAAGTTCCTGGCCGTCGGGTCGGCCGTCCCGGCCGCCGTCGCCGGCGTCGGCGCGATCGCCACCCAGGCCTGGGCCAACGTGTCCTACAAGGGGCTGGCGCTCGCCCACCTCGACGAGGGCGCCACCGCGCAGGTCGCGCTGGACCGTCTGCTCGAGGAGGACGACGGTCGCGACCACCGGCAGGTCGGACTCGTCGACGTCGAGGGCTCGGCCGCCGCGCACACCGGCGCCGAGTGCATCGACTGGGCCGGGCACCGCACCGGCGAGGGCTACGCCGTGCAGGGCAACTGCCTCACCGGCCCCGAGGTCGTGGAGGCCGTCGAGAGCGCCTGGCTGGCCGGCGCCGAGCAGCCCTTCGCCGTACGACTGCTGGCCGCGCTGCGAGCAGGCGACGACGCCGGCGGCGACAAGCGTGGACGTCAGTCGGCCGCGATGCTCGTGGTGCGCGAGGAGGCCGGGTACGGCGGGTTCGACGACATCGCCGTCGACCTGCGGGTCGACGACCACACCGCGCCGGTGACGGAGATGGAGCGGCTGCTCGCGCTGCACGACCTCTACCTGACCGCCTCGACGCCCCAGGAGCAGGTGCCCGTCGACGAGGAGCTGCGTGCGGAGATCGAGGCGTACGCCCGCGGGGCCGGCCACCCGGACGCCGCCACCTGGGTCGGCAGCGAGAACTACGAGATGCGGGTCGCCGACGACCTGTCCTGGATCGACCGGCGGGGGCTGGCGGTCGTGCGCGGCGAGGGGGCGGGCGCATGAGCACCCGCACGGTCCTGGCCATCGACGCGGGCACCACGGGTGTCACCGCCGTGGTCGTCTCCGCCGACGGCGACATCGTCGCCAAGGGCTACGAGGAGTTCCGGCAGCACTTCCCCAGGCCGGGCTGGGTCGAGCACGCGCCCGAGGAGATCTGGCAGGCGACGCTGGCGGCGTGCCGGGAAGCCGTCGAGCAGGTCGACGCCTCCACGCTCGCCGGCATCGGCATCACCAACCAGCGCGAGACGGTCCTGCTGTGGGATCGCGAGACCCTGGGATCGCCGCGGCGCGCGATCGTCTGGCAGGACCGGCGTACGGCCGACATCTGCGCGCGGCTCAAGGACGAGGGTCACGAGGACCGCGTCGCCGAGCTCACGGGCCTGCGTCTCGACCCCTACTTCTCCGGCACCAAGCTCATGTGGCTCGCCGAGCACGAGCCGCGCACCTGGGAGCTGGTGACCGAGGGCCGGTACGCCGTCGGCACGGTCGACTCCTACCTCATCGCGCGGATGACCCGCGGCGTCCACCACGTCACGGACGTGTCCAACGCCTGCCGGACCCTGCTGATGGACCTGTCCACCGGGGACTGGAGCGACGAGCTGTGCTCGCTGTTCGGGGTGCCCCGCGACGCGCTGCCGGAGCTGGTGCCCAACTGGGGCGAGGTCGCCACCACCGACCCCCGGTCGTTCCTGGACCTCGAGCTGCCGATCGCCGGCATCGCGGGCGACCAGCAGTCGGCGCTGTTCGGGCAGACCTGCTTCGACGAGGGCGACTCCAAGTGCACCTACGGCACCGGGTCTTTCGTGCTCACCAACACCGGTTCGACGCTGGCCCGGTCCGACGCCGGGCTGCTCTCCACCGCGGCCTGGCGCTCGCCGTCCGGTGAGCTGACCTACGCGCTCGAGGGCGCGATCTTCGTGACCGGCGCGGCCGTGCAGTGGCTGCGCGACGGCCTCCAGATCGTCGGCTCGGCCGCCGAGACCGAGGCCATCGCCCGCACCGTCGGCACCAGCGACGGTGTCGTCTTCGTGCCCGCGCTCACCGGCCTCGGCGCCCCGCACTGGGACCCGCACGCCCGCGGCACCATCCTCGGCATCACCCGCGGCACCACGCGGGCGCACCTCGTGCGCGCCACGCTCGAGGCGATCGCCTACGAGGTGCGCGACGTCCTCGAGACGATGCCCGGCTGGCCCGCCTCCGTGCCCTCGCTCAAGGTCGACGGCGGCGCCGCGGCCAATGACCTGCTCTGCCAGCTCCAGGCCGACCAGGTCGGCGTACCCGTCGAGCGCCCGCGCCTCGTGGAGACCACGGCGCTGGGCGCTGCGTTCCTCGCCGGGCTCGGCACCGGTGTCTGGGACTCCACCGACGAGCTGCGCGAGACCTGGCAGCTCGACCGGTCCTTCGACCCCGACCCCGACGCCCGGGCGGACGCCGACGCGGGGCACGCGCGGTGGGCCGAGGCGGTGGAGCGGAGCAAGGGCTGGGCCTGAGGGTCACCCGGTGGTTTCCTGGTGCCCCGGTCAGGCCCGTCGGCGCACGAGCGATCCGAGCAGTCGTACGTCGGACGCGCGCGGCAGGAGAAGCGCGGCCATCCCCGGTTCACCCTTGGCCCGCCGGTAGCCGTGGACCCGCTCGACGGCCACGACGAGGTAGCTCAGCGCCGTCGCCAGCGCGGCTCCCGCGAGACCCATCCAGGGAATCAGCACCAGGTTCAGCACCACGTTGACCACGACCCCGACGGCGGATCCCGCGATGTTGTCACGCGGACGACCCTGCGCGGTACGCGCGGATGCGAGGACCCGAGCGAGCGCGAGTGACACGACCCCCGCCAATGAGAGCACCAGCGCGAGACGACCGTGCGGCGCGCCGTCGAGAAGGCCACCGAGGAACGGGAGGGCGGCGACGACGACGGCCGCGCCCATCACGGTACTGAGGACGACCATGCGTGCCATGGCCTCGACCACCAGGTGCCGACGCGCCCGGTCCGCCACGGTGACCTCACCCATCAGGGCCCCGGCGCCGACCATCGAGAAGAACCACAGTGCCTCGCTGACCACGACGACGACGCCGTAGACGCCGGCTGCCGCCAGGTCCAGCATGACCCCCACGAGCAGCAGGTCGAGCCTCAGCATCGCCAGCGTCAGCAGGGTCGCTGCCTGCGTCTCCAGACCGAAGCGCAGCAACGACCGCCATCCAGGGCGCCGCGCGGCAACACGCGGGGTCGCGGGCGCCCTGACGGACGATCCGAGCGCTGCTGCGCTGGCAGTGACCGCCACCACGACGGTGACCACCTCGAACGCGAGCACTGCGGCGGCGCCTCCCCAGCTGCCGGCCGCAGCGAGTCCGGCAACGGCCACGAGCAGCGCTTGGCGCAGCACGCTCATCGCCCCCGCACGAGCGAGGAGACGCCGCGCACGGAGCACCTGGACACCGAGGTTCTCGATCGTGAGCATGATGCTGGCGAGCACGAGCAACGCGACCGCGCCCAGTGAGAGGTCGAGCGCCGACCTGGCGACATACCAGGTCAGGACGGCCACGGCCGTCGGAGCGAGGACCGTGCCGGACACGACCACCGCGAGCAGCCCGCGTCGTACGACGAACTGGTCCCGGTCCGTCGCAGCCTGGAAGGCAGCGGCCGCCGGGAGCCCGAGGCTGCACACCTGGGACACCACGAGCAGCAGGGCGACCACCACGGAGTACCGACCGAACTCGTCGGGACCGAGCGCCAGCGCCAGCAGCAGCGCCGCCCCGACGCGAAGCAGCCCGGCGAGACCCTCGAGCCCCACCAGGAGACCCATCCTTCGGGCGAACGGGGACCGCGGCTCCTGCACGTTCACGGCGTGGGCAGCTCGTAGCCGTACCGCTCGAAGTCCTCGCGGTAGAGCTCGACCACCTGTTGGCGCGCGTCGGCCCCGAGCCTCACCGCGCGGTCCCGGGACCTGTTGACCGGTGCAGGTGGCAGCGCGCCTCGCAGACCCAGCAGGTCGTCGAGCCGGTCCTTGAGGGGGGCGAGCCCGTCCTCGATCCGGAAGGGCACCGCGCCGAAGGTCTCGAACTCGTGTTGAGGGCGGAGGTGGTTGTCCAGGACGTACGCGTCGCGTCGGTAGCGTCGCATCACCCGCCGTGTCCAGCGGTCGTAGTCGCGCGGGACCGCGTCCCTAAGTCGCTGCGCCACCGGATGGTCGTACCACGTGCGGTAGAGGCACTCGCTGAGGTACCGCGCCATCGGGTCCCTGACCGTCATGAACACGAAGTCGAAGTCGTGCGCGCGCCCCCCGCGGTCCTCGTCGAGCGCGTAGACGTGCTCGAGGAGCTCGGCGTGGAAGTGCTGCGGGCTGCAGGGCAAGCCGTCGAAGGGCGGGTGGAGGCGCTTGCCGGAGATCGGCCCGTAGCTTCGCAGCAGTGTCTCGACGGACGTTCCCGCGGTCTTCGGGACGTGGATGTACAGCACGCGCACGCCACCCACGCTGAGAACCGGCACCGGGTCATCCTCCCACCCAGGCCCGGCCACCGACCGTCGAAACGCGACGACGACTCAGTCGAGCGCGTCGAGCGCCGCCCGCGCGTCGTCGCGCTCCGACGTCGCCACGGCCAGCGCGTCGGCGGCGTCCGCACCGAACGCCTCGGCCTCCCCGAGGTCGTCGTCGACCTCGTCGTAGGTCTCCTCGAGCGCGGCCACCTGGCGGCGCAGCTCGTCGATCTCCGACTCGATCTGGAGCTGGCGGGCCCGCAGCTCCTCCACCCGGGCCTTCGCCCGCTCGTGGTCGTCCCGTGCCTGGGCGACGGCGTCCTCCGCCTCCGCCAGCGCCTCCTCGGCCTCCGCGCGGGCCCTCGCGTCCGCCTCCGGGTCCGGTACGACGTGCAGCTGCGGCGGTGCGGGCTGGGTCTCCTCGACGGCCGTGGCGACGAACCCCAGCGCGCCGGGGACCGCGACCGCCGCCGCGACGTCCACGTCGTCGACGCCGGTCGTCTCGAGCGCGGCGACCAGCAGACCACTGCGCACGGCGCGGGCGCAGTCCTCGGAGATCATCGCGGCGGTGAGGGTGGCCTCGACCTGGCCGGCGACGGCCTCGGTCACCTTCACCCCGGCCTCGCGGGCCAGCGACCGGGCCTGCTGGGTGACGGCGGCGGTGAGCTGGCGGCGCTGGCGGGTCAGCGCCCGCAGCTCGCCGGCGTCCATGCCCTCCTGCGCGGCGCGCAGGGCGGCGCCGACGTCGAGGACCTGCTGCACCCGGTCGCCCTCGCGCCGGGCGAGGAGGTTGACCACCCAGGCGGCCAGCGACGGCTTGCGGAGCCGCTTGACCTCCGGGGCGAGGTCGGTGCCCTTGAGCTCCTTGGCCCGGGCGTCGCGGGCGGGGGTGAACTCCCCCAGCGGCAGCGCGTAGAGCCGGTCTGCCTCCGCGAGCAGGTCCGGCCCCGCCTGCGACTCGTCCTGCTCCGCGTCCCGTGCCACGTCAGCCCTCGATCGTCCGGTAGCGACCGCGCCGGTGCAGCAGCGGCGCCTCGTCGCCGTCGTCGCCAGGGGCGACCTCGACGTCCTCGACCATGGCCGTCACCAGCAGGGACCAGCCGACCTCGGCGGTCGACTCCACCGCGACGCGGGCGACGGCCGTCGCGTCGACCAGGCGGGGACCGTGGACGTCGTCGGTGAACGTGCCGGCCCGGAACGGCCCGCCCGGTGACGGTGCGACGCCTGCGAAGGCGTCGGCGAGGTCGCGATGGCGCCAGGCGAGCACGTGGACGACCGCCCGACCGGTGTCGTCCAACGTGTCCGCCAGGTCCGAGTCGGGGTCGACGAGCGCGAGGAGCCGGTCGGGCTCACCGCGAGCGAGCACCACCGAGCTGACGGTGAGACCGGCTCGCGCGGCGCCGGAGCCCGCCGTCCACAGGGTCACCGCGCCGCCGAGTCGCCCTCGGAAGCGGCGCGCCGGGTCGGGCTCGGCGTCGGCGAACGGGTGGGTGTCATGGATGGTCACCGTGGGCTCCCGGACGGCGCTCCGTGCTGGGCGGGCGGGGCGGACGGCCTCAGGAGGCCCGGCGCTGCTCGGAGGCGGACTCGGCCTTGGCCTGTGCCTCGGCCTTCTTCGCGTCCTCCTTGGCCTTCGTCGCGTAGACGTCGACGTACTCCTGGCCGGACAGCCGCATGATCTCGTACATGATCTCGTCGGTGATGGAGCGGAGGATGTAGCGGTCGTTCTCCATCCCCTCGTAGCGGGAGAAGTCCAGCGGCTTGCCGAAGCGCACGACCGGGCGGGTGAACGAGCCGAAGGTCTTGCCCGGGGGCGCGACGACGTCGGTGCCGACCACCGCGGTCGGGATGACCGGGACGCCGGTCTCCAGCGCGAGCCGCGCGACGCCGGTCTTGCCTCGGTAGAGCCGCCCGTCGTGCGAGCGCGTGCCCTCGGGGTAGATCCCGAAGAGCTCTCCGCGACCGAGCACGCCCTTGGCCGAGATGAGCGCGCCCTCGGCCGCGTTGGCCCCCGACCGGTCGATCGGGATCTGGCCGGAGCCGGAGAAGAAGGTCTTCTGGAGCCAGCCCTTGAGGCCCGGACCGGTGAAGTACTCCGCCTTCGCCACGAAGCTGACGCGGCGCGGCAGGATCAGCGGCATGAAGAGCCAGTCGGCGTACGACAGGTGATTGCTGGCGAGGATCGCCGGGCCGGTCTCCGGCACGTGCTCGACGCCGTCGGCGTGCGGGCGGAACACGATCCGCAGCAGCGGACCCAGCGCGACCAGCTTGAGGAACCAGTAGAACACCCGGCGCCTCCTCCTTCTCCCGAGAACGACTCACGGAGCCCTGGCGACCCCGCGGAGCACACTAGGGCATCAGCACTGCTCACGCTCCCTCCGCAGCGCCCGCCGGCACCCCGGCCACGAAGGTGTGCCCGACCTCGTAGCGCAGCCGCCGGTAGACGGCCAGCGCCGGACCGTTCTCGACGAACACCCCGAGCGACGCCAGGCCGGACGCCCCGGCCTGCGCCCGGGCCGTGAGCCGCGCCGACACGGCGCCGCCGAGCCCCTCGCCGGCCCGCGCCGGAAACACCGAGACACCGCGCAGGTAGCCCGTCCCGTCGTCCTGCCGCACCACGCACCCGACCGCCAGGATCCCCTTCTCGTCGCGGACCGCCGACCAGCCCTCGACGCCGTCGGTCCCGGGGCGCGCGAAGGTGCCCGGGTAGGCCTCGTCGAGGAACGCCGACACCTCCGTGTCGTCGTCCGGCCCGAGGTCGACCACGGGATGCCGCGGCGCCGGCGGCGCCTCCCGCGTGCTCATCCAGTGCCAGGTGCGCGACCGCACCGGCCGCCACGGAGCGGGCACCGCCTCGCGGGCGCGCTCCTCCACCAGCACCCGGTGCGGCACGCCGTGCTGGGCGGCCACCGCGGCGGCGAGCGGGCCGAGGGCGTCGGTGTCGCCGAGGAGCCACAGCGCGAGGCCGCCGTCCCACGGGCGCCGCTGCTGCACGACGTACGCCGTCGCGTCGTCGGAGACCCAGGCCCGCAGCCCCTCGCGGTGCTGGAGCTGGTGGCGCACGACCGGGAGCGTGCTGGTCGCGGCCAGGGTGGCGACGTCGGTCTCGTGCACGGGCCCGAGTATCCAGGTGAGTGGTCCGGACCCAGGTGTCCAGCCGACGCGCGACCCGGCATGATCGGGCGCATGAGCGAGGTGTCGCACGAGCCGCTGACGATCGAGGCACGTCCGGAGCTGCTGGGCGGGCGCCGGATCGGCGTGCTGCTGAGCCACGGCTTCACCGGCTCGCCGGCGTCGATCCGTCCGTGGGGCCGCCACCTCGGCGACCTGGGGTACGGCGTGGCGGTGCCGCGTCTGCCGGGTCACGGCACCACGTGGCAGGAACTCAACACCTGCCGCTGGGACGACTGGTACGGCGAGGTCCTGCGCGCGTTCGACCAGCTCTGCCTCGACCACGACGCCGTGGTCGTCGGCGGGCTGTCGATGGGCGGCTCGCTGGCGCTGCGGGTGGCCGAGGAGCACCCGGATCGGGTCGCCGGTGTCGTCGTGGTCAACCCCGCGCTGGCGACCAAGCGCCTCGACGTGCTGGCCCTGCCGGTGCTCAAGCACCTGGTCGGGTCGTTCCCGGCGATCGGCGACGACATCAAGGCCGAGGGCGTCACGGAGGGCGCCTACACCCGCACGCCGCTCAAGGCGATCCACTCGTTCATGAAGCAGTGGCCGACGATCCTCGCGGACCTGCCGCGACTCACCGCCCCCCTGCTCTACCTGCGCTCGACCGACGACCACGTCGTCGACGACGCGACCCACCCGCTGGTGCTCGAGCGCACCGGCTCCAGCGACGTCTCGTTCGTCGAGCTCGAGAACAGCTACCACGTCGCCACCCTCGACCTCGACGCCCCGACGATCTTCGACCTGTCCGCGGCGTTCGCGGCCCGGGTGGGCGGCGCCCTCGCGGTGGACTGACGCCGTACGGCGGGTAGCCTCGCGAGCGTGACGTCGAACGACGACGAGGCCTGGCGGGCGATCGTCGACAACTACGGCGAGCGCGCGCGTCTCGACCCCGACGACGAGGTGCACCGCCGCCCGGTCGCCGGCGACCGCCGTCCCGACGAGCCCGACCGGCCGGGCGACGACTCCTCGACGTACGACGACCAAGCCGCGGCCGCGCCGCAGGGCGACGAGTCGTGGCGCCACGAGCCCGACGTGGACCCGTTCGCCTCTCTGCACGCAGCGCAGGACGCGGACGCGCAGGACGACGAGGCGTTCGTCCCACCGGAGCCGCCGCCGGTGCCCGAGACGACCTGGGACCGGCGCGCCGCGTGGTTCGGTGTCATCGGTGGCCCGGCGCTGCTGCTGCTCGCCCTGGTGACCGGGATCGACCTGCCGCAGTGGTTCGCGGTGCTGCTGGTGCTCGGCTTCGTGGGTGGCTTCGTCTACCTGGTGGCGCGGATGCCGCGCGAGCCGCGGGACCCGTTCGACGACGGCGCACGCATCTGAGCCCCACCGGGGGCTGAGGCTTCCTCGGCCAGCAGCGCGGCGCCGACCAGACCGGCGTCGGCACCGAGCCCGACCCGCACCGGCGGCAGCACCCGGTGGTCGGCGCCGACGAGGTGGCGGGCGAGCGCGGCGCGGGCCGGGTCGAGCAGGCGGTCCCCCGCGGCCGATACGCCTCCGCCCACGACGACCACCTCGGGGTCGAAGGCGGCGACCAGCGCGGCCAGCCCGCGGCCGAGCGACTCGCCCACGGACGCGAACGCCTGGCGCGCGACGAGGTCGCCGTCCTCGGCGGCGTCGGTAACCTGCGGACCGGTGAGCCGCTCGGGACGACCGCCGCACAGGTCGGTCAGCATCGTGGGCTCGACGCCCACCCGGGCCCGGGCGAAACGCAGCAGCGCGTTGCCGGAGCAGTACTGCTCCCAGCAGCCGGACCGACCGCACTCGCAGCCACGACCGTCGGGGACGACCTGCATGTGCCCGAACTCCCCGGCCATGCCCTGCGCGCCGCGCAGGACGTGGCCGTCGAGCACGAGCGCTCCGCCGATCCCGGTGCCGAGGGTCAGCACGAGCGCCGACGTCGCTCCGCGGGCAGCACCGAGCCGGGACTCCGCGACCGCGGCGCAGTTGGCGTCGTTGTCGAGGACCACCCGGACCCCCCAGCGGTCCTCCAGCCGGGCGCGCACCGGCTCGCCCGCCCAGGGCAGGTGCGGGGCGAACATGACCCGCTCTCGATCGACGTCGACGAAGCCGGCGGCGGCCAGGCCGACCGCGTCCGGCGTACGCCCGTCGGCGACCTCGGCCACCGCCTCGGTGAGGGCGTCCTCGACCATGCCGGGCGAGACCCGTCGACCCGGTGTGCTGCGCAGGGCGGTCCGGACGACGCGCCCGTCGGCGTCCAGGACGCCGGCGAGCACCTTGGTGCCGCCGACGTCGACCCCGACGTGGAGACTCACCGTCGCGCGAGGTCGCCGGCGCCGACGACGCCGGCGTCGTTGCCGAGGGTCGCTCGTCGGATCTCCATCGCGGGGCGGTGCCCGCGACCGGTCAGCTCGCGGGCGAAGGCCTCCCGGGCGGGCTCGAGCAGCAGGTCGCCGGCCTCGCTGACGCCGCCGCCGACGACGGTGACGCTCGGGTCGAGGACCGCGGCGAGCGAGGCCAGCGCCTCACCGAGCCAGCGCCCGACCTCGGCCAGGCGGTCGACCGCGAACGGGTCACCGTCGCGGGCGGCCCGCGTCACCAGCGGGCCGTCGACGCGGGTGAGGTCGCCCCCGACCCGGTCGAGCAGCGCGGCGGCCTCGGGCCGGTCGGCCAGCTCCCGGGTGCGCTTCACCAGGGCCGAGCCGCTGGCGTACTGCTCCAGGCAGCCGAGGTTGCCGCAGCCGCACAGCCGGCCCTCCGGCACGACCCGGAGGTGGCCGATCTCGCCGGCGGCGCCGAAGCCGCCGCGGTAGAGGTGACCCCCGAGGACGAGACCGCCGCCGACACCGGTGCCGACGGTGACCATGAGCATGTCGTCGACGTCCTTGCCCGCGCCGAACGCGAACTCGCCCCAGGCTGCGGCGTTGGCGTCGTTCTCGACGACGACGGGCAGCTCGACCCGCTTCTCGACGACGTCGCGGAGGTCCTCGTCGCGCCAGGCGATGTTCGGCGCGAACATCACGACCGCGCGACCGGCGTCGATGTAGCCGGCGGCGCCGATGCCGACCCGGGTCACCGGGTGCTGGGCGCCGAGCGAGCCCACCAGGCCGGTGATCGCGGTGACGATGGCGTCGGTGTCGGTGGCCGGTGACTCCACCCGCTCGTGGGCGACGATGGTGCCGTCCTCGTCGACGACGGCACCGGCGATCTTGGTGCCGCCGATGTCGATGCCGCAGGTGAGGTCGCTCACCAGTCCTCCTCGCCGTCGTCCTCCTGGTCGGCGTCGTCGCCGTCCAGGTCGATGTGCTGCAGCCCGCCCTGGTCCCGGGCGCCGGCCCCGGACCCCGGGGGCGGGACGGTCTCGAGGATCCCGGCGACGGCCTGGAGCAGCGAGGACGCCGCCGTGGCGAGGTGCGCACGGATCTCCGGGCTGGTCTCGCGGATGACGTGCACGGTGCGGCAGATCGGGCAGTAGCGGCACTCGGCGGCGCCGGTGGCGAGGTGGTCGTCGACCTCCTTGGCCGTGCGGGCCGCGGTGTCGGCGAGGTGGCCGACACCGTCGGCGAGCCCGGCTCCGAGGCCGTCGCCCTGGTCGCGGGCCCAGTCGGCAAGCGCGCCGAAGAGCTTCGCGGCCTCCTCGCCGACGCTGCCGACAGGCTCCTGGTCGGGCGACCCGGGTGCGGGACCGGCGCCCGGCGGCTGGTCGCTCATCCGAGTCCCTCCTGTTGTACGGGTGCGGGCTCGCGGAAGCGCACCTGGAGCTCGCCACCCTCGACCCGGGCCCCGGCGACGCTGAAGCGGGAGAGGCCGGCCGGCAGCGTCAGCAGCCGTCGGTAGGAGCCGACCGTCAGGACGAGCTCGTCGCCGTTGCGGGCCAGGCCCACCTCGGCGCGGGTCACGAACGGCAGCGACAGGTGGAGCACGGCGCCCCGGGCGGTGCGGTCGACCCGGAACGGCCCGTCACCGCTGGGGCGCGCCAGGGCGTCGTCGTCGCCGTACAGCTCGCCGGCGAGGTCGCGGAGGGTGTCGACGCCGACCGGCTCCTCGGCGCGGTAATCCGAGCGCCACACGGGCAGTCCGGCGAAGGACTGGTCGACCTCGCGCAGCACCCCGGTCTGGGCCTCGACCCAGCGCGCGCGCCAGGCGTCGGCGTCGTCGGCCGGGAAGACCCGGTTGGCCACGACGCCGTCGACGCGGTAGCCGAACAGCGACAGGCTGGTGTAGCTGCGGCGCGCCTCGGCGAGCACGACGTTCTCCGGCGTGAGCACGATCCGCACGCTGGCGCCCGGTCCCGCCAGGATCCGGCGTACCTCGTCGAGCTCGCCGTGCAGCCGCTCCACGGCCTCGAACACGCTGCCCGCGGGCATGGGCACGCCGGCAGCGCGGGTGAGCACGGGCCGCAGCGCCTTCACCACGCGCTGCTGGGTCGGGAAGATCCGCTGCATGTACCAGCCGAGCGCCTCGGGCAGTGCCAGCAGACGCAGCGTCTCGGCGGTGGGCGCGCAGTCGACCACGACGACGTCCCAGGCGCCCGACAGCACGTGCAGCCGGACCTCGAGCAGCGCGAGGACCTCCTCGGCCCCCGGGATGACAGTCAGCTCCTCGGCCGCCACGGGGTCGACGCCGACCACGTCGAGCACCGAGAGCAGATAGCGCTGGATCTCGGCCCAGGACTGCTCGAAGCGCAGCTGGGCGTCGACCTGCTGCACGAACAGCCGCTCGGCGACCTCGGTCGGCTCGGGGCCGACCGGCGTACCGAACGCGTCGGCCAGTGAGTGCGCCGGGTCGGTGGAGAGCACGAGCGTGCGGTGGCCCGCCGCGGCGGCGAGCGCGGCGGTGCCGGCGGCGACGGTGGACTTCCCGACGCCGCCCTTGCCCGTGAACAGCAGGATGCGGACCATGCGTCAGCCCAGCTGCTCGACCCGCTGCTTGAGCCCCTTCAGCGCGGTGTCGATGAGGATCTTCTCGCCCTTGCGCTTGATCATCCCGATCATCGGGATGGAGACGTCGAGGGCCAGGCGGTAGGTGACCTCGGTCGACCCGCCCAGGTCACGCAGCACGTAGGCGCCGTCGAGCGCGCGGAGCATCTTGCCCTCGACGAGGGTCCAGGTGACCTCGCGGTCGCCGTCCCAGACGTAGGCCAGCGTGTACTCGTCCTTGACCGGGGAGACGTCGAGGGCGAAGAACACCTCGCGGGCGCGGTCGCCCTGCTCGCCGTCGTACGTCGAGCGCACCTCGGCGGTCTTCACGCCCTTGGCCCACTCCGGGTACGCCGGGAAGTCGGCGATCACCGCCATGACCTGCGACGGAGTGGCGTCGACGACGATCGAGGAGGTGGTCTGGTCGGCCACGTCTCCCCCTTCCTCGGGTTGCGGTGATGCGGGTTCGTCGGCGCGGTCCGCCGCCGCCGGGAGGCTACCGGATAGCGTGCCCAGCGCACGTGCTCGCGGCCACCCCGGCCGCCGTGGGAAAGGGTGAGGCGAAGGTGCGGGAGTACTCCACGCCGTCGGTGCCGCGGCAGCGCGACGACTCGCTCACCGACGCGCTGGTCCGCCACGCCGACGAGCGCCCGGACGCCCCACTGCTGGCCCGTCGCACGCCCGACGCGCCGCCGGAGGCGCCCTGGGACGAGGTCGACGCCGCCGACCTCGCCGACGAGGTGCGCCGTGCCGCCGCGGGCCTCCTCGCCGCCGGTGTCGAGCCGGGTGACCGGGTCGCCCTGCTGTCGCGCACCCGGTGGGAGTGGATGGTTCTCGACCTGGCCGTCTGGTGGGTCGGCGGCGTCTCGGTACCGGTCTTCGAGTCCGCGCCCGAGCGGCACGTCGCTGCGGTCGTGCGCGCCGCCCGACCCGACGTCGTCGTGGTCGAGCGGCCCGAGCAGGCCACCCTCGTCGCGGCGGCCCGTCCCGACGACGCCCGGGAGGACGGCAGCGTCGTGGCCGGGTGGACGCCCCGGCACGTCTGGTCCATCGACGGGGACGGCGAGGCGGACCACGGCGTCCTCGACCTCCTCGGGACGCTCGGCGCGGAGGTCGACCCGCAGGCGCTGGAGGAGCGGCGTACGTCGGTCGGCCCGGACGATCCCGCGACCATCGTGTTCGGCTCCGGTTCCCGTCCGCGCGGCGTGGTGCTCACCCACGGTCACCTCGCGACCGACGCGGCCCTCGTCGCGCACGAGCTCGGCCCGGACCTGCTCGGACCGCAGGCCGCGACCCTGGTGATCCTGCCCCTGGCGCACGTGCCCGCCCGGGTCGTCCAGGTCGCCTGCCTGCAGCAGGGCGCGCTGGTCGGGCACGCGGCGGGCACCAACCGGCTCTGGCCGGCGATGCGCTCGTTCCGGCCGACGTTCCTCCTCGGCGTGCCGCGGGTCTTCGAGACCCTCTTCAACAGCGCCTCCCAGCGCGCCGCCGCAGCCGGACGGGGCCGGGTCTTCGACCGCGGCGCCGAGACCGCGATCGCCTACTCCCGCAGTCTGGACCCGCTCGCGCCCGTCGGGCGCCGCGGCGCCCGGATCGGTGGGCGGGTCGGTGGGACGTCCGTCCGGGCCCGTCGCCGCGTGATGGAGCGGATGGTCTACGCCGACCTGCGTGAGGAGATGGGCGGTCGGCTCGCCTGGGGGATGTCCGGCGGAGCGCCGCTCGGCGACCGGCTCGGCCACTTCTTCCGTGGCATCGGCATCCCCGTCCTTGAGGGGTACGGCCTCTCCGAGACCACCGGGACGATCACCCTCAACTCCCCCGACGCCCACAAGGTCGGCACGGTCGGCCGCCCGCTGCCCGGCAGCGCGGTCCGCGTCGCCGACGACGGCGAGCTGCTCTTCCGCGGACCGACCGTCTTCGAGGGCTACTGGGGCGACCCCGGCGCCACCCGTGAGGTGCTCCGTGCCGACGGCTGGCTGCACTCCGGCGACCTCGGGGAGGTCGACGACGAGGGCTTCGTGCGCGTCACCGGCCGCACCCAGGAGATCATCGTGACCGCCGGCGGCAAGCAGGTCGCTCCGACGGCCCTCGAGGACCGGCTGCGGGCCCATCCTCTCGTCAGCCAGGCGCTCGTCGTCGGCGACGGCCGCCCGTTCGTCGGCGCGCTGGTGACCCTCGACCGCGACGCCCTCGCCATCTGGGCCGAGCAGCACGGTCTGCGTGGCTCGCCCCGCGACCTGGCCGGGCACCCCGACGTGGTCGCGGCCGTCCAGGAGGCGGTCGACGACGTCAACGCGGCGGTGTCGCAGGCCGAGTCGATCCGCCACGTCCGGGTGCTCCCCGACGACTGGAGCGAGGAGCGCGGACAGCTCACGCCGAGCCTCAAGCTGCGTCGCAACGTGGTCGTGCGGCAGTTCCGCGACGAGATCGCAGCGCTCTACCTCTGACCCCGGCGGGCACGGCCGTCCGCCCGCGCGCGACGCGCGTCACGGCGGCGTACCCCGCTGACCTGCGGAAACGTCTCAGGAGCCTCACGAGTCACGTCCGCCACCCTGGTACCGCACGCGAGACGCCCAGGACCAATTGCCCCGAAGGAGTGCCAGCCGGTCCCGGCGGCCCTAGAGTTGGCGGCGGGGGACGGGGATGTTCCTGGCGTGCCGAGACGTCGGCACCGCACACGTGGAGGGCTCGACACATGGACCGACGCAGGGTGCTGCTGGTGGTGGCTGTCGTCATCGCGGCGATGGGCGCGGCCCTGGTGTTCGTCTACGCGCAGAACGCCGACGACCGCGCGCAGGAGCAGGTCGCCGAGCAGCTCTCCACCCAGCAGATCCTCGTCGCCACCCAGGTCATCCAGCCCGGCGAGGCCGCCGCCGACGCGGCCGCCGCGGGCAAGATGCTGCTCCAGGAGGTCCCTCAGGAGCAGGTCGTCGCCGGCGCCACGGGCGACGGACGCGACTTCACCGACCAGGTCGCCCTCACCACGATCTACCCCGGCGAGCAGGTGATCACCCAGAAGTTCGGGTCGATCGCCGACGTCGAGGCCAGCGCCTCGCTGCCGCTGCCGGAGGGCAAGGTCGGCGTCGCCGTCGTGCTCGACGACCAGGCCCGGGTCAGCGGCTTCACCAAGCCCGGCACCCGCGTCGGCATGCTCATCACCGGCACGTTCCCGCCGGCGACGACGCCCGAGACCCGGCTGATGCTCGACAACGTGCAGATCCTCGCCACCGGCCTGGTCACCATCAACCAGCAGCCGACGGTCGAGGGCGAGCCCGCGGCACCGGCGACCGACAGCGCGCCGCTCAGCCAGTACGTCCTCGCCCTCACCCCGCGCGACGCGGCCCGGCTGGAGTTCGCCCAGACCCTCGGCGAGCTGAGCCTGGTGCTGCTGCCGTCGGACGAGACGCTCAAGATCGGCGACCCGATCACCTCCGACACGCTCTTCGACGAGTAGGTCCCATGCCCATCCTCGTCGAACCCGACAGCGCCGCGCTGGCCTCGTTGCTCAAGGCGATGCCGCCCGGCTCGCACGGCGTCACGTCCCCGGACCGGATGCTGGCGTGGCTCGACCAGCACCCCGACGAGTACGTCGTCGCGCTGGGCCCCGGCATGGAGCTCGAGGTCGCCCTCAAGGTCTGCGAGGACCTCCGCACCGCGCGTCCGACCGTCAGCGTGGTGCTCGCGGTCGGCGCGCTCGACACCTTCCTGCTCACCCGGGCGATGCAGTCCGGCGTCCGCGACGTCGTCCAGGCCGACGACCCCGACGCCGTCGCGGGCGCGATCCGCCGCGCGCACCAGCTCTTCACCGCGCTGCGCGGGCCCTCGGGTGCGCGCAGCCTCGGCCGTGTGGTCACCGTCTTCTCACCCAAGGGCGGCGTCGGCAAGACCACGATGGCGGTCAACCTCGCCCTCGCCCTCACCGATCGCGGTGCCCGCAAGGTGTGCCTGGTCGACCTCGACCTCGCCTTCGGCGACGTCGCGATCACCATGCAGCTCTTCCCGACGCACTCCATCGAACAGGCCGTCGGCTCCGAGGACTCCCTCGACATGCCGATGCTCGACGGACTGCTCACCCGGCACCAGGACTCCCTCATGGTGCTCGCCGCTCCCCCGCACCCGGACGTGCGCGAGCGGATCTCGCCGGTGCTGATCGCCCGGATCCTGCGCACGCTGAAGGAGGAGTTCGACTTCGTCGTGGTCGACACGGCACCGAACTTCGACGACCAGGTGCTCACGGCACTCGACGAGACCGACGAGTGCGTCATCGTCGCCACCCTCGACGTCCCCACCCTCAAGAACGTCAAGGTCGCGCTGGAGACCCTGGAGATGCTCAACATCGCCAGCGGCCACCGCCACCTGCTCCTCAACCGCGCCGACGAGGCGGTCGGCATCGGGGCCGACAAGGTCCAGGCGATCCTCGGCATGGAGGTCACCGCGAAGGTCGCCTCGTCAGTCGACGTCGCTGCGGCGACCAACTCGGGCAACCCGATCGTGGCCGACCAGCCCGGGCACCCCTCCAGCCAGGCCGTGATGGCGCTCGCCTCGGCGCTGACCGGTCAGCCGGTGGCGCCGGAGGGCTCCGGCGACTCCGGTTCCTCCGCCCCCGCGGCCGCCGGCGAGAAGTCGCGGCGGTCGCTCTTCGGACGCCGACGGGAGTCCTGACGTGAGCACCCTCTCCGAGCGCCTCGCCGCGGCCCGCCGGGCGAGCGAGAAGGCCGCCAAGGACGTCGACCAGCCTCCGCCCCCCGTCGACGGGGAGGACAGCCCCACGGTCCAGGCGCCCGCCGTCGGCTCCGACCCGCTCGCGCCCGCGCCGTCGCACGCTGCTCCGTCCGCGCCGTCCGCTCCCCCGCCGGCCGGATCCGCCGGCCCCTCGGCGGGCGCGACCGCTCGTCACGCGGCCCCCTCCTCGCCGACCACGACCGGCGCCTCGTCGACCGCCGGGTCGCGGGCAGCCACCCCCGGCACCTCTGCCGGGGCCTCTGCCGCGTCCCGCACGGCCCGGCGCGACGAGCCCGGACGCCGCTCGATCGCACCCCAGAACGACCGCCTCAACGAGATCAAGAGCAGCGTCAACGTCGAGCTCCTGCGCCAGCTCGGTCCACAGCTCTACGAGGCCGACATGGACCAGGCCGAGCTCGACCAGCGCGTGCGCGGCGTGCTCGCCGACGTGCTGTCGTCGCAGGACCGGCCGCTCAGCACCAGCGACCGGGCCCGCATCACGCAGGAGATCAGCGACGACATCCTGGGCTACGGCCCCATCGAGCCCTACCTGCGCGACCCGGACGTCTCCGAGGTCATGGTCAACGGCCACGCGTCGGTGTGGCTGGAGCGCAAGGGTCGCCTGGTCCCGGCCGACGCCGTCTTCAACGACGAGGCGCACCTGCGCCGCATCATCGACAAGATCGTGTCGCGCATCGGTCGTCGCGTCGACGAGTCCAGCCCGATGGTCGACGCCCGCCTCCCCGACGGCAGCCGCGTCAACGCCGTCGTACCGCCGCTCGCCGTGGACGGCTCCGCGCTGACCATCCGGAAGTTCGCCGCCGACCCGCTGACCGTCAACGACCTGATCTCCTTCGGGTCGCTGTCGCCGCAGACGGCCGACTTCCTCGACGCGTGCGTCCGGGGCCGGCTCAACGTGATCGTCTCCGGCGGCACCGGTGCGGGCAAGACGACCACGCTCAACGTGCTGTCGTCGTTCATCCCCGGCGACGAGCGGATCGTCACCATCGAGGACGCCGCCGAGCTGCAGCTCAAGCAGGACCACGTGGTCCGGCTGGAGTCACGCCCGGCCAACATCGAGGGCAAGGGCTCGGTCACCATCCGCGACCTGGTCAAGAACAGCCTCCGCATGCGGCCCGACCGCATCATCGTCGGCGAGGTCCGTGACGCCTCCGCGCTCGACATGCTCCAGGCGATGAACACCGGTCACGACGGCTCGATCTGCACCCTGCACTCCAACGGTCCCCGCGACACGCTCTCGCGCATGGAGACGATGGTGCTGATGGCCGGCATGGACCTCCCGATCCGAGCGATCCGCGAGCAGGTCGCGTCGGCCGTCGACCTGGTGGTGCACCAGTCGCGCCTCAAGGACGGCTCGCGCCGGATCACCCACATCACGGAGGTGGAGCGGATGGAGGGCGACATCATCACGCTCCAGGACGTCTTCGTGTGGGACAACTCCGCCGGCTTCGACGCCGAGGGCAACGCGCTGGGCCGGCTCAGGTCCACCGGGCTGCGGCCGAAGTTCCTGGAGAAGATGGCCCACCACAACGTGACCGTCGACCCGATGATCTTCCACGCCGACCGGATGTGAGCACGACGGTGCAGCACACGCTCCCGGCGACGACGCCGGCCCCGCTCCGGGCGACCCTCCTGGTCCTGCTGGCCGGGATCCTCGCCGGGGTCGCGGTGGCGCTCGGGTCCGGCCCGGCGACGGCGGCCGACGGCACCATCGCGTACGTCGAGCGCACCGACGCCGGTCTCCGGGTCACCGTCGACGTACCGGCCGGGGCCGAGGTCGACCTCGCCGGCGTGACCGCGGCGGTCGAGGGCACGCCGTACCCGGCCAGCGCGGAGCGCGTCGCCGACTCCGCCGACCGGGTGCAGCGCACCACGGTGCTGGCTATCGACACCAGCGACTCGATGGAGGGCACCCGGTTCACGGCGGCCCAGGCCGCGGCCGAGAGCTTCCTGCAGGTCGTCCCGGACGACGTCCGCGTCGGCATCGTCACCTTCGCCGGCACCGTCACCACGCCGCTCGAGCCGACCACCGACCGCGACGAGGCCCGCACGGTGCTCGCTGGGCTGACCCTGAGCCGCGGCACCCAGCTGTACGACGGTGTCGTCGACGCGGTCGCGCTCGCCACCGCCGACGAGGGTCAGGGCAGCGTGCTCGTGCTCTCCGACGGTGCGGACACCGGCAGCACGCCGATCGAGGACGTCGTCACCGCCGTCGAGGACGCCGCCGTCCCGGTCGACGTCGTGGCGCTCGAGCAGTCCCGCCAGGCGCGTCAGGGCCTCGAGCAGCTCACCGGCCCGCTCGGCGACGTCGTCGCGGCCGACAGCGAGGCGCTGGCCGCGGCGTTCGCGGCCGAGGCCGAGGGCCTGGCCCGCCAGGTGTCGGTGCGCATCGAGGCACCCGCCGACGTCGTCGCGGACCAGGTCTCGATCGCCGTCACGCTGCCCTCCGACGCCGGTCCTGTCACCGCGCGGTCGACGCTGCCCGCCTCGGAGGAGGCGGTCGCCGATCCCGGAGCGGTCTTCGACACGATCCCCGCGGTGCAGCCGAGCACGGTGGCCGTGGACGCGCCCGACTGGATCAAGCCCGTCGGGATCGCGGTGTTCGCCCTCGGCCTCCTCGTGGCCGCGGTGATGCTCGTCCCGGCCCGTCCGGCGGCACTGACCGTCGAGGAGCGCGTGTCGACCTACACCTCGACGTTCGGCGCTCCCCCGACTGCGGAGAAGGCGCCGGCGGAGCCCGCCCTCAAGCCGGCCAGCGACGCCGCGGCCGCGGTCCTGCGTCGCAACCGCGGCCTGGAGGAGCGGATCGGACGCCGGCTGGAGACCGCCGGCAGCGACCTCAAGGCCGCCGAGTTCCTGCTCCTGCAGGTCGGTGTGCTGGTCGTCAGCGGCCTGCTGGGGCTACTGATCGGCCGCGGCAACATCGTCGTCGGGCTGATCTTCCTCGGCCTCGGCTTCGCGGCGCCGTACGTCTACCTCCGGATGTCGGCGTCGCGGCGGAAGAAGAAGTTCGAGTCGCTCCTGCCCGAGACGCTGCAGCTGATGTCGGGCTCGCTGTCCGCCGGCCTGTCGCTCCTGCAGTCGGTCGACACCGTCGTCCGCGAGGGCGGCGAGCCGGTCGCCTCGGAGTTCCGCCGGGTGCTCATCGAGACCCGGCTGGGGGTCTCCCTCGAGGACGCCCTGGAGAATCTCGCGCAGCGCTTCGAGAGCAAGGACTTCGCCTGGGTCGTCATGGCGATCAAGATCCAGCGGCAGGTGGGCGGCAACCTCGCGGAGCTGCTCAACACCGTGGCGGAGACGATGAGGGAGCGGGAGTACATCCGCCGTCAGGTCAGCGCTCTGTCGGCCGAGGGCAAGCTGTCCGCCGCAGTGCTGGGCGGCCTCCCACCGGTGTTCCTGCTGTACCTGACGCTGACCTCACGCGACTACGTGGCGCCCCTGTTCACCGACGTCCGCGGCATCATCATGCTGGTCGGCGGCGCTCTATGGCTGGGCGTCGGAATCTTCTGGATGAGCAAGCTGGTCAAGGTGGAGGTGTGACATGACGCTGGTCTTCATCCTCGGGGTCGTCCTCGTCCTGGCCGCGGTCTTCGTCCTCGCGCTCGCGCTGCGCGGCGATGCCGAGGCCAGCGGTGTGGGGCGCTCCCTCGCGGTTCTCGAAGCGATGACCAACGCACCTGAGGAGATGCGGACCGAGCTCGACCGCCCCTTCAGCGAGCGGGTGATCGACCCCCTTCGGCAGCGCATGCTCAAGATCGGGCGTCGGCTCAGCGGCGGCGACAGCGCGGAGCGGATCCGTCGCAAGCTCGACCTGGCCGGGAACCCTCGGGACTGGAGCGCCGACCGAGTCGTCTCGGTCAAGGTGCTCGGGGCGGTCGCCCTGCTCAGCGTCGGCGTGGCGCTCGCCGTGGTCCTCGGGTTCTCGTTGCTGACGATCGCCGTCTGCGGGCTCGGAGGCCTGCTTCTCGGCTTCTTCGTCCCCGACCTGTACCTCTACCAGGTCTCCTACGACCGGTCCCAGCGCATGCAGAAGGACCTGGCCGACGCCGTCGACCTCCTCGCGATCTCGGTCGAGTCGGGTCTCGGGTTCGACGCCGCCTGCCAGCAGGTGGCGCGGAACACCGACGGCCCCATCGGGGAGGAGTTCAGCCGGATGCTGCGGGAGATGCAGCTCGGCCGGAGCCGTAGCGAGGCCCTGCGGTCGATGGCCGAACGGACCGACGTCGACGACGTCCGCTCCTTCGTCAGCTCGATGGTGCAGGCCGACGCCTTCGGCATCCCCGTCGCGCAGGTGCTGCGGGTCCAGTCCTCCGAGATGCGGGTCAAGCGCCGTCAGCGTGCGGAGACGAAGGCCCAACAGGTGCCCGTGAAGATCACCGTGCCCCTCATCTTCTGCATCCTCCCCTGTCTCTTCGTCGCGGTGATGGGTCCGGCAGCGCTCAGCGTCATGGACAACCTGACCTGACCGATGCGCACCGGTCCACACTTCTCCATCGCCGCAGGCGCGCGCGCGTTCTGCCTGCTCGCCCTCGGCGCGCCGGTGCTGTGGTACCGCGACCTCGACACCTTGGTCGCGCTGCTCACCGCGGCGCTGCTGTGGTCGGCCGTGAGCCTGTACGAGCGGTACCCGTGGCTCCTGCCACGGGTGGGTCCGCTCCAGGCATCGATCGCAGGTGCTGCGCTCCTCGGTGCTCTCTGCGGCGCGGTCGTGGCCACGGCACCTGCTCTGCTCCTGGCCCTCGTCGTCCCCCCGTTCACCACGGCCCTCATCCTCGGGCTCCGATCGGCGGTCCTGGCGCTGTCGACCGAGCTCGCGGTGGTCGTCGGGGTCGGCCTGGCGTGGAACGAGGGCCTGAGCGCGGACGAGAGCCTGGCGATCTTCACCTGGGCGCTCGCCGGCCTGGGGTTGTCGTTCATCGGCAACTTCGTGCACGCGACGACCGAGGAGGAGCCGGACGAGCTCGCGCCGTACCTCGACGCCCAGCGCCTGATCAAACAGCTCCTCGACCTGTCCGGTGAGCTGCGCGGCGGCCTCGACGCTGCATCGATGGCGGGAGGTCTGGTCAGCGAGGTCCGTGACGTGCTGCCGGCGACCGCGGTCGGCGTGTACCTGCCTCGTGGCGAGGTCCTCGTACCCCTGGTGACCCACGCCGACGACGACGCACCCCTGGAGCCGGCCGAGCACCTCGCGGTCGAGTCCTGGGCGCGCACGGAGCCGATCGTGTTCGAGGAGTGCTTCGCCTTCCCGCTCGGTGAGGGGGCCGTGATCGCGGGCACGCTGGCTGCGTCGACCGACCTCCCGCAGGACGAGGTCGAACGACGCATCCTCGACCTGACCTGTGCCCTGCGCCCCGGCGCCGTCCGACTCGACACGGCGTTGCTCTTCTCCGACTTCCGGGACTCAGCGACTGCCGACGTCCGCAAGCGGCTGGCCCGCGAGATGCACGACGGCGTCGCCCAGGACATCGCCTCGCTGGGCTACGTCGTCGACGCGCTCGCCGCACGCCCGGCCGACGAGAAGCAGGCCAAGCAGCTGGCGATGCTGCGCGACCGGATCACGAAGGTCGTCGCCGAGGTACGTCAGTCGGTGCTGACGCTGCGCACCAGCATCGGTGAGTCGGAGAGTCTCGGTACGGCCATCGGCACGATCGCCCGGCACCTCAGCGAGTCGTCACGGATACCGATCCAGGTGACGCTGGACGAGCACGCCACCAGGCTACGACCGGCCGTGGAGGCCGAGCTCTTCCGCATCGCCCAGGAGGCGATGAACAACGCCATCAAGCACGCGCAGTGCTCAGCGATCGAGGTCGTCTGCCAGGTGCAGGCGCCGGACGTGTTCCTGCGGATCAGCGACGACGGCCGGGGCCTCGGCACGGCACGCAGCGACTCCCACGGCCTCAAGATCATGCGCGAGCGAGCCAGGCTCGCCGGCGCGACCCTGGACATCGGCGAGAGCCCGTCCGGTGGCGTCAGCGTCCAGGTGCAGATCGGAACGCGCGCCGGCCCCGTGCCGACACAGCCAACTGGTGAGAGGGTGACTCCATGAACGATGCGAGGCACGACATCCGGGTGCTCCTGGTGGACGACCACCAGCTGATCCGCGACGGGCTGGGCTCCGTCCTCGACCTCGAGGACGACATGAGCGTCGTCGGCACCGCGGGGTCGGTCGCGGAGGCGGTTGCCGCCTACCAGCAGCTGGCGCCGACGGTCGTGGTCGCCGACCTGCAGCTCCAGGACGGTACCGGCCTCGACATCGTCCGGACGATCCGCAAGAAGGACAACCAGACCGGCGTCATCATCCTCACCATGCACTCCGGCGACGACCAGATCTTCGCCGCGATGCAGGCCGGCGCTTCCGGTTTCGTGGGCAAGGACGCGCCGTCCACGGAGGTGGTGAAGGCGGCACGGCACGCCGCGGTGTCCCCTCGCGCGTTCATCTGCGCCGGTCTCGTGGGCGCGATGATGCGACGTGCCTCGGGCGAGTCCCAGGCGCTCACCGAGCGCGAGCACGACGTGCTGCTCCTGCTGGCCGAGGGACTCGGTGCCGCCTCGATCGGAGAACGCCTCTACCTCAGCGAGTCGACGGCCAAGTCGCACATCGCACGGATCTACCAGAAGCTCGGGGCGGCCAACCGCGCCCAGGCGCTGGTCACCGCGATGCGCATCGGTCTGCTGTCCTCGGTCCAGCCGACCGACCGCCCGTGACGACCGACCCCTCTCGTGGGCTGACCTGCGTCGACGCGCCCGTGCCGCCGATGGGCCTAGTCACAAATGACTAGGAGAGCACACGCGTTCTCCGGATCCCCCGGGACCTAGGGCCCAGGCATCGTTAGGGGCGTGAGGTACCCCGGTCCTCACGAACCGAGGTACCACCCGACACCCCCCTGATGAGAACTGGAGAGATCTCATGCTCGACTTCCTGCGCATCATGCTCAACGCCCGCTTCGGCTCCGACGAGGAGCGCGGCGCCTCCGCCGTGGAGTACGGCCTGCTCGTCGCCGGCATCGCCGCCGTCATCGTCATCATCGTCATCGCCCTGGGCGGCACGATCACCGACGCCTTCCAGTCCACCTGTGACTCGATCGCGGACGCTCAGACTGCGAACGCGACCTGCTGAGTAGTCCATGCACCCTCGGGCGCGCATGAAGCCCCGCGCTCTGTCCGAGCGCGGGGCTTCTGCTGTCGAGTACGCGCTCATCCTCGCCGGCATCGCCGCCGTGGTCGTCCTGGTGATCTTCCTGCTGGGCAGCGCCACGTCGGGCCTCTTCCAGGACACGTGCGACAGCTTCAACGACGCGGGTGCAGCGTCGTGCAGCTGAGCGCTCAGGAAACCGTCTCCGCGAGCTGACCGAGTTCCGTCCGCCAGCGGTCGAGCAGGCCGTCGGCCGACCATCCGGCGCCACGCAACAGCCTCGCGACCGATACGCCGTCGCTGGCCCGGACGTACAACTCGAGGAGCTCGTCCTCCCCCAGGCGATCGGCGAGCACCGTGCACAGCAGCCAGGCACCCTCGTAGGCCGCTCCCAGGTGCGGTGCCGCCGTGTCGAAGTCGGCCTGGGTCGGCAACGCGTCGGGTAATCCGTCCGCCGCGACCCGCGCCGCGACTTGGGCCGCGGTGCGGGAAAGAGGCAGCGTGCTGTCCCGCAGTGCTACGTAGTCGGCGATCCCCTCGACGAGCCAGGTCGGAGCCTGGCTGGTCGGCCCGTCCAGCGCGACGTGGGCCGCCTCGTGCGAGACCACGACCTGCTGGGCGACCGGGCCGAGCGGGTCCATGACCTCGGGATTCACCAGGACATGGGCTGATGACGTCTGCGTGGTCGTCCCGTCGTCCGAGGTCGTCACGGCTGCGATCTGCTCGTAGTCGTCCGGCCGGGCGTCGAGTGCCCGCTCAAGGCCAGCGCGGTCTGCGGGCACCTCGACGACCAGGCGCGGGTCCCACCCCTCCACCACCCGCACCACGGTGACGACCGCCTCGTCGGCGAGCCCCTCGTAGCGGGTGACCTCGTCAGCACCACCGCTCACGAGCAGGAGCACCTCGTCGGTACGCCGGACGCGGAGCGGCCCCGACATCCAGACCGGCACCCGGACGTCGTCGGCTCCGACAGCGGCGACCCCGATGCTCCCGTCCGTCCGCGGCGCGAAGGTCAGCGCAGTCTCGGTGTTCGCCGGAGCGCGGTCGAAGCCCCGATACCGCCAGCCGACCGCGACGGTCGCCTTCCACTCCCCCTCGTCGGAGGCGACGCCGTCGTCGTCGAGGTAGCGCAGGGTGATCCGGTCGAGCTGCGCCGCCCTCGCCGTGCGAGCCATGGCCGCGAGGGTGCCCTCCGCGGCCGAGCCTGGCACGGCCAGGGCCTGTGCCCTCGGCGCGTCACCGGACCGGAGCGCGGCTCGCAGCTCCGCGACCACCCTGAGCGCGTCCGCGCGTCGCGGCTGCTCGCCCGCCTGCGTCGAGCGGTCGGCCCCGGACGGGACGCGGTAGGTGTCGTCGGCGCGGGTGAGGTGGAGCCCCAGCAGGACCAGGACGACGAGCAGCGCCGCGGCGGTGAACCACCAGCCGACGCGACCGCGAGCGGACTCAGCCCGGGCGAACCGCACCGACGTACGGCATCGAGTAGAGGGGCGCCACCCGGACACCGGTGCTCGGGTTGGCCGCGTGGACGATCATGCCGTTGCCAATGTACATGCCGACGTGGCTGATGGGGCTGTAGTAGAAGACGAGGTCGCCGGGCTGCAGGTCGCTCGCGGCGACGCGGGTGCCGGAGGAGTACTGCGCGCTCGAGGAGTGCGGCAGGGAGACGCCGGCCTGGCGCCACGCCATCATCGTCAGGCCCGAGCAGTCGAACGCGCTCGGCCCGGCAGCACCGTAGACGTAGGCGTTACCGGTCTTGCCCATCGCGTACCCGATCGCTGCTCCCGCGCGACCGGAGACGGGGACGTTGCTGGGTGCCCGGACGTCGCTGCCACGCGAGAGGATCTCCTCGCGCTCCTCGTCCTTCAGCCGGTCGAGCAGCGTCTCGGCCTCGGACAGCTTGTCGGAGACGGTCTGCTTCTCCTCACCGAGGCGACGCTTCGTGGCGGCCACCTGGGTCGCACGACGCTCGGTCGCCCCGCTACGTAGGCGAAGCTCCTTCAGGCCGTCCTGGTACTCCTCCAGCACGCCCTGCTGGATGCCCTGGTACGCCGAGATCGTGGACATCTGGGTGAGCAGCTCGCCCGGGTCGCCGGAAGAGATGACCTGGCCGAACGCGCCGAGACCGGAGCCGGAGTATTGACGCAGGATGGAGTCGCGGACGTCCTCACGCACCCGGCCGAGCGAACGCTTCTCGCGCTGCTCGTCCGTGCTGAGCGAGCCGACGTCCTTCCGGAGGTGCTTCAGCTCCAGACGGGCGTCGTTGTAGCGCTCGGAGGCCTCATCGGCCTCCCGGAAGAGGCGGTCGACCTTCGCCTGCACGTCGTCGATGTCGGGCTCCGCCTGAGCGGGCGCGCTGGGCACGAGACCGATCGTGGCGGCGACGGCGAGGCCGGCGACCCAGGACACGGCACGGGTCCGGTGGCTGCTCACGCGTTGCTGCTCCTTCGACTCTGCGACGACACGACTCGCAGCACGGTAGTCGACTCGTGGGGCCGGTCCAAACCGGTCCGCGGTGCTGTGACGCGTGTGGTCAGGCCGACTCGACCTCGGGGCCGTGGACGGGTTCGACGAGCCGGAGCGGCGGGACGAGTCCCCCGCCCGCGAGCACGTCGAGCGCGCGGCGCTCGTCCTCCTCGAGGGTCAGCTCGGGTGGCGGGCCGAGGAGCACCGTCACGACGCAGTCGTGGCACGCGAGCCCTCGCACGAGGCAGGTGTCGCAGTCGATCCGTGTGGTCATGCGACGGACTCTCCCAGCGACCACCGACAACCCCGCCGGACGACGACCGCGTCGCGCCTCCGACCGGCTGTCGGTGACGGGTCCTACGGTGCCCGGGTGAGCACTCGAGCAGCCGTCCGGTGGGAGGAGCAGCGGTCCTTCGACGAGCTCGGCCGTGCCCTGGACGGGCTCACGTTCTGCGTCGTCGACCTGGAGACGACGGGCGGGTCCCCCGACCGAGGAGCGCGCATCACCGAGGTGGGCGCGGTCAAGGTCCGGGCCGGCGAGGTGCTCGGCGAGTTCCAGACGTTGGTCGACCCCGGCGCGGCCATCCCGCCGTTCATCTCGGTCCTCACCGGCATCACCGACCGGATGGTGCGCGGAGCACCGAGCATCGAGTCAGTGCTCCCCAGCCTCCTGGAGTTCGCCGGGGGCGCGGTCCTGGTGGCGCACAACGCGCCCTTCGACGTCGGCTTCCTTCGCCGGGCTGCGGAGGAGCAGGGCAGGCCGTGGCCGGCGTTCGACGTGCTCGACACCGCGATCCTCGCCCGCCGCGTCCTCGGTCGCGGCGAGGTCGCCAACCACAAGCTCGGCACCCTCGCCCGCGCCTTCTCCTCCCCGACGACCCCGACCCACCGTGCGCTCGACGACGCCCGCGCCACCGTCCACGTACTGCACGGGCTGCTGGAGCGCGTCGGCTCTCTCGGGGTCGACACGCTCGAGGAGCTCCAGACCTTCTCGACCAAGGTGACGAGCGCGCAGCGACGCAAGCGGCACCTCGCCGACAGCGTGCCGCACGCGCCGGGGGTCTACCTGTTCCACGACAGCGAGGACCGCGTCCTGTACGTCGGCACGTCCCGTGACCTCCGACGCCGGGTGCGCTCCTACTTCACCGCATCCGAGTCCCGGTCGCGGATCGGCGAGATGGTGCGGATCGCGGCCCGCGTCGCCTCCGTCGAGTGTGCGACACCGCTCGAGGCCCAGGTCCGCGAGCTCAGGCTGATGGCCGCCCACAAGCCGCCGTACAACAAGCGCTCGAAGTACCCCGAGCGCACGACATTCGTGAAGCTGACGGACGAGGTCTGGCCGCGGCTCTCACTGGTCCGCAGCGTCGCCGACGACGCCGCCGACTACTTCGGCCCCTTCTCCTCGCGAGCCGCTGCGGAGCAGTGCCTGGACGCGCTGCACGACACCTTCCCCGTGCGTCAGTGCACCGAGCGCCTGGCCCGACAGCCGAGCCGCACCGCCTGCGTGCTGGCCGAGATGGGTCGGTGCCTCGCACCCTGCGACGGAAGCACCGACCCCGACACCTACGCCTCGGTCGTGCGGCGGCTCCGCGACGCGCTGCTCAACGAGCCCCAGGACGTCGTGGCGCGCATCAACGCGCGGATGGAGTCGCTCGCCGAGGACGAGCGCTTCGAGGAGGCGGCCACCCAGCGCGACAGGCTGGCGACCTTCGTGCGCGCCTCGGAGCGACACCACCGACTGTCCTCGCTGTCGGCGTGCAGTGAGGTCGTCGCAGCACGTCGCGAGGACGACGGCCGCTGGGCGGTCCACGTCGTCCGCCACGGACGACTGGCTGCCGCCGGCGTCATCCCGCCCGGAGCCGACGCCGTCACCTACGTGCAGTCCGTGCGCGACGCCGCCGAGACCGTGGTCAACACCTCGCCGCGGAGCCCGGTGCCCTCAGCCAGCGCCGAGGAGACCGCGCTGATCCTGCGGTGGCTGGAGTGCGACGGCGTCCGGCTCGTCGACGTACGGGGAGAGTGGGTCTGTCCCCTGGGACGCGTGCCAGCGCCCTGAGACCGGACCCGCGCCGCGCCCGGCTCAGCTGCTGTCGTTGGTATCCATGAGCCGAGTGACCATCCGCACGGCGTCCCGCTGTGCCACGAGCAGCGCCGAGGACCTCCAGACGCCGGTAGTGCCGTGCTCGGCGTGCCGGATGACCACAGAGGGCTCGTGACGGACCGGAACCCCGATCCGGCGGCACGTCTCCCCGACAGTGATCTCCTCGCCGAACAGGAAGGCGCCGTGCGCAAGGTCGCCACCGTGCGCGAAGTAGGCCGGTGGGAACGCGATGCACGAACCGTGCGGCGCGTAGATCTCGCGTGCGGGGCTGGTGCCTCCGGTATCGCGGCCGCCCCCGAGCCGCCGCAGGGCATGCTGGACCGGGGGGCCGAATCGCGCGACGGGCGTCCAGCGGGTCTGCCAGCGCCACCGCTCGCGGGTCGCCCGTCCGGGGCGCTCGACCAGGTAGGGGTTCTGGTCCCGGCCTGAACGACCACTTAGGATCGAGGGCGCGACGACAGCATCGGGGCTGACCGAGAGCAGTCTCTCGACGAACGTCGGTGACGGGAGCAGGTCTGCGTTCGCCACCACGACCCACTCCTGAAGCGGTTGCGCCGCCTCGAGCCCGAGGCGCGCGCCCCCGAAGTAGCCCGCGTTCACCGGCGCCTCGACGACCGCCACCCGAGCCTCGCCGGCGCCGAGCGAACGAAGCCGGCCGCGCTCCACGGCGTCGCCCGAGTTCTCCACCACCACCACACGCCAGGACTGGTCGGTGCCGCGTTGCAGCGCGGCCACCTGGTCGCACGCGTCACCGGCACCCCCGTGACTGACCACCAGCAGGACAACCCGGCCCGGACGTTCAGGAGTCACGGGATCGACCGTCCTCGGGCGGCGCGGTCACGAGGAGTCGTCGGAGCACCGCGCGTACGCCGGCTGCCGGGAGAAGCCTCACTCCCGACCGGAGGACTAGGTTCCGGTACATCATCGGCGTGCTGACGATCCCGTGGTCTCGCAGAGACATCTGGAGCGTGCGCTCGCACGCGTGGATCGCGCGGGCGCGGCGGCGTCGGTATGCGCCCTCGTCAGCCCGGAAGAGGACCAAGACCTCCTCGAGATTCTCCATTCGCGCCCCTGCGGCAGCCATGCGGCCGAAGAGCTCGTAGTCCTGCATATAGCGCAGACCCGCGTAGTTGCCGACCTCGAGAGCTAGATCGCGGCGATAAAGAGAAGTGGGGTGGTTGAACGGGTTATTCCACCTCATGCGTCGAGCGATCCCTTCAGGCGACAGCGGTGGCCGGCGCACGCCGATTATCCGCGACGGATCACCTTCGAACTCACCCATCGCAGATCCTACGAGATCGAGGTCTCCTCTATGAACACGAGCCATCTGGGTTTCCAGTCGAGGCGGAAGGTTGATGTCGTCGGCGTCCGCCTTCGCGATCCAAGTTCCGGCCGCCGTTTCCACGCCCGCCGCGTTTGCCCATCCCGCACCTCGATTCTCCGAAAACTTCCTCACGGTCACGCATCCGTGGGATCTGCGGAGAACTCGGATGATGGCGTGATGCGTCTCGCCGAGCGGTCCGTCCGCAACGACGACAACCTCATCCGGACCTCGCACCTGGGAGACGACACTTTCCACAGCCGCGCGGAATTGGGCGGGGTTGACCCCACCGTGAACCGGCATCACAAGCGAAACGGTCTCGGTCACCTGCTGCGCTCCACCCGTGTAGCCGGATTGCTCATGCCTGGGACCAAGCGGCAGGAACGAAGGGCCATACCAAACGCCGCCGCGGAGAGGATCACTAAAGCAAGGACCAGGGCACCGGACGGTGCGTGCCAGAACGGATCTTGGATGGATGGGGCCCGGCGCTCCTCAGCGCGAAGCACGGAAACCAGGGAAAAAAGCGAACCGACCGCCATTCCGACAACCGCTACGACAGCGGCGCGCGCCTCGATCCTTTCAGACGTCCTGCCCGCAAGGATCTGTGCGGAGATTACGATGAAGCCGACGCTAAAGGGCAGCCCGTACCTCCCCTGCCAGATAAGGCCCCTTTCTGCGACCGTGGTCGCCGTGGCAGCGACGGGGAGAAGCATGGCGACGAGAAGAGATGACGCAAGCACGAACTTCTGGCGGCGCGTGGCGAAAAGCAGAGCGCCGACGAAGAACGCTAGTGCGGCAAGCGCATAGACCGCGTACGTCGTCGCAGGTGCTGGCTGGTCTGGAAATGGATAGGCGCCAATCGACTGCAGCGGCCACACGAAGAGTTGCGCGATCCAGTTGATCGAATGAGATCCCGGCGGGTCTCGGGGAACGGACACCCGAGCGGGGCCGCGGATCCACCACATGAACGTCGCGCCCGCAGCGCCAACAATCAACAATGCCAAGGAGGCCCGCACAGGGTGCCGCCGAACAGCTCCGACAAGGCGATTCCCGTCAAAGGCCACCGCAGTCAGGCAGATCATCACCAGGAAAACGGGGCCGAGGAGACGGAGTGAGACCAACACACCAGCCGAAGCGGCGAGGGTACAGATGAGCACCGCCCGGTCAGCGTCCGCCTCCGACCGCGCCAAGGCAAGAAGCGCACACCAGACGGCTAGCGCTGCGCACATCTCCACGCCGTTGGGCGCGACGATCGACGACGAGTACGTCACCATGGGTGTTACGGCCAAAATGAGGCCGACCCGCGGCCATCGCGAGCGTGTCCGACAGGCAGCAGTCGCTGCACCGAGAAGCAAGATGCTCGCAAGCACGGCGGTTGCCAAGCGCATCACGTACAAAGCGACTGCACCGTCGAAAGGTCTCGCGACCGTACCGACGAGGAAGTAGAAACCCGGGTAGTAAGTTCCAGCACCCGACCCGACTCGCACGAGACCATCGCCCTCTTCGGCCGCTGGAGTGCAGTTGTCCGGCCCGGTGTAAGGCAGCGAGGAGCACTGCGCCGTGGCGGCGTCGACGATATCTTGCGGAACGGTGACGAGCACGCCACGCCCGTCCGCCACAGGATCGGAAGCCACCCACTCACCCCGCGCCACCGCTGCGGCACGATAGGCGTGGTCAAACTCATCTGCTCCTCGAAACGGCGGCACAACCAGGATCCACACAGCCTGGATCAAGAGGAATCCAAGAGTTAGCCACGCGCCGTACCGCAGCTCAGGCCTGCACCCTTCACGGCTGATTGGGCTAACGCGCACCACCGCCCAGATGCTAGACGGCACCAGGCCACTGCGGCACGGATGATGAACGGCGAACCGATGAGCCTTTGACACCTAGTCACTTCGGGCTACGCCATCCAGGCCAGTGGACACAATTCGTGGCCGCCGCCTCCACGACGTGGACCTCGGCGCTCGGGACTTCCTACTGTTTGTGTCACCCCCCGATGGCTGGAGCCACCATGACCGCACTGAGCGCCACCCCCCAGGCATGCATCGTCATCCCGATGTACGACGAGGGCGCCGTGATCGCGGACGTCGTGCTCGGCGCGCTGGCCGGCTTCGCGAGGGTCGTCTGCGTGGACGACGGCAGCACCGACGACTGCGCCGAGGTCGCCCGCGAAGCCGGTGCGGACGTCGTACGGCACCCCGTCAACCTCGGTCAGGGCGCCGCCATCGAGACGGGCGTGCGTCACGCGCTGCGCGACCCGGCGGTCACCCACGTGGTGACGTTCGACGCCGACGGCCAGCACCGGGTCACCGACGCGCTGTTGATGGTCGAACGGGCGGTCCGCGACGACGTCCAGGTCGTCCTGGGCTCGCGCTTCCTCGGCACCGCTGCGAGCGTGCCGGCAGGCCGTCGACGGGTGCTCCGGATGGCCACGGCCTTCACCCGCGCCACCACCGGCCTCTCGCTCACCGACGCCCACAACGGGCTGCGCGTCCTCCGCCGCGACGCCGCCGAGCAGCTCGCGCTGCGCCAGCACGGCATGTCGCACGCCAGCGAGATCCTCGAGCGGATCGCCCGCAACGGCTGGAGCCACGTCGAGCACCCGGTGACGATCGACTACACCGACTACTCCCGCGCGAAGGGCCAAAAGGCGTACAACGCGCTCAACATCCTCTTCGACCTCGCCGTCGGCCGGATGAGGCACGCGGCGTGATCATCAAGCTCGTCCTGCTCGCCGGTCTCGCCGGCGCCGCGGTCATGCTGGTGCGCGGTCGTCCGACCGCCCTCAACCTGCTCGTACGCCGCGCACTCACGCTCGCCACGATCGTCGCGGGCGCGATCGCCGTGCTGGTGCCGTCGCTGGTGACGGACGTGGCGAACGCCCTCGGCGTCGGCCGGGGCACCGACCTCGTGCTCTACCTGCTCTGCGTGGCGTTCCTGTTCGTCTCGATCGCGCTCTACCAGCGGATCGCGGTGCTCCACGACCGACAGGTCGAGATGGCCCGCAAGCACGCGCTGCTGGAGGCCGAGCTCCGCGCGGCACGTCGCTCCGACGCCTGAGGCGCCCGTCCGCGTCCGGTCGTAGGGTGACCACGTGATCACCGCCATCGTGTTCGTCAAGGCCGAGGTCGACCGGATCCCCGAGGTCGCCGAGGAGATCGCCGCGATCGACGGCATCAGCGAGGTCTACTCCGTCACCGGGCAGATCGACCTGGTCGCCATGGTGCGGGTGCGGCGCAACGAGGACGTCGCCGCCGTGGTCGCCGATAAGGTCAACAAGGTGGTCGGCGTGACCGGCACCGAGACGCACATCGCCTTCCGGGCCTACTCGCGGCTCGACCTCGAGTCCGCCTTCTCGCTCGGCCTGGACTGAGGCTGAGCTGAGCGGAGCGGAGCAGGGTCAGCCGGTCGCGGCGACCCAGCGCTCGAGGGTCGCGGCAGCGGCGCCCGAGTCGACAGCCTCCGCAGCGCGGGCCATCCCGGCCGACAGGCGCTCGTCGAGCGATCCGGCCTCCGCCGCGTGCACGGCCAGCGCCGCACCGGCGTTGAGCAGCACCGCGTCGCGCACGGGTCCGCGGTCGCCCGCGAGCAGGCGGCGTACGACCTCGGCGTTGTAGGCGGCGTTGCCGCCACGCAGGTCCTCGGCGGTGGCGGGAGCCAGACCGTGGGCGGACGGGTCGAGCGTGGCCGTGGTGATCTCGCCTCCGGCGACCATCCAGACCTGCGACGTCGTGGTCGTGGTGAGCTCGTCGAGCCCGTCGTCGCCGCGGAACACCCACGCGTCGGCACCACGACGCGCGAAGACGCCGGCCATCACGGGCGCCATCCGCGGGTCGGCACAGCCGATCGCGTTGGCGGCCGGTCGGGCGGGGTTGGCCAGGGGGCCGAGGAAGTTGAACGTCGTACCGATGCCGAGCTCGCGCCGCGGCCCGGCGGTGTGCCGCATGGCCGGGTTGAACGCCGCGGCGAAGCAGAAGGTGATGCCGGCCTCGACCGCGATCTCCGCGACCCGGTCGGGCGCGACGTCGAGGCGTACGCCGAGCGCCTCGAGCACGTCGGCGCTCCCGCACTCCGAGGACGCCGACCGGTTGCCGTGCTTGACGACCCGCGCCCCGGCGCCCGCGGCGACGACGGCCGACATCGTGGAGATGTTGACCGACATCGAGCGGTCGCCGCCCGTGCCGACCACGTCGAGCAGCCGCCCCTCGACCGAGATCGGCGTACGCCGCTCCCACATCGCGTCGACGAGGCCGGTGACCTCGTCGATCGTCTCGCCCTTGGCGCGCAGCGCCACAGCGAAGCCGGCCACCTGGGCGGGGGTCGCCTCACCGGCGAGGATCTCCCCCATCGCCCAGGACGTCTGGTCGGCGGAGAGGTCGGAGCCGACGACGAGCGCGCCGAGGACCTCGGGCCACGTGCTCACGTGAACCTCTCGGGAAGGGACGTCAGGCCTGCGCGGGCACGCGCGGGAGCAGCAGCCCCACGACGGCCTCGGCGAGCTGGATCGGGTCGATCGGGTGCGGCACGGCCGCGTCGGCTCGCGACCAGGTCGCCAGCCAGGCGTCCTGCGGCCGACCGGTGAGCACCAGGAGCGGCGGGCACCGGTAGATCTCGTCCTTCAGCTGCTTCGCGACGCCCATGCCACCGGCGGGGACGGCCTCGCCGTCGAGGATCGCCAGGTCGATGCCGCCGGCGTCCAGGTGCTGGATCACGACCGGCTCGGTCGCGACCTCGACGTAACTCAGCTCGGGCAGGTCGGGGTGGACCGACCGGCCCAGCGCCAGGATGACCTGCTCGCGCACGCGGGCGTCGTCGGAGTAGACCAGGACCTTGAGCTTCCCGGGCGAGTGCGGGGCGGATGCGGCGTCGGTCACGGGGCGATCGTATCGGTCCGGACGTCCCGCGGCGCCCCGGCCTCCGAATCGGGTGCACCGGACTCCCCCGCTGCCGAGGCGTGCGCCGCGGACGCCTGCGCGGCGGCGCGCGCCTCCCGAGCCTCCAGCAGGTCGAGGCGGCGGTCCTCCCGCGCGGCCTCCTTCATCGAGGAGCGCACCCACTGGGTGAACAGCACGCCGAAGAACGCCAGGCCGACGAGGTCACCGGATCCCCACAGCAGTCCGCCGGCGAGGTGCTGGTCGTCCAGCGGGTCCGGGAGCCACGTACCCATCGGGCCGTCGTGCAGCCTGGGGTACCAGTCGCCGCCGATGAGCGTGGTCTGCCCCATGATCGTGACACCCAGGAAGGCGTGGAACGGCAGCGTGAGCATCGACATGAGCAGCCGGAACGGGTAGGCGACCCGGCCCGGCACCGGGTCGATCCCGAGCAGCGGCCAGAAGAACAGCGCACCCACCAGCACCATGTGCACGTGCGTCATCTCGTGGACGTACGACGACTCCACCGACGCGCGGTACCAGCCGGAGAAGTACAGCGCCCACGGCGTGGTGATGTAGAGCACGAAGGTCAGCGGCGGGAACGACAGCACCCTCGCGACGCGGGAGTGCAGCACGGCCAGCAGCCACCGCCTCGGGGTCGAGGGCAGCGTCCGCAGCGCCAGCGTGACCGGCGCCCCGAGCGCGAGGGCCATCGGCACCAGCATCGCCAGCACCATGTGCTGGGCCATGTGCACGCTCAGGAGCGCGGAGTCGTACGCCGCGAACCCACTGCCGGTGACCAGGTAGAACGATCCCATCCCGACGCCGACGAAGGAGATCGTGCGTCCCACGGGCCAGCGGTCACCCCGCGCGCGCAGCGTGCGCACGCCCAGCAGGTAGAGCCCGACGACCCAGACCGTGAGGACCACCGCGACGGGCTCGATCGACCACTGCGAGAACACCGTCGACCACGACAGCGGAGGCAGGTAGGCAGCGCTCTCCGGGGCGGCTGCCAGGGCCTGGACAGGTGCGGTCGTCACGGTGAATCACTGTAGGCGGACCCCCGAGGAGGGGGCGGGCGTGCCCTTCGCGCGTTCGCCGTCCATAATGTCCGCGTGGCGAGCACAGCGACCATCCCGGCCTCCCGACTCCACGGGCACCATGACCGTCCGAGCATGGTGGCCGTCGGCACCATCATCTGGTTGTCGAGCGAACTCATGTTCTTCGCGGCGCTCTTCGCCGCCTACTTCACGATCCGGGCCGTCAGCCCGGAGCTGTGGGCGGAGAACACCGAGGTCCTCAACGTCCCGTTCGCGTCGGTGAACACCACGATCCTGGTGCTCAGTTCGCTGACCTGCCAGCTCGGCGTGTTCGCGGCCGAGCGCGGCCAGGTCGGCCGCAGCGGCGGTCTGCTCGACTTCCGCAAGTGGGGCCTGCGCGAGTGGTTCATCCTCACCTACGTCATGGGCGCCGTGTTCATCGGCGGCCAGGCGCTGGAGTACGCCGAGCTCATCCACGAGGGCATCACGATCCCGGCGTCGTCCTACGGCACGATGTTCTACCTGACCACCGGCTTCCACGGCCTCCACGTCACCGGCGGACTGATCGCCTTCCTCTTCGTCCTGGGCCGCACCTACCTGGCCAAGAAGTTCACCCACGAGCAAGCGGTCTCCGCGATCGTCGTCAGCTACTACTGGCACTTCGTCGACGTCGTGTGGATCGGCCTGTTCGCCACCATCTACCTGATCAAGTAGCCGAGAGCGCCGCTAGAACCCGAGCCCTGCTCACGACGAAGACCGAGGACCCATCGTGCGTTTCCTGAACCGCTCCGCCGGCCGACTCTCGCGGCACCGCCGCAAGCCGCTCGCCGGCCTGGTGGTGCTGCTGCTGGGCCTGGTGCTCACCGGTGGTCTGTACTCCCTGTTCTCCCCCGGCGCCCAGGCCGAGACCTCCACCACGTCCGAGGACGTCACCAAGGGTCGCGAGCTCTTCATCGTCGGCTGCTCGTTCTGCCACGGCCAGAACGGTGAGGGCGTCCTCACCGACAACGGCACCCAGTACGGCCCCGCGCTCACCGACGTGGGCGCCGCCTCGGTCGACTTCCAGGTCGGCACCGGCCGCATGCCGATGGCCCAGCCGGGCCAGCAGGCCGTGCGGAAGCCGGCGGTCTACACCGAGGAGGAGATCGCCCAGCTCGCGGCGTACGTCGACTCCCTCGGCACCGGGCCGGCCATCCCCGACGAGGCCGACTACTCCACCGAGGGCCTCAGCGACGAGGAGCGCCAGGCCGCGATCACCCGCGGCGGGCAGATCTTCCTCACCAACTGCACCGCGTGCCACAACTTCGACGCGCAGGGCGGCGCCATGCCGCGCGGCGGGTTCGCCCCGAGCCTGCGCGGCGTGGAACCCAAGTACATCTACGAGGCGCTGCTCACCGGCCCGCAGTCGATGCCCTCGTTCTCCAACGGCAACCTGACCCCCGAGGAGAAGCGCGACGTGATCGCCTACCTCGAGGAGACCTCCGAGATGCCGTCGTACGGCGGCGTCGGACTCGGCGCGCTCGGTCCGGTGGCCGAGGGTCTGTTCGCCTGGGTCGTCGGCATCGGCGCCCTGGTCGGGTTCGCGGTCTGGATCGCGGCCCACACCACCCGCACCACCCGTCGCAAGGACGGCGACATCGACGAGACGGGAGCGCACGCGTGACGACGCACCACGAGTCCCAGGTGCCCGCGACGACCGAGGAGCCGCTGGCCAACCCCGGTCTGCCCGAGCACACCTGGCGACCCACCGACGTCCACGAGTCCGCCGAGAAGCGGGCCGAGCGCCAGGTCGCGAGCCTGTACGGCGCCTCGGCCGTCTTCACGCTCCTCTTCGTCGTCGCCTACTTCTCCCTCGACGTCGACGACAACTGGACGACGTTCGGCGGCTACGGCGCCTCGACCGTCGCGCTCGGCGCGTGCCTGGGCGCCGCGCTGCTGTGCATCGGCATCGGCACCATCCAGTGGGCCCGCAAGCTCATGGCCGACCACGAGATGGTCGAGATGCGCCACGCGGTCCGCTCGTCCGACGAGGACCGTCAGGAGACCCTCGCGGCCCTGGACGCCGGCGCCGGCGAGTCCGGCATCACCCGACGCCCGCTGATCCGCAACAGCCTGCTCGGCGCCGTCGGCCTGCTGGGTGTGCCAGCGGTCGTCCTCCTGCGCGACCTCGGCCCGACCCCCGGCCAGGTCGCCAACGCCGAGGAGGGCACCGGTCTCGAGCACACCATCTGGGCCGAGGGCGTCCGCGTCGTCCGCGACGTGGTCGGTACGCCGATCCGCCCCGGCGACCTCATCATCGGCGACCTCGTCAACGCCGTCCCCGACGGTCTGTTCGACCTCGAGGGCATCGAGCTGCAGCAGCAGAAGGCCAAGGCCGCGGTCATCGTGGTGAAGATGGAGCCCGGCGACATCATCCCCGGCGAGGGCCGCGAGGACTGGTCGGTCGACGGCATCCAGGTCTACTCCAAGATCTGCAGCCACGTCGGGTGCCCGATCTCGCTCTACGAGCGGACCACGCACCACGTCCTCTGCCCCTGTCACCAGTCCACCTTCGACCTTGCCGACTCGGCTAAGGTGGTGTTCGGTCCGGCAGCCCGACCGCTCCCCCAGCTGCCGCTCTCCGTCGACGGCGAGGGCTACCTCGTCGCCCAGAGCGACTTCACCGAACCGGTCGGGCCGAGTTACTGGGAGCGCAACGCATGAGCATCGACACCAGCAAGGTCGCCGACACGAACGGCACCTCCTCCTCCAGCGCCGCCAAGCCGACCAAGGCGGGCGTCGTCGCCAACTGGGCGGACGAGCGGCTCGGCCTCGCGACCGCCATGAAGAAGAACCTGCGCAAGGTCTTCCCGGACCACTGGTCGTTCATGCTGGGCGAGGTCGCTCTGTGGAGCTTCGTCGTCCTGCTGCTCACCGGAGTGTTCCTGACCCTGTGGTTCGACCCCTCCATGGCCGAGGGCGAGTACACCGGCTCCTACGACCCCATGCGCGGCGTCGAGATGTCGCAGTCGATGAAGTCGACGCTCGAGATCTCCTTCGACGTCCGCGGTGGCCTGCTCATGCGGCAGATGCACCACTGGGCCGCGATGATCTTCATCGCCTCGATGATGGTCCACATGATGCGGGTGTACTTCACCGGCGCCTACCGCAAGCCTCGCGAGATCAACTGGGTCATCGGCTGCCTGCTGCTGTTCCTCGGCACCATCGAGGGCTTCACCGGCTACTCGCTGCCCGACGACCTGCTCTCCGGCACCGGCGTCCGCGCCGCGGACGGCTTCATGAAGGCCACACCGGTGGTCGGCAGCTACATGTCGTTCTTCCTCTTCGGCGGAGAGTTCCCGGGTGACTCGATCATCCCGCGCCTCTACGTGATGCACGTGCTGCTGATCCCGGGCATCCTGCTCGGTCTGGTCGCCGCCCACATGCTGCTGCTCGTCTACCACAAGCACACCCAGTGGCCCGGACCCGGCAAGACCGAGGCGAACGTCGTCGGCTTCCCCATGCTGCCGGTGTACGCCGCCAAGGCCGGCGGCTTCTTCTTCATCGTCTTCGGCACCATCGCTCTGATGGGCGGTCTGATGACGATCAACCCGATCTGGAAGTACGGCCCGTACGACCCGACCAAGGTGACCGCAGGCTCCCAGCCCGACTGGTACATGGGCTGGCCCGACGGCCTCCTCCGGATCATCCCGGGCTGGGAGACCGAGTTGCCCGGCGGCTACCTGATCTCGTGGAACGTCATGATCCCGATCCTGATCCTGCCTCCGCTGATGCTCACGGTCCTGCTCCTGCTGCCGTTCATCGAGGCCTGGATCACCGGCGACAAGCGCGAGCACCACCTGCTCGAGCGTCCGCGCAACCGACCGACGCAGACGGCCCTCATGGTCGCGCTGATGACCTTCTACGGCCTGTCCTGGGCCGCTGGCGGCAACGACATCATCGCGATCAAGCTCGACCTGAGCATCAACCAGATCACCTACTTCATGCGGGCAGCGGTCTTCATCGGACCGGTCATCGCCTTCATCATCGCGCGACGCTGGTGCATCTCGCTCCAGCGTCACGACGAGGGGAAGCTGCTGCACGGCTACGAGACCGGCGTCATCATGCGTGCGCCGGACGGCGGCTACAGCGAGAAGCACCTGCCGATCTCGGAGGCGGAGGCGTACACGCTCACCGCACGTGACCGTGAGACCCCGTGGTCGCCGGAGAGAGAGATCGACGAGAACGGCGTGCCCGCGCCGAACAGCCGGCTCAACAGCCTGCGTGCCAAGCTGTCCACGCTGATGTACGCCGACAACGTGCAGAAGCCGACCGCCGAGGAACTCGACGAGGCCCGGCACCACGCCGAGCACGAGCTCGCGCTGCAGACCGCGATGGATGGTGTTTCCGCCGACGGTCACCAGTTCGACGGCACGCACCCGGTGGAGGGCGAGTCCCTCCGCGGCGGCCACTGAGTCACTCAGCGCCGCACAGAGCCGCACAGAGCCGCACAGAGCCGCACAGAGCCGCACAGCACCGTGACCGAGGCCCAGGGACACCAGCAGGTGTCCCTGGGCCTCGACACGTTCGGGGACGTCACGATCGGTGACGACGACGCTCCCCTGCCCTCGGCGCAGGTGCTCCGCGACGTCGTCGAGCAGGCCGTGCTCGCCGACCAGGTGGGGGTCGACGCCATCGGTCTCGGCGAGCACCACCGCGACGACTACGCGATCTCCGCCCCCGACGTCGTCCTGGCCCACGTCGCCGCTCGCACGGAGCGGATCCTGCTCGGCACCGCCGTGACCGTGCTCAGCAGCGACGACCCCGTGCGCGTGCACGAGCGGTTCGCGACGCTCGACGCCCTCTCGCGCGGTCGGGCCGAGGTCACGCTCGGGCGGGGGTCGTTCACGGAGTCGTTCCCGCTCTTCGGACTCGAGCTGTCCGACTACGAGATCCTCTTCGCCGAGAAGCTCGACCTGTTCGCCACCATCCGCGACGCCGGTGGGGGCCCGCTGGCGTGGCAGGGCACCACGCGACCTCCCCTGCGTGCGGACGGCCTGAACCCGCCGTACGAGACCGGTCTGCGGGCCTGGGTGGGCGTCGGCGGGTCGCCGGAGTCGGTCGTCCGCGCCGCGCGCTACCGGTTCCCGCTGATGCTCGCGGTCATCGGCGGCGACCCGGCGCGCTTCGCACCGTACGCCGACCTCTACCGCCGGGCCAACGAGGAGCTGGGCAACGCTCCCCTGCCGATCGGCGTGCACGCCCCGGGGTTCGTCGCCGACACCGACGAGGAGGCGCGGGACCGGCTCTTCCCGCACTTCAAGGCCAACCGAGACCGCATCGGTCGCGAACGGGGCTGGCCACCCGCGAGCCGCATCCAGTTCGAGCAGGAGGTCTCTCACGGCGCGGTCTTCGCCGGCTCGCCGGAGACCGTGGCACGCAAGATCGCCACGACGGTCCGCACCCTCGGCCTGAGCCGCTTCGACCTGAAGTACAGCAACGGCCCGCAACCGCACGCAGAACTGATGCGCTGCATCGAGCTGTACGGCACCCGGGTGGCACCGCGCGTCCGCGAGCTCCTGGCCGACGACACAGCCTGACGGACGCTCCGGCGGCCCCGGGGACCCGGGCGGCGACCCAAGGACCGCTCAGGGGCCTGCAGACGGCTCAGGCGAGCGCGGAGCCCTGCTTGTACTGCTGGAAGGTCTCGTTCCAGTCGCCGTAGCCGTTGTCGAGCGTCATCGGGCGGTCGGTGCCGGTGTACTCGACGACGTCACCGATCTGCGTCATCTGGTAGAGCCACTGCGCGTTGGCGGTGCTCAGGCCCGTGCAGCCGTGCGAGACGTTGGCATTGCCCTGGGAGGCGACGGACCACGGTGCCGCGTGGATGAACTCGCCGGAGTAGGTCAGCCGCATCGCGTACTGGACGTCGTCGATGTCGTAGCCCTCGGCGCTGTCGTTGGCGATGCCGACCGTCTCGGAGTTCATCCGCTTGCTGTCGAACTTCTCGATGATCACCTTGGTGCCGGAGCGGGTGGTGAACCCCTCCTTGCCCGTGGTGATCGGCAGGGTGCGGACCAGCTCGCCGTTGCTGAAGACCTTCATCTCGTGCGTCTGGGCGTTGACCTTGTAGACATTGGCATCACCCACGGTGAAGTGGACGGTGCGACTCTCCTGGCCGTAGATCCCGTTGCCGGCGTCGACGCCGTTGACGTCCAGGTCGACGGTGACCTCCGAGCCGGCCTGCCAGTAGCTCTTCGGCCGCCAGTGGACCTCGGTGTCGCTGAGCCAGTGCCAGGTGCCCGCCTGCTGGGGCGTGGCGGTGACCGACATGTTCTCCTCGAACGCGGCCTTGTCGGTGACCGGGATGTCGAAGCGGACGATCACCGGCATGCCCACGCCGACCGTCTGGCCCTCCAGCGGGGCGACCGAGGCGTAGGTCTGGTCGTCGAGGGTCAGCGCGTCGGTGGTGAACCGCACGCGCTTGCGGGCGGTGGTCTCGTCGTTCTCCGCGACAGCCTTGAGCGTGTACTCCGTGCCGGGCTCGAGCCGGTCACCGGCCGTCCAGCTGCTGCCGTCCTCGGCGAGGGTGCCGTCCACCGTGCCGGCGGCCGACGACAGCGTGACCCGGGTCAGCGAGCCGTCAGCCACCTCGGTGGCGACGAGCGTCGACACGGGCACGACCGAGCCCTTGCTCACGTTGGCCGTCACGACCGGCTTCGTGGGCTCGGGGGCGGACGTCTCGTCGCTGACGGAGTCCCCCGTCGTTCCGCCGTCGGCTGCGGCAGCCGAGGAGACGGTGTCGTCCGGACCGTCCGCGCCCCCCGAGGTCGAGCAGGCCGCCAGACCGAGCGCGAGGACCAGCGCGGTGGACACGGTGGCAGCGCGGTGCCGGGCAACGCGGTGCAGCATCAGAGGACTCCCATGACTCGAGACATCAACGGCGGACGCCGCGACGACCGAGATCCAGGGTAGCCGCGGGGTGGTCGCGAAATGGCATCGCCGGACCCGGTGCTGACCGGGTCCGGCGACGTCGAGCCGAGAGGAGGCGCCCGTCAGTGGGCGTGCTCTCCGCGGTAGTACTCGAACACCAGTCCGCTGACGGCGATCACGCCGAGTGCGAAGGCGATCACGACGAGCCACCAGGCGGCCATCGCGACGCCGTAGGTGAGCGTGGCCAGAGTCAGCGCCACCCACAGCGGCCACCAGGAGTAGGGCGGGAAGAACCCGAGCTCACCAGCGCCGTCGGCGATCTCACCGTCGGCGCGGTCCTCCGGACGCGCGTCCATCTTGCGGGCGTGGAAGCCCAGGTAGAGCGTGATCATCAGCGTCAGCAGCGTGCACATCAGGAGCGCGGACGTGCCCGTCCAGTCGCCCGACGTGCCGTTGCTGTCGGCGTCGGTGATGATCCAGTACGCCGGCGTCACCAGCACCAGGAAGACGGTGCAGATGCCGAAGATCCAGGCCTCGGACTTCATCAGCGGTCTCCCTCGGACTTCAGGTGGTCGGCGCGGCCGGACATGTTCGGTGCGTCGGCGGCCTTGCCGTCACGCATGGCGGGGTTGTCGTCGAGCTCGATCGCGGCGATCTCGGGGTGGTGCAGGTCGAACGCCGGCGACTCCGAACGGATCCGGGGCAGCGAGGTGAAGTTGTGCCGCGGCGGCGGGCACGACGTCGCCCACTCCAGGGAACGTCCCCAGCCCCACGGGTCGTCCACGGTGACCTTGGGCGACTTCCTGGTGATCCACACGTTGTAGAAGAACGGGATCATCGAGGCCGACAGCAGGAACGCGCCCACGGTCGAGACCTGGTTGAGCGTGGTCCAACCGTCCGACTCGAGGTAGTCGGCGTAGCGGCGCGGCATGCCCTCGACGCCCAGCCAGTGCTGCACGAGGAACGTGAGGTGGAAGCCGATAAACAGCAGCCAGAAGTGCACCTTGCCCAGACGCTCGTCGAGCATCCGGCCGGTGAACTTGGGCCACCAGAAGTAGAAGCCGGCGAACATCGCGAACACCACGGTGCCGAAGACCACGTAGTGGAAGTGCGCGACCACGAAGTAGGAGTCGGACACGTGGAAGTCGAGCGGCGGCGACGCCAGGATGACCCCGGTCAGGCCACCGAAGAGGAACGTGGTGAGGAAGCCGACCGTCCACAGCATCGGGGTGTCCATCGACACCGAGCCGCCCCACATGGTGCCGATCCAGTTGAAGAACTTCACGCCCGTCGGGACCGCGATCAGGAAGGTCATGCCGGCGAAGAACGGCAGGTTGACCGCGCCGGTGACGAACATGTGGTGCGCCCACACCGCGACCGACAGGATCGCGATCGCGAGGGTCGCACCGACCAGGCCGACGTAGCCGAAGACCGGCTTGCGGGAGAAGACCGGGAGGATCTCGGTCACGATGCCGAAGAACGGCAGCGCGATGATGTAGACCTCTGGGTGGCCGAAGAACCAGAACAGGTGCTGCCACAGGATCGCGCCACCGTGGGCGGTGTCGTAGACGTGCGCACCGAAGAGGCGGTCGGCCTCGAGCATCAGCAGCGCGCCGGCCAGCACCTGGAAGGCGATCAGCGCGAGAATCGAGGTGATCAGCGTGTTCCACACGAAGATCGGCATCCGGAACATGGTCATGCCCGGCGCACGCATCGTGATGATCGTGGTGATGAAGTTGACCGCGCCCAGGATGGTGCCCAGACCGCTCATCCACAGACCCATGATCCACAGGTCGGCACCGGCGCCGGGGCTGCGGATCGCGTCGGACAGCGGCGTGTAGGCGAACCAGCCGAAGTCGGCCGCGCCACCGCGGGTGAGGAAGCCCGACGCCGCAATCAGTCCGCCGAAGAGGTACAGCCAGTAGCTGAACATGTTGAGTCGCGGGAACGCGACGTCCGGGGCACCGATCTGGATCGGCATGAGTAGGTTGCCGAACGCGAAGAACAGCGGCGTCGCGAACAGCAGCAGCATGATCGTGCCGTGCATCGTGAACAGCTGGTTGTAGAGCTCGTCGTTGACGACCTGCGAGCCCGGGAACGCCAGCTCGGCGCGGATCAGCAGCGCCATCACACCGCCGATGAGGAACCACGAGAACGCCGTGACCATGTACATCTTGCCGATCAGCTTGTGATCGGTGGTGGTCAGGAGCGTCACCAGGTGCTGACCCAGCGTCTTGCGCGGCACCACCGTCTCGGTGGTCGGCGGAACGGTCGCGGTCACTGGCAGACCTCCTCGGCTGCGTCGTCGAGACCCACCTGGGTCTCGGCGAAGGTCGGTCCGCAGACCGGTTCGTCACTGGTGAACCCGGCTGCGGCCTGGTCCTCGAGGTACTGCTCGTAGTCCTCCTGGGACACCACGTGCACCGTGAAGAGCATCCGCGAGTGGTAGACGCCGCAGAGCTCGTAGCACTTGCCGTCGTAGGTGCCGATCGTCTTCGGCGTCACCTGGTAGTGGTTCTCCAGGCCCGGGACGACGTCCATCTTGATGAGGAAGCCCGGCACGCCGAAGTCGTGGATGACGTCGGGGCTGCGCAACTCGAACCGCGTGGTCTGGTCGACCGGGAGGTAGAGGTCGGGGATGTCGCTACCGGTGCCGGACTCGTAGACGTTCTGGCCGTCGACGGCGTCGGGGTAGTTGAAGGTCCACGACCACTGCTGGCCGACCACGTAGACCGTGTTGTCCGGCTCGGCGTCGTCGAGGACGAGGTTCTGCACCCGCACGGTGTGGTCGAAGAAGACGACGACCATGATGATCGGGAAGACCGTGTAGAAGATCTCCAGCGGAAGGTTGTAGCGCGTCTGCACCGGTACCTCGTCGGCGTGGCGCCGACGGAAGCGGAAGACCGCCCACAGGATCAGCGCCCACACGATCACGCCGGTGACCAGCGCGGCGATCCAGGCGCCCTGCCACAGCTCGAGGGTGTGGACACCCTCCTCCGTGGCCGGCACGGGCATCGCCAGACGCTCGAGCTCGGAGTCGGTGCCACACGCGGACAGGAGCACGAGCACCAGTCCGAGCACCGATGCGAGCGCCGCTCGGCGGACGCGTCGTCCGGGCACCGCCGGACGCGCAGGGAGTTGCAGACCCACCGTCTGAGCCTTCCTCTCGGGCAGACACGAAGCAGGTGGCAGACTACCCCGGACGGCGGCCCCCTCGGTGCCGGGGTCGGGTGGGTCGGACAGCGACCCGCGAGCGGGAGGAGCGTGGTCGGGTGTCGACCCCCGCCCCAGATCATCCGGTGCCGCTGGACAGCGCGTCCGGGGAGCCGCTGCACCCCGCCGCCCGCGAGGTCCTGGACGCCGCGCTGAGCCGTGGCTGGGCCGACCCGCGGCGCCTCCACCGGTCGGGCCGGGACGCCCGGCTGCTGCTCGACAACGCCCGGGCCGTGCTCGCCGAGGCGTTGGACTGCCGCTCCGACGAGGTGGTGCTCTGCTCCTCGGGCACCGACGCGGTCCACCGGGGGCTGCTCGGCCTCGCCCGGTCCCGGCGGCGGCACGGCACGGCGATCGTCTGCTCGGCGGTCGAGCACTCCGCGGTCCGGCACGCGGCCCGCTGGCTCGGTGAGGAGCGCGCCGTCGGCGTGGACCGGCACGGCCGGGTCAACGTCGACGCCTTCCTGGCGGCCGGGCAGGCCCCGGGCGTCGCCGTCGCCGCGCTCCAGCACGCCAACCACGAGGTCGGCACGGTGCAGCCGGTCGAGGCGCTCGAGCCGCTCCGGGCCGCGGGCGTCCCGGTGCTCGTCGACGCCTGCGCGTCGGCGGGGCGACTGCCGCTGCCCGCGGACGGCTGGTCCGCGCTGGCCGCCTCCGCGCACAAGTGGGGCGGTCCGGCCGGCGTCGGCGTGCTCGTCGTACGACGGTCCGCGCGGTGGGAGCAGCCGTTCCCCGGCGACGACCGGGCCGACCACCGCGAGACCGGGTTCGAGAACGTGCCTGCCGCCCTCGCTGCGGCCGCGGCCCTGCGAGCCGTGCTCGACGAGCGGGAGACCGAGGCCGCGCGGCAGCGGCGCCTGGTCGACCGGGTGCGTGCCGCTGCCGCGGCACTGCCCGACACCGAGGTCGTCGGCGACCCCGACGACCGGTTGCCGCACCTGGTGACGTTCTCGTGCCTCTACGTCAACGGCGAGGCGATCGTGACCGAGCTCGACCGGCGCGGCTTCGGCGTGGCCAGCGGCTCGGCCTGCACCGCGTCGACGCTGGAGCCCAGCCACGTGCTGGCCGCGATGGGCGCCCTCACGCACGGCAACGTCCGGCTCTCGGTCGGCCGCGACACCACCGAGGCCGATGTCGAGGCCTTCTGCGCGGTGCTCCCCGAGGTCGTCGCCTCACTGAGGGCCGACCTGTGAGCGGTGACGACCGCCCGGTCGGGCCGGTGGACCTCGAGCTCGACTGCCGCACGATGCTGTGCCCGCAGCCGGTGATCGAGCTCGCCCGCCACGTCGGGGACGTCGCGGTGGGCGGCGTGATCGCCGTCCTCGCCACCGACCCGGCGGCGCGCTACGACGTACCGGCGTGGTGCCGCATGCGCGAGCAGGAGTACGCCGGCGCCGACGAGCTCGGCGACGGGGTCACCCGGTACCGGGTGCGGCGACTGGCCTGAGGCCCGTCTACTTCACGTGCGCGCGGACCTCGGCCGCCGCCTCGGCGCCGTAGGAGTCCTCGACCCGCTGGGTGAACTGTTCGGGCGTGAAGGTGTACTCCTGCGTGCCGACGGTCTCGACGACGTACGCCGCGAGCACGCAGCCCACCTGGCAGGCGCGCTCGAGGCCCAGGCCCCAGCTCAGCGCCGCGAGGAAGCCTCCACGGAACGCGTCGCCGACGCCGGTCGGCTCGATGGCGGCGACGTCCTGCACGGCGGCGACCTCGATCGGGTCCTCACCGACCCGCAGCACCCGGACCCCGTCCTTGCCCAGGGTCGTCACCTGGATGCCCACGCGGTCGAGGACCTGTTCACCGGACCAGCCGGTCTTCTGCTCGATCATCGCCGACTCGTACTCGTTGGAGAACAGGATGGCGGCGCCGTCGACCAGCGACCGGATCAGGTCGCCGTCGCCGAACGCGAGCTGCTGGGAGCAGTCGGAGATGAAGGGGTAGCCGCGCTGGCGGCACTCCTCGGTGTGGCGACGCATGGCGTCGGGGTCGTCGGCGCCGACCAGGACGTACTCCGGGGCGCCGACGCGGGCGACGATCGGCGACAGCTCGATCTCTCGGGCCTCGGCCATCGCGCCGGGGTAGAAGGACGCGAACTGCGCCATCGTGGTGTCGGTCGTGCACACGAAGCGCGCCGTGTGCTTGGAGTCGGAGATGTGCACCGACTCGCAGTCGACGTCGTGCCGCTCCAGCCAGGAGCGGTAGTCGGCGAAGTCCTCGCCGGCCGCACCGACGAGCACCGGCCGCAGGCCGAGGCGGGCCAGGCCGAAGCAGATGTTCGGCGCCACTCCCCCGCGCCGGATCTCGAGGTCCTCGACGAGGAAGGAGACCGACAGCTTGTCCAGCTGGTCGACCACGAGGGAGTCGGCGAACTTGCCCCCGAAGGTCATCAGGTGGTCGGTCGCGATGGATCCGGCGATGAGCAGCGACATGTGTCGGAACACTACTGATCGGTACCCGTAGGACTACCAATCGGTAGCCCCTAGCGTCGAAGCATGACCTCCTACGACGACGCCGCCACGCTCGCCGAGATGCACGACGACTGCCGCGCCTGCGGCACCAACCTGGGTCTCGAGCGCGAGCTCGCCCGGGCCGCGCGACGGGCGACCCGCCCCGCGCCCAGCATCCTCGCGGCCGACCAGGTCGAGGCGCCGAAGCAGGACGTGCAGGTCTCGCAGGCGGCCGCCCGCCTCGCCGCCGCCCTCCACTTCCACCTGGAGTGAGCAGTGGGTGCACGAGCCTGCGAGTGCACCCACGTAGCGAGCGAAGGTTGAGCAAGCGACGCGACTGAGCCTGCGAAGTCGCACGAGCCGCGTCGAAACCGCCTGGCTGCACTGCGACGTGCACCCGAGGACCCACGCGAGCGAGCGGTTTCGACACCTCGCTCGCCGGCGCTCGCTCGGGCTCAACCACCTGAGCACGACGCTCGCTCGGGCTCAGCAGCCTGAGCATGACGAAGGGCCCCCGCTCCTCGGAGCGGGGGCCCTTCGTGGTGCTTCAGGCTGCTGGTCGACTCAGTGGAACGAGTCGCCGCAGGCGCAGGAACCCGTGGCGTTCGGGTTGTCGATGGTGAAGCCCTGCTTCTCGATCGAGTCGACGAAGTCGATCTCGGCGCCGTTGAGGTAGGGGACGCTCATCCGGTCGACGACGACGGCCACGCCGTCGAAGTCGGTGACGACGTCACCGTCGAGGGTGCGCTCGTCGAAGAACAGCTGGTAGCGGAGGCCGCTGCAGCCACCGGGCTGCACGGAGATCCGCAGCTGCAGGTCGTCGCGACCCTCCTGGTCGAGGAGGCTCTTCACCTTCGACGCAGCGACCTCGGTGAGGTTGATCTGGTCCTGGCGGCGCTCGGTGGTGGTGTCGAGCTGCTCGGTCATGTGCCTGCTCCCGTGGACGAGGACTGGGTGGTCTAGCACCTCAATGGTGTCACACCGCCGGATATTCCGGACCGGGTCGGGGCCGTGACATCGGGCGCGAGGTCGGACGCGGGACGCCTCAGCGGGACCAGGTGCGCGCGACGCGGGCGGCGAGCTCGCGCAGGGAGCCGGCCGGGTCGGACATGGAGCGGTCGAGACCCACCAGGTACTCTGTGGAGTACGCCGACTCCACGCCGAGGGCGCGCATCTCGCGCGACCCGACGAGCACCCGCCCGGCGAGGGCCACGCAGGGGCGCAGCGCGGCGGCGGCGACCTCGGCGACGCCGTACGGGACCTTCCCGGAGCGGCTGGAGAAGTCGAAGGCGCCCTCACCGGTCAGCACGAGGTCGGCGGCGCGGGCTCGGGTCGCGAGGTCGGTGGCCTCCATGACGACGCCGATCCCCGAGCGTCGCTCGGCCCCGAGCACCAGGAGCCCGTAGCCGAGGCCTCCCCCGGCGCCCGCGCCCTTGTCGAGGGCGACCCGGCGGTCGACCAGCCCGGCGAACCGCTCGAGGTGGCCGTCCAGGCGCTGCTGGTCGTCCTCGGAGATGCCCTTCTGCGGTCCGTAGGCCTTCGTGGCGCCGAACAGCCCGGCGAGCGGGTTGTCGACGTCCGCGGCGAGCACCAGGTCGACGCCCTCCAGCGCGGCGCGGGCGGGAGCCACGTCGACGCTCGACACGGCGCCGAGCGCCTCGCCCCCGCCGTCGAGCGATCCGTCGGCGGTGGCGCCCAGCGCGGCCAGGAGACCCGCGCCGCCGTCGTTGCTGCCGGTGCCGCCGACGCCGACCACGACGGTGCTCGCACCGCTCTCCACGGCCGCGCGCACCAGCCGCCCCACGCCGTACGTCGTCCCGGTCGCGGCGGGCCGGGCGCCCTCCTCGAGCAGGTGCCGCCCGCACGCCTGCGCGCTCTCGACGTACGCCGTCGTCCCGACCCGCAGCACCGTGGCGGGCACCGGGTCGCCGTGCAGACCGGGCACCTCGACGAGGTGCAGGTCACCCCCGAGCGCGGCGTGCAGCACGTCGACGAAGCCGGGGCCGCCGTCGGCCATGGGCGCGAGGTCAAGCTCGTCGCCGGGCGCTCGCTGCGACCACCCCTCGGCGATGGCGTCGGTCGCCTGCACCGCGGTGAGGGTGCCGGCGAACTTGTCGGGCGCCACGAGGACTCGCATGACCCCATCCTCGCGCTAGCGTCCGCACGTGCCCGCACCCCTCCTCCGCCCGATGCGTCCCGAGGACGTCGTGACGGCCGAGCGGCTCTCGGCCGAGGCGTTCCGCGAGGTCGACCGACGCTCGCTGCGACCCGGTGACGCGGAGCCCTCGCTGCGCTCGCCCGAGCGTGCGGCGGGCTGGGTCAGCCGCACCGAGCACCTGCTGCGGACCGACCCCGGAGGCTGCTGGGTGGCCGAGGACGCCGACGGCTCGCTGGCGGGCTTCGCGACGTCGTTCGTGCGCGACACCACCTGGTTCCTGGCGACGTACGCCGTCCGACCGGGTCTGCAGGGCCAGGGACTGGGCCGGCAGCTGCTGGACGCCGCGATGGGCCACGGACGGCACTGCCTGCACGGGATGCTCTCGGCGTCGTCGGACCCGGCGGCGACCCGGCGCTACCTGCTGGCGGGCTTCCGGCTGCACCCGCAGATGTACCTCACCGGCACGCTCGACCGGTCGGTGCTGCCGGTCGTGGAGCACGTCCGCGAGGGCACCCCCGCGGACACCGACCTGATGGACTCCGTCGACCGGCGCGCCCGTGGAGCCGCGCACGGCCCCGACCACGCGCTGATGCAGTCGATCTGGCGGCCGTTGGTCTCCGAGCGGGGCACCGGGCAGGGCTACGCCTACGTCGGCCACGACGGCTCGCTCGCCCTGCTCGCCGCCACCGATCGGCGCACGGCGACCCGGTTGCTGTGGGCGGTGCTCGCCGACGGGCCGGCCGAGCCGACCGTGCCGCACCTGACCGCCGCCAACCCCTGGGCGCTGGACGTCGGGGTGCAGGCACGGCTCGACGTGCGCACCGAGGGCTACCTCGCGCTGCGCGGCATGCGCCCGCCCGCGCCGTACGTCCACAACGGCGCCCTGCTCTGACGCCCGCGCCGAGCCGTCGTACATGTACGACGGCTCGGCGCCCACCCGTCGTACATGTACGACGGCTCGACGCGCCTAGAGTGGAGCCATGACGACCGTCGACCTGCCCCTGCTCCCCCTCGGCCGCGGCGTCGACCGCGCGTCCGAGCGCGGCGTGGAGTGCCCCGGCGACCTGCCCCCGGTCTCCGACCCCGACCTGGTCGAGCGCGCCCGCGCCGCCAAGGAGGCGCTCGGCGAGAAGCTGTTCGTGCTCGGGCACCACTACCAGCGCGACGAGGTCATCCAGTTCGCCGACGTCACCGGCGACTCCTTCAAGCTCGCCCGCGACGCGGCCGGCCGGCCCGAGGCGGAGTACGTCGTGTTCTGCGGCGTCCACTTCATGGCCGAGTCGGCCGACATCCTCACCGCCGAGCACCAGCAGGTCGTGCTGCCCGACCTGGCTGCCGGGTGCTCCATGGCCGACATGGCCAGGCTCCCGCAGGTCGAGGCCGCCTGGGAGGCGCTCGAGGCCGCCGGCGTGACCGAGCAGGTCGTCCCGGTGACCTACATGAACTCCAGCGCCGACATCAAGGCGTTCTGCGGCCGCCACGACGGTCTGGTCTGCACGTCCTCCAACGCCGAGACCGCGCTGCGGTGGGCGTTCGACCAGCGCGGCGGGGTCGAGGGTGACGGCAAGGTGCTCTTCCTCCCCGACCAGCACCTCGGCCGCAACACCGCCGTGCTCGAGCTCGGGATGGCGCTCGACGACTGCGTCGTGTGGAACCCCCTGCTGCCGAACGGCGGTCTCACCGAGGCCGAGCTGCGCGACGCCCGGATGATCCTGTGGAAGGGCCACTGCTCGGTGCACGGCCGCTTCTCCCCGACGGTCGTCGACGAGCTGCGGGCGAAGGACCCCGACATCCAGATCCTGGTGCACCCCGAGTGCCGTCACGAGGTGGTGCTCAAGGCCGACCTGATCGGGTCGACGGAGTTCATCATCAAGACCATCGAGGCCGCGCCGGCCGGGTCGAGCTGGGCGATCGGTACCGAGCTCAACCTGGTGCAGCGCCTGGCCCGGGCGCACCCGGACAAGAAGATCGCGTTCCTCGACCGCAACGTCTGCTACTGCTCGACGATGAACCGCATCGACCTGCCGCACTTCGTGTGGGCGCTGGAGAACCTCGTCGCCGGTCAGGTCGTCAACCGCATCGAGGTCGACGACGACACCCAGCGCGACGCGCTCGTCGCTCTGCAGCGGATGCTCGACCTGCCGGGCCGCAGCCACAAGGACTGAGCGGGCCCGGCTGGGTGGCGCGGGTCAGACGGCGCTGAGCCGTCGCCGCGCCGGCAGCTCGACCCACATGGTGGTGCCGCCGAGCGGGGAGTCGTCGACGCCGATCGTGCCGCCGTGCGCGCGGACCACGGTGCGGCAGATGTCGAGGCCCAGCCCGGAGCCTTCGCCGTCGTCTTCGAGCCGCACCCGCGGCTCGAAGACCCGCTCGCGGTCGCTCTCGGGGATGCCGCGTCCGTTGTCGGAGACCTCGACCCGCCACATCGGACCCTGCTGCTCCGCAGCGATGCGTACGACGGGCGCGACACCGACGCTGCGATAGCGGATGGCGTTCTCGACGAGGTTCTGCAGCACCGAGCGCAGCTGCACCACGTCACCGTCGACGACCGGCATCGGTCCGGCCTCGACCGACGCCTCCGGGTGCGCGCCGATCGCGTCGGCGACGACCTCCTTCGCGACGGCGTCCAGGTCGACGGGCTCACGGGTCAGGCGGCCACCGAGCTTGCTGTAGGCAAGTGCGTCGTCGATCAGCCGGCGCATCCGCTCCGACCCGGCCAGCGCCTTCTCCACCAGTCGCTCGGCCTGCTGGGTGTCGCTCACGACGCCCTGGTCCTCGAGCTGCTCCTGGAGCAGCCCGAGCGCGAGGGTGATGCTCGACAGCGGCGTCTTGAGGTCGTGGCTGACCCGGCCGGCGAAGGCGGCCAGCCGCTCGTTGGACGACTGCAGGTCGCGGCTGCGCAGCTCGAGCTCGAGCACGTCGACGACGCGTGCGGCGAGCGTGCGCAGCGCGGTGCGCTGGACGTCGTCGAGCATCGGCCGCGGCTCCACGTCGAACACGCACAGGGTGCCGATGACGACGCCCTCGGGGGTGATCAGGCGGTGCGAGGCGTAGAACCGGACCAGGCCGATCTCGCCGGTGACGAAGGGGTTCGTGCGGAACCGCTCGTCGAGACGCGCGTCCGGGACGATGATCGGCGAGTCCAGGTGCAGCACCTGGGCGCACATGGAGTCCTCACGGCTGCACACCGAGCTCTCGAAGCCGTACGTCGCGACCTGGTGCTGCTTGTCGTGGGTGATGAGGTTGATGGTGGCCATCGGGACCCCGACGACCCGGGCGGCCATCTCGACGATCGCCGACAGGTCGATCCGCGGCGGGCGGAGCAGGACGTCGTACCGCTCGATCGCGGCGCGTCGCAGCACGTCGTCGACCGCGTCCAGCTGCGGTTCGCCCACCTCGATCACCTGCTTCTCCTCGATCCCCTGCCGCGAGATTAACGAGCCTCACCCGTACGGGCTACGTCGTCAGTGGAGCCGTACCCGGTGGGGCTTCAGGGATGCCTCGTCCGGGCCATGGCGCCCTGCTCACACGGTGACGCCGGGCGCGTCCCAGAGGGCCAGCCAGCGCGAGGTGTCCTGCTCGACCGGGAGGTCCTGGGCGAGCAGGTCGCGCACCGCGAGCTCGGTGAGGTTGTCGCGGCGCCGCTCGCCCGCTCCCCCGACCGGCGCGAACGGGTAGAACGTGCCCTGCTTGTAGAGGTAGACCAGGCCGAGCGTCGCGCCGGCGGCGTTCTGGAACGGCACGACCGAGCACAGCAGGGCTGGGCCGAAGCCGGCCTCCTCGAGCGAGGTGTTGACCGCGTGCAGGTCGGTGCAGAGCGACCCGAGGTCCCCGGTGGTCGGGTCGTAGGGCTCGTGGTCGACCTCCAGCCAGGTGAACCCGAAGCCGTCGTCGCTCACCCGCACCGCGGGAGCCTGACCGGTCGAGCGGAGCAGCGCGACGACGTCGGACTGGGTCTGCGCGAACGCCGGTCCCGCGGCGGCTCGGTAGCAGACCGCCCCGTCGCCGGTCGGCACCCAGCCGGCCGACGTCTGCAGCGTGAGCGCCGCGGACGGTACGCCGAACAGCGCGTCGAGGCGGGCCGGGCGCGTCTTGCTGCGGCCGAGCAGGGAGTCGAGCAGTCCCATCGCGCGGCGCGCCTCAGTGGGCGCCGGGGCGGCTGAGCTCGGCCTGGATCCGGGCGAGCTGCTCGAGCCGCTGCTCCAGCGACGGGTGGGTGGAGGTGAGGGTCTTGAGGTCGACCCCGCGCAGGCTCGGGGCGATGCACAGCGCACTGGCCGCCGACACCTGGCGCAGGTCGCGGTCGGGGATGGTGTTCATCCGGCCGCTGATCTTCTGCAGGGCCGACGCCAGGGCGCCGGGGTTCATCGTCAGGTAGGCGCCGGCCCGGTCGGCCGAGAGCTCGCGGTAGCGCGAGAGAAGGCGCAGCAGCACGAAGCTGACGGCGTACACCATGAGGGAGACGACCAGCACGGCCAGCCACACCGGGACGCCGTTGTTGTCGCGGCGGCCGCCGCCGAAGAACGCGCCGTACTGCGCGCCCTGGGTGAGCATGCCGGCCGCGATGCCCGCAGAGCTGGCGACGGTCATCACCAGCACGTCGCGGTGGGCGACGTGCGACAGCTCGTGGGCCAGCACGCCCTCGAGCTCCTCGGCGGTGAGGGTCTGCAGGATGCCGGTGGTCACGCAGACGACGGCACGGTCCGGCGAGCGGCCGGTGGCGAAGGCGTTGGGCACGGCGGTGTCGGCGATGCCTACACGCGGCTTGGGCATGTCGGCCAGCACGCAGAGGCGGTCGATCATCTGGTGCAGCTCGGGCGCCTGCTGCGGGGAGACCTCGCGGGCCCGCATGGCCTTCATGGCGACCGTGTCGGAGGAGTACCACTGGTAGACGGCGATGCCGATGCCGATCATCGCCACGACGAGCGCGAAGCCGTAGCCGCCCCAGGAGGCGGCGACCGCGCCCACCACGACGACCAGGGCCACGAAGGCCGCGCCGAGCAGGAACATCACGGTGGTCATCCGGGCGGTGAGCCCGGCGTCCCCGACGAATCGTGATCGCGCCATGCCTCGATCATGCCTGCGCGACCCAAGCCTGCCGGTGGGTGCGCTGTGCGTCACCTGTGAGCCCGCGCGGTACGGGCACCTGCCCCGGGACCAGCCGGGGACCAGCCGGGGACCAGCCCCGGGATCAGCCCGGGATCAGCCCGGGATCAGCCCGTCGTCGGCGAGCATCTCGCGCACCTCGGCGAGCGAGGCGTCCGGGTGCGGGAGCACCAGGTCGGACTCGACCAGGTCGTCGACGGCGTGCGGCACGCCGACGGTGCGCACGCACTCGAGGAGGTCCTCCAGCGCAGCCCGGAACGCGTCCTCGTCGCCGGCCTCGACGGCCGCCTCGACGACCTCGTCGAGCTGGTTGAGCCGGCCGAGCGCCCGCTCGGCGACGTCGTACTGCCCCTCGCCGAGGACCCGGATGATCATCAGCGGGGCTGCTCGGCCGAGCCGGCCTGACCGTCGGAACCGGCGTCGAGCTCGCCGACCTGCTTGGCGCCCTTGAGCCGCAGCAGCTCGGTCTCGACGTCGGACTGCGAGCTCAGCGCGTCGAGCTCGCGGGCGATGTCGTCGCCGGCGCTGCCGCTGGGGGCGGTGACGTCATCGAGGGCGCCGGAGGCGAGCAGCTCGTCGATCGCGCCGGCCCGGGCCTGCATCGCGGCCGTCTTGTCCTCGGCGCGCTGGATGGCCATCCCGACGTCGCCCATCTCCTCGCCGATGCCCGACAGCGCCTCGCTGATGCCGGTCTGGGCCTCCGCGGCGGTGTAGGTCGCCTTGATGGTCTCCTTGCGCGTGCGGAAGGCCTCGACCTTCGCCTGCAGCCGCTGCTGGGCCAGCGTCAGCTTCTCCTCCTCGGCGGCGAGCTGGGCGTGCTGCGCCTTGAGGTCGTCGAGCTGCCCGGCGACGCCGGACTTGCGGGTCAGTGCCTCGCGGGCGAGGTCCTCGCGGTCGACCTCGATGGCCTTCTCGGCCTGGCCCTGGAGCTTGGCCACCTGCTGCTCGAGCTGGGCCATCTGCAGCTCCAGCCGCTTGCGGCTCGTCGCGACGTCGGCGACCCCGCGGCGTACCTTCGTGAGCAGCTCGAGCTGCCGCTGGTAGCTGTAGTCGAGCGTCTCGCGGGGGTCCTCGGCGCGGTCCAGGGCCTTGTTGGCCTTGGAGCGGAAGATCATCCCCATCCGCTTCATGATGCTCATCTGGTGTCCACTCCTCGCGGGTCCTGGCACGACGCCGCCAGCCTACGGCCCGACGGTAGGATCACAGCCCCATCCCGTGCCGAGTCGGCACGGACCACCCGCGAGCACGAGGGCAGCACGTTGTTCGGTCGCAGCAAGTCCGGTCCCACCACCTCCCCCGAGGAGACGGTCGTCGACGCCGACGCCCGGCACACCCAGGGCAAGGGCCGGCCGACGCCGACCCGCAAGGAGGCCGAGGCCGCGGCGAAGGCGCGCAACAAGCCGGCCCGGTCGCGCAAGGAGCAGGCGCAGCGCCAGCGCGCCGCCCGCGCCGAGCAGACCCGCAAGATGCGCGACGGCATGAAGTCCGGCGACGAGCGCTACCTCCTGGCCCGCGACAAGGGACCGGTGCGCCGCTTCACCCGCGACTTCGTCGACGTGCGCTTCTCCTTCGCCGAGGTCGTCATCCCGCTGATGCTGATCTCGCTGATCGTGCCCAACCTCGTCGTGCCGGTCTTCGCGGTGCTCCTCGTCGACCTGGTGATCCTGCGGATGCGCCTGCGCAAGCAGCTCAAGCAGCGTTTCCCCGACGAGTCCTACAAGGGCACGACCTTCTACGCGATCACCCGCGCGATGCAGCTGCGGTTCCTGCGGCTGCCGAAGACTGCCCGCCGCATCGGCGAGCCGCTGCCCGAGCACTACCGCTGAGACTCCGGGCCGTCAGGCCCTGTACGACGAACGCGCCGGCGTCCCTCTCACGAGGGGCGCTGGCGCGTCGTCGTACAGGCTCCGGGCCTGGCGTCAGCCGAACATCTCCGAGCGCCGCGGGCTCTGGGTCTTGCCCGGGTCGCGCTCGGGGAGGTCGCCGAGGACCTCGTCGATCGCGGTCATCAGGTCGGCGTCGAGGGTGACGCCGGCGGCCTTGACGTTGTCGGTGACCTGCTCGGGGCGGCTGGCGCCGATGATCGCGGCCGACACGTTGTCGTTCTGGAGCGTCCAGGCGACGGCGAGCTGGGCCAGCGACAGTCCGGCCTCCGCCGCGACGGGCTCGAGGCGCTGCACGGCGTCGAGCACCTCGTCGCGCAGCCAGCGACCGATCATCGCGTCGCCGCCCTTGGTGTCGGTGGCACGCGAGCCCTCCGGGTGCGGCTGACCCGGCTTGTACTTGCCGGTGAGCACGCCCTGGGCGATCGGCGACCAGACGATCTGGCCGAGGCCGAGCTCGCGGCAGGTCGGCTCGACCTCGGCCTCGATGACCCGCCAGAGCATGTTGTACTGCGGCTGGCTGGAGACCAGCGGCACCTTGAGCTCGGTGGCCAGCGCGTGCGCGGCCCGGATCTCCTCGGCGCGCCACTCGGACACGCCGATGTAGAGCGCCTTGCCGGCGCGGACGACGTCCGCGAAGGCCAGCATGGTCTCCTCCAGCGGCGTCTCGTGGTCGTAGCGGTGCGCCTGGTAGAGGTCGACGTAGTCGGTGCCGAGGCGCTGCAGCGAGCCGTCGATCGACTCCATGATGTGCTTGCGGGACAGCCCGTGGTCGTTGTGGCCCTGGGGGCCGGTCGGCCAGAAGACCTTGGTGAAGATCTCCAGGCCCTCGCGCCGCTCCCCCGCCAGGGCGCGGCCGAGCACCGACTCCGCCGCGGTGTTGGCGTAGACGTCGGCGGTGTCGAAGGTCGTGATGCCCTCCTCCAGGGCCTGGCGGACGCACGCGGTGGCGGCGTCCTCCTCGACCTGGGATCCGTGGGTCAGCCAGTTGCCGTACGCGATGGCGGAGATGCGTAGTCCGCTCGCGCCGAGGTTTCGGAACTCCATGTCGCTCACCGTAGTGTCCGGCGCATGAGCGCCGACGTGTCCGTACGGGTGGCCTGGTCCGACGACGCCGACGCGGTCGCCGCGGTGCAGCTCGCCTCCTGGCGAGAGCAGTACGCCGACCTCGGGCTCACCGCCGGCCTGCCGGACGACCCCGCCCCGGTGGCCGACGCCTGGCGCGCCGCGATGAGCCGTCCGGCCGACGCCCGCAACCGGGTGCTGGTGGCGCTGGAGCGCAACCGCGTGGTGGGCTTCGCCGTCACCACGCCGGCACCCGACCCCGACTGCGACCCGGTCTCCGACGGCGAGGTCGCCGAGCTGGTCGTGGCGCCGGGTGACACCGCCCAGGGGCACGGTTCGCGGCTGCTGCAGGCCGCCGCCGACACGCTGCGCGCCGACCGGTTCACCCGCGCGCTGACGTGGGTGGTCGCGGCGGACGACGTACGCCGCGGGTTCCTCGTCGGCGCCGGCTGGGCGGCGGACTCCGCCCACCGCGAGCTCGACCTCGACGGCACCGGTGCGACCACCGTCAAGCAGGTGCGCCTGCACACCGCCCTTGTCTGAGGCCCCCGGCGCCGACCTCGGGGTCCCGCCGCGCGAGCGCCGGGCGATCCTGCGCGACGGGCTGGGCGTCGGCATCGCCACCGGCGCGTACGGCGTCTCCTTCGGCGCCGTCTCGGTGGCCGCCGGGCTGTCGGTGGCGCAGACGTGCGCGCTCTCGCTGCTGGTGTTCACCGGCGCCTCGCAGTTCGCCCTCGTGGGCGTCGTCGCGTCCGGGGGCGCACCCCTGGCGGGTGCGGCCACAGCGTTGCTGCTCGGCACCCGCAACGCCCTCTACGGGCTGCGGCTCGCTCCCCTGCTCGGCTGGCGCGGGTGGCGCCGGGTCGTCGGCGCGCAGCTGGTGATCGACGAGTCGACCGCGATGGCCTCGGTGCACGACGACGGGCCGCGGGCGCGCCTCGGCTTCCTGTCCACCGGGCTCGCGGTGTTCGTGCTGTGGAACGCGATGACGCTCGTCGGTGCGCTCGCCGGCGAGGCGCTGGGCGATCCCCGCACCTACGGCCTGGACGCCGCCGTCGGCGCGGCGTTCCTCGGGCTGCTCTGGCCACGCCTGGACACGCTGCTGGCCCGCCTGGTTGCGCTGGGTGCCGCGGCGGTGGCGCTGGGCGTCGTACCGCTGACACCGGCGGGGGCGCCGGTGCTGGTCGCGGCGGTCGTGCCCGTGCTCGCCGGGCTGCTCGCCCCGCGGGCCGCAGTCGGTCGCGAGGAGCCGACGTGAGCGGGCTGTGGGTGGCCGTGCTGGTCGCGGCCGGCGGGTGCTACCTGCTCAAGCTCGCCGGGCTGTCGGTGCCGTCGCACCTGCTGGAGCAGCCCCGGGTGGAGCGGGTCGCCGCCCTGCTGCCCGTCGGCCTGCTCGCGGCGCTGGTGGCGGTGCAGGTCGTCGCCACCTCCGACGGCGGACTGGCCCTCGATGCCCGGGCCCTCGGGCTGCTCGTCGCGGCCGGCCTGCTCCTGCTGCGCGCGCCGTTCCTGGTCGTCGTCTTCGGTGCGGCGCTCGTCGCTGCGCTGGTGCGGCTCCTCTGACGCCCGCCACCCGACCGACCGCATCGCGCGTCGAGCCGTCGTACATGTACGACGGCTCGACGCGATACCGATCAGGTGGGGGCGACGATGAACGCCTGGACGGAGGGATTCCAGGCGAGCCCGGTGCGGGTCTGGTACTTGCCGAACCCGGTCGTGGTCCCCTGGCCCTGGTTGACCCAGCTCCCGGTGTTCATGTCGATGCTGTCGAAGTAGACCTTGCCGTCGGACTTCTTGTAGACCTTCGTGACCCAGCCGACGTGGCCGTACTGGTCGGAGGTGTTCCACACGACCATCGACAGTCGGTGCGGCACGGACGAGACGTAGAAGCCCTTGCTCCTCGCGTCGTCGTCCCAGTTCTTCGCGTTGCCGACGAGGTTGGGGTAGCTGCCGACAGCGGCCTTCCACTTCTCCTTGGCGCCCCAGGTGCAGTAGCCGCGGTCGGCGGTGTTGGTGGACGACGTGGCGCCGCGCGGTGAGGGCGTGCAGACCCGGGCGCGGTTGGCCGCCGTGTGCGACCCGATACAGCGACGGTTCTCGGTGTAGCCGGTCCGCGTCGTGAAGTCCGGGCTGAGCAGGGTGCGGCGCCAGCTCGAACGGGTGCCGCCGCAGCCGATGTCGAGGCGCACCTTCGGCGTGGACGTGGTGGACGACAGCGTCACCGAGTAGTACGCCGCGTTCGAGCGGTTGGGGTAGGCCCACCAGGAGGCCCACTTGCCGGTGTTGCCGGAGCCGTTGTAGTTCTCCACCCAGATGCCCTGGACGGCGTCGCCGTCGCAGACGACCGTCCCCTGGATGGTGACGTTGGTGGCGGCCGAGGCCGGCGGCGCAACGGCGGCCACGGGCCAGACGACCGCGGTCATCACGGACACGAGCAGGAACAGGGATCGCAGACGTCGCACGGGTCGCTCCTCAGGACTCGCAAGCAGCGGTACACGACCCTCGCGTGCACCGTCGACCGCGAGCGGGGTGAGCCCTCGCGGTCCGTGCCGGCTGGGCCTTCGTCCTTCCCCGGTGGACGGAGCGTAGGGCTGCGAGAGCCCCCTGGGAACGACGTACGGCGTTGTTGTCCGACGGGCTCCTCGCGAGCACAACCAGCCCCCGGACACCACGAGGGGCCCGCCGCCGGTCCGCAACGGCACGAGCCCCTCGTGGCCTCCTGCTGGGGGGCAGGGAGCCGGGTCGGATCAGGTCAGCCGACGTTGACCGCGTCCCAGGCGGCGGCGACGGTGGCGGCCTGGGTGCTGCCGGCGCCGTACAGGTCCTCGGCGGCGCTGATCGTGCCCTGGCGGGCCCCGGCGTAGTCGGTGCCGGAGGTGAAGTAGACCGTCAGCGCGCGGAACCAGATCTGCTGCGCCGCGTCGCGGCCGATGCCGGTGACGGTGGAGCCGTCGCAGGTCGGCGAGTCGTGGGCGACGCCGTTGATGGTCTTGGCGCCCGAGCCCTCGGCGAGCAGGTAGAAGAAGTGGTTGCCGACGCCCGAGGAGTAGTGGACGTCGAGGTTGCCGGTGGAGGAGTCGTAGCAGCTCTGCGAGGAGCCGTCCGAGGCCGGGTCGTCCATCCGGCGCAGGCCCTGGCCGGTGGCGTCGAACTGCTCACCGATCAGGTAGTCGGCCGGGTTGGCGGCGGTGCCGGAGAAGAACTCCACCATGGTGCCGAAGATGTCCGAGGTGGCCTCGTTGAGGCCGCCGGACTCGCCGGAGTAGGTGAGGTTGGCGGTGTTCTCGGTGACCCCGTGCGACATCTCGTGGCCGGCCACGTCGAGCGACACGAGCGGGCCGTAGCGGTTGCCGTCGCCGTCGCCGTACGTCATCTTCTCGCCGTCCCAGAAGGCGTTGACGTAGTCGCTGCCGTAGTGGACGCGGCTCGGGGCGCCGGTGCCGTCACCGAAGATGCCGGCGCGACCGTGCACCTCGGAGAAGTAGTCGTAGGTCTCCGCGCCGCCGTAGTGGGCGTCGACCGCAGCCGTCTCGCGGTTGCCGGTGGTGCCGTCGCCGAAGCTGGTGTCGCTGCTGACGAACGCGACGCCGTTGGTGCAGCGCATGCCGAGCAGCTGGCAGGCGAACGAGTCGGTCTTGTTCTGCATGTCGGTGGTGGCCGCGCCGCCGCGCTCCACGTCGGTGAGCGTGTAGCCGCCGGACGTGGTGTCGATCGTCAGCGGGACGGTGCCGTTGTAGAGCGACTGGCCCTCGCCGTCCACGGTGTGGATGCCCTCGACGCGACGGAGCACCTCGCCGGTGCGGGCGTCGACGTACGTCGTGAGCCGGCTGGGGGTGCCGTCGGCCTGCACGCCGGTGCTGAGCACGGCCCAGGCCAGTCGCGGGGTGGCGCCGTACGCGTCGACGACCAGGTCGGGCGTGGCACCCTCGGCGAGCGCCAGGTCGGAGAGGCCGCGCAGGTCGCGGGCCGGAGCGACGGCGCTGCGACCGGCCGCGGCAGCGCGCACGGACGGCTTGGTGCCGAGGCTGAGCGGGCCGGCGAGGGTCTGGCTCACGCCTTCGAGGGCGGAGTCGGCGTCCTGGTGGACCACGAGGTCGCCGCCGACCACCGGGAGCCCGCGGTAGGTGCGCTCCATGCGCACGTGGGTGCTGCCGTCGGCGTCGCGGACGGTGTCGGTGACCGCGAGGTCGCCTGCCGTGGACTGACGTCCGACGCCGGGGTGCGCCACGAGAGCGGCCACGGCGTCGCGCGCGGCGGCACCGGGGTCGTCCGCGGGAGCGGCCGAGGCGGGACTGGAGGAGGTAAGGGGCATCGCGGCGACCGCGGCGAGCGAGACGGCTGCGAGTGCCAGGCCCGAGGGCTTGCGCATCTGGTGCTGGTCCTTCGTGTGAGGGAGCGGTGGGACTCAGCGACCCTGCCACTGGTCCAGACCAGTCGTGGACCGGTGGCAGACCTCAGGTTCGTGCGCTGCAGGAACCTGCAACGCCCTCCAGGGAACCCTCCCGACCCCGGTACGGCGGCGCCGGTACTGCCGGCGCCGGGGCGTCAGCCCAGGTCGACGAGGTGCTCGAGCCCTACGGTCACGCCCGGGTGGGAGCCGATCGCGCGGACAGCCGCCAGCACGCCCGGCGTGAACGACGAGCGGTGCAGCGAGTCGTGCCGGATGGTGAGGGTCTCCCCCAGCCCGCCGAGGACGACCTCCTGGTGCGCGACGAGGCCCCGGGCCCGGACGGCGTGCACCCGGACGCCGTCGACGTCCGCCCCGCGGGCGCCGTCGAGCTCGGTCGAGGTGGCGTCGGGCATCGGCTCGCAGCCGGCGTCCCGGCGCGCCTGCGCCACCAGCTCCGCCGTACGACGTGCGGTGCCGGACGGCGCGTCGGCCTTCTGCGGGTGGTGCAGCTCGACGACCTCGACGGAGTCGAACAGCGGAGCCGCCAGCGCAGCGAACCGCATCATCAGCACCGCGCCGATGGAGAAGTTCGGAGCGATCAGGATGCCGCTGCGCGGGTCGTCGCCCAGCCAGCCCCGCAGCGTGGCGAGCCGCTCCTCGTCGAAGCCGGTCGTTCCGACGACCGCGTGGATGCCGTGCTCGGCCAGCAGGTGGAGGTTGTCCATCACCACGTCGGGGTGGGTGAAGTCGACCACGACCTCCGCCCGCTGCTCCACCAGCTGCTGCGGGTCGTCACCTGCGTCGACGGCCGCGACCAGCTCCAGGCCGGAGGCCTCCTCGACCGCCGCGCAGACCTCGCTGCCGACCTTTCCGCGCGCACCCAGCACACCCACCCGTGTCGTCATGACGCGAGCCTACGGAGCCTCGCGGGGGCGGGTCTGGCAGGGTAAGAGCCATGGTGCTGCAGCAACAGATCCCGGCGCGGATCCGGTGGGCGGTGGACTTCATGGATCCACAGGCCGACGACTCGGTCCTCGAGATCGGCTGCGGACCCGGTGCGGGCGCCGAGCTGATCTGCTCGAGGCTCACCGGGAACGGCAAGCTGTTCGCGATCGACCGCTCCGAGTCGGGCGTCGACCGGACCAAGCGTCGGTGCGCTCAGTACGTCGAGGCCAAGAAGCTCACCGTGCGCCAGATCGACCTCGCCACCCTGCGGGTGCCGGTGAAGCGGCTCAACAAGGTCTACGCCTTCAACGTCAACCTGTTCTGGGTGCGCGACTGCGCCGACGAGGTGGCGCTGCTGCACGAGCGGGTGCTGCCCGGCGGGGCGGTGTTCCTGTTCTTCGAGGCCACCCGGCGCGACCAGGTGCCCGAGATCATCCGGAAGGCCTCCGAGTCGCTGCGCGACGGCGGCTTCCGGGTGTCGGTGGTCGACAACAAGCAGCCGGCGGTCGTCGGCATCATCGGTCGGCGCTGAGCCTGCGGGGGCCGGCGCGGGCGGTGCGCCCTGCGTCGCTCCGACGCCGACTCCGTCACCAGGATCTACTCCCCCGGCCCCACCAGCGCCAGCAGCTCGGGGCCCCCCAACAGCTCCGCCGCCACGGCCCGTACGTCGTCCAGGGTCACCGCGTCCACGCGGGCGAGCACCTCGTCGACGCCCAGCAGCTCCTCGCGGAGCAGCTCGGACTTGCCCAGCCGGAGCATCCGGGAGGCGGAGTCCTCGAGACCGAGCACGAGCCCGCCGCGCAGTTGACCCTGGCCACGGGCGAGCTCCTCGGCGTCGAGGCCATGCTCCGCGACCTGTGCGAGCTCGGCCCGCACGGTCTCCAGGACGGCGTCGACGCGACCCGGTAGGCAGCCGACGGACACGCCCACGAGGCCGGAGTCGGCGTAGTGGTCGGCGAAGGAGTAGACGGAGTAGGCGAGCCCGCGGCGCTCACGCACCTCCTGGAAGAGTCGGCTGGACGTACCGCCACCGAGCGCGGTGTTGAGCACACCGAGGGCGAACCTCCGCTCGTCGCCACGGGGCAGACCGGGGTGTGCCAGCACCAGGTTGACCTGCTCGAAGGCGCGGGTGGCCGAGACCTGCCCCGACGCCACCTCCAGGCGCTGCGAGACAGGAACGGGCGTGCGCGGCGGCGCGGTGCCGTCGAGGAAGCCCGCACGGGCGAAGGCCTGCGACACCAGCGACACGACGGTGTCGTGGTCCAGGCTGCCCGCGACGGCCACGACGGTGGACGGCGCGCGGTAGTGCTCGTCGTAGAAGGCGGCGACCTGGTCGCGGGTGAGCGCCTCGATCGACTCCTCGGTGCCCGCGATCGGGCGGCCCAGCGGCGTACGACTGCCCCAGGCGAGCTCGGCGAGCAGGTTGTGGACGACGTCGTCGGGGTCGTCGTCGTGCATCGCGATCTCGTCGAGGATCACGTCGCGCTCGGCCTCGACGTCGTGCTCGGCGACCAGCGACGAGGTGATCATGTCGCCGAGGACGTCGACGGCCAGCGGCAGGTCCTCGTCGAGGACCCGCGCGTGGAAGCAGGTGTACTCCTTGGCGGTGAAGGCGTTGAGCTCACCGCCGACGGAGTCGAGCTGGGCGGAGATGTCCATCGCCGACCGCTCGTGGGTGCCCTTGAAGAGCAGGTGCTCCAGGAAGTGCGAGCAGCCGTGCAGCTCGTCGGACTCGTGGCGGGAGCCGACGCCCACCCACACGCCGACGGTGGCGGAGCGGGCCCCGGGGACGGCCTCGGTGATGATCCGCAGACCCGACGGCAGGACCGTACGACGTACGGCGTCGGCCGACCCGGCGTCGCGGGAGGGCCGGCCGGAGGCGACCGGGCGCTCGTGCTCCTGCTGCTGGTGCTGCTGGTGCTGCTCGTGCATGGGGTGCTGCCTCGCGATCGAGGGAGAAAAGGGCGCCGGCCCGCCCGCGTCACGGGGACGTCGGGCGGGCCGGCGGGACGAGCTCAGGCGTCGGCGGTCTCGCCGGACTCGGCGGAGGCGTCCGAGGACTCCTCCACGACCGGGACCAGCGAGAGCTTGCCGCGGTCGTCGATCTCGGCGATCTGGACCTGGACCTTCTGGCCGACCGACACGACGTCCTCGACGTTCTCGACGCGAGCGCCACCCGCGAGGGCGCGCAGCTTCGAGATGTGCAGGAGGCCGTCCTTGCCGGGCAGCAGCGAGACGAACGCACCGAAGTTCGTCGTCTTCACCACGGTGCCGAGGTAGCGCTCGCCGACCTCGGGCATCGTCGGGTTGGCGATCGCGTTGATCGCCGACCGTGCGGCCTCGGCGGACTCGCCGTTGGTGGCACCGATGTAGATCGTGCCGTCGTCCTCGATGGAGATCGAGGCCTCGGTGTCGTCCTGGATCTGGTTGATCACCTTGCCCTTGGGACCGATGACCTCGCCGATCTTGTCGACGGGGATCTTGATGGTGATGATCCGCGGCGCGGTGGGCGACATCTCCTCGGGGGCGTCGATGGCCTCGGCCATGACGTCGAGGATGGCGTGGCGGGCGTCGCGCGCCTGGGTCAGCGCCGCGGCCAGGACCTCGGCGGGGATGCCGTCGAGCTTGGTGTCCAGCTGCAGGGCGGTGACGAAGTCACGCGTGCCGGCGACCTTGAAGTCCATGTCGCCGAAGGCGTCCTCGGCACCGAGGATGTCGGTCAGCGCGACGTACTGCGTCTGGCCGTCGATCTCGCCGGAGACCAGGCCCATCGCGATGCCCGCGACGGGAGCCTTCAGCGGGACGCCGGCCTGGAGCAGCGAGAGGGTCGAGGCGCAGACCGAGCCCATCGAGGTCGAGCCGTTGGAGCCCATGGCCTCGGAGAGCTGGCGGATCGCGTAGGGGAACTCCTCGCGGTCCGGCAGCACCGGCAGGAGCGCGCGGCGGGCGAGCGCACCGTGGCCGACCTCGCGGCGCTTCGGGGAGCCCACACGGCCGGTCTCGCCGGTAGAGAACGGCGGGAAGACGTACTTGTGCATGTACCGGCGGTGCTTCTCCGGCGACAGCGTGTCGAGCTGCTGCTCCATCTTGAGCATGTCGAGGGTGGTGACGCCCAGGATCTGGGTCTCGCCACGCTCGAACAGCGCCGAGCCGTGCACCCGCGGGATCACGCCGACCTCGGCGTGCAGCGGACGGATGTCGGCCAGGCCGCGGCCGTCGATGCGGACCTTCTCGCGGAGGATGTTCTCGCGGACGACGTCCTTGTTGACCGAGCGGAACGCCGCGCCGATCTCCTTCTCGCGACCCTCGAACTGGCCGGCGAGGCTCTCCAGGAGCCCGTCCTTGAGGTCGTCGGTGCGGTCCTGACGCTCCTGCTTGTCGGCGATCTTCATCGCGGCGACCAGGTCGGCGCGCACGGCCGCGTCGACGGCGGCGTAGACGTCGTCCTCGTAGTCGAGGAAGACGGGGAACTCCTGGACCGGCTTCGCGGCGGCGTTGGCCAGCTCGGTCTGGGCCTCGACGAGCTGCTTGATGAACGGCTTGGCGGCCTCGAGACCGCTCGCGACGACCTCCTCGTTGGGCGCCTGGGTGCCGGAGCGGACCAGGCCGAAGGCCTGCTCGGTCGCCTCGGCCTCGACCATCATGATGGCGACGTCGCCGGTGTCGGTGACGCGGCCGGCCACGACCATGTCGAAGACGGCGTCCTCGAGCTGGCTGTGGGTCGGGAAGGCGACCCACTGGCCGTTGATGAGGGCGACGCGGACGCCGCCGACCGGGCCGGAGAACGGCAGGCCGGAGAGCTGGGTCGACATCGACGCGGCGTTGATCGCCAGCACGTCGTACGGGGTGTCGGGCTCGAGGGCCATGACGGTGATGACGACCTGGACCTCGTTGCGCAGACCCTTCTTGAAGGTCGGGCGCAGCGGGCGGTCGATGAGGCGGCAGGTGAGGATCGCGTCCTCGCCCGGACGACCCTCGGACCGGAAGAACGAGCCGGGGATCTTGCCCGCGGCGTACATCCGCTCCTCGACGTCGATCGTCAGGGGGAAGAAGTCGAAGTGGTCCTTGGGGTGCTTGCCGGCCGTGGTGGCGCTCAGCAGCATCGTGTCGTCGTCGAGGTAGGCCGTGACGGCGCCAGCGGCCTGGCGGGCCAGGAGGCCGGTCTCGAACTTGACGGTGCGGGTGCCGTAGGAGCCGTTGTCGATGACGGTCTCGACGGCGGAGATGACGGGTTCGGTCACGTGGTGTCTTCCTGTGCGCGGGCGATCCGCGTGGGACCCGAGCCGTGGCCGGTCTTCGATCGAGGCCCGCAGCGCTCCCGACCCGAGGTCGAGGGAGGTCTGAGAGCCACTACCGAGGACCGGGCCGACGTGGCGGCGCGGATCGCTCCTGTGATTTCTGGTGTGGGCCCAATGTAGAGGGAGGGACCCACCATCAGGTGAGTCCCTCCCTCGCGTGTCAGCGGCGCAGGCCGAGCCGCTCGACGATCGAGCGGTAGCGCTCGATGTCGACCTTGCGCAGGTAGTTGAGCAGCCGGCGGCGCTGGCCGACCAGCAGCAGCAGCCCGCGGCGGCTGTGGTGGTCGTGCTTGTGCTGCTTCAGGTGCTCGGTGAGGTGGCTGATGCGGTGGCTGAGCAGCGCGATCTGCACCTCGGGCGAACCGGTGTCGCCCTCGGTGGTGGCGTACTCGGCGATGATCTTCTTCTTGGTGTCAGCGTCGGTACCGACAGACATGGGAGAGCTCCTCCGGATTCGTTCGTTGCGCGGCGCACCGGGGCCTGTTCACCCGGGCACTCTTGGTCCGCGGCCGTTGTACGGCGGACGTCGCCCCGTGCAGGGCAACCGGACGAGACTAGCAGCGCGGCGCGGAGCGGCCCCAATCCTGCGACGGCGTACGCCGCCCGGTGCGCGGGCGGGAACGCCCTTGGCCCAGGATGGCCGACGTGCGAGCGGTGGTGCAACGGGTCCTGCAGGCGTCGGTGGTCGTGGACGGCGAGGTGGTCGGCGAGATCGCCCCCGACGCCGGCCCGGGACTGCTCGTCTACCTCGGCGTCACCCACGACGACGGCCCCGACGAGGTCTCCTGGACCGCCCGCAAGGTCTGGGACCTCCGCCTGCTGCGCGACGAGGCGTCCGCCTCGGAGATCGGCGCGCCCGTGCTGGTGGTCAACCAGTTCACGCTGTACGGCGACGCCCGCAAGGGCCGGCGCCCCACCTGGGCCGCCGCCGCACCCGGCCCGGTCAGCGAGCCCCTGTACGACGCTTTCTGCGACGCGTTCGTCGGCCTCGGGGCCACGGTGGCCCGGGGGGTCTTCGGCGCGGACATGCAGGTCACCAGCACCAACGACGGACCGGTCACGCTGATCCTGGAGCGCTGACCTCTCCCCCGTCGTGCTCGTCGTTCCCGCCGCTCCCCTCACCGGACCGGCGCTCCTCGCGCAGCGCCAGGTAGACCGCGCGAGTGCCGACGGCCCGCTCGAGCTCGTCGGTGACCGAGGCGAAGAACTGGCCGCGGTAGGTGTCGTCGGTGACGGCTGCGACGGTGAAGTAGAGGCCGGAGAAGGCGGCGAGGAAGACCGAGACCTGCACCAGCTCGACCGAGACCGTGGGCAGGAACCGGAACGAGTGGACCGAGGCCAGCCCGGTCCACGACTCCTGCACCTCCTCGCTCATCACCAGCGTGCCGAAGAGCAGGAAGAACGCGAAGACCGCGACGAAGAGCAGCAGCACCTGCACGGCCTGGACCACCAGGAGCACGAGCACGAGGTTCCAGCGGGCGAAGCCGGTGACGGTGGCGTACGACGTGGGCGCCGGCCCGGAGGTGCCGAGCAGCCGCTCGCAGCCCGCCTCCAGCGGGGTGCCGCGGCAGGTGCGGCGCAGGAAGGTCTCGTCGACGTGGTCGTCGACCCGGTCGACCTCCTCGGGCAGCCGGACCATGAGGAAGACGAGCCCGAAGACGAGGAGCAGCAGCACCGTCAGCCAGAGCAGGCCGGGCGTGAGCGCCGCGGACATCTGCCAGACCTCGGCGTTGATGAAGAGGAACGTCACGAAGACCAGCAGCAGCGGCAGCGCGCGGCTGACCATCGGCACGAGCAGCGCGATGCTGCCGAGGGTGCGGCTGAGCGCCCACCGGACGATCCGCGCGGTGCGCAAGGGCACCAGCAGGTAGTAGAGGGCTGCGCCGACCAGGCAGGACAGCGCGATCGCGGGGAACGCGGTGCGCTGCTCGCGGTCGTCGAGGAGCCAGATCGCGGCGACCACTCCGGCGGCTGCCACGAGGACCGCCACCAGCAGCGCCGGCAGGGCGGCGCGCGGGCTGAGCGCCGCACGCGCCCGGGCCCGCTCGGACGGCACGACGTAGGTGAGCCCGTGGGTGAGGAACCAGCGCTCGGCAGCGCGGATCTCGTCGCGCTCGGGCTGGCGGCGTCGGCGCAGCTCCGGCACCGGTGTCAGACCCCCAGCACGTCGCGGGTGCGGGCGACATCGTCGGCCATCTGCTCCAGCAGCGGCTCGATGCCGTCGAAGGCGACCATGCCGCGCAGGCGCTCGACGAACGAGACCGCCACGTCGCGGTCGTAGAGGTCGAGGTCGGCACGGTCGAGGACGTAGCTCTCGACCCGGCGCTCGCGGGTGCCGCTGAAGGTCGGGTTGGTGCCGACACTGATCGCCACCGGCAGGGGCTCACCGTCGGGCAGCACGCGCAGCCAGCCGGCGTACACGCCGTCGGCGGGGGCGGCACGACCGTCGGCGGTCGGGACGTTGGCGGTGGGGTAGCCCAGCTCGCGCCCGCGCCGGTCGCCCCGGGTGACGATGCCGGTGACCGTGAACGGGCGGCCCAGCGCCTCCGCGGCGCCGGCGACGTCGCCGGTCTCCAGGCAGGTGCGGACGTAGGTGGACGACCAGACCTGCGGTCCCCCGTCGAGCTCGACGCCCTCGGCGGCGAACCCCTGACCCTCCCCCGCGTCGCGGAGGAAGGCCACGTCGCCCGCGGCGCGGTGGCCGAAGCGGAAGTTGGCGCCCACGACGACGCAGCAGGCGTGCAGCCCCTCGACCAGCACGCGGTCGACGAACTCCTGCGGGCTCCACCCGGCGACCGACCGGTCGAACGGCAGGGCCAGCACGTGGTCGACACCGGCCCCGGCCAGCAGCGTCGCGCGCTCCTCGACCGAGGTGAGGGCGGAGGGAGCGTGCTCGGGCCGCAGCACGGCCATCGGGTGCGGGTCGAAGGTGACCGCGACGAGCGGGGCGCCGCACTCGTCGGCGCGGGTGCGCGCGCGGCGCACGACGGCCAGGTGGCCGCGGTGCACGCCGTCGAAGTTGCCGATCGTGACCGCGGCGCACGTGACGTCGTCCGGGATCTCGTCGAGGCTGCGCCAGAGGGTCACGAGCACGACTGTAGAGACCGACCGGCCCGGTCGGTCACCACGGTGGGGGTGAGAGCGGCGTCAGGCCGAGGTCACCTGGGCCAGGACCGCGTCGCGGACCTCGGGGGTGATCTCGGTGAGGCCGTGGTCGGCGGCGGCGTGCCGGGCGACCTCCCCGAGGAGCGTGTCCTGGGAGTCGGAGGTGAACGTGGCGGCGCAGCCGGGCATGACGTCACCGCAGGCGAGGTGGTACTTCATCGGACGCTCTTCTCCGTGGGGGATCGGGGGTGGTCGGAGTCGGGCTCGGCGGGCACCCGCACCCAGAAGGCCGTGCGCTCGTCGTCCTGCTCCACCCCGACCGTACCGCCGTGGAGCACCGTGAGGGTGCGTGCAAGGTAAAGACCGACGGTCACCCTCGTCGAGGCGTTGTCGACGTCGAAGGGTTCGAACATCGCGTGCAGCACCGCGGTGTCGACCGGCGACCCCTCGCGGACCACGCGGATCTCGCGCCACGGGCCCAGGCGCAGGCTCTCCAGCCGGATCGCGCGCGGGAGCGGGCGGGCGGCGGTGGCTGCGGCCCACAGGTCGCCGAGGATGCGCTGGAACAGCGCGGGGTCGACGTGCAACGGCGTCTCGGGGCCGTCGCCGCCGATCCGCTCGGGCGGCACGAGGTCGTGGGTGAGGTCGCCGAGGCGTACGTCGTCGGGGCGCACGGTGACGCGTCCGAGCAGCGCTGCGGTGAGCAGCTCGACCTCGCTGGCGCGGGTGTTGAGCTGGTCGAGGGTCTCCTGCAGGTGGTCGAGCACCTCGGGCCGGGCGTCGTCCGGCGAGTCCTTCAGCAGCCCCACCCACATCTGGGCGACCGCCAGCGGGGAGCGCAGGCCGTGCATGAAGGTGGCGAGGAAGCGATCGCGCTCGCGGGCCACGTCACCGACGGGACGGTTGGTCACCTGGGACACGCCGGCCTCCACGAACCCGCGGACCCAGCGCCGCAGCAGCATCGCCTCGACGGCGTGCTCGGCCGCGACGTCCTCGAGCCGTGCGCCGGAGAGCACCTCCATCACCGCGGCCACCCGCGGGTCGGACGTGATCTCAGGCCTGACCTCGGCGAGCGGCGACGGCGCACCAGGGGTGTCGCCCATGTCGTACTCCCTCTCTCCCAGGCCGAAAGGCTAGACCCAGGCGCCGACACCGGGGCGTCCTTCAGGCAAGGCGTCAGGGACAAAAGACCCTGGTTCCGCTGGTGCCCGCGCACTAGCCCGGCAAGGTCGACCCGGACGGCGTCGAGGGCCTGGCCCGATCGGGCCAGACGGCTGCGTCCGGTCAGACGAAGACCGCGACGGCGCGGGCCACCCCGTCACGCGGCTCGTAGAGCGCGAGGAACTCCCCGTCGGGAGCGAACAGCGCCGTCGTTCCCTCGAGCGCCAGGTCGAGGCGGCGCCCGACCCGCACCGAGGCGGCGTCGTCCTCGTCGAGGTCGACGGAGGCGAACGACGCGCGCGCCGCGTCCGCGACCGGCAGGACCGCCTCGCTCCCCCGCTCCTCCAGCTCCTCGAGGGACACAGCGGAGTCCAGGCCGAACGCGCCGACCGCCGTACGCCGCAGCGCCGTCAGGTGGCCGCCCACCCCGAGGTCGGCACCGGCGTCGCGCGCGATCGCGCGGACGTAGGTGCCGCTGGAGCAGCGCATCGAGATCCGGGCGTCGACGCCGTCGTCGCCCAGCACGACGTCGTGCACCACGAGGTCGTGCACGGTCACCCGACGGGCCTTCAGCTCGACGTCCTCGCCTGCCCGGACCCGCTCGTAGGCCCGACGGCCGTCGACCTTGACCGCCGACACGGCCGTCGGCACCTGGTCGAGCTCGCCGACGTACGCCGCCAGCGCCCCGCGGACGGCGTCCTCGGTGATGTGGCCGGTCGCGGCGGTCGCCAGCACGTCGCCCTCGGCGTCGTCGGTGACCGTGGTGACGCCCAGGCGCAGCGTGGCGTCGTACGACTTCTCGGTGAGCATCAGGTGCCCGAGCAACCGGGTCGCGCGGCCGATGCCGAGCACCAGCACGCCCGTCGCCATCGGGTCGAGGGTGCCGGCGTGCCCGACCTTGCGGGTGCCGACGGCGCGGCGCACGCGTGCGACGACGCCGTGGGACGTGAGGCCCCCGGGCTTGTCGACGACGACGAGCCCCGGGGCGACCTGCTGGTCGGCCACGCGGTGACCGTCCGTCAGTCGTCGGCGGGCTCGTCGGCCTCGTCGGCCTCGTCGAGCTCGCGCTTCTTCTTGTACGGGTCGGACTCGCCGGCGAAGTTCTTGCCCGCACGCGACGCCGCGAGCTGCTCGTCGGACTGCCGGGCCCGCTCGAGCGCCTCGTCGAGCACACGCGCGTTGTCGGGCAGCGCGTCGTGGACGAACTCCAGCGTCGGCACGTGTCGCATGCCGAGCTGCTTGCCGACCTCGGAGCGGATCAGCCCGGTGGCCGACCCGAGCGCGGCCGCCGTGCTGGCCAGGTCGCCCGGCTCGTCGGGGCGCGCTCCGAGGACGGTGTAGAAGATCGTGGCGTGCTGGGAGTCGCCGGTGACCCGGACGTCGGTGACCGTCACGAACCCGAGGCGGGGGTCCTTGACCCGGCGCTCGAGCATCTCCGCGACGATGACCTGGATCCGGTCGGCGATCTTGCGGACGCGGGGGTTGGCCATGGTTCCTGCCTCTGTCTCCTGGTGCCGGTCCCGGGTCGGGACCGGACCGGCGCCGGTCCCGACCCGTCAGGGTCCGGACCGGCGCCAGGTGTGCCGATGGGGTGGTGACCGACGCCCGGGGGACGCCGGCCACCCGCCGCGGGTCAGCCCCGCGGGATCTCCTTCATCTCGAAGGCCTCGACGACGTCGCCCTCGCGGATGTCCTGGAAGTTCTTCAGGACCAGACCGCACTCGAAGCCCTCGCGGACCTCCGAGGCGTCGTCCTTCTCCCGCCGCAGCGAGGCGAGGTCCAGGTTGTCCGCCACCACGGCGCTGTCGCGCAGGACGCGCACCTTGGCGTTGCGACGGATGACACCGCTGGTGACCATGCAGCCCGCGATGTTGCCGATCTTGGAGCTGCGGAACAGCGCCCGGATCTCCGCCTGACCGAGGGTGACCTCCTCGTACTCCGGCTTGAGCATGCCCTTGAGGGCGGCCTCGATCTCGTCGATGGCCTGGTAGATCACCGAGTAGTAGCGGATCTCCACGCCCTCCTTGTCGGCCAGCTCGGTCGCCTTGCCCTGCGGGCGGACGTTGAAGCCGATGATGATGGCGTCGGAGGCAGCGGCCAGGTCAACGTTGGTCTCGGTGATCGCACCGACACCGCGGTCGATGACCCGGATGCCGACCTCGTCGCCGACGTCGATCTTCGACAGCGCGTCCTCGAGGGCCTCGACCGAACCGGACACGTCGCCCTTGAGGATCAGGTTGAGCTCCTGCGTCTCGCCCTTCTCCATCGAGGCCATGAAGTCCTCGAGGGTGCGGCGGACGCGACGCTTGGCCTGCATGGCCGCACGCTCGCGGGACTCGCGCTTCTCCGCGATCTGACGGGCCATCCGGTCGTCGTCGACCACGATGAGGTTCTGCCCGGCGCCGGGGACGGCGGACAGACCGAGCACCATCGCCGGACGCGACGGGGTCGCCTCCTCGATCTCGTTGCCGTACTCGTCGAGCATCGCCCGGACACGACCGTGCGCCGGGCCGGCGACGACGGAGTCGCCCACCCGCAGCGTGCCGCGCTGGATGAGGATCGTGGCGACCGGACCGCGACCGCGGTCGAGGTGCGCCTCGACGACGAGGCCCTGCGCGTCCTGCGTCGGGTTGGCCCGCAGGTCGAGGGCGGCGTCCGCGGTCAGCACGACGGCCTCGAGGAGCCCGTCGAGGTTGAGCTCGGACTTCGCCGAGACGTCGACGAACATCGTGTCGCCGCCGTACTCCTCGGGCACCAGGCCGTACTCGGTGAGCTGGCCGCGCACCTTGGTCGGGTCGGCGTCGGGCTTGTCGATCTTGTTGACCGCCACCACGATCGGCACGTTGGCCGCCTTGGCGTGGTTGAGCGCCTCGATCGTCTGCGGCATCACGCCGTCGTCGGCCGCGACCACCAGGATGGCGATGTCGGTGGCCTGCGCACCACGGGCACGCATGGCGGTGAACGCCTCGTGACCCGGGGTGTCGATGAAGGTGATGCGTCGCTCGTCGCCGTCGATGTCGGTCGCGACCTGGTAGGCACCGATGTGCTGGGTGATGCCACCGGCCTCCTTGTCGACGACGTTGGCGCTGCGCAGCGCGTCGAGGAGCTTGGTCTTTCCGTGGTCGACGTGACCCATGACGGTCACGACCGGCGGACGGACCACGAGGTCGTCCTCGTCGCCCTCGTCCTCGCCGAACTCGATGTCGAACGACTCGAGCAGCTCGCGGTCCTCGTCCTCGGGGGACACGACCTGGACGTCGTAGTTGAGCTCCTCGCCGAGCAGCTCGAGCGTGGCGTCGTTGACCGACTCGGTCGCCGTCACCATCTCGCCGAGACTGAACAGCATCTGCACGAGCTGGGCCGCGTCGACGCCGATCTTCTCGGCGAAGTCGGTCAGCGAGGCGCCGCGCGCCAGGCGCACCGTCTCGCCGCTGCCCTTGCGGACACCCTTCACGCCCAGGGTCGGGGCCTCCATGGCCTCGAACTCCTGACGACGTGCCCGCTTCGACTTGCGACCACGACGCGACGGACCGCCCGGGCGACCGAAGGCGCCCTGGGTCTGGCCACGCGCGCCCTTGCCGCGGAAGCCGCCACCGCCGCCGGGACGACCCGGGGCACCGCCCGGACCGCCACGACCCGGGGCGCCACCGCCACCGGGACGGCCGCGGCCGGGCGCGCCGCCCGGACCGCCACGGCCACCGGGACCCGGACGACCGCCGGGACCGCCGGCGAACGCGGCCGGGGACTTTGGCATCATCGCCGGGTTGGGGCGCGGCATGCCGGGACGGCCGCCACCGTCGCGGCCGGCGGGCGGACGCGGCGGACGGTTGTCGTCGTTGGAGGCACCGCCGGCACCCTGCTGGGGCGCGGGCCGGCGGCCCATGCCCTGGCTGGAGCTGAACGGGTTGTTGCCCGGGCGCGGGGCACCGGAGCGACCCACCGGTCGCGGGGCCGGCTTCGGCGGACGCGGGCCGGGAGCGGCGCCACCGGGGCGCGGGGCACCGCCACCACGGGCGGCGGGCGCCTCGGGCGGCTGCTGGCGGCCACCGGGCCGCGGCTGGGCGGCGGGGCGACCGGGCGCAGCGGGACGCGGCGCGGCGTCGGTGTCGGCCTTCGCGGCCGGGGCCTGCTCGGACGGAGCCGGCTTCGGCGCGGCCGGGGCGGGAGCCTCGGCGGCGGGAGCGGGCTTCTCAGCCGCGGGCTTCGGTGCTGCCGGGGTGGCAGGGGCGGCCGGAGCGGACTTCTCGGCGGCGGGCGCCGGCTTCGGGCCCGGCTTCGGGGCCGCGGGGGCGGCGGGCTTCTCGGCCGCCGGGGCGCTGCCGCCCTGGTCGGACTTCAGCGCGCTGCCGTACTCCTTGCGGAAACGCATCTCCGCAGGGAGCTCGACGGTGGAGCTCGCCGACTTGACGAACTCCCCCATCTCCTTGAACTTCTCGAGAACGAACTTGCTCTCGACTCCGAACCCCTTGGCGAGCTCGTGGACGCGGGTCTTGGCCACAATTCTCCTTCTGGCTCGACCCGCCTCCGGTCAGGGGCGGTGAACGAGCCTCAGTGGGTGTCGCAAACTCATCGCGAGGTACTCATCGAGTGCTCATGAGCTGCTGCTCCAGTTCCTGTGTGTCATGGATCGGTCGGTTCACCGCGCGCGCTGCCGGTGGTGCTGGTGTGCCGGGCGAGGTGCTCGGCCACGTGCTGGGCCAGCCGCGCGGTGGAGAGCCCCGCCGCACTGGCCGGGACCCGGAGCGCACGGGCGAAGGCCCGGCGCCGCACCGCGAGGTCGAGGCACGCCGTGGTGGGGTGCAGGTGCGCCCCACGACCCGGCGCCGTGCCCGTCGGGTCGGGGAGAACGGCCTGCTGGCCATGCTCGTCCGCACCGGCGGTCACCCGCAACAGCTCGCGCTTGGTGGCCCGTTCACGACAGCCCACGCACGTGCGGACCGGGGTCCGCGGGGCGAGAGAGGTCGATCGGTGGGTCACCGAGGTGAAAGTCTAGCCCCGCGAGCCACGTGGCACGAACCGGCACCGTCGTCGGCCCGTCCGCGAGAATCGTCGGGTGCGTCCCGCCGACCTGCTCCCGCTGCTCGCCCTGCCGGTCTCGCGCCGGATGGTCTTCCACCCCGGCGTCACCGCGCGCCCCGGCCACGACGCCGACCTGGTGCTGGACCGGCCCGGCGCTGTGCTGCGGGGCTGGACCGCGGGCGCCGGTGGGCGTCCGCTGCTCTACCTCGGCGGCAACGGCGAGGACGTCGCGCTGTCGCGGTCGGACCTGGCGCTGAGGCTCCCCCACCACCGCAGCCACCTGGTGGCCTACCGCGGCTACGGCGCCAGCACCGGCCGACCGACCGAGCAGGCGCTGGTGGCCGACGCCGTCGCGGTGCACGACCTGGTCGCGGCCCGGCACCCGGGCACGCCGGTCGACGTCATCGGCCGCAGCCTGGGCAGCGGCGTCGCCGTCCAGCTGGCCGCCCGCCGCCCGGTCGGGCGGCTGGTGCTGGTGACCCCGTTCGACTCGGTGGCCGCGGTCGCCGATGGCCTGCTGCCGGGACGGGTGCGGCTCGGCCCTCTGGTGCGCGACCGCTTCGACTCCGCAGCGGTCGCGGGCGACGTACGGGCGCCGGTGCTGGTGCTGCGCGCCGGGCGCGACCGAGTGGTGCCGCCGCCACGGACCGACGCGCTCCTGGACGCGCTGCCCGGGTCGCCGACGGTCGCGGACTTCCCGTACGCCGGGCACGTCGACCTCGACCAGGACGGCCGCTACTGGGAGTCGATCACGTCGTTCCTCGACCCGGGCCGCGATCCGGCGCGATGAGCCGGTCCACGGCGCGGGCCGGGAGCGTCACTCCTCGTCGCTGTGGATGTCGATGCGCCAGCCGGTGAGGCGGGCGGCGAGGCGGGCGTTCTGGCCCTCCTTGCCGATCGCCAGCGACAGCTGGTAGTCGGGGACGACCACCCGGGCGGACCTCGCGGCGAGGTCGACGATCTCGACGGAGGTGACCCGCGCCGGCGACAGCGCGCTGGCGACCAGGGTGGCGGGGTCGTCGGACCAGTCGACGATGTCGATCTTCTCGCCGTTGAGCTCCGACATGACGTTGCGCACGCGCTGACCCATCGGGCCGATGCAGGCGCCCTTGGCGTTGACGCCCGGCGTCCGGGTGCGCACGGCGATCTTCGACCGGTGCCCGGCCTCGCGGGCGATGCCGGCGATCTCGACCTGTCCGGAGGCGATCTCGGGCACCTCGAGCGCGAAGAGCTTCTTCACCAGGTTGGGGTGCGAGCGCGACAGGCTGACCTGCGGCCCGCGCATGCCCTTGCGGACCGAGAGCACCAGGCACTTGATGCGGGTGCCGTGGGAGTAGGACTCGCCGGGGACCCGCTCGCTGGTCGGCAGGAGTGCCTCGAGACGGCCGAGGTCGACCATGACGTCGTCGCGGTTGCGACCCTGCTGGATGATCCCCGAGATCAGGTCGCCCTCCTTGCCGGAGAACTCGCCGAACTTGATCTCGTCCTCGGCGTCGCGCAGGCGCTGCAGCATCATCTGCTTGGCCGTGGTCGCCGCGATCCGGCCGAAACCGGCCGGGGTGTCGTCGTACTCGCCGACCTTCTCGCCGGAGTCGTCCAGCTCGGCGGCGAACACGGTCACGTGGCCGGTCTTGCGGTCGAGCTCGACGCGCGCGTGCTCGGAGGCCTCGGGGCCCTTCTGGTAGGCCGTGAGCAGCGACTGCTCGATGGCCTCCACCAGCACGTCGAAGGAGATCTCCTTCTCCCGCTCCAGCATCCGCAGGATGCTCATGTCGATGTCCATCAGGCCTCGTCCTCCTCGTCGGTCTCGGTGTCGTTGTCGGTGTCGGTCCCGTCCGCCGCGGCACCCGGGGCCGGCTCGCGGCGGTTGAGCTCCACCTGCACGAGCGCACGGGAGACGTCGGCGTACGCCAGGCGCTGCGGGCGGCCGGAGACCTCCAGCACCACGCCGCCGTCGGCGTCCTCGTCGTGCTCCAGCACCCGGCCGGTCAGCGCGCTGCCGTCGGTGCGCTTGACCTTCACCAGGCGGCCGGTGTTGCGGCGCCAGTGGCGCGGCAGGGTCAGCGGCCGGTCGACGCCGCGCGAGGTGACCTCGAGCGTGCAGGGCTGCTCCCCCATCAGGTCGCCGGACTCCAGGACCTCGTCGACGACCCGGGTGGCGTCGGCCACGTCGTCCAGGGTCACCCCGTCGTCGCCGTCGACGGCGACGCGCAGCACGCGCCGCTTGCCGGCCGGCGTCAGCTCGACGGCCTCGACGTCGAGGCCGAGCCCCGTCAGGGGGTCGGCGAGCACCTGCTCGATCCTGCTGGTGAGCGCCTCGTGGGGCTGGCCCGGGGGCATCGTCCGACCTCCTGTGCTGTTGTACGTGCCCGACGACGATAGGCCATCGGCGGTCAATGGCTAGTCTCGCCGCGTGCCCGCCGTTCCCCGCCCGTCACGACGTGCGGTGCTGCGCGGCTCGGGTGGCCTCGCCACCCTCGCGGTCCTCGCCCAGACCGGCTGCGGCACGACCTCTCCGGCGCCGCCCGTGACCGACGCGTCGCAGGCGGTGGCCGAGGCCGCCGCGGTCGACGACGACACGCTGCTCGCGCAGCTCCGCGAGGCGCTCGCCACCGCCCGCGCGACCGTGGAGGCCGTCCGGGCGCGGCACCGGTCGCTCCGTGGGCCGCTGCGCCCGCTCGCGCGGCTGCACCGCGAGCACGCCGCGGTGCTGGACGAGGCCGGCGCGGACCCCGGCGAGCCCCCGGAGATACGGTCACCGCGCCGTCCCGCGGCCGCGCGTCGCGCCGTCGAGGAGGCGGAGCAGACGCTGGTCACCGTGCTGCTCGCGACGGCCGCCGACGCCGCCAGCGGGGCGCTGGCGCTGCTGGCCTCCTCGATGGCGGCGGCCCTCGTCCAGCTCGGCGCCGTCGCGGACGTGCCCGACGACGGGCTCGGCGCTGGCGCCGACGACGCCCTGCAGACCGTCCTCGGCGCAGAGCACGCCGCGCTGTTCCTGCTCTCCTACCTGGGCGCCCAGACCTCTCGCTCCGCGCTGCCCGCGGTGGCGACGGCGCTGGACGAGGCGTGGCGGACCCATCGCGACCGGCGCGACGCGCTGGAGGCGGTGCTGAGGGCGTCGGGAGCCGACCCCGTCGCGGCCGAGCCGTCGTACGCCCTGCCGGACCTCACCGGACGACCGGCGCGCGTCGCGGCCCGGGCGGTGGCTGTCGAGCGAGCCTGCGGCGAGGCCTACGGCTACCTGCTGGCCAGCTCGGTGCCCTCGCTGCGCGGGTGGCCGACAGCGGCGCTGGTGGACTCCGCCGCGCGCGAGATCGACCTCGGCGGGGAGCCACGCACGTACCCGGGACGGTGAGCGAGCCGTCGGGCGTGCCGGCACGACAGCGGTCCACGTGCTCGACACTCCTCCCGGTGGCTCCCGAGATGCCACCGGGAGGAGTGTCGAGCACGTGGACCGCAGATGGCCGGGGACTGGCCAGGGCGTCACGAGGACCGGGTGGGCTCCGGGGGTGTCTCCTGGTGACGTTGTCATCCTCTCGCCCCCGCCGCCGCGTCAATCGCGGCGGCGAGGGTCAGGATCGTGCAATGCAGATTTGTGCAGACCGCTGTCTCCCCTGGTCAGGGCGGTCAGTGGCCGGTCTCAGCCGCGGTACGCCGTCCAGGCCTGCGACATCCGCGTGCCCTGACCGGGGGTGAACTGGTCCATGCACGCGTCGTAGCTGTAGTCCATGTAGTTGTGGATCGGGTCCAGGCCCGGCAGCGAGCACGTGTCGGCGCCCGCGGGGCAGCCGGTGGTCGCCGAGCCCTGCGCCGGGGTGTCGTCGACGTAGTCGTTCGTGGTCGTGCAGCCGCCCTGGAACGTGTGGTAGAGCCCGAGCCAGTGCCCGACCTCGTGGGTCGCGGTCTTGCCCTCGTCGTAGTTGCCGATGCCGCCGCCGGGCAGCGAGTCGTAGTGCACCCGCACGCCGTCGATCGAGGGGTTGGACGCGTAGTCCCAGGGAAAGGTCGCGATGCCGAGGTAGTCGAAGTCGACGAGCCACATGTTGAGCGCGTCGGCGCCGCCCTGACGGGTCTGCGAGCGGTACTTGGTCGAGGCGCGGTCCTGGTGCCAGGTGTTGTTGTAGTAGCGGTCGACGCCGGCGAGGGTGAAGCCGAAGCCGGTGTCGTCGGCCGCGCCGGACTCGGCGCCGGCGAAGTGCTGGTTCATCACGTCGATCTGCGACTGGATCTGGGCGTTGCTGACGTCGCCGGCACCCGACTTGCCCGCCATCACGTGCACGTAGACGGGGATGGAGGACGCGGCCGCGGCCGCCACGGCCTGCTGCGAGCCGCCCTTGCGCGCCAGCAGGGCCCGGGTCTGCTTCGCGATGCGCGCCTGCTCGGCCGCGCCGATGCCCCGGTGGTCGTGCTCCTGACCGCCGCGACCGGTGGTGCGGACGGCGGCGTCGGGCTCGACGCACTCGTTCTCGACCGGGGCCGACTCGTTCTCGACGTCGACGCTCGTGCTGACCGGGGCGGACTCGTTCTCCACCTCGCCGGCCGAGGGAGTCATCGCGACGGCCGGGCTGCCCAGCGAGGCGAGCGCGAGGGTGGCGCCGGCCGCGGAGAGGGCGAGGGAACGCCAGGGGGTGGTGCGCATGGGTGCGTGTCTCCGTTCATCGGGAGCGGCACGGTCCTGTCCGTGCCGCGACGCGCCCGCCGGACCGAGCCGGTCGGACCGGCTGTGGCGGACTCGAGCACCCTGCCCCGGCGACCACCCGGAGGGCGAGGAGGGAAATCCCTCGCATTCCTGCGGCTGCACGAACCTGCAGAACCGTCGGGCGCCCCGGCTCAGCGCCAGCCGTCGACGACCTCGAGCACGTCGGCCAGGCGGTGTACGACGGCGTCGGGCTCGCCCTCGGTGTGCCCGCGCTGCACGTCGGGGACGTTGCTGTGCGGCACGTGGATCGCACGCATCCCGAGCTGCTGCGGGCCCCAGACGTCCTCGAACAGCCGGTCACCCACGTAGACGCAGCGGGCCGGGTCGCTCGCGCCCACGGCGTCCAGCGCGGCCCGGAAGACCTCGGGAGCGGGCTTGGTCCACGACACCTCGCTGCTGTAGACCGCGCCGTCGATCAGGTCGAGCACGCCGTCGCGGGCGAAGATCCGCTCGTGCTCCGCGCGCGGCCAGATCGTGTTGGAGAGCACGCCGACCTTGATGCCGCGCTCGCGCAGCCCGCGCAGCAGCGGCGCCACGTCGGGGTCGGTCTGGGTGTGGGGCTCCCAGAAGGCGTAGTAGGCGTGCAGCAGGTCCGGGTCGTGCTCCAGGCCGGCCTCGGTGAACAGGTCGGCGACGGTGGCGCTGCGCTGCTCGTCCCGGCTGCGGCCCCACACCACGCCGCCGGCCCGGTGCAGCCGCTCCTGGCTGACCTCGACCGGGTGGTCGACACCCACCACGGCCTGGGCGAGGGCGAGTGACTCGGCGTGGAAGTCGACGTCGTGCCACTCCGTCAGCGTGCCGCCCCAGTCGAAGACGACGGCCTCGATGACGGTCATGCCGTTCACGTCCGTCATGGCGGTCACCGTAGTGCGTCGGCGAGCACCCGCCCGGCCACCGGCGTGCCGAGGTAGAACTCCGCGCCGTGGCGCAGCACCGGCAGCGGTACGACGACGTCGATCGCCTCCGGGTAGACCCGCACGGACCCGCGCCGGAACGGCACCAGGTCGCTGAGGCTGTGCAGGTCGACCCAGGAGCCGATCCGGTCGTAGGGGAACGTCGCCTGCTCGCGCACGCCGCGGTGCAGCGACGGCCAGCCGGCCGGGCTGCCGATGCTGACCAGCCGGCGTACGCGGGTGCCGGGGGGCAGGTGGGCGAGCAGGTCCAGAGCCACCAGCCCGCCGAGGCTGTGCGCGACCACCACGATCTCGGTGCGGTCACCGATCCGGTCGAGGACCCGACGCATCACCTGCTGGCGCAGGTGGTGGTGGACCCGGTAGCGCTCGACCTCGCGGAAGCCGCGGTGCCACACCGACCAGAAGTGCCGCCCGACGGTGTAGAGCCGCTCCGGGACGGCCGGCGGCGGGCGGAGCGGGTGCAGGTCGAGGGACGCGACGACCCGCTCGCGCTCGGCGAGGTACGGCTCGCGCGCCGCCGCGGCGGCGTCCGGGGCCGCGGTGGCCGGCACCTGCGCACCGGGTACGTCGCGCTCCTCGACGAGCCCGCGGTGGAGCACGTCGGTGTAGTCGGGCACCAGCAGGTCGGTGCCGAGCGTGCGCGGCGGCAGACCGTGGCGGCCCAGGGCGTGGTCGAGCGCCAGCAGCCACCGGGCCCGGCGCACCTTCTCCCCCACCCCGTGCAGGTAGAGGATCGGTACGCCGCCCGGTGGCGCGGCGTGGGTCGGCGGCGTCAGGAGCGGACGAGGGCGACGAGGTGGTCGACGACGGCGTCGGCGGCGACGTCCTCGCGCTCACCGCTGCGGCGGTCCTTGACCTCGACGACGCCGTCGGCCAGACCCTTGCCGACCACCACGATCGTCGGGACGCCGATGAGCTCGGCGTCCTTGAACTTCACGCCGGGACTGGTCTTGCCGGAGCGGTCGTCGTAGAGCACCTCGACACCGGCTGCGTCGAGCTCGTGCGCGATCCGCTCGGCGGCGGCGAAGACGGCCTCGTCCTTGCCGGTGGCGACCAGGTGCACGTCGGCGGGCGCGACGTTGCGCGGCCAGCACAGCCCGATCTCGTCGAGGGTGCCCTCGGCGATCGCGGCCACCGCGCGGGTGACGCCGATGCCGTAGGAGCCCATCGTGACGGTGACCTGCTTGCCGTTCTCGTCGAGGACCTTGAGGTCGAGGGCCTCGGCGTACTTGCGGCCGAGCTGGAACACGTGGCCCATCTCGATGCCACGAGCGAGCTCGAGCGGCCCGGACCCGTCGGGAGCGGGGTCGCCGGCGCGCACCTCGGCGGCCTCGATGGTGCCGTCGGGCGTGAAGTCACGCCCGACCACCAGGTCGAGCACGTGCTGGCCGTGCGTGTTCGCGCCGGTGACCCAGCGGGTGCCGGTGACCACGCGGGGGTCGACGAGGTAGCGGATGCCGGACTCCGACTCCTCGCCGAGCACCGTGCGGCCGTCGTACGCCGGACCGATGTAGCCCTTGACCAGCGCGGGGAACTCCTTGAGCTCCTCGTCGGTCATCGGCTCGACCTCGACGGGCTCGAGCTGCGCCTCGAGCCGCTTCTGGTCGACCTCGCGGTCGCCGGGCAGGCCGATCGCGAGGGGCTCGCGGGTGCCGTCGGGGTGGCGCAGCATGACGAGCACGTTCTTGAGCGTGTCGCCTCCCGTCCAGGGACGGTCGTCGCGGGGGTGCGCCTCGTTGAGGTGCGCGACCAGCGTCGCGATCGTCGGGGTGTCGGGGGTGTCCTCCGCGTGCGCGGCGGGCGCGTCGTCGTACGACAGGGCCTCGGGGGCGGGCGTGGTGACCGCCTCCACGTTGGCGGCATACCCGCCGGGGCTGCGCACGAAGGTGTCCTCGCCGACCTCCGCGACCGCCAGGAACTCCTCCGACCGCGAGCCACCCATCGCGCCCGACGTGGCCTTGACGACGACGTAGTCGAAGCCGAGCCGGTCGAAGATCCGCACGTAGGCGTCCCGGTGCGCCTGGTAGCTCTCCTCCAGGCCGGCGTCGTCGACGTCGAAGGAGTAGGAGTCCTTCATGATGAACTCGCGCCCGCGCAGCAGGCCACCACGGGGGCGCGCCTCGTCGCGGTACTTGTTCTGGATCTGGTAGATCGACAGCGGCAGGTCCTTGTACGAGGAGTACAGGTCCTTCACGACGAGGGTGAACATCTCCTCGTGCGTGGGGCCGAGCAGGTAGTCGGCGTCCTTGCGGTCCTTGAGCCGGAAGATCCCGTCGCCGTGCTCCGTCCAGCGGTGGGTCGCCTCGTAGGGCTCGCGGGGCAGCAGCGCGGGGAAGGTCAGCTCCTGCGCGCCAATGGCGGCCATCTCCTCGCGGACGATCGCCTCGACCCGGCGCAGGACCTTCAGACCCAGCGGCAGCCACGTGTAGATGCCCGGGGCGGCGCGGCGGATGTAGCCGGCGCGCACGAGCAGCTTGTGGCTCGGCACCTCGGCGTCGGCGGGGTCGTCGCGCAGCGTGCGCAGGAACAGGCTCGACATCCGGGTGATCATGCGGCGAAGGCTACTTCCGACGGGTCCCGTGCAACCAACCAGTTCCCTGGGGCGTCTCCCTCCCAGCACCGGCCGGAGACGCCGGCCGGCTCCCGCTCGGAAGGGACACCCCCGTGAACCACCCTCGCTCCACGCTCCTCCCCCGCCCCGTGCCCGTGCCGCGCCACTCCCGGGTCGGCGGTTGGGCAGGCCTGCTCCTGCTGGGGGCGCTGCTGCTCACCGCGCTGCTCCTCCCCGCCCCCGCGCACGCCCGCACGGTCGACCCCGAGCGCCTCGACCGCGGTCCCGACGTCGCACTCCCCCACCTCGAGGGCGGTCGCGTCGTGGACGGCGACACCACCACCCGGCGGGTGCCCGGGAAGTACCGGTCCGTGCTCGGCCGCACCGGGTCGTCGTACGTCGTGCTCTCGCGCAAGGACGGCGCCTGGCGCACCTGGCGGGTGTCGGCCGACCGCGACGCCCGCGAGCTGTTCCGCGGCGTGGGCCCCGGTGAGGTGCTGCTCTCGGCGGACGGCCGGGCGCTCGCCGTGCAGCGCTACCTGCGCCAGGACCGGACCCGGGTCGTCCTGCGCTCGCCGCGCACCGGCGACGTCCGAGCCTCGCGGGTCTTCCCCGGCTACCGCACGCTCCTCGACGTGTCCGGCCGGCGCGCGATCCTGGCGTCGTACGAGCAGCCCGGGACGGTGCTGTGGAACGCCGCCACCGGGCGGGTGCGCCTGGTGACCTCCCGGCTCGGGTACCGCGCCGACCTGGCGACCAACCGGCTCGCGGCGTTCACCGACGACCCGTACGCCGGCGGCTGCACCGTCGTCACCTCGCTCAACCACCCGCGGCACACCCTGTGGCGCTCGTGCGACGAGCGGGTCGAGGCCTTCTCGACCGACGGACGGCGCGTCGCGACCGTGCACAAGCTCAGCGACGGCATAGGCGCCGGCCGGGTGTGGGAGCGCACGCTGCGCGGCGCGCGGCTCGCGGTGTACGACCCGCCGTCGTACGTCGGTGCGATCCGGTGGGAGTCCGGCACCGACCTGCTGCTGGACGTGCACGGCCAGGACCGGTGGGCGGTCGTGCGGTGCAGCGAGGGCCCGTGCGAGCGGGCGAGCGGTTGGCACCCCGAGAACGTCTGGTGACGCCACGGCGGGCCCGAGGACGGGCTAGGGTGCCGAGTCGACCGAGGAGGCATCATCAGTCAACCGCACGACCCGCGCACCCCGTCCGACCCCGGCGCCCCGCCGTCCACCTGGGCGACGCCGCCACCTCCCCCGCCGGGCCGGCCGGGTCAGCCCGTGCCGCCGTACGGGCAGCCGGCGTACGGGCAGTGGCCCCACGCGCAGCGACAGCCGCCGGCACCGCCGGTCTCGCTGCGGGTGACCGTCGTGGCTCTGGCAGCCGCGGCCACCGTGCTGGTGGTCGCCTTCGCCGTGCTTGGGGCGCTCTCGGCCCACGACCTCATGACTGCCGCGGGCTACGCCGACACCTCCTACGCCCTCGCGCTGAGCGTGTCGGTCGCTCGGTTCGGCGCCATCGTCTTCCTGGTCGCGGCCTGGCTGGTGACGGCCTTCTGGATGCGGGCCGAGGTCGCGGCCTTCGTGGCGCGGCACCCGAACCGGTCGTTCGGGCGCGGGACCGCCCAGCTGTTCCTCTGCTGGGTGGTGCCGTTCGCGGCGTTCGTATGGGGCTACGTCGTGGTGCGCGACCTGCAGGAGCTCATCGTGCCGCGGGCCCACCGGATCGGGCTCGGCGCCTGGTGGGCCGCCTGGCTGGGCATGGTGCTGCTGTTCAACGGCGCCTGGGGGTCGTACGTGACCCTCGAGCCCACTCCCGAGGGTTCGTTGATCGGCGTGGGCTTCGTCCTCCTCGCGATCGTCGGCGTCATCGCGGGCTGGCGGTGGATTGCGATCGTGCGACTCATCGGGTCCTGGGACCGCCGCGAGGTCGCCTGACCGCTCGGGCGGCCGTCAGAACATCACGGTGCTGAACCGGGTCGACTCGGTGAAGCCGACGGCCCGGTAGGCCCGGCGGGCCGAGGTGTTCCACTCGTTGACGTAGAGCGAGACGTGCGGCGCGATCTCGCGGCGTACGGCGTCGACGACGGCCGCCATGCCGGCGGTCGCCAGGCCCTTGCCCCGGGAGTCCGGCGGAACCCACACACCCTGGATCTGCGCGGCCCGGTCGGTGGCGCAGGCGACCTCGGCCTTGAACACCAGCCGGCCGCCGTCGAAGCGGGCGAACGACCAGCCTCGTGAGACCAGCTGGGCGACCCGGGCGCGGTAGAGATCGGCGGAGCCACCGGACTCCGGGCTGACCCCCACCTCCTCGGTGTACATCGCCACGCAGGCGGGGTAGAGCAGGTCCATGTCGTGCCGGTCGGTACGCCGGACGCGCGGGTCGGGCTCGACGGCCGGCGGGCCGCTGAGGACCAGGTGCGGCTGCTGCCAACGGGTCTCGCGGGGGCGGCCCCACGACGCGGCGACGCCGTTCCAGAAAGCGCGCACCGGCTCGTGCGGCCCCACGATGGTGGTGGCCGACCGGGTGCGGGTCAGCGCCCGCTCGGCGAAGGCGCGGGCGTCGTCGGCGGTGCACTCGACCGGCACCAGGTTGGCGCCGACGTGGCAGGCCGCGACCAGCCTGCCGTCGTCGAAGCGCCCCCACATCTCCCCGCCCAGCCAGCGCGGCTCGAGGCTGGTGGTGCGGGCCCGGTAGAGCGCGAAGACGTTGGTGACAGGGTCCCGGTTCGCGAGCGCGAGGAACTGCTCGAGATCGGAGGACCCGAGCACGCGGATCCCGTGACGGGCTGGCACCACGTCGTGAACCCTAGTCCCGACGTACGGCTAGGAGACGGAGACCTCCGCCGACGCCCCGTCGACGGCCTCCATGCCCTCGGCGATCCGCATGGCCTCCTCGATCAGCGTCTCCACGATCTGGCTCTCGGGCACGGTCTTGATGACCTCGCCCTTGACGAAGATCTGGCCCTTGCCGTTGCCCGAGGCAACCCCGAGGTCGGCCTCGCGGGCCTCGCCCGGACCGTTGACGACGCAGCCCATGACGGCGACGCGCAGCGGGACCTCCATGCCCTCCAGGCCGGCGGTCACCTCGTCGGCGAGCTTGTAGACGTCGACCTGGGCCCGGCCGCAGGACGGGCAGGAGACGATCTCGAGCCGACGCGGCTTGAGGTTCAGGCTCTCCAGGATCTGGATGCCGACCTTGACCTCCTCGACCGGTGGGGCCGACAGGGAGACGCGGATGGTGTCGCCGATGCCCTGCGAGAGCAGGTGGCCGAACGCCACGGCCGACTTGATGGTGCCCTGGAAGGCGGGGCCGGCCTCGGTGACACCGAGGTGCAGCGGCCAGTCGCCCTCCGCGGCGAGCAGCTCGTAGGCGCGGACCATGACGACCGGGTCGTTGTGCTTGACCGAGATCTTGAAGTCGCGGAAGCCGTGCTCCTCGAAGAGGCTCGCCTCCCACTTCGCGCTCTCCACGAGCGCCTCCGGGGTGGCCTTGCCGTACTTCTCCAGCAGGCGCTTGTCGAGGCTGCCGGCGTTGACGCCGATCCGGATGGAGGTGCCGTGGTCGGCCGCCTCCTTGGCGATCTGCTTCACCTGGTCGTCGAAGGCCCGGATGTTGCCGGGGTTGACGCGCACGGCCGCGCAGCCGGCCTCGATGGCGGCGTACACGTACTTCGGCTGGAAGTGGATGTCGGCGATCACGGGGATCTGCGCCTTCTGCGCGATCGCGGGCAGTGCTTCGGCGTCGTCGGCGCTCGGGCAGGCCACACGCACGATGTCGCAGCCGGCCGCGGTCAGCTCGGCGATCTGCTGGAGCGTGCTGTTGACGTCGGAGGTCAGCGTGGTCGTCATCGACTGCACCGAGATCGGCGACTCGCTGCCGACGCCCACCTTGCCGACCTTGATCTGGCGGGTGGGACGTCGCGGGGCGAGCACGGGCGGCGGTGCCGCGGGCATCCCCAGGCTCACGGAGGTCATGGGCCGAGGCTACCGCCGGGGCGTACGACGGCCGGTGCCGCCGCCGGTCCGGGTTTACGGCCCGCGTCCTGCCGGGGAGGCTGCCGCCATGACGCTCCCCCTCTCGGACGGGCGACGACGCGCCTCGCTCCTGATGACCACCGCGGCGACCGCGCTGCTCGCCGTACCGCTCCTGGGCGCAGCCCTGCCCGCCGCACCCGCGGCCGCGGCCCCGCGGACCACCTGCCACGGGCAGGACGTGACCATCGTCGGCGAGCCCGGCGCCACGGTGCGCGGCACGCCCGGCGACGACGTGATCCTGTCGCACGGCGCCTCCCGCGTGCTGGCCGGCGCCGGGGCCGATCTCGTCTGCCTGTCCGCCGGTCCGGCGCGCGTCGACCTCGGGGACGCCGACGACGTCGCGCTCGGGCAGCCCCCGTCGCATGACGAGGTGTACGTGCTGAGCGGCAAGGACCCCTACGACATCACCTCGGGCGCACCGGGCATGACCGACGAGAACGACGACGTCGTGGAGCAGGGGTCCTACGGCACCACGGTCGTGCACGGCGTGCCGACGGGCTCGTTCTCCGCCGGCAGCTCGATCCACTTCGTCAGCGCGACGCCGCTGCCCTGGGTCTGGCGGCAGCAGTCGCTGCGGGTCGGCGGACACCCGGTCGCCTCGCTGTACGCCGGCACCGGCGAGGTCTTCCTCAACCGGGCGCGCTGGACGTCGCTCACCGTCGTCCAGCGATACGGCCAGCGCCTCCACCTCGAGCACGACGCCCGCCCGGACGCCGACCGGCCGGTGACGATCCGGTGGCGGGTCGGCGACGACAACCTGGTGAAGCTCCAGCACGGCCAGTCTGCGGACATCCGCACCGGCGGGGGCTTCTACGGCGACGCCGTCGAGATCGTGCCTCGCTCCGGCGGCCGGCCAACCGGACGACTCGTCGGCGACGCGGACGGAGTACTCACCGAGCCCGACGGCGCGACCGTGCGGCTGCAGGGCGTCGAGGACGTGACGGTCCGGGGCTACGCCCGGGTGCAGCTGCACGGCGGCCGGGCCAACGACCACCTGCTCGTCGTGGGCTGCGGGTCGACGCTGTGGGGCCACCAGGGCAACGACGCTCTGCACCTGAAGCGGCACCGGCTGTGCCGCGGAAGCGGCGGGCTCGTCGGGTACGGCGGAGGCGGCGACGACCGGCTCGTCGGGGCCGGCGGACCGGACCGGCTGTACGGCGGGCCCGGCCGCGACCTCGCGGTCGGGCACGGCGGGCGCGACCTGTGCCGCGCCGAGACCCGGAGGTCGTGCGAGCGCTGAAGCCGGGTGGCTCGTGCGGCCGCGTCGTCGGCCGGCCGGGGGCGGTGAGCCAGCAACCATTGTTGTGACCGCATCGGTTGCTGCGGCACCGCTAGGTGCAGTTGTGTCCGCTGAGCGGTGAGCAGTCAACCGAATCGAGCTCCCGACCGGTTGGTCACTCACCGCTCCGTGCACGAGCGGGGTCGCCGGTAGAGGGGCGGTGAGTGATCAACCGAATGCGAACGGCATCGGGTTGACGACGCACCGCCCGGCGTACCCGTCGTCGGTGTCGTGCGTGGGGCGGTGACCCCTCAACCGAACCTGATCTGAGACGGGTTCGCCAGCCACCGCTCGCGGCGACGCAGCCGCTCGGCGCGCGAGCCGAGAAGAGCGTGGAGCGGCTGCCACAGCGCGAGCCACCCCGGCCCGAGGACGGGCGCAGGCCCGTCGTAGCCGAGAGCGACCAGCCGACGGTGCACCGTGCCGACGAGGACCCGGGGCTGGCGGAGTCGCTCGCGGGTCACCTGCACGTAGTCGACGCCGTGCGTCCGGAACAGCTCGTACCTGTCGATGTCCCCGACGTACTGGCCCCGGTCCTCCTGGTGGTGCCCGCCCTCGTACTCCACCACCAGGCGGTGCTCGCGGTAGACGAGGTCGCCGATCGCGGTGATGCCCTGCTCCAGCTCGATCGGACGGTTCGGATCGGCCGCCGGGAGGCCGGCGAGCGACAGCACCACACGCACCTCCGACTCCGGGAGGGACCGGCATCGCGCATCGAGGAGGGGGACGACGCAGAGCGCCTCATCGGCACCGTCGCGCCAGAGTGCACTCAGCGCGAGATCACGGATCTCCCCGGCTGACGCGTGCCCGTGGTGGAGGAGCCAGTCGCCCACTCGTACCGCGTCTACCGTCCGGGCCCTGGCGCAGTAGGCGAGGAAGGCCGCTGCCGGCGTGACACCGACGCCGTCGAGCGGCGCCAGCCGACGGGTGCGATGGAGGAACACGTCCTCGAGATCGAGGTGCAGGTCGCCCTCGACCACGAACCGCAACGGGTACGCCGGCCCCTCGTCGAGCCCCAGCATCCTGATGCGGGTCAGGCCGGTCGGGTGGGCGTGCACCGGCAGCGCCAGGGTCGCGGCCTGCAGCCGGCCGTCCCACCCGAGCTCGTCGTCGCGGCAGCCCCAGACCCCGTGGTGCAGCCGGACGAACCTACGTCCCTGCAGCATCCGATCGGTCACGCCGTGGGCGCGGGCCTCCTCTCGGGTGAACGGGCGGTGGCGGAGTTCGCTCGGGACAGCTCTCATGACCACGACGTGCCCGTCTCGACTCTTGGGTCGTCGTCCGTCGGCTCGGCCTGTGGACCACCGGGGTGCGGCGCGTGCTCGTGGACGCCCTGCGGACGCGCCATCGGCGTGTCCCCGTCCTCGGTCGTGTGTCGGCGCCACCTCGTGGAGCGGTGAGTGATCAACTGTTCGCCGGGCCACAACGGTTCACCAGTCACCGCCCCGTGCAGCGCCCGGCCCGCGGCGGTGGGCCGTCAACCATCTGCCATCGGCGAAAGGTTGACCACTCACCGCCCATCACGACGGCCCCCGCTTTGGAGAAAGGGCCGGACGACCCGCGACGGGGAGGGGGCTGGTGGAGCCGGGTCAGCCCTCGAGGTGCAGCGGCACCACGAGGTCGCCGACGATGAGCACCACGCCCATCACCACGAACGCCGACGCCACGACGTAGGCGATCGGCAACAGCTTGGCGGCGTCGACGTACCCGGGGTCGGGGCGACCCCGGACGCGGGCGACGCCGCGGCGCAGGCCCTCCCAGAGCGCGCTGGCGATGTGGCCGCCGTCGAGCGGCAGCAGCGGCACGAAGTTGAACATGCCGATGAAGAAGTTGAAGCCGGCCACGAGCATGACCAGGAGGACGACCTTCTCGGTGACCGGGAACTCCTCGTGCGAGGCGGCCTCGCCCGCGAGCCGGCCGCCGCCCACGATGCTGACCGGGCTGTCGGCAGCGCGCTCCTCCAGGCCGAGGATGGCCTGGCCGACGTCGAAGACGCGGGCCGGGAGGTGGACGAGTGCCTCGACCGTCTGCACGGTCATGTCGCCCATCTGGTCGAGGGTGTAGACCGGCCCGCCGGTCTCGGTGACGACCCGCGCCGTCGGCGTGACGCCGAGGAAGCCCACCTGGGTCAGCGTCTCGTCGTCGCCCGTGGGCCGGGCCTGCACCGTGGTGCTGGTGGTGCCGGTGAGCTCCCGACTGTCGCGCTCGTAGCCGATGACGGCGTCACCGTCGTCGTTGGTGCGGATCAGGTCGCGCAGCTGGTCCCACGAGGTAACGGCGGTGCCGTTGAACGTCGTGATCGTGTCGCCCGGCTCCAGCCCTGCCTCGACGGCCGGGGTGACCGGGTCGGCGTCGGTGCAGGCGCGCGGCTCCTCGACGTACGGGATCAGGCAGGCCGAGACGCTCTCGATCACCGGCGCACCGGGCTCGGGCTCGACGGACCTCTGGCCGTAGGTCGCGAAGACGCCCCAGAACAAGAAGAACGCGATGAGGATGTTGACCGTGGGGCCGCCGGCCATCACCACGACCTTCTTCCACCACGGCAGCTTGTAGAACAGCCGGTCGGCGTCGGCGGGGCCGACGAGCTCCCACTCCGCGGCGCGCGCGTCGGAGATGAGCTGGGTGAACAGGCCGGTGTTGGACTTGCGGACCCGGGTGACCTGCTGCCCGGCCGCGTCGACGGTGACCTCGTCGGCCACCGCGGTCGCCTCCGGCGGCAGCATGCCGACGATCTTCACGTAGCCACCGAGCGGGATGGCCTTGAGGCCGTACTCCGTCTCGCCGACCTGCTTGCTCCACACGGTCGGCCCGAAGCCGATGAAGTACTGCGTCACCTTGCCGCCGAACGCCTTCGCCGGGATCAGGTGTCCCAGCTCGTGCAGCCCGATCGAGACCAGGATCGCGCCCGCGAAGAGGACGACCCCGAGGGTGTAGAGCAGGGCGGCGGTCACGCAGGACTCCTGACGAGGCGTTCGGCTTCGATGCGGGCCCACGCATCGGCGGCGAGCACGTCGTCGAGCGTCAGGTCCGTCGACGAGCGTACGTCGTGCGACCCCACGACCTCGGCCACACGGTCGACGATGTCGACGAATCGCAGCCGGCCGTCACGGAAGGCCGCGACCGCGACCTCGTTGGCGGCGTTGTAGACCGCCGGCGCGGTGCCGCCCCGGGCGCCGGCCTCGCGGGCCAGCGCGACCGCGGGGAAGGCAGTGTCGTCGAGCGGCTCGAAGTCCCACCGCGACGCCTGGGTCCAGTCGCACGCCGGCCCGGCGCCGGGCACCCGGTCGGGCCAGGCCATGCCCATCGCGATCGGGATCAGCATCGACGGGGGCGAGGCCTGGGCGATGGTCGAGCCGTCGTAGAACTCCACCATCGAGTGGACGTACTGCTGTGGGTGCACGACGACGTCGATGCGGTCCATCGGCAGGCCGAACAGCAGGGGCGCCTCGATGACCTCCAGTCCCTTGTTGACCAGGGTCGCGGAGTTGATCGTGATGACGGGGCCCATCGCGAAGTTGGGGTGCGCGAGGGCGTCCTCGACGGTGACCTCACCGAGCTGGTCGCGGGTGCGCCCACGGAACGGGCCGCCGCTCGCGGTCAGCACCAGCCGCTGCACCTCCTCGGCGCGCCCGCCGCGCAGGCACTGCGCGATCGCCGAGTGCTCGGAGTCGACCGGGACGATCTGGCCCGGCGCCGCGGCCGCCAGCACCAGCGGACCGGCGACGATGAGGGACTCCTTGTTGGCCAGCGCGAGGGTGTTGCCGGCCTCGAGCGCCGCCAGGGTCGGGCGCAGGCCGACCGCACCGGTCACGCCGTTGAGGACGACGTCGCAGTCGAGGGTCGCGGCCTCCACGGAGGCCTCCTCCCCCAGCCCCGAGAAGAGACCCGGGTGGATCCGGGAGAACTCCTCCACCTGGGCGTCGAAGAGCGCGCGGTTGCCGCCGCCGGCGGTCAGCCCGACCACCCGGAAGCGGTCGGGGGCGGCCCGCACCAGGTCGAGCGCCTGGGTGCCGATCGAACCGGTCGAACCGAGGACCACCACGTCGCGCCGCATGGGCGCGAGCATGTCAGGCGCCGCCGACGGCCCCGCCGCGAGCCCTGCGCCACGCGCGGAACCCGACCGAGCCGAGCACGGCGGCGATGACGTAGTTGACGACCACCAGCACCGCGTGCGCCACCCAGTACGCCGTGGTGCGCTCCTCGCCGCGGGCGTGAGCGGCCCTCAGGTTGCGCGCGAACATCCCGAACGTCAGCACGTTCCAGACCGCCACCGCGAGCAGCAGCACCGCGTGCCGTCGACCGAACCTCATCACGACCTCCTCCTGACCAGCGCGACGAGCGCCAGCATCGCAGCGCCGCCCGCCGCGAAGGGTGCCGCCCACCCGCGGGCGCGACCCTCCGGCGTACCGGCGCCGGCCGCGCCGCCCGAGCCGCCGTCGGTCAGCGCCTCCAGCGACGGCGTCGACGGTCCGTGGACCGGCAGCACCGGTCCCTCAGCCTCCCGGGCGGCCATCGACTCCCGCGTCGTGCACGCGAAGCAGGCGGCGTAGAGGACGACGCGGGTGAAGTAGTTGATCCAGACCAGCAGGATCAGCGCGATCCCGAACGCCTGGAACGCCGGCTTGCCCGACGTCGAGGTGAACAGCAGCGTCGAGAGCCGCTTGAGCACCTCGAAGGCGACCGCGCCGAGCACGGCGCCGGCCCAGAGCGAGCTGCTCGGGATGCGTGGCCGGGCGAGCAGCCGGAACATCGTGTGGAAGAGCACGACGTTGGCCGCGAAGCCGATCGCGAGCGACACCGCGGTGACCAGCCAGCCCAGCTCGGCGTCGATCTCGAGCAGGTCGAGCAGCTGGGTGGAGAAGGTGCTCACGAACCCGGTGACCGCCACCGCCAGCACCAGGATCGCGCCGAGCAGCAGCAGCACGCCGAGGTCGATGACCTTCGCCTTGACGAACGACGGTCGCTCGCTGTCGTCCTCGAACACCGCCCGCAGCGACAGTCGCAGCGCCTGCACCCAGCCCAGACCGGCGTAAGCCACACCCAGCAGACCGACGACACCCGCCCAGCCGGAGAAGGTGCGGATGTCGTCGAGGGAGATCTGGCCGTCGCCGCCACCGATGAGCCCCGGCAGCACGGCCTCGATGGCCTGGCGGAGGTTCTGATTGGCGTCGGGGTAGACGATCGACACCAGGCCGACGATGAAGAACGCGAGCGCCAGCACCGGGAAGAACGACAGGAAGGCGTAGTAGGTCACCGCGCCGGCCTGCTGGCCGGCGTTCGTGGCGGTGTAGTGCTGCTGCATCCGCAGCACGTGCGAGATGACCGGACCGTGCTCGCGGACCTCCGCGACCCGCTCCTTGGCCTGCCCCACCGAGACCACCGGGCTCAGCCCCCCGCGGTCGCGGGCACGGCGAGGTCGAACTCACGGGCGGTGCGCCACCCGTCGTCGCCCTCGTGCACGTAGAGCTGGAAGGCCGTCACCGCGAAGCGGCAGTCGAACTGCGCCAGGTCGACCTCCGCGCGGTCGAGCGTCGCGTCGTCGAGGTGGTGGGCCACGGTCACGTGCGGGTGGTAGGGGAAGGCGAGGTCGACGTCGAGCGGCCCCCGTCGTACGGCGTCGGCCAGGCGGGCGCACCCCTCGGTGCCCAGAGCCAGGTCGACGTAGACGACCGGCGAGACCGGGCGGAACGTCGCGGTGCCGCGCAGGTGCACCTCGAAGCCGGGTACGTCGCCTGCGGCGTCGGCGAGGTGCTCCTCCAGCTCCTCGAGCGGCCGGTCGACCTCGGTCGGCGGCACCAGCGTGATGTGCGACGGGACCTCGGAGGCCTGGGGGTCGCCGAGGGAGGCCCGGTAGCCGCGGAGGCGACTCCCCCACGGCTCCGGAAGCGTCACGGCGACACCCACGGTCGGCATGCCGACGACCCTATCGGGACCTCGGCGCGACGAAACCGACCCGTTGGTAGACGTCCTTGAGCGTGGCCGACGCCACCGACCGTGCCTGCTCCGCACCCTGGGCGAGCACGTCCATCAGGTGGTCCTGGTCGTCGAGCAGCTCCAGCGTGCGGTCGCGGAACGGCGTCACGAACGACACCACGACCTCGGCGAGGTCCTTCTTCAGGTCGCCGTAGCCCTTGCCGACGTACTGCTCCTCGAGTGCGCCCACGGACTCGCCGGTGAGCGCGGAGTAGATGCCGAGCAGGTTGCTGACGCCCGGCTTCTCCTCGGTGTCGAAGCGGATCTCCGACCCCGAGTCGGTGACGGCCGAGCGGATCTTCTTGGCGCTGACGTTGGGCGGGTCGAGGAGGTCGACGATGCCCGCCGGGGACGACGCCGACTTCGACATCTTCGAGGTCGGGTCCTGGAGGTCGGCGATCTTCGCGGTGGCGCGCAGGATGTAGGGCTCGGGCAGCCGGAAGGTCTTCTTGAAGCGGTGGTTGAACCGCTGCGCGAGGTCGCGGGTGAGCTCCAGGTGCTGGCGCTGGTCCTCGCCGACCGGCACGTAGTGCGGCCGGTAGAGCAGGATGTCGGCCGCCTGGAGGATCGGGTACGTGAACAGGCCGACGGAGGCCTGGCCCTCGCCACCCTTGGACGACTTGTCCTTGAACTGCGTCATCCGGCGGGCCTCGCCGAAGCCGGTGAGGCACTGCAGCACCCACGCGAGCTGGGAGTGCTCGGGCACGTGGCTCTGCACGAAGACCGCCGACCGGGCGGGGTCGACACCCATCGCGAGCAGCTGCGCGGCCGAGCGCAGGGTGCGCTCGCGCAGCAGCTTCGGGTCGTGCTCGACGGTGATCGCGTGCTGGTCGACCACCATGTAGAACGGCTGGTGGTCGCGCTGCAGGTCGACCCACTGACGCAGCGCACCGAGGTAGTTGCCGAGGTGGAACGAGTCCGCCGTCGGCTGGATGCCGGATAGGACGCGGGGTCGGGCTCCGCCGCTCGGCGCCGTCGGGACGGCGACCTCCGGCTGCGTGGTGGCAGGCATGGGCGGCATTCTCTCCGATCCGCGATGATCGCCTGGTGCCGACCCACCTGACCCAGGACACCCACCTCGCCGCGCTGGCCGAGGCGACCACCCACCTCACCGGCCACGTTGCCGCCCTCGACCCCGCCGCCCCCGTGCCGACCTGCCCCGGCTGGACCGTGCGCGACCTGGTCGCCCACCAGGGCGCCGTGCACCGCTGGGCCGAGGCCGCGCTGCGCGGCGTCGACCTGGACTGGGGTCCGCTGGAGGCCGAGGCCGCCGACCTCCCCGACGGCGCCGCCCTCGCCGGCTGGCTCACCGACGGCGTCGAGTCGCTCGTGGCCACCATCGCCGCCACCCCGGACGACGCCGAGGGCGTCACCTTCCTCAAGGACGCACCGTCCCTCCCCCGTTTCTGGGCCCGCCGCCAGGCGCACGAGACCACCGTCCACGCCGTCGACGCCCTCGCCGCCGCCCTCGGCCGGCTCCCCCGCACCGAGGAGACCTGGGTCGAGCACGACCTCGCCCTCGACGGCATCGACGAGCTCGTCCTCGGCTTCGTCCCCCGCCGCAAGATGACGCTGCGCTCCCCCGAGCCCGTCACCCTCGTCATCCACCCCACCGACGCCGACGTCGCCTGGACCGTCCACGTCACCGACGAGCCCGCCGTCTCCACCCGCCACGACGGCCCCGCGGCCGTCGCCGACGCGGTAGCCGACGCCGACCACGCCGTGACCGGCACCGCCACCGAGCTCTACCTCGCCCTCTGGCACCGCACCGACGAGCTCCGCACGGCGCCGATCTGGCCGTTGTGGGCCACCTCGGCCGTGCTCTGACCCGCCTCCGGCGGGTGGGCGTCCGCTCCGCTCCCGCGGCGGTCGCTCGTCCGTCGGCCTCGTGGGTCGGTGGCGGCCTGCTCCGGCTCATGCCCTCCGGGCTGGGGCGGCGCGTCGCCGGCGTGGCCGTCGCTTCGGCTTGCGGCCCCTACGCCGGCGCCGCGGCCAGGCCCCTTGAGGCCCGGAGGACATGACCGGATCCGGCCACCACCTTCCGCAGGGCCGACGCACGGGCCGGTCCCGCGTTCGCTCGGCTCCTCGTGGTGGATGACTCGCACCGAGGCCGGCTCTCCGCTCGACGTGTCCCCGAACATCTCCCCCACCCGGCGGGCGGGAGGGCGAGGACCGTGCCGCCGGGTGGCGGGTCGTACCGGCGCCGTCCGGACCGACCGCGGCGCCGGGCCTCAAGGGGCTTGGCCGCGGCGTCGGCCGGCGGCGCGCCACCACGCACCCGCGTCGTGCCGACGACGCGCCGCCCCAGCCCCGGACCGCGGGTCGGGTCCGGGCAGCGCCCACCGCGACCCGTCACCCGACGGCATCCCGCAGCACGACCACACGCCCCACTACCCCGGCCCGCCGGAGGCGGGCCGGTCATCCGGCCAGGTGGGCCCACCTCGGCTCGAGGGTCGACCAGGGGCCGGTCTCGGCGATCGTGCCGTCGACGAGCACGACCACCCGGTCGGCGCGGGCGAGTGCGGCCCGCTTGTTGGAGGCGCCGAGGACGGTGGTGCCGCGGGCGCGCAGGGCCTCCCACAGCTCGATCTCGGTGGCGGCGTCGAGGGCGGAGGAGACGTCGTCGGCGAGGAGCAGCTCGGTCTCGGCGGCCAGGGCCCGGGCCAGGGCGAGGCGCTGGACCTGCCCGCCCGAGAGCCGTACGCCGCGGTGCCCGACGAGGGCGTCGGCGCCGCCGGCGGCGTCGACGTCCTGGCGCATCCGGGCGTCGTCGAGCGACCGGTCGACCGGGCGGTCGTGGTCGAGGGCGACGTTGCCCCGGAACGTGCCGGACAGGACCCGCGGCACCTGGGCGACATGGGCGACCTGGCCGGGCCGCAGGAACTCCTGGGCGTCGGACACCTCGATGTCGTTCCAGCGGACCGAGCCGTCGTGCTCGACGAGCCCGGCGAGGGCGCCGAGGAGGCTGGACTTGCCCGAGCCGACCTGGCCCAGCAGGAGCACCAGCTCGCCGCGCCGGAGCTCGAGGTCGACGCCGTGGCAGCCGACGGTGCCGTCGTCGTGGCGGGCGCCCACGTCGGTGAGGGTCAGCCGGTCGAGCGGGACGCGCGCGGCGACGGGCGGCAGCGAAGCGGAGCCGCGCACGAGGTCGACGCCGTCAGGCAGGGTCATCAGGTCGCCGCCGCCGGCGAACCGGGTGGTGGCGACCTGCCAGGCACGGGTGCCGGGTGCCTCGGTGATGACGGCGCCGGCGACGCGGCCGAACCAGTCGAAGCCGTTGACCGCGCCGGCGACGAGGATCGCGGTGGCCAGGCCCCAGGCGTCGAGCAGGTAGAGGCCCCAGGCGGCGACGACGCCGACCTGGACGAGCACGACCGGCACGCCGTCGAGCACGGCCTGGATGCGGTGCTCGCGGACCGCGGCGTCGACCCGGCCGCCGTCGACGCGACGCAGGTGGGCGTGGACGTCCGGCGTGGCGGCGGCGAGCTTGACGGTGCGCACGGACTCCAGCGCGGAGACCAGGGAGCGCCCGAAGCCGGCCCGGGTGCGCGACGCCTCGGCAGCGGACCGGCCGGCAGCGGGTCGCCCGACCGCCGAGGCGAGCGCGGACGACACCATCACCGCGAGCAGCACGCCACCGGCGAGCAGGCTCCCGCCGGCGACCGAGGTGACGACGACGATGACCATGCCGTTGACGAAGTCGACCCAGCGGTCGGCGTACCGGGCCCAGCGGTCGGCGTCCATCGTGCGGGCGACGACCTCGCCGGCGGGGGTGCGGGCGAGGCGGTGCTGGCGGGGCTGGCCGACCAGCACCGACATCCGCACGCGGAGCATGGCCGCGATCCACCACTGCGGGTAGCGCTTGAACGCCTCGGCGAGCAGCAGCGGGGCGAGGAGGATCGAGCACGCGACACCGACCGCGAGGAGCGAGGGCGTGCGGCCCTCGCCGAGGGTCTCCACGACCCGCCCCCACAGGAAGCCGGTGAGTGCGCCGAACGCGCCGGTGATCGCGGCGACGAGGAAGAGCACGGCGCCGACGAGGCCCCACTCGGGGTGGATGGAGAGCGACCGGGCGGTGCCGCGGGCCAGCGACGGCGGGTCGGGCACCGCCGCCGGGGTGGGTACGACGCCCTGCCGCCGCGCCCCGGCGAGCTCCCCGCCGGGCGCCCGCGCAGGATCGGACTCCGCACCGGGATCGACCTCGTCGGGCTCCTCCTCGGCCGAGGCCTCCAGCAGCCGCCGGAACGGGCCGGGCTCGACCGCGACGTCCTCGCGCCGGCCGTGCTGGACCACGGTGCCGGCGTCGAGCACGGCGACGAGGTCGGCGCGCGCGACTGTGGAGAGCCGGTGGGCGACGAGCAGCCCGGTGCGACCGACGAGCAGGCGCTCGGCCGCACCGACGACCCGCGCCTCGGTGAGGGGGTCCATCCGAGCGGTGGCCTCGTCGAGCACGACGACCGAGACGTCGCGCACCAGCAGGCGCGCGAAGGCGACGAGCTGTTCCTCGCCCGCGGACAGGCTGGTGCCGCCGGGGCCCAGGCGCGTATCGAGGCCGTCGGGCAGGCCGGCGACCCAGGTCTCCAGGCCGAGCTCGCGCACGGCCGCCTCGATCCGCTCGCGGGGCACGTCGCCGAAGAGCGCGACGTTCTCCGCCAGCGTGCCGACGAGCACCTCGGTGCGCTGGGTGACGACGCCGACGGCGGCGCGCAGGTGCTGGAGATCGATCTCCAGCACGTCGGTGCCACCGAGCCGCACCGAGCCGGGCGAGGGCTCGACCGCGCGGGAGACGAGCGAGGCGAGCGTCGACTTCCCGGAGCCGGTGCGACCGACCAGGGCACAGGTCTGGCCCGCGGGCACCCGCAGGTCGACGCCGCGCAGGGCGAAGGTGCCCTCGTCGTAGGCGAAGTGCAGGTCGTCGAGCACCAGGTCGAGAGGGCCGTCGGGCAGCGGTGACCCGCCGACCGGCTCGGGCGGCGAGGAGAGCATCTGGCGCAGCCGCAGCACGGCGCCGAGGCCGGCCTGGAGGTCGGGCATGTGCCGCGCGACCTGGTCGATCTGGCCGACGAAGGTGGTGGTGACGAGGAACAGCGTCACCAGCTGGGCGATGGACAAGTCGCCGTCGACGACGAGCGCGACGCCGGCGAGCGCGGTGCCGGCGAGCAGGCCGTGCAGCAGCAGGCCGGCACGGCGGGCCATCCGGGCCTCGACGGAGACGACGGAGTCGAAGCGGCGGTGGATCTCCGCGGACAGCTCGGCGAGGCGGCGTACGACGTAGGCCTGGCCCAGACCGGTGCGCAGGTCGTCGCGGGCCGCGACCCCCTCCTCGAGCGCGGCGGCGTGGTCGGTCCACGCCATCTCCTCGAGCACCTTGCGGCGCGCGATCTCACCGAGCAGCGGCCGCACGACCCAGACGGTCACGAACGCGACGGCCGGGAAGAGCACCCAGGCGGGGGTCCAGGTGAGGCCGGCGACGATCCACATCGGCACCAGCGAGAAGACGGTGTAGAGCGCGTCCCAGAGCTGGCGACGCACCAGCGTGCCGACCTCGTGGGTGTCGTCGTCGACGCGGTCGAGCACCTCGCCGACCGCCTGCTCCCCCAGCACGCCGAGCGGCTGGTGCAGCGCGGCGGAGAGCAGGTCGGCCCGGAGCCGACCCTCGGCCCGGTCGGAGACGCCGGCCCACACCACGCGGCCGACGGTGTTGAGCAGGGCCGAGCCCACGAACGTCACCGCGAGCAGCAGCACGAGGGTGCCGGTCGGGCCGGCGGCGACCCGACCGGCGACGACCGTGCCGACCGCCTCGCCGACGGCGGCGAGGACCGACAGCGCGAGCGCGAACGCGCTGGCCGCGCCCGACCAGCGGCGCCAGTCGACCCGTCGTGCGGGGTCGTCGAGGAAGGCGTCGCCGCGGCCGGCCGAGCCGGCGGGCGCGCCACTGTCGAGGGGACCGGGAGGAGGGCTGACCCGGGTCGAGGTGTCGGTCATCGCGTCTCGCACGGTAGGCGTCGGCACCGACACGGCGCCTCCGATTTTCCGGCGGCGGCCCGCACCCCGCGCAGGACCTCAGAAAACGCGTGGCGAGGACCACCGGGTGCCGTGGCAGGGTGCGCGACGTGACCGCTCCCGCCGACCGACCCGCCCCAGCCGAGCCGCCCGTCCTCACCGACGGCCGCGTCACGCTGCGCGCGCTCGGCGAGGAGCATGTCGCGGGCTGCCTGGAGCAGGCGCTGGACCCGGAGTCGATCCGCTGGACGACCGTCCCGGTGCCGTCGGGCGTCGACACGGCGCTGGAGTTCTGCACCGAGATCGCCCCGCGGGCGTGGGCCGACGGCTCGCAGTGGATCCTGGCGATCGAGTGCGACGAGGTGCCCGGTCGCTACTGCGGCAACCTCGCGCTGCGTCCGGAGGGCCCCGGCCTGGCCGAGATCGGGTACGGCGCCGCCCCGGCCGCCCGCGGCCTGGGGATCATGGAGGCCGGCGTCCGGCTGGCCCTCGAGTGGGGCTTCGAGCAGCAGGGGCTCCAGGTGGTGCGCTGGGGCGCGCTGGTCGGCAACTGGGCGAGCCGTCGGCTGGCCTGGAAGGTCGGCTTCTCCTACGACGGGCTCCAGCGCGGCACGCACGTGCACCGCGGGGAGCTGCGCGACGCCTGGAGCGGCACCCTGCACCGCGACGAGCCGCGCGTGCCCCGGCACCGCTGGTTCGTGCCGCCCGTGCTGGAGGACCCCGTCGCCGGCGTACGCCTGCGCCAGCCCCGCGAGGCCGACCTGCCGCGCATCGTGGAGGCCTGCTCGGACGAGCGGACGTCGTACTGGCTCGGGTCGATGCCGGTGCCCTACACCGAGACCGACGCCCGGGCCTGGCTGGCCGGCCAGGACGAGGGCGCCGCGACCGGCACCAAGGTGCCGTGGGTCGTCGCCGACGCGGCCACCGACGCGCTGCTGGGCGCGATCAACCTCTTCGACGTCAGCCTGGACTTCGCGGAGGTCGGCTACTGGGCCCACCCCGACGCCCGCGGTCGCGGCATGATGACGGCCGCGACCCGGCTGGCGACGACGTACGCCTTCGAGGAGGTGGGCGTACGCCGTGTCGCGCTGCTCGCCGCGCTGGAGAACACCGCGTCGCGCCACGTCGCGGAGGCGTGCGGGTTCACCCTGACCGGGCACGAGCGCCTCGGCACGACCCTGCGCACGGGTCGCGCCGACGTCGCCCTCTACGACGTGCTCGCGGAGGAGTGGCCCTCGCGGGTGTGAACGACCCGGGCGACGAGGACGAGCACCAGGCCGAGCACGGCCAGCGCGGCGCCCACGAGCGCCGGCGCCCGGTAGCCGAGACCGGCGGCGATGACGACGCCGCCCAGCCACGCACCGAGCGCGTTGCCGACGTTGAGCGCGGAGTGGTTGATCGCGGCGCCGATGGTCTCGGCCTCCCCCGCGGCCTCCATCAGCCGCAGCTGGAGGTTGACCACGAGCACCGAGCCGAGCGCGGTCACGAAGAACGTCACCGGCAGCAGCCACCACCCGGCGCCCGCGAGTGCCCAGTAGGCCAGGAGCGCCACGATGAGCCCGGCCGTGCCGACCTCGAGCGACTTCTGCACCGACCAGTCGGCCATCCGTCCGGCGACCCAGGTGCCGACGACCATGCCGACGCCGAAGACGAGCAGGAAGACCGGGACCGCGGCGTCGCCGAGCCCGCCGAGCTCGGTGATGGTCGGCGCGACGTAGGAGTAGACGGCGAACAGGCCGCCGAAGCCGACCGAGCCGGCGAGCGCGGCCAGCCACACCGGGAGGCGCTTGAGCGCGGCGAGCTCACGGCGTCCGGTGGCGGCCGGGTTGCCCGGCGTCGCGGGCACGAACAGCCAGATGAGCAGCACCGTCAGCAGCGACAGCCCGGCCACCGCGGCGTACGTCGCCCGCCACCCGGCGTGCTGGCCGAGCCAGGTCGCGGCGGGCACGCCGGCGACGTTGGCGAACGACAGCCCGAGCATCACCGCGGCCACCGCCCGGCCGCGCCGCTCCGGGCTGGCCAGGCTTGCCGCGACCAGGGAGGCGACGCCGAAGTAGGCGCCGTGCGGCAGCCCGTCGAGGAACCGCAGCACCAGCAGCGTGGTCTGGTCGGTCGCCAGCGCGCTGGCGGCGTTGAAGAGCATGTAGGCCGCCATCAGCGACAGCAGCAGCATCCGGCGCGGCAGCCGAGCACCCAGGAACGCCAGCGTGGGCGCGCCGACCACGACCCCGAGCGCGTACGCCGAGACGACGTGGCCGGCCTGCGGGATGGTCATCCCGATGCCGTCGGCGATCTCGCGGATCAGGCCCATCGTCACGAACTCGGTCGTGCCGATGGCGAAGCCGCCGGTGGCGAGCGCGAGCACGGCGAGGGTGAGGTTGCCCTCGGTGCGCGGCTCCACGGCGGAGCGAGCGTCGGTGACGGTGGTCAATCCGGGAGCCTTCCGAGACGGTGACGGGGTGGACCCCGGCGCAACCATCGTCCCCGAAGGGGTGTTCCGGACGCGAGCGTGTGCTCCGCCACGCGGACCGGGCTCAGCCGGTGCGCACCAGGTCGATCGGCAGCCCGTCGGAGGGGAACGGCAGCGAGTGGTGGTCGAGGGGCGCGACGTACGACGGGTCGACGCTCCAGCGGTGGTGGCGCAGCAGCCGGTGCATGACCGCCTTGACCTCGGCGCCGGCGAAGAACAGCCCGAGGCACTTGTGCACGCCGCCGCCGAAGGGCTCCCAGGCGTAGCGGTGGGACTTGTCCTCGCGACGGTCGGCGGCGAACCGCTCGGGGTCGAAGCGGTCGGGGTCGGTCCACAGCCCGGGGAGCACGTGGTTGAGGTGGACGCAGACGATGACGTCGGTGTCGGCGGCGATCCGCACTCCCTCGACCACGGCGTCCTTGACCGTCTTGCGCACCACGACCGGCACCGGCGGTCGCAGCCGCAGCGCCTCCTTCATCACCAGGTCGACCGAGGTGAGCCCGTCGAGCTCGGCGAGCGTCGGCTCGTCGCCGAGCGCGCGGGACTCCGCCCGGCAGCGGTCCTGCCACTCCGGGTGCTGGCCGAGCAGCTGGAGCATCGTGGAGAGCGTGGTGGTCGAGGTGTCATGCGCGGCCATCATCAGGAAGATCATGTGGTCGACGACGTCGTCGTCGCCGAACCGCTCGCCGTCGTCGCTCTCCAGCCGGCACAGCACGGAGAACAGGTCGACGCCGTCGCCCGCCCGACGGGCCGGCAGGTAGTGGCGCAGGAAGTCCTCGAGCACCCGACGCCCACGGAACGCCCGACCCCAGCGGGTCAGCGGCACGTCGGCGCGCACGATGCCCGCAGCCGCCTGCACGCAGTCGACGAAGGCGGCGTTGACCCGGTCCATCGCGGCGGCGTCGTGGTCCTCGGCGCCGCCCATGAAGATGTCGGCGGCGATGTCGAGGGTGAGCTGCTTGAGCCGCCGGTAGGCGAGGAACTCCGGGTCGCTCCCCCAGCCGGCGGTGCCCTGGGCGATCGCGGGGTGCATGCGGGCGACGTACGCCGCGAGCCGGTCGCGGGTGAACGCCTCCTGCATGATCCGGCGGTGCGCGTGGTGCTCCTCGAAGTCGAGCAGCATCAGCCCGCGGGTGAAGAACGGACCGACGAGCCGGGTCCAGGCCGGGCCGTTGGCGAAGGCCTTGTCGGCGTTGCGCAGCGCGGTCTCGCAGGCGTCCGGGCCGAGCAGCATCACCGCGTCGGTGCCGATCGCCTTGAACGGCGCGACCGGCCCGTACGTCGCGTACTGGTGCCGCATCAGCGCCAGCGGGTCGCGGGTGTAGTGGAGCAGCCGGCCGAGCACCGGCAGGCCGCGGTCCTCGGGGAGCTGGTCCGGGACCGGGCGGGTCTCGGACGGGTCGAGCGGCAGGGTGGCCACGGCTGCTCCTGGGGCTGGCGGTGTGAGGGGAGTCACCTCAGCCTGGAATCTGGCAGAGCGCCCTGTCAACCTTCTCGTGCGCGGCGGCCCGGCGTGAGAGGGTGACCGGCGTGGCGGTCCAGTCAGGTGTCTACCGGGGCGTGAGCGCGGCGGAGCGCGCCGCCGAGCGCCGCTCCCGGCTGCTCGACGCAGCCCTCGCCGTCTGGGCCGACCCCGGCACCCGTACGACGATGACCGCGGTGTGCGCCGAGGCCGGGCTCACCGAGCGGTACTTCTACGAGAGCTTCCGCCACCTCGACGACGTCCTGCTCGCGGTGCTCGAGCAGGTCGCCGACGAGATCGAGGAGACCACCACCGCGGCCCGCGAGGCGGCCGGCGACGACCCCGGCGCACGTGTGCGGGCCACGATGACGACCTTCGTCGACCTCCTGGTCGAGGACCCGCGCAAGGCCCGGGTGGCGATCATCGAGGCCGGTGCGATGCCGTCCCTGCGCGCGCGACGCACCGAGCTGCTGCGGCACTTCGCGCACGCCTGCGCCGAGGAGGCCGGCGGCCTGGAAGGACTCCCCCACCGGGGCGCGGCGGCGGACGAGGTGGCCGGTCTGATGTTCGTCGGCGGGCTCGCCGAGCTGGTCACCGCGTGGCTGGACAGCGCCGTGGCGACCTCGCCCGAGGAGCTGGTCGAGGCCGCGACCCGGTCGTTCCTGGCGCTGTACGGCTGACCCGCCGCCGTACGCCGCCGTACGCCCCCGTACGCCGCGGCTTGCGCCGAAGAACGACGAACGCGCCGCCCGCCCCACCGCGTGAGCGGCGGACGGACGGCGCGTGCCGTGGCGAGTGCAGCCGGGTAGGACCCGGCAGCCCTCAGAACCCGTTGATCGCGGCGTTGAGCGTCGCCGACGGGCGCATCACCGTGTCGGACTTGGCGTCGTCGGGGCGGTAGTAGCCACCGATGTCGGCCGGCTCGCCCTGCACGCCGTTGAGCTCACCGACGATGGCGTCCTCCTGGGAGGCCAGCGACTCCGCAAGCGGCGCGAAGACCTCGGCGAGGTCGGCGTCCGCGGTCTGCTTCGCCAGCTCCTGGGCCCAGTAGAGCGCCAGGTAGAAGTGCGAGCCGCGGTTGTCGATGCCGCCGATCTTGCGGGTCGGGGACTTGTCCTCGAGCAGGAACGTCGCGGTGGCGGCGTCCAGGGTGTCGGCGAGGACCTGCGCGCCGGCGTTGTCCGCGAAGCCCGCAAGGTGCTCGAAGGAGGCGGCGAGGGCGAAGAACTCGCCCAGGCTGTCCCAGCGCAGGTAGTTCTGCTCGACCAGCTGCTGCACGTGCTTCGGCGCCGAGCCGCCGGCGCCGGTCTCGAAGAGGCCGCCGCCGTTCATCAGCGGGACGATCGAGAGCATCTTCGCCGACGTGCCGACCTCGAGGATCGGGAACAGGTCGGTGTTGTAGTCGCGCAGCACGTTGCCGGTGACCGAGATGGTGTCCTCGCCCTGGCGGATGCGCTCCAGGGAGTAGGCACACGCGGCGTCCGGGGCCATGACCTCGATGGTCAGGCCGTCGGTTTCGTGGTCGGGCAGGTAGGCGTTGACCTTCTCGATGAGGTTGCGGTCGTGCGCGCGGGTCTCGTCGAGCCAGAAGACCGCCGGGGAGCCGCTGGCCCGCGAACGGGTGACGGCGAGCTTGACCCAGTCCTGGATCGGGGCGTCCTTGGTCTGGCAGGCGCGCCAGATGTCGCCCGGCTCGACGTCGTGGCTCATCAGGACCTCGCCCGAGCCGGAGAGCACCTTCACGGTGCCGGCGGCGGGGATCTCGAAGGTCTTGTCGTGCGAGCCGTACTCCTCGGCCTTCTTCGCCATCAGGCCGACGTTGGGCACCGAGCCCATCGTGGCCGGGTCGAGCTTGCCGTTCTTCTTGCAGTCCTCGACGACCGCGGCGTAGACGCCGGCGTAGGAGGAGTCGGGGATGACCGCGAGGCAGTCGTCCTCGTTGCCGTCGGGGCCCCACATGTGGCCGCCGATGCGGATCATCGCCGGCATCGAGGCGTCGATGATGACGTCGGAGGGCACGTGCAGGTTGGTGATGCCCTTGCGGTCGTCGACCATGGCCATCCGCGGACCCTCGGCGAGGCCCTGCTGGACGGCGGCCTTGATGGCGTCACCCTCGGGCAGCGCCTCCACGCCGGACAGCAGCGCGCCGAGGCCGTCGTTCGGGGACACGCCCGCGGCCGCGAGCTGCTCGCCGTACTGCTCGAACAGCGTGGGGAAGAACGCCTGGACGACGTGGCCGAAGATGATCGGGTCGGAGACCTTCATCATGGTGGCCTTGAGGTGCACCGAGAACAGCACGTCGTCGGCCTTGGCCGCGGCGATCTGCTCGGTGAGGAAGCGGCGCAGGGCCGCGACGTTCATGAAGGTGGAGTCGACGACCTCGCCGGCCTCGACCGGGAGCGATTCCTTGAGCACCGTCTCGGTGCCGTCGACACCGACGTGCACGATCTTCAGCGTGTCGGGCGCCTCGATCACGACCGACTGCTCGTTGGAGCGGAAGTCGTCCTTGCCCATCGTGGCGACCGAGGTCTTGGAGTCCGAGGACCAGTCGCCCATGCGGTGGGGGTACTTCTTCGCGTAGCCCTTGACCGCGGCGGGGGCACGGCGGTCGGAGTTGCCCTCGCGCAGCACCGGGTTGACCGCGGACCCCTTGACCTTGTCGTACTTGGCCCGGGCGTCCTTCTCCTCGTCGGTCGAGGGGCTCTCCGGGTAGTCGGGCAGGTCGTAGCCCTGGCTTTGCAGCTCCTTGATGGCCGCCTTCAGCTGCGGCACGGAGGCCGAGATGTTGGGGAGCTTGATGATGTTGGCCTCGGGCTTCGTGGCCAGCTCGCCGAGCTCGGCGAGGTGGTCGTCGAGGCGCTGCTCCTCGCTCAGCCGCTCCGGGAACTGGCTGATGATCCGACCCGAGAGCGAGATGTCGCGAGTCTCGACGTCGACGCCGGCCTTCGCGGCGTACGCCTGGATGATCGGCAGGAACGAGTACGTCGCCATCAGCGGCGCCTCGTCGGTGTGGGTGTAGATGATCGTCGACTGCTGGGCTGCCATGGGCCTGAGGTCTCTCCTACCGAGATCGGTCGGGAATCTGTCTTGACGTCAAGATACCTGACGCTCGCGCGCCGGTGTGGTCAGCCTGGCACCCGCGGCTGCGGGAGGCCAGGTTTCACCGCACCGTACGCCGGGCAGGGGCGCCGCATGACCACCGCAACGGGCGCCACCTCCCCCGCCGACCCCGCCTCCACCTCCGACGTCTGGTCCGGCACCGGCGACCCGGCCGCACCCCTGAGCGGCCGCCTGGTCGCCGAGGGCGTCGGCACCCTGCTGCTGGTGCTGCTGCTCGGGAGCGTCGCGGTCGTCGGCGCCGCGGGCGCCCTGGGTGCGGCCCTCGTACTGCTCGCGCTCGGGCTCCTCCTCGCGCCGACCAGCGGCGCCCAGCTGAACCCCGCCGTCTCCGTCGCCGCCGCGGCGGCCGGGCGGATGCGCTGGTCCGAGGCCGGGCTGTACGCCGCCGCCCAGACCGCCGGCGCGGTCGGCGGCGGCCTCCTGCTCGTCCTGCTGCTCCAGGGCTTCGCCGACTTCGACCCGTTCAGCGACTCCGTCGGCGCCTCCGGCTGGGGCGACGCCAGCACCGGATACGCGTGGTTCGCCGCCCTCCTGCTGGAGCTCCTGCTCACCATCGTCCTGACGCTCGCCTTCCTGCGCGCCCACGACCGACGGCTGGCGGTGCCGCGCCTGGCACCCGCGATCGTGGCGGTCACCTTCGGCGCGCTCTACCTGCTCAGCCTGCCGACCACCGACGGCGGGCTGAACCCCGCCAAGTCGCTCGGCACCGCCCTGTTCTCCGGCGGCGACGCGCTCGGCGCCCTGTGGGTCTTCCTCGTCGCACCGCTGCTGGGCGGCGTGCTCGGCGGGCTGCTGCACCCGGTGCTGTTCGGCCGTGAGGCCGACGCGGTGCCGGGCTCCGGCCTGGCGCTCTCGCGCTCGTCGGCGACCACGCCGGCGTACGACGGGCAGGGCTACGGCCAGGGCTACGGCCAGGGGTACGGGCAGGGGTACGCGCAGCCCCAGGACCAGCAGGGCTGGGCGCAGCCGGCGCAGGAGCAGCCGATCATCCAGGACGGCTGGCAGTGGGACCCGCAGGCCCAGCAGTGGTTCCCGGCGCCGCAGCAGCCCGGCCAGCAGCCGCCGCAGGCCGGCGAGGGCACCCAGGTCCGCGACTCCTGAGCCGCGCTGGGTGCGACCGGTCCCTCAGGGCTCCGCGACGAGCGACATCGACACCTGGTCGAGGGCGGGCGAGCCGCTCCCGAACGGCAGCGTCGGCGCAGGCACCGCCGACTCCTGGCGCACCATCCCCACGCCCTCGGCGTACGACCGCACCACGTCCGTGCCGCCCGTGCGCACGCGCAGCGTGACCACGTCGTCGTACGTCGTGCCGCCGGCGTCGACGGTGCCGTCGACCTCGACCACCTCGGCCCGCTCGTCGAGCGTCCCGCCGGCCGCGGTGCGGAAGCCGTCGCCGAGCCGCGCGACCGCGGGCAGCCAGAGGCCGGCCTCGTGGGTGCCGTCCCCGGCCACCCACTCCCCCTCGCGGCCCAGCCACCACACGTTGCCGTCGGCGTCCTGGGCCAGCAGGTCGACGACCGGCACCGCGCCGAGCGCGGACGTCTCGACCCGGGTCGTGGGGACGCCCGCGACCCTCGACCCCTCGGTCGCCCGCACGGTCACCGCGCCGGCGTCGGTCGGACCGCCGGTCGTGCCGTCCAGCCGGTAGACCCGGGTGGTGCCCGGCGGCAGCGCCAGCCACGGGTGGTCCACCACGTCGACGAAGTCAGACGGAGTCGGCGAGGGGGTCGGCACGACCAGCTCGTCGATGCCCGTGGGCGGCTGCGGGGGCGAGCCGCCGCAGGCGGCCAACGCGCCGGCGAGCAGCGCGAGGCACAGCGCGAGCCACGGCGTGGCCGGCGCCCGTCGCCGTGCCGGCGGGCGGTCGTGGAGGGGCCGGGCGGCGCGCGGCTGCGGGAGCACGGGCCCACTGTGCCCTACCGCCGGGGACGACCTGCCCGGTCGGGCGGGGGCGCGGCGCGGTAGTTTCGCCAGGGAGAGCGGTCCACGCCACACCGCGTCGTCACCGCTCGTCCCAGACACCTACCTGGCTCACCCCGAGAGAAAGACGAGGAAGTCGTGACCTCTACCCCGCTCAAGGTGGCCGTCACCGGCGCCGCCGGCCAGATCGGCTACAGCCTGCTGTTCCGTCTCGCGTCCGGAGCGCTCACCGGCGACCGTCCGGTCGAGCTGCGCCTGCTGGAGATCACCCCGGCGCTGAAGGCCCTCGAGGGCGTGGTCATGGAGCTCGACGACTGCGCGTTCCCCGGCCTGGCCGGCGTGGAGATCGGCGACGACGCCGAGAAGATCTTCGACGGCGTCAACCTCGCCCTGCTGGTGGGCGCCCGCCCGCGCGGCCCGGGCATGGAGCGCGGCGACCTCCTCGAGGCCAACGGCGCGATCTTCACCGCCCAGGGCAAGGCGCTCAACGCCGTCGCCGCCGACGACGTCCGCATCGGCGTCACCGGCAACCCCGCCAACACCAACGCCCTCATCGCGATGAGCAACGCCCCCGACATCCCGTCGGCCCGCTTCTCCGCGCTGACCCGCCTCGACCACAACCGCGCCATCTCGCAGCTGTCGGCCAAGACCGGCGCACCGGTCACCGACATCACCAAGATGACGATCTGGGGCAACCACTCTGCCACCCAGTACCCGGACCTGTTCAACGCCGAGGTCGCGGGCAAGAACGCCGCCGAGACCGTCGACGACCAGGACTGGCTGGAGAACACCTTCATCCCGACCGTCGCCAAGCGCGGCGCGGCGATCATCGACGCGCGCGGCTCCTCGTCCGCCGCCTCGGCCGCCTCGGCGACCATCGACGCCGCCCGCGACTGGCTGTTCGGCTCGGCCGAGGGCGACTGGGTCTCCATGGCCGTCGCCTCCGACGGCTCCTACGGCGTGCCCGAGGGCATCGTGTCGTCGTTCCCGGTCGTCACCAAGGACGGCGACTGGGAGATCGTCGAGGGCCTCGCGGTCAACGACTTCTCCCGCGCCAGGATCGACGCCTCGGTGGCCGAGCTCACCGAGGAGCGCGACACCGTCAAGGAGCTCGGCCTCATCTGAGTCCGGCCCACCGCGACGCACCGCTGCCGGCGTAGCGCCGTGTCCACCACGTCCGCGCGTGAGGACCTCAACTGAAGGCTCCTGCGCGCCCGGGACGCCATGGACCGGCGCTACGCCGAGCCGTTGGACGTCGCCGCCGTGGCCGCGGTCGCCCACCTCTCGCCGTCCCGGTTCTCCGCGGCGTTCAAGCAGCTCTACGGCGAGACCCCGCACCGCTACCTGCAGCGCCGCCGCGTCGAGCGGGCGATGACGCTGCTGCGCCAGACCGACCGGCCGGTCACCCAGGTCGCCTGGGACGTCGGGTTCGCCAGTCTCGGCACCTTCAGCCGCACCTTCTCGGAGATCGTGGGCTGCTCCCCCACCGCGTTCCGCGCCCAGCACCCGCCGGTGGCCGTGCCGACGTGCTTCGTCGCCGCGTGGACGCGCCCGCGCGAAGGCGGACCGACGTCGCGCCCCAGCTCAGTCGTTTCGGAGAAGCCGGACGTCGGCAGGCGCCACTAGCGTCGCCGGCATGACGACCCACCACATCACGCGCCTGCACATCACCACGCTCTTCGTCCTCGACCAGGACGAGGCCGTCGCGTTCTACCGCGACCGCCTCGGGTTCGAGGTGTGCGACGACATCGACCTCGGCTTCATGCGCTGGCTGACGATCGCGCACCCCAGCGACCTCGAGCACCGTCTGCTCGTGTCGCTCCCGGGCGGCCCGATGGCGGACGCCGAGACCGCGGCGACGATGCGCGGGCTGCTCACCCAGGGCGCGCTCGGCGGGCTGTTCCTGCAGAGCGACGACGTGCACGCGACGTACGACGCCCTCGTCGCGGTCGGCGTGGAGATCACCCAGGAGCCGGTCGAGCAGCCCTACGGCACCGACATCGGCATCCGCGACCCGTTCGGCAACCACGTGCGGATCAGCGAGCCGGTGACGGCCACCGCCGAGGAGATCCAGGAGCGGTACGCCGGCACGCCGTCCGGCGCCTGACGGCGCGGGGCCGACCTACATCGGCTGGTCGGGGATGCTGCCCTGGAGCCACCACAGCGCACCCGCCACGGCGGCGAGCAGCGCCACGTCGACGGCGCGGTGGCGCACCGCGAGCATGCCGGCGTCGCGCTGCGGCAGCACCAGCCGCAGCAGCCCGGCGCCGGCCAGGCACCCGGCGAGGATCCGCAGGCCGAGCCGCCAGTCGTCGTACGCCGCCACCAGCACCGCACCGGCCGCGGCCAGCAGGATGACGATGTAGAACGCCCCGCCGATCGTCGACGGGTAGCGGCGCGGCTCCGGCTCGACGGGGGCGACGGGCGCCTCCGGCTCGCCGGGGGCCGCGCCGGGCTCTGACGGGACGGGGTCGCTCACGCCAGGCCCGCGGACCGCTCGGCCATCTCGACGATGTTGCTGAGCAGCATCGCGCGGGTCATCGGACCGACGCCGCCGGGGTTGGGCGACACCCAGCCTGCGGTCTCCCACACGTCGTCGGCCACGTCGCCGGCGATCTTGCCGTCGACCCGGCTCACCCCCACGTCGAGCACGGCAGCACCGGGCTTGACCATGTCGGCGGTGATGATGCCGGGCACGCCGGCGGCGGCGATCACGACGTCGGCCGTGCGGGTGTGCGCGGCCAGGTCGCGGGTGCCGGTGTGGCAGAGGATCGCGGTGGCGTTCTCCGAGCGGCGGGTCAGCAGCAGGCCCATCGGACGGCCCACGGTGAGGCCGCGACCGACGACGACCACGTCGGCGCCGGCGAGCTCGACGCCGTGGCGCCGCAGCAGCTCCAGGCAGCCGACCGGCGTGCAGGGCAGGGAGCCGGCCTCACCCAGGGCGAGCCGACCGAGGCTGACCGGGTGCAGGCCGTCGACGTCCTTGTCGGGGTCGACGCGCGAGAGCAGCGCGAACTCGTCCAGGCCCGTCGGCTGCTGCACCAGGAAGCCGGTGCACGACGGGTCGGCGTTGAGCCGGTCGATCTCGGCCTCGACCTCGGCCTGGGTGGCGGTCGCCGGGAGGTCGACGCGGATCGACTCGATGCCGATCTCGGCGCAGTCCTTGTGCTTCGCACCGACGTACCAGTGCGAGCCGGGGTCGTCGCCGACCAGGACCGTGCCCAGGCCCGGGGTGACGCCGTGCTCCTGGAGCACGGCGACGCGGGCGGTGAGCTCGGCCTTGATGGCCTTGAGGGTGGCGGTGCCGTCGAGCTTCTGTGCGGTCATCTGTTCCTCGTACGTCGTCGGAGTGCTGGTGCTCGCAGGCCCGGAGGGTTTCGACACGCTCCGTCACGGCTTCGCAGGCTCAGCCGTGGTCGCTGCTCAACCTTTCCATTCGCGGCCCGGAGCAAGCTCCGTGCCTAATGGAAGAAGTGCCGGGTGCCGGTGAAGTACATCGTCCCCCCGGCAGCCTGGCAGGCCTCGACGGTGAGCTCGTCGCGCACCGAGCCGCCCGGCTGGACGATCGCGGTGACGCCGGCGTCGATGAGGATCTGCGGGCCGTCCTCGAACGGGAAGAACGCGTCGGAGGCGGCGACCGCCCCGCGGGCGCGCTCGGAGCCCTCGGCGAGGGTGTTGGCGCGCTCGACGGCGAGCTTGCAGGAATCGACGCGGTTGACCTGGCCCATGCCGATGCCGACCGACCCGCCGCCGGAGGCGAGCAGGATCGCGTTGGACTTCGCGGCGCGGCAGGCCTTCCAGGCGAACGCCAGGTCGGCGAGGACCTCGGGCGGGGCAGCCTCGCCGGTCGCGAGCGTCCAGGAAGCCGGGTCGTCGCCCTCGGCCTGGAAGGAGTCGCGCTCCTGCATCAGCAGGCCGCCGGAGACCGGACGCATCTCGACACCGCCGCGCTCGAGGGGCTCGGCGACGAGGATGCGGATGTTCTTCTTGCGGGCCAGCACCTCGACGGCACCGTCCTCGTAGCCGGGGGCGACGACGACCTCGGTGAAGACCTCCGCGACCTGCTCGGCCATCGCGACCGACACCGGGCGGTTGGTGGCGATGACCCCGCCGAACGCCGAGACCGGGTCGCAGGCGTGCGCCTTGCGGTGGGCCTCGGCCACGTCGGCGCCGACGGCGATGCCGCACGGGTTGGCGTGCTTGATGACCGCCACGGCCGGCTCGTCGAAGTCGTACGCCGCCCGCCGGGCCGCGTCGGTGTCGACGTAGTTGTTGTACGACATCTCCTTGCCGTGCAGCTGCTCCGCGCCGGCCAGCCCGACCGGGCCGTACCCGCTGGCGTAGATCGCGGCCGACTGGTGCGGGTTCTCGCCGTACCGGAGCACCGACGAGCGCTCCCAGGTGGCGCCGACCCACGCCGGGTAGCCCGCCCCGTCGGAGGTGTCGGTGAGCACGTTGCCCATCCACGAGGCGACGGCGACGTCGTACGACGCGGTGTGCACGAAGGCCTCCGCGGCCAGGCGCTTGCGCTCGTCGTAGGTGAAGCCGCCGGCGGCGACGGCGGCCAGCACGTCGGCGTACCGGTCGGGGCTGGTGACGATCGCGACCGACGGGTGGTTCTTCGCCGCGGCCCGCACCATCGAGGGGCCGCCGATGTCGATCTGCTCGACGCACTCGCCGGGCGTGGCGCCGGAGGCGACGGTCTGGGTGAAGGGGTAGAGGTTCGAGACGACGAGGTCGAACGGCTCGACGCCGAGCTCGCCGAGCTGCGCCACGTGGGAGTCGAGGCGGCGGTCGGCGAGGATGCCGGCGTGCACCATCGGGTGCAGCGTCTTCACCCGGCCGTCGAGGCACTCGGGGAAGCCGGTGAGGTCCTCGACCTTGGTCACCGGCAGGCCGAGGCCCTCGATGAGCCTGGCCGAGCCGCCGGTGGACACGATCGCGACGCCGGCGTCGTGCAGGCCGCGGGCGAGGTCCTCCAGGCCGGTCTTGTCGTAGACGGAGACCAGGGCTCGCCTGATCGGGACGCGGTTGTCACTCGCCGGCTGGGTCACTGGGCACTCCTGCGGATCGATCGTCACGGACGAGGAGCACCCAGGCGGTCGATGCTCCGACGTGTCACTCCCCGGTGGTCGCCCACCTGCGCCAGTCGTGTGCCGCCGACTCTAGTGGGCTCTCGGCCCCGTGCCGAACCGGACCCGACGGCCCTCGACGGCGTACCCCTCGCGGGCCATCCGGCCCACCGTGTCGACCAGCATCGACCGCTCGGCGACCTTGATCCGCTCGTGCAGGGAGTCCTCGGTGTCGTCGTCGGCGACCGGCACAGCGGTCTGCGCGACGATCACGCCGGTGTCGACGCCCTCGTCGACGACGAACAGCGTGCAGCCCGTGACCTTGACGCCGTACGCCAGGGCGTCGCGGGGACCGTGCATCCCCGGGAACGACGGCGACAGCGCGGGGTGGGTGTTGACCGTGCGCCCGCCGAACGCCGCGAGGAAGTCGGGGCCGACGAGCTTCATGAAGCCCGCGAGCACGACGAGGTCGGGCTCGTGCGCGGCGACGGCCGCGGTCACCGCGGCGTCCCAGGCGGCCCGGTCGGGGTGGTCCTTGACCCGCTCGACGAACGTCGGGACACCGGCCCGCTCGGCCCGCTCGAGGCCGACGATGCCGTCGCGGTCGGCGCCCACCGCGACCACCGCGGCGCCGTACGCCGGGTCGGTGCAGGCGTCCAGGACGGCCTGCAGGTTGGTGCCTGAGCCGGACACCAGGACGACCAGTCGCGCGCTCACCGGCGTGAGCCTAGAGGACGTCGACCCGGCGCAAACCTGCGCCGGGTCGATGCCCACCCGGCGCACGTTTGCGACGGGTCGATGGGAACGGCCGGCGTCAGGAGCGCCAACGCTGCCAGCCGGCGAGGGCCAGCGCACCGACCACACCACCGAGGCCGAACGAGGCCACGCCGTGCAGCAGGGCGTCGAAGGCGTACGGCGCGACGTCGCGCATCCGGCCCGGGCCCACGGCGCCTCCGGCCAGGGAGGCGAGCAGGCCGAACGCGACGCCGGCCACGACCCCGCCGGCCAGGCCGCGGACGGCCGCGTCGACGAGCCCGTCGGGGTGCCAGGTGGCCAGGGTGCGGGCGGTGGCCAGCGCGGCCACGAGAGGGGCGAGCGCGACCAGCCAGCCGGTCCAGGCGGGCGGGGTGCCGTCGGCGGGCAGCGCCGCGAGCAGCGGGAACGACGGCAGTGGGCCGAGCACGACGGCGCTGGTGGAGACCAGCGTGCCGGTGCCGACGGTGAAGCCGGGGCCGAGCAGGTAGGCGCCGGAGAAGAGCGTGGCGTTGGGCAGCAGCAGGACGGTCAGCACGACCAGCAGCACCACCAGGCCCGGACCGACGCCGAGCTGGGAGAGGACGTTCGCGGCGGTGTCGAGGTCGACGGCCAGGGCGGCGAGCAGCGCCACGAACGACACCGCGCACCACCACAGGACGGTACGGCGCGCGACGGCGAGCCCGGCCAGCACGACCGACGGCACCGGACCCAGCCACACGGCCGCGCGACCCGAGCCCACGGTGACGGCGGGCCCGGCGACCGCGAGGCACAGCAGCACCGACCAGCCCATCGCGGCCGAGGTGCTCGGCGCGGTGGCCGGGGTGGCGGCGAGCGTCGCGACCGCGGCGACCGAGACGACGTACCCGGCGGTGACCAGGGTGACCGCGAGCGGCACGACCAGGTCGCGCTCGCCGTCGACGATGCCGTCGGCGTCGGGTCCGTGCCCGGACACCGCGACGCCGACGCGCAGCCCGGTGCGCCACAGCGCCCAGGCCGACAGCAGCGTGATCCCGAGAGGTACGGCGGTGATCGGGACGCCCTCGACCCGGATGCCCGAGCCGTGGCCGGTGAGCCAGCCGAGCGCGCCGGTGCGCAGCGCGTCCCGCGGGGCGCCGTACGACCCGGCGTCGGTGAGGTACCAGCCGACCAGGGCGAGCACGAGGCACAGCGCCAACGTCGACAGCGCCGCGAGCACGCCACCGGCGGTGGCCACCAGCACCAGCGGGCGCCGTGCGGCGGGCTCGGTCGGGCGCGAGCCGCCCGGCACCCGCTTCGGGGGGCGTCCGGACGGGCGTCGCTGCGTGCGCGGGGAGGGCAGCAGGGAGGTCATGGCCCGACCATCCTCGCCGCCGCGACGCCCGCTCCCCCGCAGGCACGCCGGGGCCGTTCCGACCCGCCCACCGACCCGCCCACCGACCCGCCCACCGACCCGCCCACCGACCCGCCCACCGACCGGTCCGGCCGGGACCGGTGCGGCAACCGGGGGTCGTCTACCGTGGTGCGGCCATGAGGAGCCAGCACCGATGAGGGACCCCGAGCAGTTCGACGCGTTCTACCGCGACGCACGCGAGCGACTCCTCGTGCAGACCTACGCGCTCACCGGGGACCTCGCCGCCTCGCGCCGGGCCGTGCGCGACGCGTTCATCGTCGCCTGGCACCACTGGCGCAAGTACGGCGCGCTGGACAACCCGGAGTCCGTCGTCCGCCCGCACGCCTGGCGGCTGGCCCAGCGGCGGCACACCGCGCGCGTGTGGCACCGCGAGAAGGGCGTCGACCCGGACGTCAAGGAGGTGCTCGACGCGCTCGGCAAGCTGGGCTCGCACCAGCGCCGCGCTCTCCTGCTCACCCAGCTCGCGGCGGTGTCGATGCCGGAGATGGCCCGCGAGATCGGCATCCCGCTGGAGCAGGCCGAGCGTGAGCTGCAGACCGGCGCGTCGCAGCTGTCGCTGGCGCTGGGCTGCCCCGCCGCGATGCTGCGCACCCGGTTCGAGCGGCTCGCGGCCTCGGTCACCGGCACGGTCCGCTGGCCCCGCGCGACCATCCTCCGGCGCGCCGGCGGTGCGCGCCGTCGTACGCACACCGCGGTCGGCGTCGCCGGAGCGGTCGCGGTCGTCGTCGGCAGCGGCTTCGCGGTGACCGACGCCGCCGGCGAGCGCCCGACCCTCGACCGCGCCGACGCTGCACCGCCGTCGGCGAGCACCACGCCGACCCCGACGGCCGAGCCCACCAGCGACGCTCCCGAGCCGCTGACGCTCGACTCCGCCGCGATGCTGCCCGCGTCCGCCCTCACCAGCCGCTACGACGGACGGTGGCGGGTCGAGCGCACCGGCGACAACCACGCCGGCACCGGCCTGGTCGTCCCCTGCCAGCAGGACCGGTACGCCGACCCCAACGGCCGCGACGCCCTGGTGCGGGTCCTCGCGCCCCGAGGCGAGCAGCGCGAGCGCGGAGCAGCGGTCCGCGACGTCACCCAGCTCACCGAGCTCTCCTCGACGAAGAAGGCCGCCCGCCGCACGTGGCGCACGGCCGCCGACTGGTACGCCGGCTGCACCAACGAGCGGGTGCAGCTGCTGGCCACACGCACGCCCGAGGGCGTCGGCGACCAGGCCGTGCAGTTGGTGCTGCGCTCCTGGGACGACCCCGTGACGACGTACGTCGTGGGGGTCGCGCGCAGCGGGGAGTACACCACGACCGTCTTCGAGCGGGTGCCCGGCGACGGCACCCCCGAGCGACGCCGGGCCGCGGGCGTGCTCGCCGAGGCCGTGCAGGACCTCTGCGCCCTCGACGAGGGCGGCACCTGCGCGTCCGACGACCCGCCCCTGGAGACCGCCGACCCGCTGCCGGTCGGCGCCGAGCCCTCGCTGCTGTCGAGCGTCGACCTCCCGCCCGTGTCCGGCGTGGGCCGTCCCTGGGCCGGCACCGAGGCCAGCCGGCCGACGTCCAACGACGCGGCCACCAACTGCGACCAGACGTCGTTCACCGGGTCGTTCCGAGGTGCCCGCTTCACGCGCCCGCGCACCCGCACCTTCGTCATCCCGAAGGCCAAGCTGCCCGACGAGTTCGGCCTGACCGAGACCGCGGCCGCTCTCCCCCGCAAGCGGGCGCGGGCACTGGTCGAGCAGGTGCGCGACGACCTCTCCTCGTGCTCCGACGGAGACCTCGCCACCGACGTCGAGCGCATCCGCTCGTCCAGCAGCGACCGCTCCGACCAGACGGTCTGGCGCCTGGAGGTGCAGGTCTCGGAGAACCGCACCCTCACCTTCTGGATGGCGATCCTGCGCGAGGACACCGCCGTCGGCCAGCTCGGCTTCGTGCCCGGCGGCGACCGCACCATCACGCGTGAGGACTTCCTGGCCCTGGCCGACCGGGCCCAGGCGCGCCTGCAGCGGATGCGCGACCCGAAGACCTGAGAATCGCCTGCAACCGAGGCGCCGCCCCGGGCGTATCCCTCCCGTGAACAGACACCCACGGAGGAGAGGAGGCGGGACGACGTGGACGAGCAGGAGTTCGACGCGTTCTACACCGGGTCGTACCGCCGCGTGACCGGTCAGGTCTACGCCATGATCGGCGACCTCGACGAGGCCCAGGAGTGCGTCCAGGAGGCGTTCGCCCGCGCCTGGCAGCACCGCCGCACGCTGCGCAGGACCGAGCACCCCGAGGCCTGGGTGCGCACCACGGCGTACCGGTTGGCGGTGAGCCGCTGGCGCAAGGTCGTCCGGTCGCGCCGCGACCCCGACCGCGCGGTGTCCGCCCGGCTGGAGTCGCCCGACCTGAGCCCCGACCACGTGGCCCTGGTCCAGGCTCTGCGCCAGCTGCCGGAGGCCCAGCGCCGGGCCATCGTGCTGCACCACCTCGCCGATCTCCCGGTGGCCGACGTGGCCGCCGAGGTCGGTGCCCCCGAGGGCACCGTCAAGGCCCGGCTCAGCCGCGGCCGCACCGCCCTCGCCGCCCTTCTCACCGACACCCTCCCGGGAGGCAGCCATGCCTGACCCGATCGACGAGCACTTCTCGGGCCTCGACGCGGATCTGACCGACATGTCCATGACCCCACCGAGCCCTGCTGCCATCCGCCGTCGTGGCGACCGCCGGCGCCGCCGTGCGACCGGCCTCACCGTGGCCGCCGCCGTCGCCGCGATCGCCCTCGTCGCGACCCCGCTGGCGCTCGTGGCCGGGGACGACGGCGACGCCATCGCTCCCGCCGAGACCCCGACCGTCACCGACCCCGAGCCCGCTCCGAGCGAGACCGCGACGCCGGACGAGGCTCAGGTGCTGACCGAGATCCCGGCCGACTTCCCCCTCGACCAGGGGCTGCCGGACCCGACGGAGCTCGGAGGTCGCCAGGTCTCCCAGGTCGCCGGGCTCGTTCCCTGCGCCGAGCGCACCTGGGACCTCACCTCCCCCGCACCGACCGATCTCGCGGGCTTCGCGTGGGACACGGGCCCCGACCTCGACGGTGGCGACGGACGACGCACCCTGCTGCTCTACGGGTCCGCCCGCGAGGCCCAGCGCGCGTTCCTCGCCGTCAGCGGCGACCTGGCAGCCTGCCCCGTCGAGGAGACCGGCGACCAGTTCGGCACCCGCTACACCGTGGAGTCCGCCGACCCGACCTACAGCGGCGACGCCGCGGCGTACGGCCGGGTCGTCAGCGACGACAGCGGCGTGGGTCAGTCGCAGCAGGTCGAGACCGCCATCCTCGTCGTACGACGCGGCAACGCGCTGCTGGTGGAGACCGAGGACGTCGACTACGCCGCCACCAGCCCGTCCGACGGCGTGACCGACATCGTCGGCCGCGGGGCTGACGTCGTCACAGCGATGAACGTGTTCCTCGCCGACGACGTGGCACCCGCGGCGGGCGGCGACTCGGCCGACGGCGAGCAGGCGGCACCGATCCCCGACGACTTCCCCCTCGCCGCCGGGTGGCCGACCGACCCCGAGCCGACCGCGGACGGTCTCGTCGGGCCGAGCCGGGACCTGGAGCGCTTCGTCTACGCCCCGTGCGAGGACTACCAGAGCACCCTGGTCGACCAGGCCGGCGACGACGGTGCCGACCGGCTGCGTGCGCAGTGGTCGGACGTCGAGGACTTCCGCACCCGTGAGCTGGTCTCGCTCGGCTCGGTCGAGGCGGCCGAGCAACTCGTCGCCGACCTGCGCGCCGAGGCCGAGGGCTGCGTCGGGGACGTGGACAGCAGCGACGGCAGCGGGCTGCCGGTCAACCGGGCGGTCACCGACGTCTCCGCCGGCGACACGGCGTACCTCTCCTCGCGGCTGCAGGGCGCGATCTACCTCGACACCGCGCTGGTCGTGCAGGTCGGGCCGTACGTCGTGCTGGACACCGGCGGCTCCGAGGGCGGGTCCGACCTCGACGCCGCGGCCGACGGCCAGGTGGCTGCGCTCGACACGGTGCTGGGCGCGATGGAGGACCTCGCCGCCAACGGCGGGTCCTCCGGCGGGCAGGCCACGCCGGCGTTGAGCCGCGACGACCTGCTGGCGACGTCGGACCTGCCGTCGGGCGACGACACCGACGGCCCGTGGGTCGAGGCCACCGACGACGCCCTCACCTGGGCGTGCCGGCCCGAGGGCTTCGCCGGCCTGGGAGCCGACGGCTCGCTCGCAGCCCGCTTCCGGTCGTCGACGACGGCACCGGGCGCCGAGGGGCTGGTGCTCCGCAGGGTGCGCACGGCCGTGCTCCAGCTCGACGGCGCCGACCTCGCCTCCCAGGCGTTCGGTCTGGCCCGTGGGTGGCTCGACTCCTGCACCGACGAGCCCGGCACGAGCGCCGGACCGGGCAGTGCCGGCCGGGGCCTCGAGGTCGACGCGCCCGGCGGCGGGTCGACGTACTACCGGGCCGTCACCTACGCCGCGCCCGAGGTCTGCACCGACTGCGACGGCGCCTGGTTCGACTACCAGGGAGTGACCCTGCTCGGCGACCGCCTGCTCCTGACGTCGTACGCCGAGGTCGGCGGGCCGCTGCCGCCCGAGGGCCAGGCCGAGGCGTGGGCGCCGCTGCTCGACCGCGCGGTCGGGCTCGTGACGTCGTAGTCCGCCACCACACGTACGACGGCCCGGCACCCCTCGCGGGGTGCCGGGCCGTCGTGCGTTGCTGGGACCGCTCGGGTCAGAGCGACTTCATGATCTCCCGCATCAGCTCGGCGGTCTCGGACGGCGTCTTGCCGACCTTCACGCCGACGGCCTCGAGGGCCTCCTTCTTGGCCTGCGCGGTGCCGGCCGAGCCGGACACGATCGCGCCGGCGTGACCCATGGTCTTGCCCTCCGGCGCGGTGAAGCCCGCGACGTAGCCGACGACCGGCTTGGTCACGTTGTCCTTGATGTACGCCGCCGCCCGCTCCTCGGCGTCGCCGCCGATCTCGCCGATCATCACGATCGCCTTGGTGTCGGGGTCGGCCTCGAACGCCTCGAGGGCGTCGATGTGGGTGGTGCCGATGATCGGGTCACCGCCGATGCCGATCGCGGTCGAGAAGCCGAAGTCCTTCAGCTCGAACATCATCTGGTAGGTCAGGGTGCCCGACTTCGACACCAGGCCGATCGGGCCCTTGCCCGCGATGGTGTGCGGCGTGATGCCGGCCAGCGACTCCTCCGGCGTGATGATGCCGGGGCAGTTCGGGCCGATCATCCGGGTGCCGGCGGTGTTGGCGTCGGACTTCAGGTAGGACCACACCTCGGCGGTGTCCTGCACCGGCACGCCCTCGGTGATGACCACGAGCAGGCCGATGCCGGCGTCGATGGCCTCGATGCAGGCGTCCTTGGTGAACGCCGGAGGCACGAAGACGACCGACACGTCGGCGCCGGTCTCCTTCATGGCCTCCTCCACCGAGCCGAAGACCGGCTGGGTGGTGCCGGCGAGCTCGACGGTGGTCCCGGCCTTGCGGGCGTTGACGCCGCCGACGATGTTCGACCCCGCCTCGATCATCAGGGTGGTGTGCTTGGAGCCCATCCCGCCCGTGATGCCCTGGACGATGATCTTGGAGTCCTTGTTGAGGTAGATGCTCATTGCTCTCTGCTCTCTATCTCTCTCAGGCGTTCGCCAGCTCGGCGGCCTTGTCGGCCGCACCGTCCATCGTCCCGACCTGCGTGACGAGCGGGGGGTTCAGCTCGTCGAGGATCGCGCGGCCCTTGTCGACGTTGTTGCCGTCGAGGCGGACGACCAGCGGCTTGGTCGCGGCGTCGCCGAGGATCTCCAGGGCACCCTTGATGCCGTTGGCGACCTCGTCGCAGGCGGTGATGCCGCCGAAGACGTTGACGAAGACGCTCTTGACCTGCGGGTCGTTGAGGATCACGTCGAGGCCGTCGGCCATGACCTGGGCGTTCGCGCCGCCGCCGATGTCGAGGAAGTTGGCGGGCTTCACGCCACCGTGCGCCTCGCCGGCGTACGCGACGACGTCGAGGGTGCTCATCACGAGGCCTGCGCCGTTGCCGATGATGCCGACCTGGCCGTCGAGCTTGACGTAGTTGAGACCCTTGTCCTTGGCCTTCGACTCCAGCGGGTCGGCCTCCTCGCGGATCACGAAGTCCTCGTGGTGCGGGTGGCGGAACTCCGAGGCGTTGTCGTCGAGCGACACCTTGCCGTCGAGCGCCTCGAGCTTGTCGCCCTCGAGACGGGCCAGCGGGTTGACCTCGACGAGAGTGGCGTCCTCCTCGACGAAGGTCGTGTAGAGCGCCTGGATCATCGTCACGGCCTGCTCGAAGACGGGCTCCGGGAAGGCGGCCTCGGTGGCGATCTCGCGGGCCTTGGCCTCGTCGACGCCGGCGCCCGGGTCGATCGCGATCTGCTTGACGGCGTCGGGGTTGGTCTTGGCGACCTCCTCGATCTCCACGCCGCCCTCGACCGAGGCGATGCACAGGTACTGGCGGTTGGAGCGGTCCAGCAGGAAGGAGAAGTAGTACTCCTCCTCCGGCGGGGTCGCGGGCACCACGAGCACCCGGTTGACGGTGAGGCCCTTGATCTCCATGCCCAGGATGTCGGAGGCGTACTGGTAGGCCTCGTCGGCGGTCTTGGCGATCTTCACGCCGCCCGCCTTGCCGCGGCCGCCGGCCTTGACCTGCGCCTTGACGACGGTCACGCCGCCGATCTCCTCGGCAGCAGCCTTCGCGTCCTCGGCGGTCTCGACGGTCTTGCCGAGCGTCACCGCCACACCGTGCTTGGCGAAGAGCTCCTTCGCCTGGTACTCCATCAGGTCCACTGATCCACCAGTTCCTTACGAGGTCGAGTGCGGACCCGGATCGTGCGGGGCACGGCCGTCGGGGTCCGCGGCGTGTCGCTTCCTCGCGGCACCATAGCCCCGCCCCGACACGTCCGGGCAGGTGGTGCGGGTCCGGACGCCACGCCAGGCGGGTGCAGGTGACGAGCCTCACACGTCCCGACCTCCTCGAGCCCGGATCCCGGACGCCGCCGGGTCGTTGTCCCCGGTGACGGGCGTGCCTTCGCCACGACCTGTGGAGAAGCGCCCCGATGACCCGAACGGGTGAGGGAGGATGGCCCGTACGCGGGTTCCCGGAGCGTCATGCCCGTCGGTTACAGTCGACCACCGTCGTACGGCCCGCCTCGGGAGCGTGGCCCGCGACTCCCTCCCACGTCACACACGCCTGCAGTCAGAGGAACGCCACTTTCATGGGTCAGCACCGAGCGGAACGCCGCGGCCTGCGCCGCCGTACTGCCGGACCCGTGTCGAGCGCGGCCGCCTCGCAGGGCGCGTACGTCGGTCGCCGTGTCGCCGGCCGTGAGGCCGCCGCTGCGGTGACCACCACGCCACCCGAGGCCACGGTCGCGCCCCTCGTCCGGGTGGCACCGACCGTCGAGCCCGACGTCGTGGAGCTGCCCGCCGCGCGGGTCCGGCCGACCCCGCCGGTCCCGGCGCCCGTGCCGAGCACCGCGACCACCGTCGTGCCCACCGTGCGCGCGGTCGAGCCACTGCACGTGCCGGCGCCGTCCGTGGAGCTCCCCGCCCCCTCCCCCGTCACCGACTCCTCCGCCTGGCCGGCCCCGCTCGTCGACCTGGCGCTGCTGGAGGCGGAGACCTCCGAGGTCCCCGCCATCCGCGACCTCGGCGACACCACCGCCGAGCTGCCCCGGGTCACCCCGGGCCGGCGCCGCGCGGTGAAGCCCGCTGCGCCGAGCCGCGGTCCGCTGTTCTCCTCGCTCCGCTCGCCGTCGGTCCTGCTGGGCGTCGCCGCGCTCGCGATCGCCGTCGGCGGCGTCGTCACGACGTACGAGACCCCGACCGCACCGGTCGCTGCTTCCCAGGGCCCGTCGCCCGCGACGGCGCTCACCGGCAACGGCGGCACGGGCGTCGTCGGCGCTCGCGGCCAGGACCTCAGCCGCGGCTCCGACGGCCGTTCGTCGACCGCGGCCGCCACCACGCTCGAGCAGGCCGCCGAGGAGGACGCCGAGGTGCGCAGCGAGGCTCTCGGCGAGCTCGCCCAGCAGGCCGAGCAGCAGGCGAAGAAGCTCGAGAGCGACCGCTGGGTCCTCCCGCTGTCGCCGTCGATCATCACCGCGACCTTCGGCCAGTACGGCCTGTGGTCGAGTTACCACACCGGTCTCGACTTCAACGGCAACACCGGCGACCCGATCTCCGCGATCGCCGCCGGCACGGTGACCTCGACGGGTTACGACGGCGCCTACGGCAACAAGACCGTCGTCACTCTCGAGGACGGCACCGAGCTCTGGTACTGCCACCAGACCTCGATCTACGTCTCCCCCGGCGAGACCGTCGCCCCGGGCGAGACGATCGGCACCGTCGGCACGACCGGCAACGTCACCGGCTCGCACCTGCACGTCGAGGTCCGTCCCGGTGGAGGTGACCCGGTCGACCCCTACGCCGCGTTCGTGCAGCACGGCGTGACGCCGTAGGGCGGCGGCGCCCTCCTCGCTCGGACTAGAGCCGGCCGATGTCCTCGGCCCCTCGCGCGTGCTCGACCGCGCTGTCACCGTGCGGACGCCCGGCGCCGGAGCGCCGACGCACGGTCGCCGGTGACCGGCGGTCGTGCCGCAGCTTGAGGACGACGTACACGGCGATGACGGCGACGACGCCGCCGATGACGATGAGGGTCTCCACGAGGCGAGTGTGCCCGTGCACGCGGTGCCGAACCCTCGCCCTTGGCGGAGTGCGGCTAGAGCTTCTCCACCGGCGCGTACCGCAGCAGCAGCCGCTTCACGCCCTCGGACCCGAAGTCGATCGACGCCACCGACTTCTCCCCCTGGCCCTCGACGCTCACCACGGTGCCGAGCCCGAACGCGTCGTGGGTGACCCGGTCGCCGGGCTCCAGGCTCGGGATGTCGCGGGACTTCTTCGCCTTGGACGCAGCGTCCGCGCGTGCTGCGGCGGCCGAGAAGTTGCGCCGGCCGGCAGCCGTCGGCTGGCCGAGCCGCGCGCCGCCGCCGTACGACGAGGACGAGGACGCGAGATCGGGACGCCGCCAGGAGGCCATGGCGGCCTCGGTGCGGCGCCAGTCGACGAGGTCGACGGGCATCTCGTCGAGGAAGCGGCTGGCGGGGTTGTGCGACGGCGCACCCCACTGGGAGCGGACGACGGCGCGGGAGAGGTAGAGACGCTCGCGGGCGCGAGTGATGCCGACGTACGCGAGTCGTCGCTCCTCCTCGAGCTCGGGCTGGTCGCCGAGCGAGCGGGAGTGCGGGAAGACGCCGTCCTCGAGGCCGGTGAGGAAGACGGTCGGGAACTCCAGGCCCTTCGCGGTGTGCAGGGTCATCAGCGTGACCATGCCCTGGGCCTCGTCGCCGGAGCCGTCGGGGTCGGGCTCATCGGGGATCTGGTCGGCGTCGGCGACCAGCGCGACCCGCTCGAGGAAGTCACCGAGGCCGGGCGTGACCTGACCGGCGTCGACGTCGGCGGGGTCGGCGCTCGGTCCGGCGACGGGGTCGTCGGCGAACTCGCGGGCGACCGCGACGAGCTCGCCGAGGTTCTCCACGCGGGTGGCGTCCTGCGGGTCGTCGGAGGCCTCGAGCTCGGCGAGGTAGCCGGAGCGCTCCAGCACGGTGTCGAGGACGACGTCCGGACGCTCGCCTGCGGCGACCATCGACTGGAGCTCCTCGATGACCGCGACGAAGCCCTGGATCGCCTTGAGGCTGCGGGTCGCCAGACCGGGGGCGTCGACGGCGTGCCGCAGCGCCTCCCAGAACGTGATCCGGTCGCGCTCGGCGAGGTCGTTGACGCACTCGACGGCGCGGTCGCCGATGCCCCGCTTGGGCACGTTGAGGATGCGGCGCAGGCTGACTGAGTCGTCGGGGTTGACCAGGACCCGCAGGTAGGCGAGCGCGTCGCGCACCTCGCGGCGCTCGTAGAAGCGCACGCCGCCGACGACCTTGTAGGGCTGGCCGGTGCGGATGAACACCTCCTCGAACACCCGCGACTGGGCGTTGGTGCGGTAGAACACCGCGACGTCGCCCGGCTTGGTGCCGTCGTCGGTGAGCCTGTCGATCTCGTCGGAGACGAAGCGCGCCTCGTCGTGCTCGTCGTCGGCGACGTACCCGACGATCCGGTCGCCGTCACCGGAGTCGGACCACAGCCGCTTCTCCTTGCGGCCCTTGTTGTGGCCGATGACGTGGTTGGCGGTGGCGAGGATGTTCTGGGTGGAGCGGTAGTTCTGCTCCAGCAGGATCGACGTGGCGTCCGGGAAGTCCTGCTCGAAGTCCATGATGTTGCGGATGTCGGCGCCGCGGAAGGCGTAGATCGACTGGTCGGCGTCGCCGACGACCATCAGCTCCGCGGGCGGCACCCGCTCCTCGCCGGCCAGCTCGGGGTCGGCGGCGCAGAGGTGGTGGACCAGGGCGTACTGGGCGTGGTTGGTGTCCTGGTACTCGTCGACGAGCACGTGCCGGAACCGTCGCCGGTAGGTCTCCTTGACCTCGGGGAAGGCGCTCATCAGGTGCACCGTGGTCATGATGAGGTCGTCGAAGTCGAGGGCGTTGGCCTGCCGCAGCCGCTCCTGGTACGTCGTGTAGGCGCGCGCGTAGACCTCCTCGAGATGGTTCTGGGCGTCCTTCGTCGCCTCCTCGGGGTCGCGCAGCTCGTTCTTCTGGTCGCTGACCCAGTGGAGGACCGGCCCGGGCTGGTAGCGGCGCGGGTCGAGGTCGAGGTCCTTGATGACCAGCGTCATCAGGCGCTTGGAGTCCTGGGCGTCGTAGATCGTGAAGCTCGACTTGAAGCCGAGCTTGTCGATCTCCTTGCGCAGGATGCGCACGCACGAGGAGTGGAACGTGCTCACCCACATGATCCGCGCCCGCTTGCCGACGAGGTCCTCGACGCGCTCCTTCATCTCCGCGGCGGCCTTGTTGGTGAAGGTGATCGCCAGGATCGAGCCGGGGTGGGCCCTGCGCTCGGAGATGAGCCAGGCGATGCGTCGGGTCAGCACCCGGGTCTTGCCGGAGCCCGCGCCGGCGACCACCAGCAGCGGCGCGCCCTCGTGCTGGACGGCCGCGGCCTGCGGCGGGGTGAGGCCCTCCAGGAGCTCCTCGCGCGAGGGCCCGCGCCGCTGCGTGCGCGGCTCCTCGGCCGCGAGGCCGGCGACCCCGAGGCCCTCGATCGCTCCCTGGACGGACGTGCGTGCGGACGGAGTGCTCATGCTGGCGTCTAGCCTACGTTCGGCCGGGGACCGGTGGTGGGTGCGGGCCGCTCCTCCCGCTGTAACACGTCGTCCAACTGGCTATGGCACTGATCGATCAGTGCCATAGACGGTCCATCGGCCCGTTAGATGGCCGAACTGCGTGTTGCATGATGCGGCGCGCCGGTCCGCTGGGCTTCCACAGGCTGATGCGCCGCCGTGGCTGTCCACAGCTTGTACGGCGGGCGATCGGCCGCGCGCCCCAGGCTGGACAGCCTCGATCGCATGAAGCCAGAGATCCACGCACTCATCAACCTCCAGGACGGGCTCATCACCCGCCGCCAGGCCGAGCAGCACGGGATGACCGCCGACCGGGTCCAACGACTCGTTCGAGCCGGCAGCTGGGTGCTCGTCCGCAAGGGCGTGTACGCCGACGCGAGCGCGATCGCCGCAGCCACCGACCGCCGGACGAGGCGTCTACTCGAGGACCGTGCCGCCAGCCTGCGCATCTCGGTCCCGCATGTGATGAGCCACGAGTCGGCGGCGTACGAGCTCGGGATGCAGGTGCTCCACCCGCGCACCGCGGCGACCCACGTGACCCGCCCGGGCGTGGTCGGCTCGCACCTACGGCACGGGGTGAAGCACCATCTCGCGCCGTACCGGGATGTCGACGTCGTCGAGGTCGGACGTCGTCGGGTGCTCGGCAGGGCCCGTACCGCGGTCGACATTGCCCGGGAGCACGGCACGGTGCACGGCGTGGTGGCGATGGACGATGCCCTGCGTAGCGGGGTCAGCCGGACAGGGCTCGTCGACGCACAGTCGATCATGACCTCCTGGCCGCATGTGACGACCGTGCGAGAGGCGATCGAGCTGGCCGACACCGATGCCGACTCACCGGGCGAGACCCTGCTGCGGCTCGTGGTGACCGAGCTCGGCCACGGCCGACCCCAGTCCCAGTTCGGCCTCACCAGGGAGGGCCGGACCGCCTGGTGCGACCTCCGCCTGGGTCGGCACGTGTTCGAGTTCGACGGTGCTGTGAAGTACCGCCGGCGTGACGAAGGTGGGCTTGCCGACGTCTCCGTCGAGGAGGTCGTCTTCGCCGAGAGACGTCGCGAGATCTGGCTGCAGGGCTTCAGAATCGGCATATCCCGCGTCGTGTGGGACGACCTCTGGGGAAGCGCCCGATCGGCGACCCTCGAGCGACTGCGCGCAGAGTACGAGCAGACGTGCCGGCTCTACGGCACCGACATCTCGGACCTCGCGCAGTTCCGGCCTCGTGGCCCGCGCCCGCGCCCCGACGCGTGGCGCGCGGTAGCCGGCTGAGGCGGCCACGGCCCCAGATGTAACACGCTGTTCAGCGAACTAACGCACGCATGGACCGCCTACTGCACGGATCGATCGGTGCCATAGATACCTGAACGGCGTGTTACAGCGGGAGAGGCCGCCGGCTCAGGCGGCGTGCGCCGAGGACCAGAGGATCGCCACGCAGACGTTGATCACGGCGAGGGCGGTCATGCCGGCCCAGAGGCCCTGCGGGATCTGCGGCTTGCGCACGTTGGCCATCACCAGCACGAGCAGCACCAGGCCGATGACGGTCTTCACCGCGATCTTGGCGTAGTTGATGTCGACGTCGAGGCCCTCGAGGACGCCGACGAGCAGCAGGCCGGCGACGAAGGCGGTGCCGATGCCGTCGCGCATGGCGCCGTTGACCTCCTTCGCGGGCGAGCCGATCTGCACCAGCAGGCCGCCGATGAGGGCCGAGAAGCCGAGGACGTGGACGACGAGCAGCAGCAGGCGGACGGTCTCCATGCCGGTGAGCCTAGAGGGCGCTCACAGTCCGTTCGCGGAGAAGTGCTGGTAGTCCTTCAGGCTGTTCCACGCGCCACCCCACGACCAGCCGATGTCGGCGAACGCGCGCACCACGAGCGAGTCGGCGGTGACCATGCCGGGCCGCACCCGCCCGCGGTCGAGGTACGACGACGCGAGCTCGGGCAGCACGACGTCGCCCTTCTCGTAGGGGTTCTGGAACGGGTTGACGTCGATCGCGAGGCCGTAGGCGTGCTGGGAGAACCGGGTCGTCTCCCCCGTCACCGGCCGGCACACGTACGCCGCGGTGTCGTTGCCGTCGCCAGTCGGCGGCGCGTCCAGGTCGGCGGTGCTGACCAGCCGCATCTCCTCGATCGGGAACCCGGCGCGGTACAGCCGCCGGAACACCTGCACGAGCCCGTCGGCCTCGGACGCCGCGACCACCAGCTCGCCGGTGTGCGCGAACCCGTCGAACCCGCGGAACGACACCGTCACGTAGCGCAGCTCGTCGAGCCCCACCGGGCACGCGGGCGACCAGGTCTCCCCCATCCGCTTCCGCACGGCCGCGGTGACCGGACCGGTGCTCGACTCGAACCGACCGGACGTCGGCGGCGGCAGCAGGTCCTCGGTCGGGTAGCGCCGGTTGCGCAACGACGGCGGCGTCGGCCGCACCTCGCCGAACCCGCGCTCGTCCTCCGGGAGCACCACCGAGCCGAGCACCCAGGTCGAGTACGCCGGCTGGTCGCGCGCCGCGCTCGGCTCCGGCGTGCTGGTCGGAGCGGTCGGTGTGCTCGAGGGGCTCGGGGCGTCCGACGGCGAGCCGGCCTCCGCCGGCGGGTCGGAGGGCGCGGCCGTCACCGTCTCGGTGACCGTCACCGTCGGGGCGGGCGACGCCTCGGACGGCACCGAGTCCGGGTCGGCGCACCCCGCGACCGCGACCGCCGCGCAGACCAGACCGGCGACGAGGGCGGTACGGGGGTGGGAGCGCACGGTCGCCCATGCTCCCCCACCGGTGGTGAGCCGGCGGTCTCGACACGGGCCCCGCTGCGCTCGGGGCCTGCTCAACCACTTGAGGGAGCCAGAGCGGCGAGCACCCGGTCGGCGACCTCGGCCGGCGTCAGCCCGTCGGTGTCGACGACGAGGTCCCACCCGTCGCCCACCTCGACGTCGAGGTGCCCGCGGGCGTTGCCGAGCACCTGGCTGCGCACCCGACCGCGCTCGCGCTCCTCCAGCACCGGGAGCGACGCGGTGAGCCGCACCCACCGCACCGACCGCGCACGCAGGTCGCGGCGCCAGGCCGGTACGACGGAGGCGTCGACCGGCATCTCGTCGAGGAGGACGTCGTTGCCGGCGGCCAGCAGCGCGTTCACCGAGGCGCGCATGCCGGCGAGGAGCCGCTCCCCCGCGTCGCCGTACCGGATCCGGGCGCGCGGCGACCCGTCGTCGTCGGTGCTGCGCTCGACCCAGAAGCCCGGCCCCGGACCTCGCGGGTGGTCGCGCCACTCGTAGGGGAACATCGAGAAGAAGTGGTCGATGCCGACGTGCAGCCAGGGGTCGGGCAGCCGTCGCTGCAGCTCGTCGACCAGCGTCGACTTCCCGACGCTGGACACCCCGACGAGCACGATCGCGCGACCCACCACACGCGCAGCGTGCCAGAGGGCGGCCGGGCGGATCACCGCCCGACCGCCCTCCGGAGCAGCGGGTCAGACCGTCGGGTCGGCCAGCCGCACGAACTCCAGGTGCCGCTCGTACTGGTCGAGCACGTCGTCGATCAGCTGGGTGCAGCTGTAGCCCATGACGTCGTACCCCTGCCCGCCGTCGCGCAGGTGCACCTCGAGGCGGAAGTAGTGGTCGTCGCCGCGCGAGACCCTCCCGCCGTACGTCGGAGTGGCGGCGCGGGGGCGCTGCACGCGGTAGACGAAGGGCTGCGGCCCGACGCCCGCGGCGAGCGAGATCGCGGGCTGGGCGTCCTCGTCGACGACCGACTCGACGGTGACCTCGACCCCCTGCTCGCGCAGCTCGGAGGCCACCTCCTCCAGCGCCGGGGTGGCGGTGGTGGCGAGGTAGTCGTCGGCGCGGCGCTGGTCGGGGAAGTCCATCGACCGACGCAGCCGGGTCTGCCACGGCACGCCGGCGCGCTCGCGCTCCCCCGGCGTGCTGCGTCCGGACAGCGCGCCCTGGAGCGTGCCGGTGCGCGAGTCGACCATGTGGCCCTCCAGCGAGAGCGCCTTCCACAGGCCCCACATGACGCCGACCATGACGAAGGCGAACGGCAGACCGACGATGACCGTGGCGTACTGCAGCGCGTAGATGTTGCCGGCCGCGAGGATCGCCAGGGTCAGCGCGCCGGTGGCGACCGCCCAGAAGATCCGCAGCGGGGCACCGGCGTCGTGGTTGGCGGTCTTGAGCGTGCTGGACAGGTTGGCCATGACCAGCGCGCCGGAGTCGGCGGACGTCACGTAGAAGAGCAGACCGATCACGATGAAGAGCCCGGCGACGAAGGTGAAGCCGGGGTACTCCTGGAGCAGCGCCCACAGCGCGGTGTCCGGACCGCTGGCGTCGTTGACGATGTCGGCGAGGTCCGTGTTGCCGCTGCGGATCTCGTCGAGGGCGGCGTTGCCGAAGATCGCGATCCACATGACGATGTAGCTGAACGGGATGATCATCGTGCCGGCGACGAACTGCCGGATCGTGCGGCCGCGCGAGATGCGCGCGAGGAAGAGACCCACGAAGGCGGCCCAGGCGATCCACCAGGCCCAGAAGAACAGCGTCCAGTACGACATCCAGTCGCCGGTGTCCTGGTAGGCGAAGGTCTCGTTGGTCATGCCGGGGAACATCCGCACGTAGTCGCCGACATTGGTGACCAGCGCGTTGAGCAGGTACGCCGTCCGGCCGGTGACGAGCACGTACGCCGCCAGCACGATCGCCAGCAGCACGTTGAACTGGCTGATCAGCTTGATGCCCTTGTCGACGCCGGTGACCGCGGACAGCGTGGCGATGCCGATCGCGAGGACGACCAGGCCGATCTGGACCGGCAGGCCGACGGACAGGCCGAAGACCAGGTCGAGGCCGACGTTGAGCGAGACGACGCCGATGCCGAGCGAGGTGGCGACGCCGAAGATGGTGCCGAGGATCGCGGCGGTGTCGGCGGCGGTGCCGACGGGGCCGTCGATCTTCTTGCCGAAGATCGGGTAGAGCGCCGAGCGCACCGCCAGCGGCAGGCCCATCCGGTAGGCGAAGTAGGCCAGCGCCATGCCCATCAGGGAGTACATGCCCCAGCCGGACAGGCCGTAGTGGAACAGCGTCCACACGGTGCCCTCACGGGCGGCCTGCACGGTGCCGCCCTCGATGGCCGGCGGGTTGAGGTACTGGTACGCCGGCTCGTAGACGGCGTAGAAGATCAGGTCGGTGCCGATGCCGGCGGCGAACAGCATCGCGGACCAGGCACCGGTGGAGAACTCCGGGCGGGAGTGCTCGGGGCCCAGGCGCACCCGGCCGTATCGGGAGAAGCCGAGGAAGAGCACGAAGGCGAGCACCGCGGTGGTGAGCGCGATGTAGTACCAGCCGAACCAGGTGGAGACCCACCCGACGACCGACTCCAGCGTGGAGTAGGCGTTGTCGGGCAGGGCGACGCACCACACGGTCACCGCGAGGGTGATGAGCGCGGCGGTGAGGAAGACGGGCTTGTTCAGGCTCCAGTCGGGCTGGTCGTCGGGTGGTCCCGACGGGACGGTCGACGGGGCGTCGGCGGTGGCGGTCACGGTGTTCCTCCTGAGGTGAGCGGGCTCAGTCAGCTGCCGACCCGGACGGTGCCCGGACGGGAGTCGTTGCGGGGGTCGCCCTCGGGGTAGAGGGGCATGCCGGTGCCGTGCCGGTAGAAGGGCACGTCGAGCGGCGCGAGCGGCGTGCTGCCGGCGATCAGGTCGGCCGCCTTCTCGGCCAGCATCATCACCGGGGCGTAGATGTTGCCGTTGGTGACGTAGGGCATCACCGAGGCGTCGACGACGCGCAGGCCGTCGACGCCGTGGACCTTCATCGAGGTGGGGTCGACGACGGCCTCGGCGTCGGTGCCCATCTTGGCGGTGCACGAGGGGTGCAGCGCGGTCTCGGCGTCCTCGGCGACCCAGTCGAGGATCTCCTGGTCGGTCCGCACCGACGGTCCGGGCGAGATCTCGCCGTCGGAGAACGGCGCGAACGCCGGCTGCTCGAGGATCTCCCGTGCGGCGCGGACCATCTCGATCCACTCCCGGCGGTCGTTCTCCGTGGAGAGGTAGTTGAACTGCATCGCCGGGTGCTCGTACGGGTCGGTGCTGCGGATCTTCAGCCAGCCCCGGACGTCGGAGTACATCGGCCCGATGTGCACCTGGTAGCCGTGCTCGGCAGCAGGCTGCGAGCCGTCGTACCGGATCGCGATCGGCAGGAAGTGGAACATCAGGTTCGGGTAGGAGACGTCGTCGTTGGAGCGGATGAAGCCGCCGGCCTCGAAGTGGTTCGACGCTCCGACGCCACGGCGGCCGAAGAGCCACTCGGCGCCGATGCGCGGCTTGTGCCGGTGCTTGAGCCACGGCGCGATCGACACCGGCTGCTTGGAGGCGTGCTGGATGTAGACCTCGAGGTGGTCCTGCATGTTGGCGCCGACGCCGGGCAGGTCGGCGACGACGTCGATGCCGAGCGACGACAGGTGGTCGGCCGGGCCGATGCCGGAGAGCTGGAGCAGCTGCGGGGTGTTGATCGCGCCGCCGCAGAGGACGACCTCACCGGCGGACACGGTGCTGGTGACGTGGTTGCGCCGGGTGCCGCGGGTGTAGGAGACCCCGGTGACCCGGGTGCCCTCGGTCTGCAGACCGGTGACCATGGCGAGGGTGTGGACGTCGAGGTTCTTCCGCTTGCGCACCGGGTGCAGGTAGGCGCGGGCGGCGGAGAGACGGCGTCCTCGGTGGACGTTGCGGTCGAAGCGCGCGAAGCCCTCCTGGCGGTAGCCGTTGACGTCGTCGGTCAGCGGGTGGCCGGCCTGCTGGGCGGCCTCGAAGAACGCGTTGAACAGCGGCGAGGTCGCCGGCCCCTGCTCCAGCACCAGCGGGCCCGAGCCGCCGAGCCAGGCGTCGGCACCGACGGTGCCGTCGGCCAGGAGGCGGGTCTCCATCCGCTTGAAGTACGGCAGGCAGTGGGCGTAGTCCCACGTCTCCATGCCGGCGTCGGCGCCCCAGCGCTCGTAGTCCATCGGGTTGCCGCGCTGGAAGATCATCCCGTTGATGGACGAGGAGCCGCCCAGCACCTTGCCGCGGGCGTGGTAGACCTTCCGGCCGTTCATGTGCGGCTCGGGCTCGGACTCGTAGCGCCAGTCGTAGAGCGGGTTGCCGATCGGGTACGGCAGCGCCGCCGGCATGTGGATGAAGGGATCGATGCGGAAGTCCGAGCGCCCGGCCTCGAGCACCAGCACGCTGGTCGACGGGTCGGCGGACAGCCGGTTGGCCAGGGCGCTGCCGGCGGAGCCCCCGCCGACGATGACGTAGTCGTAGCGGTCGCGGGTCACGCCTGCTCCTCCTGCTGCTTGCTGTCTCGAAACCACCCGGCACGGGCGGGCCGGGTGTTGTGCCAGACGTGCTTGGCCTCGCGGTACTCCTCGAGACCGGCCAGGCCGAGCTCGCGGCCGGTGCCGCTCTGCTTGAAGCCGCCCCACTCCGCCTGCGGCACGTAGGGGTGGTAGTCGTTGATCCAGATCGTGCCGTGACGCAGCCGCGAGGCGACCCGCTCGGCGCGGCCGGCGTTCTGGGTCCAGACGGCGCCGGCGAGGCCGTAGATCGTGTCGTTGGCGATCGCCACCGCGGCGTCCTCGAGCGCGTCGTCGTCGGCGCCCGAGAAGCGCTCGACCGTCAGCACGGGCCCGAAGCTCTCGTCCTGCACGCACGACATGTCCGCGGTGCAGTCGTCGAGGAGGGTGGGCAGGTAGTAGAAGCCGTCGGCGTACTCCTCGCCGTCGGGGCGCGCGCCGCCGACCCGCAGGGTGGCGCCGTCGGCGAGCCCGGCGGCGACGTACGCCTCGACCTTCTCGCGGTGCGCGGCCGACACGAGCGGGCCGGTCTCGGCGTCGTCGTCGAACGGGCCGCCGAGGCGGATCTCGGAGGCGCGGCGGACCAGCTCGTCGACGACCTGGTCGTGCACGGAGTCCTCGACCAGCAGCCGGGCGCCGGCCGAGCAGACCTGGCCGGAGTCGAGGAAGACCGCGGTCAGCGCGTTGTCGATCGCGGCGTCGAGGTCGGCGTCGGCGAAGACGACGTTGGGGTTCTTGCCGCCGAGCTCGAGCGCGACCTTCTTCACCGTGGGCGCTGCGGCCGCCATGATCCGGCGGCCGGTGACGATGCCGCCGGTGAAGGAGACCAGGTCGACGGCCGGGTGCTCGGTCAGGGTCGGGCCGACGCGGTCGCCGGCGCCGAGCACCAGGTTGGCCACGCCGTCGGGCAGGCCGAGGTCGGCCAGGGTGCGCACCAGCCAGATCGAGGTGTGCGGGGTCAGCTCGCTGGGCTTGAGCACGAAGGTGCAGCCGGCGGCCAGGGCCGGCGCGACCTTCCAGGAGGTCTGCAGGAGCGGGTAGTTCCACGGCGTGATCAGCGAGCAGACGCCGATCGGCTCGTGCACGACCCGGCTGCTCACCCCGGGCATACCGGTGTCGACGACGCGGCCGGCCTCCGCCTGCGCCAGGCCGGCGAAGTGCCGGAAGACGCCGACGATGTCGTCGACGTCGATCTGCGACTCCACGAACCGCTTGCCCGTGTCGAGCGACTCCAGGCGCGCGACCTCGTCCTTCTCGGCCTCCAGCCGGTCGGCGAGCCGGTGCAGGAGCGCGGCACGCTCCGGCGACGGCGTGGTCGGCCACGGACCGCTGTCGAAGGCACGTCGTGCCGCCAGCACGGCGGCCTCGGCGTCGTCGGCGCCGCCCTCGGAGACGGTCGCCACCAGGCGTCCGTCCGCGGGGCAGCGGATGTCTCGGGTGGCGCCGTCGACGGCGTCTCGCCACTGGCCGTCGATGAGGAGCTCGGGCACGGAGGTCCCTCCTGGTCGGGGTCGGGTCGACCCTTCAAGGAACCGGAAGCACGCCCGCCGGACCACCCGCCTTGGGGTGGCTGGCGGCGGTTCGACGGATTGTTACCGCTGCGACACAGAGGTCCTCACGGACAGGACGTCGTCACAGCAGTCGCCGGTCGGACGCCCACCGCGTGAGCTCGTGGCGCGAGGACAGCTGGAGCTTGCGCAGCACCGAGCTCATGTGAGTCTCCACCGTCTTGACCGAGATGAAGAGCTCCGAGGCGACCTCGCGGTAGGCGTAGCCCCGGGCGATCAGTCGCATCACCTCGCGCTCGCGCTCCGTGAGCCGGTCGAGGTCACCGTCGACCTGGGCCACCTCAATGGTGCCGGCGAACGCGTCGAGCACGAACCCGGCCAGGCGGGGCGAGAACACCGCGTCGCCGTCGGCGACCCGGCCGATCGCGTCGACCAGCTCGGGGCCGGTGATGGTCTTGGTGACGTAGCCGCGGGCGCCGCCGCGGATCGTGCCGATGACGTCCTCCGCGGCGTCGCTCACCGACAGCGCGAGGAACCGGGTGCCGGCCAGCACCGGCGGCGGCGTACGGCGCATGACCTCCACGCCACCCCCGCCCGGGAGGTGGACGTCGAGCAGCACGACGCCCGGCCGGTGCTCCGCGACCGCGGCGACGGCCTCGTCGACGTCGGCGGCCTCGGCCACCACGTCGACCACGCCCGCGCCCGCGGCCTCGAGCTCCGCGCGGACCCCGCGCCGGAACATCGCGTGGTCGTCGACGACGACGACGCGCACGGGCCGTTCGCCGGCGCCGGCGGGGCCGGAGGTCGGGTCGGTCATCGGGGTTCTCCTCAGGAGTCGGTGGGCGCGTCGGGGGTCGGGGTGGTCGGACTGTCGGTGCGGTCGAGCCGCAGCCGGACCTCGGTGCCCCCGCCGGGGCTGGTGCGGACCTCGGCGCGGCCGCCGTGCCGCGTCATCCGGTCGAGGATGCTGTGCCGCACGCCGTGCCGGTCGGCCGGGACGGCGTCGAGGTCGAAACCCGCGCCGCGGTCGCGCACGAAGACCTCGACCGTGCGCTCGTCGACCTCGGCGTAGACGTCGACGCGGGGCACCCCGGCGTGCCGGGCGGCGTTGGCGACCGCCTCCCGCGCCGCGGCGGCCAGCGGCGCGAGGGCGTCGTCGTACGGGAGGTCGCCGACGGTGACGACGTCGACCGACACGTCGTGGGCGTCCTCCACCTCCGCGGCGACGGCACGCAGCGCGGCCGCGAGGGTCTCCGACCCGGCCCGCTGCTCGTCGAACAGCCAGGCCCGCAGGTCACGCTCCTGCGAGCGGGCGAGGCGGGCGACGGCGTGCGGGTCGCCGGCGTTCTTCTGGATCATCGCCAGCGTCTGGAGCACCGAGTCGTGCAGGTGGGCGGCCATGTCGGCGCGCTCCTCGGTGCGCACGCGCTGGGCGCGCTCCTCCGACAGCTCGGCCGCCAGCCGCCACGCCCACGGGCCGACCACGACGGCCAGACCGACGAAGCCGAGCGCTCCGGCGCCCAGCGCGGTGGTCGCGGACTGGATGGTGCCCGAGCCGAAGCCGAGGAGGAACAGCGCACCGAGCAGCAGCAGCGTGCCGACGACGATGCGTGCCCAGGCGGCGAGCCCGCCGGCACCGAGCACGATCCGCACCGGGTCGACGCGACCGTCGGTGCCGAACCACCGCTCGCGCTGGGTCTGGTCGGCCTGGCGCCACAGCAGCGCGAGACCGACGACACCGAGCACGACCGGCCAGAACACCCCCGCCGAGCCGATGACGGCCTGCCCGGCGAAGACCGCGCCGATGCCGAGAGCGGCGAGCACGACGACCGGCCCGAGGTCGGTGAGGCTGCGCCGCCCCGCCGGACGGCGGCCGTCGCGGGCCGCCCCGGCCAGCCCGGGCGCCTCCTCCGCGGGGCCGCCGCCGGCGGGCAGCATCACCCACAGCGCGGCGTACAGGGCGACGCCGAGGCCCCCGGTCGCGGTGGCGACGACGAAGAACACGCGCACCCACAGGACCGGCACCGCGAGATGCGCGGCGAGGCCGGCCGCGACGCCACCGAGGACCGGCGTCGACAGGTCCCGGAAGGCCCGTCGGTACGTCGGCGGTGCGCCGTGCGGCGGGGCGCCCGTGGGAGTGCTCGTCATGACCTCCTCATCGTTCCACGCACACGCCCCCGCCGGGATCGGGAACAGCCCCGACCCGGCCCCCGGGGGATCCCCTGGCACCGAGATCAGGGTCGTCCCCGATGGTGGGCGGGCTCGCCAGCGTCCAGGCTTGAGCCATGACCACGAACCCGCCCGAGGCACCCCCGGCACCGCCGCCGGGCTCCTCGGGACCCCCCGGCCCCGACCCCACCGGACCGAGCCGACCCACCGGACCGCGGGTCTCGAAGGACGACGTCCTCGACCTCGCCCGGCTGCGCCGCACCCGCGACCGTCGTCTCGGTGGCGTCGGCGGCGGTCTGGCCCGGCACCTCGACGTCGACCCGCTCGTCGTGCGGGTGCTGCTCGTCGTGCTCGCCTTCTTCGGCGGTGCCGGCCTGCTCGTGTACGCCGTGGTGTGGCTGGTGGTGCCGTCCGAGGACGCCGACGACGCCACCCTGCGCCTCGACGACCGCAGCCGCTCGGTCGCGCTGGTGGTGAGCTTCGCCCTGGCGGGCCTGGCCACGCTCGGCGACGCGCTCGGCGGGTGGGGCGTCCCGTGGCCGGTGGGCCTCGGCGCCGTGCTGCTCATCCTGTGGCTGCTGGCCCGCGGTCGCGGCGGTCGTCCGACGACGCACCCGGTCTACCCGCCGGCACCCGCCGCCCGGGCCGACCAGGGAGCCCCGGCCGGCCAGGGCGCGATGACCTCGGCCTACCCGACGTACGCCCCCGACCCCGCGCCGACGACGTACGCACGGTGGAGCCCGCCGGCCGACCCGCGACGTCGCGGACCCCGCCTGTTCTGCTACGCCCTGCTCGCGATCCCGGTCGCCCTCGGGCTCCTCGGCATGGCCGACCTCGCCGGAGCGTCCGTCTCCGACTCGGCCTACCCCGCCCTGGCGGTCGCGATCGTCGGCGCGGCGCTCGTGCTGAGCGCGTTCTGGGGTCGCGGCGGCGGGCTGATCGCGCTCGGCCTGGTGGCGAGTCTGGCCACCGGTGCCGCGTGGGTCGCCGAGCACACCACCGTCGGCGAGCAGGTCGTGCGACCGACGACCGCCTCGGCCGTCGAGGACTCCTACAGCGCGGGCATCGGCCGGATCGAGCTCGACCTGTCGACGGTGACCGACCCCGAGGCCCTCGACGGACGCACGGTCGACGTCTCCGTCGACATCGGCCAGCTGGTCGTGGTCGTGCCCGACGACGTCGACCTCGCCCTGCGCACCAACGTCGACGCCGGCGACCGCCGGGTGCTCGGAGAGGACCTCGGCGAGGGCGCCGGCGAGATCGTGGACGGCAACGGCACGGACGCCCCGCTGCTCACCCTGGACCTCCAGGTCCACCTCGGCGAGCTGGTCGTGAAGCGGGAGGGACAGTGATGGACGAGCACCAGGAGGAGCCCGGCATGACCGAGCCGCCCCAGCAGACCCAGCAGCCCGCACGCACCAGCGGCCGGCACCCCGTCAACGTCGTCCACCTGGTGTTCGGCGTGGCGTTCCTCGGCCTTGCGGGGACGTGGATGCTCGTCGCCAACGACTGGGTCACCGGCTCCGACGTCCACTGGCTCCTCCCGGCGCCGTGGGTGCTCGCGGGCCTCGCCGGCCTCGCGGCCCTGGTCGGCCGGGACCGCCGTCGGGCGCGCGCGACGACGGCCTCCTGAGCCGACCACCCGCGCGGAGTGAGCACCCGGCCGGGTTCCTTGCTATTTTCGCCCGGCGATGACCCGGGGGACGACCGACCAGCGACCTCCCGCATCCCCTGAGGCACGTGGGCGCTTCCGCGCCGACGTCCAGGGCATGCGGGCCGTCGCCGTGCTCGCGGTCATGGCCGCGCACGCCGGCGTCCCCGGGCTGAGGGGCGGCTTCGTCGGCGTCGACGTCTTCTTCGTCGTCTCCGGCTTCCTGATCACCGGCCTGATGCTGCGTTCGGTCGCCACGTCGGGCCGCTTCTCCCTCACCGAGTTCTACGCCCGCCGGGCGCGCCGGATCCTGCCGGCCGCGACGGTCGTGCTGGTGCTGACGCTGCTGGCGTCGGTGCTGTACCTGACGTTCCTCGACGCTCTCGACGCGACCAAGGACGCCATCTGGGCCGCCCTTTTCGTCGCCAACGTGCGCTTCGCCCAGGAGGGCGTCGACTACTTCGCGCTCGGTGACTCCCCGTCGCCGTTCCAGCACTACTGGTCACTCGCGGTGGAGGAGCAGTTCTACCTGCTCTGGCCGCTGCTGTTCGGCCTGGTCGTGCTGGCCACCCGCAGGCGCCGTCGGCGCGGCGAGGTGCCCGCCACGCTCCTCGCGCTCGTCGTGCTGGTCGTCTCCGCGGCCAGCCTCGCCTGGTCGGTGCACCGCACCGAGGTCGAGCCCGCGGCGGCGTACTTCTCGTCCCTGACCCGCGCCTGGGAGCTGGGCCTGGGCTGCCTGGTCGCGATCGTGGTGTGGACCGGGCGCAGCGTGCCCGGACGCCTCGTGCGCGAGCTGCTCGCGCTGCTCGGCCTGGTCGGCATCGTCTACGCCTGCATCACCTACGACGAGTCGATGGCCTTCCCCGGCTACGAGGCGCTGCTCCCGGTGCTGGCGACGGCCGCCCTGCTGCTGGCCGGGGCGTCGTACGGCGCGGAGCGGTCGCCCACCGACCCGGTCGGCACCCGTACCGGCCAGGAGCCGCTCGTCTCGCGCGTGCTGGCCGTCCGGCCGCTGCGCGACCTCGGCGACTGGTCGTTCTCGCTCTACCTGTGGCACTGGCCGGCGATCGTGGTGCCGAAGGTGACGCTGGGCCGCGACCTGACGGTCACCGAGACCGTCATCGCGCTCGCCGTCACCGTCGAGCTGGCCTACCTCACCTACCGCTTCGTCGAGCAGCCGTTCCGCTCCGGCCGTCGCTGGCGGGTCCCGCTGCGCGGGCTGGTGCTCTACCCGCTCTCGCTGGCGCTGGTCGTGCCCGTCGCCCTCGGCGGTCAGGCCTACAGCCAGTGGGCCGGCAGCGAGCGCGGCCACGACCCGGCCGTGACGCCCGAGGCGTTCGGCATCGCCTCCGACGAGGACGCCGAGGTCGGCGGCACCGTCGCGCTGGTGCAGGCCTCGGCCGAGGCCGCCCGGGCCGACTTCCCGATCCCCAGCGACCTCACGCCGGACCTGATCGACCTCTCCGACGACCTCGCCGACGTCGGCGAGTGCAACTACATGAAGCCCGAGCGCCCCCTGTGCCGCCGGGGCGACACCGACGCCGACCAGGTCATGGTCGTCACCGGCGACTCCCACGCCCGGGCCTGGATCCCCGCCCTGGAGGAGATCGCCCAGCGCGCGGGCTACGCGACGTACTACCTGGTCAAGCAGCAGTGCACGGCCGCGTTCGTCGACCCGGGCCGACTGGGCTCGGGCGACCGGTGGCCGGAGTGCGAGGAGTTCCACGACTGGGTCGTCGACCAGGTCACCGAGCTCCAGCCCGACCTGATGATCGTCGCGACGTCACCGCCGCCGACCGGCGTGTGGACCGACGAGGGCGAGTTCGTGCGCGACCGCGAGGGGCTCGCGCAGGAGCTCGTCGGCGGGTACGACGACATGTTCGCGACCTACGAGCCGCTCGTCGACCGGATGGTGCTGCTGTCCGACGTGCCGCGCCTGCCCAAGGAGCCGAGCACCTGCCTGGCGACGCCGGGGCACACGATGGGCGACTGCGCGTTCGCACCGACGAGCTTCAGCGAGGAGATGCGCCAGGTGTCGATCGCCGCGGCCGTGCGGGCCGGCGTCGACTACATCGACCCGACGCCGTGGCTGTGCTCCGACGACCTGTGCCCGGTCGTGATCGGCTCGACGATCGCCTACCGCGACCGCGGGCACATCAGTGCGACGCGGGCCGCGGAGCTGTGGCTGGCGCTCGGCGACGAGCTCGGGCTGCTGCGCGACCCGAACGACACCGAGCGCCGGCGCCAGAGCGTCAGTGGCCGCTCAGGCCAGTGATCTTGACCCCGGAGTGGGTCTTGTACTTCTTGTTGATCGCGATCAGCACCGCGGTCAGCGGCTCGAGCTGACGGGCCATCCGCAGTCGGCCAGCGTTGACGCCCTCGCGGCCCGTCACGCACGAGGCGAGGCCCATGACGACCTCCTTGGCCTCCAGCGAGTCGCCGCAGACCAGGACGTCCTCCTCGCCGAGGTAGTCCGCGTCGCCCCAGAGGGTGACGGCCGAGACGTGGTGGAAGGCGCCGACGACGCTGGCGTCGGGCGCGAGGCGCTGGGCCGACTCCGCGGCGGAGCCGAGGCCGCCGTCGACCGGGACGCCCGAGGGGCCCTGCTTGTCGAAGGCGAGCGGGTTGACGCAGGAGATGACGACCTTGCCGTCGAGCGGCAGGGTGCCGACGAGCTCGTCGTGGCCGTCCCACGGGACCGCGAGCAGGACGACGTCGGCGTCGGCGCACGCGTCGGCGTTGGCGGCTCCGCTCACGGTGCCGGCGCCCTCCACGGAGGCGAGACGCTCGGTGACCTCGGCGGCCACCGTCTCGGCCTTCTCGGCGGCGCGCGACCCCAGGACGACGTCGTGGCCGTGGCGGGCGAAGCGGTAGCCGAGGCCCTTGCCCTGCGGGCCGGTGCCTCCGATGACGGCGATGCGGTGGGTCACGTGCGTGCTCCTGTGGTGAAGGGGGTGCGGTCGGGACTCCCGCGATCATGGCATCCGCAGCGACCGAGCGACCGCTCGGCCGCTGTGACGGCAGTCACGGCGCGGTCCGCTAGGGTGGCGACAGTGACAGCGATGGTGTCACGATCCGACGTACCGCCGTCCCACCCACGAGGAGACCGTCCGTGAAGCTCTCGATGCCCCTGATGTACGCCGGCAACCCGCGCGAGTCCGCCGACCAGGTGGCCGCCCTGGAGAAGGCCGGCCTGGACCAGGTGTGGGTCGCGGAGGCCTACGGTTTCGACTCGCCCACGCTGATGGGCTACCTCGCCGCGAAGACCGAGACGGTCGAGATCGGCGCCGGCATCCTCAACGTGTTCTCCCGCACCCCGGGCGCCCTGCTCCAGACCGCCGCCGGCCTGGACAACGTCTCCGGCGGCCGCGCGATCCTCGGCCTCGGCGCCTCCGGACCGCAGGTGATCGAGGGCTTCCACGGCCTTCCCTACGAGAAGCCGCTGGGTCGCACCCGCGAGGTCATCGACATCATCCGCCGCGGCATGCGCCGCGAGCCCCTCACCTCCGACGGCATCTTCACCATCCCGCTGCCCGAGGGCCAGGGCCTCGGCCTCGGCAAGCCGCTGAAGATCCTCACCCACCCCGAGCGCGACTCCGTCCCGCTGTGGGTCGCCGCGCTCGGCGACAAGAACGTCGCGATGACCGCCGAGGTGGCCGACGGGTGGCTGCCGTTCCTCTTCCTCCCGGAGAAGGCGAAGGAGGTCTGGGGCGAGTCGCTGGCCAAGGGTGCCGCGAAGCGCTCCGCCGACCTCGCGCCGCTGCAGATCAGCGCCGGCGGCATGCTCACCATCGGTGAGGACGTCAAGGGCATGCTCGACTTCGCCCGCCCGCTCTACGCCCTGTACGTCGGCGGCATGGGTGCGCGCGGCAAGAACTTCTACAACGAGCTGGCGTGCCAGTACGGCTACGAGAAGGAGGCCAAGCAGATCCAGGACCTCTACCTCGACGGCAAGAAGAAGTAGGCCGAGGCGCTGGTCCCGACCGAGTGGCTCGAGGCCGGCAACCTGGTCGGTCCGAAGTCCTACGTGAAGGAGCGGATCGCCGCCTTCGCCGAGGCCGGCGTGACCCACCTGTCGCTGACGCCCGCGTCGGCCGACCCGGCCGCCGACGTCGCCAAGGTCAAGGAGTGGGTCTCCTGACCCGCTGAGCCACCCGGCTCCACGAGACACCGACGCCGACCCGGCAGCCGTTGCTGCCGGGTCGGCGTCGTCGTACGTGGGGTGGCGCCGGGAGCGGCGCAGCGGCACTCAGGCGCCGACGTACTGCTCCTTGAGCTTGCCCTTGACCATCTTCCCGGTGGGCGTGCGGGGCAGCTCGGGCAGGAAGTGGATCTCCCGCGGCACCTTGAAGTGCGCGATGCGCTCACGTGCGTACGCCGTCAGCTCGGCCGCGAGCCCGTCGCCCGGCTCCCTCCCGGGCGCGACCTGCACGAAGGCCACGACCCGCTCGCCCATCTCGTCGTCGGGCACCCCGAGCACGGCGATGTCGAGCACCGCCGGGTGCAGCGAGAAGAGGTCCTCGATCTCCTGCGGGTAGATGTTGACCCCACCGCTGATGATCATGAACGCCTTGCGGTCGGTGAGGTAGAGGAACCCGTCGTCGTCGAGGTAGCCGAGGTCGCCGACCGACGTCCAGTTCGGGTGGTGCGGGTGCTGCGTGCCGGCGGTCTTCTCCGGGTCGTTGTGGTAGCTGAACGACGGCCCCTCGAACTCCGGGCGTTCGAAGTAGAGCGTGCCGACCTCGCCGACCGGGAGCTCCTTGCCCTCCTCGTCGACGACGTGCGGGATGCCGATGAGCGGCTTGCCGACGGTGCCGGGGTGCGTCAGCCAGTCGGCGGACCCGATGAACGTCGCGCCGTTGGCCTCGGTGGAGGCGTAGTACTCGTCGACGACCGGCCCGAACCAGTCGATCATCTGCTTCTTCACCTCGACCGGGCACGGCGCGGCCGCGTGGACGACGTGGCGCAGCGAGCTGACGTCGTACGCCTCGCGGACCTCCTGCGGGAGCTTGAGCATCCGCACGAACATCGTCGGCACGACCTGGGTGTGGGTGACGCCGAAGCGGTCGACGGCAGCGAGGTACTGCTCGGCGTCGAACTTCTCCATCATCACCAGCGTGCCGCCCAGGGCGTGCACGACGCCGCCGAAGCGCAGCGGCGCCGCGTGGTACGCCGGCGCGGGCGAGAGGTAGACGGTGGAGTCGTCGAACTCGTAGAGCGTCCCGAACACCTTGACGTAGGTGTAGCCGGGCTCGTCGACGGCGAAGTCGGGCAGCACGTTCTTGATGCCCTTCGGGCGGCCGGTCGTGCCCGAGGAGTAGAGCAGGTCCTCGCCGTGCGGCTGCTCGGGCAGCGGCTCGGCGGAGGCCCCCGCGAGCGCGGCGTCGTAGTCGTCGTACCCGGCGACCGGGCCGCCGTAGACCAGCGTGGTGTGCACGCCGTGGGCGTCGAGCCGCGGCCGCAGGCCCTCGGCGAGGGCCTGCTTGCCGGCCGAGACCACCACGACGCTCGCGCCGCAGTCGCCGACGATGTAGTCGACCTCGTCGACCGACAGGTTGTGGTTGACCGCGGTGACGTAGAGGCCCGAGCGCAGGGCTGCCCAGTAGACCTCGTAGACCTCGGGGGTGTTGTCGGAGACCAGCGCCACCACGTCGCCCGGGCGCAGGCCGCGGTCGTGGAGGAAGCGCGAGAGGCGGATCGACCGCTCGTCGAGCTCGGCGTAGGTGAGCGTGCGGCCGGATCCGGCCATGACGAGAGCGGGCTTGTCGGGGGTCGTGGCGGCCCAGGTGCCGGGGTACATGCCGCCGACCCTAGACCTCCCGGTGACCCGCGTCACGCCAAAACCGATCGTTCGTTCGGGATGTGGACCAGACCGGCCCAGTCGACCGCCCCGCCTGGCGATGAGTCCGCCGCCAGACCAGGGCCGGACCAGGGGAAGTCCGGATGCGGCAGCGACCGCCGACCGAGAGGCTGACCCCATGACCCGCCCCTCCCCCGCGCCGGCCGCCGAGCCGGGCACCGAGCGCTCCACCACGCGGCCGCGCGCCGGCCTGCTCGCCGGACCCGTGACGAAGTGGCTCGTCCTGGTCGGCACGCTCGTGCTGTTCGGGCTGATGGGCTCCTTCTCGGCCAAGCTCGTCGACGTCCAGAACAACGAGGCGTCGTCGTGGCTGCCGGCCTCGGCGGAGTCGACCGAGGTGGCCGCCGAGCCCTCCGCGACCGTCGACCCCAACGACATCCCGACGCTCGTCGTCTACGACCGGCCGGGCGGGCTCACCGAGGCCGACCTCGCCACGATGGACGAGCAGGCGGCCGAGATCGCCACGCTCGACGGCGTCACCGACGCGGGCGTCCTCGCCCCCAACGCCGCGGCCGCCCTCGCGGCGCAGGGTGCCGGCGTACCGCCGCTGGTGTCGGAGGACGGCGAGGTCGCCTACCTCTACCTCGTCCTCAACTTCGGCGCCAACGGCTGGGCCTCGATCCCCGACGCCGCCGAGGAGATCCGCGACGTCGCGCAGATCGACGGCGTCACCGTCCACCTCGCCGGGTACGGCGGGCAGGCCGCCGACGCCGCGGAGGCGTTCGAGGGCATCGACTCCAACCTGATCCTCGTCACGCTCAGCGTGGTCGTGGTGATCCTGCTGCTGACCTACCGCAGCCCGGTGCTCTGGCTGCTGCCGATCATCAGCGCGTCGTGGCCTACACGATCTCCGGCGGCGTGGTCTACCTGCTCGCGAAGTACGCCGACCTCACCGTCAACGGCCAGAGCCAGGCGATCCTCGGCATCCTGGTCATCGGCGCCGGCACCGACTACGCGCTGCTGCTCGTGGCGCGCTACCGCGAGGAGCTGCGCAAGCACGAGGACCGCCACGTCGCGATCGCCGTCGCCCTGCACCGCGCGACACCCGCGATCCTCGCGAGCGCCGCGACCGTCGTCGTCGGCATGCTCTGCCTGACCCTCGCCGACCTCAACCCCACCGCCGGCCTCGGCCCGGTCAACGCCGTCGGCGTCGCCGTGACGTTCCTGGTGATGGTGACGCTGCTGCCGGCCCTGCTGGTCATCTGCGGCCGCTGGGTGTTCTGGCCCAAGCGTCCGACGCACGGCTCCTCGGAGCCCACCGCGTCCGGCCTGTGGGCGCGCGTCGGGCGGGGCATCGTGCCGCGTCCGCGAGCGGTCTGGCTGGTCACCGGCGGCGTGCTGCTCATCGCCTGCCTCGGCCTGTTCCGCCTGGAGACCTCCGGCCTGTCGACCGAGGACACCTACACCCAGGAGTTCGACTCCATCAAGGGCCAGAAGGTGCTCGTCGAGCACGGTCTCCAGGACTCCTCCAACACCGCCCAGGTGGTGACCGACGTCGACGCCGTCGACGACGTCGTCGCGGTGCTCGAGGACGTCGACGGGCTCGGCACCGTGACCGACCCGCAGCCCGTCTCGGACGGACGGGTGTACGTCGAGGCCACCATCGACGCCGACATCTCCTCCACCGCGGCCTTCGACGTGGTCGAGGCGACCCGGGACGCCGTGCACGCGGTCGACGGGGCAGACGCGCTGGTCGGCGGCGGGTCGGCGTTCTACCTCGACACCAAGGTGGCCTCGGACCGCGACACCCGGGTGATCATCCCGGTGGTGCTCGTCGTGGTGCTGCTGATCCTGGTCGTGCTGCTGCGCGCGGTCGTGGCGCCGCTGCTGCTGATGGGCACGGTGGTGCTGTCGTTCGGCGCCGCGCTGGGCATCTCGGCGCTGATCTTCGAGTACGTGCTCGGCTTCGCCGGGTCCGACCCGAGCTTCCCGCTCTTCGCGTTCGTGTTCCTCGTCGCGCTCGGCATCGACTACAACATCTTCCTGATGACACGGGTCCGGGAGGAGACCGCGCGCCACGGCACCCGGCAGGGATCGCTCATCGCACTCTCCTCGACCGGCGGCGTCATCACGTCGGCGGGCCTGGTGCTGGCGGCGACGTTCCTCACGCTCGGCACGATCCCGGTGGTCTTCCTCGCCGAGCTCGGCCTGGCCGTGGCCCTCGGCGTCCTGCTCGACACCATGGTCGTGCGCTCGATCCTGGTGACCGCGCTCAACCTCGACCTGGGCGCCCGGATCTGGTGGCCGAGCCGGCTCGACCCGGACGACGCGCCGCTCACCGAGGCCGACCTCGCGGAGGTCGAGGAGGCCGTGCTGCACGCCGGCGAGGACGACCAGGAGGCCGCACCGGCGCGTGCCTGACGAGGGCTCGAGCGGGCGGTCCGGACCAGGGTGAGGCGCGTCACACTAACGCCGGATCGGAACACACCCCGCCGGGCGTAGCCTGACCGACGATGTCGGACAGCACGGAGACCACACCCACCCCGCAGCAGGTACGCCGCGCGCTGGCCCGCGCAGAGCGCGGCGCGGCGCTGGACGTCGCCGAGGCGACGGCGCTGCTCGCCGCACGCGGGGAGCAGCTCGACCGGCTCTGCGCCGTCGCCGCGCGGGTGCGCGACGCCGGCCTGGTGGCCGTCGACCGGCGTGGCGTCGTGACGTACTCGCCGAAGGTGTTCATCCCGGTCACCCGGCTGTGCCGCGACCGCTGCCACTACTGCACGTTCGTGGAGACCCCGACCCAGGGCGAGCGCGCCGGACGCGCGCCGTACCTCTCCCCCGACGAGATCCTCGACATCGCCCGGCAGGGCGCCGAGCTCGGCTGCCTGGAGGCGCTGTTCACCCTCGGCGACCGTCCGGAGGACCGCTGGCCCGAGGCGCGGGAGTGGCTCGACGAGCAGGGCTACGACTCCACGCTCGCCTACGTGCGCGCCATGGCCGTGCGGGTGCTGGAGGAGACCGGCCTGCTGCCCCACCTCAACCCGGGCGTCATGTCGTGGGAGGAGATGAACCGGCTGAAGTCGGTCTCGCCCTCCATGGGGATGATGCTCGAGACCACCTCACGGCGGCTGTTCGAGACCAAGGGGCTGGCCCACTACGGCTCGCCCGACAAGGACCCGGACGTGCGGCTGCGGGTCCTCGAGGACGCCGGACGCCTCTCGGTGCCGTTCACCACCGGCGTGCTGGTCGGCATCGGCGAGACGCTCACCGAGCGCGCCGAGACGATCTTCGCGCTGCGCGAGACCTCTCGCCGCTACGGCGCGGTGCAGGAGGTCATCGTCCAGAACTTCCGGGCCAAGCCCGAGACCGCGATGCGGCACACCGACGACCTCGGCCTGGACGAGTACCGCGCCGCCATCGCGGTGACCCGCGTCGTCCTCGGCCCGAAGGCGCGGGTGCAGGCCCCGCCCAACCTCGTGGACCTCGAGGAGTGCCGCGCGCTGCTCGGCGCGGGTGTCGACGACTGGGGCGGCGTGTCCCCGCTGACGCCCGACCACGTCAACCCCGAGCGCCCCTGGCCATCCCTCGACCGGCTGCGCGCGATCACGGCGGAGTGCGGCTTCGACCTGCGCGCCCGGCTCACGATCCATCCGGAGTACGTCCGGGCCGGTGAGCCGTGGCTGGACCCGCGGGTCTCGGCCCACGTGGCGGCCCTGGCCACCGACGACGGTCTCGCGCGCAACGGCGTACGGCCCGTGGGACTGCCGTGGCAGGAGCCGGACGGCGGGTTCGAGTCGGTCGGGCGCACCGACCTGCACGCCTCGGTCGACACCGACGGGCGCACCGACGACCGGCGCTCCGACTTCGCCGACGTCTACGGCGACTGGGACGCCGTGCGCGAGGCGGCCTCGACCACCGGCGCCCCGGCCGTGCTGCGCGCGGAGGGGCGCGAGGCGCTCGCGGCCGCCGAGGCCGACCCGGGTGCACTGTCCGACGAGCACGCGCTGACTCTGATGACCGCCGAGGGCGACCTGCTCGACGCGGTCTGCCGGCTCGCCGACGACCTGCGCCGCGAGGGGATGGGCGACGACGTCACCTACGTCGTCAACCGGAACATCAACTTCACCAACGTCTGCTACGTCGGCTGCAGGTTCTGCGCGTTCGCCCAGCGGCGTACCGACGCCGACGCCTACTCGCTGTCGATGGACGAGGTCGCCGACCGTGCCGAGGAGGCGTGGGGCCTCGGCGCGACCGAGGTCTGCATGCAGGGCGGCATCGACCCCGAGCTGCCGTCGTCGGCGTACTTCGACCTCTGCACCGCGGTGAAGCAGCGCGTGCCGGACATGCACGTGCACGCCTTCAGCCCGATGGAGGTCGTCAACGGCACCGCCCGCACCGGGCTGTCGATCGAGGACTTCCTCATCAAGGCCCGCGAGGCCGGGCTCGGGTCGCTGCCGGGCACCGCCGCGGAGATCCTCGACGACGAGGTCCGGTGGGTGCTCACCAAGGGCAAGCTGCCCGCGCGCACCTGGATCGAGATCGTGTCCACCGCGCACCGTGTCGGCATCCCGACCACGAGCACGATGATGTACGGCCACGTCGACAACCCGCGCCACTGGGTCGGGCACCTCAAGGTGCTCCAGCGCGTGCAGGACGCCGCCCGCGAGCACGGCAACGCCGGCTTCACCGAGTTCGTGCCGCTGCCGTTCGTGCACACCTCGGCACCGATCTACCTCGCCGGCGTCGCCCGCCCCGGCCCCACGCTGCGCGACAACCTCGCCGTCCACGCGATGGCGCGGATCCTGCTGCACGGCCGGATCGACTCGATCCAGACGTCGTGGGTCAAGCTCGGGGTCGAGGGCACCCGCGCGATGCTCCGCGCCGGCGCCAACGACCTCGGCGGCACGCTGATGGAGGAGACCATCTCCCGGATGGCCGGCTCCGAGCACGGCTCCGCCAAGACCGTCGCCGAGCTCGAGGAGATCGGCGCCGGCATCGGCCGCCCGGTGCGCGAGCGCACGACGCTCTACGAGCCCCGCTGACCGCGAGGTCGTCGATCCAGGCGAACGACGGGAGGGACGGCGGGTCCGCGCCGAGACCTCCGGCGAGGCCCCGGCAGCGCGGTCCGGGTCACGCCACCCGGTTCGGGGCGTACGCTGACCCCACCGGCGCCGGTCAGGCTCCGTCGGCCTCCCACCACGGGACGCACCATGCTTCACGAGCTGCGGGGCTTCTCCCCCGCGAGGAGACCAGGTGCGTCTGTCGACCTCGTCCGTCCAGCGACCCGTCCCCTCCCGACCCGACGGCGCTCGCGGCGTCCACCTCCAGCGACTCGCCGACGTCGTCGACGCGGTCGGCCCACGCCGACTGGTGGTCGCCGTCGACGGGCCGGCGGGGTCAGGCAAGACCACCTTCGGGCACGAGCTCGGCCTGGCGCTGCGCGGGTGCGGCCGCACGGTCCTCCGGGCGAGTCTGGACGACTTCCGCCGCCCGGTCGCGGAGTGGGTCACGGCCGAGTCGGACGGCGGTGTCGCGATGTACCGCCACGCGCTCGACGTCACCCGTCTCCAGCACGACCTGGTCGATCCCCTGCGCCGCGGGGATCCCGTCGCGCTCTGCGGCCTGGACCCGCTGACCCAGGAGGAGCGACGCGACGTGCGGGTCGTCCCGGCGCGGTTCGACGTCCTGCTCGTAGACGGTCTCTTCGCCCAGCAGCCCGCGGTGCGCGGGCTGTGGGACCTCGCGATCTGGCTCCAGGTCCGGCCGGAGGTCGTCGAGCGCCGTTCGCCACTGGCTCGGAGGCTCTCGCTGGCCGAGGAGCTCTACCGCACCGAGGTCGACCCCGCACGCACCGCCGACCTGGTCGTGGACTACTCGGCCACCGCGGCCCTCCGCGTCGCTCACGCCTGAGCCCGGACGGTCTCCTCCACGATCGCGCAGGCCTCGCCGAAGCCGCCCGGGCCCGGCCCGGTGAAGGTCAGCCGGAGGTAGGGCCCGGCGGGCTCGGTCGGGTACCAGTCGTCGCCCGGCCCGACCAGCACGCCACGGGCCTCGCAGCCCGCCACGACGCGGGCGACGTCGGCGCCGTCGGGCAGCCGGACCCACAGGTGGATGCCGCCGACCGGGACCCGTTCGACGCTCAGCGACGGGGCGTGCTCGGCGAGGGCGGCCAGCAGCAGGTCCCGACGCTGGCGCAGCTGGCCGCGGAGTCGGCGCAGGTGGGTGCGCCAGCCGGGGTCGGTGAGCACCTCGAGCGCGGCCTGCTGGAGCAGCGCGCTGGTGTAGAGCGTCTCGGCGGCACGGTCGGCCTGGACCCGGTCCCGCACCGGGCCGCGCGCGACGACCGCGCCGACCCGGATCGTGGGCGACATGCTCTTGGTGAGCGAGCGGATGTGGACGACGTGGCCGTCGGGGTCGCGGGTCGCCAACGGCTGGTGCGGCGGGGTGGACTCGTCGATGCCGAGGTCGCGGGCCCAGTCGTCCTCGACGAGGAACGCCCCGTGCGCGACGACGACGTCGAGTACCTGCTCGGCCCGCGCCGTCGTCCAGCTCGCGCCGGTCGGGTTGGCGTAGGTCGGCTGCGCGTAGAACGCCCGCGCCCCGGTCTCGCGGAACGCCCGGTCGAGCCCGTCGGGCTCCGGCCCGTCGGCGTCCGCTGGCACCGGCACCACCCGTACGCCGGCCTGCCGCGCCGCCAGCAGCGCACCCCAGTACGTCGGCGACTCGACCAGGAGGGTCTCCCCCGGCGCCACCAGCGCCCGGAACACCGAGGTCAGCGCCCCCTGCGTGCCGGGCGTGACCAGGACGTCGTGCGCGGTGGGCGCGGGCTGCCCGGCCGGGGTCAGCTCGGCGAGCTCGCCGGCGAACCACGCCCGCAGCTCCTCCAGACCGGCGGAGGGCGGGCGCACGGTGGCGGCGGCGCCCCGGGCTGCGCGGGTGAGCCCGGCGCGGACCAGGCGGGCGGGCAGCAGCTCCTCGTCGGGGTAGCCGACGTGCAGCGCGTGCGTCTCCGGCGCCGCCGAGCGCAGCATCGCCCCGGCGCCGGGGAGGTCGGCGCGCGGCGCACCGAGCGCCGCCGTCTGCCAGCCGTGGTCGGCCGGCCGGTGGGTGCGCGCGAGGCGGACGAAGGTGCCGACGCCGGGCCTGCTCTCCACGACGCCCTGTGCGGCGAGCGCGCGCAGCGCCTTCTGCACGGTGACCGGGCTGACGCCGTGCTCGGCCACCAGCGCGCGGGTCGACGGCAGCTGCGCACCGGGTGCGGCCGAGCCCACCCAGGTCCGGAGTGCGTCGACCACGCGGGCGCTGCTACTGTCGTTCATGAGTCAGCAGAGTAGCGCTATCGTGCACGTGAGCCGCCCGCTACCCAGCGCAGCGCCAGCAGCAGGCCCGGCCTCCGGCCTCGGCTGGGGGCTCCTCGGGGTCACCGCGTTCTCCCTCACCGTGCCGCTCACCTCGATCGCGGTCGAGGGCCTCTCCCCCGTCCTGGTCGGCGTCGGCCGAGCCGTCGTCGCCGCCCTGCTCGCGGCCGTCGCCCTGGCTGCCACCCGGCAGCGGCCCCCCACCGCACGCCAGGCCGTCCGCCTGCTGGTGCTCGTCGGCGGGATCGTCCTCGGCTTCCCGGTGCTCACCTCGCTCGCGCTGACCACCGCGCCGGCCGGCCACGGGGCGGTCGTGATCGGCCTCCTCCCCGCGGCCACCGCCGTGCTCGCGTCGCTGCGTACCGGCGAGCGTCCTCCGCGGCGCTTCTGGGTGCTCTCCGGTGCCGGCGCCGTGGCCGCCGTGGGTTTCGCCGCGCTGAGCGGCGGCACCGGCGGCGCGGGCGTCGGTCTGCACCCCAGCGACCTGATGCTGCTCGCCGCGGTGGTCGTCGGCGCCGCGGGGTACGCCGAGGGCGGGGTGCTCGCCCGCGAGCTCGGCGCCTGGCAGACGGTGTCGTGGGCGCTCGTCCTGGCCCTGCCGCTGACCCTCCCGACCACCGTGGTGGCCGCGCTGGTCGACCCGCCGCACGCCACGACGACGCAGTGGGCGTCGTTCGCCTACCTGGCGGCGGTGAGCATGTACCTCGGCTTCTTCGCGTGGTACCGAGGCCTGGCCGTCGGGCCGATGGCGCAGGTCAGCCAGGTCCAGCTGGTGCAGCCGGTGATCACGCTCGTCTGGGTCGCGCTGCTGCTCGGAGAGCTCCCGGACGCCCTCACGGTCGGCGGCGGGCTGGTCGTCATCGGCTGCGCGGCCGGCGCCGTGCGCAGCCGCCTCAGCGCTCCTCGGGTCGTTCGGCAGGCCCCGGCTCCAGCAGCACCAGCCGCTGGGTCGCCCGCGTCATCGCGACGTACCGGTCGACCGCGCCGGTGACGCCCTCGCCGAAGGAGTCCGGGTCGAGGAGCACCACCAGGTCGTACTCCAGGCCCTTCGACGCCGCCGGGTGCAGCACGCTCACCTGCGGCGAGTCCGGTACGGCGGCAGCCGGCGGCGGCTGCGTGGTCAGCACGCAGGCCGTCCCGGTGCCCGGGTGCTCGGCGAGCCACTCGTCGAGCACCTGCTGCAGCGCCGTGACCGGGAGGTGCGCCACCGGCACCCCCGTCGACCGCACCGACGTGGGCACGTTCGCGTCCGGCAGCACCGCGCGCACCACCGGCTCGGCGGCCTCCATCACCTCGACCGGCGTCCGGTAGTTCACCGTCAGCGAGGCGACCTCGACCCGGTCCAGCCCGACGGCCGCGAGCCGCTCGGCCCAGGTGCCGGCGAACCCGTGCCGTGCCTGCGCCCGGTCGCCCACGACGGTGAGGCTGCGCGACGGGCAGCGGTCGAGCACCATCCGCCACTCGGCGTCGGTCAGCTCCTGGGCCTCGTCGACGACGACGTGCGCGAACGGGCCGGCCAGCTCGCGCACCGGAGCCGCCGCGCCCACGAGGTCACCGGCCAGCGCCTCGCGCAGGTCGGCGCCGCGCAGCATCGACATGATGGCGAGGTCGGAGTCGTCGGTGGCGATCGCGTGGTCGACCACCTCGTCCATCCGGGTCCGCTCGGCCCGCGCCTCGGCCTCCCGCCGGTGCCGCTCCCGTACGACGCCGCGGTCGCCGACGCGCCGCCGCGCCGCGTCGAGCAGCGGCAGGTCGGAGGTCGTCCAGGCCCGGGGGTCGGACCGCAGCAGCCGGCGTACGTCGTCCTCGACGAGGTGCGGCGCGCAGTGACGCAGCAGCGCGGCGACGGTCCACAGGTCCTCCACCACCTCGCTCGCGTCGAGCACCGGCCAGCCCCGGTCGAAGAGGTCGACGAGGACCGCGTCCCGACGCAGCACGGCCGCGAGGTCATCGGTGGTGACGGTGACTCCGTCGGAGTCGAGCGCGTCGTGGTCGAGCTGGTCGTGCAGCACGGCCACGACCGCCTGCCACACCTCGTCGCGGGCCTCGTCGTGGACGGCTCCCGGCCCGGGCGCCTCGAACGCCTCCTCCCACCCTGCGCTGCCCAGCCACAACGGGCCCCACGGGGTGGCCACCTCGATGCCGGTCGTCGGCGGTTCCTCGTAGACCGCGACCGCGCGGTCGACGGCCTCGACCATCGCGGCGTCCGCCTTGAGCACTGCGACGTGCGGGTCGGCCTCGTCGGGCAGGTCGTCGGGGACGTCGGCGGCGACCGGACCGAGCAGGTCGCGCAGCGTGGCGGTGGCGACGCCGTGCTCGCCGAGGCTCGGGAGCACGTCGGCGACGTGGTGGAGGTAGGGCCGCGACGGTCCGAGCACCAGCACCCCGCCGCGGTCGCGCCCCACGCGCGGGTCGGCGTGCAGGAGGTACGCCGTCCGGTGCAGCGCGACGACCGTCTTGCCGGTGCCGGGCCCTCCGTCGACCACCAGCGCACCGCGCGAGCCGGCGCGGACGATCGCGTCCTGGTCGGCCTGGAGCGTGCCGAGCACGTCGCGCATCCGACCGGTCCGGGCCTCCCCCAGGCTGGCCACGAACGACGACCGGTCGTCGAGGGCCGCGGCGTGCGCCGCCACCGCGTCGGGGTCGAACACCTCGTCCCAGTAGTCGACGACCCGACCCGCGGACCAGCGGTAGCGACGCCGGCTCACCAGGCCGCGCGGATCACCGTGGGTGGCGGCGAACCACGGCTCGGCGGCGGGCGTGCGCCAGTCGACGAGCAGCCGGTCGCCGCCCGGACCGGACAGCCCGAGCCGGCCGACGTACACCGGAGGGCCGTCGACGGGGTCCATCCGGCCGAGGCACAGGTCGACACCGTAGCGGCGCAGCGCCCGGAGGCGACCGGTCAGGTGGTGCACCTGCTGGTCGCGCTCGAGCACCTCCTGGTAGTCCCCGCCGGACCCAGCGCGCACCTCGGCCAGCCGCTCCTCGAGGTCGGCGACGGCCGCCTGCAGCGCGGTGTCGATCAGGGCGAAGTGCTGCTCGTCGGCGCCGACGAGCAAGGGGTCGGACTTGGCGGCGAGGGGGTCGGGTAGGGCGAGGAAGGACGGCACGACGGAGGAGTCTGAGGCCTCACCGGGGCCTTGCTGCAAGCCCCACGTCGCGGTACAAAGTGGGTAGTGGCAGGGAGTGCGCACCCCGTTCGGGAGTGACCACCTTCACCGATCCACGGGTGCAGCACAGGCCACCCCGAGGGGCGTCCAGATCGCCGTCCGACCATGGATCGCATGGCCGTCTCCTGGACGAACGCCCTCATCGCCCTCGGCTCCGCGCTGCTCGGAGCCCTGCTCGTCATGCTGGTCGCCCACCTGGTCGTCCGGGTGCTCAAGCGCCGCTGGAGACCGGCGTCCGCCCTCGCGGACGCCGCCCGGACGCCGTTCCGGGTGCTGCTCCTCGTGCTGGCGGTGCACGGCTGGGTGCTCGGCGTGCGCCCGCGCACCGAGAGCGACGCGACGGTCTGGTGGGACGCCGCGGCCCTCGGGTTTCGGGTCGTCTCGATCGGCGTGGGCGCCTGGCTGATCTGCGTGGTGCTGCTCTTCCTGGAGGACCTCACGCTCGGGCGCGCCCGCACCGACGTGAAGGACAACCGCGTCGCCCGCCGGGTGCGCACCCAGGTGCTGCTCGTCCGTCGGCTCACCGTCGTCGCCGTCGTCGTGGTCGCGATCGGCGCGATCCTGTTCAACTTCCCCGGCGTCCGCGCGCTCGGCGCCAGCGTGCTCGCCTCGGCCGGGCTCATCTCCGTCGTCGGCGCCCTGGCCGCGCAGTCGACGCTGGCCAACGTCTTCGCCGGCATCCAGATCGCCTTCAACGACGCCATCAAGGTCGACGACGCCCTCATCGTCGAGGGCGAGTGGGGCTGGGTCGAGGAGATCACCCTCAGCTATGTGGTGGTGAAGCTGTGGGACGAGCGCCGGATGATCCTGCCGTCGACGTACTTCATCTCCACGCCGTTCCAGAACTGGACCCGCAAGAGCTCCGAGCTGATGGGCGCCGTCGAGCTCGACGTCGACTGGCGCCTCGACACCCGTCGGCTGCGCGAGGCGCTCCCGCCGATCATGGAGGACGCCGGGGAGCTGTGGGACGGGCGCGTGGCGCACTTCCAGCTCACCGACGCCGTCGATGGCTACATCCACGTCCGGATCCTGGTGACGGCCGTCGACGCCCCGACGCTGTACGACCTGCGCTGCCACGTGCGCGAGCGGGTCGTGGAGTGGGTGCGCACCGAGGACCCCGCCGGCCTGCCGCGCCTGCGCCTGCAGCACGAGGGCCCGCCACCCCAGCTGGGGTGACGGGCCCACGGGCTCCTACGGCGTACCGGCGTACCGGCGTTCGGCGTGCTTGTCGGTCAGCCCCGCCCGCTCGACGTGCGCGCCCGGCGCGACACCGAGTCGATCGCGACCGCGATCAGCAGCACGCCACCGGTGGCCATGAAGCGCACCGAGGAGTCGACGCCGACGATGTTGAGGCCGGACTGGATCGACTGGAGCACCAGGATGCCCAGCAGCGCGGCCCATGCCGAGCCCCGGCCGCCGAAGAGGCTGGTGCCGCCGATGACCGCCGCGGCGATCGCCATCAGGTTGGTGTCGGTGGTGCCGCTGTTCTGGCTGACCGAGGTGAGCTGGGCGGCCATGAGCAGGCCGCCGAGCGCCGCGAAGGTCGAGCAGAGCGCGAACACCGAGACGTAGATCGCCGTGACGTTGATGCCGGAGCGACGCGCCGCCTCCCGGTTGCCTCCGACGGCGAACACGTGCCGGCCCCAGGTGGTCTTGCGCAGCGCGAGGTCGAGGAGCACCACGAGCAGCACGAAGAACAGCACCAGGTAGCCCCAGCCACGGCCGCCGGCCTGCTGGATGTACCAGGTCACCCAGAGCAGACCGACCAGCAGCAGCACCGACTTCACGGCGACCAGCACGACCGGCTGCGGGGTGAGCCCGGCCCGGCGGCGGCGGTTGGCACCGACGACCTGCAGCGCCGCGAACGCCGCGACCACCACGACGACGAGGACGTACGACGCGACGCCGCTGACGAACTTCTCCCGCGCGAACTCCACCAGCGCGTTGGAGCGCGGCAGGTTGATCGTGCCCTTGTCCCCGAGCACGTAGAACAGCCCACCCTGGAAGGCCAGCAGGCCGGCCAGGGAGAACACGAAGCTCGGCACGCCGATCTTGACGTAGAGCAGCGCGTAGAACAGGCCGATCGCGGTGCCGACGAGCAGTCCGACGAGCAGTCCGACGAGCAGCGGCTGCTCCTTCTGGACCACCAGCACGGCCATCGAGGCGGCCGCCAGGCCGGACACCGAGCCGACCGACAGGTCGATCTCGCCGAGCAGCAGCACCAGCACGATGCCGAGGGAGATGATCCCGATCGGCGCCGCGAAGAGCGTGATGTTCATCAGCGAGAAGCTCGAGAGGAACTTCGGCTCCAGCGCGTAGAACACGCCCAGGATCACCACGAGGCCGATGACGACCGGCAGGCTGCCAAGGTCGCCGCCGCGGATGCGGCCGAGCGTCTCGCGCAGGTAGCCCCCCAGGCCCTGGGCCCGGATCAGCCGCTCGTCGGCGGCGTCGTCGGCCGTGAGCGGCGCACCGGCCGCGGGGGTCACGTCGGTGTCGGTCACGACCCGGCTCCCTTCCGGCCCGCCCGGGCCGCGACGACGTTGTCGGAGGCACCGGTGATCGCGGCGACGAGCGCCTCGGTGGTCGCCTCCTCGGTGTGGAAGGTCGCGGCGTTGCGCCCGAGGCGCAGCACCACGATCCGGTCCGCGACGGCCTGCACGTCGGCCATGTTGTGGCTGATGAGGATGACTCCCAGCCCGGTCTCGCGGAGCCGCTCGACGAGGTTGAGCACCTCGGCGGTCTGGGCCACGCCCAGGGCCGCCGTGGGCTCGTCGAGCATGACCACCTTCGGAGCGCCGACCAGGCTGCGGGCGATCGCGACGGTCTGCCGCTGACCACCCGACAGGCTGGCGATCGGGATCCGCACCGACGGGATCTTGGCGGAGAGGGTGCGCAGCAGGCGCCACGCCTCCTTCTCCATCGCGACCTCGTCGAGGACGGGTCCGACCAGGCGCTCCTGGCCCAGGAACAGGTTGGCGACGACGTCGAGGTTGTCGCACAGCGCCAGGTCCTGGAAGACCGTGGCGATACCGAGGTCCTGGGCGGCCGAGGGTCCGCTGACGCTGACCTGTCGACCGTCGAAGGTGATGCTCCCGGCGTCGGGCTGGTAGACGCCGCTGATGATCTTCACCAGCGTCGACTTGCCGGCGCCGTTGTCGCCCACGAGGGCGACGACCTCACCCGGCGCGACGTCCATCGAGACGTCGGTCAGGGCCTGGACCGCGCCGAACCGCTTCGTGATGCCCTGCAGCGAGAGCACGGGCGGTGCGGCGGCGGTCCCGTGGCTCGAGGGCTCCGCGAGGACAGACATCAGCTGAGACCCGCCGCCTCGCACGCGTCGGCGTAGTCGGAGGTGCAGATGTCCTCGACGGAGTAGAAGCCGTCGGCCACGACGGTGTCGCCCACGTTGTCCTGGGTGACGACGATCGGGTCGAAGATGAACGACGCGACGCCGTTGTAGTCGGTGGTCTCGCCCACGTCCTCGCCGTTGAGCAGCGCGACCGCGACCTCGCCGGCCTTGTCGGCCTCGATCTTGATCGGCTTGTAGATCGTCATGGCCTGCTCACCGGCGACGATGCGCTGGATGGCGGCGAGCTCGGCGTCCTGGCCGGTGATCGGCGGCAGGGCGTCGGCGGCCACGCCGGCACCGGTCAGCGCGGCGACGACGCCGCCCGCCTGGCCGTCGTTGGCGGCGTACACGCCGTCGATCTCGGAGGGGTCGAACTTGCCGAGCTGGTCGGCGACGAACTGCTGGGCGTTCTCCGGGCTCCAGTCGGGGTTGTCGAACTCCGCCAGGATGTTCACGCCGTCGGTGCTGTCGAGCACGTTGTGCGCGCCGGCCTTGAACTGCGCGGCGTTGGGGTCGGTCGGCGCACCGTTGAGCATGAGGATGTCGCCGGAGCCGCCCATGGCGTCGACCAGGGCCTGCGCCTGCATCTCGCCGACGGTCTCGTTGTCGAAGGACATGTAGTAGTCGGCGCCGTCGATGAAGCGGTCGTAGGCGATGACCTGCGCGCCGGAGGACTGCGCGTCGGCGACCATGCCGCCCGCGCCGTTGCCGTCGACCGGGTCGAGGACGACCACGGAGGCTCCCTTGGAGATCGCGGTGGAGACCTGCTGCTGCTGCTTGGCGGCGTCCTGGTCGGCGTTGTAGTAGTCGACCGTGCAGTCGGGGCACAGCTCGGCGACCTTCGCCTCGAACAGCGGCTTGTCGAAGGCCTCGTAGCGCGTGGTCTTGGACTCCGGCAGGAGCAGCGCGATGGTGCCGCCGCCGTCGGCCGACGCACCGTCGCCCGAGCCGGTGTCGCTGCCGGTGTCGTTGGCACCGCACGCGGCGAGGCCGGCGGTGCCGATGAGGGCCGCGGCCGAGAACGCCGCGATCCGGGTGAGGGAGTGGGACACGTGATTCTCCTCGTCGAGATCGGGTCCGGGCGAAAGTGCCCAGTGGAGCGAGTGTCACCAGTCACATGCTTTGTCGTCAAGTCATGAACGCAAGTCCGTGATCTGACCGTGACCTTAGCCCTTTGTGTTCAGGTCTTGACCTTTCTGTGAGACGGCGACCACACTGACGCCGTGCCCGCCATCCCCGCTCCCGAGTCCTCCCCCGGGTCGACGTCCGCCCTCGGTGTCGCCAACCGCACCCGGGTGCTCGGCGTGCTGCGCGGTCGGCCGGGCGACGGGCCGGAGGCGGACGACGGCCCCCCGGAGTCGTACGCGCAGGCCGACCTCGCTCGGGCGACCGGGCTGTCGCGCGCCACGGTCTCCAACATCGTCCGCGACCTGGTCGCCGCCGGCCTCGTCGAGTCGGTGCCCGGTCGCGGTCGCCGGGGCTCGTCGGTGCGGCTGTCCGCCTCGGCCGGCACCGTCGCGGGCGTCGACTTCGGCCACAGCCACGTGGCCGTCGCCCTCGGCGACCTGACCGGCCGGGTGCTCGTCGAGGAGCGCCGGCGGGTGCACGCCGACCTCGAGCACGGCGAGGCACTCGCCCTGGCCGCCGAGATGCTCCGGGGGCTCCAGGAGCAGGTGCCGACCGCCGGTGCCCTGCGGCACGCCACCGTGGGCCTGCCCGCCCCGCTCATCGACGACGTCGTGCGCTCCTCCGCGATCTTCCCCGGCTGGGACGACGTCGACGCGCGTGCCGCCGCCGTCGCGGCGTTCGGCGTGCCGGCCACGGTCGAGAACGACGCCAACCTCGGCGCCCTGGCCGAGCACAAGCTGGGCGTCGCCGCCGGCCACTCCAGCTCGGTCTTCGTCAAGATCTCCTCCGGCGTCGGCGCCGGCATCGTCATCGACGACAGGATCTTCCACGGAGCCTGGGGTAGCGCCGGCGAGATCGGCCACCTCACCCTCGACGAGCAGGGCCCGCTGTGCCGGTGCGGCAGCCGCGGCTGTCTCGAGGCCTACGCCTCGGTCGGCACGATCCAGGCGATGATGGCCGGCCAGCTGCCCGACGCCGACCTCGCCGCGATCCTCGACGTCGCCCGCCAGGGCAGCGTGGCCGCCCGTCGGGCGCTCGAGGACGCCGGGCTCCACCTCGGCTGGGCGTTGGCCAGCATCGTCAACCTGCTGAACCCCGCGATCGTGGTCATCGGTGGCAACCTCGCCGAGGCCGGCGACCTGCTGCTGGAGCCGGCCCGCACCGGGCTGCGGCGCCACGCACTCGACGCGGTCGGGCAGACCCCGCTGGCCGCGGGCAGCCTCGGCTCGCGGGCCAGCCTCGTCGGCGCGGTGCTCCTCGCCGCCGAGCGCACCGACCTCGCGGTGGGCTCCGAAGGGTGAGAACCCGCCCGAGGCAGCGACGTAGCGTCGGGGCATGAGCACGGACCCGACCACCCAGGCCGACGGCTACGGCGACTACAGCGTCGACGGCGAGGACCAGCCGGTCGCCGAGGACACCCTCGGCGACGGCAGCGGCGGCGCCGGGAGCGACGTCGTCGACGAGCTCGACCGCGGCTACTCCCCGCCCGAGCGCTGGTCGGCCGCGCAGGGCTACGGCAACACGCCGTACGAGGAAGCCGTGGGCGAGTCACTGGAGCAGCGGCTGGCCCAGGAGGAGCCCGAGCCCGACCCTTACGCGCGGGTCGAGCAGGGTCGCACGGAGGATGTCGACGAGGGCGAGGTCGGCGACGCCCGCGCGGGGCGCCTGGTCGACCCCGACCAGGGACTCGGTCCGGACGAGGAGAAGGACCTCGTCGGCACCGACGTCGGCATCGACGGCGCGGCCGCCTCGGCCGAGGAGGCCGCCGTGCACGTCGTCGAGGACGACTGACCCCCACTCAGCGCCGGTGGACCGGCGCCCCGGGCGTCAGAGTCACCAGGTGCTGCCGGCCCGCTGCAGGTGCACCGGGCGATGCTTCGACGGGTCGGTCGGCAGCGGCAGGTCGGGGGACGTCGCCTGGAACTCGGTGGTGGACATCGCCACCGGCGTCCCGCAGTTGAGCAGCACGTCGTCGAGCGGGTCGATGACCGGGTCCGGGCCGTCGCCGACGTAGACCACCAGACCCTCGTCGGGGTTGTAGCTGCTGTTGCCGATGGCGCAGGAGATGCGGTCGTAGGCGCCGTCGTTGTGGAGGACGAACAGGTCGTAGCCCTCCTCACCAAAGCCCACGTCGACGCCGGTGCCGAGGTAGATCGTGTCGTCGCTGGCGTCGCCCGTCAGGTCGAAGTTGCCGCCCTCGCTGTCGGTGCAGTCGTTGACCTGGCCGGGTCCGAAGCCGGGGCACGAGTCGTCGCCAGGACCGGCGTCCAGGAAGTCGTTGCCGTCGCCGCCGTCGACCGAGTCGCTGCCGGGGCCGCCGTACACCTCATCGGCGCCCTTGCCGCCGGACACCGCGTCATTGCCCGCGCCGCCGATGACGACGTCGTCGCCGTCGACGCCGTCCACGACATCACCCTGCTCGCCGCCGTCGAGGTAGTCGTTGCCCGGGCCGCCGTTGACGCGGTCGGCGCCCTCCTGCGCGAGGATCCGGTCGTTGCCGGGGCCGCCGGTGGGGCGGTCGTTGCCCTCGCCGGCCTCCATCCTGTCGTTGCCCGGGCCGCCGGCCAGCTTGTCGTTGCCCTCGCCGGCGAGCATCACGTCGTCGTCGCCGGAGCCGGTGAGGACGTCGTCGCCGTCGCGGCCCACGAGCCGGTCGTTGCCCTCGCCGCCCTTGAGGTGGTCGTTGCCGGGGCCGCCGTCGATCACGTCGCGGCCGCGGTCCCCGGCGAGGTCGTCGTTGCCGGGGCCGCCGGAGATGCGGTCGTTGCCGACGCCGGTGAATACTTTGTCGTTGCCACCGCCGGCGACGACCTTGTCGTTGTCGGGGCTCTGCTTGCCCCGCTTGGGCGGGCTGGTCACGATCTTGTCGTTGCCGCCTCCGCCGAGGACGACGTCGTTGCCGAGATCGGCCTGGAGCTGGTCGGGGCCACCGTCACCGATGAGGCGATCGTTCCCGGACCCGCCCTTGATGACGTCGCGGCCGCCCTTGCCGCGCAGGAAGTCGTCGCCGTCGAAACCCTTGATGGTGTCGGCGCTGTTGGACCCGATCAGGCGATCGTCGCCCTTGGTGCCGCTGAGGTTCTTGGCCTGGGCGACGCCCGGGGCGAGCACGAGCGCGGACACGGCGAGCACGGCTGCGGCGCCGCGGAACCGAGGGCGGTGAGTCATGGCGCCACGGTAAGCCTGGCGCGGCGCGCACGCACCCGATTCCGCGTTGTTCGGGATCGTCCGGAGTCGGGCATCCCGCTTGGGACCGGGCCCTCCGACCCGCATGCTGAGTCGTGGTCGCGCCATCCCGGACGCGCGGCGGCGCCGGGTGACGTCCCCGTCATGGGGTGGGACCGAGCCCGGGCACGGACGGCGCCGGCCTCTCGGGTCGGCGCCGTCCTCCGTCGCGTGTCCGCCACGGTCGGGGAACCGCCTCGGCGACGGCGAGCGCGACGAAGCCGCAGACCATCTTGTCCGCGAGCGACACCACCAGGTTGGTGAGGAAGACCGACACCGCCAGCAGGTGGGTGACCGGGAGCAACCGCTGCACCGACAGGTCGGCGACGTGGCCGGTATCGACGCTGACGGCGACGATGATCGGCGTCGCGACCAGGCTGCAGACGGTCCCGGCGAGGACGTTGAGCATGAAGTAGCGCGGGATCGTCCGGCCCAGACCCCACCGGTGGACGCCGTAGCCCCAGACCAGGGCGCCGGCGACGTTGACCGCGGCGAACGGGATCGAGAGCGGTCCGCTGGTGGCCACGCCGACGAGGTTGGTGGACAGGCCGACGCTCACGCCCCACCAGGGTCCCAGCACGACAGCGGCGACCGCGGTGCCGACCATGTCGAGGAAGATCGGCAGCTGGAGCTGGTCGACGGTCACCCGGCCGGCGAGGTTGAGCACGACGCACAACGCCAGCAGCCCGGGCACGAAACCGGTCGGGCGCGGTCGGGCGGGCGGCGCTTCTTCCGGGTCGGCGGGCGGGTCGGCGGGCGGGTCGGCGGGCGGGTCGGCGGGCGGGTCGGCGGGCGGGTCGGCGGGCGGGTGGGCGTCCGTGGGCGCGGCTGGAGCAGCGGGCACGGCAGGCGTCGCCCGCGCGCTGGCCCGCAGCGCGTCGCGGCAGCGCTCCGACCACTGCTCGACCTCGCCCTCGTCCGCGCCGAGGGCGCGCACGATCTCCACCACGAGCCCGGTGTCGACGCGGCGCCGGCCGGTGCGGAAGGTGTCGTAGACGGTCGTCCGACCGGGACGCGCGGTGCCCGGCTGCGCGCCGGCTCGCTCACGCTGGTCGCCGATCCGGCGGGCGATCTCGGCGTACGACGGGTTCCCGGCGGTCACCCGCAGGTCGACGAGGTCCCGGGCGAGGTCGTCCCACACCGACGGCCGCGTCGCTGTCATGGCCGCACGATAATTCACCGAACCGACGGGTCAGGGCAGGCCCGGCCTCGGCCCGCGCCCCGCGCCCCGCGAGCCTCCGGCACCGACTGCGGGGAAGCCATCCCGAGCGAGGCTCTGGCGACGTACCCTCGACCGACGCCCGTCGTCCCCACCCACGGGCCCGTTCTCGGAGGAACCATGACCCGCCCTGCCCGACCTGTCGCCCTGGTGACCTGGCCGCTCGCGCTGCTGCTCGCCGTCGCGGCTGCCCTGGTGGCTCTCGCCGCCGGCACCCCGTCGGACACCCCGGTCGCACTCGTCGGCACCGCGGCCCCCGCGGACCGGGCTGCGGACCAGGCAGTCGTCCGGTCCGCTCGGACCGCTGCGCGGAAGAAGGAGAGCCTGCCGCCGACCGAGCTGCTCGGCGGCGACGGCCCGGCGGAGCCGATGAAGAACCAGGCCAAGATCGTCGTCTCAGACTGGGGCCTGCGGTTCATCGCCGGCCAGCAGAACAGCCGGATCACCCTGACCATGGTCGGCGCCAACAGGATCCGCTACGAGGACAGGGGCACCCAGCGCTGGAAGTCGCTGCACCGCAGCTGCAAGGAGAAGCCGGCCGCCAAGGGCATCGCCGCGGTCTGCCGCATCCCGCGGAAGTTCCGCGACCAGGAGTCGATGTTCCTGGAGATCTGGCCGCGGCTGGGCGACGACCGACTCGACGCGCGTCAGATGCCGGCGCGGTTCCGCGTGTGGATGCTGGCGGACGCCGGCCGCGACGTCGCCCGTTTCGGTCCCGGTGACGACTTCTTCAACGCCGCCCAGGACGACGACAAGGGCTGGATGGGCGCCGGCGACGACTGGGCCCGCGGCGGCAAGGGCGACAACGTGCTGCGCGGCGGCCCCGGCGACGACAAGCTGATCGGTCAGGAGTTCTCCGACGTGCTGCGCGGCGGCCCCGGCAACGACGTGCTCCGTGGCGCGGCCGCCGACGACGTCCTGGTCGCCGGCTCCGGCTACGACATCGTCGACTGCGGGCCCAGCGGCGGCGACCAGGCGGTCGCCGAGAGCACCGACAAGATCCGCAAGTGCGAGTCCGTGCGGCTGACCGACGTCGCCGAGCCCGAGCCCGACCCCGAGCCGACCACGCCGGTGGACCCGTCACCGGCGACGGACCCCGACCCGACGGACCCGACCGAGCTGCCCGCAACGCGGCACTGACGTGGGCTACACCGTCGAGGCCACCGGCGCGGTGGTCCTTCCCGCCGACCGCGAGCAGGCGGCGTACGACGCGGCGCGGGAGGCGATGACCGCCCACCAGGGCTGGTTCAGCGTCGACCTCGTCGACGACCCGGAGTCGCCGGTCACCGACCTCTCCTCGCTGGTCGACTTCGCGGGCGCGGCGATGACCCGCGACGGCGACCGGCTGCTCGTCTCCCCCGCCGTCGACAGCGACCCGAAGTGGAGCGACCAGGCGACCGCCTTCTGGGTCGCGCTGGCGCCGTACGCCGACGCCGGCATGGTCGCCTTCGAGGGCGAGGACGGGGAGACGTGGATGTACCGCTATCTCGACGGCGTGCTCGTGCAGGACGGCCGCAACGGCTTCGACGGCAGCACCGAGCCGTTCGGCGAGGCAGCAGAGACCGTCGGCCCCGTCGGTACGCCGATGCCCGCGCTGCCGCCGCGCCCGTCCGGCCTCTCGTCGAACCGTGTGCTGCGCGTCGCGATCGGCGTCGCGGTGCTGCTGCTGGTGCTCGCGCTGCTCTGAGGTGCCCGGAGTCCTACGGCTGCACGACCTCGAGCCCGGGCACCGCTGCGAAGTCCTGGTCGAGCGTGGCGAGCACCGGTATCCCAGCGACTAGGGCGCTGGCGGCGTGCACCGCGTCGCGCCCGCGGACAGAGGTACGCCGGACCAGGTCGAGGCTGCGCTCCCAGACGGCGGCGGTGAAGTCGTGCAGCACCAGTGCCGCACCGACCGCCTCGGTCTGGGCCAGCGCGTGCTCACGGTCGCTGCAACGCATCCGGTGGAAGAGGAACTCCTGCATGCCCTCGACGCTGCAGTGCAGGTCCCGGTCAGGAACCGGCGCCAGGAAGGCCACGCAGGTGTCCCGAGCAGGGCTCGGCGCGCCGGCGGCGACCAGCAGCACAGAGGTGTCGACGTAGACCGCGGTCACAGCCGCGCTCGCTCGGCGGACTCGTCATGCAGGGCGGCGATGACGTCCTCAGCCGACTCCGCGTGCTCACCCTCGACCGTCATGGCGAGGAAGCGCTCCATCGCCGCCGCCCGCTGGTCGTGGCCGACCGGGAACCGGGAGTCGATCGCCTCGCGGATCACCGCTGCGACGCTACGGCCGCTGGCACGCGCTTCCGCCTCGACGCGGTCGTAGCGCGCCTGGTCGAGCAACAGCTGAAGGCGGCGCTCCATCACGGACATACACATACATTAGCGTGTGCAGGAGTTCCGGGCAGCGACGATGAGGCTGGCCGAAAAGCGGAGGATCCCCGGCACCAGGTGCCGAGGATCCTCCGACGTCGAGCGGGTCAGCCCGCCCGGCTCACTCCCACTCGATGGTGCCCGGCGGCTTCGAGGTGATGTCGACGGTGACCCGGTTGACCTCGGCGACCTCGTTGGTGATGCGGGTGGAGATCCGCTCCATGAGGTCGTAGGGCAGGCGGGCCCAGTCGGCGGTCATGGCGTCCTCGCTGGTGACGGGGCGCAGCACGACGGGGTGGCCGTAGGTGCGGCCGTCGCCCTGGACGCCGACGGAGCGGACGTCGGCGAGCAGCACGACCGGCATCTGCCAGATGTCGCGGTCGAGGCCGGCGGCGGTGAGCTCCTCGCGGGCGATGGCGTCGGCGGCGCGGAGGATGTCCAGGCGCTCGCGGGTGACCTCGCCGATGATCCGGATGCCGAGGCCCGGGCCGGGGAACGGCTGGCGCCAGACGATCTCGGGCGGCAGTCCGAGCTGCTCGCCGACCAGGCGAACCTCGTCCTTGAAGAGCGTGCGCAGCGGCTCGACGAGCTCGAACTCCAGGTCGTCGGGCAGGCCGCCGACGTTGTGGTGGCTCTTGATGTTGGAGGTGCCCGCTCCCCCGCCGGACTCCACGACGTCCGGGTAGAGCGTGCCCTGCACGAGGAACGCGACCTTGTCGCCGTCCTCGCCGCTGACGGCGTCGGCGAGCACCTCCGCCTCGGCGGCCTCGAAGGTGCGGATGAACTCCCGGCCGATGGTCTTGCGCTTCTCCTCCGGGTCGCTGATCCCGGCGAGGGCGTCGAGGAACTGCTTCTCGGCATCGACGACGCGCAGGTCGACGCCGGTGGAGGCGACGAAGTCGCGCTCGACCTGCTCGGTCTCGCCCTGGCGCATCAGGCCGTGGTCGACGTAGACGCAGGTGAGGCGGTCGCCGATGGCGCGCTGCACGAGGGCGGCGGCCACGGCGGAGTCGACGCCGCCGGAGAGGCCGCAGATGGCCTGGCCCCGGTCGCCGATCTGGGTGCGGATCGCCTCGACCTGCTCCTCGACGATGTTGACCATCGTCCAGGTGGGCCGGCAGCCGGCGATGTCGAGCAGGAAGTGCTCCAGGACGGTCTGGCCGTGCTCGGTGTGCATGACCTCGGGGTGCCACTGCACGCCGGCCATCCGCTTCTCGATGCTCTCGAACGCCGCCACCGGGGTGGTCGTGGTCGAGGCGAGGACGTCGAAGCCGGCAGGCGCCGCGGTCACCGAGTCGCCGTGGCTCATCCAGACGGTGTGCTGCGCGGGCAGCTCGGCCAGCAGGGTGCCGGCGGCGCTGACGGAGACGCCGGTGCGGCCGTACTCGCGGGCGCCGGTGGCGGCGACCGTGCCGCCCAGCCCCTGCGCCATCAGCTGGAAGCCGTAGCACATGCCGAAGACCGGTACGCCGGCCTCGAACAGCGCCGGGTCGATCGCGGGAGCCCCGTCGGCGTAGACCGACGACGGGCCGCCCGACAGCACGATCGCCGCCGGGTTGCGCTCGAGCATCTCGGCCACCGGCAGGTGGTGCGGGACGATCTCGGAGTAGACGCGCGCCTCGCGCACGCGGCGCGCGATCAGCTGCGCGTACTGCGCGCCGAAGTCGACGACGAGGACCAGGTCGTGCTCGGGAGCCGCGCTCATGTGCTCAGCGTAGTGACGCGGGGCGGCGGTGGAAAAAGCACCAGGCCCCGCCGGGGAGGGAGGGTGGCGGGGCCTGGGCGTCCTCGCTGATCTGGGACCGGCGCTGACCGGGTCCGACCCTTCGGGAGGGAGCGTGAATGTCGGACCCACCCCGCCCAACGAGCGTGGACGGGGTGGGTTACGTGGGGTTCCGGAATCTTTTTCCGGAGTCGTGCGACGGGGTCACGAGACCCCGACGATCGGCAGCCGGAGGGCACCCGGGGCGGCTCCCGGGACGGCGGGGTAGCGGGGGGCGACCGGCTGCACGCGCTCGTAGCCGTCGCCCAGCGCGGGCCGGCTGTCAGCCTCGCCCTTGTTGGGCCACAGCGCCATGGCGCGCTCGGCCTGGGCGGTGATCGTGAGCGACGGGTTGACCCCCAGGTTGGCCGAGATCGCCGAGCCGTCGGCGACGTGCAGGCCCGGGTAGCCGTAGACGCGCTGGTAGGCGTCGATGACGCCGGTCTCGGGCGAGTCGCCGATCGCGCAGCCACCGATGAAGTGGGCGGTCAGCGGCATGTTGAACGGCTCGCCGATGTTGCCGCCCGGGGTGCCGCCCAGGAAGCCGGCGATGCGGCGTACGGCGTCGTTGGCGACCGGGATCCAGGTCGGGTTGGGAGCACCGTGGCCCTGGCGCGAGGTCATCCGCCACGGAGTGAAGCGGCCCTTGCGGCCGTAGGTGGTGATGGAGTTGTCGAGGCTCTGCATCACCAGGGCGATGACGGCGCGCTCGGACCAGTGCTTCACGTCGTACAGGTCCTTGACGTTGTGCCGCTCCTTCCACAGCTCCTTCAGCCAGGTCTGCCAGCGGGGCTCGTCGCCGTCGCCGTCGGTGAGGACGGTCTGCATGAAGGCCATCGTGTTGTGGCCGGGGCCGTAGCGGCACGGCTCGATGTGGGTGTTCTCGTCCGGGTGGAACGACGAGGTGATCGCGACGCCGTAGGAGTAGTCGGTGGTGTCGCTCGTCGGGGCGATGGCACCGAGGATCGACTCGGAGTTGGTGCGCGAGAGGTAGCCGAGGCGGCCCGAGAGGCGGGGCAGGTGGCCCTCGTCCTTCATCCGGTGCAGCAGCTTCTGGGTGCCCAGCGACGCCGCCGCCAGCACCACGTGCTCGGCGGTGAGGGTGCGGGTGCTGCGCGCGGTGGCGCGCTTGGCCTTGGTGTACTTCACACGGACGTCGTAGCCCCCGCCCTCGCGCTCGGTGAGCCGGGTGACGGTGGTCAGCGGGAGGACCTTCGCGCCCTTCTTCTCCGCGAGGTAAAGGTAGTTCTTCACCAGGGTGTTCTTCGCGTTGTGCTTGCACCCGGTCATGCACTCGCCGCAGTTGAGGCAGGCGTTGCGGTCGGGGCCCTCGCCGCCGAAGAACGGGTCGGCGACCCTCTCACCGGGCTCGGCGTCCGGGCCGCCGAAGAACACGCCGACCGGCGTCGGGTGGAAGGTGTCGCCCACGCCCATGTCGTCGGCGACCTTCTTCATCACCTGGTCGGCCGGTGTGTGCACGGGGTTCTCGACGACGCCGAGCATCCGCTTGGCCTGGTCGTAGTACGGCGCGAGCTCGGACTTCCAGTCGGTGATGTGGCTCCACTGCGGGTCGCGGTAGAACGGCGCGAGCGGCTCGTAGAGCGTGTTGGCGTAGACCAGCGAGCCACCGCCCACGCCGGCGCCCGCGACGATGAGGGTGTCGCGGACGGCGTCGATGCGCTGGATGCCGTAGCAGCCGAGCGCCGGCGCCCACAGGTAGCGCTTGATGTCGAAGGTGCCGGTGGAGAAGTCGTCGTCCTCGAACCGGGGACCGGCCTCGAGGACGCCGACGCGGTAGCCCTTCTCGGTCAGCCGCAGGGCGGTCACCGAGCCGCCGAAGCCGGAGCCGACGACCAGGACGTCGAAGTCGAACTGCTGGGACATGTCAGGCCCTCCCGAGCTTGCTCATGAGCCGCTCGTTGGCGGTCATCACCTTGGCGTAGGTCTCGTCGGACATCCCGAGCACCGGCGCGAACCGGAGCAGCTTCTGCACCCCGACGGACTGCGGCTCGGTGTAGCGGTGGATGCCCTCGGCGCCCTGCCGGCGACCCATGCCGGAGGAGCGCATGCCGCCCATGGGGGCGTCGATGCTGGCGAACGTGGCGCCGAACGCCTCGTTGACGTTGACGGTGCCGCACGTGATCTGGCGCGCGAGCACCCGCGCCCGGGCGGTGTCGCGGCTGTAGATCGAGGCGTTGAGCCCGTAGTCGCCGTCGTTGGCGCGGGCCACGGCGTCGGACTCGTCGTGGAACCGGTAGAGCGCGATGACCGGGCCGAACGTCTCGGTGCCGAAGCACGTCATGTCGGGCGAGACGTTCTCCAGGATCGTCGGCTCGTAGACGTAGGGGCCGAGGTCGGGTCGCGCCCGGCCGCCGGTGAGCACCCGGGCGCCCTTGGCGACGGCGTCGTCGACGTGCGCCTCGACGGTGGCGAGCTGGTCGGCGGAGATGAGCGAGCCCATGTCGACGCCCCACTCCAGCGACGCCCCGAGCGACATCGCCTGGGTGCGGGCCACGAACCGCTCCACGAACCGGTCGTAGACCTGGTCGGCGACGAACATCCGCTCCATCGACACGCACAGCTGGCCGGCGTTGGAGAACGAGGCACGTACGGCGCCCTCGGCCGCGCGCTCGAGGTCGGCGTCGCGGAGCACCAGGATGGGGTTCTTGCCCCCGAGCTCCAGCGAGCAGCCGATGAGCCGCGACGCGCACTGCTCGGCCACGATCCGGCCGGTGGCGGTCGAGCCGGTGAAGCAGACGTAGTCGGCGCGACCGATGATCGAGCCGCCGACCGTGCGGCCGGGGCCGGCCACGACCTGCCACAGGTCTGCCGGGAAGCCGGCCTCCTCCAGCAGTCGGGCACCCAGCAGCGCGGTGAGCATGGTCTGCGCGTCGGGCTTGGTGACGACGGCGTTGCCGGCGAGCAGCGCGGGCAGGCCGTCGCAGAGCGCCATGGTGAAGGGGTAGTTCCAGGGCGAGATGATCCCGACGACGCCCTTGGGCACCCGGTTGAGCTCGACGCGGGTCAGGCCGGGCACGACGCCGGCGCGGCGCTTGGTGTCGAGGTGCTGGTGGGCGGTGCGCGCGTAGTAGCGGGCGGTCAGCGCGATGTGCAGGGGCTCATCGAAGGCGTGCTTGCGCGACTTGCCCGACTCCCAGCAGATGAGGTCGAGGATCTCGTCCTGACGGTCGAGGACGAGCGCGTGCAGCCGCTCCAGGCAGGCGACCCGGTGGTCGATGCTGGTGCGGGCCCACGCCTCCTGGGCGCGACGGGCGCGCTCGAACGCCTCGGCGACGTCGTCGTCGGTCGACTGCGGCACGTGCGCGAGCGGCGCCTCGTTGATCGGGCTGTGCACGACCGCGGACTCTCCGGAGGTGGCGAGCACCTTCGCGGTGAGGCGGGCGACGTACGACGGCTCGAGCGCGTAGGACGCGCGCGGGTCGTGCTCGGGGTCGGCGGGTCCCGAGACCAGGGGGGCGCCGGAGGCGCCCGGCAGGTCGTCGTGGGGAGCACTCATACAGCGAGCGTAGGTGACGTACGTCTCGCGGGCTACTGACGCGTAGCATTTGTGGGACTTGACACTCTGAATTCTTTTGTCAAGCACCGTTCGGGGCCCGTTTCCGCGGTCCCGGTCGACCCCGACCGGGCCGTCCCGCGGGCGCTGCCCGTCGCCCTCGCGCGCGGGCGACTAGGTTGAGCCGGTGCTCGTGACGTCCCGCCGCATCGCGCTCGCCCTCATGTGGGCGGTCGTCCTCATCGCCTTCGCGCTCTTCTTCGCCGGCGGCAACGACACCTGGTTCGACGTACCGCCGCTGCTCGCACCGATCGTGGTGCTCGCCAGCGCGGTGTTCGTGCACTTCGTCATCGAGTCGACCGGCTACCGCACGCCGGCAGTGCCTCCCGGCACCCCCGAGGACGAGGCCCGGGCCACCTCGACCCAGGCCTTCGGGGCGTCGCAGTTCAAGCGGATGCTGCCCGCCGAGGTGCCCGCGCTGGTCGCGGTCGCACTGGCCTACGCCACCGTCGACGGCGGCTTCTTCACCTACTGCACCGGCGCCCTCGCCTCCATCGTGCTGATGGCGCTGCACGCCTGGCCCGGGGAGATCCAGATCGCGAAGGTCCAGGCCTCCCTGGAGCGCGACGGCGGCGACTCCTACCTCCGCGAGGTGCTTGCCGGGTGAGCGCCACCCTGGTGGCCCAGGGCCTCTCCGGGGGCCACGGCCACCGGGTGCTGTTCGAGGGCCTCGACCTCACCGTCGCACCCGGCGACGTCGTCGGGGTCGTCGGCGCGAACGGCGCCGGCAAGTCGACGCTGCTGCGCCTGCTGGCCGGGGCGGACGCGCCGATGGCGGGTGCGGTCACGACCGCACCCGGCGACGCGTTCGTCGGCTGGCTGCCGCAGGAGCACGAGCGGGTCCCCGGTGAGACGGTGGCGGCGTACGTCGGGCGGCGTACGGGCGCCACGGAGGCGACCCGCGCGATGGAGGAGGCGGCCGGCGCGCTCGAGAGCGGCGCGAAGGGCGCCGACGACGCGTACGCCGCGGCGTTCGACCGCTGGATGGCCAGCGGCGCCGCCGACCTCGACGACCGGATCGGCCCGGTCCTCGCCAACCTCGGCCTCACCGGCTCCGGGGTGGGTGCGGACGCCGCGATGACCTCACTGTCGGGCGGGCAGGCCGCCCGGGTGGCGCTCGCCGCGCTGCTGCTGAGCCGCTTCGACGTGGTGCTGCTCGACGAGCCCACCAACGACCTCGACCTCGACGGGCTCGCGCGGCTGGAGTCGTTCGTGCAGGGCCTGCGCGCCGGTGTCGTGCTGGTCTCCCACGACCGGGAGTTCCTGGCACGGTGCGTCACCCGGGTCGTCGAGCTCGACCTGGCCCAGCACCGGGTGCACGTCCACGACGGCGGCTACGACTCCTTCCTCGCCGAGCGCGCGGTGCTGCGTCGCCACGCGCGCGAGGCATACGACGAGTACGCCGCCACGAGGGCCGACCTGGTCGCCCGCGCCCGCACCCAGCGCGAGTGGAGCTCGCAGGGCGTGCGCAACGCGATGCGCAAGAGCCCCGACAACGACAAGATCCGGCGTCGGGCGCAGAGCGAGTCGTCGGAGAAGCAGGCGCAGAAGGTGCGGCAGATGGAGTCGCGCATCGCGCGCCTGGAGGAGGTCGAGGAGCCCCGCAAGGAGTGGGTGCTGCAGTTCTCCGTGGGCGCGGCGCCCCGGTCGTCGTCGGTGGTCGCCACGCTCGACGGCGCGGTCCGGCGGCTCGGCGACTTCACCCTCGGTCCGGTGTCGCTGCAGGTCGCGGCCGGCGACCGGATCGGCATCGTCGGCGCCAACGGTGCGGGCAAGAGCACGCTGCTGCGGCTGCTGCTCGGCGTCGACGCCCCCGACGAGGGCCGGGCGTCGCTGGGCGCCTCCGTCGCGGTGGGCGTCATCGACCAGGCGCGCACCGGACTGGCGGAGGACTCCCCGCTCGGGGCGGCGTTCGAGGCGGTCGTGCCGGACTGGACCCAGTCGGAGGTCCGCACCCTGCTGGCGAAGTTCGGGCTCAAGGCCGACCAGGTCGCCAGCCGGGTCGCCGACCTCTCCCCCGGCGAGCGCACCCGCGCCGCGATGGCGCTGCTCCAGGCGCGCGGGGTCAACCTGCTGGTGCTCGACGAGCCCACCAACCACCTCGACCTGCCGGCCATCGAGCAGCTCGAGCAGGCGCTGGAGGCGTACGACGGCGCGTTGCTGCTGGTCTCGCACGACCGGCGGCTGCTGGACGCCGTACGCCTGCACGACCGGTGGGAGGTCGTCGCCGGCCAGGTGCGCACCGGGCTGGGGTAGGGGCTCGGGTCAGAGCGCGGCAGAGCCGGGCATCCCCTGGTCAGGACCAGGAACTTTTACACAGGAACTGGTCTAGTCCGGCGGTGCTCCCCGGGGTACCCGTGTCTACCGTGCTCCGGTCCGCGTCCGCTTCTCGGAGGTCCCGGCACCATGCGCGCCACCCCCCGCACGCCGTCCACCCGTCCCGTCGCCACCGCGACCGGCCTGCTGCTCGCCGTCCTCGGCCTGCTGCTCACCACCCTGGCGGTGCCCCCGCCGGCCGCTGCGGCCGACGGCACGTTCCGGCTCGACCTCGACGACTGGAACGGTGCTCCGCTCAGCGGCGCGTCGGTGACGTTCTACCGGTACAACCTGCCCGGCGGGACCTACCAGGAGACGATCACCGGCACCCCGACCGGCTCCACCGGCACGAGCACCACCACGCTGCCGCCCGGCTACTACTACGTGCGCGTCTCGGCCGCCGGCTTCGGCGGCGGCTACCTGCGCGACGGCGGTGTCACGCCGTTCCTCGCGGACAGCGACGCGTTCGGGGTCCCCGACGGCGGCACGGTGGACGAGACCACCGCGCTGGAGCCCAGTGCGACGGTCACCGGGAGGGTGGTGGCGCCCGACGGCACCGGGGTCGGTGGGTCCTGCGCGATCCGCCCCGACGTCCAGGCACCGTCGGGCTGGAGCGGCGGTGCCCGGTTCGTGGATGCTCCCTGTGACTTCGAGCTGACCGGCCTGCTCGCCGGCACCTACCGCTTCCGGGCCAGCAGCCGCGACACCGAGGCGGCCTTCGACCCGATCTACTGGGGCAGCGCCACGGACCCGGACGACGCCCGCACGGTGGAGGTGCGTCCGGGCGAGAACCTCGACATCGGCGCGATCCGGGTCTTCGCGCCTGGCACCGGCCCGTACGTCGAGACGCTCGGGTCGCCCTCGGTACGCGGGCGGTTCCGCGTCGGCGGCGCCCTGGTCGCCGTCGCACCGCCCCTGTCGCCGGCCGCGGCCGTGACGACCTACCAGTGGCTGCGCGACGGCGTGGACATCGACGGCGCGACGTCGCGCCGGTACGAACCGGCTGCGGCCGACGTCGGCCACGACGTATCGGTGCGGGTGCGTGGTTTCCGGCTCGACTACCGGTTCGGTGGGGGCGCGAGCAGCACCCCCGTGACGGTGCGCAAGGGCCGGGCGACCAACGTGCGACGACCGCAGGTGCTCGGCCGCACGAAGGTGGGTCGCCGGGTACGGGTCGCCCGCGACCGCTGGCATCCGTCGGGTGCGCGGAAGACGATCCGCTGGAAGGCCGGCAACCGGACCGTCCGCGGTGCGACGTCCCGGCGCCTCCGCGTCCGGCCCTGGATGCGCGGGAAGCGGTTGCGAGCCCGCGTGGTCGTCCGCGCCCCCGGCTGGACGACGACCTCCGCCTGGACCGCGCCGAGCCGCCGCGTGCGGCGCTAAGGCGGCGCCGACTCACACGATGTCGCGGACCTTCACCCGGGCCTCGTCGGCCTCCTGGTCGGTGAGCTTGGCCTGTGACTGCCGCTCGGCCTCCACGCGCCGCAGGTAGTGGTCGACCTCCTCGCGCATCCGCTCGTCGCTCCAGCCGAGCTCGTCGGCCATCAGCCGGGCCGCGGCCGGGGCGGCGGCGACCCCGCGGTCGAAGGTCTCGATCGAGATCCGGGTGCGGCGGGCGAGCACGTCGTCGAGGTGGCGCGCACCCTCGTGGGTCACGGCGTAGACGACCTCGGCGGCGAGGTAGTCCTCGGCGCCCTCGAGCGGCGCGCCGAGGTGGCGGCGCTCGGCGACGAGCGCGAGCAGGTCGTCGACGAGGCCGCCGTACCGGCCGAGCAGGTGGTCGATGCGGGCGACGTGCAACCGGGCGCGACGCGCCAGCAGCACCCGCTGGTTGGTGCGGGTCTCGTAGTTCTCCGCGCCGAGCAGGCGCACCTGGTCGGTGATGGAGTCGCGGATGGTGATGTTGGCCGACGTCTTGAGCGAGTGGGCGGCCGCGTCGACGGCGTCCTTCCCCATCACCCGGTACGTCGTGTACTTGCCGCCGGCGATCATCACCAGGCCGGGCACGGGCGTGACGACGGTGTGCTCGCGCGAGATCCGCGAGGTCGGCTCGGACTCCCCCGACAGCAGCGGGCGCAGGCCGGCGTACACGCCCTCGACGTCCTCGTGGTCCAGCGGCTCGCGCAGGATGGAGTTGACATGGTCGAGGACGTAGTCGATGTCGGCGCGCGAGGCAGCCGGGTGAGCCTTGTCGAGGTCCCACGGGGTGTCGGTGGTGCCGATGATCCAGTGCCGGCCCCACGGGATCACGAAGAGCACGGACTTCTCGGTGCGGACGATGAAGCCCGACTCCGAGCGGATCCGGTCGCGCGGCACCACCAGGTGGACGCCCTTGGACGCCTGGACGTGCAGCGCGCCGCGCCCACCGACCATCTCCTGGATCTCGTCGGTCCACACACCGGCGGCGTTGATGACGACACGGGCCCGGACGGTGAAGTCCTTCCCGTGCTCGAGGTCGCGGGCGGTGACGCCGACGACCCGCTCGCCCTCGCGCAGGAAGCCGGTGACCTGCACCCGGGTGGCGACGTGCGCGCCGTGGCCGGCGGCGGTGCGCGCGGCGGCGAGCACCAGGCGTGCGTCGTCGACCTGGGCGTCGTAGTACTGGATCGCGCCGGCGATCTCCTCGGACTTGAAGTCGGGCGCGATCCGGGCGACGCCGCGCCGGGTGAGGTGGCGGTGCTTGGGCAGACCCATGTCGTACTTGCCGGTCATCGCCATGCCGTCGTACAGCGCGAGGCCGGCGCCGACGTAGGGGCGCTCCCAGAAGCGGTGGGTCAGCGGGTAGAGGAACGGCACCGGCTTGACCAGGTGGGGGGCGAGGCGGGTGAGCAGCAGCCCGCGCTCCTGCAGCGCCTCGCGCACCAGGCCGAAGTCGAGCATCTCCAGGTAGCGCAGGCCTCCGTGGATGAGCTTGTTGCTGCGGCTGGAGGTGCCGGAGGCGAGGTCGCGCTGCTCGAGCAGCCCGGTGTTGAGCCCGCGGGTCACGGCGTCGAGTGCCGCACCGACGCCGACGACGCCGCCGCCGACGACGAGGACGTCGAGCTCGCCCTCCCCCTCCAGCCCCGACATCGAGGCGATCGCGGCGTCGCGCGCCTGCGGGCTGAGGGCGCTGGGTCCGACGACGTGGGCGGGTCCGGCGGGGAGACTCATGTCCTCACTCTCCCAGACCGCTTGTCGCGGGGGGATTGCGTGCGGGACGGCCGGTCACGGCCGATGGACCCGGTCACACCATCCGGGCGACGGCGCACAGCCGCTCGGCGAGATGGTCGGTGAGCGGTTCCTCCACCACGCGGCCGTGGGCGCCGCGACCCGAGGCGTGCAGCATCCGGTCGGGCTCGGTGCCGGTCACGATGCCGACGTGGGTGACCTTCTCGCCACCCGGCTCGTCGGTGAAGAACCACAGGTCGCCGGGCTGCTCCTGGCCGCGCTCGACCCGGTGCCCGTGGTGGATCTGGTCGCTGGCGTCGCGCGGCACGGTGACCCCGAGGGCGCGCAGGCTCACGTGCACCAGACCGGAGCAGTCGATGCCCTCGGTGGTGAGCCCGCCCCAGACGTAGCGGGTGCCGAGGTAGCCGCGGGCCACCTCGACGAACGCGTCGGTGTCGGGGGTGCAGTCGACCGCGCGCACCCAGCCGGGGTAGCCGACGGGGTCGTGCCGCGACGGCTGGCCGGGTACGACGACGCGCAGCCAGTCGCCGAGCCGCTCGCGCACCTCGAGCAGCTCGCCGGGCAGCACCTCGGTCACCTGCTCTGAGTCGCCCCGGGGCTCGCGGTGGACGCCGGTCAGCCTGGTCGCTCTCATGCGTCCGATCCTGCCTCGCGCACGCCGGTCACCCCGTGGCCGGGGGCGTCGGGCAGCAGCAGCCGGCCCCCGTCGTACGACGGCCCGCCGGCGTACGGCGACGCCTCCGCCCACCAGGCGGCGTCCAGGTCGGCCAGCGCCCGGGCGTCGGCGGCGGCCAGCGCACCGGCGGCGGCGATGCCGACGTGGCTCTCCATCATCGAGCCGACCATCGTGCCGAGGCCGTGCGCGCGGGCGACCCGCAGCAGCTCCAGCGCCGGGGTCAGGCCGCCGCACTTGGCGAGCTTGACGTTGACCAGGGGCGCGGCCCGCGAGCGCAGCACGGCGACGAGGTCGTCGAGGCCGAACACGGACTCGTCGGCCATCACCGGCGTCTCCACGTGGTGGGTGACGAAGGCGAGCGCGTCGAGGTCGCGGGCGGGCACGGGCTGCTCGACGAGCTCGACGTCGAGCCCGGCGTCCTCCATGTCGCGGATGGCGCGGACGGCCTCGTCGGCGCGCCAGCCCTGGTTGGCGTCCAGCCGGATGCCGACGTCCGGGCCGATCGCCGCCCGGACCGCGGCGACGCGGGAGACGTCGGAGGCGGCGCTCGGGCCGGCGCCGACCTTCATCTTCACCACGCCGAAGCCCTCCGCGGCGCGCTTGCGGGCGGCCGAGGCGAGCGTGGGGGCGTCACCGGCGGCCAGGGTGACGTCGGTGACGACCTCCACGGCGCCCGAGGGCCCGCCGAGGTGCGCGGCCAGCGTGACGCCCGCGCGCCGGGCGGCGAGGTCGTGCAGGGCGACGTCGACCGCGGCCTTCGCGCCGTGGTTGCCGACGACCGCGCCGGACAGCCGGGGCCAGACCTCCTGAGGCACCGCGGGCGCGCCCACGACGGCGGCCGACAGCGGCCCGGCCAGGCACGCCTCCGCGCCGGCCAGCGACTCCCCGGTCACCTGCCACACCTGCGGCGACTCACCCCGGCCGACCAGGCCGTCGGAGTCCTCCACCTCGACCAGCACGGTCTCGGTCGTGGTCGTGCGGCGCAGCGCGGTCACGAACGGCGTGTGCAGCGCCACCACCACCCGGCGGGTGCGGACGGCCACCACGGTCGGCGTGCTCACGGTCTCCTCCTCCAGGCCTCGGCGGCGGCGGCGCGCACCAGGCCGTTGCGCTCGTCGTACGTCGACCCGGCGACGCGGGTCAGCACCACCATCGCGCACGGCTCGACGCCGGGGCCACGCAGGATCGCGGCGTCGTGGGAGTGGTCGTCGACCCACCCGGTCTTGCCGGCGTACGTCGTGGGGCCGGGGAGGGCGGCCGGGATGCCGTCGCGGTAGGTCTGGCCGCGCATGACCTCCTCGACCTCCGGGGGCGTCGTGGTCAGCAGCCGGCCGACGTCGCGCGCGGTCATCACGTTGAGCAGGCCGCGGTCGCGGGCGGCGACGTCGCCGATGCCGTGGGTGACCGCCGTGGCCCCGCTGCACCCGGCGTCGTCGAGGACAGCCGCGACCTCCTCGACCCCGACCGGCTCCAGCAGCAGGTCGGTGGCGAGGTTGCCGGAGACGCAGATCGACCGCTCGCGCAGCGTGCGCAGGCTGACCTGCTCGCCCAGCGCGTCCCAGGTGGCGTCGTCCTGGTCGTCCTCGCGGACCAGCTCGAAGTGCTCGTCGGGCACGACGGAGTCGAAGTCGGGGTGCACGAGCACGGTGGCGTCGAGGTCGATCTCGCCCCGGTCGTGGCGGCGCTGGGCGGCCGTGGCGACCGGCAGCTTGATCAGGCTGGCCGGGTAGAGCGGCTCGTCGGCCCGCTGCTCCCACCAGGTCTCGCCCGCGAGCGAGCCGAACCACACCGCGACGACGTCGTCACTGCTCCCGGTCCCGACCATCCGGCCACCGTAGGGGGCGCCCGGTCGTCAGCCCACCGGGGTCGGCTCGCGGGCCGCGTCGACGGCGGCCGCTCGCGGAAGGGGTGCGGCGACCCGGCCGAGGGCGACACCGAGCAGCCAGAACGTCAGACCCAGCTCGCCGACCACCGACGGCACCGCGACCACGGCGAGGAACAGGTCGGCGTGCGCGGCGTAGTCGACCAGGAGTGTGCGGGCGACGGCGTCGGCGACGTACGCCGCCCCGGCCACCGGCAGCACGACGGCCAGGAACGCACCCGCGCGGGTCGAGCGGGCCGTCGAGCGCGCCAGCAGCACGCCGAGCAGCACCAGGTGCAGTCCGAACGCCGCCAGCCCGAGCACCCACGCGTGGTCGAACGCCTGGAGGGCGAGCAGCACGTGCTCGTCGGCCGCCTCCGGGTCGCGGGCCAGCAGCAGGGCGACGTGCAGTAGCACGAGCGCGGAGCCGAGCACGACGGTGTAGGTCAGCCGGGCCCAGGCCGCGAGCAGCGACAGGTCGGCGTGGACCCCACGCAGCAGCACGTGCAGCGCCCAGGCGATGGCGACGTCGACGACGAAGATCGCGAGGAAGGCCAGCTCACCGAGCCGGTACGCCGTCTCGCCGGCGAGGAGGTCGGCCCGGGTCGCTGCGGCGTCCTCGGGCTGGAGCACCGCGCCGACGGCGAGGAAGTTGCCGAAGATCGCGAGCACGAAGATCGCGGCGTAGCCGGCGAAGGCCCAGCGGGCGCCCGCTCGGGGACTGGTCGTCGTGGCCTGGGTCGTGGTGCGGGTCGTGTTCGCGGTCATGGGGCGGTTCTCCTCGGGTGGGCTCGGGTGGGCTCGGGGGGTCTCGGGTGGTCTCGGGTGGTCAGTTCGGGGTTGGCGCGTCAGACGCGGACGGTGACCTTGCCGCGGACCTCTCCGGCCGCGAGCAGGTCGAGCGCCTCGGCGGTCTCGGCGAGGTCGACGGTCCGCGCGACGGGCGCGCGGACGTCGCCGGCGTCGACCAGGGCCACGAGCGCGGCCAGGTCGTCGGCGCTCTCGCTGGCCACCATCGAGGTGAGGCGCTGGCTCAGGAACGGCGACCACAGCAGCGCCCACAGCTGTCGCTGCACGCCGCCGAGGACGGGCCCGCCCTCCTCGCCACCGACGATGACGAGGGTGCCGCTCGGAGTCAGCAGGCGGCGCAGGACCCGCAGGGGCCGGTTGCCGGCGACATCGAGGACCAGGTCGTACGTCGACCCGTCGGCGCCGGGCTCGGCAGTGCGGTAGTCGACGACGTGGCGCGCGCCGAGATCCCGCACCAGGTCGGCCTTGGCCGCGCTGCAGACACCGGTCACCTCGGCGCCGGCGGCGGCCGCGACCTGGACGGCATACGACCCGACGCCGCCGGACGCGCCGATCACCAGCACCCGCGAGCCCGGCCCGACGTCGCCGCGGCGGACGGCCTGGAGCGCGGTGAGGCCGGACACCGGGAGCGCGGCGGCCTGCTCGGGTGCGAGGTCGCGCGGTGCGCGTGCGATGCGGGCCATCGGGACGACGGCCAGCTCGGCGCAGGAGCCGCCGGCGGTGCCGATGACCGGCGTGCCGACGGGCAGGTCGGTGGGGTCGACCCCCGGACCGTGCGCCACCACGGTGCCGGCCACCTCACGGCCGACGACGGGGAAGCGCGGGCTGCGGATCCCGAAGAAGGGCCGACCGAGGTAGGGCAGCCCGCTGAGCAGGTGCCAGGTGCCGCGATCGACCCCGGCGGCCTGCACCCGCACGAGCACCTCGCCCTCGCCCGGCACCGGCTCGGGCACCTCCCTCATGTCCAGCTGCTCGGTGCCGCCGAACCCGTCCTGCACGACTGCGCGCATGCCCACTCCCTCAGTAGCCTTACACCGTAAGTTCGCACCGGACGCTAGCCTTACGTCGTAAGTCGATGCAAGTCGGTCGTCTGGACCACCTCGCCCTCAAGGAGCAGCCCCGTGCCCCCGAGCAGCCCGCGCACCACGCGCACTCCGCGCGCCGACCGCCCGTCGCTCACCCGCGACCGGATCGTCGCCGCGGCGATGGCGATCGCGGATGCCGACGGGCTCGCGAAGGTGTCGATGCGCTCGGTGGCCCGCGACCTCGGCGTCGAGGCGATGTCGCTCTACCACCACGTGTCGAACAAGGACGCCCTGCTCGACGCGATGGTCGACGCGGTGCACGGGGAGTTCCACGAGCCGGTGGTCGGCGGCGAGTGGCGGGTCGAGCTCGCGACCCGCTCCCGGTCCGGGCGCGAGGCACTCAAGCGGCACCCGTGGGCCGTCGGACTGATGGACGCGCGCACGAACGCCGGCCTCGCGACGCTCAGCCACCACGACGCGGTGCTCGGGTGCCTGCGCACGGCCGGGTTCTCCATCCGGCTCACCGGGCACGCGTTCGCCACGCTCGACGCGCACCTCTACGGCTTCCTCGTGCAGGAGCTCTCGATGCCCATCACCAACGGCGACGCCGACCTGGAGGAGGTCGCCGCCCAGGTGATCGACACGATCCCGAACGGGGTGATGCCGTGGCTCAAAGAGTTCGCGGTCGAGCGGGTGCTCCAGCCCGGCTACGACTTCGGCGAGGAGTTCGACATCGGCCTCGACCTGATCCTCGACGGGCTGGAGCGACGGCTGACCGAGGAGCAGCGCGCGACGCCCTCGGGCTGACCGATTGCGGACATGGCCGGATCCGGCCACCGATCCGTCCCCCGACACCGGGTGCCGGCGGCAGCATGCCGGGGTGTCCCCTCAGCACCGCACCACCCGCCACCTCGCCGGGCTCCTGCTCCCCGCCCTGGTCGCCGGCGCCCTGGCAGGCCCGACGCCGACCTCGACGGCAGCGCCGACCCTCGACCCGGTCGGCACCTGGACCCGTACCGCACCGGAGAGCATCGACGGCCTGCGCGGGCTCACGGTGTCGTCGGGCGACCCCGACCGCGTCTGGGCCGTGACCGGCGGCGACGTCGCCCGCACCACCGACGGCGGCGCGACGTGGGAGCACGGGCTCCACCTCGGGTCGTCGCGGGCGCCGCGGGGCTCGATCGTGTCCGTCGTCGCCGACCCCGACAACGCGAACGCGGTCTACGGGGTCGACGCCCGGCAGACCATCCTGCGCTCGGCCGACGGAGGCCGCACAGGAGCACCGCTCGCCGCCGCCGACTTCTCCGTCGACTCCATCGACGTCGCCATCGGCACGGGGGGCCAGGACCGGCTCCTCGCCACCCGCCAGGGCAGCTTCGGCCCGATGCGGGCCTCCGAGGACGGCGGCGCCACCTTCGTCGACGTACGGGGCAGCCTCGACGGGGCGCTCTCGGTGAAGGCGCCGCTGCTCGACCCGGGCGACCAGGACACGGCGTACGTCGTCACGGGGCAGAAGCTGCTCCGCACCACCGACCTGTTCGCGACACCGACCCAGTGGGCCAGCATCGCGGCAGCGCCGGTCTCGGGATCGCCCCTGGCCCTGGCGCTGTCCGCCGGAGCGCTGTTCGTGCTGAGCAGCGACGGGCACCTCTACCGCGCTCGCGACCCGCGGGCCGCGTCGGTGTCGTGGGACGACCTCGGGGCCGCTGTCACCGACCCCCTCGACCTGGCCGCCGACGACCAGTCGGTGTGGGTGACCGGCGACGGCGAGAGCGTCGTGGTGCGTGACCCGCTCGCGGCCTTCCCGCTGCTCCAGGCCCTCCCGGTCGCAGCCGCCGGCCCGGTCGCCCTGTCGGCGTCGGCACCCGGCACGGCGTACCTGGGCGACGCCGAACGAGACGTCGTACGACGCACGACCGACAACGGACTCTCCTTCACCGACGTGCCCGGCATCGTCGCCACCTCGGTCACCGCGCTCGCCGCGACCGACGACGCCACCCTGGCGCTGGACCGCCGAGGCCTGCTGGCGACCGCCGACGGGCGCACGTGGACGCGTCGGTCCGACGTGAGCGACGCCCGGTCGGTCGTCGCGTCCCCGGACGGCGGTGGACGGGTGCTGGTGATCTCCTCGACCTTCGGCCTGCTCGCCTCCGACGACGGCGGGCGCACGCTGGCACCCGTGACGATCCCGCAGGCGCCGACCGGCCTCGTCGGGATCGCGGTCGACCCGAGCGACGCCGACGTCGTGTGGGCCAGCGCGCGCAACGACGCCGTCCTCCGCTCCGGCGACGCGGGACGGACCTGGGAGGTCCGCACGACGCTGCCCGACGAGAACTTCCGGCGCATCGTCGTCGGCCCCGACCTGCCCAGCTCACCGTCGCGGGTCTACCTGCTCGACTCGACCGCGTCGACGCCCCTGCGCGTCAGCGTCGACGACGGAGCGACGTTCGCCCAGGTGAGCGTGAGTGACGGCTTCACCGCGACCGTCATCGCCCTCGCGGTGGACCCGACCGATTCCGACCGGGTCGTCGCCGCGGCCGGCGATGCGGACAGCTGTGACCTCAACCTCGCGCTGTCCGTGAACGGCGGTGGCTCCTGGACCACCACGCAACCCGAGCTCACGATGCCGGGTGAGGTCTTCCCGGCGTGCGCGGGAGCGACGCTCGCGTTCCGTCCCGACGGCACGCTGGCCCTCGCCGCCGGGTTCGACCGGGTCGCGGTCTCCCGCGACCAGGGACGAACACTGCTGCCGGTCGACCCGGAGGTCGGCTCCTCCTTCGGCGTCCCACGGGAACTGCTGTCCGACGCCCGCGGCCTGCACCTGGCCTCGAGCGACGCCGGCGTGCTCGACCTGGTCGCCCCTCCCCCGCCGCCCACACCTCCCGCGCGAGCGGCGACACGGAGCACGCTGCGGACGGCCTTCACCCAGCGCACCCGGCGCCTGGCGCTCGCCGGCACCGTCGTACGCCGCGACGGCGCGCGGCCCGCGTGCGCCGGCCGGGTCACCGTCACGGTGTCCGGGAAGGTGAAGCGGCGTGGAACGATCCGGTCCAAGCGCTTCGCCCGGGTGCGTCCGCGGCTGGCGCAGAAGCCGTCGTCGTGCCGGTGGGCCATGCGGGTGAAGATGCCGGCCGGCACCCGCGGCCGGACGAGGGTCGAGGCTCGTTTCGCCGGGACGGCGACACTACGACCGAGCCGCGTCGTCCGGCGGGTCCGGCTGCGCTGACGCCGGCGTCGTGGCCGGGGCGTCCGGATCCGGCGGCGCCGGGAGCACCGCGATCGCCCCGACCACCAGGACGGTCCCGACCCACCCGACCGCACCGAGCCGCTCCGACAGCACCAGCCAGGCGACCACGGCTGCGGTGACCGGTTCGAGCAGTGTCGCCACGACCGCTGCGCTGCTGCTGGTCGTGCGCAGGCCGGCATAGAGGAGGCCGTAGGCGAGGGCGAACGTCAGCACGCCGAGGTAGAGCAGCCAGCCCCAGGCGACCGGGTCGGTGGTGCCGTAGGGCCCACCGCCGAGGAACGCGACCGGCACCAGGAGCGCCGTACCGGCGACCGTGGAGACGGCAGTCAGGGCCAGCGGGTCGGCGCGGCGCGCGAGCGGCTCGCCCAGCGCCGTGGCGACGGCGTACGTCGCTCCTGCCGCGACCGCGGCGAGCAGTCCGGCGACCGGGTGGTCACCGCCGCCCGACGCGCCGTGCCCCGAGACGCTGACCAGCACCAGGCCGGCCAGCGCGGCCACCACCGGAGGGGCCTGGCGGGCGTGCCAGGAGCCCGTCGCGACGTCGCGCAGCGCCAGGAGCACCGGCGCGAGGCCGAGGCTGACGACGGTGGCGACCGTGACGCCGACGGCGACGACGGAGACGAAGTAGAGCGCCTGGTAGGTCGCGGTGAGCAGGCCGACCAGCACGGCCCGGCCGGGCCGGTCGCGCAGCAGGGCGCGCACCGCCGCCGCGCGTCGCAGCACCAGCACCGCCACGACCAGCACCAGCGAGGCGATGCCGGTGCGGTAGGCGCTGACGGTCAGCGGGCTCAGCGGCGCGTGCTCGCGCACCAGCTGGACCGCGAGACCACCGGTTCCCCAGAGCACGCCGGCGAGGGAGACCTGGAGCAGCCCGAGTCGGGCTCGACTGTCGGTGCCGGCGCGAGGGCCGCTCGGCAGCGTCGTGGTCACAGCGCATCCTCCCAGGGCCCGTCGGGCGGCGGCCACCGAGTTCCAGTCGGCCTGAGGTGGTTGAGCCCGACCGAGCCCTCGGCGAGGGCGGAGTCGAAACCACCGCAACTCAGCGCAGGAGCGCGAGCACGGTGCGTGCGGCAGGTGGTCGGGTCACTGGGTTTCGACGCGGACTCGCTTCGCTCGCCCGGTGGTTCCTGAGGAGCTGAGGGACGAGGCGTCTCGAAGGGCTCAACCACCTGAGGTTCCCGGTCGTCGAGTAGGTCGCGCAGCGACGGAGGAGCGCAGCGTGTATATCGAGACAGGGAGGATGGTCTTACCCGGTTCCGGGGTCTGACCTCTACCGAGACTGGCGTCTGGCTGCTTGTGGGTCTGGCTGCCTGGAGTGCGACGTGTCGGCCCTGGTGCCCGGGCATCCGTTGTGATGGCCGGGCCGGGCGGGTGTGACCTCATAGGACCCTGAACAAGTTCCCGTCGCTGTCTTGTCCGCCCGACCCGGTAGGTCATC
>PBYI01000035.1 GCA_002729525.1 Nocardioides sp.
CCGAGATCATCCGCTGCCTCAAACGACACCTCGCCCGCGGCGTCTACCAAGCCCTGCGAACCGACCTCATGACCCCTTGACGATCTATAGGACCGTCGCCCACACCCGACCAAAACGCAGGACCACCGTCGTAGCGCGCGCCCTGAGGCCAGTCGCGGTGGGTTTCGACTCCGCCCTCGCCGAGGGCTCGGTCGGGCTCAACCACCTCAGCCGTGGTCACCCAAGCCGGTCGTCTCGCCGTGTCTCGATACGGCCGCTGCGCTCCTGCGTCGCTTCGCGACCTACCCGACGACCGGTGCCCTCAGGCGATCCGCAGACCCGACCGCTCCACGCTCGGCGCCGCCAGCTGCGCGCGCAGCGCGGCACTGACGTGGTCGGCGACCCTCGGGTCGAGCGCCATGCCCAGGTGCGAGGCGCGCACCTCGACCTGCTCGGCGAGCGGGTCGACGCAGGCGCGCCAGTCGACGACGCCGTCGCGGCGGGAGTAGATCGCGGTGAAGCCCACGTCCGTCGGCACCGGCTCGCGGGTCTCCTCGAAGGAGTTGCGGGCGCAGAACCCGGCGACGCACTCGGGCCGCATCACGCCGGGCACGCCGACGCGGCTCAGGTGCACGAGCGCGTCGACGCCGACGGACAGCAGCCGGTGGTGGGCGCCGGGCGCGAGCATCGGGCTGCCCATGGTGACGATGCCGGAGACGAGGTCGGGCCGGCGCACGGCCAGGCCGCGCGCCATCATGCCGCCGAGGCTGTGGCCGACGACCTGCACGCGGGTGCCGCGTCGCTCCACGATGCGCTCGAGGCGCTCCTCGATAGCGGTGGCGGCCTGCTGGGTGCAGCCGACGTTGGCGCGGATGTGGGCGCGGTAGGTGCGGAAGCCGCGGGCCCGCAGGGTGCGCGACATGGCGGTGAGCGTGTAGTCGCCGGCGAGGAAGCCGGGCACCAGGAGCACCGGGTCGACCCCCTCGCGAGCGCCTCCGCGACGCAGCGCGCCGGGCACCTGCTCGGCCGAGCGGACGGCGTACCGGGCGGCCTCGCCGAGCACGCTGAGCTCACGCGTGAGGGCCGCGAGGTGCGGTCGCGCGTAGCCCTCGGGCATGAGGAAGGATGCCAGTGTGGTGTCGCTCACCTTTGAAACGTTACGCAGGCGCGACGCCGTGTCGCACCCCCTCGGGGTGAAATGTGGACACTTCCGGGCCCAGAACCACCCGAACGGGCCACTCCGACCCGGCCAACCGGGCCCGACCGGGTCATCTCCCCACCGAAACAGGCATGGAGACACCCGGCCGACCCGGGCCCTTCGTCCCTGGTGCGCTTCACTGGACGTATGACCTCCAGCCCGGGGACCACCACCGCGCCCGCCGACGCCGACGCCGACGCAGCCGCCGCCGCCGACCCAGCAGCCGTCACCGTCTCCGCGGAGCTGTTCGCGCCGGTCTCGCCGGACGTCGAGCTCTGCTACCAGACCTTCGGCAGCCCCGACGACGAGCCGCTGCTGCTCGTGATGGGGCTCGGCGGCCCGATGACCTGGTGGGACGAGGATCTCTGCCGGATGCTGGCGCGCGACGGCTTCTACGTCGTCCGCTTCGACAACCGCGACGCCGGCCGTTCGAGCCGCGCCCGTGGACGGGTCGGCCGGACGACGCTGGTGCGCGGGTTCCTCGGCCTGCCGGCCCGTACGCCGTACGCCATGGCCGACCTGGCCGCCGATGCCGTCGGGCTCCTCGACCACCTCGGGCTCGACTCGGCGCACGTGGCCGGGGTGTCGATGGGCGGGATGATCGGTCAGACGCTCGCCGTCGACCACGCCGACCGGGTGCGGTCGCTGACCTCCATCATGTCCAGCACCGGGCGGCGGTTCGTCGGCTTCCAGCACCCCAGCCTCTTCCCCACGCTGCTAACCCGGTCCCCCGGCCGCGACGGCTACGTGCGGGCCAGCCTGGCCACCTGGCGCCTCATCGGCTCCCCGGCGTACCCCTCGACGCTCGAGGACAGCACCGCCCGCGCGCTGGCGACGTTCGACCGGGGCGTCAGCGCGTCCGGGCTGGCCCGCCAGATGGCCGCGATCGTCACCCAGCCCGACCGCACCCGCGCGCTGCGTGAGGTCGACGTCCCGGTGTCGGTGCTACATGGCACCGCCGACCGGATGGTGCACGTCTCCGGTGGTCGGTCGACCGCGGCGGCCGTCCCGCAGGCCGAGCTCACCCTGGTGCGCGGCATGGGGCACGACATGCCGCCGGCGCTGTTCGGGCTGTTCTCGCGCACCATCCGCCGCACCGCGGACCGCGCGATCACCACCTCCGCCTGACACCCCGCCTGACCTCCGCGTGACGTCCCCCAAGGACTCCAACCACGGCCCCCACCCCGCGGTGGGCTAGACAAACACTCGTACGGGCGGTTGTGTGAGACGACTGACACAGATCATTGACACACCGGTCACAGTCGTCGTCACGTCCAGTCACGTCGTCGACGCCCACCGGTGCAGGACCCGGAGGGGGAGCCAGTGGGACACACGTCGCGCCCGTCGAGCCGGTCGCGGGGAGGAGGTCGGAGGGGACGACGCCGCGCCGTGGCGCTCGCCGCCGCCGCGGTCGTCGCCGGGGGCCTGCTGAGCGCTTGCGGCGAGTCGGGCAAGCCGGTGCTGAACTGGTACATCAACCCCGACGGCCAGGACACCCTCACCCAGCTCGCCGCTGACTGCAGCACCGACGACTACGACATCCAGATCCAGCTGCTGCCGACCGGTGCCACCGACCAGCGCACGCAGCTCGCCCGTCGCCTCGCCGCGTCCGACTCCGCCACCAACCTGATGAGCCTCGACCCGGTCTTCGTGCCGGAGTTCGCCAACGCCGGGTGGATCGCGGAGTGGCCCGAGGAGTGGGCCTCGAAGGTCGTCGACGACGACGTCCTCGAGGGGCCCGCCGACACCGTCCGCTGGGACGACGGCGTGTACGCCGCTCCGCAGTGGGCCAACACGCAGGTGCTCTGGTACCGCAAGTCGCTCGCCGAGAAGGCCGGGCTCGACATGAGCCAGCCGGTGACCTGGCAGCAGGTCATCGACGCCGCGGCCGAGGGCGGCGGCACCGTCGGCGTGCAGGCCGACCGGTACGAGGCCTACATGGTCTGGATCAACTCGCTGGTGGCCGGCGCGGGCGGCGACATCGTCTCCGACACCGAGGCCGGCAAGGACGCGCAGGTCGACATCGACTCCCAGGCGGGCAAGGACGCCGCCGCAGTGATCCAGGCGCTCGCCGACTCCGACGCCGCCCAGCCCGACCTGACGGTCAGCCGCGAGGGCACGAGCCTGCCGTTCATGTACGACGACAACGGCGAGTTCATGACGAACTGGACCTTCGTCTACAAGAACTACGAGCCCGGCGACGGCAAGGACTTCACCCAGGAGCAGTTCGACGACCTCGGCTTCGCGCGCTATCCGCGCACCGTCGAGGGCGAGGAGTCGCGACCCCCCGTCGGCGGCATCGACGTGGCCGTCGGCGCGTTCACCGACGACCTCGACCAGGGCTTCGAGGCGGCGACCTGCGTGAGCAACGCACAGGCCCAGCAGCAGCTGGCCGCCAACGACGGCCTGATGCCGTCGCGCCAGTCGGTGTACGACTCCGCCGAGCTCAAGGACGCCTTCCCGGCCGAGCTGCTCTCGCTGTTCCAGGAGAGCCTCGACGCGGGCGCACCGCGCCCCAAGAGCGCCTACTACAACCTGATCTCCGGTGCGATCCAGGCCTCCTGGCACTCCCCGCGCAGCGTCGACCCCGACACCACGCCGGCCGACTCCGCGGCGTACCTCGAGGCCGTCCTCCGAGGGGAGGCCCTGCTGTGAGCGCCGTCGCGACCGCCCCAGGCGGCACCTCCGCGAAGAAGCAGCAGAAGAACGGCCGCAACGAGCTCAGCGACCGGCTCAAGGCCGAGAACTCGCTCGGGCAGCGCCTGGTCGCCCCCGCAGTGGCCATCATGCTGCTGGTCACCGCGTTCCCGATCCTGCGAGCGCTCTACCTGTCGTTCTACAACTACTCGCTGACCTCTCCGGACGACCGGGAGTTCATCGGGATCTCCAACTACGTCACCGCCCTCTCCGACGGCCTATTCTGGCGCGACATCGCGATGACGGTGCTCTACATGGTGGTCACCGTGGCCATCGAGTTGGTGATCGGCTTCGCGTTCGCGCTGGTCATGCACCGGATCGTCTTCGCCCGCGGCGTCATCCGCACCTCGATCCTGATCCCCTACGGCATCATCACCGTGGTCTCGGGCTTCGCCTGGCAGTTCGCCTTCACCAGCTCCAACGGCTTCGTCAACGGCTGGCTGCCGTTCATCGACGACGGCTTCAACTGGTTCGGCGACACCACACCAGCCGTCATCGCGATCATGGTCAGCGAGATCTGGAAGACCACGCCGTTCATGTCGCTGCTGCTCCTGGCCGGACTCGCCCAGGTCAGCGAGGACATGATCGAGGCGGCGAAGGTCGACGGCGCCGGCTGGTGGCAGCGGCTGTTCCGCGTGGTCCTGCCCAACATGCAGGCGGCGATCATGGTGGCGGTGCTCTTCCGCGCCCTCGACGCCTACCGGATCTTCGACAACATCTTCGTCATGACCAGCGGCGCGGTCGGCACCGAGTCGATCTCGTTCCTGGTCTACCGCCAGACCATCGAGCAGTTCCAGCTCGGCATGGGATCCGCCCTGTCGGTGCTGCTGTTCCTGTCGGTGCTGCTGGTGGCGTTCATCATCGTCAAGCTCTTCCGCGTCGACCTGGCGCGGGCCCGGGGCGAGTGAGGGGTCGACCATGAAGCAGAAGATCGGACTCGTCGCGGGGGTCACGCTGATCCTCGCCTGGTGCCTCCTGCCGGTGGTGTGGATCGTGTCGCTGTCCATGAAGGACGCCGCCGCGGTCACCAACGGCTCCCCCGGCTTCTGGCCGGGAGACGCCTTCGCCGGCTTCGACAACTACGTCACCGTGCTGACCGAGGACTCCTACTCGCAGTTCCGCCGGGCCATCGTGAACTCCATCGGCATCAGCCTCATCGCCACCACGCTGTCGGTGATCCTGGCGACGCTGGCGGCTTACGCCATCGCACGGCTGGAGTTCAAGGGCAAGAAGCTGGTGCTCACCACCGCGCTGGCGATCGCGATGTTCCCGGTGGTGTCCCTGGTCAGCCCGCTGTTCGACATGTGGCGCGCCATCGGCCTGTACGACACCTGGGCCGGCCTGATCATCCCCTACATGTCGTTCACGCTGCCGCTGGCGATCTGGACCCTGTCGGCCTTCTTCCGGGAGATCCCCTGGGAGATGGAGCAGGCCGCCCAGGTCGACGGCGCCACCTCGTGGCAGGCGTTCCGGCGGGTCATCGTCCCGCTGGCCGCGCCCGGCGTCTTCACAGCAGCGATCCTGACGTTCTTCTTCGCGTGGAACGACTTCGTGTTCGGGATCACGCTCACCTCCACCGAGACCGCGAGACCGATCCCGGCCTCGCTGTCCTTCTTCGTCGGGGCGGACCCGTTCAACCGTCCGGCGTCGCTGCTGTCCGCCGCGGCGGTCATCGCGACCATCCCGATCGTGCTCATCGTCCTGCTGTTCCAGCGCAAGATCGTCTCCGGACTGACGTCCGGTGCCGTTAAGGGTTAAGGGGAGACCGCACCATGTCCGCCATCACGATGAAGAACATCGTCAAGAAGTACGGCGACGGTTTCCCGGCCGTCAACGACGTGTCGATCGACGTCGAGGACGGGGAGTTCATGATCCTCGTCGGCCCGTCCGGCTGCGGGAAGTCCACGCTGCTGCGCATGGTCGTCGGCCTGGAGGACATCACCTCCGGCGACATGCTCATCGGCGAGAAGCGCGTCAACGACCTCGCCCCTAAGGACCGCAACCTGGCGATGGTCTTCCAGAACTACGCGCTCTACCCGCACCTGACCGTCTACGAGAACATCGCGTTCCCGCTGCGGCTGGCCAAGGTCGACGACAAGACCGTCGACGAGAAGGTGCGCGAGGCGTCGAGGACGCTGGAGCTCGACGAGCACCTCGAGCGCAAGCCCGGCAACCTGTCGGGCGGTCAGCGCCAGCGCGTCGCGATGGGCCGCGCGATCGTCCGGGACGCCGACGCGTTCCTCTTCGACGAGCCGCTGTCCAACCTCGACGCGAAGCTCCGCGGCCAGATGCGCACCGAGATCTCGCGGCTGCAGAAGCGGCTGGGGATCACCACGCTGTACGTCACCCACGACCAGACCGAGGCGATGACGCTCGGTGACCGGGTCGCGGTGCTCAAGCGCGGCGAGCTCCAGCAGCTCGCCACCCCGCGTGAGCTCTACGAGAACCCCGGCAACCTGTTCGTGGCCGGGTTCATCGGCTCCCCGCCGATGAACTTCCTCCCCTGCACCGTGGAGGGCACGAAGGCCGAGCTGCCGTTCGGCACGGTCGAGATCCCCGAGGACAAGGCCGAGAAGGCCCGCGGCAAGGGCCTGCTCATCGCCGGCCTGCGTCCCGAGCACTTCGAGGACGCCTCGGTGGTCGAGGACACCGGGTCGTCGACGTTCACCGCGACGGCCGAGGTCGTGGAGTGGCTGGGTAACGAGACGTACGCCTACCTGCCGTTCGAGGCGCCCGACGAGATGCGCGGCAAGCTCGAGGAGCTCGAGCGCGACCTCGACGGCGAGGGTCTGCGCACCCAGCTCGTGGTCTCCCTCGACGGGGCGAGCACCATCAAGGAGGGCGACGAGGCGACGATCTACGTCGACACCTCCAAGATGCACCTGTTCGACCCCGCCACCGGCGAGAACCTCACCGTCGACACCGCGAAGGCCGGCCGGATCCCGGGCATGGAGCAGCACGCCTGACCTACTCGGTCGTCGAGGAGCGCGCCCGGTCGTCGACCGGGGCGGCTACTCGACGACCGGGGCTGCGGGCGGGGTAGCCTGCGATCTCGTGGCCGACGCACCTGAGTTCCGTTACTCCGACCTCCTGCCCACCGGGCCCGACGAGACGCCGTACCGGCTGGTCACCACCGAGGGCGTCTCGACGTTCGAGGCCAACGGGCGCACGTTCCTCCAGGTCGAGCCGGAGGCCCTGCAGCGGCTGACCGCGGAGGCGATGCACGACATCGCCCACTACCTGCGCCCCGCGCACCTCGCGCAGCTGCGCAAGATCATCGACGACCCCGAGGCGTCGGGGAACGACCGGTTCGTGGCGACCGACCTGCTCAAGAACGTCAACATCTCCGCCGGCGGCGTGCTGCCCATGTGCCAGGACACCGGCACCGCGATCGTGATGGGTAAGAAGTCCGAGGGCGTGCTGACCGGCGCCGACGACGCGGAGGCGATCAGCCGCGGCGTGCACGACGCCTACACGAGGCTCAACCTGCGCTACTCCCAGCTCGCGCCGCTGACGACGTACGAGGAGAAGAACACCGGCTCCAACCTGCCGGCGCAGATCGAGCTCTACTCCACGCCCGGCAGCGCCAAGCCGGAGTACAAGTTCCTCTTCATGGCCAAGGGCGGCGGGTCGGCGAACAAGTCGTTCCTGTTCCAGGAGACCAAGGCGATCCTCAACCCCAAGCGGATGCTGTCGTTCCTCGACGAGAAGATCCGCTCGCTCGGCACCGCGGCCTGCCCGCCGTACCACCTCGCGGTCGTCATCGGCGGCACCAGCGCGGAGTACGCGCTCAAGACCGCCAAGTACGCCTCTGCGCACTACCTCGACAACCTGCCGACGTCGGGATCGATGAGCGCGCACGGCTTCCGTGACCTCGAGCTGGAGGAGCAGGTCTTCGAGCTCACCCAGTCGTTCGGGATCGGCGCGCAGTTCGGCGGCAAGTACTTCTGCCACGACGTGCGCGTGGTGCGCCTCCCCCGCCACGGCGCGTCCTGTCCGGTGGCGATCGCGGTGTCGTGCTCGGCCGACCGGCAGGCGCTGGGCAAGATCACGCCAGAGGGCGTCTTCCTCGAGGAGCTCGAGACCGACCCGGCGAAGTACCTGCCCGAGACCACCGACGAGCACGTGTCGGACGACGTCGTGCAGATCGACCTCAACCAGCCGATGAGCGAGATCCTCGCCGAGCTGACGAAGCACCCGGTGAAGACCCGGCTCTCGCTCACCGGTCCGCTCGTGGTGGCCCGCGACATCGCGCACGCCAAGATCCAGGAGCGCCTGGACGCCGGCGAGGGCATGCCGCAGTACCTCAAGGACCACGCCGTCTACTACGCCGGACCGGCGAAGACGCCCGAGGGCTACGCGTCCGGCTCGTTCGGCCCGACGACCGCCGGCCGGATGGACTCCTACGTCTCGTCCTTCCAGGCCGAGGGCGGCTCGATGGTGATGCTCGCCAAGGGCAACCGGTCGAAGGTCGTCACCGAGTCGTGCGACGAGCACGGCGGCTTCTACCTCGGCTCGATCGGTGGCCCCGCCGCCCGCCTCGCGCAGGACTGCATCAAGTCCGTCGAGGTGCTGGAGTACCCCGAGCTGGGCATGGAGGCGGTCTGGAAGATCGAGGTCGAGGACTTCCCGGCCTTCATCGTCGTCGACGACAAGGGCAACGACTTCTTCACCGACCCGTCGGGCGCGGTGACCGTGCCGATCTCCGGCATCCGGGTCCGCTCGCAGGAGTAGCCCGCGGCGTACGCCGGGCCGGTTGCGGGCCCAGGTGCGGCTAGTTGCGGTCGGCGCCGGCCCGGGCGTTCGGGCCGGTCGGGCCCTCGTTGACGTCGCCGCTCTCGGCGTCGGGCTGGCCCGCGACCGACTGGTCGTCGCTGATCGGCTCACCTGCCTCGGCCATCGTGCCGACCTCGGACACCTGGCCCTCGGACTGGCCTCCTGACGTGCTCTTCTGCTGCTCGGTCATGTCTCCACCGTGCCCGGTGGCTGCCCGAGGTGTTCCACCCGTGCGGAGACCCACGTGCGTCGGGCTGTTTCCCGACGGGAGCACCGAGTAGGGGCGCCCGGTGCCCGCCCCGTCCGCTTCCTGCTGCGTCACCTGCTCGGCTGCGCGGTCGGCGCCGTGGTCGGGATCGTGGTGGTCGCCGCCCTGGTGCTGAGCGACCCGGCTGAGCGCGAGGGCGTCCTGGGCTCGTCGGAAGAGGTCGTCGCGACCGTCACCGCCGTCGAGCGGGGCGGCTCCTGCTACCAGCCCCACGGCGCCAGCAACCCGGCGTACGCCGTGTCCTACGCGTGGTCGGACGCCGACGGCTCGGGAAGCGACACACTGCGCCGGTGCGGCGACGAGCCGCCGGAGATCGGTCGGACGCGGGTGGCCTGGGCCACCGACGCCGGGCTGGCCCTCGTCGACCCCGACGGGTTCGGCTCGGGCCTGTTCGCCGGAGGGTTCTTCGGCGTCCTCGGCTACCTCGCCTGGCGGGCCTGGCGCCTGGTGCGCCGCCGCTGGCGGGCGTGGCGGGGCCGGCGGGCCCGGCGTCGACGGGCCCGGGCAGCGGCTTGAGGACCGGCACGACGACGGGCGAGCACCCCTCCCCGCCCCACCCGATCGCGTACCTGGGGCGCGCGTAGCGTGGAGGACGTGAGCCACGACGACGAGGTCAGCACGAGCAACGACGTTCACGGGGACTACCGCATCGAGCACGACTCCATGGGTGAGGTGGCCGTCCCGGCCGCCGCCCTGTGGCGGGCCCAGACCCAACGGGCGGTCGAGAACTTCCCGATCAGCGGCACCCCGATCGAGCCGCGCCTGGTGGCGGCGCTCGGTCAGGTGAAGGCCGCCGCGGCCGTGGCCAACGGCGAGCTCGGCGCGATCACGCCCGAGCAGGCCGACGCGATCGCAGCCGCAGCGCGCGAGGTCGCGGCCGGCGAGCACGACGACCAGTTCCCGATCGACGTCTTCCAGACCGGGTCGGGCACCAGCTCCAACATGAACGCCAACGAGGTCATCGCCAGCCTCTCCGCCCGGGCCGGCACCGAGGTGCACCCCAACGACCACGTCAACGCCAGCCAGTCGTCCAACGACACCTTCCCGACCGCGGTGCACGTCGCCACGACCCTGGCGGTCGTCGAGGACCTGGTGCCCGCGCTGCACACCCTGGCCGGCACGTTCGCGGCCAAGGCCGACGAGTACCAGCACGCGGTGAAGTCGGGCCGCACTCACCTGATGGACGCCACCCCGGTGACGCTGGGCCAGGAGCTGGGCGCGTACGCCGCCACCCTGCGCTACGGCGTGGAGCGACTCGCCGCGGTCCTCCCCCGCGTCCGCGAGCTTCCGCTCGGCGGCACCGCGGTCGGCACCGGCATCAACACCCCCGACGGGTTCGCCCAGCGCACCATCAGCGCCCTGTCCGAGGCGACGGGTCAGGACTTCACTGAGGCCCGCAACCACTTCGAGGCGCAGGGCACCCGCGACTCCCTCGTGGAGCTGTCCGGCGTCCTGCGCACCATCGCCGTCGGCCTGGTCAAGATCTGCAACGACCTGCGCTGGATGGGCTCCGGCCCGACCACCGGGCTGGCCGAGATCCACCTGCCCGACCTCCAGCCCGGGTCGAGCATCATGCCGGGCAAGGTCAACCCGGTGCTGCCGGAGGCGACGCTGATGGTGTGCTTCCAGGTCATCGGCAACGACGCGACCGTCACCGCAGCCGGCTCCTCGGGCGCCTTCGAGCTCAACGTCGCCATGCCGATCATGGCCCGCAACGTGCTGGAGTCGATCCGGCTGCTGTCGACCTCCACGACCGTGCTCGCCGAGCGCTGCGTCAGCGGTATCACCGCGGACGTCGAGCGGATGCGCCGGTACGCCGAGTCGTCGCCGTCCGTCGTCACCCCGCTCAACAAGCACATCGGCTACGAGAGCGCCGCCAAGGTCGCCAAGCAGGCGCTCGCCGAGGGCCGGACGATCCGCGAGACCGTGCTGGCGATGGGCTTCGTCGAGCGTGGCGAGCTCACCGAGGAGCAGCTCGACGCCGCCCTCGACGTGCACTCGATGACGGGGCTGGACCGATGAGCGCCCACCGCCTCGCGGAGCAGCGCGCCCTCTGGGACGCCGAGGCGGCGGCGTACGACGACGAGCCCGACCACGGGCTGCGTGACCCCGCGACCCGCGAGGCGTGGCGGCAGCTGCTGGCCGCCCACCTGCCGGCGGCGCCCGCCCGCGTCACCGAGCTCGGCTGCGGCACGGCCACGTTGTCGCTGCTGGTGGCAGAGGCCGGCCACCACGTGCGCGGCGTCGACCTGTCGCCGCAGATGCTCGGGCGCGGACTCGCCAAGGTCGCCGCCTCCGGGCTGCCCGTCGAGCTGGCCGAGGGCGACGCCGGCGACCCGCCGTACGCCGCCGGGTCGGCCGACGTGGTGCTGTGCCGGCACGTGCTGTGGGCGCTGCCCGACCCCGGCACCGCGCTCGAGCGGTGGCGCGGCCTGCTCACCGAGGACGGCCGGATGGTGCTGGTCGAGGGGCACTGGCACACGGGCGGCGGGCTCACCGCCGACGCCACGTGCGCGCTGCTGCGAGAGCACGTGCCGGATCTCGACGTACGGGTCGTGCCGCTGACGGACGACGTCTACTGGGGCGGTCCGATCAGCGACGAGCGCTACCTCGTGGTGGCCGCGCCCGCCTGACGGGCAGCCGGGTTGGGTCAGCCGACCAGCAGCCAGGCGTCGCCCTGCCGAACGACGTCGAGGTAGGTCGGGCCGACGTCCATCGCCTTGCTCAGCACGACCTCGATCTCCGCGGAGTACGGCGACAGCACGCCGCCGCCGAGCAGCCGCAGCTGCGAGGCACCGCCCGACTCGCAGTCGTCGACCGCCCGGTCGGCGCCGCTGGCGTACAGGTCGGCGAGGGCCGCACAGTCGCCGGACTTGTTGGCGGCGTTGACCGCGTCGACGAGCGCACGGACGCCGGTCTCGTCCTCGGACTCCGCGTCGTCGGAGAAGTCGTCGGCGTAGACGCCCTCGCAGGTACTCTCGCCGAAGTCGACGAGGGTGTCGCCGTCGGCACCGGCGAGCGCGTCGGCGACCGCCGTCGCGTCCAGGGCCTCGAGGCCACCCAGGTCGGCCACCAGCGCCTCGTACGACGCCCGCACGTCGTCAGCGGTGCCCGACGGGGTGCCCGTCTCGGCGAAGCGCTCGACGGCGCCGGCCGCGTCGGCGTCGGCCGGCAGCTGGGCCAGGCCGGAGTAGGCGTAGCAGAAGGCCGGCACCGAGGCGTCGGTCGGCGCAGCGACCGCGGCCGTCGTCGCCCCTCCCGACGGCTCGTCCGCCCAGCCGTCCGAGGTCTGCTCGCCGCACCCGGCGAGACCACCGAGGGTGAGCAGGGCCGCAGCACTCGCGGCGAGGGTGGTCCAGCGTCCGGTGGGGGCCGTCATGGGCACAGTGTGCCAAACATCGACGGCGATCCCCGGTGCGCGCGGCGCGGGTCGGGGCGACCAGCGGTGGGCGCCGGCTCAGTACCAGCCGACGGACTGGCTGTGGCCCCAGGCGCCGCACGGGCTGCCGTAGCGGTCGCGGATGTAGCCGAGACCCCAGCGGATCTGGGTGACCGGGTTGGTCGCCCAGTCGGCGCCGGCCGAGGCCATCTTCGACCCGGGGAGGGCCTGCGGGATGCCGTAGGCCGACGACGTCGGGTTGTCGGCGTAGACGTTCCAGCCCGACTCGCGCATGTAGAGCGAGTCGAGGCAGCCGAACTGGTCGGAGGAGAAGCCGAACTCGGGCAGCAGGGCGCGGGCCACGGTGCGCGGGTCTGCCTGGGAGAGGTCCTCGGACTCGGTGTCGGCGACGCCGTCGGGCTCCGACAGCGACGCCTCCTTGGCCGGATCGGCCTGCGCGCGGCGGTCGGAGGACCGGGAGAGCTCCTGCCCGCGGTCGGGAAGCGTGACGTCGTCGGTGCCGGCCGCAGCGGCGTACTCGCCGGCACCCGGCTCGACGGAGATGAGCGGGGCCTCAGCGGCGGAGTCGGCGGAGTCGGCGGAGTCGGCGGTCGCGGTCGTCGCCGCACCGGCGAGGTCGGCGGCGGCGACGCTGCCCGTGGTGGTCGTCAGCAGGCCGCCGGTGACCGACAGCCCGGTCGCGGCGACCGCGACGGACGACAGCAGGGCAGTCGCCCCGATCTTGCGGGCGGGCACCGGCGGCAGGGCGCGGCGGGGCTCCCTGGGCGCCCGGTGCGAGGGCGTGTACTTCGCGTGCTTGGACAAGTCTCGGAGGCTCTAACGCAGACGGCGGTGGTCGGTGGATCGGCGGAGCCCGTCCCGCGGGTGCCCAGCGATCGTGCTAGACGATGCCTGCCGCGGACCGGCCGCGCAAACGGAACACCCGGATCGGTGACCTCGGTCCCCCGGATTCTCAGGAACCTCTCACCTCACCCGTCCCGTCGTTCACACCTACCTCAGGTTTCACACCGAGGCGGGGTGGCACGGCCGGTCGCGGCGGGACCAGCCTCACACCGTCATGTTCTCCAGCATCTCGGTCACCAGAGCGGCGATCGGCGAGCGCTCGGAGCGGGTCAGGGTGACGTGGGCGAACAGCGGGTGCCCCTTGAGCTTCTCCACCACCGCCACGACGCCATCGTGCCGACCGACCCGCAGGTTGTCGCGCTGGGCGACGTCGTGGGTCAGCACGACCTTGGAGTTGGCCCCGATCCGGCTGAGCACCGTCAGCAGCACGTTCCGCTCGAGGGACTGTGCCTCGTCGACGATCACGAACGAGTCGTGCAGGGAGCGACCGCGGATGTGGGTCAGCGGCAGCACCTCGAGCATCCCGCGGTCGATGACCTCGTCGACGACGTTGGGGCCCGCGATCGCGCCCAGGGTGTCGAACACCGCCTGCGCCCAGGGCGACATCTTCTCCGACTCCGACCCCGGCAGGTAGCCGAGCTCCTGGCCGCCCACGGCGAACAGTGGCCGGAAGACCACGACCTTCTGGTGCTGGCGGCGCTCCATCACCGCCTCCAGGCCGGCGCACAGCGCCATCGCGGACTTGCCGGTGCCGGCCCGCCCGCCGAGCGACACGATCCCGACCTCGGGGTCGAGCAGCATCTCGAGGGCGATCCGCTGCTCGGCGCTGCGGCCGTGGATGCCGAACGCCTCCCGATCGCCGCGCACGAGGTGCACGCGCTTGTCGGCCCCCACTCGCGCCAGCGCGGTGCCACGCTCGGAGAGCAGCACCAGACCGTGGTGGCACGGCATCTCCCGCGCCTCGTCCACGTCGGCCACGCCGTCGTCGTACAGCTCGTCGAGGACGCCGGCGGGCACCTCGAGCTCCGCCATGCCGGAGTAGCCGGTGTCGGAGTCGCTGACGGCCTCGGCGCGGTACTCCTCGGCGTCCAGGCCGACGGCCGACGCCTTGATCCGCATCGGCAGGTCCTTGGAGACCAGCGTGACCGCGTCGCCCTCCTGGGCGAGGTTGTGCGCGACGGCCAGGATCCGGGTGTCGTTGTCACCGAGGCGGAACCCGGAGGGCAGCGTGCTCGCGTCGGTGTGGTTGAGCTCCACCCGCACCGTGCCGCCGAGCTCGCCGACCGGGACGGGCTCGTCGAGGCGGCCGTGGGTCACCCGGAGCTCGTCGAGCATCCGCAGCGCCGAGCGCGCGAAGTAGCCGAGCTCGGGGTGGTGGCGCTTTCCCTCCAGCTCGGTGATGACGACGACGGGGAGGACGACCTCGTGCTCGGCGAAGCGTCGGATCGCGCCGGGATCGGCGAGCAGGACGCTGGTGTCGAGCACGAACGTGCGGGCGGCGGCGTCGGCCACGTGGAACCCCTCAACGACGACCGCGCGCGCACTCCTCGCCCGGCCCTCAGTCTGCGTTCGTGGACCGGGAAGGAGCCCGAACGCCGGAGTGCCGGCGTCCTTCAGCCGGACGGCGGCGCGGCAGGCGGTGTGCCTGCCGGCCGCGGCCGGCGGTCAGGTCGTGAGCACTCACGAACGGGCCTCCCGATGATGACGCGCTTCCCCACGCGTCACTGGACCTGAAACTACGGCGCCCGGCGCGCTCTGCGCGGCGACACGCGCGAAGGGTCTGGAAAGGTCGGGTGAACGCCGTGTTACGGCCACGGGCGCGACGACCGGCAGGAACGGTCAGGCGCCGAAGCGGCGCTCGCGCAGGGCGTAGGCCCGGATGGCGCGCAGGAAGTCGACCCGGCGGAAGTCGGGCCAGTAGGCCTCGCAGAAGTAGTACTCCGACCTCGCCGACTGCCACAGCAGGAATCCGCCGAGTCGCTGCTCGCCCGAGGTGCGGATCACCAGGTCGGGGTCGGGCTGGCCCTTGGTGTAGAGGTGCTCGGCGATGTGCTCGACGTCGATCGTCTGGGCGAGCTCCTCCAGCGGGGTGCCCCGCTCGGCGTGCTCGGCGAGCAACGACCGCACCGCGTCGGCGATCTCGCGGCGCCCGCCGTACCCGACCGCGACGTTGACCAGCAGCCCGTCGACGTCCCGGGTGGCCTCCGCGGCGGCCTTGAGCCGCTGGGCGGTGGCGTCGGGCAGCAGGTCCAGCGCCCCCACCGGGTGCAGCCGCCAGCGGCGCTGGTCGGCGAGCGAGTCGACCGCGTCGGCGATGATCTCCAGCAACGGCGCCAGCTCGGCCTCGGGACGGTTGAGGTTGTCGGTCGACAGCAGCCACAGGGTGACGACCTGGATGCCGAGCTCGTCGCACCACCCGAGCAGCGGCTCGATGTTGGCAGCGCCGGCGCGGTGGCCGTGCGCGGTGTCACGACCGACCGCCTTGGCCCACCGGCGGTTGCCGTCGAGCATCACGCCGACGTGGCGCGGGAGGTTCTCGGGGAGGCGCCGCACCATGCGCGCCTCGTACGCCGGGTACAGCACCCGTCGCACGCCGCGCTTCCAGTCGACCACCCGTCGATCCTAGTCACACCGGGGCGTGTCGGCCGGTCCCTCGGACGACCCTCCGACGACCTGCCACGATGGGGGTGTCGGCCGACGTGGTCCGACACCCCCAGCGACCTCGAGGAGTTCGAGACGATGAGCGCCCCCGCCGACTGGCACCCCGACCCGAGCGGCCGTCACCAGCTGCGCTACTGGGACGGCAGCCGCTGGACCGAGCACGTCGCCGACAACGGGACCGCCTCGGTCGACCCGCTCGAGGGGCCGCCGCAGGCCTCCGGCGGCCAGCAGCAGGCGCACGAGTCCCACGGGTCCCACGACGCCGACACCGCCGCCCAGCACAGCGGCGAGGAGACCGGCCCGATCGCCGCGGAGACCCCCGCCGAGGAGTCCCAGCAGGAGTCGCCGGCCGAGGAGTCCGACCCGGCCGCGACCCAGATGATGGACGCCGTCGGCTCCGACGAGCCGGCCGACACCGTCCAGCCGGGGCAGCCCGCGCCCGACGCCGCCCCGCACGAGGTGCAGGCCTCCGCGCCGTACGCCGGTCAGCCCTACCAGCCCCAGGCCTCCGCCGTCTCCCCGCAGCAGGTGCCCAGCGACGCGTTCGCCGGCATCAGCGGCGACCTCGTCGACGGCCGGTACGCCGAGGTCGGCGCGACGGGTGTCGCCAAGCAGAACTCCAAGATGCTGCGGGTGCGCGTGCTCGAGCCGTTCATGGCTCGCCAGGGCGCGATGGTCGCCTATCAGGGCAACGTGCAGTTCGCCTACCAGGGCGGCGGCGCCGCGAAGTTCCTCAAGAAGGCCTTCACCGGCGAGGGGCTGTCGCTGATGCGCATCGAGGGCGCCGGCGACGTGTTCCTCGCCAACCGCGCCGAGGAGGTGCACGTGCTGCACCTGGACAACTCGGGCATCTCGATCAACGGAAGCAACGTGCTGGCCTTCTCCGCCGGCCTGGACTGGAACGTCGAGCGGGTGCGCGGCGGCTCGATGGCCACCGGCGGCCTCTTCAACACCACGCTGCGCGGCAGCGGGTGGGTCGCGATCACCACCGACGGCGAGCCGGTCGTGCTCAACACCGCCGAGGCGCCGACGTACGCCGACACCGACGCGGTCGTGGCCTGGTCGGCCCACCTCGACACCAGCCTGAAGTCGTCCTTCACCGCCGGGGCCCTGGTGGGCCGTGGCTCGGGCGAGGCGTTCCAGGTGGCGTTCTCGGGCGCCGGCTTCGTCATCGTGCAGCCGTCCGAGGGCATGCCGACCCCGACCGCGGGGTGAGGCTGCGCACGATCGGCGCCGCCGTCGCCGACCGGTCGGTAGCCTCGTGACATGAACACCCGGCTGCACGACGCGAACGACGCCGTCCGGCAGGGGCTGGAGTCCCTCGGCGACAAGGCCCGCGAGAAGTTCGCCGAGGTCAAGCCTCGGATGCGGGGCTGGCTGCACCTCGGCACGACGCCACTGACGCTGGCGGCCGGCATCGTGCTGATCGTGCTGTCGCCGACGACCAGCACCAAGGTCGCCAGCGCGCTGTTCACGGGCACGGCGCTGCTGCTGTTCGGGGTGTCCGCGCTCTACCACACGCGCAGCTGGTCACCTCGGGCCTGGAACCTCCTGCGGCGCCTGGACCACTCGAACATCTTCCTGCTGATCGCCGGCTCCTACACGCCGTTCAGCATCATCCTGCTCGACGGCGTCGAGCGGGTCGTGCTGCTGTCGGTCGTGTGGGGCGGCGCGCTGCTCGGGGTGGCGTTCCGGGTGTTCTGGACCGACGCCCCGCGCTGGCTCTACGTGCCGATCTACATCGCGCTCGGCTGGGCGGCGGTCTTCTTCATCCCGTCGTTCTACGGCGGGGCGATCGACCTCGGGCTCGGCATCGGCATCGCGACGTTCGTGCTGATCGTGACCGGCGGGGCGCTCTACACCTTCGGTGGCGTCGTCTACGGCCTGAAGCGGCCCAACCCGTGGCCGCGGTGGTTCGGCTTCCACGAGGTGTTCCACACCTTCACCGTGCTCGCGTTCGCCGCGCACTACGTCGGCGTCTCGCTGGCGACCTACTCCCTGCGGTGACCCGGCGGCCCCCGCTCCCTGCGTAGGGTCGGGGACATGGCCACCATCGAGCTGACCAACGAGAACTTCGCCACGCACGTCGAGCAGGAGGGCATCCTCCTCGTCGACTTCTGGGCGAGCTGGTGCGGTCCGTGCCAGCAGTTCGCGCCGACGTACGAGGCGGCCTCGGAGACGCACGCCGACATCACCTTCGGCTCGATCAACACCGAGGAGCAGCGCGAGCTCGCCGGCGCCGCCGGGATCCAGTCGATCCCGACGCTGATGGCGTTCCGCGACGGCATCTGCGTCTTCGCCCAGCCCGGAGCGCTCCCGGCGGCCGCGCTGGAGGAGCTCATCGGGAAGGTCCGCGAGCTCGACATGGACGACGTCCGGGCCCAGGTGGAGGCCGCGCAGCAGGCCCAGGGCTGACCCTCCGACCAGCGCCGGTCGCTTACCCCCTCCCCGTACGGGGGTTCCCTTTCTTTACCTTCGAGTGGTCTGGACCACCACCCTCACGGGTGGGGCTTTCACTACGGTCGCGAGGTCCCGCTGAGCCGAATTTCGGCGGCTCGGCCCCACTCGAAGGACCTCTCCATGCGTTCGTTCCTCGCACGCCTGCGCCCGACCCCGGCGCTCGCGGTCGCCCTCGTCGCCCTGCTCGTGGCTCTCGGCACCCCGTCGTACGCCGCCAAGCTCATCACCGGCAAGGACATCAAGAACAACTCCGTCACCGGCGGCGACATCAAGAACAGCTCGCTGACCGGCAAGGACGTCAAGAACTCCTCGCTCACCGGCGGCGACCTCAAGAACAACACCGTGCTGTCGGCAGACGTGAAGAACGGCAGCCTGCTCGCCGCCGACTTCAAGGCCGGCGAGCTCGGCCAGGGGATCGCGCGCAAGCGAGTCGTGGCGACGGAGGGTGCCGACGACGACCAGGCGCGGCTGGCAGCCCCGGAGATCGTGCTCTTCAAGGAGGGCGTGTTCACGATCTACGGCAAGTGCTACCACGACACCACCGCCGACCGGACGTACTACACGACGTACATCAAGACCTCGCGGAACGGCGCGATCTTCGACTCCCGCAACGACTCCGAGGACGGCGGGCCCAACGACGACGACTTCCTCAACATCGGCACCGACGAGGAGTCGCGCGAGCTCGAGGACACCTCGGCCTCGGACGGCAACACCAGCATGAGCGCCGAGGACGACAGCGACTTCACCGCCTTCGGCCCGGACGGCACGGCCCTCCGGGGCTGGACCGGCGGCGCGGTCAAGAACGGCACTATCGGTCAGAACGGCGGACCGTTCGGCGCCGGCTCCGGCAACATCTGCCTCTTCACGGGTGCGGTCTTCACGGGCTGACCCGCCTCGCTCCTGCGCGCCGCGGCCCGGCACCCTGCGGGGTGCCGGGCCGCGGTGCGTCCGGGTGGGCTCAGTCCTTGCGGCGACCCGCGACCCTCGGCAGCAGGGTGCCGCGGCCGTGCAGCATCGTCATGATCTGCGCGAGCTTGGTGTCGGTGTCATCGGGGCGGTCGAACGACGTCAGCGGCAGGGCCGGCTTGAAGCGCTGGCGGGTGATCGCCTTGGCGTAGGTGAACTCCCGCAGGCCGTCGGGGCCGTGGATGCGTCCGAACCCGGAGTCGCCCACCCCGCCGAAGGGCAGGGCCGGCACCGCCGCGAAGGCAATGACGGCGTTGATCGAGGTCATCCCGGAGCGGATCTGCTCGGCGATCTCCAGACCGCGCGACCGGGAGAAGACCGTCGAGCCGAGGCCGTACTTGCCGGCGTTGGTGCGGTCGACGGCCTCCTCGACCGAACGCACCTTGGCGACGGTGACGGTGGGGCCGAAGGTCTCCTCGCAGACCGCGTCGGAGTCCTCGGGCACGTCGACCAGGACGGTGGGCTGGACGAACCGGTCGCCGACGGCATCGGCCCCACCGACGAGCGCCCGACCGCCGCGGTCCAGCGCGTCGGCGATGTGGCCGCGGATGACGTCGAGCTGCTTGGGCATGGTGATGGGCCCGATGTGACTGTCGGCGCCCTCGTGCGCGGTGATCTCGCGCGCCTTGCGCACCAGTACGTCGACGAACTCGTCGTGCACCCGCTCGTGCACGTAGACCCGCTCGACGCCGGTGCAGGTCTGACCGGCGTTGGAGCACGCGCCCCACAGCACTGCATCCGCGGCTGCGTCGACGTCGGCGTCCTCGGCGACGATGACGGCGTCCTTGCCGCCCGCCTCGATGACGACCGGGGTGAGGGTCTCCGCGCAGGCGGCCATGACGCGCTTGCCGGTGGCGGTCGAGCCGGTGAACGCGACCTTGTCGACGTCGGCCCGGCACAGCGCGGCGCCGGTCTCGCCGAGCCCGGTGACGACCTGCAGCACGGGGTGGTCGGGCACGGCCTGGCGGAAGGTCATCGCCAGCCACTCCCCCACACCGGGGGTGTACTCGCTGGGCTTGAACACGACGGCGTTGCCGGCGGCCAGCGCGTAGGCGATCGAGCCCATCGGCGTGAAGACCGGGTAGTTCCAGGGGCCGATGACGCCCACCACACCGAGCGGCTTGTACTCCACCCAGGCCTGCTGGTTGACCATGAGCATCCCCGGCGACACCGAGCGCCGCTTGAGGTGCTTCTCGGCCTTGGTGGCGGCCCAGTGCAGGTGGTCGATCGCGAGGGCGATCTCCATGGTCGCGTCGGCGTGCGGCTTGCCGGTCTCGCGGTGCATCAGGTCGGCGAGCTGCGCGAGGTGCCGGGTGAGCACGCCCTTCCAGGCCAGCAGGCGCTCGGCGCGCTCGTCGAAGGTGAGCCCGCCCCACCAGCGGGCGGCCTCCCGCGCGCGACCGACCGCGGCCTCGACGTCCTCCGCGGAGTGCACCGGGTGGGTGTCGACGACGTCGCCGGTGCGCGGGTTCATCGAGTCGAACGTCGGCCCGGGGGCGCCGTCGGCGGGTGGGGTGGCCGTGAGGTTCTCGGGCTGCACGGCGGCGAGCGGGGCGGTCTGCGTCATCGGCTGCTCCTGATCAGGTCGGCCGCCTTCTCGGCGACCATGATGGTGGGGGCGTTGGTGTTGCCGCGCGGGACCGACGGCATCACCGAGGCGTCGACGACCCGCAGGCCCTCGACGCCGCGCACCCGCAGGTGCGGGTCGACCACGGCGTCCTCACCGGTGCCCATCGCGCAGGTGGACGTCGGGTGGAACGTGGTCTGGGTGTACTGCCGGACGTGGTCGAGCAGCTGCTCGTCGGTGGGGTCCTCCGGCAGCCCGAACGGGTCGGCCACCATCTCGCCGAGGGCACCGGACTGGCACACCTCGACCAGCCGGCGGCAGCCGGCGAGCATCGAGTCGAGGTCGGCCGGGTCGTCGAAGTACGCCGCCTCGATGGCGGGGTGCCACGACGGGTCGGCCGACCGCAGCCGCACCGTGCCCCGGCTGCCGGTGCCGACCAGCGTGGCCAGCACCGTCACCTGGCGCCGGGTCGGCTCGGCCGGGTCGTCGCCGATCAGGCCGGTCGGGAGCACGTGCGCCTGGAGGTCGGGCGCCGGCAGGTCGTCGCGGGTGCGCCAGAACGCGCCGGACTCGGCGAGGTTGGAGGTGAGCGGACCCTGTCCGCGGGTGCGCCAGGCCAGCAGGTTGCGCACCGTGGCCAGCTCGGCCAGGTCGGTGGTGCCGCGGGTGTCCCACACCAGCGGGGTGTACGGGTGGTCCTGCATCGCCGCGCCGACCCCGGCGAGCTCGACGCGCGGGGTGACGCCGTGCTCGCGCAGATGGGTGGTCGGGCCGATGCCGGACAGCATCAGCAGCTGCGGGCTGTTGATCGCCCCGCCACTGAGCAGCACCTCGCGGCGGGCGTGCACGACGTGCTCGAGGCCGGCCTGGCGGAACCGCACGCCGGTCGCACGGTCGCCGTCGAGCTCGACACCGGTCGCGAGGACGCCGGTGGTCACGGTGAGGTTGTCGCGGTGCATGACCGGCTTGAGGTAGGCGTCGTACGTCGACCAGCGGCGACCCTGGTGGCAGGTCACCTGGTAGAGCCCGGCCCCCTCCTGCTCGGCGCCGTTGAAGTCGTCGGTGCGCTTCATCCCGTTGCTGACCGCGCTCTCCACGAACGCCTGGGACAGCTCGTGGGTGTAGCGCCGGTCCTCGACGTGCAGCGGCCCGGACTGCCCGTGGAAGGGCTCGCCGAAGCGGCTGTTGCGCTCGGCCCGCTTGAAGTAGGGCAGCACGTCGTCCCAGCCCCAGCCGGTCGCGCCGTGCTCGTCGCGCCACCCGTCGTAGTCGACCGGGTTGCCGCGGATGTAGATCATCGCGTTGATCGCCGAGCAGCCGCCGAGCGCCTTCATCCGCGGCCAGGCGGTGCGCCGGCCCATGAGGTGCTTCTGCTCGGTCGTCCGGTAGGCCCAGTCCCACTTGGTCAGCGCGAGACCGGCGAAGCCCGCGGGCATGCTGACCTCGTCGATCTCCGGTGGCGGACCGGCCTCCAGCAGCAGCACGGACGTGCCGGGGTCGTCGGTCAGGCGGGCGGCGAGCACGGAGCCGGCGCTGCCGGCGCCGACGACGACGTAGTCGTAGGTGTCCTGCGTCACACAGCCGAACGTACTCGGCTCGCGGCGAGCAGAACAGACAGGACGCCCTGTCAGTTTGCTACTACTACTTCTTCTTGCCCTTCTTCTTGCCCTTGGCCTTGCCCTTCGACTTCCCCTTGCCCTTGCCGGAGCCGGACGTGGTGCCGGTCGTCGAGGTCTCCTCGGCGTCGTCCTCCCCCGCCTCGTCGGCCTCCTCGGTCGCCTCCTCCGAGGGGTCCTCGGTCGTCGGCTCGTCGGTCGGCTCCGCGTCGGTGTCCTCGGTGTCCTCGGACTCGTCCGTGTCATCGGTCAGTCCGGCGGCCTTGGCGAGCGCGTCCGCAGCGGAGAGCACCTCGTCGGCCGCCCCCTCGTCCAGCGTGCCCGCGTCGACGGCCTCCGAGGCGACGGTCCGCAGCCGGGTCAGGGCCTTGTCGAGGGCCGCGTCGTCGCCGGCGACGGCCGCGTCGTCGACGGCGGTGAGGGCATCGGTGAGCGCGGGCGCCTGCGCGGCGGCCGTCGGGTCGGACCCGCACCCGGCGAGGCCACCGACGGCGAGGACGCCGACGAGCACGGGTGCGGCGACGCGCACTGCCCGCCGTCGACGTGGAGCGAGGGTCGCGCCGGGCATGTCAGGCACCGCTCCCCACCGCGGAGTGCAGGTCGGCGAGCGGGCCCTGGAGGTCAGCGGGGACGCCCTCGGGGAGCGCGGGGCCCGGGTCGTCGGCGCCTCGCAGCGCGATGACGAGCACCGCGATGACCAGCAGGGCCGCCAGCGCGGCGACCACCAGGCGCGTCGTCCACGACAGCCCCCGCCAGCGCTCACCGGTGCGGGCGACCACCACGTCGGCGCGCTCCCCGGCGGCGTACCCGGCGTCCGGGGCGCGGGCGGGACGCGCCGGGGCGGGGTCGGGCTGCTCGGGTTGCTCGGTGACCCAGTCCTGCGGGAGGACGGCGGTCGTGCCCGCGCCGTCGTCGGCGGGTCGTACGACGGTCTCGGGCTCGTGGTCGTCGGCGAGCACGTGGAGCCGGGTGGCGGCGTCCTCCGCGGAGGGCCGCTCGCCGGGCTCGAGCGCGGTCATCGCCGCCAGCAGCGAGCGCCACTCGGCGTCGAGGTCGTCGGGCAGGTCGGGGGCGCGGTGCAGCCGTGCCAGCGCCGACTCGGTGACCGGACCCGGGAAGGCCCGCTCGGCCGTCAGACACTCCAGCAGCAGGAGACCGAGGCTGTAGACGTCGCAGGCCGGGGTGACGTCGTGGCCGCGGACCTGCTCGGGCGCCAGGTAGGCCGCGGTGCCGATGGTGGTGCCGGTGGCGGTGTGCCGGGCGCTGTCGCCGAGCAGCCGCGCGATGCCGAAGTCGGCGAGCTTGACCCGGTCACCCACGCCCAGGAGGACGTTGGCGGGCTTCACGTCGCGGTGCACGACCTCGCGGGCGTGCGCGTAGGCGAGCGCGTCGGCCAGCGCCGCGCCGAGCTCGGCAGTCGGCCGCGGCGCCATCGGACCGGCCGCGACCCGGTCGGCGAGGGTGGGGCCCTCCACGAGCTCCATCACCAGGAAGGGCACGTCGTCGTCGACGCCGGCGTCGAGCACCGTCACCAGGCTCGGGTGCGTCAGTCGGGCCAGCAGTCGGGCCTCGCCGTCGAACCGGGCCCGGTCGCGGCTGTCGGCGGTCGCGTCCCGCAGCGTCTTGACCGCGACGTCACGGCCGAGGACCTCGTCGGTGGCACGGTGCACGTCGGCGGCGCCGCCGCGGCCGAGGCGCTCGCCCAGCCGGTAGCGGCCGCCGACCAGCCCGTCGACGGCTCCCTCGACCTGTTCCTCGCCCAACGTCACCGGTCCTCCTCGATCCTCGTACGTCGTCGTCCCGACGCTAGGGGCCGGGCCACCTCCCCTCCTCCCCCGTGAGGCCCCCCTCCAACCCTCCCCGGGGTGGGGAGTCACGTGGCGGAGCAGGCAGCAGGTGCGGTGAAATACGGCTCGTGCGCAAGCTCGCCCTCGTCCGCCGTCCCGGCCCCCGCGTCGCGGAGGGCATCGTCACCCACCTCGACCGCACCCCGGTCGACGCCGACCTCGCCCTGGTGCAGTGGCAGGGGTACGTCGCCGCCCTGCACGCCGAGGGCTGGGAGACCGTCGAGGTCGAGCCCGCCGACGACTGCCCGGACGCGGTCTTCGTCGAGGACACCGTCGTCGTGTACGGCGACCTGGCGGTGGTCAGCCGGCCGGGGGCGCCCGAGCGCCGACCCGAGACCGCCGGCACCGAGCGGGCGCTGCGCGAGCTCACCGGCGCCGGCTACCGGATCGCCCGCATCGAGGCGCCCGACACCCTCGACGGCGGCGACGTGCTCAAGCACGACGGCACCGTGTGGGTCGGCCTCGGCGGCCGCACCACGCCCGGCGCGGTCGACCAGCTGCACGACCTGCTCGCCCCGCTCGGCGCGCGCGTGGTCGCCGTACCGCTGGCGGCGGTGCTGCACCTGAAGTCGGCCGTGACCGCCCTGCCCGACGGCACGGTGCTCGGGTGGGACCCGGTGGTCGACGACGCGGCCGTGTGGGACGGCCACTACCTGTCCGTGCCGGAGGAGCCCGGCGCGCACGTGGTGTGCCTCGACGAGTCGACGGTGCTGATGTCGTCGGCCGCCCCGCGCACCCGGGCGCTGCTGGAGGAGCGCGGCCTGCGCGTCGTCACGGTCGACCTGTCGGAGATGGAGAAGCTCGAGGGCTGCGTGACGTGTCTCTCGGTGCGCCTGCGCGGCTGAGCGCCGACTCGTGACGCACAGGTTCGGCGTCTAGGCTCGGGGGGCTTCCCCGGCGACCCTTCCCCGCGCCACGTCCACCGCACCCGACGCCCGAGACGCATGCCCGAGACGACGGACTCCCCCGCCCGCCCCCGCCGAGCCGGCTTCCGCGACGACATCCAGGGGATGCGCGCGTTCGCCGTGCTGGCGATCCTGGTGTTCCACGCGGGCTTCAGTCCCTACCCCGGCGGGTTCGTCACGCTGGACGTCTTCTTCGTCCTCTCCGGCTACCTCATCACCACGCTGCTGCTCCGCGAGATCGCGAAGACCGGCAACGTCGACCTGCTGACCTTCTACTCCCGCCGGGCCCGCCGGATCCTCCCGGCGGCGACCGTCACCACGGTCGGCACCGTCGTGGCCGCGTGGCTGTGGCTGCCGCTCGTCGAGGCCCAGGACACCGCCGTCGACGCGGTCTGGGCAGCACTGTTCGGCGCCAACATCCGCTTCGCGCTCGAGGAGACCGACTACTTCGCGCAGGGCGAGCCCGCGTCACCGCTGCAGCACTACTGGTCGCTGGCGGTCGAGGAGCAGTTCTACCTCGTGCTGCCCGCCATGCTGCTGGGCTGCGTGCTGCTCGCCGCGTGGTCGCGCCGGCGTACGTCGCGTACGTCGGAGGGTGGCGGGCCGGTGCTCCCGACCGGGCGTGTCATCACCGTCGCGCTCGTCGTCGTCTCCGCGGCGAGCTTCGCGTGGTCGGTGCACGCCTCCACCGCCAGCCCCGAGAGCGCCTACTTCTCGACCTTCACCCGGGTGTGGGAGTTCGGCGTCGGCTGCCTGCTCGCCCAGGTCGCCGACCGCCTCGCCCGCGACTTCACCCATCGGATGCGCACACTCCTGTCGGTCGGCGGGTTCGCGCTGATCCTCGGTGCGATGTTCCTCGTCACCGAGGACGACCCGTTCCCCGGCTGGCTGGCGCTGCTGCCGGTCGTCGGCACCGCACTGGTCATCCTGGCGGGCACCGCGCTGGGCGACCGTACGCCGCCGCCGGTGCAGCGCGCGCTGGGCTGGCGCCCGCTGGTCGTCGTCGGCGACGCGTCGTACTCGCTCTACCTCTGGCACTGGCCGGTGCTGATCATCGCCCGCCAGCGCAGCGGCGGCGACCTCCCGCCGGTCGAGCTCGTGCTCGTGCTGGCCGTCGTCGTGCTGATGACCTTCCTGTCCTACCGGTTCGTGGAGCAGCCGTTCCGGCGTCCGCTCCCCCGGCGCCTCGGCAGCGGGATGGTGCTCTACCCGACCGCCCTGACCGTGTCGCTGCTCGTCGCGTGGGTCAGCGTCACCGGCATCGAGCGCGACCTCGAGGGCGGCAGCGCGTCCATCTCCGTCACGGAGTTCTCCGCGGCGCCCGACGGCGAGAAGCTGTCGCAGGACTCCACGGTCGCGCTGGTCCAGGCCTCCACCACCGCCGCTCTCGAGGGAGCCGAGATCCCCGGCGGGCTGCGGCCGGCGCTCACCGACCTCAAGGCCGACAAGGCCGACACCGGGGCGTGCAACTACGACGGACCGCCGTACGAGCTCTGCGCGCGCGGTGACGCGGACGGCGACAAGACCCTGGTGCTGCTCGGCAACTCCCACGGCCGGCACTGGATCCCGGCGTTCGAGGAGATCGCACAGGAGGCCGGCTACCGCGCCTACTACCTGGTGAAGTCGAAGTGCACCGCGGCCCGCGTCGAGACCGTGCTCGCCGGCGACGACGAGCCGTGGACCGACTGCGACGACTTCAACGACTGGGCCACCCGGCAGGTCGAGGACCTCGACCCCGACCTCGTCGTCGTCTCCACCACCGGCGTGCCCGGCGCGTACGTCGACGGCAAGGTCGTCGCGACCGCCGACGGCGTGGCCGACGCGATGCGCGACGGCTACGAGCAGCTGTGGGCCGACCTCAAGCCCCTGGCCGACCGCGTCGTCGACCTCAGCGACGTACCGCGCCGGGAGGACGAGCCCGGCGAGTGCCTCAGCCGCCGCGGCGCCGACCTCGGCGACTGCCTCAGCGTCCCCGCGCCGCGGGCGGCCGCGGTCGCGAAGGCCGGTCGGCAGACCGCCCGGGCCGCCGGCGTGGAGGTCGTCGACCCGACCCGGTGGTTCTGCGCCGACGGACAGTGCCCCGCCGTCGTCGGGCAGACCATCACGATGCGCGACAACGGGCACATGACGACGGTGTACGCCGAGGAGCTCGCCACGCCGCTCGGGCGCGCGCTCGACCTCACCGACTGACCCGAGGGTCCCGGTCGTCGAGCCCGCCGAGCCGCTGGGGTCCCCGGTCGTCGAGTAGGCACGGAGCGAGGCACGAGCGCAGTGCCGTACCGAGACGCAGTGAGCCGACCGACAACTGCGACCACGGCGGTCACCCCTGCCGCGGGTGCGCGCGTCTCGGTACGCCCGGCCCCTCGTCCCTCGGGACCGGGCTGCTCGACGGACGGACCAGCGGCCCGACGATCTAGTGCGGGCTGAGCAGCGCGTCCAGCTCGCTGAGGGTCGTGACCGGGCGGTCGCACACGAACCCCCGGCAGACGTACGCCGCGGGCTCGCCGTCGACGGGACCGCGCCCGGAGAGCAGCGGCACACCGCCCTCGTCGATGCCGTCGTCCACGCCGTCACCCACCGCCACCACGGCGCCGGCGTGCCGACGGGCGCGCCGCTCCAGCGCGTCGCGGGCGTCCCCCGGAGCCCCGACCGCGGCGACCTCCAGCGGGCCGTCGAGCATCGCGGCGGCCGCGGCGAGCGACCAGCCACCGAAGCGGGGTGCGCGGGCGACGAGGGTGCCGACCGTGGCGAGCGCCTGCTCGGCGGCGTCGCGGTAGCGGCCCTCGCCAGTGAGGGCGTGCACGGCCACGAGCGCGTGCAGCACCGCGGACAGGCCGGACGGGCTGGCGTTGTCGCCGGGGTCGCGCGGGCGGGCGACGCCGTGCAGCAGCTGCTCGGCACCGGGGCCCGTGTCGGGCGTGTCGTGGAACCCGCCATCGTCGGCGCGGAACCGGTCGAGGGCGTCGTCGAGCAGCGCCCGGGCCCGGTCGAGCCAGGTGCCGTCGCCGGTGGCGCCGGCCAGGGCGGCGTACCCGGCGGCGACGCAGCCGAGGTCCTCCAGCACCGCGGCGTGCCGGCCGGCGGTGCCGTCGCGGCTGACGCGACGCAGGTGACCGTCGACGAGGTGCGTGCGCCACAGCAGGTCGGCGGCCGCGACGGCTGCGTCGAGGTAGACCTGGCCGTCGTCGAGCAGGCGCGCGGCGTCGACCAGGCCGGAGATCGCGAGCCCGTTCCAGGCGGCGACGACCTTGTCGTCGCGGGCGGGCCGCACCCGGTCGGCCCGAGCCGCCAGCAGCCGCACCCGTACGCCGTCGGGCCCGTCGAGGCGTGCGGCGCCCGGGCCCTCGGGGTCCTCGCGCCGCTGGAGCACCGACGAGCCGTGCTCGAAGGTGCCGGCGTCGGTCACGTGGAACACCGTGGCCGCCCACGACCCGTCGTCGTCCCCCAGCACGTCGACGAGCTGCTGAGGCGTCCAGACGTAGAACCGGCCCTCGACGCCCTCGGAGTCGGCGTCCAGCGCGGAGGCGAAGCCGCCCTGCTCGGTGCGCAGCTCGCGCAGCAGGAAGTCGGCGGTCTCGCGCGCGACCCGGTCGCCGAGCGGCGTGCCCCAGCGGGCGTACAGCCCGAGCAGCTGGGCGTTGTCGTAGAGCATCTTCTCGAAGTGCGGCACGACCCACGCCTGGTCGACGCTGTAGCGGGCGAAGCCGCCGGCGAGCTGGTCGTAGAGCCCGCCGCGCGCCATCGCCTCCAGCGTGCCGTCGCGCAGACCGACGGCCAGTGGACCGACCTCGGGGTCGTCGACGCGGCGGGCGAGCAGCTCGAGCACCATCGACGGCGGGAACTTCGGGGCGCCGCCGAACCCGCCGTGCCGGTCGTCGTACTCACGGGCGAGCCGGCGTACGGCGTCGCGCACGACCTCCTCACCCACCGGGGCGGCCACGCCCGCGGAGGCCGAGCGCAGGTGCCCGCGGACCTCCTCGGCGACCCGGGCGACGTCGTCGGGCCGGTCGCGCCACGCCTCCACGAGCGCCTCGAGCACCTGCCGGAACGCCGGTGACCCGTGCCGCGGCTGGTCGGGGAAGTAGGTGCCGGCGAAGAACGGCGCCGCGTCGTGGTCGAGCACGCAGGTCATCGGCCAGCCGCCGTTGCCGGTCATCGAGACGGTGGCGTTCATGTAGACCGCGTCGACGTCGGGCCGCTCCTCACGGTCGACCTTCACGTTGACGAAGTGCTCGTTGAGGTAGGCGGCGGTGGCCTCGTCCTCGAACGACTCGTGCGCCATCACGTGGCACCAGTGGCAGGCGGCGTACCCGACGCTGAGCAGCACCGGCACGCCGCGGCGCCGGGCCTCGGCGAACGGCTCGTCACCCCACTCCCACCAGTCGACGGGGTTGTCGGCGTGCTGGAGCAGGTACGGCGACGTCGCGGCCGCGAGTCGGTTGGGCATCGGCACCTCCGAGCGCCACGCTATCGCCGCGCGACCGGGGGTCGTTCGGCTCCCCGCCGAGGTCCGCTCGACCGTGGTCCGCGCGGGCCGGCGGCGCGACGATGGAGATGACCCAGGAGGTCGCCATGCGTACCGTCGTCCACCACCCGACCCATCCCGTCGTCCCGCCGAGCAGCGCGCACGACACCGCCGACCGGGACCGCACGGCCGTCGGGGTCCTCGCCGGCCTCGTCGCCCTGGTGACGGCCGTGGCTCTCGGCGCCGCGTCCCTCGACGCACCGACCGCGAGCCTCGCCGTCCCCGCGTGGCTGCTGCTGCTCGCGACCGCGACCTGCTGCGTGGCGGCCGGCGCCGCGGTCGTCCGGCCGGCGCGGGTCGGTGTCGTCACCGTGGGCTCGGCGACTGCCCTGCTCTCGGGCGCGCTCGGGCAGGCCGTGCTCGAGGGCCCCGGGGCCGCCACCACCCTGCTGGCCCTCGTGGCAGCGGTGCTCGCCGTGCTGGGGCACCGGTTGACGGCGCCCAGTGCGTGATGCGGGTGACAGGTCTGGACGAATGTCTCGACAGGGCCTGTTCGCGGGCGCGGACCGGATTACACTCCTCGCGGGGGGCATGACGTGATGTGACACGCGTGGCACACGCGCGTCCCGACACGCGCGCGCCGCCGGGAGGACGGATGGGGACGACACAGGCACCGGGTGACCGGGCCGTGCTCGACGTGAGCCCCCGGACCTTCGCCGCCGCCTGGGAGAACCCCGCCGTGCAGGCCTCCCTGACCGCGATCGGCTCGGCTCTCGTCGACGTCGCCGGCTGGGACGCCGTGGCGGTCAACGGAGTCTACGGGCCCGACGAGCTGCGCATCGTCAGCACGGCCGGCGAGGCCGCACTGGTGACCGACCTGCGCTCGCAGTCCTTCCCGCTCCGCGTCGTCCTCGCCGCAGCCGAGGCTGCCGCGATCGGCGACGTCGCGTTCCTGCCGAGCGGGGCGCTGCCCCTCGAGGTGGTCGCGCACGACTTCGGCCCCGGCCCGGGCGCCCAGCACCCGGGACGCTGGCAGCACGACGACGCCGTGCTCGCCGTGCTCCGCCACCCCGGCTACCCGCCCCGCGAGCAGGCGCCGGTCATCGGACTGCTCTCCCTCGACCTCCCCCGCGACGGCATGCGGCCCGACGACGGTCGCCTCGACCAGGTGCGCGCCCTGGCCCGGATCGCCGAACGAGCACTGGCGGAGGCACTCGACCGGCAGCTGTGGTTCGAGGCCGGCCAGGCAGCCGAGGTGGTGCGCGACGTGCAGGCGGCGGCCGCCGCCGAGCACACGCCGTACGACGTCCTGCACGCCGCACTGGCGGCGCTCGCGCCCCTCGGCCTCACCGAGGCGATGGGAGTGCTCGCGCAGGACCCCGACCACGTCGTCGGCACCGGGCCCGGTCGCGCGTGGCCCGCTCGGGAGGTCCTCTCCGTCGCGGGTCGGTGCCTGGACCACCAGCGCGTGCTGGTCGTGGCGGTGGACCAGCCCTCGGCCGCCGAGCTCGGCCCGGCCCAGCACACCGCCCTGGCCCGCGACCTCGCAGCCCGTGGCCTGCACTCGACCGTCCTGGTGCCGCTCGGTGCGGCGGGCGAGCTGCTCGGTGTCCTGGCCCTGGGCCGCGGCGCGGGCCAGCCGGCGTGGAGCGAGACCGAGCAGACCGCGCTGCTCGAGGTCGGCGCCGGCGTGGGTACCTCCCTGGTCTCGGCCCGGCTCGTGCAGCGCGAGCACGACCTCGTCGACCGCCTGCGGGCCCTGCAGACCTACAAGCAGACCCTGGTGTCGAGCTTCAGCCACGAGCTCCGCACGCCGCTGACCAGCCTGCGCAGCCACGCCGAGCTGCTGGCGGGCGAGCTCGACGGCGTACCGGGCGCGCGCCGGCCGCTCGTGGCCGTCCGACGTCAGGTCGAGCGGCTCGAGCGCCTGGTGGCCGACCTGGTGCTGCTGTCACGGGCCGTCGACGACGAGCCACCCACCGACCTGCACCCGACCGACCTGCGTGGCCTGGTCCGCGACGCCGCCGAGGTGGACGCCGAGCGCCGCAGCGAGGTCGTCCACGAGGTGGTGCTGCCCCGCGAGCCGCTCGGGGTGCGCGCCGACCCGGCCGAGCTCGGACCGGCGCTGGTGAGCCTGGTGAGCGCGGCGCTGCCCGACGACGGCCTGGTCCGGCTGGTCGGCGAGATCTGCGAGGGCGAGGTCCTGCTCACCGTCTCCGGGTCCCTGACGACCGCACCCGGCGTGGCGGACGGGGACGACCTCGCGGGCGAGTTCATCGACTTTTTCCGCGCCCACGACCCGATGGTCCGACGGCTGCCCGGCTCCGGCCTCGGCCTGCGCGTCGCCGGGGCGGTCGCGACGCGCTACGGCGGGCGCCTCGACGTACGTCGTCTCGGTGCGGGCCGCGCGGAGCTCACGCTCCGTCTCCCGGCGGTGCCGCTCGACCCGCCCTCCCGCTAGCCCCGCCCGGGGGTCAGCCCTTCGAGGCGCGCAGCATCTCGTCGCGCTCGACGACCTTGACCCGCTCGCGTCCGGCCGCCTCGCCCAGCGAGCGCTCGTGCTCGTCGAGCAGCGTCCAGCCGTCCTCGGTGGTGAAGTCGACGCCGCGTGCGGCGAGGTGCTCGAGGACCGCGGCGGGTTCAGGCTGCTCGGGCTCGGGCAGGAGGCCGGCCTCGAGGTCGGCGAGCAGGTGCCCGACGGTCTCCTTGGCGTCCTTCTTGGTGTGCCCGATGAGGCCGACGGGGCCGCGCTTGACCCAGCCGGTGCAGTAGAGCCCGGCGACCTGCTCGCCGTCGAGGTCGAGCCCCCGCCCGCCGTCGTTCGGGACGACGCCGTCGGCCTCGTCGAACGGCACATCGGGCAGCGCGCTGGAGCGGTAGCCCACGGCGCGGTAGACGGCCTGCACGGGCGTCTCGCGGACGTCGTCGGTGCGGGTGACGCGGCCGGTGCCGTCGTACTCGGTGCGGGCGGTGCGGATCGCGGTGACACGGCCGTCCTCGCCGACGATCTCCACGGGGTCCTGCATGAGGTGGATCTCGATGCGGTGCGGGGCGCCGGTCGGGGGCGTCTCGACGTAGCGCAGGAGCGTGTCGACGCCCATCCGCTGCGACTTCACCGAGCCGATGACGGCCTGGCCGGCGTCGTCGATCTCGAAGCCCTCCTCCTCGACGACGACGTCGACGCTCGGGGAGTGCGAGAGCTCGCGGAGCTCCATCGGGGAGAACTTCGCGTGCGCCGGGCCGCGGCGGGCGAAGACGTGCACGACCTTCGCCTGGTTGGCGGCCAGGCCGGCCTCCACGTTGGCGGGGATCTCGGTGGTCATCTGCTCCGCGACCGGCTTGGCGAGCATCCGGGCGACGTCGAGGCCGACGTTGCCGGCGCCGAGGACGGCGACCTCGGTGGCGTCGAGCGGCCACTCGCGCGGCACGTCGGGGTGCCCGGCGTACCAGCTGACGAAGTCGGCAGCGCCGTAGGAGCCGTCGAGGTCCTGGCCGGGCAGGTCCATCGGGCGGTCGGTCATCGCCCCGGTGGCGACGACGACGGCGTCGTAGTGGCGGCGCAGGTCGTCGAGCTTGAGGTCGGTGCCGTAGTCGACGTTGCCGAGGAAGCGCACGCGGTCGTGGGCGAGCACCCGGCGCAGGGCGTTGATGATCTCCTTGATGCGCGGGTGGTCGGGCGCGACGCCGTAACGGACCAGGCCGTACGGCGCGGGCAGCCGCTCGATGACGTCGACGACGACCTGCTCGTGCTCCTTCACCAGGAGGTCGGCGGCGTAGATGCCGGCGGGACCTCCGCCGACGACGGCGACGCGGGTGACTCGGTCGGGGCGCACGGGTGCTCCTCGGGGTTGGGGTGCAGGTGGGTGCCGGTGGGTGCGGCAGGGGTGCTGCGGTGGGGCGGTACGCCGTCAGCAGGCGCGGGGACGCGACACTGCGGCGCCCAGCGGCTGGAGGCCGTGGTAGTCGCGGTCGGCGTAGACCAACGCCTCGGACGCGGGTCCGAGGTCGACGTCGGTCACCTCGACCACGACGAGCCAGGACCCGCCCACCGGGACCACCCGGGCAGGGCGTCCACGGAACCGGGCCGGGGCGTCGGCGAGGACCGGGAGGGGCCCGTCGCCGTGCTGCCAGCCCTGCTCGGCGGTGAACCGCTCGGCGCCGGAGCGCGCGAAGGCCGCCGCCACCTCTCGGTGGTGGTCGGCGAGCAGGACGAGGTCGACCACGTCGCTGCCGACGAGCTGCTCGGCGGTCGCCCCGCCGCGCACGACGGAGAACGACAGGGCCGGCGGGTCGGCGCTGACCGACGCCAGGCTGGAGACGGTGAGCCCGACGGGTCCGTCGGCGCCCGCGCCGAGCGCGAGCGCGACCCCCGCCGGGTGGCGGCGGAAGCCCTGCTTGAAGGCGTCGGTCGTGGACGTGGTCACCGTGGTGACGGTAGGACCTCAACGATGGTTGAGGTCAAGTCGGACCCCCCTCCGGTGGGCGTGACACGCACCACGTCCGACCCGGCCCACGGGTGCTCAGACGTCGCGAGCCCGACCGCCGAGCACCCGGTAGTCGCGGTCGGCGTACAGCAGCGACGGAGCGTCCGGGCCCAGCCGCACCTCGTCGACCCCGACGACGACCAGCCACGACTCCCCCACCTCCAGCCGCTCGACGACGCGGCCGGCGAAGGTCGCCGGAGCGCTCTCGAGGCGCGGCGGCCCGCCGTCGTACGACGGGGGCGTCCAGCCCTGCTCGGTGGTGAGCCGGGGCGCGCCCCGGGTGGCGAACGCCCGGGCCACGTCCACGTGCCGCGCGGCCAGCAGCACGACCTCGACCCGCGGGGCCGTCGCGACCGCGGCCGCGGTCACGCCGCTGCGCAGCACCGAGAACGACAGCGCGGGCGGGTCGGCGCTGACCGACGCCAGACTCGACACCGTGAGGCCCACCGGGCCCGCGGTCGTCGCGGCCACCACGAGCGCCACCCCGGCCGGGTGGCGGCGGAAGCCGTCGCGCAACGACGGGCCACCACTCGCGCCGCCCGCCCCGTCCGCACCGTCCTGCTCCTGCACGCCCACCGGCGCGAGGGTAGTGCGGACCGACCTCCACGTGACCCCGCGCACGCCCTACCGTGGAGCGTGAGGCACGAGGAGGACCAAGTGAGCGGCACGGCGCAGCGATCGGTCGACCTGCGCCACCACTCCGGCCGCCTGTGGACCGAGCTGAGCAGGGTCGGCCCGCCGCTCCCGACCCGCTGGGGCGCCGTCCGAGTCGGCCTGACCCTCCTCCTGGCCCTGCTCCCGCTGTGGGCGCTGGGGCGGATCGACCTCAGCCTCTACGCGACCTTCGGCACCTTCACCGGCGTGTACGGCGGCCCGGCGCGAGTGCCGGGCCGGTGGCGCCGGCAGGTCGCGCCGGGTGCGGTCCTGGTCTCGGCTGTCGCGGTCGGCAGCCTCGTCGGGACGCTCGACGCCCGCGCCTGGTGGGCGGTGCTCGCCGGCGCGTCGTTCGCCGCCCTCGGCGCCGGGCTCTCCGACCGACTGGGCTGGGTGCCGCCCGGTCCGCTCTTCGCGGTCTTCGCGGTCGGCGCCTGCTCGACCGTGCCGACCGACCCGGCGACCGTGCCGCTCGCGGCCGGTGTCGCGCTCGGCGCGGCGACCCTCGCCCTCGGGCTCGGCCTGCTGGAGCAGCGGCTGCTCGGCCCCACCTCGACCACCGGGCCGGCCCGCCCGTCACCACCGACGCCGGAGGTGTCCCGTCGCCGCCTGCGGCACGCGGCGCGCAGCGCGAGCGCGGCCGCCGCCGCGGGTCTGGTGATGACCGTCAGCGGCGTCGGCCACCCCTACTGGGCGATGGTCGCCGCCGTCGTGCCGTTCGTACGGCCCGACGTGCACGCCCAGGTCGCCCGCGGGCTGCTGCGCGTCGGCGGCACCGCGGTCGGCGTGCTGGTGGCCGCGGGGCTGCTCGCGCTGGACCTGCCGCCCCTCGGCGCGATCGTCGCGCTCGCGCTGCTGCAGGTCGCCGTCGAGCTCGTCGTGATGCGCCACTACGGGCTGGCGCTCGTGCTGATCACCCCACTCGCCCTCCAGGCCGTCGCGCTCGCCCACCCCGAGCCGGTGCTCGACCTGCTCGGAGCGCGACTGCTGGAGACCGCGGTCGGTGCGGCCATCGGGGTGCTGGTCGCGCTGGCGACGCGCGGGCGCGCCCGGCGCGGCTGAGCCGCTCCCTGACCGACCGACCCGCGGCCGCCCACTCCCTCCCCGGGGGACCGTCGTCCTTGAACCGTGACCCCGGTCACGTCAGAGTGGCACCCATCAGGGTGACCCACGTCACGGGTCGCCCGCCGACCACGGCCGCGCTCGGGCGGCCGCAGACCCTGGGAGAGCCCGTGACCGCCACCGCCGACAGCCACGCCACCACCAGCAGCAACGACGCCGACCTCGAGGCCGTCCGGGCCGAGATCGAGGGACAGGTGGCCGGTCGCACGATCACCCGGCTCTTCCTCGACACCGTCGCCGAGCACGGCGACCACCCGGCGTACTCCGACAAGATCGGGGTGACCTCCGAGGACGGCAAGGGCTGGCGGACCCTGTCGTGGAACGAGGTCGCGGAGGCGGCCCGGCACGTCGGTGCCGCGCTGGTCGAGGCCGGCGTCCAGCCCGGAGACCACGTCGCCGTCATGGCCAGCAACCGGATCGAGCACGTGCTCGCCGACATCGGCTCGCTGCACGCCGGGGCCGTCCCGATGTCGATCTACAACACCCTCTCCCCCGAGCAGGTCGCCTACGTCGCCTCGCACTCCGAGCCGACCGCGGTGATCCTCGAGGGCACCGACCAGGTGGCGCGCTGGGCGAAGGCGCTCGCCGAGGTCGCGAGCATCCGCACCGTGGTGGTCATGGAGGCCGGCCAGGCTCCGGCCGACTCCCGCGCGCGGTCGTGGTCCGACCTCGTGACGGCCGGGGCGGCGTACGACGCGGAGCACCCGGAGGCCGTCGACGAGCGCGTCGCCGCGACCGACCTCGACTCCCCCGCGACGATCCTCTACACGTCCGGCACGACCGGGAACCCCAAGGGCGTCGTGCTCACGCACCACAACGTCGCCTTCGAGGTCGTCGGCTCGATGAGCAAGGCACAGTTCGAGGAGGAGAACGTCTTCATCTCCTACCTGCCGTTCGCCCACATCGCCGAGCGCGCCTTCGGGATGTACATCCCGTGGACCGAGGGCGGCCACATCCACCTCATCGGCGACCCCACGATGCTGCTCGGGGCGCTCGGCGAGGTGCACCCGACGCGCTTCTTCGGGGTCCCGCGGGTCTGGGAGAAGATCAAGACCGGCGTCTCGGCCAAGCTCGCCGCCGAGCAGGACCCGAACGCCAAGGCCTTCGTCGAGCAGTGCATGGCGACCGGGCTGGAGTGGGTGGAGTCCCAGCAGCTCGGCGGCACCACCAGCCCGGAGCTGCAGCAGCGCTACGAGGAGGCCGACGCCGGGATGCTCAGCATCCTGCGCGCCCTGCTCGGCCTCGACCGGCTCGAGTGGGCCGGCTCGGCCGCCGCTCCGATGCCGCTGGAGGTCGCGAAGTTCTTCGCCGGCCTGGGCATCCGCATCTACGACATCTACGGGATGACCGAGACCTGCGGCGCGGTCACCTCGGGCGGTCCGGACGACTTCCGGCTCGGCACGGTGGGCCGCGCCCTGCCCGGCATCGAGGTCCGCATCGCCGAGGACGGCGAGATCCTGGCCCGCGGCCCGGTGACCACGCACGGCTACTTCAAGGCCGAGGAGGCGACCGCGGCACTCAAGGACGCCGACGGCTGGGTGCACACCGGCGACATCGGCGAGATGGACGACGACGGCTTCGTGAAGGTCGTCGACCGCAAGAAGGAGCTGATCATCACCAGCTCGGGCAAGAACATCGCGCCGTCGAACATCGAAAACTACCTCAAGGAGTCGCCGATCATCGGGCACGCGATGGCGGTCGGCGACAGCAAGCCGTACGTCGTCGCGGTGATGACGCTCGACGGGGAGATCGCCCCGCTGGTGGCCCAGCGGCTCGGCGTGGAGTTCACCGACCTGGCCGACCTGGCCACCAAGCCGCAGATCCGGGCGATGGCGCAGCAGGCGGTCGACGCGGCCAACGAGCGCCTGTCGCGCCCCGAGCAGGTCAAGGCCTTCGAGCTGCTCGGCACCGAGTGGACCGCGGAGTCCGAGGAGCTCACCCCGACGCTCAAGCTCAAGCGCCGCGTGGTGAACGCGAAGTACTCCGACGTGCTCGACCGCCTCTACGGCTGAGCCCACTCGGGCCCGTCCGCGTCCGCGGGTGCGGCGTCAGACCATCCAGAGCAGCATCAGGGTCGCGACGCCGTACCCGCCGACGAGCCCGGAGAAGCGCCACGCCGCCGGCAGCACCCGGTAGGTGAGCCACGACCCGAGCAGCAGCACGACCAGCCAGGCGACCGCCGGGCCGGCCCCGCCGACGGCGAAGCCGAGGGACAGCAGCAGCATCGAGCCCAGCGTGATCGCGAACGCCGACTCCCCGAGCGCCCGGGTGTCGACCGGCTCGGCGGGCCCCAACGGCACCGGGCCGAAGCCGGCGGGCGGGGCGTCGAGGTCCGACCAGGTCGGGCGCGCCCGGCTGCCGTCGTAGGGGTCGTGCTCGGCTCGGTCGGTCATGAGCGGCTCCGGGTGCGCGTCGTGGGGTTGCACCGTCCAACGTGCAGGAGCGCCCCAGGTACCGGTGACGTTGCTCACGCGACGCCACGGACTCGCCCTTGAAACGTGACAGTATTGCTGTCACAGTGACGCTGTAGCGATCCGGGAGTGACCCCGGACACGTGTCGACGCACGCAGGAGTGATGAGCCGATGGCCGAGCCGACCAGCATCTACGAGACCGAGCACGAGGACTTCCGCGCCACCGTGCGCTCCTTCCTGGAGAAGGAGGCGGTCCCCCACCAGAAGCAGTGGGAGGCCGACGGCCACGTCAGCCGCGAGGTCTGGACCAGGGCCGGCGAGCTCGGCCTGCTCTGCTTCGACGTCGAGGAGGAGTACGGCGGCCTCGGGCTGAAGGACTTCCGCTACAACGCGGTCGTGGCCGAGGAGATCGCCCGGGTCGGCGCCAGCGGACTCGGCTTCCCGGTCCACACCGACATCATCGTCCCCTACATCTCCACCCTCGGCACCGACGAGCAGAAGCAGCGCTGGCTGCCCGGCCTGGTCTCGGGCGAGCTGATCTCGGCGATCGCGATGACCGAGCCCGGCGCCGGATCGGACCTCCAGGGCGTCAAGACCTCCGCCGTCGACAAGGGCGACCACTACGTCCTCAACGGCTCCAAGACCTTCATCAGCAACGGCATCATGTCCGACCTGGTCATCGTGGTCTGCCGCACCGACCCCGACGCGGGCTACAAGGGCATCAGCCTGCTCGTGGTCGAGGAGGGCATGGCGGGCTTCGAGCGCGGCCGCAACCTCGACAAGGTCGGCCTCAAGGCGCAGGACACCGCCGAGCTGTTCTTCGACAACGTCGAGGTGCCCAAGACGAACCTCCTCGGAGCCGAGGGCGAGGGCTTCATCTACCTCATGCAGAACCTCCCCCAGGAGCGGATCTCGATCGGCCTGATGGCCGTCGCCGCCATCGAGGAGGTCCTCAAGATGTCGATGGACTACGCCAAGCAGCGCGAGGCCTTCGGCAAGCCGATCGGCAAGTTCCAGCACAACCGGTTCCTCATCGCCGAGATGGCGACCGACGCCTACGTCGCGCGCACCTTCATCAACGACGCGATCACCCGGCTCAACGCCGGCACGGCCGACCCGGTGCTCGCCTCGATGGCGAAGTGGTGGACCACCGAGCTGCAGCAGAAGGTCGTCAACCAGGGCGTGCAGCTGCACGGTGGCTACGGCTTCATGCTGGAGTACCCCATCGCGCAGGCCTACCTCGACAGCCGGATCCAGACGATCTACGGCGGCACCACCGAGGTCCAGAAGGAGATCATCGGCCGCTCGCTGGGCTTCTGAGCCGCAGCCACCGACCACAGCAGACCATGGACTTCGACCTCCCCGAGCAGGCCCTCGCCGTCCGCGAGGGTGTCGCGGCGATCGCCGCCAAGTACGACCACGCCTACTGGTCGGCCTGCGAGAACGAGCACCGCTTCCCGCACGAGATCTGGGCCGACCTCGCCGAGGGCGGGTGGATCGGCCTCACCGTCCCCGAGGAGTACGGCGGGGGCGGCGCCGGCATGCTCGACCTCGCCGTCGCCCTGGAGACCCTGACCTCCTCGGGCGGCACGGCCGCGACGTTCCTCTACATCCTCACGCCGGGCTTCGGCGCGATGACGCTCGCGCAGCACGGCACCGAGCAGCAGAAGACCGACATCCTCCCCGGCGTCGCCGCCGGCGAGACGCAGTTCGCGCTCGGGCTCACCGAGCCCGACGCCGGCTCCAACGCCATCGAGATCACCACCTCCTCCCGCGTCGACGGCGACGAGCTGGTGATCAAGGGCCAGAAGATCTGGATCTCCGGACTGGAGAACGCCGACTGGATGATCGTCGTCACCCGCAGCACGCCGGCCGCGGAGGCCGCCGCGTCGCTGGGGTCCCGCACGGCCGGCTTCACGCTGGCGCTGGTGCCGGTCAAGGAGGCCGTCGCCGCCGGGACGCTGTCGTTCAGCCCGATCCCGAAGATGGGCGGCAACGTCGTCACCTCCAGCCAGGTCTTCCTCGACGACGTACGCGTGCCGCTGACCAACGTGCTGGGCGAGGTCGACCGGGGCTTCGCGGTGCTGTGGGACGTGCTCAACCCCGAGCGCATCCTGGCCGCCGCCGGCGGTGTCGGCGGGGCGGAGGCGGCCCTGCGCGTGGCGTCGGAGTACGCCTCGTCGCGCGAGGTCTTCGGTCGTCCGATCGGCGCCAACCAGGCGATCCAGTTCCCGCTGGCCCAGCTCAAGGCGAAGACCGAGCTGGCCCGGCTGATGACCTACAAGGCGGCCTGGCTCTTCGACCAGGGACGTCCCTGCGGCAACGAGACCAACGTCGCCAAGCTCACTGCTGCGCAGGTCTCCTGGGAAGCGGCCGACCGTGCTTTCCAGACGTTCGGCGGCATGGCCTACTCCCAGGAGTACCCCGTCGAGCGGCTCTTCCGCGACGCCCGCATCGGCAAGAACATCCCGGTGGCCGAAGAGCTCATCCTCGCCCACATCGGCACGCAGATGCTGGGGCTCCCCCGCTCCTACTGAGCGCCGGCGCCCCGCGCCCGACCCGCACCGGCCCGGGCGTCGCTCAGCGGCGCTCGGGCACCGGCGCGAGCGCGGTGCCCGGGAAGTCCTGCGGCAGGTCCTGCGGGAGCGACTGGATCGTCGCGAGCAGACCCGACACCAGCACCTGGGTGGCCTGCGGACGCGTCAGCGCGCCGCCGACCAGCTCGCGGATCGCAGCCTTGGCGAAGCCGCCGTACGCACGCACCATGGCCCGCGAGGTGACGTCGTCGGCGTCCAGGCGCAGCACCTCCAGCATCCGCCGGGCGGCGAGGTCGTCGGCCTGCGCGAGGATCTCCGAGACCTCCGGGTCGTCGCCCATCCCCGTGCCGGTGACGGTGAGGTACGTCGGGCCCTGTGCCTCGGCGGAGGCCACGAACCACGCGACGGCGGTCTCGACCCGGTCGACCAGCGAGCCGCGCAGCTCGGGAAGCGGGCGCTCGAGCTCGGTCATCAGGACGGCCCGACGGACCACCTCGAGGTAGAGCGCGCGCTTGTCGCCGAAGTAGTGGTTGAGCAGGCCGCGGGCGATGCCGGCCTCCCGCGCGATCTGCGTGGTCGACACCTGCGCGTAGGGCCGCTCGGCGAACAGCCGCGCGGCGCAGTCGACGATCTGCTCGCGTCGCTCGTCCGGGGGCAGCCGACGACCGCGCGGGGCGCCCTCGTCGGGGGCCTCCACCCGCTCACTGGTCATCCGTGCCGCCTCTCACCGCGGACCATGATCGCACCCTGGTCCTCGGGCGTCGCAGCACTCCCGCCCGGTCGGGCTCACGGCAGCAGCCTGCGCCACGCCGGGAGCCCCATCCCGGTCCCCTTCGCGGCATCGGTGACGCGGGTGGGCAGCAGCCGGTGCGCCCAGACGCCACCCACCGCGTCCGGGCCCACGACGTACCGGGCCCGCGGGGCCGGCGTGCTGAGCGCGTGCCGGACCGTGCGGGCGACCCAGACCGGGTCGGGCATCAGGCGGTGGTTGCCGGTCACCAGCTCCGAGCGCCGGTAGGCCTTGGCGTACCCCTCGAAGGCGGGCTCGGGGAACGACTCGCCGCCGTGGGCCCAGATGTCGGTGCGGAAGCTGCCGGGCTCGACGAGCACGACCTTCACCCCGAACCCCGCGACCTCCATCCGCATGGCGTCGGAGAGCGCCTCCAGGCCGTGCTTGCTCGCGGAGTACCACCCGGCCAGCGGCAGCGTGAAGCGGCCGGCCATCGAGCTCATGTTCACGATCCGCCCCGACCGGTGCTCACGGAAGTGCGGCAGCACCAGGCGCGAGAGGCGGGCGGGCGCGACCAGGTTGAGCTCGAGCTGCGCCCGCGCGGTCTCGTCGTCGACGTCCTCGACGGCGCCGGTCTGCGCGAACCCGGCATTGTTGACCAGGCCGTGCAGCCGCTCCGAGGTCGCCAGCACCTCCTCCACCGCCGCCGCGCACGCGTCGGCGTCGGTGACGTCCATGAGCACGGTGCGCAGCGGCGTACCGGCCTCCGCGGCCTCGGACCGCAGCGCGTCGGCGGCGCGCAGTCGTTGCCGCTCCCGGGCGCCGTCGGCACCGACGGCTACCTGGTCACGATGGTCTTCGACGACGTCACCAACCTCGTGCCGAAGGAGACCTGCCGCGCCAACGACGTCGTCGTCGGCAGTGTCGTGTCCGTCGAGCTGCGCGACGACCTGCGGGCGGAGGTCGTGTGCACGATCTCCCCCGACGTCGACCCTGCTCGGCGAGTCCGACCTCCCCTCGACCGCGCGCCGGCTCGACCGCTTCGTGTCGACGTTCGACGCCAACCGCGACGTCATCGTCGACACCCTGCGGTCGGTCAACCGGCTCAGCGGCCGGCTCGCCCGGCAGCGCGGGGTGCTGGCCGACGCGCTGGAGACCGTCCCGGACGGGCTCGCCGCCCTAGAGCGCCAGCGCCCCCGCCTCGTCGCCACCCTGACCCGGGTCGCGCGGCTGTCCGACACCGTGGTCCCGCTGCTGCGCCGCACCCGGGCCGACACCGTCGCCGACCTCGAGCACCTCGCGCCGGTCCTGGAGGAGCTGCTCACCGAGAAGCGCCTGTTGGCGAAGGCGCTCGAGGGCTACATCACCTTCCCCTTCCCCAGCGGCACGAAGTACGTCAGCCGGGGCGACTACGCCGGCATGTTCGGCACCATCACCCTCGACCTCGACCAGCTGATGTCGACGTTCGAGTCCGAGCTGCCCGAGCAGTCGGGCGAGGAGCCCGCCGGTCCGGCGCTCCCGGACCTGCCCGAGCTGCCCGGTGTCCCCGCCGGGCAGACGCCGGGACTCGGTGACCTGGTCGACGACGTCACCGGACTGCCCGCCGAGGTGCTCGAGGACCTCCAGCAGGGACTCGCGGAGGGTCTGGGCGACCTCGGTCAGGGCGGCATCCGCGACCTGCTCAGCGGGGGTCGCTCGGGCGGCGGGCCCGACCGGGTCGGGTCGTCGCAGCCCGACGGACCGCCCACCACCCTCGGCGAGCTGCTCACCGGAGGTGCGCCGTGATCACCCGCCGCGTCCGCGTCCAGCTCCTCGTCTTCGCCGTCGTCACCGCCCTGGTGGTCTGGTACGGCGCCCCCCGCCTGCTCGGCCTCGGCTCGGTGCTGAACCCGCCGTACACGGTCGAGATGCAGGTGGACAACGCCGGCGGGCTGTACCCCCGCGCCGACGTCGACGTGCTCGGCACCCGGGTCGGCTCGGTCGCCGAGCTGCGGGCCGGGCCGGGCCGGAGGACCACGGTCGTCCTCGATCTCGACGCCGGCACCGAGGTGCCCCGCGACGTACGTGCCGTCGTCGGCTCGAAGTCCGCGATCGGTGAGGGCTACGTGCTGCTCGAGCCCCGTTCGGCCGACGGTCCGGTGCTCGTCGACGGTGACGTGATCGGGGTCGAGGACACCGTCAGCCCGCCGCGCCTGGAACAGCTGCTGTCGAACCTCGACGACCTCGTCGCCTCCGTGCCGCGCGACGACCTGGCCACCGTGCTCGACGAGGCGGCGCTGGCGCTGGACGACCTCGGCGGGCCGACCGACCGCCTGCTGGCGGGCACGCAGGTGCTCACTCGCGACACCCTCGCCAACCTCGACGACCTGACGGCGCTGATCCGCGACGCCAACACCGTGCTCTCGACCCAGGCCGAGCTGGGTCCCGGCACGCGGCGCTGGACCCGGGCGCTGGCGTCCCTGACCAAGCGCCTGCGCGAGCTCGATCCGACGGTGGTGTCGATCTACGACACCGGGCTGCGGGCCTCCACCGGCGTGACCAACCTGCTCGCCGACAACCAGCAGCTGCTGCCGGTGCTGCTGAGCAACCTCGTCTCGCTCACCACGGTGGCCCAGGAGCGCACCCCCGAGCTGCGCAAGACCCTGGTGATCTTCCCGTGGATCCTCCAGAACAGCATCAACACCACCCGGCACTGCGACGAGTACGACATCCGCACCGGCAAGGCCGTCGAGTCGACCTGCCACTACGACGAGAACGGCGACCCGATCTACACGCTGCACCTCTCGCAGCAGGCGCCGCAGGTCGGGACGTTCCAGCCGTGCACCCAGGGCTACGAGGGCACCCAGCGCTACCAGCCCGACGGCCGCCCGGTCGCCGGCGACGGTCCGCTCCAGTCCGAGGACGCCGAGCCGAACCTGCGGGCGGGCTGCACCGCCTCGCCCACCGACCCGCGCACGCCGAACGTCCGCGGCGCCCAGAACGTCACCACGCCCGCGTGGCGCAAGCCGGAGCCGGCCGTCGCCGGCGACACCCGTGCCCGCTCGGGAGGCCGCGCGTCCGGCGGCTCGGCCGCCGGAGCCGGCCGGGACGGCACGACGGCGATCTGGAACCCCAGCACGGGCGTGCTGACCACCGGCCGCAGCGCCGTACGACTGACCGGGATGCACGGCGACCCGCCGCCGAGCGGACCCGACGGACTCGCGTGGCTGCTGACCAGCCCGCTGGGAGGGGAACGATGAGCACGAGCACCAGGACCCGTGACGACGCCGGGAGCACGGTGAGCACGGGCCGGCGCGTCACCGTCACCGCCGACCACCTCCTCGCCACCGTGGTGGTGGTCCTGCTCGCCGTCGGCGGGTGGGCGTGGGTCTCGGATGACGACGACCTGGACGCCGAGGTGACCAGTGCCGCCAGCCAGGCCGCGCGGGACTTCTTCACCCTCGACCACCGCACGGCCGACGAGGACGTCGCCCGGATGCAGGCGAGCACGACCGGGGACTTCTCCGACACCTACGCCGAGCGCAGCCGTGAGCTCGTCACGGAGGTCACCGGCAAGAAGCTCGTGATGACGGCCGAGGTCGCCGAGGACGGCGTCGCCACGGAGTACCTCGGCGACGGCGAGGCGCAGGTGCTGGTGGCCGTCGACGTCGCCACCACGATCGACTCCGGGGCGACCGACGAGGCGCGCTACCGGACGCGGGTGCGCCTGGTGGAGGTCGACGGGGCGTGGCTCGTGGCCGGTCTGGAGCAGGTCGGATGAGCACGGTGCAAGAGAAGGAGCAGGCCGACGTGAGCACCGACCACCACACCGGGAGCGAGGCGCCCCGCGCGCGGGGGTCTGCCGCACGCGCCCGAGGCGTCCGGTCGTCGACCCTCGTCCTGGTGGTCGCCGTCCTCGCTGCCGGGTCCGGCGTGTGGTGGCTGCTCCAGCAGCGCCCCGAGCCGGGCGGCACGCCGCCGACCAGCACCGCCGGCGGGGAGGCGTACGTCGGGGGCTCGCTGCCCGGCGACCTCGCGGCGCCGGTGGCGGCAGCGGTGCAGACGGTGCCGCTCGCCCTGACCTACGACTACCGCGACCTCCAGGCCGGGCTGAAGCAGGCGACCGGCGGGATGACCGACGAGTTCGCGGCGGAGTTCCGCACCACGTTCCAGCAGTCGGCAGGGCGGCTCGCGCGCTCCAAGCAGGCGGTCACCGACGCCACCGTGAAGGCGGCGGGGGTGGTGCGTCAGGAGGACGACGACCACGTCGTGGTCCTCCTGTACGTCGACCAGGTGTTGGTCTCCGCCACCACGCTCGCCGACCCCGACCAGCCGGTGCAGGTGAGCCAGAACCGCGTGCTCGCCGGGCTCGAGCGGGGCGACGACGGCACCTGGCGCGTCGACTCGATCAGCCCGCGCTGACGCTGCCCGTCGCCGTCAGTCGACGACCGTCAGCGTCGGGACCGACACCGGGACGACCGTCACCGGCACCGCGTTGACGGTGGCGGTGCCGGTCGGCTCGTCGAGCGTGCGGGCGTCGGCCAGCAGGTTGCTGTTGACGCCCGGCCGCGCCGCGGCGACCTCGCCCCGGGTGCCGGGCAGGTCGTGGCCCCAGCCGTGCGGAAGCGTGACGACGCCGGTGCGGACCCGGTCGGTGACCTCGACCGGCGCCTCGACCTCGCCGGCCGGTCCGACGACCCGCGCCGGCCCGCCGTCGACGAGGCCGAGCCGCTCGGCGTCGTCGGGGTGCACCTGCAGGGTGCACAGGTTGGTGCCGCCCGACAGCGCGGGCAGGTTGTGCATCCAGGAGTTGTTGGAGCGCAGGTGGCGTCGGCCGACGAGCAGCAGACCGTCGCCGACCGGCTCGTCGAGTGTCACCCGCAGCCGCTCCGCGTCGCGCAGGAACGGCTCGGCGGCGAGCTCGACGGTGCCGCTGGGCGTCGACAACACCTCGGGCAGCCGAGGCTGGAGCGGGCCGAGGTCGACGCCGTGCGGCGCCGCCTGCACGTCGGCGAGCGTGAGGTCGTACGGACCGCCGCGGAGCATCAGGTCGACCAGGCGCTCCGGTCCGGTGAGACCGGCTGCCGCCGTCACGCCGTACGACGCCGCGACCTGGCGGGCGACCTCGTCGTCGAGCGCGTCGACGTCGGCGCCGGGGCCGAGGCCGGCCGCGATGCCGCTGAGCGTGAGCAGCGTGCGCCACTCCTGCGGGACGTCGGTGTCCACGACCGCCGGCGACCAGTGCGCGACGTTGCGGACGGCGTACTGGTAGAGCAGGACGTCGTAGTGCGGGCGCTCCAGCGGGCTCGGACCGGGCAGCACGACGTCGGCGTGCCGGGTGGTCTCGTTGAGGTAGGGGTCGACGCACACGAGCAGGTCGAGCGAGCCGAACGCCTCCTGCATCCGAGCGGAGTCGGGCGCGCTGAGGCAGGGGTTGCCGCCGACGGTGACGACGGCCCGCACCCGCCCGGCGCCGGGGGTGAGGATCTCGTCGGGCAGCGTCGCGACGGGCAGCTCCGACATCACCTCGGGGCGCTCCTGCACCCGGCTGTGCCAGCGGCCGTGGCGGAACGGCTTGCGTGGACCGGGGCGGGTGTTGGGCTGACCGGCGGCGGCCTTCGGGAACATCGCCCCGCCGGGTCGGTCGAGGTTGCCGGTGACGACGTTGAGCACGTCGACGAGCCAGCTGGCGACGGTGCCGAAGCCGGACGTCGTGGTGCCCATCCGGCCGTAGACGACCGCCCGGTCGGCCGCGGCGAGCTCGCGGGCGAGCCGGCGGGTCGTGGCGGCGTCGACGCCGGTGTGCTCCGCGGTCGCCTCCGGCGGGAAGGCGGCGACGACCTCACGCACCTCGTCGAGGCCCGAGACGTGCTCCGCGAGCCGGCCCAGGTCGTCCAGGCCCTCGTCGAGGACGGTGTGCACCAGGCTCATCAGCAGCAGCGCGTCGGTGCCGGGCCGGATGGCGACGTGCTCGGTGGCGGCGTCGGCGGTGCGGGTGCGGACCGGGTCGACGACGACCACGCTGCCGCCGCGCTCGCGGATCCGGCGCAGCTTCCCGCGAACGTCGGGCGCGGTCATCATGCTGCCGTTGGAGACCAGCGGGTTTCCACCGAGCAGCAGCAGGTGGTCGGTGTGGTCGAGGTCGGGCACGGCCACGGTCGCGACGTCGCCGAACAGGTACCCCGAGGCGAACATCTTCGGCACCTGGTCGACGGTGCCGGCGCTGTAGACCTGCGTGGTGCCGAGCGCCCGGACGAGCGGGCGCAGGTAGAGCGCGCCGGCGAGGTGGTGGGCCGACGGGTTGCCGAAGTAGACGGCCACCGACCCACGGCCGTGCTCGGCCTGCACCGCGGACAGGCGCCGCGCGACCTCGGCGTACGCCTCCTCCCACGAGACCTCCACGTGCACGCCGTCGCGCTTGACCAGCGGACGGCGGAGCCGGTCGGGGTCGGCGTGCAGCTCACCGATCGCGGCACCCTTGGGGCACAGGTAGCCGCGGCTGAGGACGTCGTCGCGGTCGCCCCGCACACGTACGTCGCCGGGCTCCCGGCCGTCGCCGCGGACGGTCACCTCCAGACCGCAGGTGGCCTCGCACAGCGGGCAGGTGACGTGGGCGGTGCGCTCAGCCCGGCTCGGCGGGGCCTCCGAGTGGCTGGTCGTGGTGCTCATCGTGGCTGTCCCGCTCCTTTGCGGTGGGCTCCGGCTCGCTGGTCAGCGACCGGGTGATGACGGCGTTCGCGGCGCGCTGGAAGCCCGCCACCACCGCCTCGAGCGTGAGCTGCCGCAGCCGCGCCATGGTGCGCTCGAGCGCGACGGCGTCGTCGCGGGAGTGCGGCTCGCGGCGGAAGGGCTCGAGCACCTGGGTGCGCAGCACGTCGGTGAGCTCGCCGGCGAGGTCGTCCATGTGCCGGGTGATCGCCTCGGACGCGGCGGTCAGCGAGGAGTGCGGGACGTCGAGGTCGAGCAGCTCGACGCCGACGCGCAGGCTCGGGTTGGGCACCCACCGCTGCTCGTCCGCGGAGGCACCGGGTCCACCGGGGCCGCGCGGGTCGAGCGCGCCCATCGCGACGAGCAGCGCGAGGTCGTCGTCGCGCAGCGGGCGGCCTGCCTGCTTCTCGACCTGGCGCCGGGTGAGCGGCTCGCTCGGGGTCGCCGACCACGAGGTGAGCATCGCCCGCTGGAGCGCGAGGTCCTCCGCCCCCGCGTCGGGCGGCAGCGAGCCGAGGAAGCGCTCGACGGCCTGGAGGGTGAACCCGTGGTCCTGCAGTGCCCGGACCAGCTCGAGTCGTCCGCGGTGGGCGTCGTCGTAGTAGGCCATCCGGCCGCGCCGCACCGGGGGCGGGATGAGGCCGAGGCTGGCGTAGTACCGCGTCGTGCGGACGGTCAGGCCGACGGCGGCGGCGAGCTCGTCGATGGTCAGCAGACCGGTCTCGCCGTCGTCGCCTGCCTGGCCTGGGCCGGTGGGGTCCCCGGGATCCGCGGAGGAAGCGGCGGTACCTGCTGACACGACTGGAACAGTACGACTGTCAGGCAGCAGCGTCCACCGACCCACGGACGTCGGCGGCTGCCCGCGGCAGACCTCTGGACCGGCGCGACACAGGGTTGACGCACGTCACACGCCAATGTGACAGTTTCGGTGTGACAGTCTTGCTGTCACAGTCGCTGAGACCTCACACCAGGAGCCCCGCGCATGACCGACGTGCTGACCGCCCGCGCCGAGATCGAGGCCGAGATCGACGGCCTGACCCTCCCCGCCACGCTCGCGACCGTGGCCGCCGAGCACGGCGACGCACCGGCGTACTCCGACCGGGTCGGCGCCCCCGAGGGCGGCTGGCGCACGGTGACGTGGACCGAGTACCACCGCCAGGTGCTCGACGTCGCGGCCGGGCTCGTCGCCCGCGGTCTCCAGCCCGGCGACACCGTCGCACTGATGGCCTCCTCGCGCATCGAGCACGTCGTCGCCGACATGGCCGCCGTGCACGCGGGCGGCGTACCGATGTCGATCTACGCGACCCTCTCCCCCGACCAGGTCGCCTTCGTGGCCGGACACTCGACACCGTCGGTCGTGGTGCTCGAGGGCGCCGACCAGCTCGCCCGCTGGGCGCGGGCGCTCGAGGAGTGCGAGTCGATCCACACCGTCGTCCTCCTCGACGAGTCGGTGCTGCCGGACGACTCCCGGGCCGTGAGCTGGGCCGACCTGCTCGTCGAGGGTGCGGCCAGCCGAAGCACCTCGCCCGAGGCGCTGTCCGCGCGCACGGCGGCGGTGTCGCCGCAGGACCCGGTGACGATCCTCTACACCTCCGGCACCACCGGGAACCCCAAGGGCGTGGTGCTGACCCACCGCAACGTGCTCTTCGAGGCCACCTCCTCGCTGCGCACCGCGGGCGTCGACGGCGAGCTGGTCTGGATCAGCTACCTCCCGCTCGCCCACATCGCCGAGCGCCTCCTCGGCATGTACGTCCCCCAGATCAACGGCGGGCACATCCACCTCGTCGCCGACCCCGCCCAGCTCGTCGGCGCGCTCGCCCAGGTGCGACCCACCCGCTTCTTCGGCGTCCCTCGGGTCTGGGAGAAGATCAAGACCGGCGTGTCCGCCAAGCTCGCCGCCGAGACCGACGAGGCCCGCAGGGCCGGCGTGCAGCAGGCGATGGCAGTGGGCCTGGAGTACGTCGAGGCGCAGCAGGTCGGCGGCACCGTCACCACCGAGCTCCAGGCGCGCTTCGAGGCGATGGACGCCGCCGTGCTCGGCCCGATGCGTGCCCTTCTCGGCCTCGACCGGGTGCAGTGGGCGACGTCGGCCGCGGCGCCGATGCCGCTGGAGGTCGCGAAGTTCTTCGCCGGCCTGGGGATGCGCATCTACGACGTCTACGGCATGACCGAGACCACCGCCGCGGTCACGGCCGGCGGGCCCGACCAGTTCCGGCTCGGCACCGTCGGCAAGGCGCTGGCCGGCATCGAGGTGCGGCTGGCCGAGGACGGCGAGATCCTGGCCCGCGGCCCGGTCACCACCCCCGGCTACTTCCGCCAGGACGACGCGACGGCCGAGCTCAAGGACGACGACGGCTGGGTCCGCACCGGCGACATCGGCGAGCTGGACGACGACGGCTTCCTCAAGATCGTCGACCGCAAGAAGGAGCTCATCATCACCAGCTCCGGCAAGAACATCGCGCCGTCGAACATCGAGAACTACCTCAAGGAGTCGCCGATCATCGGGCATGCGATGGCGGTCGGCGACGGCAAGCCGTACGTCGTCGCGGTGCTGACGCTCGACGGGGAGATCGCCCCGCTGGTCGCCGCGCAGCTCGGCATCGAGTTCACCGACCTCGCCGACCTCGCCGCGAAGCCGCAGATCCGGGCGATGGCCCAGCAGGCCGTCGACGCCGCCAACGATCGGCTCGCCCGGCCCGAGCAGGTCAAGGCGTTCGAGCTGCTCGGCACCGAGTGGACCGCGGAGTCGGAGGAGCTCACGCCGACGCTCAAGCTCAAGCGCCGCGTGGTCAACACCAAGTCCTCCGACGTGCTCGACCGCCTCTACGGCTGAGCCACCGCTCCTCCGCCCGCCTCCCGCACCCTCCCGTCGTACGCCCCCAGGAGTCCCGCATGACCGCCACCGCCGACCACCCGGCCACCCCGTCGGACACCCTCTCCGGCCTCCCCGCAGCCCGCCCGTCCTGGGTGACGCCGGAGGTGCTCGACGGCCTCACCTCGTGGGTCTTCCGCGACGCCTCCGGCACCGCCGACCCGGTCGTGGCGGTCGCGCCGTACGACCTCGCGGAGATCCACCCGGTCCCGGCCAGCACGGTGGAGGACGTCGCGGTGGCGGCCGAGTCCGCCCGCACCGCACAGCGCGGCTGGGCGATGCTTCCGTACGCCGCCCGCGCCGACGTGATGCTCGCCTTCCACGACCTGCTGGTCGACCACCAGGACGAGGTCATCGACCTGATCCAGTGGGAGATGGGCAAGAACCGCTTCAGCGCCTGGCAGGAGATCCTCCAGGTCTGCACGATCGCACGGCACTACGCCCGGCACGGCGCGACCTACCTCAAGCCGCACAAGGTCCGCGGTGCGATGCCGGGACTCACCAAGGTGCGCGAGGTACGGGTGCCCAAGGGCGTCATCGGCATGATCTCGCTCTGGAACTACCCGCTCTACCTGGCCGTCGGCGACGTCATCCCGGCGCTGCTGGCCGGCAACGGCGTCGTCAGCAAGGCCGACAGCCAGACCGCCCTGACCCTGCTCTGGATCCGCGCGCGGATGGCCGAGGCCGGGCTGCCGACCGACCTGTGGCACGTCGTGGTCGGACCGGGGTCGACCGTGGGCGACGCCCTCATCGACCACGTCGACCACATCTGCTTCACCGGGTCGACGGCCACCGGACGCCGGGTGGGTGCGCGGGCCGGCGAGCGGCTCATCGCCGCCAGCCTCGAGCTCGGCGGCAAGAACCCGCTCATCGTGCGGGCCGACGCCGACGTGGCCAAGGCGGTCACCGGCACCCTGTCGGCGGCCTTCGCCAACACCGGCCAGATGTGCATCCACATCGAGCGGGTGCTCGTGCACACCGACGTCTACGAGGAGTACCGCGACGCCCTGGTCGCCGGCGTGAAGGCCCTGCGCCTGGGGCAGTCGTACGACTACACCCACGACGTCGGCTCCCTGGCCAGTCCCTCCCAGCTGGAGGCCGTCACCCGGCACGTCGACGACGCGGTCGCGCACGGCGCCACCGTCCTCGCTGGCGGGAAGCACCGACCCGACCTCGGTCCGCTCGTCTACGAGCCGACCGTGCTCGAGGGCGTCACGCCGTCGATGGAGGTGTGCCTGGAGGAGACGTTCGGGCCGGTGGTCTCGCTCTACCGCGTGGCGTCCGACGACGAGGCGGTCGCCCGGGCCAACGAGGGCACCTACGGGCTGTCGGCATCGATCTGGAGCCGGGACACCTCGTACGCCGAGGCGATGGCGCAGCGCGTCCGCTCGGGCTCGGTCAACGTCAACGACGGCGCCGCCGCCGCGGCCGGCTCGATCGAGGCCGGCATGGGCGGGATGGGCGACTCCGGCCTGGGCCGCCGCCACGGCGCCGAGGGCATGCGGAAGTACACCGAGTCGCAGACCGTCGCCACCCAGCGACTGCTGCCGCTCGGCCCACCGGCGTCGATGGAGATCTCGAGGTTCGTGTCCGTCGGCAACGCGCAGATCCGCGCCCTCAAGCGTCTCCGGGTGCGCTGACCCGTCGTAGATGTACGACGGCTCGGCGCGGGGGGGGTCAGGGCGTGGTGCGCCGGCGGCGGGGCGACGAGGGGTCGTAGCGGCCGTCGACGGCGGCCTGGTCGACGTTCTTCAGCCGCTTGGTGAGGCTGCGGCCGAGCACCACGATCGCGGCGATGCCGATCATCAGGATCACGAAGAACACCCAGCCCGCGACGACGTCGTTGGCCTCGGGCACGGGGTCGGAGGCCAGCGGGAGGAGCAGGGCGGTCGGCGTCGACATGCCGCTGATTCTTCCACGTCCGTGGTGGGATGACGTCGTGCCCGGTCCCCCGCCGACGACGGCGCCCGCTCCGGCCCCGGCGGGTGCCCGCCGACAGCTCGCGCTGGTGGCCCTCGTGCAGGTGCTCGGCCTGGCCGTGTGGTTCTCCGCGACGGCGGTGGTGCCGGGTCTCCGGGTCGCCTGGGACCTCTCCAGCACCGAGGCGGTGTGGCTGACCGCGTCGGTGCAGATCGGGTTCGCCGTCGGGGCGGTCACCTCGAGCGCACTGGGTCTGCCCGACCGCTTCGCCCCACAGCGGTTGATGGCGCTGTGCGCGGCCGGGGCCGCGCTCTGCACGCTCCTGCTGGCCGCGGTGGCCGACGGGCTGGCCCTCGCGGTGCCGCTGCGGCTGGCCACCGGCGTGCTGCTCGCCGGGATCTACCCGCTCGGCATGAAGCTCACCGCCTCCTGGGCCCGACCGGTCGACCGCGGTCGGGCGTTCGGCGTGCTCATCGGGTGCCTGACGCTGGGCTCCGCGCTGCCGCACCTCATCGTCGCGCTCGGCGGCGGGCCCGGGCTGCCGTGGCGCCGGGTGCTCGTGGGCGCCGCGCTGCTGGCGCTGGTCGCCGCGGCGGTGGCGGCTCTCGCCGTACGCCCCGGGCCGCTGCTGGCCGTGGGCGCCCGCCCGCACGCCCGGCACGTGCTCGCCGGCGCCCGCGAGCGCGGTCCGCGGCTCGCAAACCTCGGCTACTTCGGCCACATGTGGGAGCTCTACGCGTTCTGGACCTGGCTGCCCGCGTGGCTGCTGGCCGGCGGCAGCACCCGCACCAGCCTGCTGACCTTCCTCACCGTCGGCGGCGCCGGCGTGGCCGGCAGCCTGCTCGGCGGCTGGGCGTCCGACCGGTTCGGGCGCTCCCCCGCGGCCGTCGCCGCACTCGCGACCAGCGGTGCGTGCTGCCTGCTCTCGCCGTGGCTCTTCGCCGCGTCGCCGGCGCTGCTGCTGCCGTTCCTCGCGGTGTGGGGCGCGGCCGTCATCGCCGACTCCGGCGTCTTCTCGGCCGCCGTCTCCGAGACCTCCGACCAGCGCTACGTCGGCACCGCGCTGACCGTGCAGACCGCGGTCGGCTTCGCGCTGACCGTGCTCACCATCGCGCTCGTGCCGGTCGTCGCACAGGCGACCGACTGGCGCTGGGCGTTCTGGCTGCTCGTGCCGGGCCCGCTGCTCGGCGCCGTGGCGATGCGCCGCTTCCGGCTGGTCGCGCCGGCCCGCTGACGGGTCAGCCGGCCGAGCCGCCGCCGTCGTACCAGCCGCCGGAGTCGCCGCCCGGGCGACCACGCAGCCCACCGCCCTTGCGGGGCACCAGGCTCCACAGGATCGCCACGACGAAGGCGACGCCGAACAGCACCACCAGCCCGAGGAGGGCGTAGATCGCGACGGTCGCCACCGCTCGGCCCCTCTACGTGGCCGAGCCGGCGCCGCCCTCGGCGCTCACCCCGGCGAACAGGTCGTCCTCGGGCACCGGCGCGTCGACGTGGCTGGTGACGAGCTCGTAGTCCTCGGTCGGCCACACGTCGGCCTGGATCTCGCGCGGGATGGCGAACCAGTGGCCGTCGGGGTCGATCTGGGTCGCGTGGGCCAGCAGCGCCTGGTCGCGCACCCCGAAGTAGTCGGCGCACGGCACCTTCGTGGTGACGCGAGCGTCCCACTCCGGCTCCGGCTTCCACTGCTCCAGCCGCTCCGCCCACGGCGACTCCAGCCCGTGGGCGATGGTCGCGTCGTGCAGCCGCTGCATCCGCTCGCGGTTGAACGAGTGGTGGTAGTAGACCTTCGCGACCTGCCACGGCTCGCCGGCCTCGGGGTACTGCTCGGGGTCGGCGGCGGCCTCGACGGCCGCGACGCTCACCTCGTGGCAGCGGATGTGGTCGGGGTGCGGGTAGCCGCCGCGCTCGTCGTACGTCGTCAGCACGTGCGGCTTGATCTCGCGGATCAGCCGCACCAGCCGCTCGGTCGACTCCTCCAGCGGGACCAGGCCGAAGCAGCCCTCGGGCAGCGGCGGCTTCGGGTCGCCCTCGGGCCAGCCGGAGTCGACGAACCCGAGCCAGTGCTGGGTGACGCCGAGGATGTCGCGGGCCCGCTCCATCTCCTGGCGACGGATCTCGGTGATGTTCTCCAGGACGTCGGGCCGCTCCATCTTCGGGTTGAGGATGGAGCCGCGCTCGCCGCCGGTGCAGGTGACGACGTGGACGTCGGCCCCCTCCGCGACGTACTTGGCGGTGCTGGCGGCGCCCTTGCTCGACTCGTCGTCGGGGTGGGCGTGGACGTGCATCAGCCGCAGACCGGCGTAGCGGGAGGACGCGGGCGTCCCCGAGGTCTCGGAGGGCATGGCTCGATCCTAGGCGCCTAGCATGGTCGCGTGAGCACCCGTCCGACCGCAGGCCGCGCCGCCGCCCCGGGCGTCGACGCGGAGGGAGCCGCACGCGTCGCCGCACGCTACGGCCGCACGCCCGCCTGGCGCCGCTGGACGCTTCTCGGGGTGGTCGGGGTGGCCGTCGTCGTCGCCGGCGCCTGGGTCGGCTGGACCGCGTGGGAGCAGTCGCGGCCGCTGGTGTCGTCGGCCGAGCCGACGTACGTCGCGTTCACCGACAACGCCGCCGAGGTGGAGTTCGCCGTACGGCTGCGCGAGCCCGACGTGGAGGCGACCTGCCAGCTGCGGGCGTACGCCGAGGACCACGTGCTGGTCGGCCAGCTGAGCTTCGTGCCCGAGATCGACGACGCCGGGTTCGTGACCGTCTCGGTCGCCACCGACCGCCGGGCGACGGCCGTCGAGGTGGTCGGCTGCACCGCCCCCGGGCAGCCCCGACCCCGCTGACGACGGCTCCGGGCGCCCCCGGTCCCTGCCTCGGGAGGACTGCGCGACGACCGCGACCTTGCTATCGTCGACCATTCGGCCGTCGCGCCGGGGCCCCACGACGTCGTGTAGCCGCAGTCGTGGGACCTGAGCGTCACCCCCACCAGCGCCCCGAGAGACGCGACCAGCCGAGCACCCGGACCGGGCACCACCCGGCACCGGAACACCATGTACGCACGCACCACCCGCACCCCCAGGAGCCACCCATGACCCAGTCGACCGAGCAGGCCACCATCTGGCTGATCCCCTCCGCCAAGGAGCAGCTCGAGGCCGAGCTGCAGCGGCTCGAGGGCCCGGTGCGCGACGAGATCGTGCAGCGGATCAGCGAGGCCCGCGACGAGGGCGACCTGAAGGAGAACGGCGGCTACCACGCCGCCCGCGAGGAGCAGGGCAAGAACGAGGGTCAGATCAAGCAGCTCCAGGCGCTGCTCCGGTCGGCAGACTCGACGCTCCCCTCCGACGACGGCGTCGTGTCCGTCGGCAAGGTCGTCACCTACAAGTTCGAGGGCGATGACGACGACGAGGCCGAGACGTTCCTCCTCGGCTCGCGCGAGAACGAGGAGTACGTCGACATGGACGTCTTCTCCGCCCAGGCGCCCCTGGGTGCCGCGCTGCTCGGCGCGAAGGCCGGCGACACCGTCGCCTTCGAGGCACCCAACGGCAAGACGCTGCAGGTCGTCGTCGTGAAGGCGACGCCGTACACCGACTGACCTCGGCCGGGCGTCACTCCACCCGGTAGCCCCGCCCCCGGAGGTGCTCGAGCACCTTCGCGGTGTGCGGGGCTCCGCGCGTCTCCAGCTGGAGCTGCACCTCGACCTCACCGAGGAGCAGCGCGGGGCTGGTGCGCTCGTGGACGACCTCGAGCACGTTGGCGCCGGTCGACCCGACGTCGGTGAGGAGCTGGGCGAGCCCGCCCGGCGCGTCGGGCACCCGTACGCGCAGCACCAGGAACCGGTCGTCGGCGGCCATGCCGTGCCGGATGATCTTGCCGAGCAGCAGCGGGTCGACGTTGCCGCCCGACACCACCGCGACCAGCGGGGTCTCCCACTGCTGCGGGTGGTCGAGCAGCGCGGCGACCGCGGCCGCGCCCGCGGGCTCGGAGACCAGCTTGGCGCGCTCGACCAGGGACAGCACGGCGCGGCTCATCGCCTCCTCCGACACCGTGACGACCTCGTCGACGTGGTCACGGACGGCGGCGAAGGTGAGGTCACCGGGCAGGCCGACCGCGATGCCGTCGGCCATCGTGCGCATCCGGTCGAGCCGCTGCGGCGCACCGGCGGCGAGCGAGGCGGGGGACGCCGCCGCCTCGGCCGCCTGCACGCCGACGATGCGGACGTCGGGTCGCAGCGCCTTGACCGCGACGGCCATGCCGGCGATCAGACCGCCGCCGCCGGTCGGCACCAGCAGGGTGCGGAGGTCGGGCGCCTGCTCGAGCACCTCCAGCCCGACGGTGCCCTGTCCGGCCATCACGTCGAGGTGGTCGAACGGGTGGATGAACACCGCGCCGGTGCGCTCGGCGAACTCCCGCGCGGCGACGAGAGCGTCCTCGAGGTAGGTCCCGTGGAAGACCACGTCGGCGCCGTACCCCCGGGTGGCCCGCTCCTTCGGGATCGGCGCGCCCTCGGGCATGAAGACCGTGGCGCGGATGCCGAGCTGCTGCGCGGCGAGCGCGACGCCCTGCGCGTGGTTGCCGGCGGAGGCGGCGACGACCCCGCGGGCGCGCTCCTCCTCGCTGAGCCGGCTGATCCGGACGTACGCGCCGCGCGCCTTGAACGAGCCGGTGCGCTGGAGGTTCTCGCACTTGATCAGCACCGGTCCGCCGGCCTCGGCCGACAGCCACCGCGACTCCTCCATCGGCGTGGTCACCGAGACGCCGTCGAGCACCTCCCGGGCGGCGACGACGTCGTCGAGCGTGAGCGCGGCGGTCGGGTCACTCGGGTGGTGCGGTGCGGCCGACATGGTCGACGTCCCCCTGTCTGACGGTGGCGCTGGTGGTCTCGTAGTCCTCCATGAGCTCCGCCTCGGCGTCGGCACCCGGGGCGGTGTGCTCGGCGAGGTGCAGGACGACGGCGTTGGCGGCGGCCGCGAGGGGTACGGCGACCAGCGCGCCGGCGACGCCCGCGACGAGCACGCCGCAGCCGATGGCCACGATCACCCCCAGCGGGTGCACCGACACCCAGCGGCCCATCAGGAACGGCTGGAGCACGTGGCCCTCCAGCTGCTGCACGCCGATCACCACGGCGAACATCAGCAGCGCCGTGACAGGCCCCTGGTCGACCAGGGCGACCAGCACCGCGACCACCCCGGCGACGGTGGCACCGATGAGGGGCACGAAGGCGCCGAGGAAGACCAGCACGCCGATCGCGAGCACGAACGGCACGTCGAGGATCCAGGCGCCGGTCATGATGCCGATCGCGTCGACCCCCGCCACCAGGACCGTCGCCCGCACGAACTGCGTCAGCGAGCGCCAGGCGACCCGACCGCTGCTGTCGACCTGGGCGCGCGCGGCGCGCGGGGCCAGCCGCACGACCCAGGACCAGATCCGGTTGCCGTCGGCGAGGAAGAAGTAGGTCGCGAACAGCACGATGAAGAAGCCCGCGAACACATGTCCGACGGCCGTGCCGAGCTCGGTGGCCTGGGTGAACCAGTCCTGGTCGGCGGTCTGCTCGGTGATCGCCGCCTGGGCGTCGGAGATGTAGGTGTCGATCTGGGAGTCGCTGGCGTTGAGCGGGCCGTCCTTGAGCCACGTCTCGATCTGCTCCAGGCCCTGCACGGTCGAGTCTGCGAGGTCGTCGGCGCCCTCGGCGATCTGCTGGCCGGCGAAGGTGAGCAGCAGCCCGACCGAGCCGAGGATCAGCAGCACGGTGAGGATCGAGGCCACGCCCCGCGGCAGCCGGAGCCGGCGCAGTCCGTTGACGACCGGGCCCGCGAGCGCGGCGAGGAGCAGCGCGATCGCGATCGGCAGCGTGATGACGGCGAAGTAGGCGACCAGCCACAGCACGACGTACGTGGCCGCGGCGATGACGAGCAGCCGCCAGCCCCACGCGGCGGCGAGGTCGAGGCCCCACGGCACCTGCGCGCGACTGAAGTTGGACGGGCCGGACCGGATCGGCCCGGGGCGCATGCGCTCCTCGCGCTCCTCACGGAGCACTGCCCACTGCGCCGCGATGCGGGCGGTGATCCTGTCCTCCGCCTCGCGCTCCGCCTGGCGGTCGGCCTCGCGATCGGCCTCGCGATCGGCCTCCCGCTCGGCCTTGGCCTGGCGGCGCTCGCGAGCCTCGCGGCGACGGACCCGGCGACGCTCGCGCTCGGTCGCGACCTCGTCGTCCTCGGGGGCGGCGGACGCGGGGGCGTTGTCGGCGGGGGCGACGTCCTCGGGATCCGTGACGTCGAAGTGGTCGGGCACAGGAGCAGCCTATGTAGGGGCGAGCACACCCGCGAGGGTCCGGGCGGCCCCGGCGTGGTCGTCGGCGAGCAGGCCGAGCGCGACGAGGAGGTACGCCGTGTCGACCACGACGTCGGCGCGCTCGGGGAGCTGCCAGCCCTCGTCGTCCGGGTCGGTGGTGGCTGCCCCGAGGACCCGGTCGGCGACCCCTGCCGGGCCGTGCCGCAGCACGCCGCCGGAGCCCACGACGAGCACGACCTCGCGCAGGTCGGTGCCGGTGCGCTCGACGACCCGGCCGTCCGGGCCGAGCACGACCCGGGCACGACCGGCGTGCCGGCGCAGCGCGTGGGTGGCGGCCGCGCGGGCGATCGCCTCGTCGACGTCCCCGTCGGTCTCGTCGGCCGGGAGCCAGGCCGGGTCGAGAGCGCGGGCGGCCGCGGCGTCGAGCAGGTCGTCGAGCCCGGCGGTGGCGACGGTGGACGGCGCCGACCAGCGCATGCCGAGGTCGCCCTCCACGGTGCGGGTCAGGCCGGTGGGTGCGACGACCTCGCCCGCGAGTCCGTCCTGCTCGGGGTCGACCCGGGTGGCGGAGTAGACGTCGGTGGTCGCGCCACCGACGTCGACGACCGCGAGGTCGCCACCGCGGGTGGCGTGCACGTGGGCGGCGAGCACCTCGACGCCGGTGAGCACGACGTCCGGCGTGGCGCCGCGGACCAGGGTGGTGAGGTCGGCGCGGGCACTGAGGCCCTTGCCGCCGATGACGTGCGCCAGGAACGCCTCCCGGATGGCGGCGCGGGCACCTTCGGGGGCGAGGACGCCGATGCGCGGCACGACGTTGGGCGCGGTGCTGTGCGGGAGGTCGCCGAGGGCGCCGGACGCCTCTGCCGCGGCGTCGGCGTTGCCGGCCACCACGACCGGCCCGCGCCAGCCGGACGCCGCAAGGTCGTGGGCCGCCTGCACCAGGACGCCGGTGTCGCCGCCGTCGGTGCCGCCGGTGAGCAGCACCAGGTCGGGACGGGCGTCGGCGAGCAGGGGGCCGAGCGGCGGCGGCTCCTGGTCACCGCCCGCTCCCCCGCGCGCCGCGACGGCGACGACCTTGCCGCCGCTGGACAGCGCGACCCGGCGCCCGGCCTCGGCCGTCACCAGCTCCTCGTTGCCGACGACCGCGATCCGCAGACCGCCGCCGGCGCTGGAGCAGGCGCGCACCTCGGCGGTCGCGGCGCCCGGGTGGTCGACGGCGAGCGTCGCGACGCAGGCGTCGAGCCCGTCGAGGACGTCGTCGCCCTCCTTGCCGAGCGTCGTCGGGTGCGAGGCCGTGGCGACCAGCCGGCCGGTGGTGACGTCGACCAGGAGCGCCTTGGTCCAGGTGGAGCCGAGGTCGGCGCAGACGACGAGCTCGCCGCCCGGGGCGCCGGTCAGGAGAGCGCCTGCTCGAGGTCGGCGAGCAGGTCGTCGGCGGTCTCGATGCCGACGCTGAGCCGCACCAGGTCGTTCGGCACCTCGAGGTCGGTGCCGGCGACGCTGGCGTGCGTCATCCGGCCCGGGTGCTCGATGAGCGACTCCACACCGCCGAGCGACTCGCCGAGGGTGAAGACGCGGGTGCGCTCGCAGAGGTCGAGCGCGGCCTGCTCGCCGGCGGCGACGCGGAACGACACCATGCCGCCGTACCGCTTCATCTGCTGGGTGGCGACCTGGTGGCCGGGGTGCTCGGCGAGGCCGGGGTAGATCACCTGGCTGACGCCTCGGTGGCCGGTGAGGAGGTCGACGACCTTCTCGGCGTTGTCGCAGTGCCGGTCCATGCGCACACCGAGGGTCTTCAGGCCGCGCATCACCAGCCACGCGTCGAACGGGCCGGCGACGGCGCCGATGGCGTTCTGGTGGAAGGCGACCTGCTCGGCGAGCTCGAGCTCGCGCACGACGAGCGCGCCACCGACGACGTCGGAGTGGCCGCCGGCGTACTTGGTGGTGGAGTGCACGACCACGTCGGCGCCGAGGGTCAGCGGCTGCTGGAGGTAGGGGCTGGCGAAGGTGTTGTCGACGACCAGCAGCGCGCCGGCCTCGTGCGCGACGGCGGCCAGCGCCTCGACGTCGCCGATGGTGAGGAGCGGGTTGGTGGGCGTCTCGAGCCAGACGATCTTCGTCTGGCCGGGCCGGATCGCAGCGCGCACGGCGTCGACGTCGGACACCGGCGCGGGGGTGATCTCGACGCCCCAGGCCTGCTCGACCTTCGCGAAGAGGCGGTAGGTGCCGCCGTACGCGTCGTTGGGGATGACGACGTGGTCGCCGGGCTTGCAGGTGGCGCGCACGAGGGTGTCCTCGGCGGCCAGGCCGGAGGCGAACGCGAAGCCGCGCTCCCCCTCCTCGAGCGCCGCGAGCTGGCCCTCCAGCGCGGTGCGGGTCGGGTTGGCGGAGCGGCTGTACTCGTAGCCGCCGCGCAGCCCGCCGACGCCGTCCTGCTTGTAGGTCGACGTCGCGAAGATCGGCGGGATCACCGCGCCGGTGGTGGGGTCGGGCTCGTAGCCGGCGTGGATGGCGCGGGTCTCGAACCCGGACTTCTGCGCGTCCTGGGTGTGGTCGCTCTGCTGGGTCACCTCGCGAGGGTACTCAGCGGGCCGACCGACCGAACGTGGCCGGTTCGGTGCACGCGTCGAGGCGGGACGCGATGGAGGCGACGTCGTCGAGCTCGCCGGACGCGATCGCGACGATGAGGTCGTAGGCGCCGTCGTTGTCGAGGGTCAGCCGCTCACCGTTGAGACCCAGCATCGCGACCAGCGACGCCAGGCACAGCCGCTTGTTGCCGTCGACGAGCGCGTGGTTGCGGGCCACCGAGTGGGCGAGCGCCGCCGCCTTCTCGTGCAGCGACGGGTAGGCGTCGTCGCCGAAGACCGTCGTGGCCGGGCGGGCGACGGCGGACTCGAGCAGTCCGACGTCGCGGATCTCGACGGCCCCGATGGTGCGGCGGGCCACGTGCAGGAGGTCGTCGAGGGTCAGCAGCCTCACTGGCCCAGGCGCTGGAGCGCCACGGCGTACCGCGGGAGCTCGCTGTCGAGCACCGCGTCGAGGTCGGACCGACCGCGCATGCGCGCGGCCTCGTCGAGGACCAGCTGGCGCACCAGCTCCTGGCGGGAGACGCCGCGAGCCTCGGCGAGCTCCGCCAGGGCGGCGTCGAGCTCGGCGTCGGTGCGCAGCGTGAAGGCCATGCTCGTCATCATGACAGACAGTGGTATCACCGTGATACCGCAGGAGCGAACGACTTCCACAGGGCCGCCGGCCGCGCCCGGCCGCTTGCGTCGCGCGCGATGATGGAGGCATGTTCCTCAGCCGCAAGTCCGCCATGGTCGAGCCCGAGAAGGCGCTCCCGGGGCGCGCCACCGACCCGTTCCGCCGGTCGGAGAAGCACGTCGTCCTCGGCACCCCCGTCGTCAGCGACGACGTCCCCGCCGGCCACGAGGTCGCGATCTTCGGCCTCGGCTGCTTCTGGGGCGCCGAGGAGGTCTACTGGCAGAAGGACGGCGTCTGGTCGACGTCGGTCGGGTACGCCGGCGGCTTCACGCCGCACCCGTCGTACGAGGAGGTCTGCACCGGGCGCACCGGGCACACCGAGGCCGTGCGCGTCGTCTTCGACCCCGCCCGCATCACCTTCGCCGAGCTGGTGAAGCAGTTCTTCGAGGTCCACGACCCGACCCAGGGCATGCGCCAGGGCAACGACGTCGGCACGCAGTACCGCTCGGCGATCTACTGGACGACGCCCGAGCAGGAGTCGACCGCCCGCGAGCTCACGAAGGTGTACGGCGAGGAGCTCGCGCGCCGCGGGCTGGGCGAGATCACCACCGAGATCGCGCCGGCGCCGGCGTACTACTACGCCGAGGACGCGCACCAGCAGTACCTCGCGAAGAACCCGTTCGGCTACCGCTGCCACGCCAACACGGGCGTGCGGTTCCCCGAAAACGCCTGACAACACGCCGTGGTCGACGTTCGCGGGGTCCTGATGGGTCGCGGACCCCGCGAACGTCCACGGCTGAACTACGCCAGTGCGCGGTAGTAATTCACGAGCGGGACCCCGGTGAAACCCATGCTCTCGTAGAGCGCTCGAGCGGGCGCGTGGCCGGGGTCGCCACCCGTTCCGACGTTCATCAGCGCGAGGCCGTCTGCTGAGAACACCTTGACGGCGTGGCTCATCAGGTGGCGGCCGTGCCCCGAACGCTGGTGCTTCGGATGCACCGCGATCATCTCGACCACGCCGAGCGACTCGTCGGGGTCACGCGCCAGCACGACAAAGCCGGCAACCTCCCCACCGGCGCTGGTCAGAACGACGTAGGGATCAGCGCCGTCAGCAGCGCAGGTGGCGCGGACCGCCTCTGCCTGGGCGGTGCGCCAGTCCGGCCGGTAGAGCCGGTCGAAGATCACTCGCCCGAGGACCTTCTCGAAGGAGTCGAAGACGGGCCTCCAGGCGAGGAGGGACAGCGCAACGATCTGGTCGAGGTCGCTCTCATCCATTGGTCGGATGACGCTGGTGCGATGGTGTTGGTGGTGGCTGGGCATGGCTGTGCTCCGTTCATCACAAGGATGCGGTCCGCGTCGGGTGGACGCGACGACCGCGATGGGTTCGGAGGAGCGGCGGAGCGGGTCAGCCCCGTCGCTCAGGAGCGACGTGTGCGGCCGGCGACGGCGCAGCAGATGAAAGCCATGCCGCGGACGCTACCCGTGCCGGGACCAGGCGACGAGCGGTTTAAGGACCACGTGGATCGCTTGCCGGCCCTAGATGCGCAATACCGGGGTCGACGAGCACTCCCAACCCCAGAATCGCGCATCCAGGCGGTCGGTCGAGGCCGCCGGCCGTCAGCGCTGCAGGTGGTCGCGGTCTCGACGTACCCAGGCCAGCGGTAGAGCCCCAGCGCGCCGGAGGGGTTCTCGGTGTCGACGCCGAGCGCTGCGGCGTCCATCCCGGCGGCGGCGAATCGCCGCATCGACGCCACCAGCAGCGTCCGGGCGACCCCGCGGCCGCGATGGCTCCGCAACACGCCGAGCTCGTCGGTGTAGCCCTCGGTGCGACCTTCGACGGTCCAGTCCTGCACGTAGGCGCAGCTGAACGCCGCGCCCACCACGGCGTCGGTCGTCTCGTCGACGGCGAGCACCGACCAGGCCGGCCGGAAGCTGCTCGCCGACGTCTGCTCGGCCCACATCTCCGCCGTGCGGTAGGCGTGGCCCCAGTGGTCGGCGAACGCCCGGTCGAGCACCCGGTGCCCCTCGCCGCTGCGGCCCTCGCTCCAGTCGAGCAGCCGCACCCCGTCGGACGGGGGCGCGGGAGGCAGGTCGTCGAGCGGGCGCGACATCTCCACGAACCAGCGGGTCGGCTGCAGCCCGTGCCGCGCGGCCAGCCGGCGTACGTCGTCCTGCTGCGCGGGGGCGTGCAGGCGCAGCACCAGCGGCCCGAAGCCGCGCTCGCGGGTGGAGGTGTTCCAGGCCTCGGCGTGCGCGACCTGCCACGCCATCACGGCGCGACCGACACCCCGGCCCCGCAGGGACGGGTGCACCGCGCCGCCGAGGTGCACGCCGCGGCGCTCGGTGACGGCCCGGTTGCAGCCCGACCAGGCGACCGCGACCACGTCGCCGGTGGTGGGGTCGCGCCCGACCAGCACGTCCTCCGCGGGCCGTGACCGCGGTGCGTCCCAGTACTCCAGCAGCGCAGCGAGCGACCACCGCTCGGGGTTGTCGTCCGCGCGCTCGCACGCGGCGTACAGGTCGAGCAGGGCCGGCGCGTCGGCGCGGGCGAACGGCGTCCAGGCGAGGCCCGGTACGGCGTCGAGGGCGCGGCGGGCGTCGGTCTCCGAGAGCGGCACGACCCCAGTCGACCCGTGACCCGACCATCCGCGCAAACCGGTTTTGTCGCGGGTGTCCGATCGACGCCGCCCCGTTCGTCGGGTAGGCAGGACCCGGGCACCGTGCCCGGGCGACGACGGCAGGAGCACGCATGCAGTACCTCATCTTCTTCAACCAGCAGTGGGTCGGCGACCATGACGCGGAGTGGTACCGCGGGCGGGTCGAGCCGTCGATGGCCGTCATCCACGACATGGAGGCGCAGGGCGTGCTGGTGTACGCCGGCGGGCTGGAGGAGGAGCTCGAGCGCGCGGCCAGTGCCGACGCGACGTCCGGCGAGCTGGTGGTGAGCGACGGGCCGTACGCGGAGACCAAGGAGTTCCTCGGCGGGCTGACGATCGTCGACGTCGCCGACGACGAGGCCGCCCGCTACTGGGCCGGCCGGGTCGCGGAGGGCTGCGGGTGGCCGCAGGAGGTGCGGCCGTTCAAGCCGCGCCCGGACGAGAGCTGACGGGTCACAGCCGGTAGTCCCTCACGCAAATCATGGTCCGCGCCCCATAGATCGTGATTTGCGTGAGGGACTCCCCGCCCGGGGCGTCCGCCGTCGCGGGTGAGCAGCGTCGCTTCGGGCGGCTGGAAGAATGACGGCATGGCCGACCTCCCCCGCAAGGCCGCGCGTCGTACGGCGCGTCTGGCCGCGCTGCCGCTGGGGTACGCCGGGCGCAGCGCGCTCGGCCTCGGACGACGCATCGGCGGCGCGCCCGCCGACGCGGTGATGACCGAGATCCAGCAGCGCACCGCCGAGCAGCTGTTCCGCACCCTGGGCGAGCTCAAGGGCGGGGCGATGAAGTTCGGGCAGGCGCTGTCCGTGCTGGAGGCGGCGCTGCCGGAGGAGGTCGCGGCGCCGTACCGCGAGGAGCTCACCCGCCTCCAGGACTCCGCTCCCCCGATGCCCACCGCGCAGGTGCGGCAGGTGATCGCGGGCGACCTGGGGCCCGACTGGTCCCAGCGGCTGACCTGGCTCGACGGCGGCCCGACCGCCGCGGCGTCGATCGGGCAGGTCCACCAGGGACGCTGGCACGACGGCCGCGACGTCGCGGTGAAGGTGCAGTACCCCGGCGCCGACGAGGCGCTCCTGTCCGACCTCAAGCAGCTGGCCCGCCTGGGCCGCTCGGTCGGTCCGCTGTTCCCCGGCATCGACATCAAGCCGCTGGTCGAGGAGATGCTCGAGCGCGCCACCGAGGAGCTCGACTACGAGCTGGAGGCCGCGGCCCAGACGACGTACGCCGAGGCGTACGCCGACGACCCCGACATCGACGTACCGCGGGTGGTCGCGCACGGGCGCCGCACCCTGGTGACGGAGTGGATGGAGTCGGAGTCGTCGCTGGCCGCGGTGATCCGCGACGGGTCGCAGGAGCAGCGCGACCGGTACGGCGACCTGTTCGCGCGCTTCCTGTTCTCCGGGCCGGCGCGCACCGGGATGCTGCACGCCGACCCCCACCCCGGCAACTACCGCGTGCTCGCCGACGGCCGGCTCGGTGTGCTCGACTACGGCGCTGTCGCCCGGCTGCCCGAGCACGGCTGGCCCCGTGCCATGGGCCTGCTGATCCGGCTCTGCGCCGCCGGCGACGCCGCCGCGCTCGAGGACGGTCTGCGCGCCGAGGGCTTCATCAAGGACCGCACCCGGGTCGACCCGGACCTGGTGATGGACTACCTGTCGCCGTTCGTGGAGCCGACGCTCACCGAGACGTTCCGGTTCACGCGGGAGTGGATGCGCGAGCAGTTCCAGCGCATCAACAACCCCAAGGAGCCGGCGTACACGATGGCGGTCAAGCTCAACCTGCCGCCGTCGTACATGCTCATCCACCGCACCTGGCTCGGCGGGATCGGCGTGCTCAGCCAGCTCGAGGCGGAGGCGCCGTTCCGGGCGATCCTGGAGGAGTTCCTGCCGGGGTTCGCCGAGCCATCGACGGCACCCTGAGTCCTCCGCGCCTCAGCCGAGCAGGCCGGTCACCGGGTCGCGGTCGGTGAGGCAGTACGTCGAGCCCGCGGGGCAGCGCAGCACCGTCCAGTGGTCGAAGCGGCGTACGACGCTCGCGCCGAGCTGCTCGTGGCGGTGGGTCTCCGCGGACCGGTCGTCGGTCGCGTAGTCGAGGTGTGCGCGGACCGGCCCGGTCTGCTCCATCAGGTGGTGCACGAGGAACCGCAGCGGCTGACCGGCCGGCCGCTGGAGCGGCGTGAACTCGCGGCTCGACGCCGACGCACGACGCGGCCAGCCGGTGAGCTCCTCCCAGAACAGCGCCTCGGTCGCGGCGTGCTCGGCGGGTACGTCGATCGCGACCTGGTCGAGCAGCGAGGCGTGCCCGTCGCCGTACGTCGTCCAGCGGCGGGCCGCGGGGCGCCGCTGCGCGGGGTGGGTGACGAAGCAGAAGGTGAGACCGCCGGGCGAGGTGAGCACGACGTAGCCGTGACCGGAGCGGTGGACCACGTGCGCGCCGAGGCGCTGGGCCCGGTCGGCGGCGCCGTGCGGGTCGACGACGTGCAGGTCGAGGTGCACGCGGACGCCGTCGGGTGCGGTGGCGGCGTCGGCGAGCCGCTGGGCGCGCAGGTAGTCGTCGCCGTCGCCGGGCAGCAGGGTCGTGAACTCGTCGTGCTCGCCGCGGAACGGGCTGAGCGTGGAGCCGGTGGCGGCGGCCCAGAAGGCGAGGCCGGCGTCCCAGCGGTCGGGGGCGAGGTCGAGGAAGGCGCTGACCCAGAACGGTCGGGTGTGGGCGTCGCTCATGTGGCGCTCATGCCACGGGATGGCAGTCGTCGCCGCAGGCCGTGCTGCTGGCGGGGGCGCCCGTTGCGCCCGTTCCGTCCGCAGGCGCGTGGTGCGCGGGGCGGTGGAGCACGGCGCTGTCCGGGGTGACGACAAGGTCGTCGCCGACCGCCTCGGCGTCGCCGTCGACGAGCAAGGTGTAGCCGTGGTGCTCGACCGGCGGGAAGAGCAGCGTCACGCGACGGTTGGCGGTGATGTTGCGCAGCGACCCGCGACCGGGCGCGGTCACGTGCAGGGTGCCGCCGGGCTCGGCGTCCGGCTCGACCGTGACGACCTTGACCCGGCCGTCGGTGGTGGTGAGGAGGTAGCCCGGGCCGCGGTCGCGCAGCGCGGTGGCGAGATCGGCCGGGGCGACGGGGATGCTCACCCGGCCACGGTAGCGAGCGTCGGCGTACGGCGGGGCGGGCGACTCCTCGCATGAATCCGACACCTTCGGCGTGAACCTTCCTGCGGGAGGTGTCGGATTCACCGGTTCACCGGTGGTTCCAACACCTCACCCGTCCACCCACCGCTCCCCCGCCACCCGCGGCGCCGCGGCCCCGGACGTCAGCGCGGCGAGCACCGCCTCCACCCCGCCGACGTCAGCGGGAGGCACCCCGAGCACCAGCTCGACGGACACCCCGTACGAGGTCGCGAGCACCGCCAGCCCGCGCGCCCGCAGGTCGCTCTCCACGCGGGCCGCGTCGGCGTGCCCGAGCTCGACGGCCACCTCGCGCAGCAGCCGCCGCTCGCGCGTGCCGGCCTCGTCCAGCGCGGCCCGCACCGCGTCGCCGTACGCGCGCACCAGTCCGCCGGCACCGAGCAGCGTGCCGCCGAACCACCGGGTCACGACCGCGACGCAGTCGGCTACCCCCTCGCCCGACGGCCCGCCACCGCGCAGCACCTCCAGCATCGGCGCACCCGCGGTGCCGGCCGGCTCCCCGTCGTCGGAGGAGCGCTCGACCCGGTCGGCACCGGGCGGACCGATCACGAACGCCGAGCAGTGGTGGCGGGCGTCCCAGTGCTCCCGGCGCAGCCCCTCCACCACCGAACGCGCCTCCTCCTCGGTCGCGACCCGCCGCAGCGTGCACAGGAAGCGCGAGCGTTTCACCTCGGTCTCGGCCTGCGCGTCGCGTGCCGGGACGGGGTAGGCGGACGCCCCGTTTATCCCCACAGCCCCAGCCCCTCCCCGCCGATGCGCACCACGAACGCCCCCACCACCACGACGAACAGCACCCGCACGAAGCCCGACCCGCGGGCGATGGCGGTGCGAGCGCCGAGGTAGCCGCCGAGGAGGTTGGCCAGCCCCATGACCAGACCCACCTTCCACAGCACCGCCCCCTGGGGCACGAACACGCACAAAGCGGCGAGGTTGGTCGCCCAGTTGGCCATCCGGGCCTTGGCGCTGGCCTCGAGGAAGGAGTAGCCGAGCAGGCCGACGAGGGCGAACACGAAGAACGACCCGGTGCCGGGGCCGAGCGCGCCGTCGTAGAACCCCACGACCAGGCCGACGCCGACCGCCGCGCCGAGGTGGCGCCGGCCGCCGTACCGCAGAGCCGTGGCCTCGCCGAGCTCCGGCTTGAGCAGGACGTAGGCGCCGACCACGAGCAGCGCGACGAGGACGATCGGGTCGAAGGCGCTGCCCGGGATGTGGCTGGCGACCACCGCGCCGAGCGCCGAGCCGACGAACGCCAGCAGCATCAGCGGGGCGAAGGTGCGCGGGTCGGGTCGGACCCGTCGGTAGTAGGTGAGCGAGGAGACGCTGGTGCCGCAGATGGAGCCGAGCTTGTTGGTCGCCAGCACCTGCACCGGGGTCGCGCCCGGCAGCCCGAGCAGCAGCGCCGGCAGCTGGATCAGCCCGCCGCCGCCCACGACGGCGTCGACGAACCCCGCGGTCAGGCCGGCGAGCGCGAGCAGCGCCAGGACGGTGAGGGTCGGCTCGGGCACCGGATCACGGTAGAGGTGCCGGACGGCCCTGCCGGCGCGTGGTCGTCGTGGGACATCCGTCCCACGACGCAAAGGGCGTCCGCCACTCCCGCCGACCGATCGCTCGGGTTTCGGTTGAAACCGTCACCACCGGCGCCCACCGTCCCTAGGTTGGGTCCACGCGCGGCGCTCGGGCCGGAGGGGTACCGGGACGCGCGTTCGCATGGGGGGACCATTCGATGCACGCTGCCGCGCGCCCGCACGCCGTACGCCGTCCGTTCGGGAGCCGTCGCGCTCTCGCGGGCCTGACCGCGCTGGCGATCGTCGGCCCGACGCTGGCGCTGCTGCCGGGGTTGTCCGCTGCGCCCGCCAGCGCTGCCACCGCCACCGTCACGACGTACGCCGGGCTCGAGTCGGCGTTCGCCGGCTGCACGGACGGCCTCGAGGTGACCCTGGGCGCCGACGTGGTCGGTGACACCGACGGCTGGGCGCTGGAGGTCGAGTGCGCCGCGACCGTCGACCTGGCCGGGTTCGACCTGACCCTCGACGGCCTCGGCCTGCCCGCCGGCAAGACAGTAGAGGTCACCGACTCCACCGCCGACAAGGCGGGCGCCGGCACCTTCACCAGCCACGCCGCGTCGAGCACCACGGCCGGCATCCGCACCACCGGTGCGACGCTGCTCCTCTCCGGCACCGTCGACGTCGACGCCCTCGGCGGTCTCCTCAGCGCCGGCGTGGGCGGCGGCTACAACCAGCCCGGCGGCGACCTCACCACCCGCGACGAGGCGACCCTGGCCGCGGAGTCCCCGCAGAGCTCCGCCGTCGGCGGCACCGCCGGCGGCGACGTCACCATCGGCGCCGGCACCACCGTCACCGCCACCAGCCCGAACGGCTCGGTCTTCGGCCAGGGCCCGGGCGGCACCGACTTCGGCCACCTCACGGTCGAGGGCACGCTCGTCGTCCCCGGCACCGACACCTTCATCCAGGTCCCCGACTCCGACGCGGACGCCCCGGAGGTCGTGATCGCCGAGGGCGGCACCGTTCGCGGAGAGCTGTTCGACGACGAGGTCGTCTCGAGCGCCGTGCTGCGTGACGACCCGATCACCGACACCGCCGGTCAGGTCGTCAACCACGGCACGATCCGGCTCGTGGACGGCGCGGTCCGCATCGGCGTGCTCGACCACCACTACCAGGTCACCTACGACGTCAACGGCGGCGAGGCGCCCGACGGCGGCTACGACGCCGTGGTCCTGCAGTCGGCGACCCTCGCCGACTCCGGGCTCGCACTGCCGGCCGACCCGACGTACGCCGCCCGCGTCTTCACCGGCTGGAACACCGCTGCCGACGGCTCCGGCACCGACGTCGACGCAGACACCACGCTCCCCGGCGCGTCCGAGGACGGCGACCCGGCACCGGTCGACCTGTACGCCCAGTGGGACTACGACGGCCCGACGGCGAGCCTCTTCAACCTCCGCGACGCCCTCGGCACGTGCGCCGGCACCGCAGGCACCCCGGACGAGCTGACGCTGGTGCGCGACCTGCCCGCCCCGAGCGACGCCGACACGGGGACCGACAGCGGCGTCGTGCTGTCGTTCACCTGCGACACCGTGCTCGACCTGGCCGGGTTCGACCTGACGACCGAAGCGGTCGCGGTCGCCGACGGCGTCACCGTGAGCGTCGTCGACAGCGGCACCGGCGACCCCGGCACCCTCACCCTCGACGCCTCCACCGACGGCAGCGGAGCGACCACCGGCGCCACCGTCGACGGCACGCTGGCGCTCGCCGACGACGTCACCCTCGACCTCGCCGGCACCGACGCCGCCCTCGCCGGCGCGGGTGCCCTGACGGTCGGCGCGAACGCCACCGTCCTGCTCCACGGCACCGCCCTCGGCACCTCCGTGCCGACCGTCACCCTCGACGGCACCCTGCGCCTGGCCCGCGACACCGTCGCGACCCTCGGTGACGGCGACACCCTCACCGTGGGCGCCGCCGGCCGCGTCACCGCAGGCGCCGGCGACGGCGCCGCGCCGCAGCTCTCCGGCGCCGGCACGCTCGCCAACCACGGCGTCGTCCTGCCCGGTGTGGACGTCTCGGTCGCGGTCACCGACCACGCCTACGCCGTCACCCTCGACCCCGGCCGCGGCACCCTGCCCGGTGGGAGCGGCACCGAGCTCACCGTCTACGGCCCGACCGTCGCCTCGACCGGTCAGGCGCTCGCCACCCCGACCCGCACCGGCTACACCTGGTCCGGCTGGCTCACCGGCGACGACGCCGTCGTCACCGACGACACCGCGCTCCCGGGCGAGGCCGCCGGCAGCCCCGTCGCTGTCCCGCTGACCTCGACCTGGACCCTCGACCAGCCGATCACCAGCCTCGCCGTCCTCGAGGAGGTCCTCGCCTGTGCCGACGGTGCCGCGAACGAGGACGCCGACTTCGGGTTCTTCCGTGCCCAGCGGATCACCGTCGGCGCCGACCTCGGCCCCGACCTGGGCCGCACGCTCGTGGTCGGCTGCCCCACCCTGCTCGACCTGGACGGGTACGACGTGACCGTGCGCGACGTCGTCGTCTCCGACGCGGCGCTGCTCAGCGTCACCGACGAGCAGGACAAGGCCCAGGCGGGCACTCTGACCGCGGACGCCTCCGGCGCCACGGGCGACGTCGCCGGCGTGTCCGTGCCCACCTCACTGATCGTGGACGGGACCGCGACGCTCGTCGCCCGCGGCGCCGGCAGCGGTGCCGGCATCGGCGGCACCCGCGACGAGGAGACCGGCAGCGTGGGCGTGGTGGGCGAGAGCACCGTGGTCGCGGCAGGTGGCCCGGACGACGCTCCCGGCATCGGTGGCGCCGACCTGAGCAGCCTCAGCATCGACGGCGACAGCACCGTCAGTGCGACCGCCGGAGGTGACGCGCCGGCCGTCGGAGGGGTGGCTCCGACGAGCACCCCCTACCTGAACGTGGGGGTGGGCGCGACCCTGACCGTGACGGGCACCGAGGCGATCGCGCCGCTGGCGGACTCCTACGTCCACGGCACGCTCGTGCTCGGCAGCGGGACCGACCTCGTCGCCCCCCCGACCTCGTCGAGCCTCCTGCGCGTCTCCGAGACCGGGGTCGTGACCGGCGTCGCCGATCCCGCCGTGCCGCCGCGCCTCGTCTCCACCGACGGGTCCACCGGCTACGTGGTCAATGACGGTGCAATCCTCCTGCCGACGTCCTCGGTCCAGGCGCCCGTGCGTCAGCACCACTACCTCGTCTCCTTCCAGAGCAGCCACGGCACCGCACCGGAGCCCGTCACCGTCTTCGCCGGCACGTTCGCCACCGGTGACCGTGTGCTTCCGCCCGTGCCTTCCCGCACCGGGTACGCCGGCTACTGGTCGCTCACCGCGGGCGGCGAGGAGTTCACCGACACCACCGCCCTGCCGGGCGCGTCGAGCGACGGCACGCCCGTCGCGGTCACCCTGCAGGTCGTGTGGAACCTGGAGGAGATCACCACCCTGCCCGTGCTCGCCGAGGTGCTCGCCTGCGACGACGGCACCACGAGCCAGACCCGCGAGCTCGCCGCCGACCTCGGGTCGGACCCCGACCTGAGCCTCGTCGTCGGCTGCGACACCGTGCTCGACCTCGCCGGCTTCGACCTCGCCGTGCACGACGTCCTCATCGAGCCCGGCGTCACCTTCGAGATCACCGACTCCGCCGCCACCCGCGCGGCCGCCGGCACGTTCGCCGTCGACGTCTCCGACGTCGACGACGCCGTCGGCGTCGTGACCAGCGACGCCTCCCTGGTCGTCTCCGGCACCGCGCACCTCGACGTCGTCGCCGGCGGCGTGACCGGCTGGCTCACTGGTGGCACCGGGATCGGCGGCTACAGCGACGCCTCGGGCACCCACGCCTTCACCGACCGCGCGGTCGTCTCGATCGACGCCGCGACGGCCATGCGGGGCGGCTCGGGCTCGGAAGCGACCACCAGCGGGCAGGCCCGCCTCGAGGCGACGGTGGCCACCGTCTTCGCCGGCGTCCTCACGTCGTCGATCGGCGCCGGCACCGAGCTCGTCCTCGCGCCCCGCCCGGACCAGTCCGACGTCACGCTCTACGCCCATGCCAGTGCTCGCAGCACGATCCACGTCGACGGCACCGTCTCCGGCGCCGACGGCGTCACGGCGGCCGTCCTCCTCGGCCACGGCACCGACGAGATCAACCTGGAGATCGGGGAGACCGGCCGCATCGCCGTGCCGACCACGTTCACCGGTCTCGGCCCCGTGGTGGTCGCCAACCACGGCACGATCGCCCAGGCGACGATCCAGCCCGGCAGCGGCAACAGCGGCACCAGCGTGCGCGACCACCACTACGCGGTCACCCTGGACGCCGGCGCCGGCACGCTGCCGGACGGCGCCACGAGCAGCCACCTCGTGCTCGCACCGACCCTCGCCGCCGCCGGCGTCGACGGCCTGCCGACCCCGACCCGAGACGGATTCACCTTCACCGGGTGGACCCTCGACGGCGCACCCTTCGGTGTCGACACCGAGCTGCCCGGCGAGGCCACCGGCCCCGCACTCGCCCTGAGCGTCGAGGCCGGCTGGGAGTACCCCGGCGGCCCGATCACCTCGATGCCGTTGCTCGCGGAGGTGCTCGACTGCACCGGCACCGCCGATCTCGCCCTCGGCGCCGACCTGGCGGACACTGACCGGAGCCTCACCGTCGGGTGCGACACCACGCTGGACCTCCAGGGCTTCGACCTCACCGCGCGCGACGTCACCGTCGAGCCCGGCGTGACGCTGACCGTCGTCGACTCCGGCGCCGGCGACCGCGGCGTCGTGACCCTGGCCAACCCTGCGGCCCAGGCCGTCACCCTCACCGGCAGCGCCCTGACCGTGCGCGACGACGTCGAGCTCGTCGTGTCCGGGCTCGGTGGGGCGATCAGCGGAGCAGGCGGCACCCTCACCACCGGTGCCGCCACGGTCGTCACCGCCTCCGGCGCCGTCCTCGCGGTCGCCGCACCGGAGGCGACCATCGGCGGCCGGCTCGACCTGGCCCCGGGGGCCGCGGCCACCGTGCCGTCCGGCACGACCCTGACCGTCGCCGACGGCGCGGTCGTCCAGCCGGCCGACGACACCGCCACGACGCCGACCCTCGCCGGGGCCGGCACCGTCGCCAACCACGGCCACATCCTGCTGCCGACGTCGGCCGTGACCGTGGCGGCCGTCACCGACCGTCACCACCAGGTCACCTTCGACCTCGCCGGCGGCAGCGGCACGTCCCCGGTCGTCACCACGTACGCCGGCTCGCTCGCCGACGGCGGCCGCACCATGCCCGCCGACCCGACCCGCGACGGCTACGTCTTCGACGGCTGGGTCGACGAGAACGGGCACGCCGTCCGCGCCGACACGGCGCTGACCAAGGTCGCCACGGGCGACCCGGCGACGTACAGCTGGCACGCGACCTGGCGCATGGCGGCCGGCGACGGGAGCGCCGAGGCGCTCCAGGCCGCCGCTGAGGCGTGCCTCGACGTGACGCTCACCGCCGACCGGTCCTTCCCCGGGCTGGTGCTCGACGCCAGCCACTGCGACAGCTGGACGCTCGACGTGGCCGGTCACACGTTCCAGCTCGGCACGCTGGCCACCGGGAGCGGCGCGACGCTGACGTCCACGGGAGTCGGCACGGGCTCGCTGAGCGTCACCGGCGACCTCACCTACAGCACGCTGTCGGTCACGGGATCGCAGGACGTGGCGCTGCCACGGACGACCCTGCGGGACGGCGGCACGGTCACGTTCGGTGGAGACGTCACCCTCCGCCCCGGCGGCTCGGGCACCGCGTCGGTGTCCCTCGCCCCGACGTCGATCGTCGTCGCGGCCGGGACGCTCACGCTGGCAGCCGGCGTCGAGCTCTACCAGGACAAGGAGCTCCGCGTTGCCGCCGACGCCACGATCGCGCCGGAGTCCGCCACCTCGTCGGGTCGGATCATCGGTCGCGGCACGGGCTCGGGCGGCAACACGCTGACCAACTACGGGACGATCTCCCTGCCGGACAGCAGCATCGCCACGGGCATGAACATCTGCACGACCGCTCCCTGCCGTGCCTACACGCTGTCGCTGGTGTCGCTGCGGCAGACCGTGCCGGCAGAGCTGCCCGCGATCCGTCTGTTCGCCTCGACGCTAAGCGCCGGCAACCGCACCCTCCCGACGCCAGAGGCACTGGTCACGACCCCCACGCAGGCGGGCTACGACTTCGACTGCTGGGGGCTCGATTTCAGGGCTTCCTCCCCGTGTCTCGGCCCGGACACCGAGATCACCAGCGACCTGTCGCCGGGAGCCCGGTGGACCGACACCTTCTTGGCTGAGTTCAGCGCGTGCCAGAGAGAGGGCGGCGACGACTGGGAGTACAGGGCGACCGAGGACGTCGCACGACCGCGGGCGGTCGTGACGATCACGACTATCTGCGCGGTCTATCTCGACGGGCACACCGTCACGCTCGGTCAGTTGATCGTCAAGTCATCTGGCCTCGAGCTGCAGTTCAACGGAGGTGACTTCGTCGTCGACGCATCAAAGGTCACTGGACTCCGCGGGCCCGGCATCGCCATCTACACCCTGATCACTCTCACGAAGCCGAGCGGTGGGGGGCGACTGGTGGCCTCCGGCACGACCGGGTACGACGGGATCGAGGTGTTGGAAGGTGGCGCGTTCTTCGTGAGGGGCCAGCAGACCGTGGTCGGATCGATCAAGGGCCCCGTCAATGTGCAGCGACCTGTGTCGACACGCACCCGTCCTAGCCCGACGGCATCTCTGGTGATCGGTGCCGACGCGACGCTGCGGATGGCGGGCAGCATCACGATGCCGAAGGTCGTCGTCGAGCGGGGCGCCACCCTCACCGGCGCCCGCAGGAACGGCACGTACCGCACCCCGGCCATCAAGGGCTCGGGCATCCTGGTCAACCGCGGCACGCTCGACATCCCGGCCTCGAAGGTGTCCCAGCACCTGACCAAGCGCGGCCAGGTCAACCGGGTCGTCCTGCGCGGCCTGAAGAAGACCAAGAAGTTCACCGTCTACGCCCGGACCCTCGGCCTCGCCGACCGGGCACTGCCGAAGCCGAAGCGGCTCAAGCGGACCTTCCGCGGCTGGTGGACCAAGCCGGTCGGCGGCAAGCGGTGGAAGTCGAAGACCCGCCTGCGCGGCAAGACCGTGCTCCACCCGCACTGGCGGCTGAAGAAGCGGTACCGCTGACCGACCGCTGACGCGCTGCCGGGCGACACCGGCGGCGCCCCGAGGAACGTACGGGTGCCGGTTCCCCTCGGACCGGCACCCGTACCCTCGCCCGCGTGCGGATCGTCTCTCTCCTGCCCTCGACCACCGAGATCGCCTTCGCCCTCGGCGCCGGCGACGACGTCGTCGGCGTGACGTTCGAGTGCGACCACCCGGCCGAGGCACGGTCGCGGCGCATCGTGTCGACGTCGGCGATGCCGGAGGGCCTGACGCCGTCGGAGATCGACGCGTACGTCGCCGCCGCGGTCGCCCGCGGCGAGGACCTCTACCGTCTCGACGCCGACGCGCTGGCCGACCTCGACGCCGACCTCGTGCTCACCCAGGACCTCTGCGCGGTGTGCGCGGTCGACGTCGCGACTGTCGACGACGCGCTCACCCACCTCGGCTGCACCGCGCAGGTGCTGACCTGCGACCCGCACACCGTCGCCGAGGTCCTGGAGACAGTCACCACGATCGGGCGGGCGACCGGGCGCGACGACGCCGCGGCCGCGCTGGTCACCTCGCTGCGCACCCGGCTCGACTCCGTCGCCGCGTCGGTCCACCCCGCGGCGCCGCGTCCCCGGGTGGTCGTGCTGGAGTGGACCGACCCGCCGTACGCCCCCGGACACTGGATCCCCGAGATGGTCGAGCTCGCCGGCGGCGACTGCGTGCTCGGCGCGGCCGGTGAGAAGTCCGTGCGGGTGCGCTGGGAGGACGTCCACGCCGCCCGGCCGGACGTCGTCGTGGTCGCGCCGTGCGGCTACGACCGGGCCGGCGCGCAGGCGCAGGCCGACGCGCTGGTGGCGGCCGGGCTGCTGCCCGCCGGCGTACGGGTGCACGCCGTCGACGCCGACGCGATGTGGGCGCGGCCGGGCCCGCGGATCGTGGACGGGGTCGAGGAGCTCGCGGCCGTGCTGGCCGAGGCTCCGCGCGCCTGACCGGCGCTACTCCCCGACCCAGAACCCCCGCGACCCGAACCAGCCGCCGTAGCTCCCGCGCATCCCGGACTCACCCGTCATCCCGCCGGGCCGGCCGGCGTCGCGGTCGCCGAGGTAGGACCCCACGACCGCGGCGCCGAGGTCGTCGAGTTCGGGGCTGACCATCCGCCCGTCGACGCGCTGGGCCATCTGCTCGATGAAGCGCGCCAGCCCTGGGTCCTCACCGAGCCGGAAGAACGTCGTCTGGGCGCCGAGCCGGCGCGCGTTGTCGAGTTCGCGGACGGCGTACGCCACCGTCAACGGGTGCGGCGGGTAGGAGAACCACACCTCGCCGTCGGGCTCGAGGTGCGCGGTCGGCTCGCCGTCAGTGACCACGAGCAGCACCGGCTGGGCGTGGGGGTGCTTGCGGAAGAACCGGTTGGCCAGCAGCAGCCCGTGGTGGAGGTTGGTGCCCTTGTCCCACATGGCGTCGAGCGCGGTGAGCTGCTCGATGTCCATCGTCTCAGCGTGCCGGCCGAACGAGATGAGCTGCAGGTGGTCGCCGCGGAAGCGGGACTGGATGAGGGTGTGCAGCGCCAGCGCGGTGCGCTTCATCGGCACCCACCGGCCGTCCATCGCCATCGAGAACGACGTGTCGACCAGCAGCGCGACGGCCGCCTGGGTGCGGTCCTCGGTCTCCTGCACCTCGACGTCGTCGAGTGCGATGAGGCGATGGTCGCCGGGTGAGCCCGCGCGGCGGGTGACACCGTTGAGCACGGTCCGCGGCAGGTCCCACGGCTCGGTGTCGCCGAACTCCCACGCCCGGGTCGCGCCCGACCGCTCCCCCGCTGCGCCGGCCCGCCGGGTGTCGCGCTGGCCCTGCCGACCCGAGATCCGCTGGGCGACATCCTTGAGCAGCGCCTTGCCGAGCTGGCGCATCGCCTTCGGCGTGAGCTTCAGCTGCCCGTCGGAGCCACGCCGCAGCGTGCCGCCGTTGCGCAGCGCCTTCTCGAGCTCGGCCAGCGTGCGGGCGTCGACGGCTGCCTCGTCGCCGAGCTGCTTGGCCAGCTTGTCGAGGTCGACGTCGTCCATCCGGGAGCCGGAGTACGACTGGCTGAGCTGGTCGGCGAGCTGGTCGAGGTCGGCGAGGTCCTGGAAGACGCCGGTGCCGTCGCCGAGGCCGAGCCCCTCCGACCCCTCGCCCATCTGCTCCGAGCCGCCCCAGTCCTCGCCGGGGCGGGCGGCCTGGAGGTTGGCGTCGAGGCGGCTGAGGCTCTCCATCAGCTGCGGCGAGCCGAACGCCTGCGCGGACAGCTCCATCAGCTCCTGCCGCTGCTCGGGCGACATGGAGTTGAGCATCCGCTGCGCCGCGGCGGCGCGCTGGGCCATCGCGTCGAGGAGCTCGTCGATGTTCTCGGGCTGCTCGGGGAAGAAGTCCCCGTGCTGGTCCATGAAATCGTCGAAGTCGGCCTGGGTGTCCTCGCCGCGCTGGTGCTTCTCCAGCAGCCCGTTGAGGTCGTCGAGCATCTCGTTGATCGCCTGGCGGTCCTCGTCGGTGGCGCCCTCGAGCGCCTGCTTCATGCCGGCGAACCGCTGGTCGAGCAGCTCGCGCCCGAGCAGGTCCTTGATCTGCTCGTAGGCCTGCCGCGCCTCCGCGCTCTGCCAGTCGTACGACGACAGCTCGCTCACCGCGGCCGCCGGCGAGGTCGGCAGGTTCTCCAGCTGCATCTCGCGGAACGCCCGGTCGGCGTCGTCCATCATCGCGTCGCGGGCCAGCTGCTTGCGCTCGGACAGCACGGCCTCGTCGAGCAGCCGCTTGACCTCGGCCATGGTGCCGTCGAGGTTGTGCCGCTGCAGCAGGTCGCGACGGCGCTCGGCCACCCGGCGGGCGAGGTCGTCGAGGCCGGCCTGGTCCTTGCCGCCGCGGCGCAGGAACTCCCGCATCGCGCGCTCGGGGCTGTAGCCCGCCATGACGTCCTCACCGATGGCGTCGAGCGCCTCGCGGGTGTCGACGGGCGCGGCGAGCGGGTCGCCCCCGTCGTACTTCTTGAAGTGGCGTCGGGTGGTGCTCATGCCGGGCTCCTGTGCAGTTTCACCGGCCGGCCGGTGAAACTGGCGCTTGTCGTACGAAGTTTCGTACGCCAGGCGAAGGTTTCACCGGCCGGCCGGTGAAACTTGTGACGGCAGGAGGGGCCCCACACCTCAGGACCCATAGACCGTCTCCCCGTCGCCGGAGTCCTTGCCGACCTTGCGCCCGAGGTAGAGCCCCTCCAGCGCCAGCTCGATCGCCCCGGCCCGCTCGCCGTCGTTGCTCGCACCGACGGAGTCGCACACCTGGTCGTACAGGTCGGACTCGCCGAGCACCGGCAGGCCGGCGAGGAATTCGCGGGCGGTGACCTGCTCGCCGGTGGTGATCATGGCGCCGGACTCCAGCGCGTCGACGAGCAGCAACAGGTCGATGCCGCGGAAGTGCGCGCGCACCGTCTCGGCGGTGGCGGTGCGCAGGAGGTGGGTGAGGATCTCCTCCTCGCGGCCCTCCTCGCCGGTCTCGAACTCGATCTTGCCGCCGAGCACGTCGACGGCGGTCTCGAGGTCGACGACGCGGGCGACGGCCTCGTCCTCGCCCTGCCGGGTCGCGCGATGCAGCGCGGCGGCGGCGATCGTCTCGGCCCCGGCGATCGCGAAGCGGGCCGAGACGCCCGAGCGCTGGTCGACCGACGACGACTCCCGCAGGTTGCGGGTGAACCGCGCCAGGATCTCGACGAGGTAGTCGGGCACCGAGGCGACCAGGTCGGCCTCCTGCCGGATGACGGCGATCTCGGCGTCCAGCTCGACCGGGTAGTGCGTGCGGATCTCGGCGCCGAAGCGGTCCTTGAGCGGCGTGATGATCCGGCCGCGGTTGGTGTAGTCCTCCGGGTTGGCCGAGGCGACCACGAGCACGTCGAGCGGCAGCCGCAGCACGTAGCCGCGGATCTGGATGTCGCGCTCCTCCATCACGTTGAGCATCGCGACCTGGATGCGCTCGGCGAGGTCGGGCAGCTCGTTGATGGCCACGATGCCGCGGTGCGAGCGCGGGATGAGCCCGAAGTGGATGGTCTCCGGGTCGCCCAGGGAGCGCCCCTCGGCCACCTTCATCGGGTCGACGTCGCCGATCAGGTCGGCGACCGAGGTGTCGGGGGTGGCGAGCTTCTCGGCGTACCGCTCGGAGCGGTGCTTCCAGGAGACCCGCAGCTCCTCGCCGTACGTCGCCGCGGCCTGCTGGGAGGAGACGGTGATCGGCTCGTACGGGTGCTCGCCCAGCTCGGAGCCAGAGATGACCGGCGACCACTCGTCGAGCAGGCCGACCATGGTCCGCAGGAGGCGGGTCTTGCCCTGGCCGCGCTCGCCGAGCAGCACGACGTCGTGCCCGGCGATCAACGCGCGCTCGAGCTGCGGAATGACCGTGTCCTCGAGGCCGTGCAGGCCGGGCCACGGGTCCTCGCCGGCGGCGAGGCGGGCGAGCAGGTTGGCGCGCAGCTCCTCGCGCAGCGTGCGCTGCACGTGGCCGGAGGCGCGCAGCTCGCCGACGGTGGAGATCGAAGGTGCGGTGGACGAGGAAGGAGAGACCGTCACCATTCCATCGAACCACCGTTGGCAAGACGTGCCAGGTCCTGCGAGTCCCACCCTCCACCGTTTCGGCGTACCCACTGTGACCTAGGCCACTAGGGTGCAGCCATGAGCAGGATCCCGCTGGCGGTCAACGACTCCGCCTGGCTGTACACCGAGACGCACCGCACGCCGATGCAGGTCGGCATGCTGGCGACGTTCCGGGTGCCCGAGGACCAGCCGACGTTCGTCGCCGACCTGGTCGCGCGGTGGCGCGAGCACCGGTCGTTCGCCCCGCCGTTCAACTACCTCTTCAAGCGGCTGCCGGTGCCCGGGTGGGCCGAGCTGGCCGACGAGGAGATCGACCTCGACTACCACCTGCGCCACTCCGCACTGCCGTCCCCGGGCTCCCAGCGCGAGCTCGGCGTGCTCGTGTCGCGGCTGCACTCGGCGAAGATGGACCGCCGCTACCCGCTGTGGAGTGCCACGTCATCGAGGGTCTGCGCGACGACCCCGACGGCTCCGACGAGGGCCCCGGGCGCTTCTCGCTCTACATGAAGGCGCACCACTCGCAGGTCGACGGCGTGGGCGGCGTGCGGCTGCTGCGTCGCATCCTCTCCGCCGACCCGGACGCGCGCGGCATGCTGCCGCCGTGGGCGGTCGGCACCCGCGGCCCCGACCAGTCTGGCCTCACCGTCGCACCGAAGCCCGCCCCGCCGGCGCGCACGTCCGACGCACCCTCGCCGGGCATCGTCCCGCGCGCCACCGCGGTCGCCGGCGGCCTCGCCCGGAGCACCGCGGCCGTGGCGGGCTCGCTCGGACGCACCTACGCCGAGACCTGGACCGGCCTCGGCGACGACGACCGCGCCACGCCGTTCCGCGCCCCGAAGTCGATCTTCAACGGCCGCATCCACACCCCGCGCCGCTTCGCCACCCAGCACTACGACATGGAGCGGCTCAAGCTCGTCGCGAAGGCCGCCGAGGGCAGTCTCAACGACGTCTTCCTCGCCATCAGCGGCGCCTCGCTGCGGCGCTACCTCCTCGAGCAGGACGCGCTCCCCGAGGAGTCGCTGACCGCCAACATCCCCGTGTCGGTGCGTCCCGCCGACTCCGGCGCGGGTGTCGGCAACGCCATCACCTTCCTCTACGCCCGCCTCGGCACCGACCTCGACGACCCGATCGCGCGGATGGAGGCCATCAAGACCTCCGTACGCCGCGGCAAGGAGCGGCTGCCGCACGCCGGCCCGGCCGCGATGGACGCCTACACCGCCGTGCTGATGGCGCCGTTCCTCGGCCAGGCGATCCTCGGCTTCGGCGGGCGTGGTCGGCCGGCGTCCAACCTGGTGCTGTCGAACGTCCCCGGCCCGGCCGAGACCCGTTACCTCGACGGTGCGCAGATGGAGGAGATCTACCCGGTCAGCCTGCTGTTCAACGGCCAGGCCCTCAACATCACCGGCGTGTCCTACGACGGGTCGTTCAACATCGGCTACACCGGCTGCCGCGACTCCCTGCCCAGCCTGCAGCACATCGCGGTCTACTCCGGCGAGGAGCTCACGGCGCTCGAGGAGGCGTACGGGTTGGCCTGACCCGAGCCGCCACTACGCTCACCTCGTGGTCTGGGCGCTCTCCCTGCTCCTGGCCGCCGCGCTGGCCGTGTGCGCCGCGCTGGCGGTGGTCGTGGCACGCCAGCGGACAGCCCTCGCCGAGCAGGCGGCGCGGGTCGAGGTGCTCGAGGCAGACCTCGCCGCCGCCCTCAGCCCGCGCCCGGCCTCCACCCCGGTCGAGCGGGCCGTACGCCGCGTCGTGCGCACCGCGGGCCAGCTGCGCAGCGAGGGCTTCGGCGGGCTGCTCCAGTCGTCGATCGAGGACCTCCAGGCCTGGGCCGAGGCCGAGCGCGCCGACGTGCAGACGATGGCCGACTCCGAGGGCCGCGTCACCCTGCTCTTCTCCGACATCGAGGGCTCCACCGCGCTCAACGAGCGGCTCGGCGACGCCGCGTTCGTGCGGATGCTCCGCGCGCACGACGACGTCGTCCGCTCCCGCGTCGACCGCTACCGCGGCAGCGTGGTCAAGACCGCCGGCGACGGCTTCATGGTCGCCTTCCGCGACGCCGAGGCCGCCTGCCGCTGCGCGACCGGCATCCAGAAGGACCTCCGCCGCACCCTCGACCCCCGGCTGCGCACCGCCGCGGTCAAGGTGCGCATCGGCGTGCACACCGGCACGGTCGTCTCCCGGGACGGCGACTACTTCGGCCGCAACGTCGCGATGGCGGCCCGGGTCGAGGCGCTCGCGACCGGCGGCGAGGTGCTCGCCACCGACGCGGTGCGCGAGGCGCTCGACGAGGACGCCGCCGTCGAGCTCGTCGAGATGGGCGAGGTCGAGCTCAAGGGCCTCCCCGGCACGCACCGGGTCTGGCGGGTCACCCGCCCCGACCGCCGGGGCTGACGCCACCCCGCGGCCCGGTCGCCTGTGAGACTGGCCCGGTGAGCGACCTCCAGCAGCCCTGCCCCTGCGGCACCCGGACGTCGTACGACGCGTGCTGCGGGGGGCTGCACCGCGGCGCCGCCCAGGCGGCCACGCCGGAGGAGCTGATGCGCTCGCGCTACGCGGCGTACGCCGTGGGCGGCAGCGAGGGCGAGGCGTACCTGTTCCGCACGTGGCACCCACGCTCGCGACCCGACGACGTGTCGACCGACCCGGGGCTGACCTGGACCCGGTTGGACGTGCTCGCGGCCGAGGACGACTGGGTGGAGTTCGCCGCGCACTACGAGTTCGGCGGCGTGGCGCGGGTGCTGCACGAGCGCAGCCGCTTCGAGCAGCGCGCGGGCCGGTGGGTCTACTCCGGCGCGATCACGTCCAACGAGCGGCGGTAGAGCTCGGGGCGCAGCGGCTCGTCGGCGAACGCGCGGAACAGCAGCGCCCGCAGGATCGCCTGGTGCCGCTCCCCCGACGTCCACCCGGCGAGCGAGGCCAGCGGGGCGCCGTACCGGACCACGAGGTCGAGCACGGCCAGCGCCTCCGCCCACACGATCGGGCGCCAGAACGGCACCACGTCGACGACGACCGGCGCGCCCCGCAGGTCGAGCAGCACGTTGCCGGCGAGGTCGCCGTGCACGAGCTGCGACGGTCCGAGGTCGGTCTCGACGAGGTGGCGCTCCGCGCGGCGCACGACCGCGGCGGCCGGGGTGCCGACGGCCTCCTTGAGCATCGCGTTGGCCGGGCCGAAGGCCAGCCGCTCCGCGCGCAGCATCGCTCCCCCCCGACCGGCCAGCCCAGGCGGGCGGCGGCGGATCGACGCGGCGAGCTGGGCGTGCAGCACGCGCCCCGCGGCCAGCGTGACGTCCGGGTCGCGGCACACCTCGGTGCCGGGCTCGTAGCGGCAGGCCGACCAGCCCTCGACCACCCACGCGCCGTCGCGGGCCGGCACCGGCATCGCGACCCGCAGGTCGCGCGGGTGCCGGCCGGGCGCCTCGTCGAAGCGCACCGCGACGTGCGCGAGCACCGGGCTGAGCCACGCCTGCACCTGCGCGCTGCGGCCCGGGCTGAGCACCAGGTCGCCCGCCCGGTGGCTGGTGCCATCGCCGCCCGGCATCGGGACCGCCGGCCCAGGGACCGCGAACAGGTCCAGCACGTGGAAGGTCGGCGCGGGCACGGCACGACCGTATCTGCCAGGACGTGCCTGGGCCTGTGGAGACCCGCGTGCGCCTCACCACGCGCTCGGGAAGGGTGGTCGGCGTGGGTCCGGGTGCCGAGGAGTGGCTGCGTGAGCTGGGCGGCGTGGCCCGTCGCGGCACGCTCGAGCGCCTCGTCGGTCGCGCCGACCTCGACCGAGCCGTGGCGTCGGGGCTCGTCGTGCGGGTCTCCCGCGGCACCTACGCGCTGCCCGGGGTCGACGACGACCGCGCCGTCACTGCCGCCCTCGGCGCGGTGCTCGGGCTGACGAGCGCCGCGCTCGCCCACGGCTGGCCGGTGCGCACCGTCCCTCCTCGCCCGTACGTCGTGCTCGGTCGCGGTCGGCGCGTCCGGCCGGCCGACACAGCGCGGGCGGAGGTGGCGCGGGCCGACCTCGGGCCGGGCGACGCGCTGGACGGGGCGACGTCGGCCGCGGTGCCCCTGCGCCACTGCCTGCGCCGGCTGCCGTTCCCGGACGCGCTCGCGGTGGCGGACTCGGCCCTGCGGGAGTCCGGCTGCCACCAGCTGCTGGCCCGGGTCGCCGACACGACGCGCGCCGCGGGCGCGGCCCGGGTGCGCCGGGTGGCATCGCTCGCCGACGGCCGCGCGGCCAACCCGTTCGAGTCGACCCTGCGGGCGATCGCCCTGGACGTGCCCGGCCTGGCACGGCCACCGGGCCGCTCTCGCGGCCGACTGCCGCCGCTGCAACGCGCTGGTGACGGCCGGCTGGACCGTGCTCCGGTTCTCCTACGAGGAGGTCATGGGCGACCCCGCCGCTGTGCGCGCGACCCTCGAACGGGCGGTGGCTCTCGCGGAAAGGCTGAACGAAGTCCGTCCGGGCCCTCTCGGCCACGCTCAACGGATCGCCTGATCCGGACTTCGTTCAGCCTTTCGGAGAGCATCGCGGCGGTCTGCGGACCGTTACGGTCGGCAGGTGCCCCCCGAGCCCGCCGCGCCGCCCCCGGAGACCCCGGGACCCTCAGGCCGGCGACAGGAGCCCAGCCGGTTCAGCCGTCAGGTCGCCCGTCTGCTCGACGACGCCGTGCGCATCCCGGGCACCGACCGCGGCATCGGACTGGACGCGGTGATCGGCCTGCTCCCCGGCATCGGCGACGTGGCCGGCTCGGCTCTGTCGGCGGTGGTGGTCAGCGACGCGATCCGCCAGCGGGTGCCCGTGCCGGTGCTGGCGCGGATGGGGTGGAACCTCCTGGTCGACGCCGGCCTCGGCCTGGTGCCGCTCGCCGGCGACGTCGCCGACGTGCTGCACCGCGCCAACCGCAAGAACGTGATCCTCCTGCGCGAGACGCTCGAGGCCCGACCTCCCCTGGCCCCGGGCGAGGACCCGCCGCGACCGACCCCGGGCTACCTGCTCGCGGCGCTCGGGCTCGTCGTGCTGCCGCTGGTGCTCGGCATCGTGCTCGGCGTGCTGGCGGTCGTGGTGCTGGTGCGCTGGCTGTTCTGAGCAGCCGCGCACCCCACCTCACCCGTGCGCCAGGTGCCCCAGCATGTCCTGGCGGGTGAGCACGCCGACCGGCTTCCCGTCCTCGTGCACGAGCACCGCGTCGGCGGTCTCGAGCAGCGTCACGGCTGCCGAGGCCTCCTCGGCAGCACCGACGGTCGGGAGGGCGGCGCTCATGTGCTGCTCGACGGCGTCGGTGAGCTGGGCGGTGCCGGCGTAGAGCGCGTCGAGCAGCGCCCGGTCGGAGACCGAGCCCGCGACCTCCGCGGCCACCACCGGCGGCTCAGCCCGGACGACCGGCATCTGGCTGACGCCGTACTCCCGCAGGATCGCGACGGCGTCGGCGACCGTCTCGTGCGGGTGGGTGTGCACGAGCGCCGGGAGCTCACCGGACTTGCCGCGCAGCACCTCGCCGACCGTGCGGCTGCCGGTCGCGGCGCCCGAGGAGAAGCCGTACTGCGCGAGCCAGTCGTCGTTGAAGACCTTCGAGAGGTAGCCGCGGCCGGAGTCGGGCAGCAGCACCACGATCACCGCGTCGTCGCCCTCGGGCGTGCCGGCGAGCTCGTGGGCGAGCTGGCGGGCGGCGTAGGCGGCCATGCCGCAGGAACCGCCGACCAGCAGCGCCTCCTCGCGCGCCAGGCGCCGCGTGTAGGCGAAGGAGTCGGCGTCGGAGACCTCGATGATCCGGTCGGCGACGTTGCTGTCGTAGGTGGTCGGCCAGAAGTCCTCGCCGACGCCCTCGACGAGGTAGGGCCGCCCGGTGCCGCCGGAGTAGACCGACCCAGCGGGGTCGGCGCCGATCACCTGGACGCCGGCGTTCTGCTCCTTGAGGTAGCGCCCGGTGCCAGTGATCGTGCCGCCGGTGCCGACACCCGCGACGAAGTGCGTGATCCGTCCCTCGGTCTGCGCCCAGATCTCCGGACCGGTGGTCTCGTAGTGCGAGCGCGGGTTGTGCGGGTTGGAGTACTGGTCGGGCTTCCAGGCGCCCGGCTGCGAGGCGAGCCGGTCGGAGACGTTGTAGTAGGAGTCCGGGTGCTCCGGCGCCACCGCGGTCGGACAGACCACGACCTCCGCGCCGTAGGCACGCAGCACATTGCGCTTGTCCTCGCTGACCTTGTCGGGGCAGACGAAGACGCAGTGGTAGCCCTTCTGCTGGGCGATCATCGCCAGCCCCACGCCGGTGTTGCCCGACGTCGGCTCGACGATCGTGCCGCCCGGCTGGAGCTCACCGGAGGCCTCGGCGGCCTCGATCATCCGGCTGGCGATGCGGTCCTTCACCGACCCGCCGGGGTTGAGGTACTCCACCTTCGCCAGCACCAGCGGGCCCTTGCCGGACCCGGTGCCGACCCCCTCGGGGAGGTCGAGCGCGCGGTTGAGGCGCACGAGCGGGGTGTTGCCGATCAGGTCCACGAGAGAGTCCACGTACTGCACACCCTGACCCTAGGGCGTGGCTCTCCATCGCTGGTGGATGCCGGCGTCGTTCCGGTCGTGCGATGGCGGTGTGCCGCGGGTGCGACGGCGTACCGGGTGTCCTCCGAGCA